>NZ_QRCC01000009.1 GCF_009833125.1 Nitrosomonas sp. HPC101
GCTGTGGCTGTGGCTGTGGCTTAACTTTAACTGGCTCGGGCTTGGACGTTACTTTTTCGACAGACTGAGCAGGTTTGACAGATTGCCGGGGCAGTTCGGCCCATAAATCAACAGACATTGCCTCGGGCACATCATTTTTCCAGTTCAGGCCAAACACCAGCAAAGCAAGAAACGCGGCGTGTACCAGCAAGGCAAACAACGCTGCACGCAGTTTTCCCGGTTCGCTCTTATGTCCAGGTAGCCGGATCATTGCGTATACACCCCGCTCGTTTATTTTGACCTGGTTAACAATCCGATTTTACGGATTTGTTGTTGTTGCAGCAGATCCATTATGCGAATCACTTCTTCATAGCGGACATTTTTATCTGCCGCGATCACAACAGGCTGATCGACATTCTGTGCCTGTTTAGCCTTGATCAGCTCCACCAGCTGGTTGCGATCAACCTGCTGTTCCTGGTTCGCTCCGGCACGATCGCGTAACGTAAGGCTTCCATTTGCAGCAATTGTAACCTCCAGAGGCTCTGCTGGTGGCATAGATGATTTACCAATTTCAGGTAACTCGATCTGACTGGGTTGGATGAGTGGCGCTGTAATCATAAAAATGATAAGCAGTACCAGCATGACATCAATGTATGGCACAACATTGATCTCGTTCATCAACCGACGTTTATTGCGACGTTGGATCATGAGAAATTCGCCATATCCCGGGGTTTGGCCACACGACGTTGCAGAACATTGGATACTTCCTCTATAAAGCTTTCGTAGCGCGTGGCAAGTTGAGCAGTGTCACTGGCGTAGCGGTTATAGGCAATCACAGCAGGAATCGCTGCAAAAAGCCCCATTGCCGTTGCAATCAGCGCTTCGGCAATGCCGGGTGCAACATGCGCAATCGTTGCCTGACTCACACTGGACAACTCGCGAAAGGCATTCATGATTCCCCACACCGTTCCAAACAACCCTACATAAGGGCTAACTGATCCCACAGTAGCCAGGAATGACAAATGTGACTCAAGCCTGTCCATTTCCCGTTGGTAAACAGCCCGCATTGCGCCACGCGTACTATCCATGACGGGGCCAATATCGGTTCCCGGCTGGTATTTGGTAAATTCACGAAACCCGGCTTCAAAAATACGTTCCATACCGCCTGCTGCATGACGTGCACTGGCTGCCCGCTGATAAAGCACGTTCAAATCCGAGCCACGCCAGAATATGCTTTCAAATTCATCGGTTTGTTTGATTTCCTGGCGGAGCGTAAACAATTTCCTGAAAATAAACCACCAGGAAACAAGCGAAGCCAGCAGTAATAACAGCATAACCAGTTGAACTGGTAAGCTTGCGCTGCCAATCAGGTGAAGAAATGATAAATCCTGGGTGATGGTTTTACTCATGGCGGCTGTTTTCTATTTTTTGACGAAGAAGAGGTGGAATACTAATTGGTTTTAACGTATCTGATCCGACACATACTGCATGGACAGTTGCGTCGGCCAGCGTATCTTGCTCACGCACAATCTGCTGCTGCAACGTTATCCGGCTTCTGCCAATTTCTGTCACCTTCACGGTGATGTTCAACAGATCGTCTAATACTGCCGGTTTAAAATATTCGATACTGAGTGAGCGAATCAGAAAAATCATTTTGTGTGACCGGATCATGGTATCCACTGTAAACCCCAGATCGCGCAACCACTCATAACGGGCGCGCTCCATGAAATTAAGGTAGGATCCATGATAAACAACGCCTCCTGTATCTGTATCCTGGTAATAAACGCGTACAGGATGAACAAAAGCAGTTTTCATTTTTGTAAAATACTCTTCAAAGATATTGAATTCCTGGTTTACGGGTTGTTGTCAGCTTTTAATCCGAATCGAACAGGCTTGGGACAGTAGTTCGTTGTGAGGGAATGATATCGAAATGCTGATAAGCCATAGCGGTTGCCATGCGGCCACGCGGCGTGCGCTGCAAAAAACCCTGTTGAATAAGATAGGGCTCCAGTACTTCTTCGATCGTGTCACGCTCTTCATTAATGGCAGCAGCAAGATTATCCACACCCACCGGGCCGCCATCAAATTTTTCCAGTACTGCCAGCAGCAGTTTTCTGTCCAGCACATCCAGGCCAGTAGCATCCACATCCAGCATCAGCAAAGCCGCATCAGCCACCTGACGATCCACACGCCCATTTGCCCGAACTTCAGCAAAATCACGTACTCTGCGTAACAAACGATTGGCAATACGTGGTGTACCTCGTGATCGGCGTGCAATTTCGCTGGCGCCATCGACAGTTATATCAACGTTGAACAGGCTAGCGGAGCGGATGACGATCTTGCATAATTCGTCCGTGGTATAAAACTCCAGGCGGGAGACGATGCCAAAGCGATCTCTCAGCGGATTGGTCAGCATGCCTGCGCGCGTGGTAGCGCCTACCAGAGTAAAACTCGGTAAATCAATCTTGACCGACCTTGCTGCCACCCCTTCACCGATCATGATATCAAGCTGATAATCTTCCATCGCGGGATACAGTATTTCCTCGACAACGGGTGAAAGCCGGTGAATTTCATCAATAAACAGTACATCATTAGCTTCCAGATTGGTCAGCAAAGCGGCCAGATCACCCGCACGCTCCAGCACCGGGCCGGAAGTCTGCCGCAAATTCACGCCCATTTCGCGAGCAACAATATGGGCCAGTGTTGTTTTACCCAGTCCGGGTGGACCAAACAGCAGCACATGATCCAGCGCTTCTTGCCTTTGCCTGGCAGCTTCGATAAAGATCTTTAACTGCTCACGAATCTTTTCCTGACCGACATAGTCATCCAGATGAACGGGGCGAAGTGCACGTTCTATGACTTCCTCTTGAGAAGAAAACGGGGAAGCAGTAAGAATTCTATCCGATTCAATCATTTAAGATCAGTCAGAGTGTTATTTTGCTTTCGATAAAAATTTCAATGACTGCATGATACCGTCAGATACTGTAACGCCTTCCGGTAATTGCGCTAATGCCCGGTCAGCTTCGCGGCCATTATAGCCCAGCGCCAATAATGCAGAGAGAATGTCTCTACCAATGCCGGACGTAACCGTTCCCGTTGCGGACAGAACTGATGCCGGGTTGATCTTGTCACGTAATTCCAGCAGTAAACGCTCTGCTGTTTTCTTTCCAATGCCGGGAATCCCGGTTAAGCGAATGCTGTCCTGTGATACCACAGCCTGATGGAGATCGGTGACGCTCAAGCCGGACAGGATTGCCAAACCTGTTCTCGCACCAATGCCAGAGATTTTTGTAAGCTGGCGAAACAGCGTTCGCTCCTGCTCTGTCATAAAACCAAACAATAAATGCGCATCCTCTCGCACCCAGTAATGGGTGTGGAGTGTTATCCTGTTACCAATATCGGGTAGCTTACAGAAGGTACTCATCGGTACATCAATCTCATAACCAACACCCTGTACATCGACCAGCACCAGCGGAGGATGTTTCTCCAGCAGCAATCCGGTGATCCTGCCAATCACCGACAACTGCCCCGGTTTGAGTGATTGCGCATCCCCAGGGCAAGCAAACCTGTTCCTCCATGAGCATGACAAATGGCACAGGCCAGCGCATCGGCTGCATCCGGACGAGGACGCTCCCCCAATCTCAACAATCGCATAACCATTTCCTGCACTTGCTCTTTCCGGGCATGTCCGTTTCCGACTACGGATTGTTTGATTTGCAGTGCGGTATATTCGAACACAGAAAGTTCATGCAGGACTGCAGCACTAATTGCGGCACCACGTGCTTGTCCGAGCAGCAGTGTTGATTTTGGGTTGACATTGACAAAAACCTGCTCTACAGCAACCTGCTCCGGCTGGTGCTGCTGAATAATTTCATTCAGCCCATCGAGAATGGTCTTCAAGCGATCCGGCAAACCGGATTTTCCGGTTACGACACAGCCGCTCCCAAGGTAGCTTAATTGGTTTCCATTTTTTTCGATAACGCCAAAGCCTGTTATGTGTAAACCCGGGTCAATTCCCAGTATGCGGATATTCTTGCCGGAATGTAACAAGATTAAATATCTAAAATGGCTGTGGTGTAAACATCCTGTACATCATCTATATCTTCCAGGGCATCCAGCAGCTTCTGCATTCTGGTTGCGTCATCACCCTGCAACAAGACTTCATTTTCCGGCTTCCAGGTTACTTCAGCCAGTTCAGCCTTAAAACCGGATTTTTCGAGCCCATCCTTGACTGCCACGAATACATCCGGACCGGTAATGACTTCCAAGCTGCCATCATCATTACTGATAACATCCTCGGCGCCCGCTTCAAGTGCAGCTTCCAACAATTGTGCTTCACTGGTACCCGGTGCAAACAATAATTGGCCGCAATGCGTGAATAAGTATGCAACAGAGCCATCCGTTCCCAGGTTGCCGCCGTGTTTGGTAAACGCGTGGCGAACATCCGCCACGGTTCGCGTGCGGTTATCCGTCATGCAGTCAACCATGACTGCTGCTCCGGATACCCCATAACCTTCGTAGCGGATTTCTTCATAGTTAACGCCCCCGAGCTCTCCGCACCCACGCTTGATTGCGCGCTCCACGTTATCTTTCGGCATATTATGTCCGAAAGCTTTATCCATTGCCAATCTCAGCCGAGGATTGCTGCTCGGATCCCCGCCACCCAGCCGGGCAGCCACTGTAATTTCCTTGATCAGACGCGTAAAGATCTTTCCCCGTCTTGCATCCTGTGCGGCCTTCTTGTGCTTGATATTGGCCCATTTGCTATGACCAGCCATTGACTTCCTCTAATCACTGAAAGGCTACAATGCTACCATTGCAGCATTATTGTATAAAGCGTGCCGCAAACTATACTATTTCTCCTGAACGTTCTGTCGTGTTCGCTGTGCCGCATCCAGGGCCGGATATCCGGCTTCTTCCCCCAGCGTGGAGCGCTACCTGAATCTGCGTACTGATGCGCTCTTTCAAGGCAGGTACATGCGAAATGACGCCGATCAGCTTCCCTTCCTGTCGCAGGCCTGCGAGGGTTTCCAGAGCGGTGTCGAGGGCTTCCTCGTCTAGTGTGCCAAAGCCCTCATCCAGAAACAGTGAATCCACCCGGACATTCTGGCTGGCCATATAGGATAAACCCAGCGCCAGGGACAGGCTGACGATAAAACTCTCGCCGCCGGAGAGATTTTTTGTGGATCGAATTTCCCCAGCCTGATAGCTATCGATCACGTTGAGTTCCAGCGGTTGGACATCATCACGAACCAACAAGTAGCGATCCGTCATCTTCTGCAGCTGCCGGTTAGCGTGGCCAATCATCATCTCGAAGGTCAGTCCCTGGGCAAAATTGCGGTACTTCTTACCGTCCGCGGAACCGATCAATTCATGCAGACTTTCCCACTTGTGGCACTCTTTTTTCTGGGCCTCGATAGCCGCCTGCTTTTCCTTGATCCGCTCTTTTGCAGCTGTATTCTCATTTAGCTTGTGCCTGAGAGCAGCAATAATGTCCCGCAACTCTCTCAGAGCCTCCTCGTGTTCCTTGAATTGGGACTCAAGCACTTCCAGCGGTTTGTCGGTGAGTCTGCGGGCCATTTCCGAGGCCAGGCGTGTTTCCCGATCCTTCTGTCTGGCTTTCAGGTCTGCTTGTCGATCATCCAGATCCTTGGCCATGGCCGTCAACTCAGCCCGACCTTCAGAAGGCAATATGGCCGTCAGGAACTGTTCTTCATTTGAAAAGCCAACGGGCGCGAGTGCTGCGGCGAATTCAGTTTCCAGCCTTCTCAGTTCCGGCTCCCGTTGGTCGATGCGTTTCTTCAGAGATTCGACATAGGCCTTCGCGGTATTCCATTTTTGTTGGAGTTCATTATGCCGTTCTCTGGCCTGTTTTTCGGCACCTTCAGCATCAGAAACCGTCTTGTTCAAGCGACTTTCCTCATCGTCCGGCTTTTTGTCGCCGTAAAGCACATTACGCTCATTACTCCCGGCGGCAAGTTCCTTTTTCAAGATCTCCAGGCGTTCCAGCTTTTCAGTCAGGGTGATGTTTTGAGTTTCGATAACCGCATCCAGCCGCTTCACCTCACTGTCGATGTCAGCAATTTGTTTCTCGATGTCCGTCTTTTCCCTGGCCTGGGCCTGCCATGATTTCAGCCGTACTCTGAGAGTTTCAAGTAACAATGAAATATCCCTGTCAGGGGCATCTGCAATGCCAAGCGGCAGCAATTTGCTAGAGACAACTTGCCTGCGTTCGGCAAAATCAGCCTGGAATTTTTCCAGATTGCCTTTCGCTTCGGCAAGCGCTCTTTCGGCAGCCTTCTTGTCATTAGCCGCTGCTGACTCCAGCTTTTCAGCCTCAGCCAGGTTTTTGCGGGCCAGGTTTTCAGCTTCTTCGAGTTTCTTGATCGCGGCTTCCTGATCCTCGGCTTTACTGATCAGCCTGGTCAGGATGTCGATCTTCTGTTCGGTTTCATCGGGAGCAGGGACATTCCCTTCCGCAAACGGGTGTTCGGTTGCGCCGCAGAGTGGACAGGGCTTGCCGTCTTCCAGCTTTGCCCGATGATCTTCAAGCTCCGCAATTTTCGTCAGGAAGGCCATTTCACGCAGCAGGGTTTCTTTCTCGGAGCGGTATTCCCGCAACAAGCGGTCCCCCAGTAGCTGGCTCAAAGCATCCTTGCCCTGCTGAAGCTGTTTTGAGGCATCCTGCAACTCTTGCTCCCGAATGCCGAATTGCTTCTGACAGACATCAAATGACTTGACTGCCTGTTCCCAGACTCTCGCTGTCTTGTCGTGGTCGATCTCTTTTTGAACGCTTTCATTTTTCCTGGAGAGCAGATCACTCAACTGTTCTTCAATTCCAGCCAGACCACCGATCAGCCATTCGTCCTGCGCATGCTCTTTGAGGTAGCCGCTCACAAGGCCTAACGCCTCAAGAGCCCTGGATCGTTTTTCATGTTCTTCATGCCGGGCTTTTTTGTCAGCATCAATTTTTGCCACATCCTTCTTACAACCCTCATTTCCTTCCGAAACAGTTTTTTTCTGATCGGCAAGTCTCTGATCCAAAGAGCGAACCTTCTGCAATGCAGGCGCGGCTGCTTTCAGCTCTTCTTTTGCCTGAGCGGTTTGTTGCTCGGCTGATTTCAGTACTCCGGCCTGTTCCTTGGCGGAGGATTCGATTCCAGGAAGCGCATCTTCCTCGGTTTTCAATGCGGCTCTGTCATCCGTCTGCTGCTTACGGGTAGCGGTGAGCGTCGCGTATGCGCCGTCCAGTGAGACGGCATTCAAAGCTCGATTGAGCTTTTCACGATCCGGCTTGAACGTCTCGATATCGCTTAGCAGTTTACTCGCTTCGTCAGTCAGGTTGCCGATTTCCTTCTTCAGCCCATCGATGGCGGTGAGCCAGGCAATGGCCTTCTCGATATCAGTAGATTTGGCTGCAAGTTCTGTCGCTTCCTTCTGTTTTGTCTCAAGTGCCTGTCCAATCTCTTGTTCCTGCTCCGGCTCAAGAATCACGATGCCTGCCGTTTCAACCTGGAGCAAGCTCAATTTTTCCCATTCCTCGCGCTGGCGTTCATGGACGCGGATGGATATCAGGCTGTAGATCTCTGTGCCCGTGATCTGTTCCAGAATCGGAGCGCGATCATCCGGTGCTGCCTGCAGGAACGCGGCAAAGCCGCCCTGGGCCAGCAGCATGGAACGGGTAAAACGGTCAAAATCCATGCCGGTAGCCAACTCGATCTGGTCGGCCACACCTCTGATCTTGGATTCGAAAATCTCGCCGGAATCGGCATTGGCAATTTCGTGCTTCGGGGCCTGGAGTTCGCCATCCGGCTTCTTGCGCGCCCGACGTTGGCTCCAGTGGCAGCGGTAACGTCCAGACTGGGTTTCGAAGACCACCTCGGCAAAGCATTCACCGGTCTGGCGGGACATGATTTCGTTTCCGCTCTTGGTAACCTTACTCAGGCGCGGCGTCCGTCCATAAAGGGCGAGGCAAATAGCATCAAGAATCGTGGTCTTTCCCGCGCCGGTGGGGCCGGTGATGGCGAAGATGCCGTCAGATACGAAGGCCGGGTGTGTCAGATCGATTTGCCATTCGCCAACCAATGAGTTCAGATTTTTGAAGCGTATCTGCAGTATTCTCATCGACAGCTTCTCTATTCCGCCTGTACGTCATCTTCGTAGAAGGACGAGAGTACTTCCTGATAGGCTCGCAGCAGCTCCGGCCACTGCTCTTCAGGCACGCTATAAACGGCAAGGCAGCGCTCAAACACCTCATTCACACTCAGGTCGTCGAGCGTTTCTTCTTCATGGGCTTGTTTCAGTACACGGCCGATGATGCGGTTGTTTTTGATTCGGAGGATTTCCATTTGTGTGCCGGAAATCGCAGCCTCCAGGCATTCGCGCAGGTCACCAATGATCTCGTCACCCTCGTAAATGACTTCGAGCCAGCCTTGGGAGTCGGTTGCCGACAATTCAAGGATGCGATTTGAGATGTCGTCCCAGTCTCCCTTGATGCACTCGAGTTTCTGAAACACCGGCACATCGATCAGTTGTACGGATGCAGTTGTGCTATGGAATTCAATCTGACAAACGCTCTTCTGCTGTTTTGCCTCTCCAAACCCCATGGGCAATGGGGAACCGCTGTACCGAATGGTTTCGCAGCCGTTCACCTTTTGCGGGACATGGAGATGCCCAAGTGCCAGATAGTTGAAACAGGCAGGAAAAATCCCGGCCGTCACATGAGCCAGGGAGCCGACATAGAGTTCGCGCACGCCATCGCCATCGACAGTTTTTCCGCCAGCGGTGAACAGATGCCCCATGCCAACGATGGGAATATCGGCCCCGAGTTCCTCACGCTTCTGTTCAGCCAAGGTGGCGACCGCATTGTAATGAGTGCGGATGCCGTCAATCAGCTTTTGCTCCTTGTCCTCGATGCTTTCACCTGCTTCTGCTGTACGGATGTCCCTGTCACGGAGATAGGGCACGGCACAGACAATCAATTCAGGAACATCCTGCCCATTTCGGAGCACCAGCACTTCACTTTCAGGATCGAGGGTGGTGCTTCCGATCACGTGAACGTCGAGCGCCCTAAGCAACTCTCTGGGGGCATTCAAAAAAGAGGGGGAATCGTGGTTTCCTGCGACAATGACAACGTGTCGACAGGGCGAAGCCGCCACCCGGCACAGGAATCGGTAATAAAGCGCCTGAGCATGATGGTTCGGAGTACTGGTGTCAAAAATATCACCGGCTACCAGCAGTGCATCAATTTTATTCTGTTGAATTGTCTCCGCCATCCAGGCCAGAAAGGCCTTGAATTCCTCATGGCGTTTTCTGCCGTAAAGCGTGCGGCCGATATGCCAGTCAGACGTATGGAGAATTCGCATACTGCCTTATCCCCCCGGTTAATCGGGAAGCTTCTTTTCTCGAGTGGTATGTTTTCATAAATCTTCCAGATTCCAGCGGGCTTTGACGGTAAAGCGGCCATCTGACCCCGGCAGTTCTTCGTTGAGCTGCTGCAAACGCAATGCGCCTGCCAGTGCAATCATGGCACCGTTATCGGTACAGAATTCCAGTTCAGGAAAGAAAACAGTGGCGCCTGTTTCAGCCAGGTGATGCAGTAATTTTTGGCGTAAGCAGCTGTTTGCGCCTACACCGCCCGCTACAACCAGTTGTTGCAATCCGGTGGTTTTTAGAGCAGTTACAGATTTTTTTACCAGCACGTCAGTAATCGCATCTTCAAAGGCTGATGCTATATCGGCACGCGTTTGGGCATTTGTTTCCTGTTTACGAATGAGCAGTGCCGCGGCTGTTTTCAGTCCACTGAAGCTAAAATTCAAATCCTTGCTATTCAGCATGGGGCGTGGAAGCTCGAATCGCCCTGCTTGTCCCTGTGTAGCCAATTGTGCCAATAGCTTTCCGCCCGGGTAGCCAAGGCCGAGCAATTTTGCAGTTTTATCAAATGCCTCCCCTGCTGCATCATCCACCGTCTCACCTAATAACTGATATTGCCCGATTCCATCTACTTGCATTAACTGGGTGTGTCCACCGGATACGAGTAGAGCTACAAACGGAAAATCGGGTGCCGGATCAGATAAAAGCGGAGAAAGAAGGTGACCTTCAAGATGATGGATGTTCAATACAGGAATGTTACGTGCAAAGGTCAGTGCGCTGCTAATGCTCGCGCCGGTCAATAATGCTCCTGCAAGTCCCGGACCCTGGGTATAGGCAATTGCATCAACCGCCTCCAGAGAGGTATGCGTTTGTTCAAATACCTGTTTGATGAGAGGTAGTACCCGACGGATATGATCACGTGATGCGAGCTCCGGCACGACACCACCATAATCACAATGCATATCAACCTGAGAGTGCAGAACATGGTCAAGTAATCCCAGCCGGGTGTCATAAAGCGCCACCCCTGTTTCATCGCATGAAGTTTCAATACCAAGCACAAGCATGATGGAATTGGAGAGAGAGGAATATTTTTTCGATGTTCAAACTTTCTTTTGAAAAAAAATGATTGATGCTACACTAGCGGGATTTTTCGAGGCTGGTTGAATAAACATGTCTCGGAGGAAACGGGCGGGCTTGGCGCAAGCCTGCGTTGTTTCATCAGTAAACAGGGAATCAGTCTGATTTATAACCTAGTTTCAGTTACAGGGCAAACTGATTAATTAACGTGTGTTTTGTAGGGTGTGGAAAACAATCAAGGGAGACCGAAAGGAATTATTACTTTATGACTACTGTTAAAGTCAAGGAAAATGAGCCATTTGAAATTGCAATGCGGCGTTTTAAGCGTTCTATTGAAAAAACAGGTTTGCTGACTGAGTTACGTGCGCGGGAGTTTTATGAAAAGCCCACAGCGGTACGTAAGCGCAAGCATGCTGCGGCAGTAAAACGTACCTATAAACGGTTACGTAGTCAGATGTTGCCGCCTAAATTATATTGATTCCATTTGTTTCCCCGGGTTCCATCATTCCATGAACTTAAGGCAGAAGATAACTGAGGATGTAAAATCGGCGATGCGTGCAGGGGATGCGAAGCGTCGGGATGCGTTACGCTTGCTGCAAGCTGCCCTGAAACAAAAAGAAGTCGACGAGCGGGTTGAGCTGGAAGATGGCGCCGTAGTCGCTGTGATAGAAAAAATGCTTAAACAGCGCCGGGATTCCATTTCACAATATGAAGCAGCACAGCGGCAGGATCTGGCAGATATCGAAAAATTTGAGATGGCAGTTTTACAGGTGTATATGCCTGAAGTGCTCAGTGATGCCGAGCTGGATGCTATGATAAATGAAGTAATTGCTTCACTTGGAGGCAACGAAGGACCAATACAAATTGGTCAAGTCATGGCAGCGCTTAAACCAAAGCTTGCAGGTCAGGCAGATATGGGAAGGGTATCTCAGCTGGTAAAGGGAAAAATCGTATCAAATTGAAGTGGAACCGGTCAGCTGATACCTGTTTTCCAGGCAGGCACACTCTGGAAAAAGTGTGCTCCGAGTGGTCTTTTATCGGAAATTTATTACCTATAAATGATTGCACAGCCGTTTATTCAGGAATTGCTGGATCGTATCAATATTGTCGATATTGTTTCCAGATATCTACAGCTTAAAAAGGCAGGTGCAAATTTTACAGCATGCTGTCCTTTCCATGATGAAAAAACCCCATCATTTACTGTAAATCCATCCAAGCAGTTTTACCATTGTTTTGGTTGTGGCAGGCATGGCAATGCCATTAATTTCCTGATGGAACATAGTGGGATCAGCTTTGTCGAAGCGATAGAAAATCTTGCAGCGCACGCGGGCATGCAGATTCCCACCTGGAAAAGCGTGAATTCCAAAACCCCTGACTCAGGCAAAACCTCACGGGATCAAGTAAAGTTTGATGAAGCAGATGAGACTGCACAGACATTACATGCTTTGTATGGGCGGATGGAACAGGCCGCAACATTTTATCGTGTGCAACTCAAGCAATCAGAGCAGGCGATCACTTATTTGAAAAGTCGAGGAGTATCAGGACAAACTGCCTTGCGTTTTGGAATCGGATATGCACCTCCTGGCTGGCAGAATCTAGCCGAAATTTTTACAGATTATCCGTCGGGGGACTCCAACCACGCACTGGTACGATCAGGTCTGATCGTTGCTCATGAAGGCAAAAAAAGCTATGACCGCTTCCGTCATCGGATCATGTTCCCTATTCTGGATCGTAAAAAGAAAATAATAGGATTTGGCGGACGGACCTTGGACGGAAATGAACCAAAGTATCTCAATTCACCGGAAACCTCATTATTTATCAAAGGGCACGAGCTTTATAACCTGGTATCGGCCGGCCCGGCCATTCGGAAATCAGGTCGAGTCGTTGTCGTAGAAGGCTACATGGATGTTGTAATGCTGGCGCAGTACGGCGTCGAGAATGTGGTGGCAACTCTAGGAACAGCAACAACATCCGTTCATATTCAGAAACTTTTACGCTATACGGATGAAGTGATTTTTTGTTTTGATGGCGACAAGGCTGGTACAAAAGCTGCCTGGCGAGCACTAGAAACCAGTTTGCCGCAACTCAGAGATGGAAAAGATATCAAATTCCTGTTTTTACCAGCCAAGGAAGATCCGGATAGCTATATTCGCAAATACAACAAGGATGCTTTTGAAGACCTACTGGAAAAAGCTCAGCCGTTATCAGATTTTTTTTGTAAAGAGCTATCCGGTCGTGTGAATCTTGGTACAAGCGAGGGGCGTGCCCGGCTAGTCCGGCAAGCAGAACCATTACTGGCACAAATTAATGCTCCCGTATTTGGATTTATGCTAATGAAGCGCATATCCGAGTTAGTTGGAATGGATCAGAGTCAGCTGGCTGTTTTTCTGAAATCCGGAAAAAAAAATCCACCCTCTGTATCTCATGTGGACGTGCCCAGACCACTATCCGTGACGCCGTATCGAAGGCTGATACAGATTCTATTGTACGCTCCAGCTTATGTAGATAAGCTGGATACAGAACTTCTTGCATTAGATGATAATCAAAGTGAGGAAAAAGTACTGCTGGCAATATTGGTAGATTTTATCAAAACATCTGCTTCCCGCTCCTCAGTGGATAAATTGAGTTCAAAGGAAATTATGTCGCATCTTGACCAAACGCCGCATTGCGCTTTATTGAAAAAGATTGCCCGAGATATACATGTAAAAACTACAGACTGGGATATTGATGCTGAATTTACTGGCGCAATGGTGCGATTACGAGAGGTTCAACGTAAGTCGAGAGTGGCTGAGTTGCACAATAAACCACTTGCATCACTTACTCCAGAGGAAAAACAAGAATTGCGTCGATTGATGCTTTCCTGAGCAGCGTCGGGGAGAAATGTTTTTTGCAAGATAGTCAAAATTGTGCTGCCACAATTGAATTAATAAGAGACATTCTTTTCATATATTCGAAGTGTGTCAAAAATTTGGTACAATCGAAAACTTTCGGTTCGTTTCGTCTTGGGTCTTAATAGGTACTCTGAATGGCAAAAGAAAAAGTGTCAGAATCAGCTAAAGAAAATACGATTACATCACAAAAAGCAACTGAAACAAAAAAACGCACGCGACAACCCATTATCCATGATGATGGAATTAAAGCTGGTGACGGTACCAGTAGCATGACTGAGTCAGAGGCAGTTTCCGCTAAAAAGAAGGTAATTGCCAGAAAAAAACCTGTCAGGAGGGCAAAATCAGACAGTGATCTTGCTGCCCCGATCGCACAGGGTATGATGTCGTCCGAAGCAGGATTGAAAGAATCGAAGCCTATTGATGATATTTCTGAAAAAAAAGTGAGCAAAAAAAATAAAAACCCTTTGTTAGAACGTCAGGTTATCGAACTGGGTAGGAATTCTGTATCCACATCATCGGGCTCGGGCGATGATGTGGAATTACGCAGGATGCGTTTAAAGAAACTGATTATGCAGGGTAAGGAGCGCGGCTATCTGACTTACGCTGAGATTAACGACCATCTGCCAGATGACATGCTGGATGCTGATCAAATTGAAAGCATTATCAGCATGATCAATGACATGGGTATTTCGGTGCACGATGAAGCGCCTGATGCGGAAGCTTTACTGATGTCGGATACGGCAACAGCGGTAGCCGATGAGGATGTGGTTGAAGAAACAGAAGCAGCACTTTCCAGCGTAGATTCAGAATTTGGGCGCACTACGGATCCGGTACGGATGTATATGCGTGAAATGGGTTCAGTAGAGTTATTGACACGGGAAAGTGAAATAGAAATCGCCAAACGTATCGAATATGGTTTAAGGCATATGATCCAGGCAATTTCTGCCTGCCCGACAATTATAGAAAACATACTTGGGCTGGCTGCAGATGTGGAAAATGGCCAGTTGCGGGCTGACGAGCTGGTCGATGGTTTCCTGGATGACGGTACAGAGGAAATCATGAGCAAGGGCATGCCAGAAGAGCCGCAGGATCAGGATTTTGATTCGGATGAAACTGAAGAAGAGCAAATTGCTTCTGCCAATGCCGATATGCTAAAGATGAGAAATGAAGTGCTGGAGCGCTTTGCAGTAATACGCCAAGCCTATGATGATATGAAGGCAATTATTGATACAAAAGAAGGCGGGCGCCAGGATAAAATATACAAACAGCTTCAGGAAAAAATTTCTGCCGAACTGATGGCAATGCGTTTTTCTGCCAAGATGGTTGAAAGGCTGTGTGATACACAACGTGGCATTGTGAATGATATTCGCAGCTGCGAACGCAGAATTGCCGAACTATGTGTTGTACGAGCGAAAATGCCACGAAATCATTTTATCAAGGCATTTCCAGGCAACGAAACAAATATTGACTGGATCAATTCGGAAGTGGATGCAAATCGGCCTTACAGCCAATCTCTTGAGCACTACCGCCCGGCTGTTATGGAACAGCAGCAGAAGATGCTTACTCTGCAGGAACAAGCGGGTATTCCTATCAAGGAGCTGAAAGAAATCAATCGTCGCATGACGACAGGTGAAGCTAAAGCACGGCGTGCAAAACGTGAAATGACAGAAGCTAACTTACGATTGGTTATTTCGATTGCTAAGAAATACACTAACCGTGGATTGCAGTTTCTTGATCTGATACAGGAAGGTAATATTGGATTAATGAAAGCGGTTGATAAATTTGAATATCGACGTGGATACAAATTTTCAACGTATGCAACATGGTGGATCCGTCAGGCGATTACACGTTCTATTGCAGATCAGGCACGTACTATCCGCATCCCGGTACATATGATAGAAACTATCAACAAGATGAATCGTATATCCCGCCAGATTCTACAGGAAACCGGACAGGAGCCGGAACCCGCAGTACTCGCAGAAAAAATGGAGATGACCGAGGAAAAAATCAGAAAGATCCTCAAAATATCGAAAGAGCCGATTTCAATGGAAACGCCTATTGGTGATGATGAAGATTCTCATTTGGGAGATTTTATTGAAGACGTTTCCACGATGGAACCGGCAGATGCTGCGATTTATGCGGGATTGCGTACTGTTACAAAAGATGTGCTGGACTCTTTAACTCCCCGGGAAGCAAAGGTTTTACGCATGCGTTTCGGCATTGAAATGAATACAGATCATACTCTAGAAGAAGTGGGGAGACAGTTTGATGTGACACGCGAACGAATTCGCCAGATCGAGGCAAAAGCGCTGAGGAAACTGAGGCATCCTGCGCGATCCGATCGACTGCGCAGTTTTCTGGACAGCGGAAATTCCTGACAGTAAGCCTGTCAGGTGAATTAAAGAAGCCGTAAAATTACTATATTTGGGGTCTGTAGCTCAGTTGGTTAGAGCAGGGGACTCATAATCCCTTGGTCGTAGGTTCAAGTCCTACCAGACCCACCACTTTATATTTTCCGCTCTCGGTTCCCTCCAGAAGCGAGAGCGGAAATGTTTTTTAAGGGTTCCAAGTCATTCATTTCTGCAATAGAAAGCCACGCTAGAATTACCAACTAACACCTGATGTCACACACCCTGGCAATTCCTACACAACAATACGCTGCCGTTTGCGCAATGGTGAGCCCCTTTCTCTCCTCAAACAGATAAAAATTTGCGGCGAGATGCTGATGGATAAGTCATTTATAAATTGAAATCAATTTATTTGAGCTTTGCTATACTTGGCATAAGCATTGACAATCATCATTTCAACCAGAGAAATAATTGAAATTTTATTATTCTTAGTCGAGCCGGTCAGTATCAACGGCAGAACATTTCATAAAAATCAATAAATTATTATGTTTTCCAGGGACGACTAATTATGGTTGCTACTGACGGCTACGTTCAATACAGATACCAAGTTGCTTCACCCCCCGAATAACATTCAGTTTTGCCGCACTGACCTTTACCCAAGGTGCGCCAAATTCATTGAGAATCATCTGGGCGATGTTTTCTGTCAGTGTTTCAAGCAAAGAAAAATGTTGCTGGCTAAGCATTGAGTTGATTTTGTAAACAATTTTTGAATAATCCAATGCATCTTCAATATGATCGGTCCTGCTGGCTTGTTGAGAAGGCAAAGCAATTTCAAGGTTTAATTCGATAGTCTGCGGAATTTTTTTTTCCCATGGATAAATGCCAATCAAGGTTTTTATTCTGAATTCTTTGAGAAAGATAATATCCATAGACAGGCTCCGGGTTAGCTTGAAACCTGTCTAAGATCCCACTGAAGAGTACATTGCAGCATTAAAATCGAGCTCAAAACTTATACATAGTACTTCAGGTATGCTTTATTTCTCGTTCAATTTTGCCTTTCACTTCCTTCTTCGATCGTGATCTTGAGCCAGTTAGCAAGGTTAGGGTAATACCCGGATTGCGTATTTTAATTTATTTGGAATATAAAAACATTGATGATTACAGTAGCTTTAATTTTCTCTGCCTATTTGCTGGGCTCAATTTCTTTCGCTGTTATCGCAAGCTGGTTGTTCAAACTCCCGGATCCACGCAGTTACGGTTCGGGAAATCCTGGCGCTACAAATGTATTGCGTACCGGCAAGAAAGCTGCTGCTGCAGTAACTTTACTGGGAGATGCCGGTAAAGGCTGGGTAGCCGTTGTGGCCGCAAAATACTTGAGTAATTTTTATGGACTGGGCGATGAAGTTATCGCCGCTAGCGCTCTTGCAGTATTTTTGGGGCATTTGTTTCCGGTTTTTTTAGCTTTCAAAGGAGGAAAAGGCGTCGCTACATCAGCCGGCATACTGTTGGGATTAAACCTTTGGTTAGGTATTCTTGTTATTTCTACCTGGGTAATCATTGCGCTGACCTCACGTATTTCGTCATTGTCTGCCTTGCTGTCAGCTTTGCTTGCACCGTTATATGCATACTTTTTGCTGGAAGAAGAAGTGTTCACAATAACTGTTCTGACCGTATCCATACTGTTGATCATAAAGCATCGACCAAACATTACTAATCTGATCGCCGGTAAAGAGACAAGGATAGGTAAGAGTAGCTAGGTCGTGAGCCTGTTGATTGTCAGATAGACAGCTACAGATATATTACGGGCTATCCTTCATATTTTCATAATCTCACTTGGATTTATTTGTCATATCTTGCCCGCGATCCGAAATTGTCGCAGTTCCCGGAAATTAAGCATCAATTTTTTATATCAACTATATTTCAAGCTACCAACTTTACCGGGTGTCCGCACAAGTAAAATCAGTATGGTTTGATCATTCAACTGTAACAGATTTTGCAAGATTTCTGGGCTTGTCAACATCAGTACCTTTTTGCAAAGCCACATGATAGGCCAGCAGTTGTAACGGAATAGTATGCAGAATGGGGCTAAGCACGCCTCCATATTCAGCCATGCGGATAATATGCACACCTTCACTCTCTTCCATACGTGAATCTGCATCGGCGAAGACATACAACTCTCCGCCGCGTGCACGTACCTCTTGCAAGTTGGATTTCAGCTTTTCCAGCAACACATCATTCGGGGCTATGGCAACTACGGGCATTCCGCTGTCCACAAGTGCGAGGGGACCATGTTTAAGTTCTCCAGCAGCATAAGCTTCGGCATGGATATATGAGATCTCTTTGAGCTTCAGCGCACCCTCCAGTGCAATCGGATAGTGCACACCACGTCCCAGAAACAAAGCATGATGTTTCTGAGAGAAATCACCTGCCCAATTTTTGATTTCCAGCTCGCTTTGGAGTGCACGTTGTATTGCGACGGGTAAATGCCGTAATGCAGCAATCATTTTGTGCTCATCTTCAGCCAACAACTTGCCACGTATCTTAGCAAACACCACTGAAAATAGCAGTAAAGCCGCCAGTTGTGTCGTAAAGGCCTTTGTGGAGGCAACCCCAATTTCAGGGCCGGCACGGGTCAGGAAGCGCAAATCTGTTTGCCTGACCAAGGCACTTTCCGGCACGTTACAAATAGCCAGGCTATAGCGATGGCCTAATGATTTAGCATAATTCAGTGCAGCCAGAGTGTCTGCAGTTTCACCGGATTGAGAAATACCAATAACTAGCGTGGCCGGATCAGCAATTGGATTACGATAACGATATTCACTGGCAATTTCGACATTACAAGGCAGCTTTGCAATTGTTTCCAGCCAATGTTTGGCAATCAGACCGGCATGGTAGCTAGTCCCGCAGGCAAGTATCAAAACCCCCTGAGTCTGTGCAAGAATATTTTGCGCTTCACTACCAAATAATTGAGGAGATACTGATTGAGCATTCAGCACCATTTCCAAGGTATTCGCCACGGCAACCGGTTGCTCAAAAATTTCCTTCTGCATGAAATGTGAATAGGGCCCCAATTCTACCGAATCACGCGTCAGACTACTTTCAGTCACTTTGCGAGTAACTTCATAACCTTTTACCGAATCCAGACAATTTAGAATCCGATATCCATCATTAGACAGTTCCGCCACATCTCCTTCTTCAAGATATACGATTCGCTGTGTAACCTGCACCAACGCAGAGGCATCAGAGGCAGCATACAGCCCATCATCATCTATTCCAAGCAAAAGTGGAGCTCCATTTCTGGCTACGATAATGCGATCCTGGCGCCCTTCCTCCATCACGGCTATCGCATATGCTCCCTGCAATTCATCAAGAGAATGACAGACCGCATCCAGCAAATTGTCAGATCTGCGAAGATAAGATGAAATCAAATGGGCTATCACTTCGGTATCGGTATCCGACAGAAATTTAAACCCATCCTGCTGTAAACGGTGTCGGAGCGTTTCATGATTTTCAATAATACCGTTATGTACAACGGCAATCTTTCTTTGATCATCGGAGAAATGTGGATGTGCATTCCGTTCCGAGGGAGCGCCATGAGTTGCCCAGCGAGTATGCGCAATACCGGTCAATCCAGTTGTTCTCTCGGTACGAACCAGCTTGGTCAGCTCAGAAACACGGCCTGTTGTCCGCAGCCTATGCAACGTCCCAGCTGCAACCACGATTCCAGCCGAATCATATCCACGATACTCAAGTTTGGATAATCCTTCCAGTAAAAACGGTACAACATCATTCTTTGCAATTGCACCCACAATACCGCACATACTCCCCCCTCTACTCAGCCCTATTCTGCATAAACAGCATCAATCCTTGTTTTTTTCCGGTCGTTTCCAGCCAGCAATACTAATTTGTTTATTTCTGGATAATGTAAGTTGGCCTTCAGGCGTATCCCGTGTAATAGTAGACCCAGCACCGATTGTTGATCCCCTGGCAACCGTTACCGGAGCGATCAACTGCGAATCGGAACCAATAAACACATTATCTTCAATAACCGTTCTGTATTTAAAGGCTCCGTCATAGTTACAGGTAATCGTACCGGCACCAATATTAACCCGTTTGCCCATTTCAGTATCACCTATATAACTGAGATGATTAATCTTGCTCTCCGATGCTATACGGCTATTTTTAATTTCCACAAAATTTCCGACATGTACAGCATCGTCGAGTTGTGTCCCCGGCCGGACACGAGCATATGGTCCAACGCGACAATTCTTACCTACTTCCGCGTCTTCTAGCATGCTAAAAGGATGGACAATCGCTCCATCCGCAATAACCACGTTCCTAAGTATACAGTTTGCGCTGATCTTCACGTTATCACCCAAACGTACATTCCCTTCAAATACACAGTTGATATCAATTTCAACATTATTCCCACAAACCAGTTGACCACGTACATCAAAGCGCGCCGGATCAGCAAGCATCACTCCCTGCTCCATAAGTTTGTTAGCAATATCCTGTTGATGAACACGCTCCAAGACAGACAATTGAATTTTATCGTTCACACCCGATACCTCCCAATCAGATGCAGGACTGGAAGTTTCAATCCGAATTCCATCATTGACAGCCATCGCAATAATATCAGTAAGGTAGTATTCGCTTTGAGCATTGGCATTGCTTAGCTTATCGAGCCAGTTCTCCAGATACATATTTGGAAGAACCATGATTCCGGTATTGATTTCACGAATTTTTTTCTGTGATTGGGAAGTATCCTTCTCTTCTACAATTGCCTGGATGCAATTTGTCACAGGATCGCGCACAATCCGTCCATAACCGGTCGGATTATCCAACTCTACTGTCAGCAGAACAAGATTATCTTCACTTGATTTTTCAACCAGGGCCTTGAGCGTATCATGCTTTACCAGTGGTACATCGCCAAATAAAACTAGCGTCGCACCTTTATTACCAAGATAAGGTAATGCCTGTTTTACAGCATGCCCAGTCCCAAGTTGCTGAGCCTGTTCTACCCAAGTAAGATCAGAATCGTTACCAATCATTTGACGAACCAGCTCTCCGCGATATCCGTAAATCACACATATCTTTGCAGGAGACAGGGTGCGCGCAGCATCCAGAACATGGGATAAAATCGATTTTCCGGCCAACGGATGCAAGACCTTGGGCAAGGGTGAGTGCATCCTCTTGCCCATGCCAGCTGCCAATATCACAACATCAATTTGTAACACGTGTTTTAACCTTTTTGAATCACTTCACTGACCATTATTTATCCGTAAACCGGAAGCTCTTTACTTGTCCACATACTTATCACCAAAAACACATAATGGTCTTAGTGTACAGAAAGTGAGGCAGTCTAAATCACTAAACTGGATAGTAAAAACACCTGTATCCTATAAAAAAAGGGCGATTGTTGATCGCCCTTTTTAACTAAACTTGCTTATGAATGAATCAAAGAAATTTTTAGTGGCCTCTCTTTCTGAGCTTCCGAATGGCTGCTAACTGTGCTGTTGCCTCAATGAGTTCGGCCTGTGCACGCGCATACTCAATCTCTGAAATCTTGTTTTTCATGATCTCTTCTGCTTTCTGCTTGGCCTCCAAAGCCTTGGCTTCATCCAGATCTTTTCCACGTACTGCGGTGTCTGCCAGAATTGTTACAACATCTGGTTGTACTTCAAGCATTCCACCCGAAACATAAATTTCCTCGTCATCCTGAAGTGGTGCTTTTACCCGCACTACACCTGATTTAATACGAGTCAGCATAGGAGTATGCTGAGGATATATTCCTACCTCACCCATCACTGCCGGAGCAACAATGAATTCTGCAGGTCCGGAATATATCGATTCTTCTGTACTCACTATATCCAAGTGGAATATCGTGCCCATTGATTACCTGTAAAATAGATATTTATTATTGGAATGATTTGGCTTTTTCCAGCACTTCCTCAATTCCACCCACCATGTAAAAAGCCTGTTCAGGAATATCATCATACTCACCATTAACGATGCCTTTGAACCCTTTAATGGTTTCTTTCAATGAAACGTATTTTCCGGGCGATCCTGTAAAAACCTCGGCAACAAAAAATGGTTGCGAAAGGAATCTCTGTATTTTTCGAGCACGACTAACCGATAATTTATCTTCAGGTGAAAGTTCATCCATACCCAAAATAGCAATGATGTCACGCAGCTCTTTGTAACGTTGCAATGTTTGCTGGACTTCACGTGCTGTATTGTAGTGATCTTCACCGACAACCAGAGGATCCAGCTGGCGGGAAGTCGAGTCAAGCGGATCAACAGCAGGATAAATCCCAAGAGAAGCAATATCCCTCGACAACACCACAGTAGCGTCAAGATGGCCAAACGTCGTTGCTGGCGATGGATCAGTCAAATCATCAGCTGGCACATACACAGCCTGAATTGATGTAATTGAACCTGTTTTAGAAGAAGCAATTCTTTCCTGCAAACGTCCCATTTCTTCTGCAAGTGTCGGCTGATATCCAACTGCGGATGGCATACGCCCTAGTAACGCAGAAACTTCTGTTCCTGCCAGAGTATAACGATAAATATTATCCACAAAGAACAAAACATCGCGCCCTTCATCGCGAAAAGCTTCAGCCATTGTCAAACCAGTTAGAGCAACACGCAAGCGGTTTCCGGGCGGCTCATTCATTTGACCATAAACCAATGCCACCTTGTCCAGCACATTGGAATCTTTCATCTCATGATAGAAATCGTTTCCTTCCCGTGTCCTCTCGCCCACACCAGCGAATACCGAGTATCCACTATGTTCAATCGCAATATTACGGATAAGCTCCATCATGTTTACGGTTTTTCCCACACCCGCGCCACCAAAAAGCCCGATCTTACCTCCCTTGGCAAAAGGGCAAATCAGATCAATCACCTTAATCCCGGTTTCCAACAATTCTGTCGAAGCTGACAGTTCATCAAAAGCAGGAGCAGCCCGATGAATAGGCATTAATGATTCCGCACCAATTTCTCCCATTTCATCAATGGGCCTACCTAGGACATCCATGATACGCCCCAATGTCTTGGTGCCTACAGGAACCGATATCTGCTTTTGGGTATTGGTAACCATCATTCCTCGTCTCAGACCATCTGATGATCCGAGTGCAATTGTTCTGACAACTCCATCTCCCAGCTGCTGCTGTACTTCTAGTGTTAACTCCGATCCTTCCATTACCAGAGCGTCATATACTTTTGGTATTCCCTCTGGTGAAAATTCCACGTCGATTACCGCGCCAATGCATTGAACGATCTTTCCTTGATGGCTCATCACTTTTCCCTAAATACAAATTTACAATACTTAAACAGCCGCTGCTCCGCCAACGATTTCTGAAAGCTCCTTGGTAATAGCCGCCTGACGAGATTTGTTATAAATAAGTGTCAACTCGTCAATCAGATTACCCGCATTATCGGAAGCCGCTTTCATAGCAACCATCCTTGCTGATTGCTCGGAAGCCATATTTTCAGCAACTGCCTGATATACGAGTGCCTCCACATACCTGACCATAATATCGTCAATGACAGGCTTAGCCTCGGGTTCATAAATATAATCCCATGGAGCACGAGCAGGCTTAGCTTCTTCGTTACCATCACTTCCCATATGCGCGTCAGTCAATGGCAGAAGCTGTTCCATAACCGGTATTTGTTTCATAGTATTGACAAAACGATTATAGAAAATATACACCTTGTCGAACTGGTCATCCGTATAAGCATCCAGGACGATCTTGACCGCACCGATCAATTTTTCCATATTAGGCGCATCACCTAATCCGGTAACCTGTGAAATCACCCTTGTACCAAGACGGCTCATGAATCCCAGACCTTTGTTACCGATGCAGCAAACCTCTACCTGCTCTCCCTCAGCCCCCCAGATCCGGATTTCATTAAGAGCTCTACGCAACACATTGGTATTCAACCCGCCACATAACCCCTTGTCTGATGTCACAACAATAATTCCTATTCTTTTAACAGAATTACGATCAATCAGAAAAGGATGGCGATACTCAACGCTTGCCTTGCTCATATGTGCAGCCACATTACGAATCTTTTCGCCGTAAGGACGTGCTTTTTTCATACGGTCTTGTGCCTTTCTCATCTTAGAGGCAGCGACCATTTCCATCGCACGGGTAATCTTTTGCGTATTTTTAACGCTCTTGATTTTGTTTCGTATCTCTCTGCTGCTTGCCATCGGTCAGTATGTTCCGTTCTGCTTGAATTCCTGAATAGCCGCTTCTAATGCCTTTTCTGTTTCTGCATCAAGCTCCTTGGTCACCTCGATCTTATCCAGTATCGCAGCATGATGACTACGTACATGACTTTTCAATGCAGACTCAAAAGCAAGCGCGCGTTTAATATCCACATCATCAAAATAACCTTTATTCAACGCAAACAGCGTTAATGCCATCTCTGAAACCTTTAATGTAGCGTACTGTGCCTGCTTCATTAACTCGGTCGCCATTTTCCCACGTTCCAGCTGCTTACGTGTTGCTTCATCAAGATCAGAAGCAAATTGCGCAAAGGCGGCAAGCTCACGATATTGTGCCAATGCCAAACGTATACCTCCGCCCAATTTTTTAATCACCTTGGTCTGAGCAGCCCCTCCCACTCTGGAAACTGAAATACCCGCATTAATTGCCGGACGTATACCTGCATTAAACAAATCAGATTCAAGGAATATCTGCCCATCTGTAATTGAAATGACGTTAGTAGGCACAAATGCCGTTACATCACCTGCCTGAGTCTCGATAATAGGCAGTGCTGTTAGTGATCCTGTTTTTCCTTTTACTTTTCCACCAGTAGATTTCTCGACATAATCAGCATTGACTCTTGCTGCTCTTTCCAGTAAACGAGAATGAAGATAGAAAACGTCGCCCGGATAGGCTTCGCGACCAGGAGGTCGGCGCAACAGCAAGGAAATCTGACGATAAGCCCATGCCTGCTTAGTCAGATCATCATAGACAATCAGCGCATCCTGGCCCTTATCACGAAAATATTCACCCATGGTACAGCCAGAATAAGGCGCGATATATTGCATAGCTGCCGATTCAGAAGCAGAAGCCGCTACCACAATGGTGTACTCCATGGCACCGACTTCTTCCAGCTTGCGTACCACGTTTGCAATTGATGAAGCTTTTTGACCAATTGCAACATAGATGCAGATCATATTTTCATTTTTTTGGTTAATGATCGCATCAATTGCCACCGCCGTCTTACCCGTCTGTCGATCTCCAATAATCAGTTCTCGCTGCCCCCTTCCAACAGGAACCATTGAATCGATCGATTTCAAGCCGGTTTGCATCGGTTGATCAACTGATTTACGTGATATAACACCAGGAGCAATTTTTTCTATAGGCTCCATCCCCTGTGCAGCCACAGGCCCTTTACCATCAATCGGCTGCCCCAAAGCATTTACAACACGACCCAGCAGTGCCTCTCCTACAGGAACCTCAAGAATTCTGCCAGTACACTTTACAACATCCCCTTCTTTAAGATGCTCATAAGCGCCAAGGATAACTGATCCGACCGAATCACGTTCCAAATTTAACGCCAAACCATACGTCCCACCCGGAAATTCCAGCATCTCGCCTTGCATTACATCGGAGAGCCCATGTACCCGAACGATACCATCCGTCACTGACACAACCGTCCCTTGCGTACGAAATTCCGACGTAACGGAAAGCCCTTCAATTTTATTCCTGATTAACTCACTAATTTCTGATGGATTTAACTGCATTTTATATAACTCCTAGCTTTTGAGAGCCGCCGCCATAGCTTCCAGCTTTCCGGACACAGAACTGTCAATCACCTGGTCACCAATTTCAATTTTTACACCACCAATAAGCTCGCTATCCACATTTACCCGAGCTTTTACCTTATGCTGGAATTTCGCCTCAAGAACCGATATGAGCTTTTCCAGTTGATGCGACTCAAGAGGAAACGCTGACACTATTTCTGCCTCAAGTACACTCTCATATTGAGCCTTAAGCTGCTCGTACAGCTCGCCTATCTGCGGTAACACAAGCAGCCGCCCGTTTTCAATCAGCAATGAAATCAGGCGCCTGCCATCTTCGCTTAGTTTCTTGTCACAGACACTAAAAATAATTTCACGCAACTTTGCTGACGGGATTTGCGGATTACCGATTAAAGCACTTACCTGAGACTCCTGAATAACCGAGTTGACAATCCCAAGCATCTCCGACCAGGAAGACAAAGATCCACTTTCTTGAGCAAGTCTGAAAACTGCCTCTGCATAGGGTCGTGCAATTGTTATCGCCTCAGCCATTTATTTTAACTCTGTCTCTATTGATGCCAGTAAATCAGCATGAACTTTTGCACTCACTTCACGACGTAGAATTTTTGAAGCACCTTGCACTGCCAACCCTGCCACCTGTTGACGCAGAGATTCGCGTGCACTAAAAATTTCATGCTGAATTTCTGCTTTGGCTCCAGCCATAATCTTTTCGCCCTCAACCCGAGCGTTTTTTTTCGCTTCTTCTATAATATCCGAAGCTCTTTTTTCCGCCTGAATAACGATCTCACCTGCGCGTTGCTTGGCTTCCTTTAATACCTCTGATGACCGTTGACTGGCAAGTTCCAATTCCTTTTTGCCACGCTCACCCGCAGCCAAACCATCTGCTATTTTCTGTTGACGCTCCTCAATGGCACGCAACAAATACGGCCACACAAATTTTGTGGTAAACCATATAAATACGGAAAAAGCTATCGCTTGCGAGACCAATGTGAAATTTATATTCATAACAGCCCCTTATTTACATTCGGCAACCAATTTATTGAACAACAGCTAATAACGGATTACCAAATGCAAAAAGCATCGCCAAACCCACGGCAATAATAAATGAAGCATCAGTCAACCCCAACAACAAAAACACCTTCCCTTGCAAAGTAGGAATCATTTCAGGCTGACGCGCCGCACCCTCTAAAAATCGACCACACATCACACCCACACCGATACACGCACCCGCTGCACCCAAGCCGATCATTAATCCAATGCCAATTCCGGTGTATGCCTGAATCATTGCAAGAAATTGAACGTTCTCCATAATTTTTCCTTTAGCTCAAGTTAATAATAAAAATCTTATCAATTAATGTGACTCATGTGCCATGGAAAGATAAACCACAGCCAATATCATAAATATGAACGCATGCAACACTACGATCAGTATGTGAAAAATTGCCCAGCCAACACCAAGGACAGCTCCAAAAATTGTACCGGCAACCCCTGTTGCCGCCCACATGCCAAGCAACATGAAAATAATCTCACCCGCATACATATTCCCGAAAAGTCTTAAGGAATGAGACAAAGGCTTTGAGATGTACTCAATCAGGTTCAATAATAAATTAAATGGCCACAACACAGGGTTTTTGCCGAAAGGAGCGCAAAATAACTCTTTAATCCATCCGCCAAAGCCCTTCACCTTGATACTGAAGTAAATTGTCAATATCCAGATAGACAACGCAAGCGCAAAAGTCGTATTGACATCAGCTGTTGGCACACCTCGCCAGTTATGCAAACCGAATACATGCTCATAGATCCACGCCATAATATCGATAGGCAAAAAATCCATTGAGTTCAACAGCAGAACCCAGACAAAAATCGTTAATGCCGCAGGAGCAACAAAGGCATGCCGATTGCCATGAAATGTATTCTTCACCTGATCATCTATAAACTCTATTAGCAACTCGACAAAAGCCTGTGTTTTACTGGGAACTCCCGATGTAGCCTTCCTTACAACCATCCAGATAAAACCAAGACTGATCACACCGAGTATCAGCGACATCACCAGTGTATCGACATGCAGAACCCAGAACGACCCCTCTCCGAGGTCTACCGTCATATTTGTTAAATGATGCTGTATATAAGATGTTGGGTTTAACTCAGCTTCTGTTGACATCCACCTGCCTTTTGACGTTATTTGATATGCTCATTTAACACGAGGTTTCTCAGAAATAAACACTGCCATGCTTGATATCAGTACAGCAATAACAAATGAACCGATAAACATGACAGGCTTTAAATCTTTATATGCTGTAAATACGCTCCATAACAGCATCACTATTAAAAATATTTTTACAGCCTCCGCACGAAGTGCAGTGCGCAAAACATTGCCTGCCGAATATCCGCTATGCCTCGATATCAAAACTGCGTAAGCTCCTCCGGCAATCACACTGACAAACACACCAAGAAAACCAGAGAACGCGCCACTCACACCTGCCAACAAGCCACACACGATCATCGCCACAATCGCAAATGCCAGCTGCCAGAGCAGAATAATGCCAAGCGGCCTGTTCTTAATCAGAAACATAATCCAAGCGGATACTTCGAAAAATCAAAAAAGTGCAATGCCCCTAAAAAAGTGCGGCGATTCTACCTTGATCACCCTACCCAGTCAATGCGAACGAGAAATATCGGTAGAGCAATCATGTTTAAAACTGCCTGAAACTAGAATTTAGACGAGGTAGATTTTTATTATTTGATAATTAATCATAAAGAACGCTATACTTTTAATTATTCATCACTTTTCGAGTACTCGAGGTACTCAGGTTAAAACAAAACGCCTAAAGAATGGGATAATGACTATCGCTCCTTCGCGTCATTAGGACATTAGGAGAATGTAAGCGCAACTGCCTTGGAAATACCGGTTGAACTCATCACCCAATACTTCATATATTTCCGTGATTTAGATTACGTCAGCGTATTTACTTGCTTTGGATTCATTCGCATCGGAGTCTTCTCTCCTGTTTTCTGCAACTCCTGCACATACCCCAAAAAAGAAAGATCTAATTCTTTTTGAAATTTAGCCATTGATTAAGTAAAATTATCAAACCGCCGTTGAAAATGGCAGGTTTGTTGGCGCGATTCGATATGATGTCGACGCGTAAGTTTTAAGGTGATCCCTTGCCTTACTTTTTCGTTTTACACTGAAACGTTGCAAGAAGGCTTTATCCACAAGGAAATTATGAGACATTACGAAATTATTTTTATTGTTCATCCAGATCAGAGCGAGCAGGTATCCGCCATGGTTGAGCGCTACAGCAATACTATTACTGAAAAATCCGGTAAAATTCATCGACTTGAAGACTGGGGACGCAGGCAGCTCACCTATCCCATACAAAAACTACACAAAGCACACTATATCCTGATGAATATTGAATGTGATCAGGAGTGCCTCAATGAGCTGGAGCACAGTTTTAAGTTTAACGATGCTATTCTCCGTCATCTTACTGTTCGCATGCATGCTCCGGTCACAACACCTTCCCCCATGATGCAAGAAGACAAATCGAAACCGGATGAAAACAACAGAAGCGCCCCTCCCCGAACGAGAACAGCCAGTGACTCAACCAACGATACACAAACAGTAGCCGAGGAAAGCGATACCCAATCCTGACATGAAACTTCCGCTGAACCTGAATCAAGTAGTTATTGGTGGAAAAATTATTGATCTGAATACACCTCGCTATACCCCCGTGGGTATTATGATTACCGAGTTTAGACTCAGCCATGCTTCCAATCAGGAAGAAGCTGGCGCCCAGCGCAAGATTGAATTTGAACTTGCGGCAATTGCCATGGCGGGCATGGCTGAAAAAATTGCTTGCATGGGATCTGGCAGCAATGTCGAACTTACCGGTTTCGTTACAAAGAAGAATCGCTTAAGTAACCAGCTGGTTTTACATGTTCGTGATGCCAGAATCGTCTGAAAACAAATACCCAACCCATACGGAGAAATAATATGAGATTCTCAAGAAACAAGGATGCAAAAAACAAGATGAAGGATCGGATGGCAAACCGGCCTCTCTTCAAGCGCAAGAAATTTTGCCGATTTACTGCTGAAGGAATCAAAAATATAGATTACAAAGATGTTGATCTGCTGAAAGATTTTATCAGCGAAAATGGCAGGATTATACCGGCTCGTATTACAGGCACGCGCGCATATTACCAACGTCAGTTAAACGTAGCCATTGAACGTGCTCGCTTCCTTGCGTTATTACCCTATACTGATCAGCACTAAGCAATCGGGAGAAACAACATGCAAGTTATTTTGTTAGAAAAAATCGCTAAGCTTGGCTCACTGGGTAGTATCGTGAATGTCAAACCAGGATATGCCCGCAATTACCTGATCCCCCAGAAAAAAGCAAGGAGGGCAACCGAGAAGGTTATAGCTGAATTTGAAACACAACGTGCAGAACTGGAAAAGAAACAGGCTGATATTTTGGATGCGGCTGGCGCTCAAGCTGCAAAGCTGGATGGGTTGCTCATACAAATTTCCCAGAAAGCGGGTGTGGATGGCAAACTTTTCGGATCAGTCACCAGTGCAAATATTGCTGAAGAATTACGCAAACAGGAATTCGCCGTTGAAAAATCCATGATTCGTATGCCCGAAGGACAAATCAAGCAAGTGGGTGACTATACGGTTATTGTTGTACTGCATAGCGAAGTATCGTCTCATATTACTGTATCCGTACTGGGCGAAACAACAACCTGACACCCTGCTGGAGAAAAATCAAACCAAAAAAAGGACCGGAGCAGTCCTTTTTTTGTTTCTTCATCAGATACCCCTCGATCTTGCTGCTAGCCACTATCAATCCACATGAATCAATCCACTACCAACTTTATTCAAAACCTCGCTGATAATAGTATCTACAAACTTCCACCCCACTCCATCGAGGCTGAACAATCCGTCCTTGGCGGGCTCATGCTGGATAATCAGGCATGGGACAAACTAGCAGACATTATTATCGAGAGTGATTTTTATCGCCAGGATCATCAACTCATCTATCAACACATATGTCATCTTATAGAGCAGAGTAAGCCAGCAGATGTAATAACCGTTGCAGAATCGCTCGAAAATGCAGCTCAACTACAGCATGCGGGCGGATTAGCTTATATCGGCGCTATTGCACAAAACACCCCGTCTGCTGCCAATATCCGCCGTTATGCAGAAATCGTGCGCGAGCGTTCGATCATGCGCAAGCTGGCACAAGTCAGTACTCAGATAACAGACTCCGCTTATAATCCGGCAGGCCGCTCTGCGGGAAATCTGCTGGATGAAGCAGAAAGCAGGATATTCGAAATTGCTGAACAAAGCGCACACGGGAAACAAGGGTTTACTGATATACAGCCGTTGCTTAAGCAGGTAGTCGAACGGATCGAGATGCTCTATAACCGGAGCAATCCCAGCGACATCACCGGCATTCCATCCGGTTTCAATGACCTCGATCAGAAAACTTCCGGCTTTCAGCCGGGCGATCTAATCATCGTTGCCGGCCGGCCTTCTATGGGAAAAACAGCATTTGCGCTCAACATAGGCGAATACGTCGCGCTAGAAGCCGGTAAACCGGTTGCAGTCTTCAGCATGGAAATGGGCGGGGCACAGCTTGTCATGCGCATGCTGGGATCAATTGGCCGACTGGATCAGCACAAGGTACGCACTGGTCAACTGGATGACGATGACTGGCCAAGGCTAACACATGCGCTGGGGAAGTTGCATGATGCACCCATTTTCATTGATGAGAGCGCAGCACTGAATGCGCTGGAAGTACGTGCCCGCGCCCGACGCTTATATCGACAGCATGAAGGACTAGGATTGATCATTATTGATTACCTGCAGCTCATGTCAGCAGCTGCTTCCAGCAATGAAAACCGCGCTGCTGAAATTTCAGAAATTTCACGCTCACTGAAAGCGCTGGCAAAAGAATTACAGGTCCCCGTCATTGCTTTATCACAGCTGAACCGTGGCCTTGAGCAACGTCCCAACAAACGGCCGATTATGTCTGATTTACGTGAATCAGGGGCCATCGAACAGGATGCAGATGTTATTTTGTTTATTTATCGGGATGAAGTATATAACCCGGATACTCCGGACAAAGGTATTGCCGAAATTATTATCGGCAAACAGCGTAATGGGCCGATTGGTAAGGTTGATTTGACCTTTCTGGGTGAATTTACACGATTTGAAAATTGCGCCCGCTCCAGCGATTACTACTGATCAATTACTACCCAGATAATCAATTTATACCCATACGGCGGTACTGGATAGCTTCTGCCACATGTTTTCCCAGAACAGGCTCACTCCCCGATAAATCTGCAATGGTCCGAGCCAGCTTGAGTATTCTGTGGTAAGCTCGCGCTGAAATATTCAGCTGCGTCATGGCCCGCTCCAACATCTGTTTCCCTGCCGCATCCAGACGGCAATATTTCTCAATCTCCTGCACTCCCAGCTCTGAATTGGATACATGCTGCCGATCCAACTGCCGCTGCCGCGCAGCCACTGCCCTTGCCCGGATAGCAGTACTGGATTCTCCCGGGCCAGGATGCATTAAATCCTTTTTTGCTAGCATGGGCACCTCAATCTGAATATCAATTCGATCTAACAACGGACCGGAAATTTTGCTACGGTAACGCGCCACCTGATCAGGCGTACAGCGACACTTGCCATCATAATGCCCAAGATACCCGCACGGACACGGATTCATTGCGGCAATGAGCTGGAATCGGGCAGGAAAATCTGCCCGTCGTGTTGCACGTGAAATCGTAATATGGCCGGATTCCAACGGCTCGCGCAGCACTTCCAGCACACGCCGATCAAACTCAGGCAACTCATCGAGAAACAAAACGCCGTGCATTGCCAGTGAAATCTCGCCCGGGTGTGGAATACTGCCCCCACCAACCAATGCTACCGCTGACGCTGTGTGATGCGGTGCGCGGAAAGGACGGCATTTCCAGTGAGTTAAATCAAAACGACCACTTCCCAAGGACTGAATGGCAGCCGATTCCAGTGCCTCTTGCTCTGTCATGGGGGGCAGAATGCCTGGAATACGCCGGGCCAGCATGGTTTTTCCCGTACCCGGCGGGCCAATCATCAGCACACTGTGCCCGCCTGCTGCAGCAATCTCTAGTGCACGCCTGGCCTGCACCTGCCCCTTGACATCCCCCATATCCGGATAATTTTCTGATATCCGCTCTTCCAGCTCGACACGATAAGGTCGCCATGGCTCCTGACCAGTCAAATACGCACACAACTGTAACAGCGAAGCCACAGGATAGATGGTTGCTTCTTTGACCAGCGCCGCTTCACCGGCATTCTGCTCAGGCAGAACGAAACTGCGACCGGAGCGAGAAGCGCTATAAGTCATGGCCAGAGCCCCACGAATAGGGCGTAGCTGACCATCCAGCGACAACTCTCCCGCCCATTCGTATTGATCCAGTTTGTTTACAGGGATCTGTCCAGTCGCCGCCAGGATACCCAGTGCGATGGGCAAATCGAAACGTCCGCTTTCCTTGGGCAAATCAGCCGGTGCGAGATTAACCGTGATACGTCGAGCAGGAAATTTGAATCGTCCATTCTGCAGCGCAGCACGTACCCTGTCCTTACTCTCCCTGACTTCCGTTTCGGGAAGCCCGACAATAGTAAATTTTGGCAGGCCGTTGGCAAGATGCACCTCCACAGTCACCAGCGGTGCATCCATGCCACACAATGCGCGGCTATACAGAATAGCCAGCGACATAAAAGATGATGATCACAGCATGGAGAATCGGTACTTTACTGGCAAAAAATGCAACAAATCTCAGTGCTTTCTATCATTGGCCGGTCTTGAAATCAGAAGCATCCATCACATCCTCTACGGTGCCTTCAGCCACTGTGGATGGATGTATCTGCTGCTCCAGTCTGTTCACTTTTTCTTCCAGCTCTGCCAGCCTAATGCGAGTACGTTTGATCACTTCCTGCTGCACATCAAATTCCTCGCGCGTGACCAGATCCAGCCGGGAAAATACGCCTGACAGCATGACGCGCATATTTTTTTCGATATCCTTGGCTGGACTGCCGGCCAGAATTTCATTTACCTTGCTGCCGATTTCATCCAGTACATTCTTATTTAGCATTTCTTCTCTCCATTAAAATTTCGAAGCCTTGTAAGCGGTTTCCGAGATAAAATCTCATATTTTCAATTAACAGGCAAACACAAATCAGTCGCCTGCACCTTGGCCGGTAAACAGCACAAAATCAGCATTATTTTTCCAATTCGCTCTAATGAACCGTCTGCAACTTCTGCAATTCTGGCTAAAAACGCTTTACCCCGATCAGTCTTTCACCTTGGCACCCGCTTCGGCAGATGCCAGCTTTCGCCGCTATTTCCGCATCTCATTTCCTGAGCACACACTGATTGCAATGGATGCGCCGCCGCAACAGGAAGACTGCCGGCCGTTTTTGCACGCAGCTACTGTTTTTTCAAAAGCGTCCATTCACGTGCCCGATATCATTGCGCAAAATCTGGAGCAGGGTTTTCTGCTGCTCTCCGATCTGGGCAACACCACCTATCTACAAGCGCTGAACGCCAACCCTGACCATGCTGACCCACTCTACCGGGAAGCCATCGATGCATTGATCAAAATTCAACGTCCCAGCCGTAAAAATGTTTTCCCCGAATACGATCGGGCGCTGCTTTTACACGAGCTAGCATTATTTCCAGACTGGTATATGACAAACCATTTGCAATCTGCACCAGATAATGAGCAGAAAAATGTACTGCAGCTTACTTTTGATCAGCTGCTCGGTAACAACCTTGCACAACCACAGGTTTTTGTCCACCGAGATTACCACAGTCGCAATCTAATGATCGCCACCCCCAATCCGGGCGTAATCGACTTTCAGGATGCTGTTTTCGGTCCGATCACCTATGATCTGGTTTCGCTGTTCAAAGACGCTTATATTCAATGGGAAGAGGCACAAGTACTGGACTGGACAATCCACTATTGGGAACAGGCACGCCACGCCGGACTGCCGGTTACCACCGATTTTTCAACGTTCTATCGGGATTTCGAATTTATGGGGGTGCAGCGTCACCTCAAGGTGCTAGGTGTTTTTTCCCGACTTTATTACCGCGATGGCAAATCCGCCTATCTGCAGGATATCCCCATTGTTCTGCATCACCTGCGACAAACCTGTGAACGTTATCACGAACTGCATCTGCTCGCCCGACTGCTCGATCAACTGGAAGATCGACAGCCAGCAACCGGCTACACATTTTGACGCACCCTGTGAAATTTCGGGCCATGCTACTGGCTGCAGGCCAGGGAAAACGCATGCGACCGCTCACCGACACCTGTCCCAAACCGCTGCTGCGAGCCGGCAGTAAAATGCTGATTGAGTACCATCTGGAAAAACTAGCACAGGCCGGCTTCACCAATGTCATCATCAATCATGCCTACCTTGGCAACATGATCGAAGCGGCGCTGCAGGATGGTAACCGCTACGGCTTGCAAATCTATTATTCGCCTGAACAACGGATACTGGAAACAGCCGGCGGCATTGCCAACGCCCTTCCACTGCTCACCGATTCCAGTCAAAATCAGCCCTTTGTCGTCATCAACGCCGACATTTTCTGTGACATGGATTTTTCCGCGCTGCAAGCCGTTCTGCAGCAGATACAATCAAACCCGATCCAAACACTGGCACACCTGATCCTGGTGAACAATCCACCCCATCATCCTCAAGGTGATTTTTTTCTGAATACCCGCATTGGTACGCTGGTTGAATCAGCCGATCCGGATTGCAGGAAACTCACTTTCAGCGGCGTCGGCGTCTATCATCCCGCATTATTCGCAACTGTCCCGCCGGATCAGGCCGTTAAACTGGCGCCACTGCTGCGACAAGCAATTTCAGCCGGAAAAATCAGTGGTTCACACTTCTCTGGTAAATGGCTGGATATCGGCACGCCAGAACGCCTGCAGCAGCTTGATATCATGCTCAAACATTTGAAGTAGCATTGCCTTTTCAAACTGATATAAAAAGCATCCCGCCAGCAGAAAAATACGATGAAATAACACCAGCAAAAACAGCAGCGGCAGTAATTACGTTCTGAATCAGCCGTATTTCTTGCGGTTGCGGCGACGCCGGTTGCGCGCCCGGCGGGCTTCTTCCTCTGTCAGCGGTGTTTTTTTACCGGCATAAGGGTTGTGGCCGGTTCTGAATTCTACGCGTAACGGAGTGCCTTGCAAGCTGAAAACATCCCTGAATGTATTTTCAAGATAGCGGCGGTAGGTTTGCGGAACATGCTCGAGCATGGATCCGTGAATAACGATCAGTGGGGGGTTCTCTCCACCCTGATGGGCATAACGCAGTTTAGGGCGTGACATTCCACCACGAGGAGGGTGCTGTTTGGCGACGGCAGCCAGCATGGCACGTGTCAGCCTGGGCGTGGGGATATGCGCCATGGCAGCAGCGTAAGCCTGATCCACCGAGGGCATCAATCCTTTCACACCCTTGTCGTATAGGGCGGAAATGTAATGCAGATTGGCAAAATTCAGGAAAGCAAGTTTACGTTCAAATTCCCGCTTGACAGTATCGCGCCGGTAATCATCCATCCCATCCCATTTGTTGACTGCAACCACCAGCGCGCGGCCAGTTTCCAGGATAAATCCAGCAATATGGGCATCCTGTTCGGAGATACTGTCTTGCGCATCGAGCACCAGAATAACCACGTTGGCTGCTTCGATCGATTGCAGGGTTTTGACAACCGAGAATTTTTCCACGGTTTCCCAAATCTTGCCTGATCGCCGCAAACCCGCCGTATCAATCAGCGTATAGCAACGCTGGTCATATTCGAAATCAACGTAAATACTATCCCTGGTAGTGCCTGGTTGATCAAAGGCGATCATCCGTTCTTCACCTAAAAGAGCGTTAATCAGCGTAGATTTCCCGACATTCGGACGGCCGGCAACAGCAATGATAGGACGCTTATCTTGACTGGATTCTCCGGTATCTTCTGTATACGGATAATCCTCCAGGGCAAAATCAATCAGTTCCCCAAGATGTTCCCCATGCAAAGCTGAAATAACACAAGGTGTACCCAACCCCAGCTCATGAAATTCAGCTGTCACCGATGCATAGGACATTCCTTCGGTTTTATTGACGACGAGAATCAGTTTCCGGCCAGTTTTGCGTAGTTGCTCTGCGATGATTTTATCTTGCGGAGCCAATCCCTGACGGCCATCGACAATAAATAGAACAACATCGGCCTCATCCACGGCTTGCAGGGTTTGTTTAGCCATAGCATGCAAAATGCCAGCTTTAACCACCGGCTCAAAACCGCCGGTATCCACCACCAGATAGGGTTTAATACCCAGCCTGCCGTGACCATAGTGTCGATCGCGCGTGAGGCCGGGAATATCAGCTACAATTGCATCACGAGTCCGGGTGAGGCGGTTGAATAATGTCGATTTTCCGACATTCGGACGCCCGACTAGTACGAGAGTGGGTTTCATAATGATGGCGATATGAAAAATGCCTTACCCGGAAAGCAGAGAAACCCGGTTATTGCAAGGAAAAGGCGAAGATCCCACCTTTAAGTGTTTGTACAACAAAGCCATCCGGCAGATATTCGGCACGCGATAAAATCATGCCACCATCGGTGGGTGAGCGGGCGAGCAAGGAGCCATCCTGGCGATTGATTAGAGTAACGAATCCCTGATCATCGCCGACTATCAATCGGTCGCCTCTGGCGATCATCAGGCCGGACAGCTTCCGACTGCCCAATTTTCCGCGCCTCCAGACAACAGTACCACTACTCTTGTCATACGCTGCAACTGTCCCATGTTCCTCGCTGATATACACGTGATGATTATCAATCACCATTCCCATGCTACTGGATGCATCTCTCACCCAAATCTGATTACCGCTGGAAATTTCAAAACAGGCGGCACGTCCGCGATAAGCCACAGCACACACCTGATTTTCATCAACAATGGGCAGACTGCTGATATCGGTCATGCGTTCCAGTTCAGTAACGCCATGCGGTTGTGCAACGGTTGCTTCCCAACCGACATTGCCAGTGAGCAGATCCAGCGCAACCAGCTTGCTACCGGGGAATCCGGCAAAAACAGCGCCTCGCGCAATTGATACGCCGACAAAACTTCTAACTGTCAGCGGCGGTGTTACGCTCTGATAACTCCAGATGCGTTTACCATCTGTCGCATTCAATCCAAAAAGCCGACTGTCACCGGTACGCACCACCACAATACCGCTGTCTGTCTTTGGTGGACTCAGGATTTCTCCGGGAACCCGCGATTGCCATAAGGCATTTCCTGCCTCATCAAATGCCAGCACTTCACCTTTGTAGGTTCCAAGCAAGATCATCCCTCGGCCTGCGCCGACTCCCCCCGAAAGTTGGGACTTGGTCTCCACACGCCAGATTTCAAGACCGGTCGCCGGATCGAGTTTGATCAGACGCCCATCTTCATCAGCAACGTAAAGCGCACCGTTATCATAAACTGGTAAAAAAACAGCAGTTTTGCTTTCTGCTAACTTTGCCTGCCAGAGTGGACTGATCGGAGCTAAGCTTTGTAATGCAGCAATCTCTTCCTTATCGATCTCGACCTCATCTTCATCGCCACTGAAAAGATCAGTTAAATGTCCTCCGCCCAGCTCGCTCAAATTCGCACAGCCACTCAGCAAAATCAGTAAAGAAAGAACACAAGCACGCAACATCCGGCCACCTGCATAAAAAACATGGCCAAAAACCAATAACAGAATGCTGCCGACCACTATTAATGTGCTCTCAATACATCGAGTTTCATCTGTACCACGTTCCGGTAGGCACCTTGTGCATCCAAGCTGTCCAGCGCTTTCTGGTAGGCTGCACGTGCTTCATTCGTCTTCCCGGAAGCTGCCAGTGCATCTCCCCGCAAATCTGCATAAAGCCCGGTAAAAGAAGCACCGTGTTGCGTGTTCAACAGGGACAACACCTGATCATATTCGCTCTCATCCATCAGTACACTCGCCAGCCGCAACCGGGCCAGATCCTTCACTTCCGGTTCTTTGGTATGATCAAGCACCCATTGCAGCATATCCCTGGCAGACTGGTTATTGTCTGCCTGTACTGCAGAGTGGGCCGCAATCAACGCTGCACGCGAGGCATATCCGCTACCGGGAAAACTTTCGGTGATCAGCTGCGCAGCATCCGTTATTTTTACTAGATCTCCTCCCTTTTCAATCTGTTGTTGAAGGACAGTATATAAATCAGCTGCCTGCCGGGCCTGTTCTACCTTGTAATGATTCCACAACCGGGTACCTACTACTGCTGCTGCAAAAACGGCAATAGCAAGCAACAATGTTGCACCGTTAGCGGACCACCAAGTCTTCAGCCGATCTATCTTTTCCTGTTCTTCAAAATTGTATGCAGACATTATTTCCCACCTTCCATCTTCATTAAATATTTTGCAGAAACACAGCAACTTTTGTCAGATCAATTTTGATCTGTTCCGCAATTTCGCGTAACGATTTGATACTGACCTGCCCGGCTTCCGCCTCGTCATTTCCGATAATGGCAGCAAAACGTGCGCCACTGGCATCAGCCTTTTTCATCTGTGCTTTGAAGTTTCCTCCTCCGCTATGTCGCACAACCTTGAATCCCTCGTCCCGCAAGGATTCTGCGACTTTCCATGAAAATTCAGCCGCAGTATCCCCCTGGTGAACAACATAAACATCGGGCACAAAGCGTATTTCCGCAGTGCCTGTTTCACTGATCAAAGAGAGTATTCGCTCTATTCCCATAGCAAAACCACATGCTGGCGCTGGTTTACCACCAATCTGGGCGATCAGTCCATCATAACGCCCACCTGCACAGATCGTTCCCTGGGCACCCAGTTTATCAGTCACCCATTCGAATACGGTGCGATTGTAATAATCCAGTCCCCTGACCAGACGATGGTTAATTTCAAAGCTGATGCCCTGATTGTGCAAAATTTGTTGCAACGCGTCGAAATGCGCAAGCGAATCTTCATCCAGATCATCGAACAAATGGGGGGCATCTTCCAGTATTGCACGCATGGTCGGATTCTTGCTGTCAAGGATACGTAACGGGTTGGTTCTCAGTCGTCGACGTGCATCTTCATCCAGTACATCATGAAATTTTTCCAGATAGCTGATCAGGCGCGCACGGTAAATCGAACGTGATTCAATGTTTCCCAGTGTGCTGATTTCAAGACGCACATCCGAAATACCCAGCAGACGCCACAACCGCGTGCACATAATGATGAGTTCTGCGTCGATATCCGGGTCGGAAAACCCAAGCGCTTCCACACCCACCTGATGAAACTGGCGATAGCGCCCTTTCTGCGGACGCTCATGACGAAACATCGGGCCGTTGTAGTACAAGCGCTGAGGACCGGAATACAGCAGATTATGCTCGATTACCGCACGTACACAGGAAGCTGTGCCTTCCGGACGCAATGTCAGATTCTCGCCATTAAGATGATCAACAAACGAGTACATCTCCTTTTCGACGATATCAGTCACTTCTCCAATCGAGCGGACGAATAAATCAGTCTGTTCAACAATGGGGGTACGCAAATTACGGTAGCCATAACCAGCCAGCCAGGTACGAATGGTATCCTCAAAAAACGCCCACAAGCTGCTTTCGTCGGGCAGGATGTCGTTCATCCCGCGCACGGCCCGGATTGTTTCAGGCATTAGCTGCTTTCTTCCGGTATTTGGTGCGTACATATTCATCGACGATCATGCGGAATTCGCCTGCGATGTTGTCGCCTTTCAGGGTAACGGTCTTTTGGCCATCCACAAAAACCGGAGCAACGGGTGTTTCTCCTGATCCGGGCAAACTGATACCGATATCGGCATGTTTGCTTTCGCCCGGTCCGTTGACCACACACCCCATCACTGCCAGCGACATATTTTCGACACCTTCATATTGCTCACGCCAGATGATCATCCGTTCACGCACATAAAGCTGGATGCTTTCAGCAAGTTCCTGGAAATAAGTACTGGTTGTGCGACCACATCCCGGACAGGACGCCACTAGAGGAACAAACGCGCGCAGCCCCATTGTCTGCAAGATTTCCTGGGCGACGATGACTTCGCGCGCACGGTCTCCACCCGGTTCCGGCGTCAGGGAAATCCGGATCGTATCGCCGATCCCTTTGAACAAAAGTACCGCCAGTGCTGCTGTTGAAGCAACGATACCTTTCGATCCCATACCGGCTTCGGTCAACCCCAGATGCAGCGCATAGTCACACTGCGCAGCCAGTTCACCATAAACCGCAATCAGATCCTGCACACCACTGACCTTGCATGACAACACGATGTGATCTCGACCCAGACCCAATTCTTCTGCCTTTGCCGCACTTTCCAGCGCAGAGGTGATAAGCGCCTTATACATGACCTGCGAAGCGCCCAGTGGATCCGGCAAACGTGCATTTTCATCCATGATCCGTGCCAGCATTTCCGGATCAAGACTACCCCAGTTGACCCCAATGCGAACTGGTTTGTCATATTTGCAGGCCATTTCAATCAACATGGCAAACTGTTCGTCACGCTTTTTGCCATGACCCACATTTCCCGGATTAATACGGTATTTGGCCAACGCTTTCGCACATTCCGGATAGGCTGTCAGCAACTTATGTCCGTTAAAATGAAAATCACCAACCAGCGGAACATGACACCCCACATCATCCAGACGTGCACGAATTCCCACAACCGCTCGTGCAGCCTCCATGGAATTGACGGTAATTCGGACCAGCTCGGAACCCGCAAGTGCAAGTTGTTCGACCTGTTGGGCAGTCGCCAGCTCATCGACAGTATCGGTATTGGTCATTGACTGCACAACAATCGGTGCACCGCCACCGATCATCACTGACCCCACTTTTACGCCCACACACTTCCGGCGCGGGGCAGGTACGTTATTAGAAGACATGGCTAGCACTCAGATCTCTAAATTTGATACAGGTTATTCAAGTGAAAAGCGTGCAACATCATCATTGCCGCGGGTATAGGGTGCAAGATCGATCTTGCGTCCGTTATAGGTAAGACTGACCCCGGCTGCATTGCCGATCACGAGATACAAGGGTGGCTCTCCCTCCAGCGTCTGCTCAGTTCCTCGTGAATTGATTTTTTCAAGGATAACCTGGCCATTAGTATCCTTGATTTTCACCCAGGAATCCTTGGAAAAAACAAAGTGCAATGATTTTTTACCAGTATCTGCTGCCCTGGCTGCATCTGCAACCGGAGTCGGGGCCGGCAAACTAGGCAAGATCACGGCAGTGGATGGCAAACTGACACCCGCTGACGCAGACGGTGCCATGGGTGGCATCGAGGTGCTTGGTGACAGCGGCAGCGCCAGATCTACCGCCATCTGATCATTCCCGCTGTTAGAACCTGATTGGATAACCTGATCCTCTTCATCCGACATATAGGATGCCATCTGCTCCGGAATTTCTTCATGATACAGCCCATAAGCCACAAATGCCGCCAGTATTACCACTACATACAGCAACCATCCGCCCCGGCCACCTCGCCCGGGCTGGTAAACAGGTTCCATTGCTTTAAAACGCTGCAATGGACTCTTATTGGTAAAAATGCTGTCTGCCGGTCTGGATTGTGGTATCGCCTCTACGAGCAAAGTCGTATCATCGAGCTGCAATAAGTTAGCATAGTTGCGTACATAGCCCCGCAGAAATACGGCAGCAGGGAGCTTGGAAAAATCCTGTGCCTCAATTGCTTCTATCTGTTGCTCAGACAAACGCAACCGGTGTGCCACTTCTCCGATATTCATGCCACGCCTGATTCTTTCAGCACGCAATCTTTGTCCAAAATCGGGCACTGTCACACTGCCTGTGCTTTCTGTATCGGCTTGAAATGACAACGTCGTCTTTGTATGTTCAGGCTGAAATGATGCAGTCTGATCAGAATTTTCCTGGATTGTGTCAATATTGTTGTCAGCCACCAAGTTCTGACCCTTGTCCAGTATATCTTTTTTATCTATCTCACTTTTTTTCATGATTCAATCTGCCTGCACGCAATTCCCTGGCTTCCTTCGAATCAGGAAAACGCTTCTGTAACTGAAAAGCATAATTGGTTTCTGCATTGATATCACCGTTTGCTTGTGCGATACGAACCGCCAACCATAAACTGCCCGACGTAGGAGAATATGTTTGCAGATACCGGATAATCGACGACCAGGCTTTCTTCACCTCACCCCGACTGAAATCCAGCTCTACCATCCCAAGTTGCGCCAAGGCATAACCAGGGCGAATCACCAGAGCTTGCTGAAAGAAACCTTGCGCTCGTTCAAAATTATTTTGTTTCAGAACACACAACCCTGCATTGGTATAAGTGCGCTCGGGTGTTTCATACAAGGGATCACGGACAGCCGCCATAAAATGACCAATAGCCTGTTCCATTTTATCGGGCTTTCTTTGGCATAAGAACCAGCCAAAATTATTACGTATATCAGGATCGTCCGGTGTAATTCCAAGCCCACGCTCGAAGTTCCACTCTGCCTGGTCGTCCTCTTGTAAATCCATATAAACCAGCCCAAGCATATTGTAAGCGGGCGCATAATCAGATTTTTTCTGCAGCGCTATTCCGGCTTCTTCTATCGCTACCCGATATTGGCCACGATAATAATACTGACCCGCCAGTTCAGTATGAATCTTTGCACTCTGCAATGCACGCTGTTTCAATTCTTCAGGCGTTGGTTTTTCCTGAACCGGTACATGCTCACAACCCACCAACCAGACCAGAAACCCGATAGCGCCTGCTCTAATCAGCCTGCTCATACTGCCTGCAATCATCCCTTGCAACACTGGATTTACAAATCTCTTTCACCCTGCATTCATAGCCTGAGTAGATCCACATATCCTCGTCCTGCGCGTTTTATCCTGCACTTGCCCCGCCAGCTGGCCACAAGCAGCTGCAATATCATCCCCGCGCGTCCTGCGTACTGTCGTGACAATTCCTGCTTGCATCAATACATCCCGGAAATTGCCAATAGCATCAGCTCCCGATCGTCCATAACCGGAACCTGCAAAGGTATTAAATGGAATCAAGTTAAGTTTGCATGGGATATTTTTGATCACTTGCACCAACTCGCGCGCCAGCTCTACGCTGTCATTCACACCTTTCAGCATAACATATTCAAACGTAATAAAATCTCTCGGTGCAGCCGGCAGGTAGCGTTCACAGGCAGCCAGCAGATCCCTGATCGGATATTTTTTATTAATTGGCACCAACTGGTCACGTAAAGCATCATTCGGCGCATGTAACGAAACTGCGAGCGCCACCGGGCAGCACTCACGCAGTCTGTCCAGCGCAGGAACCAGGCCGGATGTACTCACCGTTACCCGGCGGCGTGACAAGCCATAGGCATCATCACTCAGCATCAGGTCAAGCGCAGTTACCACATTTTCAAAGTTGGCCAGTGGCTCTCCCATTCCCATCATGACAACATTTGTAACCGGGCGTCTTGTTTCCGTATGATTCATCCGCATGTGTGCAGCATCCGGAGAAGATGACTTGTCAGCCTGTGTTTCGAGCAATCGGTTAGCCCACCATAACTGGCCAATAATTTCTGCCACACTCAAGTTGCGATTAAAACCCTGCCGACCGGTAGAACAAAAGCTGCATGCCAATGCGCAGCCAACCTGACTGGAAACACAGAGTGTTCCCCGATTGGGCTCCGGGATAAAAACCATTTCCACCGCATTTCCCGCTCCCGTCGCTAACAACCATTTGCGCGTACCATCTCCTGCAGTATGGTCACTGACGATTTCGGGCAAACGGACAATCGCACATTCCGTCAACTTCTGACGAAACGTCTTTGCCAAGTCACTCATCTCCATGAACTCTGTCTTGCCGGACTGATGCACCCAGCGCAACAATTGCCTCGCACGATAAGGTTTCTCACCCATTTCTTCGCAAAAATGGATGAGCCCTGTTTTATTGAAATCAAGCAAGTTAATCATTGCATCCGACCTCCCAGATCAGAAAATCTGTAGATTTTCAGCGTGAATATACTTCCAGAGATGGAAAGAAACAGGCTATTTCTACGACAGCAGTTTCCGGTGCATCCGAACCATGCACCGCGTTGGCATCAATACTTTCTGCAAAATCGGCGCGAATCGTGCCTTTTCCCGCTTTTTTTGGATCGGTAGCACCCATCAATTCACGATTTCTGGCAATTGCATTTTCTCCTTCCAGCACCTGAATCATCACCGGCCCGGAAATCATGAATTCAACCAGATCTTTAAAAAAAGGTCTTTCTCTGTGAATAGCATAAAAGTTTTCTGCTTCGATCCTCGATAAATGCGCCATACGGGCGGCAACAACCTTCAAACCAGCTGCTTCAAATCTTGCATAAATTTGCCCAATAACATTCTTTGCTACTGCATCGGGCTTAATTATGGACAAAGTCCTTTCAACCACCATCAAATACCTCATAGAAATAGTTCATCACAAGCCGGCATTCTAACAAAAAACCTTTATGTGATTTATCAAACAACAGCCTGGCGGGTTATTGGAAATATCTTGGAGACAACCGACACCAGAAAAGCATTCTGATGCCTGTATTTCAATACCACAATACGCCCTTCAGTAGATATTGAACAGGCTTAGAGGAAGAAGCGCACTCAAGGTGCAACTGGATACTTAAAAAGGGGGCTGATGTCATCAGACATCAGTTTCTGAAATACGGAAAAATATCAGTAATGTGGCAACACCAGGTTAATTTCAGGCGGGATGTTCACCCAAAAAACAGGCCGGATTGAATCCAGCCTGTTCTATTACCAGCTACTGTGATTCCTAAACTTACTCTATGACGTTAAGGGAACCAGGCAGGTGAATGTTTTGTGGGTGAAGCTGGCAATAAACATTGAAAGCACCCTCTTTGTCAGCAGTAAAACTGATTGTTTTGGTTTCGCCGGCTTTTAGTACTTCTTTGACACCATAGGCATCAATCGAGAATCCTTCGCTGATCGGAGATTTGTTCTCAACTACAATATTGACCTTGTCTCCTTTTTTGACAACCAAGGCTTCTGGCTCATTCAACACGTTGAATGCACGAATGTTTTTTACTGTTACACCTTCCACGTTAAGCTCGGGGATAGTGGTATCGTAAGCATTGATAACCACATTCAAATTGTGCTCAGCTTGTGCAGCACCTGCTACCAGCAACGATCCCAAGGCAAAACCAGCAAGCATTGTCTTTGTTATCTTCATATTATCTTCCTCTACTTTGTATTTATACCTTATTTCAGCGAAATATCATTCACCAGCCCGACGATATTATTGATATAGGTAACTCTTACTTGCAATCAGCGCATGAACATACCCTTAAAGAATATATGCACATCTACCTCTGCCTGCCAGGAAAGTTGCTTGTTATCAAAATCCGTCCAGCCGACCTGGGAGCTCACTATTTTTATTGACCACCGAGTTCCGGTCCAAAATTTTAGACAGGACAACCAGAAATGTCAATGTCACAACGCCGATCCGTGCTGAGTCATAAATGCCTTCCCTATCCCCACTCCAAATGCGGCACAATACAGCCCCTTGATACAGCCCCTTGAAATTGCAGCCCCGTTGGCAAATATATAACCGGCCTGGATTAATGTAGAATATCGCTGATTTTTATACTCTTATCCTTGTTTACCAGCATCCGTCCCGCTCCGGAGCCCCATTCATGAAAATTCAAGATCTCATCCAGAATCGCAGCAGAGAAAACTTTTCCCTGCATGATAAATACCTGAACAGCCAGATGGTCAAAGTGCTTAAAACAATTGATTTTGACCGCCACTATGTCAGAGCTCAGGGTGCTTATTTATTTGACGATCAGGATAATCGCTACCTGGATTTATTGAGCGGCTTCGGCGTTTTTGCATTGGGACGTAATCATCCGAAAATTATCGAAGCACTTGAAAGCACTCTAAAGGCAGATTTACCCAACCTTGTCCAACTCGATGTGTCGCTACTGTCCGGACTATTGGCAGAAAAACTGGTAAAACTGACCCCAGATGGATTAAATCGTGTTTTTTTTGCTAACTCGGGCACTGAAACGGTCGAGGCGGCAATTAAATTCAGCCGTTACGCTACTGGAAAATCCAAGGTTATTTTTTGCCACGGCTGCTACCACGGACTGAGTCTCGGCTCCCTCTCCGCCACGGGAGATGATCATTACAAAAAGGGGTTCGGACCATTAGTGCCCGATTTCATTGAAATTCCGTTCAACGATCTTGAGGCACTAGAGCAAGCACTTGCCCAGGAAGATGTTGCAGCCTTTATTACCGAACCAATTCAGGGGCACGGCGTCTGGATACCGGATGATGACTATCTGCCGGAAGCGGCAGCACTCGCTCGCAAATATGGCGTTGTATTTATTGTTGATGAAATACAAACCGGGTTGGGACGAACCGGAAAATGGTGGGCAGTCGAACATTGGTCGGTTGAACCCGATATCGTGTGTATCTCCAAGACCCTCTCGGGTGGATTCGTGCCGGTAGGCGCACTGGTCTGCAAGGAATGGATCTTTGATCGCGTTTTTAATCGCATGGATCGTGCTGTCGTTCATGGCAGCACGTTTGGCAAAAACAATCTTGCAATGGCTGCCGGTCTGGCCACACTGGAAGTACTGGAATCAGAAAATCTGATTGAACATGCCGCCTATACCGGCACTGCCATCATGGATGCACTGACTCCGCTGACAGAGCAATATGAGTGTCTCAAGGAAGTGCGTGGCAAGGGCATGATGATTGCACTAGAATTTGCCGAGCCAACAAAAAGTCTGTCATTAAAACTGTCATGGAAAATGCTTGAAGCCGCCAATAAAGGGTTGTTTTCGCAACTGATAACCGTACCGTTATTCAGACGACATCAGATATTGTCTCAGGTGGCCGGTCGCGGAATGAATATTGTCAAATTCATTCCGCCACTCATTCTGACGGAATCTGATGTTCAATGGATCGTTTCAGCAGTCAACGATGTCGTAGCCAGTGCACACCGCGGCCCCGCCGCAGTCTGGGATTTTGGCAAGGTACTGGCAACCCGGGCACTGCGTGCAAAATTACATGCTTAGCAACGGTAATGGCGGCACCGGATTGCCGTGCCACTACGTGATGCTCGATAACAGGGATTTTGTACACCGCGATGGTAATTCATCAATCTTCGTCCTTGCGAACGCTATAGGCGTGAAATAATCCAGTTCTTCCCTTTCAATAATCAATGTATTCATGAATATGGAAAGGCTCTCTCTGCACAATTATCTGCATCGTTATCGCTGTATTGACCCGCGCTAACGATCTCTTATGACTGATAATCTTAATTACGCCACAGGCAGTTCCCCTTGCTTTCCGCATGGATATATTCCATCAACTGGTCATGCAACTCTAACTCTGTCTTGCCAGCAGGCTGAACAATCAATGTGAGATTTTCCACCACACGCAATTCTGAATCGCGGGGTTTTCCTGCTTCCAATACTTCCGGCTCTATCAGCAAGCTTTCCTGGCCACGTGTCATCGCCAGATAAACCTCGGCCAGCAGCTCGGCATCCAGTAAAGCGCCATGCAGCGTTCTGTGGGAATTATCAATCTGATAACGTTCGCATAACGCATCCAGACTGTTTCTTTTGCCCGGATGCAGCTCCTTTGCCAGCTGCAGCGTATCAGTCACCTGCAGACAGTATTGTTGCAAAGGTTCAGATCTGATCTGATCGAGTTCATGATTAATGAAGCCCACGTCAAACGGCGCGTTATGAATCAGAATTTCGGCATCTTCTATAAATTTCAAGAATTCGTCGCAAACCTCCTGGAACACAGGTTTATCCCGCAAAAAATCACGGGTCAGGCCATGCACCCGAAGAGCACCTTCATCACTTTCCCGCCCGGGATTAAGATAACGATGAAAATGGTGGCCAGTCAAACGTCGATTACATACCTCTACAGCAGCTATCTCGACGATACGGTGCCCCAGCGCCGGGTTCAGGCCAGTTGTTTCCGTATCCAGAAATACATATCGCATAATCTGTCCAGTCAATCTACTTTTTCAGAAAACGCCAACGCCACACCATCATTAGCAAGCCTATCTGCACGCTCGTTACCTTTATGTCCGTTATGCCCCCGCACCCAGAACCATTCAACCTGGTGACGGTGAGACAAGTCATCCAGCTCTCTCCACAGTGCTTCATTTTTGACTGGTTTTTTGTCAGCAGTTTGCCATCCACGCTTCTTCCAGCCATGAATCCACTCACTAATCCCCTTCTGTACATATTGCGAATCCGTATGCAAGCGCACCTGCAAGGGCTGCTGTCCAATATCCGGCATGGATTCCAGTGCCTGCAAGGCACGAATGGCGGCCAGCAGTTCCATACGATTGTTCGTGGTAACGGGCTCTCCTCCAAATAATTCTCGTATTTCGCCATTGAAATGCAGACAAACCCCCCATCCTCCCGGGCCCGGGTTACCCTTGCAGGCGCCATCTGTAAAAATTTCCACCCGTTTCACCTTACCTTCCGATTGCATGTCTGTCCTGTCCTTGTTATTCACCCATTTGCCGCGCTTTCCGTATTAACGTACAGATCCCGAAACCATCAATCCCGCCCGAGTTCTATTTGTGGAACGGCTGCTGCTCTTCCTTTACGTGCAGACGAATGTTCCCAGCGAGGCTTGATAATACGCATGCCACATCCACGCTTAACCGCCTGCAAAAAATACACCCCACCGGCAACAGGCCACCAGCGATCTCCGGCCGCCTCCATAAAATACAGCCTGGAAAGCCATTTCTCCCTGGTACAAGGTGGAACATAACAGCCAAACTGGCCGCCAATAGTTTCAAAATCCAGCAGATCCAGCCAGTCCCGTATACGCGGCAAGGCAATAAAACGGCCACACCATGGAAAATCAGTTTCCGATCTTGCCATACGCTGATGCATTCCCCAGAGGCTGAATGGATTGAATCCACTGATGATCACCCGGCCCTCATCAATCAATACCCGATGCACTTCATGCAAAATCTGAAGAGGGTACGAATTAAATTCAAGTGTATGCGGCAACAGCACCAGATCCAGACTGCCGCTCCTGATCGGCAAAAAACCAGGATACGCGCTGGCTGATACATTTTCCCCCATGCCAAGTACAAACTTGAAAGGCATCCGGTTGTTCCGCATAAAATCAAACCCGGCAAAACCGATCTGAGTTGCGTTATACCCGAAAACATCCGCCACAACACGATCAAAATAACGCTGCTCCTGCTCCAGAACGTACTGGCCCAATGCAGTTTCAAACCACTGTTGCATATTTTGCTGCAATGCAGAATCAAACATATCGTCAGAATGATTAGTCGAATACCACCCGCAAAACCGGGAACCTACTTTCATGCGTTATGATAAGGATCCGCCTGTCATTTACTGCAAGGAGAAAAAATGATCAACGTTTTTCCCATCTGCGCCTTTAAAGACAATTATATCTGGATCGTGCATGATCAACATTCCGCACTCATCATAGATCCAGGTGATGCGACGCCAGTGCTTGTCTGGTTAAGACAACAGAGATTGCAACCAATTGCCATCCTCTGTACTCATCATCATCACGATCACACAGGGGGAATTCCCTCCTTGATGCAAGAATTCGCGATCCCCGTCTATGGCCCTGCCAATGAAAAAATACCAGGACTGACCCATCCATTATCACAAGGAGATACGCTCAATTTCCCGGAGCTATCGCTAAAGCTTGATGTACTGGATATCCCCGGCCATACCGCAGGTCATATTGCCTATTATGGCCAGGATTGTCTGTTTTGTGGAGATACGCTGTTTGCCTGTGGTTGCGGACGAATATTTGAAGGCAGTGCGCAACAAATGTTTGATTCTTTACAAAAACTGGCCAGACTGCCTGATGAAACCCTGGTGTATTGCGCCCATGAATACACGCTGACCAATGTCCGGTTTGCCAGAACAATCGATCCGGACAATCTGGAGCTGATCAAGCTGGAAAGCGTCGTGGAAAAGAAACGGGAGCAAAACATCCCTACACTTCCCTCCAGCCTGGCTGTCGAAAAGGCCACCAATCCATTTCTGCGCTGCGATCAGCCAGCTATTATTCAAAGTGCCAGCCAGTACGCCGGTCGACAACTTGATAATCCGGTTAGTGTTTTCGCGACAATCCGCGACTGGAAAAATAACTTTCGGTAAACTCTGCGCTGAGAAGTCCATAGAGCCGTAACGATTCAGCAATCAATCCACCTGAAGTCGTTTAAGATCCCGCATCAGACCTGACATCCCTCATCATCGCACCCCGGCTGCACGCCGGGTTTTTCTCCCGCTGAATTTGCCGATCCGGCAGACAATGCCTCATCGGATATTTCCTCAGCCAGCAATGTTCCAATCGACACTCCCAGCAACAGATCATTGACATGGCCAAACTTATGCAAACGCAGATGGCCGGTTTTATCCACCAAAATGAGAGTCGGCGTACCCTGCATATGGTAAGTCATCATCGTATGCGGAATGGAGTGTTGTTCATTCGGCTTGTCGATCCCGATCGGAAAACGCAGTCGGTACTCATAGGCAAAAACCTCAAGCGCATCACGCCCCATGACTGCATGATGCTCAAAAACCGTATGCAGACCAATCACCGCTACCCGCTCCGGGTCAAACTCATCAAAAACCCGCTGTGTCTGCGGGATACCTTGTTGAACACATCCCGGGCATAACATCTGGAAAGCATGTATCAACACCACCTTGCCACGCAGAGAAGCCAGCGTAATTGGTTGAGGCGTATTCAGCCAGCCTGAAGTAATCAGCTCTGGCGCTGCTATTTTTTCAACAGTCGTATTTTTTTTCATCATTTAAATCGATATACATTATTAAAAATAAAAATATTTCTTGCTGGCCGGCAGCGCATCCAAGAGATCTGATTTCATTCCCAATTTCGATAGTAAAAAAGGATAAAAAATTCTTTATTTTCAATGTTATCTTGCCGGTGTATGTCTTACTATCATGAAAAATACCACGTTCATAATCTGTTTCCAGTTACTTTTTAGCCACTGAAAAGCGTTTGTCATGAGAGTCAGTTACCAGTCTGGTTTGTTTGGGTAGTTTACACGACCTTTGAAGTATTCCACATTGAGCGACTTATCTATCTGTACCACGCTGATTGAGTGCGAAAACCGCCCGTTGCTTCCATAGGTTTTTTTCTCATAGTGCTGAAAACTGAAGAGCAATAGCAGATCTTTATTTAATTTTGACCAAGTTACTTTGAATTCACGCGCATGGCGCGCTCCTGCACCACAATCTGCCGGGTCAGCCGTTGGATGGCGAGATGAGAACCAGTTGCCTTCCGGTTTTTGATCACCCTGTTCAACCCGCCATCACGCCGACGATCACTGCGTTGGCGATATCGATGAAGAATCCACATACCAGTGGCACGATCACGAATGCACGCGGCGCGGCACCGTACTCGCGGGTGACCGCAGTCATGTTGGCCATCGCGGTTGCCGTGGAGCCCAGAGCAATGCCGCCGAACGCCGAACTGACTACCACTGCCTCGTAATCACTGCCCATAGCCTTGAACACGACGAACATCGAGAACAGCACCACCAGGGTGATCTGCACCAGCATCGCCACCGAGATAAATCCCAGTAGCGGCTCCAGCACCCAGAGCTGCAGGCCCATCAGCGCCATCACCAGAAACAGGCCGAGGCTGATGTCGGAGATCAGGGCAATGCCCGGCTGCATGGTGTCTAGCTTCCACATCCGGCCGCCGTTGGGCGCAAACAGATCGCCGAGCAGGCGCAACAGGATGCCAGCGACCAGGGCGCCGACGAACTCCGGAAGCAGCAACCCGGCCTCGCTGATCAGGTAGCTGATACCCTGGCCAAGCATCAGCGCGATGTTGAGCCAGAACAGCGCCAGCAGCACGCCGGTGTAGTCTAGGGTCGAGCGCGATTCATCACCGTACAGCGTACCGACCTCAAGCTCTGCATCGACTGAAGGCATCACCGGATAGCGTTTGATCAGCCAGCCAGCAATGGGGCCGCCCACCACGCAGGCAGCGATCATCCCGACCATGTTCGAGGCTAACCCTAGCTCACCGGCATTGACAATGCCCAGCTCCTCCACGAAGTGTGGCGTCCAGGCGATGGTGGTGCCGATCCCGCCGGTGAGCGAGATCGAGCCGACCATCAGCCCAGCCTTCGGGTCCATGCCGAAGGCGCCGGCCAGACCCATGCCCACCAGGTTCTGGAACACAATGTAGAACCCCGCCAGCGCCAGCAGCACCACCAACTTCCAGCCGCCCTTCTTCAGAGAGGCGATGTTAGAGTTCAGCCCCAGTGCAGCGAAGAAGTACAACAGGAAGATGTCACGCGCGCCGAGCTCAAAGTGCACCTTCATACCCATGCCGTAATACAGTGCGCACACCACCGCCGCGCACAGCACGCCTCCCACTACTGGCTCGGGGATACTGTAGCGGCGCAAGGTGGCGATCCGAACCGTAAGCCCCTTGCCGATGAACAGCAGCAGGATCGACAGGGTGAGCGAGGGCAGCACCTGCATGGTGGTCACCTTCGGCAGCATATCGATACTGGGCAGGTCAGCCACGATATTTTCAATCATACGGACTCCGTCGCGTTCCCGGGTGAGCGGCACCTCCGACTTTATTGCACTGCTGCCCGGCGTAATCGGCGCGCTGTAAGGTGCGCGCTTTACCCCCAGCGGGGGTTATTTCACGCACAAAAATAAAGTGGAAAAAGGCATAATCTGCATCTTTGCGATACTGTATTTTATGCAGCCTATCGCTCAACTGCAGAATCTTGAAGCCTCAGGATAATGGTTACGAATCAAGCAAATACAATGCTTTCAGAAGATAAAAATCACTCGACAACACTATGAAAATGCCATGCTTAATTTTTTGGATTGCTTGGCAGATCAATCGAGATTCCAGCAACCGCCTTGATATTGGTAAGTTCCATCGAAGTAATCGCCTCGGGAATTGAGGAGGCTGATTAGTGGTTTGCTTTTTGGATATTTCGAGTTGCTCTATAATAACGTTGTTCTGCCTTAATGGGTGGAGTATTGCCGATTGAGCCAGGCAAGCGCTGATGGTAGCCAGAACACCCTCTCCAGAGTTACCAGTTCTACAGCAGCTCTGGATTTGCACGGAGCTCTCCGGTAAATCAATTCTGCTTTATAAAGGCCGTTGACCTAGTCATACCGGCATCTTGAAAGGACACGCTGCCTCGACGTAGGCTTGCTCGATTCCGCAAGCCTTTGCACCTGCTCAAACTGACTGATCAACGGCTGTTTTCGATCGGCAACCATCCATTATCGAGACCTGAAAACCCGACCCTTGCCGATCAGGATTGTTTTCCGTAGCGGGAGCTATTACAACGCCTGGCCTGCCCGGAACATCTGCGAATACAAACCCTTACCTTGCACCAGAGCCTCATGGGTTCCGCTTTCGACAATCGCGCCCCGCTCCATGACCAGAATCCGGTCGGCATCACGGATGGTCGACAGCCGGTGCGCGATGATGAAGCTCGTCCGGTTGGAAGTCAGCACCTTCATGCCGTGCTGAATAAGCACCTCGGTGCGCGTATCAACCGAGGACGTGGCCTCGTCGAGGATGATGACCGGGGCACGCTTGATGATCGCCCTGGCAATCGTGAGCAGCTGGCGTTGGCCCTGCGAGATGTTGATGGCACCTTCGGTCAGCTTGGTCTCGTAACCACAAGGCAGGTGTTCGATGAAGCTGCTCGCGCGCGCCAACTTCGCAGCGGACTCGATCTCGGCCACGGGCACGTCCGCGAGCGTGCCGCCGGGCGGAAGCTGCGCGCCGTAAGCGATGTTGTCACGGATCGAACCTTCGAATAGCCAGGTGTCCTGCAGCACCATCGCGAAGGCCTTGCGCAATTCTGAGGTCGCATAGGTCTTGGTGTCAATGCCATCCAGCAGGATGCTGCCGTCCTGAATCTCGTAGAAGCGCATCAACAGGTTGACGAGCGTGGTCTTGCCCGCGCCAGTCGGCCCGACGACTGCGATCTGCTGACCCTGTTCGACGGCGAACGAGGTGTCGACGAACAGCGGGCGATCGGGCACGTAGGCGAAGTCGACCTTATCGAAAACGATATCGCCCTTGATCTTGCTTGGATCGAGCGTCGCCATGCCGGTTTCGATGATCTCGGGCTCATCGAGAAAGCGATAGATACGCTCGGCAGAAGCCAGCGCGCTCATAATCGTGTTGACGATGCCGAGCACCTGTTGGAATGGTCCCGTGAACATCCTCGTGTAGGTGATGAATGCCTGGAAGTTGCCGATCGTGATGGCCCCGCTCATGACGTACCAGCCGCCGAGAACCGACACCACGACATAGTCGATGTTGAGCATCAGATCGCCGGCCGGGCGCGCCATGAACGACACGTAGGAGGACTTCCATTCGGTCTCGTATAGCTCATCGTTCAACGTCTTGATCTGCCGCTTCAGCCGGTCCTGCAGATGATAGGTGCGCACGACATCCTTGCCCTGGAATGCCTCCTCGATCTCTCCGTTCAAGGCGCCGGTGATTTCTGCATTCCGGCGGAAGATCGACTTGGCCCGGTCGACCAGCGCCTTCACCGCCCACGAACTGAGCGGCACAACCACCACCGCAACGAGCGTGAGCACCGGATGGATCGTGAGCATCATCACGAATACACCTAGCATCATCACCACGGCAACGATCGAAGAGGTGAGTCCGGTCTGGAGCGTATTCGACACGTTGTCCAGGTCGTTCGAGAGCAGGCTCGATACGTCCCCTGCGGCGCTGGTATCGAAGTAGTTGAGCGGAACGCGATTGAGTTTCACATCGATGTCCGTGCGCAGCATTGCCACGATCTTCTGCGTCAGCCGCACCATCGTTGTACTGGCTGCGTAGGTGGACGCGAAGTTAACGACATACAACACCGTCAGGATAACCATGGTGTGCAAGATGTCGTCCCAAGCGACGGCAATACCGTCGGTAAGCGTGCGCGCGATGGTCGTGATCATGCTGCCGACCAGTATCGGGGCGATAACCTGGCACAGTGTGCCGATCAGCGTCAGGGCGAGTGCCACGATGAAGGCTATCCGGAACAGCTTGATCATGGACAGCAGCCTGGCCAGCGTCGCCTTGCTGTCTGCGGCCCGCTCGTCGGTGAGCATACCCATGACCCGGCCCGCACCGCCGGATGCGCGACCGATCGATGGCAGCGCCTCGCCTTCTTTCTGGTCTCGGTTTGCCATTACGAGACCTCCCCACGAACCTGGGAGACGATGATCTCCTGGTAGATCGTCGAACTCGCCAGTAGCGCTTCGTGGCTACCGCGGCCGGCGATGGCCCCCTCATCCATGACCAGGATCTCCGCCGCATGTCGGACGGTCGCGACGCGTTGAGCAACGATGATGAGGGTCTTACCCGTCAGCCGCTCCTGGATGGTTTGGCGGACCTTGCGCTCGGTGGCGAAGTCGAGCGCCGAGAAGCAGTCGTCAAAGAGGTAGTAGCGGGTGTCGCGAATCAGGCCCCGCGCCAGGGCGATCCGTTGCTTTTGTCCGCCGGAGAGGTTCACGGCATTCTGGGCGATGTCTGTGTCCAGCCTGTCTTTCGAACTGCGGAAGAAGTCGCCGATCTGGCAGGCATCGAGCACGCTCCAGATCTCCTCGTCGCTGGCATCGGGCTTGCCCGCGCGGATGTTCTCGCGGATCGAATCGCTGAACAGGAAGGTCTGCTGCGGGACAATCGTGAACAGGCGGTTGAAGTCCTCGCGAGTGAGATCCCGAAAATCCCTGCCATCGATGCGGATCGACCCGCGAGTGGGATCGTAGTCGCGGATTAGCAGCCGAAGCAGCGTGGTCTTGCCGCTGCCGGTCGAGCCGATGATCGCCGATGTCGTACCGGTCCTGACCGCCAGCGACAGCTCGTCGATGACTGGGAGGCTTGCGTCCGGATAACGGAACGTCAGCTGCTCGATCTCGATGCCGGAGGAGCTGTCTTGCCGGACCGACTCGCCTTCTCCGGTGGCCGGAATCCACACCGGCTCCGCAGTGGCGAGAACCTCACCGACGCGGTCGAGCGACACCTTCGCGCGCGGCAGGACGGTGATAAACGCCGCGAACTGCTGGATGCTGATCAGGGTCAGAATGACATACTCGATCAGCGCGACCAGGACGCCGACCTCTATGAGGCCGGACTCGGCGCGCACGCCGCCGCGTCACAAGATGACCAATATCAGCACGTTCGCGAACAGAAGCACCAGCGGCGACAGCAGCAGCATGCTACTCTCTGCCCTGATGGTGGCGTCGTAGGCATCGGCTACCGCGCCGTCGAACCGGCGCTGCTCGTACTCGGCCTTGCCGAAAGCCTTGACGACGCGGATCCCGTGCATGTTCTGGCGGAACAGACGATTGATGCTGTCGATGCTTTCGCGGACCTTGGCGTATTGCGGCATCACCTTCGAGGTCAGCATGGTCGTCAGCAGCAGCACGAAGGGTACGATCAGGAAGATTAACAGCGCGAGGCTAGCATCGAGCGTGAACGCAACCGCGACCGCGCCGATGATGGTGATCGCCAGCGTGTAAATCTTGCGCAGCGCGATGTCGACGAAGCTCGAAACCTGCTTCACGTCATTGACGTTGCGCGTAACGAGAGTCGAAGTGGAGAAGGCCTGGCGCGCCTGCCCCGTCCAGTCGATGACCTTCTCGAAGATGTCGCCACGCAGGTCGCGCGAAATCCCGGCGCTCACACGAGTCAGGAAGTAGAGCATGGTCAAGAGGCTCGCGACGTTCACGACCGAGGCTGCGATCATCAGCAGCCCGCGCTGCACGATGTAGACCACGTCGTTGCGCATGATTCCGTTATCGATGATATCCGCCATCAACCACGGGATGACCAGCTGAGAGGCCACCCACACCGTTGCAAAGACGAGTTGCAAGGCGATTTGGCTTGTGTAATGAGCTGCGTAACGCAGTAGTGTCTTCATTACAGCGAAACCTGCGGTCTGACGCGCACCTCGAAGCCACTCCTGAATCGCCATTGGAGTTGCCCGGTGTAGAAGCCAATTGCACAGAATGTCAGAAGTTGATTGCACTCAATTTGAGTTGGATCGTTCAGCTTTAAAATATTATCATCTGTCATTGTGGTGTTTCCTTTCCATGGCCTAATATCTGCACAGATCTTTACCAACAGGTTACACCGCTCCCTACTTCCATACACCAGATTCGATCGTAGCTCCACCATCAAGCACTCAGCCCAAAGGAGTACACCGCAATGATCGCACTTTCAATTCTCGAACTGGCTCGCGTCACACAGGATACAGACGCCGGAACAGCCCTCAACAACGCACGAGACCTTGCGTCCCATGCTGAGCAATATGGCTATAAGCGCATCTGGGTGGCCGAACATCATAATATGGCAGGCATAGCCAGCGCCGCCACTTCGATTGTTATCGCCCATATCGCCGGTGGCACAAGGACGATTCGCGTCGGCGCAGGCGGCATCATGTTGCCTAACCACGCACCTTATATCATCGCCGAGCAATTCGGCACACTGGAACGACTCTACCCCGGACGCATCGACCTTGGGCTTGGCCGTGCGCCGGGCACCGATCAGATCGCAATACGGGCAATGCGACGCTCGCCCGCCGCGTCAGAACAATTCCCACAGGATGTACTGGAGCTTCAAACCTTTCTTGCTCCTGCCAGTCCTGATCAGCGCATCGTTGCTGTACCAGCCGCCGGAACTAACGTACCGCTGTGGATATTGGGATCAAGCAATTTCGGGGCAGCGCTAGCGGCCGAGCTGGGTCTGCCCTACGCCTTCGCGTCGCACTTTGCTCCTGACATGCTGATGCCCGCACTGGAAATCTACCGCAGCCGCTTCAAACCATCCGCGCAGCTCGACCAACCCTACACGATGGCTGGCATCAACGTCATCGCCGCTGACACCGACACCGAAGCCAAGCGACTCGCGACGACGCAGCAGATGTCCTTCGCTGATCTCGTCAGCAGACGACACGGCCTGAGCAAGCCAGCCATCGACGATATCGAAACCTATTGGTCTTCGACTGAACGGGCGCAGGCCAATCGGATGCTAGCGCGCTCGGTGTTTGGCTCCGCTGCCACAGTGCGTACCGAGCTGGATGCATTCGTCGACGAAACGGGCGTCGACGAATTGATGATTGTGTCAGACGTATATGACCATGCACTGCGACTGCATTCGATCGGCCTGATTGCCGAAGCAATGAAGGGCGGTTTCTAAATCTGAGTGCAATACCTGACCCACTGGTGGATCGCTATTTCTACCACCACATGCTGAGTCAAACCGTACAGCCAGCCGACAAAGGAGAGCTACGCAACCAAGCGCGCTTGATGGTGGACTCGAAGCTATCAGACCGCAAAAAGCAAATACTGATACTCCAGTGGAGCGGACTCAATCAATCGGAGATAGCGCGAAAACTAGGCATCGAACGCCAGGCAGTATTGAAGGCGCTGAAATCATTGGCCTCGACGCCCCGAATGCTCCAACTGAAGGAAGTAAAGCACCTCGGAAAATTTAGCGGCTAAAAAAACTGCCCAGGTAGGCAGTACGCTGGGAATCGTTTTGCAAATCACATACCCCTCCGAACACCCTCCTGCAGTCTCAAATACCTAGCATCTCGCGCAAGGTTCGGCGCAGCCTGGGTAACTTCATCCAAGCATTGACCCACTTTGCTATGCACCCACTGTTGGTCAGCAACCACTGCATCCAACAATAACAATGCGTCCATTGGAAATCGTGTGCACAGCCCTGATTCGCACAACAAGTGCACGACATAGTAAGGGTGTTCAACTGGTTGTAACCAGTCCCGCACAGAAGTCACTGCCTCTGGAAACATATCTCCAGCAGCTATAGCTAACCGGGTCAAAGACTCTGCGATTCGCGAAGTCACTAAGTCACGAGACTTGGGCCAGATTTTTTGCCAGAACGGCTCGACACGGTTTTTCCAGTAATCCTCACGTTGATCCCCCGCTCCTTCAAGCGCCTGGGACAGTGCCTGCGCAGACTCCTCCAGACCCTCTTGTGGAAGCGAGCCAATCGCAGCGCGGAACTCCTCAACGGTGTATCCGTCGGTTGGACCCAACGCCGCGTAGGTCAGAAAAGCCGCAAACTGCTGTCGGTGCTCGCCAAGATCGGCATAGTGGTTTGCGCTATCTAAGAACTGCGGCTTGAAGGCTATCAACAACGGCTGATACAGGCGCGGCGACCAAAGGAAACCTTCCCAAACGGCTTTTGCTTCAATGGGGTTATTCCAATCGAACAACGGTAAAAGGTATTGTTCGGTCCATATGCGATCCACACGAAAAAAAGCGATCAGCCGCGAACCTAACAACACCCGACCATGGCGGAATCGATCTATCTGCGCGTCGCACAGTGCTGTGAAAATTGGCTTCAATTCAGCCGGAAGCAAATCGTTGTCATTCGGATTCCGCTTGAACCAAAGATTAATCAGGGCTTGCGTGACATGCCTAATGGGGTGGTTAATTGCAGAGCCAACAGGGTCATAGGTTTCAATGCCCTTACGAGTGATCCGGAAATCTAAGTCCGCTTCTAGCTGCAATACCAGCACACGACGGCATAAACTCAGCAGGATGTCTTCGTGGCGGCTAATCGACTTGGATGCGGATTCGAGCCACCAGGTAACAGCGTGGTCAATCTCCTGAAGGACAGCATCGGGCATGGTCTGCACCAATGGCGCGGCGTATTGCCAGGAGCGCAACGCCATGCCTTCTTCAGCCCAAGCCTGCAGAGCTTCGCGCCATCGGCTAGCGGGCCACACGTCATCCTGTGCCAGATCGCACAACGCGGACAAGCTGTGAAAGAAGCGTGTGCGGCAAACTTCGCGCCACGTATCTTCGTAGAAAGGACGCCGCTCCGGCGTAGATTTGGTGAGCCACTGCACCAGTTCCTGCCGCTTGCGGGGAGCAATATCGACGTCTCGGCTATCCTCGTAATCCGGATCGCCGGTGCCACTCATCCAGTGTGAGAACTCGTCGCGCTCGTTAGTCTCCAATGGCCATTGTGGGTAGGCACTCGTAATTTCCGCCAAACGCGCCGCAGCCGTTGCCCCCAGGATCAAGCCCGACGTATTTAGCTTGGCCAGATGCAGCCAGACAGAACGAGCCACCAAGTCTTGCCACCGATTATCCTCCAGATCATCTCTGTACATCTCACGCGGCGGGCCAACCAAAATGGCTGCCTCTAGACGTTGCTGTTCGGCTACCGCCAAATGTTGCCCTTGCAGGACGAACAGCCTGAACACCTCCCGTCCCGTATCTGTGGACCACAACCACCACGCGTCATCGGCCAACAGCCAACTCACCCACTGCCCTGAGGGGATGCAACCATCCTTGCTGGCAGCAAACAGGGCCAGACGCTTGAAAGTGGGGTACGGCAGTTCAAACCAATTCTGCGCGATGCGCGTCGCACGCGCACTGTCGTTAGCACGGACCGACAACCATGCATCGCGCAGCAATTCGATTAGGCTCACCCAATCTCGGAACGCCCGGTTTTGCCAGTGAGGGGTGATGGACGGTAGATCCCAGTGTGATCGGTCTCTGTAATCGTCAGCCTCGCCCAACTCACGCAGCAGGTCCAGCGCATCACGCAACAACAGTTGAAAATCATCCAGTAGTTCTGGTAGGACCGACGGCCAGCGCTCGTCAGCCAAATCACGCAGAGCGGAATGCACGTGATCAGCGGCCAGCGCGAGTTCCCAGTCCACCAGCTGCTTGATCCGTGTAGGCTCGTCAGCGCTGCCTAAGTCGTCGCCATCCCAGCGAAATGGCTTCTTCAAGACAACCTTGGGTGCAAGTAACTCTCGCAACTCCAAGCGTAATGTAGTGCTCAACCCTTCCCGCTTAAGGCGTCCTTTCCAGCGATACAAATCGGAGTCGCGCCACGATGATTTAATCCGACCACTAAGCAGAAGGCGCCACAAAGTACGCATCGATGTGCTAGGAATGGCCATGGGTGCGTGCAAGCGGATTTCATTGAGCTCGGAAGTTTTCCCCTCACGCTCCAATGAAGCAAAGCGATCCAGCTCGTGTTCGATCAACCACGGCCAACGATCATGTAACTGCCCGCCCCGTTCTGCAATCCAGATGATCAGTCTGGGGTCATCCAGATGGCGCACCAGCCATCGAGCCAGATGAAACATTACATCATCCCACTGACTGCCAGTGATGCCGCCGAAGGCAAGCAACATCGGCGGCGCACGGTCATAGGACGCAGGCCGCCGAATCAGGCTGAAGCGCAGCTTGGTATCCACTTCGTCACGAGGCGGCACACCGAAGCGAGACAGATCGCCGTGTCCAAAATGCTCATGCGCAAAGGGTTCCAGCAGCCAGTCTAGTGAAGGGGCTGGATTAAAATCGGCGAAGCGTTTCGCGGGTAGGCCCGATTTGTCCGACAAGGCCCAAAGCATCCGCCCGACGAAATCGTCCTGCTGCGTGCTCTCCTGTGGGCGCGTCAGGGCGTGCTTAACAACAATTGCTTCTTTGCCCTGCACGCCATCACGATAGGTTTCTGCCCAAGCGTGCAGAGTCTGGTGCAGCGCGGAATGGCCATGGCTACCAGCAGGTACGCTGTAGAGAATGGGAGCGACACCCTTGGCTTTCCATTCGATGGTTTTCCGATATTCTTGCCCCGGTTCACAATCACCCAGTGCCCAGGCCTGAAGAGTGACTTCGCCCAGCATCCGGTCAGCCGCCAGCGCATCCATCATGTAGCGCAGCACAGGATCGTTGATGCTGTAGCCCACAAAGCAGACCACATAATTGCGGAACAGCTCACTCACAAAGCGTGCCGCCCAACGTTCGGTCAGATACGCCAACCCAAAATCACCACTGGTGACTACCAGGCGGTTCAGGGCTGTGTCGTCTATCTTTTCAGGTAACAAGCCGTGTAGATAGACCAGCCCGTTCCAGCGGCTATTCTTTGGAATCGGCAGCATCGGGGCCGCGTGGTCCTGGAACGTTTGGCCCGTGCGTTTGGCCGCCACGTGAAAAATGCGGTCGAAGTTGGTGGTGACCAGCCGTAGTGCACCCTCGCGGCTGCGAGCCAGGCACAACAGCGCCGAGTGTGTATCGATAGCACCCTTGCGGCGGAGCTTCGGCTTCAAGGCCTGCACCAGTGTGCGGCGGACGGCCATACGTTGGCCCGGCAGACGCCGCTCAAGCAGATCGAGCGTGGCATCGAATTGCTCTCGTTCGAAGGCCCTGCGTTCAATGTCCGAAAGCGCCGTCCCGTTGAGCCGATAGATCTGCTCTACCAATCCCCTGAAACCCGGTAGGCCAGCGGGATAGGAAATGCCCGCGCCACAGAAAAACACGACGCGCCCCTCCTCTTGTGCTTGCAATAAAGCCTCGGGGATATCAGGACCATTTTCTATGAACTGCATTTCTTTCCTATTACAAGTAGGTTTTTCCTGCCTCTATACATCTCGATACGAGGCCTGTCTTTGAGACTCATCTGTGGCTAGTCGACTGGGGACAACATATATGTTCGATCAAGCCAAAAATTTCAACGACTCCCAACAGTCCATTCATCAATCATATCCGCCCAATCCTGCAACATTGCGGCGCGCTGCTCGCGGTATTCAGCCTTGTTGTAGACGGCCCTGACACTCTTCTGCTCATGCGCCAAGCACTTCTCAATCCAGTCGGTGTTGTAGCCCGCCTCATGCAACAGCGTGCTGGCTGTACGCCGCAGATCATGCGGCCCGAACTTGGCAAGGGACTTGCCATCTTTCTGCGCTGCTTTATAAGTCAGCGTCAGCACCTGGTTGATGGTGGCAACGCTCATCGGTGCATCAGAGTCGTACCGTGATGGCAGCACAAAATCAGAACCACCGGCAAAGGTTCTCAGGGCAATGAAAATATCCAGCGCCTGCCGGGACAGGAATACCAGGTGCGGGTTACGGCGCTTCATCCGCTCCTTCGGAATTGTCCACAGCGCTTCGCTGAAATTGATCTCGCTCCAGGTCGCATTGGTCAGCTCGCTTTTGCGCACCATCGTCAGCAAAAGCAGCTTGGCCGCCGCACGATTTGTTGGGCTTGTACCCACCCGCTCCATGTACTGGTACATCAGTGCAATTTCGTCAGGCGTCAACGCTCGGTCGCGTGGCTCGAATCGGGCGATGCTGGTTGGCCGCACCAGCTCCGCCGGGTTTTCTACCTTTTGCCCGCGCTCGATGGCCCAGCGAAAAACTTGAAGCACGATTTCGCGTGCATGAACGGCGGTGGCCGGTGCGCCTCGCTCGACGATGGCGTCGGTTAGCGCTCGCAAGTCCTCGTGAGTGATCTCGGCCAGCTTCTGATTGCTGAATTTTGGCTTCAGTTCGCGTTCGTAGACAGACCGGCGCATGTCGCGGGTGGAGTCGGCCATCTGGTAGCCACGCAGCCATTTCTCCGCCCAGGCACCAAACGTCTCTGCATCTTTCACCCGCGCCTTATCGCGAGCCTTCTCCTTGGCCGGTGACTTGCCCGCCGCAACCATCTTCCTGGCGTCACCTAACTGCTCTCGGGCTTCTGCCAGGGTGATGCCGCCGACGCCGTAGCGACCAAAAGTAATGGTCTCCTGCCGCCCGTTAGCGAGTAGTTGTAGCGGAACGAGACAGCATCAGCAGCCGTGATGGCCACATACAGACCATCCCGGTCATTCCCCTTGTAGAGCTTGTCCCTGGGCTTGAGATTGCGCAGCTTGGTATCGGTCAGCATGTACCTTGTCCTTCTTCGTTTTCGATACCATGCTGAAAAAACGTCACATTTATGGTGTTTCTTCTATATAGAACAACAACTTAATAAAAATCAATACCATGAGAACATAAAAAAGAGCTGCATGGTATCGGCTTCCATCATGGCATCGTCAGTCGATAGTACCAGCTTTAATGCCATGTTCAAACGGTGCTTGGCGCTTCCTCCCGTTGCCAGATCGTGCCAGACACAAACACAAAAAAGCCCGCAATTACGCGGGCTTAGCGGCTTTTTATGCCTTCAGATGCCTGGCCGTGCCAGACGCAGGATCATTCCCACTCGATTGTTGCTGGGGGCTTGCCCGAGATGTCGTAAACCACGCGATTAATGCCGCGAATTTCGTTAATGATGCGACTGGAAATTCTGGCAAGCAGAGTGTAAGGCAATTCCGCCCAGTGTGCAGTCATGAAGTCTTCAGTCTGAACGGCACGCAACGCAATGACATACTCATAACTGCGGCTATCTCCCATAACGCCGACTGATTTTATTGGCAGAAAAACGGCAAATGCCTGCGAGGTTTTTTCGTACCACCCGCTATTTTTCAATTCTTCAATAAATATGGCGTCAGCCTGACGCAATAACTCCGTGTACTCGTATTTGACTTCCCCCAGGATACGAACACCCAGCCCCGGTCCGGGAAATGGGTGACGGAACACCAGGTCACGTGGGAGTCCCAACGCCAAGCCAAGCTCCCGTACTTCATCCTTGAACAGTTCACGCAATGGTTCCAGCAGCTTGAGGCGAAGTGTTTCTGGCAGACCACCGACGTTATGATGCGATTTGATCAATCCTGATTTCTTTGTGTGGCTGCCAGCGGACTCTATAACATCCGGATAAATGGTGCCTTGTGCAAGCCATTTGACATTTTCAATTTTTGCGGCCTCCTGCTGAAAGATTTCCACAAATTCACGGCCGATGGTGCGGCGTTTCTGCTCTGGATCGCTGATTCCTTTCAGTTGTTCCAGGAACTGTCTGCCTGCATCAACGTAGATGACATTGACTGCAAGATTCCGGCTGAAGGTTTCCATGGTTTGCTTGGCTTCATTCAGACGAAGCAGGCCATTGTCTACAAAGACACATACCAGTTGATCGCCTATGGCACGGTGAATCAATGCAGCAGCCACTGAGGAATCCACTCCTCCGGATAATCCCAGGATAACCTGATCGCTGCCAACACGGGCACGTATCCGGCCAATGGCCTCTTCTACGTAATCCGGCATGTTCCAGTCGTAGCCGGCACCGCAGATATCGTGAACGAAACGATCAAGGATTGCCTTACCCTGGAGGGTGTGAGTCACTTCAGGGTGGAACTGGACGCCATAGAACCGGCGCGTTTCATCAGCCATAGCTGCAAAGGGAGTAGCCGCATTGGAGGCAACGGCAGTGAAACCGGATGGCAGTTTGTTAACCCGATCACCGTGACTCATCCATACATCAAGAGCGGGTTTGCCATCCGAGCTGATGCGATCCTTGATATCCTGCAACAGTCTGCACGGTTCTGTAAGCAACTCCGCATAGCCGAATTCCCGTGTTTTCGCATCTTCCACCTCCCCGCCGAGTTGAGCTGCCATGGCCTGCATCCCGTAACATATGCCAAGCACTGGAACACCCAGCTCAAACACAATCTGGGGTACGCGTGGAGCACTCTCGGTAAAAATGGAGGCCGGTCCACCAGAGAGAATAATGCCGGCAGGAGCAAATTCCCGAATGAATTGCGAACCAACATCAAAAGGGTGAAGTTCACAATAAACACTGGTTTCCCGGATGCGCCGGGCAATCAGGCGCGTGTATTGCGATCCAAAATCCAGGATAAGAATAGCTGAATGCATATCAGTAAAAGAGGATTATTCAACGTGATAATTGGGAGCTTCTTTGGTGATCTGAACGTCATGCACATGGGATTCCCGGATACCGGCAGACGTGATTTCGATAAACTCAGCTTTTTCATGCATTTCACTGATGGTATGGCATCCCAGATACCCCATGCTGGAGCGGACACCGCCTGTCAGCTGATGGATGACGTTGGCAAGAACACCTTTGTAAGGAACGCGCCCTTCCACACCTTCAGGCACCAGCTTGTCTGCTTCATGGCGCTCGGCTTCCTGAAAATAACGGTCGCTTGATCCTTGTTGCATGGCAGATAATGAACCCATGCCACGATAACTTTTATAAGCTCTCCCCTTGAGCAGTTCGACTTCGCCAGGGGATTCTTCCGTTCCGGCCAGCAAACCGCCCAACATAACCGCGCTCGCTCCCGCAGCAATAGCTTTGGCAATATCGCCTGAATAACGGATGCCGCCATCCGCAATAACCGGCACACCTGAGCCTTGCAGCGCAGTGGCAACATTATCAATGGCTGAAATCTGTGGAACGCCAACGCCAGCAACCACGCGTGTGGTACAAATCGAACCTGGGCCGATTCCGACCTTGACCGCATCAACACCATGATCCACCAGTGCCTTAGCGCCCGCAGCAGTGGCGACATTACCAGCAATAACCTGAATTTCAGGAAAATTTTTCCTGACCCAGTACACACGTTCCAGTACACCCTGTGAATGTCCATGTGCCGTGTCCACGACAATTACATCCACCCCGGCTTCCACCAGAGCGGCAGCACGTTCATCGCTGCCTTCCCCCACTCCGATTGCAGCGCCCACGTATAGACGTTCACGTTCATCCTTGCTGGCATAGGGGTGCTCGGTAGTTCGGGTGATATCCTTGACGGTAATCATCCCGCGCAGCTCGAAGTTTTCATCAACGATCAGTGCTTTCTCAAGCCTGTGTTTGTGCAGCAAAGCCAATGCCTCTTCCTGAGAAATGCCTTCCCTGACGGTCACCAGGCGTTTCTTCGGGGTCATGATATTTTTGACTGGCTGATCAAGGTTGGTTTCAAATCGCAGATCGCGGTTGGTAACAATTCCCACAACCTTTTTACCCTTTACCACGGGCAAGCCGGATATGTTGTGCTGCCGGATCAGCTCCAGAACGTTGCTAACAGTCATGTCCGGAGAAACCACGATTGGATCAGTGACAATCCCGCTTTCAAAGCGTTTCACTTGCGCTACCTGCGCAGCCTGAGCGCTGATCGGCATATTTTTGTGGATAATGCCAATTCCGCCTTCCTGTGCGATCGCAATGGCAAGTCGCGCTTCAGTAACGGTATCCATCGCAGCTGAAACCACCGGAATTCTGATCCGGAGAGTGCGCGTCAGCTGTGTAGTGAGATCAACATCCCTGGGTAGAACTTCGGAATGAGCGGGAACCAGTAATACATCATCGAAGGTGAGTGCTTTTTGTATGAGTCGCATGCTGCCGATCCTTCACAAAACCGATATTATATCGGAACCCGCTGCATTTTCTGACTTGACTTCACGTGTTTTTGCCTGACAGAACGCATTCCAACAGGAATAACCAGTGTCAAACTTAATACCATCAGCGCATACGCCAGGCTGAGTAAGTGGTTTCCCGGTTGAAATCATCCCAGATATAAGTCGGTTGAGCGAGGGATGTGGTGGGAATTACAAAAGTAACGACATCAAACACGCCGCTTAATGTTCGCCCCACTGTTTGAACAATACCAACAAAAAATCCCGCTGTTACACCATAGACTGTTCCTTTTTTTTGGCTGGAAATCATCATGTTCTTGGGAATTTCGCCTACACCGGTAACAATGTTGGCAACGCCTGTTGCCAGCTTTTCCCCCGCCTTTTCAGGATAGCTATCGGCAGCCTGCGCATTGAATGCAAATAAAAAGCACAGAATTGCCGGCGCCAGGAATGCTATGGAAATATGTTTCATCTTATGTTTTCCTCATTAAAAATTGTAAATTGTCCAACTCGAAATACTACTGGCGCAGGCTGATAATGCGCCAGCCGTTTTTTTGCGCATGTTCATGAAGTGTAGCGTCCGGATCCACTGCAACAGGGTGTGTTACTTTTTTGAGGAGCGGCAAATCATTGAGCGAATCACTATAAAACCAGCTTTGCAAAAAAGAAAGCCAGGTGAGGTTATGTGCATCCAGCCATTGTTCCAGGCGAGTTATTTTACCTTCCCGGAACGAGGGGATACCGGTTACGCGGCCGGTAAACTCACCATTTTCCAGCTCTGGTTCGGTGGCAATCAGATGATCAACACCCAACATGCGGGCAATGGGTGCGGTTACAAAGCTGTTGGTAGCGGTAATGATAATGCACAAATCCTTTTCAGCCTGATGCCCGGCGATCAGCTCGCGCGTGCTAGGGGCAATCAATGGTGCAATTCTTTGTTCGATGAAGATGTTGCGCCATTCATTTAATTGTTTGCGGGGATGGCGGGTCAAAGGTTTGAGCTGAAAATTCAGAAATTCATGAATATCGAGTGTGCCCGCTTTATATTGCTCATAAAATTCAACATTGCGGACTTCGTAGACTTCCCGATCCAGAACGTTTTGCTCGATAAGAAATTGCGCCCACTGAAAATCGCTGTCGCCAGCCAGGAGTGTGTTATCCAGATCAAATAATGCCAGTCTCATGATACGGAACTTCAGAATTGGAAAATAATGACGAGATAAAGCCGGATGAACTCAGGCACAAAGTACGTTTCAGGGTCGTTTCACGACGCAAACATGATTCGCTGAAGCCGACAGTCACCCATAGCTGGTGCGTGATTATAACAGCTCACGCAACAAGGGAAGTGTGATGGGACGCTGTCTGGCCAGCGAGTGCTGATCCAGGGCGTGGATCAGCCTGATAAGGAAAGATAAATCTCGCCGCTCATGTTTCAGTAAATAATGGCAAATTTCCAGCGGCAGCTCAAATCCGCGACGGGTAGCGTAATCCTGCATGACCGCGATTTTTTTTTCATCCGCCAATTCACGTACTTGATATACCAGCCCCCAACCCAGGCGAGTGGCCAGATCCGGACGCAAATCAAGTTGTGCGGGCGGCTGAGTGCCACCTGCCAGAAATATTCCAGACCCACTTTCGCGAAAATGATTGTAAAGATTGAACAGTTCAATCTGTTCGTTATTATCCAGTCGTTCGATATTATCAACCGACAGGCAGTCCACATCCGAATTAAAATCCGGTTTATCTGCCCGACTGCAGTCAATGTAGCGCGCGTTCAGTTTTTGTTGTAAAAAGGTATTGATTACTGCATGAAGTAAATGGCTTTTACCACTGCCTGCTTTTCCCCACAAATAATAAAAACGATCCTGTCGGCTACCAGTCACCAGATTCTTCAACGTATACAGTAACTCCTCATTTCCTTCGGGAATAAAGTTATCCAGGGACGGCGGACCAATTTCAGTAATATCGAGCAGCAGTTGTCTCATTGATAATTTTTGGAACTTTCTCTACAGGAATAAAGAGAAGTGCTCAGGTGATTAAGAATGCCACCTGATTATTATTCGATAACGATGTTTTCAGATGATTAACAAGAGAAAAAATGCTTGCAGTTGAAGCAAGGTTATTTCGATCGATGCATCACCCTTTTTCTGATTTTTCCTGCAAGGTGCCTAGACATACAAATCAGTCCCCAAAAAGATCCAGGGTTATAGGCAACTAATCCAAAACGCTCACGCCGATGACTCATCCAGTCTTTTTTGTAAGCATCGTCTCCAGTAAGGTAGTCAACTTCATGGACCTTGTCCACATCAATAGCGTGTTGCATCAGGTGCGCAGTCAGAATCGTACCAGGCGAAAATTTGGCAAATTTCTCGTCATACGCCAATTTATAAATCGCTGCCCGGCCATGATTTACTATCCAAAGCTGGGCAGCAATCGGCTCTTCATCATAATATGCTATGCCTAGACGCAACCAACCTCTGCTTGCGCAAAGGCTGATTAGAGCAGGGATAAATTCTGGATAAGGCTCTGGTATTTTCCAGCTTGCGTTGTAAATTTTTTCCCAGGCATCGATTGCAATGGGAAGCTTGTCATGTGTTGTCAGAATCTCCAGTTTCCCGCGACCACCCGCCAGGAATTTTTTCTTTCGCCGTTCCAAGGTGTTTCTTACCCGGGAAGAAAGTCCTTGGAGGTAGTCTGAAAAAGAACGATTGTTCACAGGCAAATACCAATTTCCCCAACAGAAAAATCGGTCAGTTTTAAAACCGATTTTTTTAAAAGCTTGCTCATGAAGATTAAAACCAGACTGAGCAGGATCCATAATGTCAAAGCGCAGTACATCAACCCGGGTATCCGATAGCATTTTTTTTAAGTAACCAGCCAGATCTTCAATTGACAGACTGGAAGAAATCAGAGGCCGGTAAAGCGAAGAATAAAAACAAGTAAAACCATCGATTTGTCTAGGACTGAACTTCCCGTTTTTGTGCAATATGGTTGGCCAGATACCTTGTATAACACCTTCTGTTTCCAGAGTGAAAATACAGACCTCTTTCGTTTGACGAATCACTGTAGTTTCTAACAAAGAAAACCAGTCTCTGGATAAATCGAAACTATCTTTTTCACCCGAATCAAAAAGCTTTTGACTTCCAATAGGTAAATCATTACTGCTTTTGTATTTCTTGATAGGCTGATCCATAAGATTCCTATTGAATGACAGATGGCCTCATATAGTATGGGAAGAAACAAGATTGTGAAATGTTGAATTTATGCATGTACCTGCACTATTTCGCCAACAAATCAACTTGTTTCCTGTCCTCCATCATCAGATGCCGTGCCAGCTGCAGTCCCGCCAGGCTGAATATCCCGGCTATCGTCAGATAAAGGCCAACAAATGATGTACCCCCTGCATCGTTGAGCGCTTGCGCGGCAAGAGGAGCGAGCGCGCCACCCAGGATACCTCCGGCATTGAATGCAACGGATACGCCTGTGTAGCGTATTCGCGCAGGAAAAAGAGATGGCAACCAGGCACCCAGGGGACCGTACACAAAACCCATTATAAACAGCGCAAGTGCAAGCACCACCCAGATCAGCCATAGAGACCCCAAGCCGAGAATCGGCCCAAATATCAAACCAAGGCCGATTGTAGCTGCGCAACCTCGGACCAGTACCTGATTTGCACCGCTTTTGTCAGATTGTATTCCCGCAACAATGATGCCGGCGGCGAGAAATGGTATAGCGGCCAGCTGGGTGATGAGAAACTGCTCACGATCGTATCCCAGCGTCGTAGTGCCATGAGCGAGTGCAAAAGCGGTTGAAAGATAAAAAATGGCAAAACAGGCAACCACCGTAAACGTTCCGGCAAAAGTAATGGTAGTGTGCTTGCGTATCAACTCGCCGACAGGAACCGGGCTCGGTGGATCCTGTGCCAGTGCCCGGGTAAATTCGGGGGTTTCGTTGATCTTCAGCCGTACCCATAAGCCAAGTGCGATCAGAATGCTGCTGGCAAGGAACGGGATCCGCCATCCCCATGCCGCAAACTCCGTATCACTTAAATGCATCCCAATCAGCAAAAACAACCCATTCGCCGCAACGAATCCAATCGGAGCGCCCAACTGAGGCACCATGCCAAACCGGGCTCGCCACCCTAGAGGCGCATATTCGACAGCCAGTAAGGCCGCACCCCCCCACTCTCCACCCAGTCCCAGTCCCTGGCCAAAACGCAGGATGCACAATAACAGCGGGGCTATCCAGCCAGCTGTCGCATAGGTAGGCAAGAACGCGATCAGCAGAGTTGATATGCCCATCAGCAGCAATGAAGCGACCAGCGTCGATTTCCTCCCGATACGGTCACCAAAATGACCAAACAAAATTGCGCCAAACGGTCGTGCGAGGAAGGCGAGCCCAAAGCTCAGAAATGACAGCATCAATTGTGCAGATGAAGATTCTGCAGGAAAGAACAAAGGACCGAATACCAGCGCTGCAGCTGTGGCATAAATATAAAAATCGTAAAACTCAATGGTAGTTCCAACCAGACTGGCCACCAGGATACGGCGATGCTGGCAAAAAGGGCTGACCATAATCAGTTTTCCTTTAAGGCTTTCGGATGACCAGGCTGATCCTGGGCTTACGGAACGCGAAAATAATGAGGATCGGGTGATTTGTCAAATGGATACAAAAACAGGCTGGAACAGAAAGGCATTCCAGAGCCCGCTAGATTCTTTTTCTGGAAAAATAACGGGTATCAGGTCAATGCATCTCTGATCTGATTAAAAGGCTTGTTCTGCAGGAAATTGCGTATGTTGTCTGCCAGCAGATTGAGCATGCGTTGTCTGGATTCCACACTGGCCCAGGCGGAATGGGGTGTGATCAGCAAATTCGGATGAGGGTAATCCAGCAGCGGGTTACCATTGACCGGCGGTTCTTCCTTCAGGACATCAATGGCTGCACCAGCAATACGGTTGGAATAAAGCGCCTGCAACAAATCGTCTTCATCGATCAGGCCGCTTCTGGCAGTATTGATCAGGTATGCTGAAGGCTTCATCAGATTCAGTTCCCGGTTGCCAATTAAATGGCGGGTGTCTTCCGATAACGGGCAGTGCAGGGTAATGAAATCTGCCTGGCAAATGACCTCATCAAATGCTGCTCGTCCAGGCCGAATAGCCGAAACAGATTTGTGCTCGGCGATCAGCAACTTCATCCCGAATGCCTGGGCAATGTTTGCCACCGCGCTACCCAGTTCCCCGTATCCGATAACACCGAGTGTCTTGCCGGCCAGTTCCGTGATTCCGAAATCCAGTGGGCAAAAATAAGGGCTGGCCTGCCACCCTCCTCGTTTAATCAATTGTTGGTATTCCACGAACCGGCAGGCAAAATTCAGCATGAACATAAGCGTATGTTGAGCAACGGAGCCAGTGGCATAGTTGCGTACATTGCATACCGGGATATTGCGTTCAGCGGCGGCAGCAAGATCAACGTTGTTGTAACCCGTTGCCGCGATACAAATCAGTTTTAGCCGGTTTGCTGAAAATATAGCGGCTCGATCCAATGGTGTTTTATTACTGACAATGATTTCAGCATCCCTGATCCGCTCTGCAACCTGTTCCGGAAGCGTGTTGTCATGGTAGACCCAGGGAGACACGGCCTGCTCCAGCATCGCCCGATCAATATCACCGCGTGTAACAGAGCCAAAATCAAGGAAAACCGTCAGCATAGCCATCAGATAATTAAAAACCCAAAAAATGTATTGAAACCCCACCGTATTGTCAAATAAAACAGCCTTTCCATTTCCGTCCAGCTTCGAATAATTGGTGTATGCCTGACAGAAACAGAATCAAAAATCCAGGATTGGCAAAGCCGGAAAACAAAAAAGCCGATACAGTTTCCGGTATCGGCTCAAATTATGCCCTGATAATCAGATCATTTGAGTGAGGAGATCCATTCTGCCAAAGCCTTGGCATCATCATCATTCACATTGACGTTTGGTGGCATTGGAATCTGCCCCCATACACCAGTACTTCCTCCTTTTATCTTGCTTGCCAAGTAGCCAATTTCATCATCCTTGCCAGCATATTTGGTCGCAACCTCTTTAAACGAAGGACCAACAAGTTTGGCATCCATCTGATGACAAGCGACACAATTTTTTTGTGCTGCCAACTCAGGACTTGCCTGCACAGAGCTGACCGCCAACAGTGCCGAAGCGGCAAACACACCTAACCAAGCTGTTTTCATCAATTTTTTCCTTTTATGAACGATTAAGGGAGTGCATTCTACCGTGAACCCTGCAGATTTGCAGCAGTTCATCCAGTGAATGAATCTCCGGAAGACAACGTCTGCCCTCACACACCCGAACACTGATTTTTCCATCCGGGACAGAGCGTCCTTTAAGGCCGTCAGGCAGTCCTGAAAGTTCGGGAGACAGTGCAACCGCTACCATATCCAGTGAACAGGGAACCAGTGCTTTCAGCCAGGTTTGCAGCTCTGATCGGTTATTACCATGAAGAACTACCGTTTTGGTTGGTTCCAGAAATTCCTCCAGTGCAATCAGCATGCTGCAATGCGAACCAGCCTGGTGTGACAATGCATCGGAAAAGACATCCAGTGTACGTTTGGCGGATTCGAGATAGCGTGGCTCGTTCAACAGATAACCCAAGCGCTGCAAAGCAATGGCGGCAATACCGTTTCCGGCAGGAATCGCGCCGTCATAACCTGTTTTAGGCCGGTGAATCAGCATTTCATGATCATGACTGGTGAAGAAGAATCCACCAGATGCCTCATCTTCAAAGCAGGTGAGCAGCACATCGGCCAGGGTGATGGCAAAATCGAGATCCGTCTGCCGAAAATCGATCTGCAATAACGTCAGCAGGCTGTCCAGCAGAAATGCGTGGTCATCCAGATAAGCGTTCAGATGTGCCTTGCCGTCTTTGCAGGTTGCCAGCAGACGGCCCTCCCGCCACAGGGTATGACGGATAAAATCCATCGCCTGCATGGCTGAGCTGATCCACTCCTCTCGCTCAAAAATCTGTCCGGCACGCGCCATGCCCTTGATCATCAGCGCATTCCAGCTCGTCAGGATTTTTTCGTCGCGCCCCGGACGAATACGCTGTTCACGTTCGTTCAGCAGTTTTCTGCGGGCACTCTCGATGCGTTGCTGCGCAGTTTCCTGGCTGATGTGATTGCGTGCTGCTACCGCCTCAATGGATTGAGTAACTTCAAGATGCCAATAGCGATCTTCAAAATTGGGTGGACGATCGAGACCGTAATACGCTGCCGTCACCTGATATTCTTCTACTGTCAGGATTGCCGCAACGGCCTGCCGATCCCAGACGTAGAATTTGCCTTCTTCATGCTCTGAATCTGCATCCAGTGAGGAATAATAGCCTCCTTCCGGGGTGCCGGCATGCATTTCCCGCATGACCCAGGCTGCTGTTTCTTCAACAATCCGTTTGAAAAGCGGATTATCAGTTATCAGCCAGGCTTCCGCATAGAGTGGCAATAATAATGCGTTGTCGTACAGCATCTTCTCGAAATGCGGAATTCGCCAGAAACGATCTGTGCTGTAGCGACAGAAGCCCCCGCCCAATTGGTCATACAGGCCGCCTTGCGCCATCTTTTCCAATGTATGCGTCAGGATATGCAGGGCTCGAGTATCATTATCAGCAACATAACGCTGCAGGCAGAACTGCAATTCAGCCGGGTGAAGGAACTTGGGTGCATCACCAAAGCCGCCATACACTTCATCAAACTGGCGATTCAGCTGTTCTTGGGCATGCTCGATCAATTGCCGGGAAAGCACAGAAGTATCGGTTCCGGATGTGGGCAGCGATTGAGCAAGCAGCTTTAGAAGTGCCGTATTCTGCTGCTCGATATCTGCAGCACGGGTGTGATAGGCAGCCGCCACCTTTGGCAACAGCTCCAGAAAACCCGGCATGCCATAACGGGCTTCTTTCGGAAAATAGGTGCCGCCAAAGAAAGGCGTTTGTGCAGGAGTCAGGAACATAGTGAGCGGCCAGCCACCCGAACGATGATTCAGTGCGTAATGCGCACTCTGGTAAATCTGGTCAATATCGGGGCGTTCCTCGCGATCAACCTTGATATTCACGAAATGCGCGTTCATTACCGCCGCCACTTCAGCATCTTCAAACGATTCGTGTGCCATGACATGGCACCAGTGACAGGCAGAATAGCCAATGGAGAGCAAGATCGGCTTGTTCTGTGTCTGTGCAATTGCCAATGCCTCTTTCCCCCATGGATACCAGTCCACCGGATTTTCTGCATGCTGCAACAAGTAAGGGCTGGTTTCTCCGGCAAGATAGTTAGGCATTGGATGATCACTCAGATTAATCAGAATCAGTCGGTAACTGCACCGCGGCTGGCAGTTGAAACCAGTTTGGCGTATTTCGCCAGCACACCGCGGGTATAACGCGGCGCAGGCGGATGCCAGGCTGCCCGGCGACGTTCCAGTTCGGCTTCGGATACATTCAATTGCAACAGGCGGCGATGGGCATCAATCGTGATTGAATCCCCTTCCTCTACCAGAGCAATTATTCCACCGACAAACGCTTCCGGCGCCACATGGCCGACCACCATTCCGTAGGTGCCGCCAGAAAAACGGCCATCGGTAATCAGCCCGACTGAATCACCCAATCCCTCACCAATCAATGCCGAGGTGGGCGAAAGCATTTCGCGCATGCCCGGCCCACCTTGCGGACCTTCATAGCGAATCACGACCACATCGCCCGGTTTTATTTTTCGATCAAGAATAGCGGACATGCAAGTTTCTTCAGACTCAAACACTCTGGCAGGCCCGGTAATGCTGGGGTTTTTTACACCGGAGATCTTGGCCACCGCACCTTCCGGTGAAAGATTGCCCTTCAGAATTGCCAGATGACCCTGTTCATAGACAGGATTGTCCCAGGTCCGAATGACGTTCTGATCTGCACGCGGTTGTTCGGGAATGTCTTTCAATACTTCGGCAATGGTCTGTCCGCTGATGGTCAGGCAATCGCCATGCAGTAAACCATGTACCAGCAGCATTTTCATCACCTGCGGGATACCCCCCGCTCTGTGCAGATCAGTGGCGACGTAGCGCCCGGAAGGTTTCAGATCACACAATACCGGCACACGCGCACGAATGGCCTCGAAATCATCAATATGAAAATCCACTTCTGCTGCATGCGCAATCGCCAGCAAATGCAATACTGCATTGGTTGAGCCTCCTACTGCCATGACAACTGTCACTGCGTTTTCAAGCGACCGGCGGGTGATCAGGCTGCGTGGCAGAATTTGTTTTCTGATCGCCTCCACCAGTACTTCAGCAGAGCGCGCTGCACTGATCCGTTTTTCCTCATCTTCTGCTGCCATGGTGGAGGAATGAGGCAGACTCATACCCATCGCCTCAATCGCCGAGGACATAGTATTGGCGGTGTACATCCCGCCGCAGGAGCCAGCGCCCGGGCAGGCATGGCGTTCAACTTCCAGCAACTCCTGATCATCAATCTTATGTGCGGTATGCTGCCCGACAGCTTCAAAAGCGCTGACAATCGTCAGATCACGCCCCTGGTAATGCCCGGGTTTGATGGTGCCACCATAAACGAAAACAGACGGTACATTCAATCTCGCCAGCGCAATCAGGGCGCCCGGCATGTTTTTATCACAGCCGCCAATGGCGATGATGCCATCCATGCTTTCTGCCTGCACACAGGTTTCAATGGAATCGGCAATCACTTCGCGCGAAACCAGTGAATATTTCATGCCTTCAGTGCCCATGGAAATACCATCTGATACTGTAATCGTGCCAAACATCTGCGGCATGGCACCCGCATTTTTCAGTGCGTGTTCGGCGCATTTGGCAAGGCCATCCAATCCCATGTTGCAGGGTGTGATAGTAGAAAAGCCATTGGCAATGCCAACAATGGGCTTATCGAAATCTCCATCACCGAATCCAACCGCACGTAACATGGCACGATTGGGAGCGCGTTTCGCACCCCGGGTGATAGCCTGGCTGCGTCGATTATCTGACATATATATATTCCCTCATAGATGGATGTAATGAATATGGGTCAAGCAAGGTAACGATTGCTGGGCGAGATTGCTGTATGCTGTAGTCAGCAGGTGTTGCCGTATAATGCACATTTTACCGTAAGTCAGGCTGCCACCCATGTTTGTTCATCCACAATTCGACCCTGTCGCACTTTCCATTGGTCCGCTTGCTGTCCGCTGGTACGGGTTAATGTATCTGCTTGGTTTTTTTCTGTTCATTGTGCTGGGGCGTTATCGTATCCGGCATCAGCCTGGCGGCGTATTTACCCGGGAGATACTGGATGATGCGTTGTTCTACGGAGTATTGGGTGTCATTCTGGGCGGGCGCCTGGGTCATATCCTGTTTTATGAACCGGCTTATTATCTGCAGCATCCGCTGGAGATATTTGCCATCTGGCAAGGCGGAATGTCTTTCCATGGTGGATTTCTCGGTGTTATTACCGCCATGGCATGGCTGGCACGCAAATACAAACTGCCATGGCTGGCCGTCACTGATTTTATCGCACCATTGGTTCCGCTTGGACTGGGAGCGGGACGTATCGGCAATTTCATCAATGGTGAATTATGGGGGCGCCCGACGGATGTGCCCTGGGGGATGATTTTTCCGTATATGGACACTCTGCCACGCCACCCATCCCAGTTATATGAATTTGCACTGGAAGGACTGGCACTTTTCGCGCTGGTCTGGCTTTATTCAGCCAAACGAAGACCACTGGGTGCTGTCTCCGGCGTATTCATGATCGGCTATGGTGTCTTTCGTTCGTTCTGTGAGTTTTTCCGCGAACCGGATGATGGCTTCCTTGGCATTATGACGCTGGGAATCAGCATGGGACAATGGTTATCGCTGCCGATGATAGTCGCCGGCGCTGCTCTGGTTTACTGGGCATATCAACATAACCACTATCCGAAAAAAATTGCCCCGGATTCACCGCACAAGCACAAAAACCGGAATTGATGAACAGAATCGTTCAAATTGGTCATGCCCTCTAACCTGCCAGCTGATCACCGTGCCCGATATCAGCTCGTTACCCTGGAAACAGGCGCTACCTGCCTGCAACTTACCGGTAGCTACACCCTGATATCACTTAACCAGTCATTACCTGTAATTGCAGGAGAACTGGCACAGCTGGCCAAACAATCCGGCCTGTACTGGGATCTGACAAACATCCATCAGCTCGATTACGCAAATGCTGTCATGCTGTGGCAAATCTGGGGCAGGCAGCGCCCTGATCACCTGTTGCTGCGCCCCGAGCAGGAGAAAATGTTTCTGCGGCTGGAAAAAACAGCATTACTTCCTGAACCGGTACAGCGTAAATGGTTTTTGCCCATCTCCCTGCTGGGCCAGCAACTGCTCCGTTTTTTGGATCATCTGGCCGGTATGATTACCCTCTCCGGTCAGATCGTGCTGGATATTCTTTACCTGATTGCCCATCCAGGCAGAATTCCTGCGCGAGAAATTTCTGCGAATTTGTATCGTACCGGCGCACAAGCACTTGGCATTACTGCAATCGTTGGATTTTTGATCGGTATTGTATTGAGCTACCTTTCCTCCGAACAGTTGCATATGTTCGGAGCAGATGTCTACATCGTCAATATTCTTGGCATGAGTATCATTCGAGAGCTGGGCCCGATGCTGGCTGCCATACTGGTCGCCGGGCGCTCCGGTTCCGCTATGACTGCGCAACTGGGTGTGATGCGTGTTACGGAAGAACTGGATGCATTGACGGTGATGGGTATTCCTCACAGCCTGCGTCTGGTGTTGCCCAAAATTATTGGACTGGGTTTTGCCTTACCGCTGATTGTGCTCTGGACCAGTGCCGTTGCGCTGATAGGCGGGTTTCTGGCAGCAGAATTACAAGTGGGATTAAGCATCCGTTACGCGTTGACCGCTCTGCCCGATGCGGTACCCATCGCAAATTTATGGCTGGCGCTGGGCAAGGGAGTGGTCTGCGGCATGGCGATCGCCCTGATTGCCTGCCATTTCGGCCTGCGTATCAAACCGAATACCGAGAGTCTGGGAGAAGGCACTACCAACTCCGTCGTAACTTCGATTACTGCCGTGATCATTATTGACGCTATTTTTGCCATCGCTTTTTCCAATATCGGTATCAGGATAGCAGGCTGATGACACACGCTGAACCCGTTATCAAGATTACCGGATTGGCCACCCGCTTTGGCCAGCATATCATTCATGAAAACATCAATCTGACTGTGCTCAAAGGCGAAGTGCTGGCGCTGATCGGAGGTTCCGGCAGCGGCAAAACCACTCTGATGCGCCAGATGCTTGGATTGATCACGCCCGCACAAGGCAGTGTCGAAGTACTGGGGGCGACACGCTATAACTGCGGCCATGAAGAAGAAAGAAAACTGCGCATCCGCTCAGGCGTCCTGTTCCAACAGGGTGCACTTTTCAGTGCACTGACGGTCTTTGACAACATTGCCTTGCCCATGCGGGAATTGCATACATTACGCGAAACCATAATTCGCGATCTGGTGATGCTGAAACTCAGCATGGTTGGGGTTGAAGCACAGCATGTCCACAAGAGGCCATCCGAACTATCCGGTGGAATGATCAAACGGGTTGCGCTGGCGCGCTCACTGGCGCTGGACCCGGAGCTGCTGTTTCTGGATGAACCCACTGCCGGACTCGATCCCGCACTGAGTGAAAGTTTCGTCGAATTGATCCGCTCTTTGCGTGAGGAGCTGGGATTAACGATTATCATGGTTACGCACGATCTGGATACACTGGTTGCAATTTCCGACCGGGTGGCGGTGCTGGCCGATCGGCATATCGTTGCACTGGGACCGATACCAGAAATCATCACCATCGACCATCCATTCATCACAGCTTTTTTTGGTGGCACACGCGGCCGTAATGCATTGCGTGTTCTGCAACCATCCTGATGCGTTACCGCATCATCCCGAATCCGGTGGCCGATTGCTTCCGTTTCCGTCCATCTTAAAATCTATGTGAGCACTAAGCTTCACCATTCTAATCAGGCACATTCAACTATCGGATTCAGGATCATTCGTTCCAATTCCAAACCCAGTTAAAACCAAGGAAAACCTTATGTCCAACAGTACCCTGACACTTGCCCAGATGTTGATTGCCCGCCGCTCCCTGACACCTGATGATAACGGTTGCCAGAAAATGATCATGCACCGTTTGGCAGCGTCAGGCTTTCAAAGTGAGACCATGAATTTCGGAGAAGTAGAAAACTTATGGGCGAGAAAAGGTACTGAAGGGCCACTGGTATGTTTTGCCGGGCATACCGATGTCGTACCCTCCGGTCCCGTCTCACACTGGGAAAGCGACCCCTTTACACCAACAATCCGCGATGGCTTTCTCTACGGGCGCGGTGCAGCCGACATGAAATCCTCGCTGGCTGCCTTTGTTACTGCAATCGAGGCATTTGTCGAGCTGCACCCTGACCATAAAGGTTCGATCGCGCTGCTGATCACTTCAGATGAAGAGGGTCCGGCGGTGGAAGGTACGGTCAAGGTGGTGGAAACACTGCAGGCACGCGGAGAAATGATAGATTACTGCATCGTCGGTGAACCTACCTCTACTCATCAACTGGGCGATACTATCAAAAACGGTCGGCGCGGCAGCCTGTCCGGCAATCTGACGATCAAAGGTATTCAGGGCCATATTGCCTATCCGCATCTGGCCAAAAACCCGATCCATATTGCTGCACCTGCCATTACCGAACTTGCTCAAACTGTATGGGACGAAGGCAATGAGTATTTCCCTACCACCACCTGGCATATTTCCAATATTCATGGAGGTACCGGCGCAACCAACGTTATTCCCGGAGAAATCAATCTGCTGTTCAATTTCCGTTTTTCCACCGCCAGCACGGTCGATTCACTCAAGACGCGCATGCACCACATTCTTGATCGGCACGAGCTGAATTATGAATTGGTCTGGCAGCTCTCGGGCAAACCTTACCTGACTCCCCGGGGAACACTGGCAACTGCAATCAGCTCAGCTATTCGAGAAGTAACAGGGATTGAGCCGGAGCTTTCTACCTCGGGAGGAACATCCGATGGCCGTTTCATTGCCGATATATGTCCGCAAGTGATGGAATTCGGACCACGTAACGCAACCATCCATAAAATCAACGAATCAGTAGAAGTAGCAGATATCGAGCGTCTTTCCAGAATTTACCAGCTGGCACTGGAAAATTTATTACTTTGATGCTGGAGCACGATTTGCATGTAGCAGATGATTTAATTGATGCAGCTGACAAAAGCATCAGGGGATGCATGACACCCCCTGGTGCAGCGCTGCAACAACCCGTTATCGGTGGGTCTCCTACAGTAAGTTCAGACCGGAGACTGGTTTAACTGGTTTTTTTCGTACGCAGTAACTCAACCAGTTTTTCACTCAACTGAAACCGGGTTGAGTTTTTTTCGACTTCGCCCGTCGGACTGATCAGTCCATGCGCAGTCAGGGTATCCATTAGCGGAAGCAGATCGTTATGATCTTCCAGGAAATAGGCAATACAAGGTCCCTTGCGGTGAAATCCCCAGCGCCCCCAACCCCAGCCTTTTTTAAGTACATAAAACTCCCGATGAAATTTGAAATCGGGATTATCCACATCCTGTTTCATCTCATTCAACAAATGCTCATGTGTTTGCCATAATTGATCAAACAGATTCTTGATATCGCCCGTAACAACCTCTCCCGTAGCCGAGCTATATACCTTTTGCTGACTGGGTTTCAACAGAAAAGCGTTTATCAGATACATTGCTCCAACGCCCAGCAAAAACCCTGTCACCAAACTCAGAATATCCATTTTCCTCCCTCAAGATAATTATGATCAGTCATTTTTTAGATCGGGCAGTATAACAAGTAAAGCGAAAAACCAGACAGACGATGTTTCCGGCCGGACCACTGTGGGAAGCGTTTCGAGGGTATACGCACGCACCGCGGGTTCGATTCAGATGCCGCGATACTCCATTCTCAACGGGAGATTTTGAACAGACTCAAGAATCAATCAATTTATAATCCAACTGCTTACCTTCACCAGGTTTGTATCATCAGCATGATCAATCAGCATCTGGCGCACGCGCTCCTGCCATAGCTTGCCAAAACGCTGTAACTCGATCGAATCAGCCTGTCCGCTCACCGCCTTCGGGAAAAGCAAGCGCATTTCGTTCGGCCAGGGTACAACAGCAGCATCCAGTGCCATCTGTACCGCTGCGCCCGTATCCTTGCGGCGCAGGCCGAATTCCCCCTGCATCGGCTGATCGAAATGCAGCAGATCATTACGCCCGAAGCGACCGCCGATCCCATGAAAACCGGTTTCTGGTGCCGCGCCGGTAACCAGTTGTACCACGGTTGCCACAACACCGGTCGTGCCGGCATCGCGTACATCGGCCATGAATACCTCGATCTCCCCGCGTACCGGCAATTCATCCCCGTACAGCGCGCGCAGGCCATGTATCGTCATCAGCCAGGTACCCGCCACCGTGGGGCAGGAATGCCCCGCCAGCCGTACCGCGTCGACATACCGATACACCATAATCCCGTCTCGTGCCGTGCCGAGAAACCGTGCCAGCGGATCTCGCATCATCACAGCAGGCACATCGGTAAAGAAATCCGGAAAACTCTGTTCGAATGTTGATTGGTTCATTAAGAATGTCTCCTGAATTCAAGAGAGTCTCTGAAAAATATCAGCGAGACAGCCAGCCCAGGCAAAATCGGCGAAAAAGTGGGCTTTATACGTAATAAATAAGCACTCTAAGCCGATTCTTAACGCAGATAGTTTTCAGAGGTTCCCAAGGTAAAGTTGTTCATGAAATCAATTGTATACCCGTATCAATTTCCTCTGTCTGAAGAAAAAAGAGGAAATCAGCCTTTCAGTAATTACCAAGTGTATTGCTTGCCTTGTTATTCCATTTCCATATCAGAAAATTAACAATAATGCTATTTTTCTGGACAGATCCTGATGAACATCTTACTTTAAGGAACCTCCTCAAAAACCCGGGTCGCTTCGGTGAGGGCCGTATCATCCGCGTAAATGAGGCTTACACAATAAGGACTCACGAACCATGATAACAACCGACGGCAATCAGCATCATGGCCTGACCACTGACGAGGCGCGCGCGCGATTACGCCTTGAAGGTCCTAATGAGTTACCCCGAACCGGCAAGCGCTCGGTCTTTCGCATCATACTGGGGGTATTGCGTGAACCGATGCTTGCACTGCTGTTGGCAGGCGGGCTCGTTTATCTGCTTCTTGGTGACCGTACTGAAGCGCTTATTCTTCTCATCTTTGCCAGTTTTTCGGTCGCGATCACCGTCATTCAAGAAGCCCGTTCCGAGCGGGTTCTGGAAGCACTGCGCGACCTGTCTTCACCCCGCGCCCTCGTCATTCGCGACGGCGCGGGGGTGCGTATTGCCGGCCGGGAGGTCGTGCGAGGTGACCTGCTTGTGCTGGAAGAAGGCGATCGGATTGCCGCTGATGCAATTCTTGTCGACGCAACCGACTTGCAGGTTGACGAATCACTGCTGACCGGAGAATCTTTGCCTGTGGGCAAGGTGACCGGCATTCCATCGGTCGAAGCACCCGAAGAATCCAGCATGCCGCGCCCTGGCGGAGAAGATCAGCCCTATGTCTATTCTGGCTCACTTGTCATACGGGGCAGTGGGGTCGCCCGCGTCCTGGCGACCGGTGTACGCTCCGAAATCGGCAAAATCGGTCAGTCGTTGTCAGAATTGGACACTGAAACGCCTCACCTGCGGCGTGAAATCACTCGCATCGTCACCTGGTGCGCGGTCATCGCTGCCTTGGTAGTAGGTCTGGTCGTGATACTTTACGGGCTGTTACACGGTGAATGGTTAGAGGCGATGCTGGCCGGTATCGCCATTGGCATGTCGCTGCTTCCTGAAGAATTCCCTGTCGTACTGGCGGTATTCATGGCAATGGGCGCCTGGCGGATAGGAAAGGTCGGTGTCCTTACCCGGCGCGCGGCAGCTATCGAGACACTGGGCTCGGCAACGGTGCTTTGCACTGACAAGACCGGCACACTTACAGAAAACCGTATGGCGCTTGCGCAAGTCTGGCTGCCGTCGGGCGAAGCCCTGACACTTAAACATGGTCAGCCCGTCTCCAAGGACTGCCGCAAGCTCATCGAAACAGCAGCGCTGGCCAGCGACCCTCATCCCTCCGATCCCATGGAGGTCGCACTTCACAACGCCCGTGGTACTTTCGCAGGTTCTGAATCCTCCAGCACGCTACCCATCCACACTTATGGACTGCGTCCTGATCTGCCGGCCATGTCAAATATATGGGATGACGACCAGGCGCTGACGATCTGCGCCAAAGGTGCGCCGGAAGCGATTATCAGCCTGTGCCGTCTGTCAGACGATGCAGCACAGAAAGTGCTGAAGGCTGTCGAAGACATGGCCACGCGCGGAATACGCGTGCTGGCAGTGGCAACCTCAACCGCGCCCGACCGCCAGTGGGCCGATTCACAACTGGACTATCACTATACGTTGGCTGGTCTGGTCGGACTGGCCGATCCGATACGTGCCAGTGTGCCAGACGCCATCACCGAATGCCGCCGGGCCGGAATTCGCGTCGTGATGATTACAGGCGACTACGCCACCACCGCTCGATCAATCGCCTCGCAAGCCGGCATCGAGGAAGGAGAAGTGCTGACAGGAAGCGACCTGGAAGCACTCGATGACGAACAGCTCGCACAACGATTGAAGCGGGTCACAGTATTCGCGCGCATCATGCCTCAGCAGAAATTGCGAATCGTCCAGGCATTCAAGGCAGATGGTGAAGTCGTTGCGATGACTGGCGATGGTGTCAACGACGCACCTTCGCTCAAAGCCGCGCATATCGGCATTGCCATGGGAGGACGAGGCACCGATGTCGCACGTGAAGCTTCCGCATTGGTGCTGCTTAACGATGATTTTTCCGCGATCGTCCAGTCCATCCGGCTAGGGCGGAGAATCTACGACAACATCCGCAAATCCATGGCGTTTATTTTGGCCGTCCATGTGCCGATTGCCGGGCTGGCGCTTTTGCCGCTGTTCTTTGGCTTGCCCATGTTATTGGGGCCGATTCATATCGCCTTGCTTGAAATGGTGATCGATCCCGTCTGTGCGCTCGTGTTCGAAGCCGAACATTCTGAGGACGATGTCATGGAGCGTGCGCCACGGGATCCGGCGCAACGGATGTTCTCACCCTCAATGCTGCTCTGGAGCATCATGCAAGGCGGCATTGCTTTCGCGATGCTGGCAGTCGTTTTTCTTGCAAAAACCGCGGCGGGTGTCCCGGAAGTCGAAGTGCGAGCGCTGATCTTTTTCGGTCTGGTTGCCCAGATCGTGGCGCTGATCCTGGTGAATCGCTCTTTTCGAGCATCGCTGCGCGATGCTTTTCTGCGCAAAAATGCAGCCCTGGGGTATGTTGTATTGGCAGTGGCCTGCGTAACCGGCCTGGTGCTGTTACTGCCGCGAGCCCAGGCACTGCTGAAATTCGGATCGATTACCTGGAACGACATGCTTCTGGCCCTGGGCCTGGGTATTGGGCTGCTCCTGATACTTGAGGGCTGCAAACTCCTGATGGCACGAGCCGAGCTATCAAAAACATCTTCCATGCACCGCAAAATCGGCAGTGAATAACATAAGACATGTGGACAACCGGTGGCTTGTAATCCCTTTGAAATCAGGGCATGGGTGTTTCGGAAAAAACATTTGCATTTGAGAACTTCTATGGTGTCTCAATCCCTTTGAAATCAGGGCATGGGTGTTTCGAAGTGAATCGTCAACATCAGCATATAACAGTGTGTCTCAATCCCTTTGAAATCAGGGCATGGGTGTTTCCTGCTTGGTGAAGAAATGTCAAGAACAAAGCCGCGTCTCAATCCCTTTGAAATCAGGGCATGGGTGTTTCAGAAGTTAATGGAAAATTATCTATGTCAAAACGTCTCAATCCCTTTGAAATCAGGGCATGGGTGTTTCTGATCACTCTGTTTTTTCCCCGTAAAATCAATAGATTGCACGGTGTGCTGAGGAAAACAGGTGGGGTGCTGCAAGTTACCTCCTTTTTCGTTAGTCAAGAGCAGGCTAAACGGCATTTTCCCGGAAATATTAACCCGGATCCTCTGTTTCGCCTCAACGAATTATTTGATTACCATTCAGCCGGCATACCGCTCCATTGTATACCTTCTGGCAGCGCAGGTCGGCCGATGCGCGCCTTGAGCCCCCGGCCGGGCAGTGGGTAAACACGCAAATCATCCTGTTTTTCATCAATCAGCGCAATGGCGTCCTGCATGAAGCACTCCAGCTGGCGATCATCCCCGCTGAACAGGAAGACCGAATATTGCAGCGGCATAGCCCGTTTGAGCAGATAGCGGTACAGACGCCCCAATCTGCGCGGATTGGAAATATCGTAGCAGATGACAAAATCACTCATATTCGCCTGCTGCAGAAGAATGATCATGCCTCTCGGCGGGTACGGGCACCAATTCACTGCCAACCTGCCCTGCCAGTTGTTCAATTTCCTGGTTGATCGCCTTGCGCAAGGTTTCGCTGTGTTTTTCATACGCGGTGTAATACCGCACGCGGCCTGCCTTGCCGAGCAGGCAGCCGGATTCGGTCGTGCTGAAATCATCCTTGCCAAGCACACGGCGGCGCACCAGTGTATGTGCAAAGCGATCAGCCAGCGGCCGCAATGGTTCCAGCAGATCGGAAGCGAGCGATTCGCGGCCAAAGTCCAGACGATGATAAAAGCCGACGTAGGGATCAAATCCCGCACCATGCAATGCGATTGCAATTTCGCTGTGTAGCAGCGTATAGGTGAGCGAGAGCAGAGCGTTGAACGGATCGCGTGGCGGGCGGCGATTGCGCCCGTGGAAATTCAGTGAATCCGGCACCACCGCCTGCAGACCGGAAAAATAGCGTGCAGCAGCAGCGCCTTCGATACCACGCAGGCTGGCTGTGTTATTGATGGCACCAAGTCGGCTGCGGTGTTCTTCCAGACCGCGCAGGACGTGACTGAGTTCATAGCGCACCCGAATATCGCTTTCGTGCAGTTCCTCAAACCATTCGATCTGGCGGGTGATTTTACGCTCGACCAGTTGTCGGGCGATCTCCAGGCTGGCTGCTTCATCCAGACTCATGCGAATCTGGGCGACGCGCCGGGTTGCATCGTTATGAGGGCGGGCGAGCAGCAAACTGGGCCGTCCCGTCCGACCGCTGAGGATGACCACACCCACGCCATGTTCTCCCAGTTTGCCAAGCAGTGCTGCCGGCAAGCTGATGTCACCCCGCAGAAAAACGCGTGTCAGCGGTGCAATTGGCACGGTGCCAATACGCTCGCCATTTTCCCGGAAAACGATAGCACCGGATTCCAGTTCCAGCTCGACCCCGCGACGATCAACAAACAGACTGGTCATGTTATGGCTCCTCCCGTGTTATCAAACAATGCTGAAATGCTGTGCTGCAAAAGTGCTGGCATTACCGTAGCAGCGTATTTTCATACGTGGATCCAGCCGGAGAATATGCAGACGGTCTTCCTGATCCATCAGCTCACTGAGGCGGATACGAATCTCACGCAGCTCGGCAGGGGTCACCCATATTTCAAATACGGATTTTTGCCCGCCAACTTTATAACCAGTGAGATAACGGCAAACCCGGTACAGCCGGCGCGGATCACAGATGTCGTAAGCAATGAGATACAGGTTTCGGTTCATGTGCAGCATTGTAGGGGCAGCCCTGTTGCGGCTGCGCTGCGGCAAGCTTGCCACCGGCAGTAACAAACAGGCCGAGAGCACAGTCATTCTCTGCTGTATGGTTTGCGGGAAGAATACGAGTTAATATATGCGCATATTCAAATGCGCATGGAGAGTGCTGTGTCAGATATACACAAAAAACGGCACGTTCGCACCAGTCTGTCCGGCAAGCGAGCGATCAATCTTAGTCTAAGCAGCGATGTGCTGGATGCAGCCAGGCAGCTCGACATCAACATTTCCCAGGTTTGTGACAACTACCTGCGTGAAGTCATCCGTTATGAGCAAGGGCGAAAATGGCGCGAAGATCATGCCGAGTTTATTGCTGCCTACAACGCCACCATCGAAGCCGAAGGTTTGCCGCTGGATGAGTGGAAAAGTTTCTGATGGCGCGCTTCGATGTTTATATCAATCCGGGCAGCCATGCCAATACAACACCCTATTTGCTGGATATACAGAGCGATTTATTCGATGGACTGGATAGCCGGATGGTGATTCCACTACGCAGCGTCAAAAACTTTCCGGCGGTCAAATTGCCAACACGTCTTATGCCGCTGGTCACCATCGGGGGTCAGGATTACTTGCTGGAAACTCCAAAGATGAGTGCGGTGCCACAGCGTATCCTGAAATCTCCTGTGGCCTCGCTCGCTGAGATGCAAGCTCAAATCACATCAGCACTGGATTTTTTGTTTCATGGGTATTGAACCACTGATATGAATGCTCTCCGGCGGCAACGTCAGGCCGCGCCGTGTATGCGGGCGTTTGCCGGTAGCCACCAGCAGATAGGGGGTGGCCGCCAGGCCGAGCGCATCCTTTAGCACCCGTACCAGTTTCGCGTTTTTGGTCTGGAAAAATTCCTTTTCCATTCCGTTGCCAAGCAGTGCGGCCGTTTTTTCGTAATCCACCGCATCAATCCCGACCACAGCGCGATAAATGGCAAGAAACAGATTGGCGTCGGCATCACGCCAGGCCGTTTCCGGTCGCCCTTCCTGCACCAGTATTGCCCACCAGGCCAGCCAGGCCAGCAATTGCGGCTTCATGGCAACGGTTGTATTGCCACAAACCACGCGCCGCTGCCCAAGATCAATCAACAAATGCGGGGGTGCCAGACTTTGCTGGATTGCGCTGACCGCTTCGCTGAAGCGGGCTTCGCCCTGCAGCAGCGCCTCCGGCAAACCATGGCGCAGACGGACAAACGGAATTTCGGCAAGCGTCACCCTGGCATCGGCGGTATCAATATGATGGCCATCGCGCGTAGCAAGTCGCCGGGGTTGTCGTGGCGGATAGAAAAATTCGGGATGGCTTTCAAACGGCGCCGATACCAGCACATGCGAAAGTCGATCCTGCGACCGGGCGTACAGGGATAGCGCATAGCCAAGATAAAAGCCCATGGTTTTGCGTCCACCGGCAATCGAAACATGCACGGCACTTTCCGGATCACGCGTCAGATCACGCACCACCGAAGCAATCGTATCCGCAGCAGCAGTATTTTCCGCCGGCGTGCGAATATCCGTGAGCGGCTGGCCATCCGGCCCGGCGATGATGTGAATGGTTTGTGCATCCATTGTTGGCCGGGCAAGTTGCGGCCATTCGGCAAACAGGGTTAAAAATTGTCCACCATCCGGGTGCAGCAAGGAGGCTTGTGCCAGCTTCGCGCCTTCGCTGGTGGTCAGCAGGTGTACTTCGGTGGGCACAAACGCGGGCTGGTGTTCAATCGCCAGCGCATACAGTGTTTCGGTGACGATCTGCGGCGATAATCCGGTAACACACAGCAAAATGCGGTGCGGGTAATCGTGTGGCTGGCGTGGTTCTGGCATGAGAATCAAGTAATCGGATGATCAGGAAAATAGCGTTCGGCGGAATCCCTTGAGCCGCGTTTTGAGGCGATCTTCATCACTGATCAGATTTCTGATCTCATTTCTGTCTGACCTGACGCCATGAGCAAGCGCATTACGCAGGTGTTCAAGGTCGTAGGCATCCTGGTTATCTTGGCGCAGCTTTTTCCATGCTTCATCACGATCTAAAAAATTATTGGGATTCAATTTTTGTTTAAGCGTGGCACGTGTCACCAGAGATTCGTAAAGATAAATCACGGCTCGCACATAATCGCAGCGTTCAAGGTAGGCATCGGCCAGTGACAATTCCCATGCCGCGCGATCGGTGCCGCGAAACCAGTTGATGCGATTTTTCAGTTCATTGTGAAACAGTTTCCCCATTTGCCCGTTGTGCATTTCAATCGCCGAGAAAACGCTGCTCAAGGTTTCGCGCGCTTTGACGGGATTATTGCAGCGTTCAAAAAAAGCGGCCTGGGACAGTTGTCTGGCTTTGTCTGCGGACAATCCATCCTGCTGCAGCAGCGAAGCAAAAACACCATAGTCGCCATCCTTGCCGTAGGTCGCCAGAGATTCAACCCAATCGAGCATGTGCAACATGCCATCGAGTCGTAACACCGGGGTTTCTCCGTTTTCCGATGTCATTTCTAGTGCACCGTAATAAAGTCCGCTAATTTTTACTTTGGCGATATGGGTAAGATAGCGCGCTGCGACCAGCGCAAGCATGGGCAAGTGGCGGAAACCATGTGTTACATCAAGCACGATTTCTTCGTCTTTATGCACCAGCCTGGCCAGTGTCAACAGGATTTCTGTTTGTTCCGCTGTATTTCTGGCATATGGAATCAGATGGCAGATCACTGGAAAACCAAGCTTTTGTGACAGTTTTTCCTCTTGTGCCTTGAGCATGGCAGGTTCCACGCGGGATTCATGTACCGCATCAATCAGGGAGAGCACTTCCTCATCTGTAGCATCACCTTGCTGTTCAAAAAACACATCCCACATGCTGCCCGCTGTTCCGATCAAGATCAGGCGTTGCGGCTTCAGGTATTCTGTCAGTGCCAGCCCCAGAAAAGGGACAGATCGTACGATGCCGTCTTCAAAGCGATAGTTGGCAATCCGATAGCCGGTATTTTTAACCTGGCCTTTACCCAGAAAACTGATAAGCGTGGTCATGGCGTCTCCCTTGTGATGAAATTATGTTTGAATTTTGTACGGCAGCTTCCAATAGCGAAAGAAGTAATATTTTCTTGGTTCCTTATCGGAACTTAAGGATCTATAATGCTTCCCTTTTTCAAAGGAGTTCACTATGTCTGTTAACGTCAAACTGGCCGAAGAACTGGTCGAGTTGGCTAAACACTATGCCGCTATTCAGCATCGTTCCGTGCCCAAGCAAATTGAGTACTGGTCCAGAATAGGGAAAATTGCCGAGGAAAATCCCGATCTGCCTTTCAGTGTCATTCGTGACATCCTGCTAGCCGAACAGGAAGCGCCCATTGGCGAATATCTTTTCAACTGATGCACCTCCTCATTACACCCACCTTTCAGCGGATCATCAAAAAACTGCATCCCCGGCAAAAAGCCATGCTTGATGAAGCAGTGCGTGCCATTGCCGGCAACCCGGGCATAGGTGAAACCAAAACGGGTGATCTCGCCGGGGTGCAGGTCTATAAATTCAAAATGATCCATCAGCCTTGCCTGCTGGCATACCGTGTCGTGGATGCGCAGACCATCAAGCTGCTGATGATTGGACCGCACGAGAATTTTTACCGCAGTCTGAATCAAATGGATGATTAACCGTTGCGCGTATGGTCATGGCGTCTCCTTTTTAACGAAATACTTTTCCAGCCGTGCACCACAGGCCTCCAGCACATCAGCATCCAGCTCCCATCCGCGCAGATGGGCGGGCATGTCGAGCGAGAGGTTGAAGTAACTGGCGCCACGTGCGCAGATAGCCGCTGCCAGATGAACCGGCAATGAACCGATGACGGTATCGCCTGCGGCAACTTCTTCCGGATCGAGGTGGGGAACATACCTGTCCCACGCGATGCCATGGCGCGCGGCCCATTCGATGGCGCCGGGGTGGCGGGTGATAAACCAGATCGTCATGCAGCAACAATCCGGTAGTGCCCCAGGCCAAAGCTGGCATTCTTGCCGGCATGCAACCACTGGCCAAACCACAGCGCGGGCCAGAAAGCAGAAAGATCGCCTTGCAGATCCCAGCGGCCGGTCAATCCGCCCAGCGCCATTTTTTGCTTTTGCCGGCTGGAATAGCGTTGCCAGTCGCGCCAGCTGAGTTGCCGTTTGCCGGTTACACTGCCAGTCAGTTCACCGAGGCAGCGGAAATCCGGCTGCCAGGCCGCTTCGCCATGAAATTCGCTGATCAGTGCCAATCGCCGCACCAGCGCCATGAGCAAGGCGCGTTCCGTGACTGTTTGCGCCTTGAGCGGCACACCGTTGTTCTGCAGGCGCAGCGGGGTGGTGATATGCAGCCGTATTGTGCCGGCAGGCGGTGGCGGGCAGGCAAGCCGGGTTGCATGCGGCTTGATCTGGCCATTTTCCGGTGCATAAACCGGGATAGCGGTTTCCGGTTGTTCCAGCACGATGCCGGTCAGCTCGGCTGTGCCATCATCCGGGCCAATGCCGCGTGCCAGTGCCCGCCGCCACGCCAGAATGGCGATGGGTAGTTCCTGCAGCGCGCGGCCGATCAGCGTGAAATGGAACGACAGCGTATCGCCGGGATGCAGCACGCGCGCGCCCCATTCGGGCGGCTCGATGATGTAGGGCACCGGAATGCGGCTGAAATCCTGCAGCGCATGGTGTGCCGGGGGAACCGGCTCGAACAGCAGCGTGTAAGGGCAATCGCGCCGTAGCGGGCAGGTGGTGCAATCCTTCTCGCGGGTAATACAGCCGATGTTACGCAGCGCATGGCCGAAAGCGCCGCGCAGCGTGGAACCGGCATAATCCGGCAGCCGGATCGGACGGGTTACCACCCAGTCGAAACGATAGCGCGCCAGCTGCTGTGTGAGCGGAGTGTTTGCTATTTCATCCATGATGTATCTGCCAGCCTGTTTCCTTGTCAGCGGTTAATCGGTCAATTTCCGCGCAGCGCGGCCAGCTTGAGTTTTTTCAGCTGATCCTTGTCCATCTGCCGCACCAGCTTGGGCAGCCATTCGCTGATTACCTCCGCCAGCGCGCGTTTTTCTTCTGCAGTCCATTCAGCGTTATCACGTGCCTTGGCTAGCAGCTCGCGTGCCCGGCTGTGAATTTTGTCGTTGAGCGCCTCCTGATGCTTGCCCAGCTGTTCTGCGCGAATCTGACAAAAATGGTGAAATTCCTCGATCTGGCGCTGATTGGGTGTCATGGTTGCCAGCGCCTGCTCGCGTGCGGCAGCGGCTTCGGCTTGTGCCTGTTCTTTTGCGTGTCTGGCAGCCGCTTCCTCGGCTTGACGACGCTGGGCTTCACGCCGCGCTTCGGCGCGGGCATCGGCTGCAGCCAGACGTTCGGCGTGTGCTTCCAGTATCGGTGCGGCGTGTTGGGCAATCTGCTGTTGTACGGTAACAGCCAAATACTGGTGTGCGTCATCGCAACCACTCACCCAGATCCAGCCGAAGGGCAGCAGGTTACCGGCAGCGGCACGGGTAGCACTGGCAAAACGTTTTTCGGTAGTTTCGGGGCGATAACTGGGTGGTTGCCCTTTGGCACCCATAATTTTGATACTGCGTACACCATTCAGCGTGATGGATTCCGCGCCGGAATGTTTACCGATGCGCAGCAGAAATCCTTGCCGGGCTGCGATCAGCTCGCCCAGCTCGTTCGCCAGCAGGGTGCTGATCAGTGCACGCCATTGCGGATCGAGCAACGGTGCAAAAGTCACATGCCGCAGTTCGCTTTCCAGTTGCGGACGGTAGAACGTATTGCAGGCATCGCACAGTGCATTCCAGCTGATTTTTCCGGTCAACCGCAGCTCGCTGCTAAAAGCATCCGGCAGGGTTTCGCGCACGGTTTCAAGGAACACCTTGAGTTCGGAAGGAATGCGTTCGCTCGTTTTTTTCTTTTTGCTGACCGCGTAAAGAATGCGTGTGGGTGGCGCCAGTTGTTCTTCCGGCGCATGCGCATCGGCCAGTGCTACGCTGCGGAAAGGATCGTTTTCGAATTTTCCGGGTTGATAGCCCAGCAGGCGCTGCTGAAGTTGAGATGATTTTTCCTGCTTTTCGATTAAAGATTTTCCTTTGTTCAGTTGATTCAGCCACGCGGTACGGATGCTACCCTTGAGCGAGCTGCCGGGAAGATACGGTGCGCCATCTAGCGGATTGAAGGCGGTTCTGGCCATGGGAAACAGGTTGTAAACAACCCGGCCATCGTGGCTACGCTGTTGCGGCACACCAGCCTTTTCCTCGTATTCACGCGCAATGTCGGCCACTACGTCGATCTGTTGCCGGGCGAATTGAGCAAGATGCGCACGGCGCTGCTTGAAGAATTGTTGTATCGCGCCGATCGGATTGCGTTCATCGGCCAAATGCTGCAGCTTCTGCTTGTCATTGTTATCCAGTGCAGCAGCCAGATCAGCCGGGTCGAGCGCATGCAGCAAACCGTTGTCGATTACGAAATTGCTCGGCTCAAAATCTTCATCGCAGCCGATATGCACGGGCGACAGCGTGGTGATGCGCAGCGGGTGATGGCTCATGCTCATGCGAACTCCTCGATATAAACAGGTAATACCGGCGCATAGCCCTGATGAACGGTTTTTTCATGCACGGTTGAAACGCCGGTAAGTCCGTTACCGGTGAACAGGGGCAGAGGTTGCGTGGTTTGCGGTGTTAGCACGGCGCCGGTGGCAGCCAGCAACAGAGGGCGTTTGAATGGGTTGTCGCCCAGCGCAAGCGCACCGCCGTGGCGGCCAAAACGGGTTTTTACCTGCCAGTAGCTGCGTTCTGGATTGAATCCCCGGCCTTGTGGCGCGCAGGGCGCCAGTGTCCAGCAGGCATTGGCCTGCGGATGGGTTTGCTGGAACAGGGGGGTGTCTGTCAGGCTTTGTACTTCAAATTTGCCCAGCCCGATGCTGGCATCGCGTCCATAACCCAGGCTGCCGATGGTTCCGAGCAGGGTGTGCAATTCGGTGCGTGCGAAGCGCGTTTCATCGAGTACCAGCCATAAGTCGATGCGTTGCCACGGCGCATGAAAAATCTGCATCTGGGTGTAGGGTGCAAATTCGCCCGTTCCGGTAGTGCCGGTGAGCCGGTTCAGTGTGTTGTGAAATGCGGCGGCCTGCACGGGTTTGCCCTGCGCGCAGTAGGCCTCTTCGTCTGCGGCAGCGGCGGCAAGCAGTTGTGGCAATGGCTGGTGGATGGCAGCGTGCGGAATCCAGCGTTTGCTTTTGGCTTCCTTGCGTTTGGCCGGGTCATTTTCGGCTGCTTCATTCCTGGTTGTCAGCAAGGCAGCGGGCACCGTAGGGCGCGGCAGAAAGCCTGCCGGAAAGCCGTCGGACACCACCAGCCAGGGCTGGCCGCTGCCATAGCCAGTGAGCAAATCATCCAGCCGGGCTTCGCCGTAGATTTCGCGGCAGGTATGGCAAAGCTGGCCAAACAGGGTATCGCCTGCCAGCGGCGTGCCCAGCGGGGAGCGTAAGTGGAGAACAGCGTGCAGGGGTGTCATGGTGTCAGGCCGTTTGTTCAAAAGGAGTGATGGCGTCAAAGCGTGGTGTCAGATCGGCGCCGTCCAGCGTCAGTTTTTCAAACTTGAGTTTGCCGTACCCGCGCGAGCCGGAACCGCCGAGGCTGTCGAGTTCGAGCAGCTTCAGCCCCAGCAGCACGGTATCGAGCAGATCTTCTCCGCTCAGCACCTTGAGGGTGAGGGTGAAATCGAATTGCGCGCCGGCAATAACGCGCTCGATAAAACGTGGATGCTCTGCTGTACCGGCAATGCGGTTGATGCTGTTTTCCGATTTGACTTCGGTGGTCAGCAGATGGCGGGAATCCAGTTCTTTTTCTTTCCAGTCCGTGTTCAGCGGGCAATCCCAGAAAGCGAGGCGGGTCGGGCCGATTTTTTCGACGAGTTTGTCATCCGCTTTGTCAGGCGCGCCGCCAAACAGTTGGATAACCGTGCGCCCGGCCAGGTTGTTTTCATCTTTGGCCAGATGGCTGAACGAATAGGGCGCTCCGTTAGCGGCTTGCACCAGGCCATGGCGCCATTCGAGCAGGCTGCGAATTTTGCCTTTCAGCGATGAGCCGGGAATATAGGGCTGGCCTGTAACTGGATGCTTGACGACGGGACTATCGGTGCCGCCGATGCGCATTTCACTGTCACCGGCGCCAATGTGCAGGCCGGATTGAAGGACGATGGTGCCTTTGATTTTCTGGATTTGGGTCAGTTGCATATCGGATTCCTTTTGGAAAATAACTGGAAAATGGTGCTGTGATGCCGGGTTTTATCCTCGGATTCCCTTAAGAAATCCAAGCATCGCCTCGAAATGCAGCCGGAAATGGTTGAGCGTGCGCGGGCTGTCGATTTGGGCGATGCAGCCGCGCAGCCATTTAACAAAATCCTCGGTGAGCAGATCACGTCCTTGGGCATAAACCGCCTTGGCGTTGAGCATGTGGATAAAGGCTTCATAATCCTTGAATTTCTGTTCATCGGTGCCAATGCGTTCCTGCCAGCTGACCAGTTCGTCGTAAAAACGGCGGATCTGGGTGTATTTGTTTTTTTCTCTGCCTTTTCTGTCAGCTTTGGCAGAATCATCAAATGCCTGTGCAATTTTTTCTGCATCGTCAGAAAACAGGGTGATGGGTGGCGGGCTGGTTTTCAGATCAGGGGTCATTTCGTATTCTCCGGAGTTGGTGCGTTGTTGTTATGGTGGAAAAGGATAGCTTGCCGTTCGGATTTGAAGCCGGGCGGCAAGCTTGCCGTCATTGCCGCTGGCGATAGAGCAGTACGGATACCGGCAGGCGGTAAGCGCCCCGGTGTTGTTTCAGCGCGCTACCGCATTCGGCCGCCAGCGCCGGGCCGATGCTCTGCTGTTGTTTGGGCAGGCGTGCGCAGCGGTAAGCCAGCCGTGAGCGCCACAGCGCATCTTCCGGGCGGCGATTGGCATTTTCCGGCCGATCGTGTTCGGCCTGATCCGCCAACCGCAGCAGGTTGTAGATGAAGCCGGTGGAAAGTCCGTTTGCTTTATTAATCAGGTGCTCAAGCGCATTGCGCCGGTTGTCCATCAGTTCGTGCCATTCGTGCCAGCCCACGGTGCTACCCCACAAATTGACGGCATTTTTGCCGGGATGCTGTTTGGCAGCGGCCAATCCGGCTTCGGCTGCGGTGGCGAGATGGCGGGCAGGCACTTTCGGTTGTGTCATGACTGCACCGAGCGAAAAGCTGATGTCGTCCCGCGCTACATAGCGGGCAAATTCACGTCGCATGGCGCCGGCCAGTTCCAGCGTGGATTCCCACGGGCCGATCAGGAAAAAATCATCGCCACCGGCAAATACCGTGTAGGTGTTGCGGAAGCGCCCGTTTTCGCCATGTGCGCAATACCAGGGCAGCCACAGCGCAAAAAAGGCGTTGACTTGGCGTGAGAGCGAAGCCCAGCGGGCAAAGGTGGGTTCTTCAAGGCCACTCTGGAACAGCGTGCCGAGGTTGTCGATATCGCCTTTGAGCGTGATCAGTGCGATTTCACTATTACCGCTGGCAGCAATAGCGTGAAGTGTCTTGAGTTTTCCTGGCGAGGTGTCGCCGATATCTTCCTGATTGAGACGTTTATAAGCTGGATCTTCTTTCTCGTCGTTTTCATTCCAGATTGGCACATGGCTGTTGACGAAGCGGCGGGCGTAGCCGTGGAAACAATGGCCATTGGCTTCCGGCTGATCAAAATCCCAGGTGCGCACCAGTTCGCCTTGTTCGGCCAGTTTGCTGTAATGGCCGGAAATATCCGCTTCATCGACAAATACCAGACGATAGCCGAAGTAACACAGCTCCAGCGGTTTCTTGAAACTGTCCGCCGTATTCAGCACCAGCAGCCGTGCCTTGCGGGTGAGCGCTTCGCCAATGGCGATCTGGTCGCGTGACAGCGCGCAGGAAGCAGGCAGCTCGCCTTCGGCGGCACGATCTGCCGGATAACGGTCGTGATAACCGCAGGGGCCATACGGAAAGCGGGTTTCACGCACGGAAGCGGTGTCGCCACATAAATCAAACCGGCGGTGCTTGGCGATATCGAGTTCGGTAAACAGTCGCTGCGTGAGCGTTTTGAATTGTTTGCTGATCAGGTCATTGCAGCTGGCAGGGGTGGCAGCCAGCCCCACGCTGATTTCGCCGTAAGTGTGTTCAAGACACCATTGGTTGAATAGCTGGCGGCAATCTTTGATGGCTTGCTGTGCATCCGGAGTATTCGGCGCCACGATGAGGAATTTGCCGGCAGCATTGATAATCTGGCTGGTGGAAGGCAGTTGCAGCGCATCGAGCAGCCGCAGCGCGGCCATTTCCGCCAGCAACGCCACCTGGAACGAGCGGCCGCGCAACAGTTTGTGTGCGTGTTTCTGTGTTTGCGCACCTTCGGCAAAAATGAACTGCTGAATGCCGAAGAAATCGCCCTGTACCAGCAGCAGTTTGGGTTCATCCCAGTCCGGGCGTTCCGGATCTTTCAGTTTGGCCAGTGCATTTGCGCCGGTGTTGCTGGTGGCTGCATGCCAACGCCACAGTGCCGTAGCCAGCGCGGCGACTGCCTTGCTGTGATCGTATAGCGAGACATCCGGCACCACGCCCCAGTTGGTGGCTGATGGAATTGCCTGGGTAAACGTCAGCCAGGCAGAATCGAAATGATCCAGCCACAGCGGCCAGTTTTTGCGGTGGGATGTGGGAATAGTTTCCAATGCCTGCAGAAATTGTTGCCACAGCGCGGCGTATTCAGCTTTTGCAGCCTGATCGCTATCCGGTTCTGCAACGGAACGTGCTGCTGGAAAAATTGCCTGCGGATTGAGCGCCTGCAGCGGGTAAACATGCTCGAATTTGTTTTTGGGAGATTGCCCGTTCAGCGTGATCTGCTCAAACAGCGTCACCATGCGCGCCTGAAAACGGTTTTTGTGCGTGGGTGTTATCCCTTCAGCATCATCGTTATATTCATCGAATTTTTTGCGCTCGAAACCGGAAGCCGCCCGATCAGCCGTGGCGATGATCCATTGCAGCAGTGTGTCCGGTTTGTGGTGCGCGGCAGCGGCATTGGCCATGCTGTCGGTAATATCAGCAGCACTGGCACGTCCGGAGAAGGGGGAGACATCGCCCCGCAGCACATCGGGCGCCAGTTGCTCGATGACATCCCATTGATCCGCCGTATGCGCGGCGTGGGAATAGCGATACAGCGTGGTCAGTGCGCCGAGATTGCCCGAAACCGGTTGGCCGGTGCGTTCGTGAAATTTGCCCAGATCGTGCAGCAGCGCCGCAAAAGCAACGCGGCAGGAGGATTGCAGCAGTGTCATAAAAAATTTCCTGTTGATGTGATGGCGCAGATTATGAGCTGGTCAACCGTTGTCGAGCCCGGCGGCAAGCTTGCCAAAAAACAGTTGTGCAACCGTTATCGGCGTGTGGAGCGGATTTTTTAAGGGTATATCTGATCCGGCGGTGTTTCAGGTGGGTGGAGGGTGCAGATGGAGACCGGCAGAAATCTGCGCCTGAGCAAGCATCCACCGGCAATCATCCCTTTCGCGTCAGGGCATGGGTGTTTCAATCAATTCCGGGGTACATCGGCAAAACCGATGCGTCTCAATCCCTTTGAAATCAGGGCATGGGTGTTTCGAAAGGCTTAGCCTGTCAGTTGCCAAATGGATCGTGGTCTCAATCCCTTTGAAATCAGGGCATGGGTGTTTCAGTCATCGCCAAGCAGGACACGGTTATGATACACGTCTCAATCCCTTTGAAATCAGGGCATGGGTGTTTCTAAATATCGCCGCAAACATCGTTATAGACGCTTAGTCTCAATCCCTTTGAAATCAGGGCATGGGTGTTTCCATGATGCAAAAAAACCCCTCTCTCATCAAGGTCTCAATCCCTTTGAAATCAGGGCATGGGTGTTTCAAGATTGCTGGGCTGCATAACAAACAGGGACCATGTCTCAATCCCTTTGAAATCAGGGCATGGGTGTTTCGGATAGTTGTATCAGTATCCTTATTATTTATGGCGTCTCAATCCCTTTGAAATCAGGGCATGGGTGTTTCTTATGCCAATCTTGAGACAGCACTATCCAGGTTGGTCTCAATCCCTTTGAAATCAGGGCATGGGTGTTTCAACGCAACACTAGTAAGGCGAAAGATTCTCGACGTCTCAATCCCTTTGAAATCAGGGCATGGGTGTTTCTGACCACTCTGTTTTTTACCCATAAAATCAAACAATTGCACAGGGAGATGAAGAAAACAGATGGGGTGTTGCAAGTTACCTCCTTTGCGCCAGTCAAGAACAGATTAAACGGCTGTTTTGCTGAAAAATAAAGCACTGTATTCAACCTGAAACCGCTACACACCCGATTGCATGCCAGACGTATTTTCTCATAACGGGCTATATTCCGTTCAACACCAGCTGTTCCGGTTGATTCAGCTCGATTTGCAGTTGCTGGCGGTACAGCTGGACGGTACCTTGCGCGCAAGCCAGGTGGGATACGGCGTTTTGTCCGTTCAGCTGCGTGAATCCGGCGCGATGGTTGCCCCAGATAATCAGAGTCAATCGGTTTTTTGCAGGGTAGGCAGCACCGATTTCAATCCAGGTCGGGCTGCCTTTGATATCCCTGCGCTCGGTAATCCGCATAATTTTGCCGGCGACGGCAATCTGTTTGTTTACGTATGTTACTGCTTCACGCCAGCCAACCGGATTGGCGCAGGATGGGCCTACCACGATCTGTACTGGCTGATCAGCCTGAAATGTTTGCGTCGGTCTGCCATCCGGACTTACAGCAAGCGGATCTGATGATGGATCTCTTGCCGGTTTTCTGACGGGAACCGGTATTTCTGCAGTAATTTGCACTGATGATTCCATCTCACCCGTGAGCAGATCGGCTTTTGCTGTTTCTGCTGGGCTTGCTGCGGCTGCCTGCATTTGCGATTGTGCTGTATCTGTTGCTTTTACCGGCGCGGGGGCTGCTGTGACGGAAGCAGTCAGCGCTTTCAAGTGTGTCTGCGCCGTTTGAACAGCAGACAATCTGTCCGCTGACAGACTGAGAATAAGCGTGACAAAAATGACGGCCAGCAGTGCAGCAAATGCCCAAATGGCTGTTTTCATGATGGAAGCTTCCTTTTCGAGTGTTTGTATCGTATTCAGTGCCTGGTTCAGCGCTTCCAGCCGGGTGGTTTCGCGATCGTTTAATGGCACCGCCCGGCGGGCATGTTCAAGCTGTTGCTGCAGTTGCCGGATTTGTCCGGCGAGTTTTTGTCTTTCAGCTGTGGCTGCAGATTTAGATTCAAATGCAGCCAGCTGAAGATTGAGTTTGCCGATAGTGCGCTCCAGCTGTGCCTGATGCTCACTTTTTTGTCGCTCGCGGCGCAGCAGCAGTTCAATGTGTTTGCGACAGCGGCCAGGATAATCACGCACATCGCTATTGGCAAAGCGCAGTACAAACCAGCCCTGCGAAACCAGCGCCGCCTGTCTGCGCTGCCAGTCGATAAAATCCTGGCGGCTCATACCGCTGCCGGTGCCGCGTTTGTCGTAACCATCGATTTCGATCGCGATTTTTACCAGTTCACCTTCCTGCAGCACAAAATCGCAGTAGCGGGTTCTGCCACCCATATCGGTGAAATGGAATTGTGTGGAAACTGAAGAAAAATCAATATCCCTGATCTTCGACAGTACATTCTCCACAAACAGTTTTTCATAATCGCTGCCGAATTTATCCTCGTTCTCGATCAGCCATTCGTTAAATGTTGTTTCCATATCTGGTGTTCTGACGGTGTTCTGAATTCTGCCCGGTTCCGGTGCAGCTTTATTAACAGCGCCGAGTATGCGTCAGTCCTGATCCGGTATGGAGGGCGGCAAGCTTGCCAGCGGTGCAACGTAACGTCGTAATCGGCATGCCTAACGCCGATACAGCTTCTTTAATTCTTCATTGTTTCCATATATTGTGCGTGCAGATGTCTGAGTAAAACCAGCAAAACTGCGCTGATCGGCAACGCCAGCAAGATTCCGATAAAGCCGAACAGCTGACCAAAAGCCAGTAATGCGAAGATGACCGCCACCGGGTGCAAACCGATACGTTCCCCTACTAATCGGGGAGTGATCAGCATGCTTTCCAGCAGCTGTCCTGATCCGACAACCACCCAGACCGTAATAACGCTACTCCAGTCCTGAAATTGTGTGATCGCTGCAAAAGTTGCCAGCGCGAGTCCGGTTATGGTTCCCAGATAAGGCACAAATACCAGAATGCCGGACATCAATCCAATCGGTAAAGCAAATTCCAGGTTGACCAGCCACAGCCCCGTTACGTAATAAATACTCATGATGGTCATGACCGCCATTTCTCCACGCATGAATTCAGCCAGCACATCATCTGTTTCTTTTGCCAGAGTAAAGGCCTGTTCCTGCCAGACAGGTGGAATCAGCTCTCCTATCTGCCTGACAAGATTATTCCAGTCACGCAACAGGTAAAACAGCACAACCGGCACCAGCACCATGTTCATCAGGAATGTCAAAATGATCAGGCCACCACTCTTCAGGGAAGGCAGTAATCGCGCAGCAATCCCGCCGGCACTTTGCCAGTTTTCTGTCAGCATTTGTTTGAGTGAGGCGATATCAATCTGCAGCTCGATATTGAAATGATCTTCCACCCAGGGAATAAACTGATTTTTCACCAAATCAAGAAAAAACGGAATCCGTTCAATCAGCCGGGAAACCTCCCTTTCGAACAGTGGGAACAAAATCAGCACCATGGCGGTAAATATTCCCATCGTCAGGAGCATGACAAAAATGGTGCTCAATGTTCTGGGAATCTTTCTGATTTCAAGCCAGGTCACCAATGGATTGCAGATATAGGCAATCACTGCTGCCAAAAGAAAGGGCGTTAGAATGGGATTGAGCAGATAAATCAACCCACCGACAATGGCAGTGAGCACTAAATACCAGAGCAGGCGGGAATCCGGGGAATATTTATCGTTCATGGTAAAATCATGCTTTAAAAACCGCACTCTAGCCTTAACCCTGCGAGAACTCAACTTGACTGCATCCCATTCCACAGATTCTGACAAGAACTCGATTTCCTATCGCGCATCCGGCGTTGATATTGATGCGGGAAATCACCTGATCGAGATCATCAAACCCTTTGCACAGCGTACCCTGCGCCCGGAAGCGCTGGGGGGGATTGGTGGATTTGGCGCATTGTTCGAAGTTCCTGGAAAATACCGGCAACCGGTACTGGTATCCGGAACGGATGGTGTCGGCACAAAACTCAAGCTGGCGTTCCGGTATGCGCAACACGCAACCATTGGTATCGATCTGGTCGCCATGAGTGTGAACGATATCCTGGTACAAGGTGCTGAACCCCTGTTTTTTCTGGATTATTTTGCCTGCGGCAAATTGGATGTGGAAACGGCCGCACAGGTGATTCAAGGTATCGCGCACGGCTGTGAGCAGGCAGGTTGCGCACTGATTGGCGGAGAAACGGCAGAAATGCCCGGTATGTACCCGGAAGGCGAATATGATCTGGCCGGTTTTGCGGTAGGTGTGGTGGAAAAAGACCGGATTATCGATGGTTCCAGTATCAGAGAAAATGATCTCGTGCTGGGAATTGCCTCAAGTGGTCCGCATTCCAACGGATTTTCACTGATACGCAAAATACTCGACCGTCATGCGGGACAACCCGATACCGGACTTGATGAAACCTGGCTTATAAATGCGCTTCTGGCGCCAACCCGTATTTACGTGAAATCAGTACTGGCGCTGCTGGCAGAACTCCCTGTTAAAGGATTAGCACATATTACCGGTGGTGGATTACTGGAAAATATTCCACGTATTTTGCCAGATGGCGTCATGGCTCATATTGACCGCAGCGCCTGGGTGCGCCCTCCCCTGTTTGACTGGCTGCAACAACACGGTAACGTAGCGGAAGAAGAAATGTTGCACGTTTTCAACTGTGGCATAGGCATGGCTGTCATCGTGGCGCCGGAACACGCTTCAACTGCCACCGATATTCTGCACAACCATGGTGAAACCGTGTGGCAAGTCGGCACAATTCAATCCCGCAAACCCGAAACACCGCCGATCGTCATTGCCTGAAGAAGGAACCATGCAATCAATGGTCATCCTCATTTCCGGTCGCGGCAGCAATATGCAGGCATTGCTGGAAGCCGGGCTGCCGGTTGCAGCAGTTATCAGTAACAATCCGGCGGCAGAAGGCTTGGCATTTTCCCGAGCACATGGCATTCCGACGCATGCGATTGATCATCGTGCATTTTCCGGACGGGAGGCTTTCGATTCTGCGCTGGCAGAAATAATCGATACCTACCAACCTGATCTGGTTGCTCTGGCTGGCTTCATGCGTATCCTGTCCGAATCGTTCGTCAACCATTATCAGGGCAGGCTGATAAATATCCACCCTTCCCTGCTGCCGGCATTCTCCGGACTGGATACGCATGTTCGCGCATTGCAAGAAGGGGTCAAAATTCATGGTTGCACGGTTCATTTTGTTACACCAAAACTGGATCATGGTCCTATCATTATCCAGGCTGCTGTACCCGTACTCGCCGATGATACGCCTGCAACACTGGCAGCGAGAGTGCTGGCACAGGAGCACCGTATTTACCCGCAGGCGGCAAACTGGTTTCTGCAGGGGCAATTGACCCTGGCAGAAAATCGCGTCGAAACCGGAATAGCCTGTGACGGACAAAAAGTTCTCTATTCTCCCGGGATCACATCATGAAATTTTCACTATTCATAGCCCTGTTTTTCTGGGCAGGCAGTATCGCTTGTGCCACTGATCTACCTGAACGTATTGATATCGACTACACGCTCAGTGGCCTTATCGGCCAGGGCAAGGCACATGAAACGCTGCTTGTGCAGAATAAAAACGGGATCCAGCACTATACCCTTGACAGCGAAATTTCAGCCAGCGGACTTCTCAAACTGGTCAAGCGTGGCAGTATTATTCGCCACAGTGAAGGCACGATTATTCCGAACAAAGGAATGCAGCCTCTGCATTTTTCAGATCAACGGGGTGAAAAACCAGCACGCACAGTTGAATTTGACTGGAACGAAGCACGTATTATTTATCGCCGTAAAGGTCAGGAAATAACGGAAAACCTGCCGGAAGGAACACTGGATGAATTAAGTGTCGCCTATCATTTCATTTTTACTGCTCCTCCTCAACAAACAGTCAGCATACATGAAACCGACTACCGCGTTCTGCACCTGGTTCGCTATGCTGTCACTCAAGAAACATTGGATACGCCAATAGGCAAGCTGGCCACGATCGTACTCACGAAACAGCAGGAACCGGGAGATTCGTTCAGGAAAAAAATCTGGCTGGCAACAGATCATCATATGCTGCCCGTACGCATTATTTCGACAGAAAAGCACGGAATGGAAGTAGATCAGATCGTTACGAAAATAGATTACAAATCTCCAGCAGATTCTGCACAGTAACTCATTTAAACCCTCTATGCGACTCACCCTAGAACGACTGGATCTGCTGATTGCTGCTGTCCGCAAGATATTGCCCTTGCAGGCGCCGGCCGATGTATTGTTACGGCAATTCTTTCAGGATCGTCCACAACTGGGCCAGAATGACCGGAACGCGATCGCAGAAACTGTTTTTGGTGTCCTCAGACACCGGTTTTTCCTGGAAGTACTGGCTGAAAAAGGCACTGCCCGCAAACTGGTACTGGCTTATCTGACCAGATTCCAGGGCATGAATCTGCGGGAGCTAACACCACTCATTCGGGAGGCGGAATCCAAATGGATCCAGCAGATCAAAGCAGTCAGGCTGGAAGAACAACCACTGTTCATACAGGCAGAATTCCCGGAATGGCTGGTGACAAAACTGCAACAATCCTGGTCAGATGAAGATATTCTGCGCCTCGGCCAGGTTTTACAACAGCCAGCGCCACTGGATATACGTGTCAACAGCCTGCTTGTAAAACGTGAAGAAATCATTGTCGCACTGAAGCAGGAAGGAATTGAAGCTCACCCCACTCCCTTTTCTCCCGTGGGTATGCGTCTCACAGGTAAACCGGCAATCAACCGAAGTGCCTTGTTCCTTTCCGGAAAAATTGAAGTACAGGATGAAGGCAGTCAGATTCTTGGTTTTCTGCTCGCGCCCAAACGAGGCGAGATGGTAGTGGATTTTTGTGCAGGCGCAGGTGGCAAGACATTGCTGCTTGGCGCGCTGATGCATTCGCGTGGGCGCCTGTATGCTTTTGATGTTTCCGAAAAACGACTCAACAATCTCAAACCCCGCCTTAAGCGCTCAGGATTATCAAATGTCCACCCGCAACGTATTGATAGTGAAAAAGATATCAAGCTGAAACGATTAGCAGGAAAAATTGACCGGGTATTGGTCGATGCGCCCTGCAGCGGGCTGGGTACCTTGCGCCGCAATCCGGATTTGAAGTGGCGGCAAAGTCCGGACAGCATCAATGAATTGCAAAAAAAACAAACAGCCATTCTCACAGCTGCTGCGAAGCTGCTAAAACCGGGAGGGCGTCTGGTTTATGCGACCTGCAGCCTGCTGCCAGAAGAAAATCAACAGGTGATTGAATATTTCTTAGCACATCATCCGCAATTCTCCATACTTGATTGCGGAGAACTGCTTGCACAACAAAAAATCCACCTGCCCGATACGGGTGAATTTTTACAACTCTCCCCATTACATCATAATACTGACGGCTTCTTTGCCGCTGCTCTGGAGCGCTCCAAAATAGAGCCTGGAAATTAAAAAGGGGCCTTTTCTTCTCCAAGGCCCCTTCAAAATGCAAGCAGTAAAAAAATCATCTGCTGGCAGAATTAATTATTATTATTATTTCAAATCATCAATACCGGCACCGAAATTAATATGGAATGCCGCTCCGTCGATTACAAGCGCCGGAACTGATTTTACTCCGGCTGCTTCAGCTTCGCTGATACGTGCTTTATCTGTACCCAGATGAACATTTTCAACCGTGTATTTTGAAGGATCAATAGCATTAGCGACAGCCTGCTCAGCAGACACACAGACGGGACAGCCCGCATGATAAAAAACAGCTTTTGATGCCATGTGTTTCTCCTTAACCAAGATTCATTAAAACGACACTTTCAAAAACGGAAATTTCCTGATTTATGCTCGGAATGCTATAGCATCCCGAACGACTTGCAGGCATTCCAAGCTTTGGATTTTAACACACAAAATCAATGAAATGTATTCATCAAGACCCGGTACGAAAATATCATATCAGTATCGCGGAGGGGATGGCGGATAGCCCGATGGCGGGGGAGGAATATACCGACCCGATGCAGCAGGTGGGTAGGAATAAGTTCTCTGATTTACATTACCACCCGATCCTTCAACCAGCCCGGCAGAAACCGGAACACGATGCCCATTGGCATACATACACTGGATGTAGGCGATATCGTAACGTTCCTGACTAATGGAACCGGATGAGTGTGCCGAGCTACTTCCCGCCAGTCCACCTCCCAGCAACCCGGCTCCCGAACCGATAGCCGCGCCACGCCCGCCACCAAACGCAGCACCTGCAGCGGCTCCCAGTGCTGCACCAACTGCTGCACTTTCCACTCCGCTGGACACCGCCGCACTCTTGGGGGTCTGAAAATTGGTTTGCTGGCCGGCAAACTGTCGACATAAATAATCGTCACTGCGGAACTGATCAAAATTTTTACCATTGCCCGGTAATACCATGATGCTCGGTCCGGTGGGCACATTCACACAGGCTGCCAGAAGAACTGCAGCCGGCAAAACAATCAATCTGGAAAAATAGCGCATTATATGCTCCTGCATTATTGAGCGGGTCTGGGAGGGACTTTTATCCATTCACCCGAACAGCGTTCCACCTCCGGATAATAACCGGCAGGATTCTCGCAATAGTACCAGTAATTTGTAACGGTTGACTCAGGAGGTGGCGGAGGTGCCGGCTGGACAGGCTGCTGCTGGATATAAACCGGCGGATCAGGCGGCACGACTACAACCGGAGGATATGCAACGGGAGGATATGCGGGCCAGTAAAAGTGGTTGTCGAAGTAACCATAGGGGCGATAATAAGGTTGCCGGTAACGAGGATAATGTTGCCCATAGGCAAACCCTCCATAGATTCCGACATTCCGACCAGGGTAGCTGAATCGACCGTAAGATCCGAATGAGCTGGCCAAATTGATACCCAGGGAAAATTTAGGTCTTCTTGAATAATAACGCGGTGAATGACGCTGTGAATAACCACGGTCCCCGTAAGAATATCCACTATAGTTACGGCCATAGTCGTAACTATGGCTCCATGAAACATCACTCATTGTCATTCCAGTCAGCATCAAAGACAGATAAAGCCAATCGACTTTTTTCACTCATTGCTCCCCATATATCCGTGATACAGTTACTTTGAAGTATACGCCTGCACTGCTTATTAGTGCAGCATCCCTGATAAAGGTTTCAAGTACACGCAACTCTGAAAAAGCACATGAATGGACAGGTATTTTTGTACAAATAAACCTGTACCCTTCTTCTGATTGAGGGCTGCGGTATACATTTTTGAATCAGACGTTTTAATGTTTGACCCGGGAGATTTCTGATGTCTGGATTGTTCAGCGCGCTTTCAAAAGCCACAATCAACCTTTTCAACCCTCGCATGCTATGGCTGTGGAGTTGGCCCATACTGGCATCAGTTGTTTTCTGGTGGCTGATTGGGACATTCTTCTGGACACCATTATCAGGCTGGCTGCTGACCATCATCCCGGCAGACACGCTGCAAAACTGGCTGGAAGCCTCACGTCTGCAGGTCATCGCCGACGGGATGGAAACCATGATCAATCTGATCATTTTTATGATATTAACAATCACAACCAGCCTGGTAATTACCGCACTGTTTACCATGCCGGCTTTGGTCAGTTTTGTGGCAAAACGTTACTATCCTGATCTGACTCCGATGCGGGGTGGCACAGTGGCCGGCAGCTTGCGTAATGTCATATCGGCGATCGCGATTTTTATCATGATCTGGGTAGTAACCATACCACTATGGTTAACCGGGATCGGCCTGCTGGGGCCGCTACTGGCAGCAGCCTATTTAAATCAGCGGCTGTTTTTCTACGATGCACTATGTGACTATGCCGACAACTCCGAACTCAACACACTATCGAGCATGAATCGGCCGGCACGCTGGAGTCTGGGTTTTTTGACAGGGCTATTGCAATTCATACCATTGTTAAACTTTTTCGCCCCCACACTGACCGCACTGGCTTTCATACACTTCGAACTGGCACGCCTGGCAAAACTGCGTCACACCACGAGCTGATTGTTACACAACTCGGATTTTTCGTCTCTTTTACAAGCAAAATCAAGTTTTTCATATCCGAGCCGATACCGAAAGATATCGTGCCAGGAAAATCTGAAATGTTCTATGAAAAACTAAAACTCCTGATCATTGGCTATTCCGAAGCCGATGCAAATCAGCTGAACACCGCCTTCAATCGCAGCGGAAAACAGCTGATTTACCAACATGCAAACAGTTTACGCGACGTCCGGTCAGCATTGGATACATCAAGCTGGGATGCAGTTATTGCAGAATACTCAATACCCGGATTCGATGCCCTGCAAGTGCTGAATCTGTTCAAACCCTACCACCAGACAACACCTTTTATTCTGTATACCTCGATAACAGACGAAGAGGTGATACTTCAAGTATTGCGCAATGGGGCAAGTGATTGTGTACCAAAGGGACATGCAGCACGCCTTATACTGGCTATCAATCGCAGCCTTGAACTTATGGATCTGAAGCGCAGGAAACGCCAGGCCGACGGTCATATTTACCGCATGACCTATTATGATGAATTGACCGGCCTGCCCAAGCATAACCTGTTTTGCGAGCAAGCAGCCTCGTTGCTGTCAAACACCACTGTCACCAGTGGAATGATCGCTGCTGTTTACTTCATTGATATCAACCGACTGTCGAGTATCAATAGTAAATATGGCTACAGCATCAGTGATCAACTGATACAACAATTTGTCAGTCGCTTATCCATCTATCCCGATAACAACTGCATTCTGGCACGCACTGAAGGAGGCAATTTCGTTTTTTTAAAAACCGGTCTGGCCAGCATTGATCAGGTACAAGCATTTGCAAACCAGCTGCTCGCACTCGCTACAGCTTCTTTTATCATTCATGATCTTGAGTTTTATATCTCCCTGACAATAGGAATCTGCCTCTACCCTCGTGATGGCAGGGAAATTGAGGTACTACTGGCCAATGCCGAGAGTGCATTATCCCTTACCAGAAAAACCTGGCCTAACACCTATCAGTTTTATACCCGGGAAATTGGTGAAGCCTCACTACAAAAAATCAAAATCGAGCAATCATTACAGAAAATCGTCAACGATAAAGAGCTCGTGCTGCATTACCAGCCAGTGTTTGATCTCGTGACAAGAAAAGCTATCGGCGCTGAAGCACTGATTCGTTGGCGCCATCCGGAACTCGGATTCCTTCTCCCGAATAAATTTATTCCGCTCGCAATTGAATCCGGCGCCATCGTCAAAATCGGCAGATGGGTACTACTTGAAGCTTGCAGACAGGTTAAATGCTGGCAGGATGCGGGTTTCGATCCCGCCTTCATTGCTGTCAATCTTTCCGCTATGGAACTGGATCAGCTCCTGTTAATCAATCACGTCACTGAAGCGTTACATGCCACGGGGCTTGACCCCTCAAAACTGGAGCTGGAAATTAACGAATCAATACTGATGCAGGATGTAGACAGAAGCATCAGAATTCTGAAAGAATTAAAAAAAATGGGTATAAAAATTGTGATGGACAACTTTGGTACCGACTATTCATCCCTTAACTACCTCCGACGCCTGCCTATTGATACCATCAAAATCGGCCGGTTACTGGTTCAGGATATCGCCTGCAAATCCGGTAACTCCGCAATCATTACTGCCATTATCGCGCTTGCCCGGAATCTCGACATACAAATACGTGCAGAAGGTGTGCAGTCAAAAGCACAACTCGATTTTCTGCAACAAGCCAGCTGCCACCATATTCAGGGTTTCTTACTTACCCCACCGGTTTCAGCAGAACATTTTTTATCATCTATTAAACAACGCAGAACCGGTACGTTCTCATAATCCCGGCGTGCAGGGTGGCCATCCAACCCTGCATGTCCTGTCTTCAGAACAAACCAGACCAGTGGAAATTGTTTTATTATCCTAAGTAATCCATTAGGGTGCGAAATAACAGTGAGGCGGCTGTGCGACAGTTTATTGCCCGGGAGAAACCCATAGTGAGTCTATGGACGCCGATCCAGCGACAAAACAGCGGCGCAACCGACCATTGACACTCGTGCAGGCATCGTGCCGCCTAATGAATTATCCGGGATAATTCCCGTTATTCGAAATTGTGCTGTCAAACAAATAAATTCCAGCAGCAAGTCTCGAATTATCCAACCAGCCAAGTCATGAATACTATTTTATAGAGGTGATAATGAATGTAAAAAAACTAGCGGGCATCGTCTTTTCAGGATGTCTGTTTTTATCGATCAATATCCAGGCTGCCGGGGAGCACATGACACCACACTATGTGAATGTAGCAGATGTAACAACACTGGAAAAAGTAGATACCCAGGCGGGCACTGGTGAGGAAGCCGATATTGGTAAAACTGCCCGTGTGCACTATACGGGCTGGTTGTATGACCCCACCGTGGAAGATCACAGAGGCACAAAATTTGACAGCTCCCACGATCGCGGCACGCCCTTTTCATTCCTGCTCGGTGCCGGACGGGTTATCAAAGGATGGGATCAGGGTGTGCTAGGTATGAAAGTAGGTGGAAAACGCACCTTGGTCATTCCTTCCTCCATGGCATACGGTACTCATGGCGCCGGGGGCGTTATTCCTCCCGATTCAGCGCTGATATTCGATGTGGAGCTGGTCGGCCTGGAGTAACCGGGAAGTACGAATCTGCCAAGAAAACAAGCCGCATGACAATACCATGCCATGCGGCTTGTTTCCCCAAAATCGGAATCTGGCATATTGCTGGATAACAACTCACAATAAAGCGCTCAATAATCTAAAACTGCATGAAAGTAGGGTACTTGTCAGTCGTCCTGTTTTGTTTCTTCAACTGAAAATCCACCTGCCACGTCGGATTATTCAGTCGGAAGCAGGGTAAAATTACTGAATATATTTTTTCGGCTGATGAAATGAGTAAATTGCGTGTTGTGGTCGGGATGTCTGGCGGAGTAGATTCATCCGTTGCCGCCTTGTTGCTTAAACAGCAAGGGTACGACGTGATGGGGCTTTTCATGAAAAACTGGGAAGAAGATGATACCGATGAATACTGTTCCTCCCGCCAGGATTTTCTCGACGCTGCCTCCGTAGCAGATATTCTTGATATACCACTGGAAGCGGTAAATTTTTCAGCTGAATATCGCGAACGGGTTTTCAGCCTGTTTCTGAAGGAATATCAGGCCGGGCGCACACCTAATCCGGATGTGCTGTGCAACAGTGAGATCAAGTTCAAAGCCTTTCTCGATCATGCGCTCAATCTGGGGGCCGACCGGATTGCAACCGGGCATTACGCACAGGTACAGGAAATCGGTGGTCTGTTTCAATTGCTCAAGGGCGAGGATGGCCACAAGGATCAAAGTTATTTTCTCTACCGCCTGAATCAGCAGCAACTGTCACGTACGATCTTCCCGATTGGCCATCTCTACAAACGGGAAGTGCGTAAAATCGCACGCGAGCATGGGTTGCCCAATTCAACCAAAAAAGACAGCACCGGAATTTGTTTCATTGGTGAGCGTCCTTTCCGCGAATTTCTCAACCGATATCTGCCTGCCAATCCAGGTGAAATTCATACCCTGGACAGGAAAACCGTAGGAGAGCATCAGGGCATCATGTATTACACCATCGGGCAGAGACAGGGACTGGGAATCGGCGGCACACGTGAAGGTGGTGAGGAACCTTGGTTTGTGTCAGGCAAAGACACGGAAAAGAACGTTCTGTATGTAGTACAGGGACACAATCACCCTGCACTGCTGCGTTCCTCGCTGACTGCTGCGGATCTTTCCTGGATTAGCGGCACCGCACCTCAACAGAACTGGGTTTATGCAGCTAAAATCCGCTATCGTCAAACAGATGCACCCTGCGCAATTACCCACTTTGAACATGATTCCTGTCAAATTGGTTTCGCGGCACCGCAATGGGGCGTCACACCCGGGCAATCAGTGGTAGTCTACGAAAGCAAGGTTTGTCTGGGCGGCGGTATCATCACCAGCAGCAACGACTGATTCCATTTACAAATCAAAAATGACACGAAGGCGAGCCGCAGACAGTCTAAATAATACGGCAAGGTGAGACCGACAAAGTCAGTCTTGATTTAGAAATGGAATGACATTAGGTAAACGTCAAATTCTCCATATTCGTCTCGGTATCGCGTTCAGGGATTTCTGATCCGCGCAACTTGATTTGCAGTCGTAACTCGTTCATGGAATCAGCATTACGCAGTGCATCTTCGTAGGAAATCGTGCCATTCTCGTAGAGTTCAAACAGCGCCATATCAAAAGTCTGCATCCCCAGCTCGCTTGATTTCTTCATGATTTCTTTGATTTCATGCACATTTCCCTTGAATATCAGATCGGAAATCAGCGGAGAATTAAGCATCACCTCGATTGCCGCAGTACGCCCGTTGCCCGATTTTTTGGGAACCAGCCTTTGTGCGATCAATGCCCGTATATTCAGTGACAGATCCATCAGCAGCTGAGCACGCCGTTCTTCCGGAAAGAGGTTGATAATGCGATCCAGTGCCTGATTGGCACTGTTGGCATGCAGGGTTCCCATGCACAAATGTCCGGTCTCGGCAAAAGCAATGGCATGCTCCATCGTTTCCCGATCGCGGATTTCACCAATCAAAATAACATCAGGCGCCTGCCGCAGCGTATTCTTCAATGCAGCTTCCCACGATTCCGTATCGACACCAACTTCCCGCTGGGTAACGATACAATTGATATGCTCATGCACGAATTCAACCGGATCCTCAATCGTGATGATGTGTCCATGGCTGTTCTGGTTACGATGGCCGATCAGTGCTGCCATCGAGGTCGATTTACCCGAACCGGTTCCACCAACAAAAATCACCAGGCCACGTTTGCTCATGACAATTTCTTTCAACACCTGGGGTAATCCAAGATCATCAAAATTTGGAATTTTTGTGGTGATCGTACGTATCACAATCCCTGTCCGCTGCTGCTGAACAAACGCATTGACACGGAATCGCCCGATTCCATCCGGGCTGATCGCAAAATTGCATTCCTTGCTAGACTCAAACTCCACCATCTGCCTGTCGTTCATGATGGCTTGTGCCAGTGCTGCGGTATGGACGGGGGAAAGTGGCTGCTGCGTGATCGGTGTCATTTTGCCGTCTATCTTCATCGCCGGAGGATAGCCTGCTGTAATGAATAAATCTGAAGCCTTTTTACTCAGCATCAATCGCAGTAAATCATGCATGAATTTGAGTGCCTGCTCTTTTTCCATAATGAATCCTGTTGATTAGCCGTAGAAATTATCTTTGTTCATGGCTTTGGTACGTGCTTCTGCCGCTGAAATGACACCACGCTTCACCAGATCTGCCAGATTCTGATCGAGTGTTTGCATCCCGACTCCCTGACCGGTCTGGATGGCCGAATACATTTGCGCCACTTTCCCTTCCCGGATAAGGTTACGAATGGCCGGTGTACCGATCATAATTTCATGAGCAGCCACCCGGTTTTTACCATCCTTTGTTTTCAACAGCGCTTGGGAAATAACAGCACGCAGCGATTCGGACAGCATCGCACGCATCATTTCCTTTTCCTCGGCTGGAAAGACATCAATCACCCGATCGATGGTCTTGGCAGCAGAGCTGGTATGCAGCGTACCAAAAACCAGATGACCGGTTTCTGCTGCAGTCATCGCCAGGCGGATTGTCTCCAGATCCCGCAGCTCTCCCACCAGAATGATATCCGGATCTTCCCGCAAGGCAGAACGCAGTGCGTTGCTGAAACTATGCGTATCCCGCCCAACTTCGCGCTGGTTAATCAGGCACTTTTTGCTCTCATGTACAAATTCAATCGGATCTTCCAGCGTAAGAATATGGCCATACTGGTTTTCGTTAATGTCATTGATCATGGCGGCAAGGGTAGTGGATTTACCGGATCCGGTCGGCCCTGTAACCAGCACCACGCCGCGTGGTTGTTGTGCAATTTCAGCAAATATTTTGGGCGCTTTCAGTTCTTCGAGTGTCAGCACTCTGGATGGAATGGTACGCAACACCGAAGCGGCTCCCCGCTGGGTATTGAAGGCGTTGACACGAAAACGTGCCAAGCCGGGAATGGCAAACGAAAAATCACATTCCAGATGCGCTTCATAATCCTTGCGCTGGCTGTCATTCATAATGTCGTACACCATATCATGCACCTCCTTGTGCTCCAGTACAGGGAGATTGATGCGTCGGATCTCTCCATGCACCCGGATCATGGGCGGCATGCCGGCAGATAAATGAAGGTCAGAGGCGCTATTCTTGACCACAAATGAGAGTAGTTCTACTATGTTCATCCGATATGTCCCTTCTGCCTCGTAGAATACGGGTTGCTTGATAACAACTGATTGATGTTTTTTCCGGCCACACCCGGCCGACCTGATCTAAAACGGACCAAATCGGACAGAATTAAATATATTTCGGGAACATCGGCTAAACTTTCCCTGCAATACCCATCATATTTTTTAACTCATTCAGATTGCCATATTCATCATGACTACAATTGCCTCACGCCTGCAGAATGTCAAAAACCGTATTATTGAGGCCGCCAGAAATGCGGGGCGCAACCCGGAAAGCGTGCAACTGTTGGCAGCCAGTAAAACCAATACACCAGACAAGCTGCGTGAAGCCTGGGAAGCAGGTCAAACCGTGTTCGGAGAAAATTACCTGCAGGAAGGTCTGGTGAAAATCCGCGCGCTGTCAGACCTGCCAATCGAATGGCACTTTATCGGTCCGATTCAAAGCAACAAAACCAAACTGATCGCCGAGAACTTTTCCTGGGTGCACGGCATTGACCGGGAAAAAATCGCAACCCGTCTTTCAGCAGCAAGACCGGAATCATTACCGCCACTGCAAGTCTGCGTACAGGTCAACGTAAGCGGAGAAATCACCAAAAGCGGAATCGATCCGGAGAAAGCGGCAGCACTGGCCACTTTTGTCAGCGAACAGCCGCGACTGCAACTGCGCGGAATCATGGCGGTCCCGGAACTGACCGCGGTAACTGCACTGCAACGTGAACAATTTCAGATGATGCGCGAGGTTTACGAACAGCTCAAACAACAAGGGTTTAACCTGGATACGCTATCAATGGGCATGTCGGAAGATCTGGAAAATGCCATTGCAGAAGGTGCCACAATGGTCAGAATAGGAACGGCTATTTTTGGTCCGCGGCGCTACGCGATCCCCGAGGAGCTTGGTTCGCGTCAGTAGTCAAACCCCGGTATTTCTCCAGCAGTTGTTCGTGATTTTCGACCCTGCCAGGGTCAGTAATGATACAGCTGACCGGGCAAACTTCCACACACTGCGGCGTATCGTAATGTCCCACGCATTCCGTGCACAGATCCGGGTCAATTTCATAAATTTCCTCACCCTGTGAAATTGCCCGGTTAGGGCACTCCGGTTCACATACATCACAATTAATACATTCATCAGTAATGATCAGCGCCATTTTCGTTACTCTCCACTCTTCATTTCTATTTTTTTCCGACACAGCCGCTCTATCACGAAGGGATGAACAAATTTGCTTACATCTCCTCCCAGACGTGCAATTTCACGCACGATCGTAGCGGAGATAAACATATATTGTTCAGACGGTGTCAGAAAAATCGTTTCCACATCCGGATACAGGCCGCGATTCATCCCAGCCAGCTGGAACTCATATTCAAAATCGGATACGGCACGCAGGCCGCGCACAATGATGCGAGCATCCTGCTGCCGTGCAAATTCCATCAGCAAATCGGAGAATCCGGTTACCTCAACATTGACATACCCGGCCAGTACATCTCTAGCCATTTCCACCCGTTCTTCCAGCGAAAAGAAAGGGGCTTTCCCACTGTTCGCAGCAACAGCCACCACCACCTGGTCAAACAACCTGGATGCTCGATGCACCAGATCCTCATGTCCATGGGTAATCGGATCAAAAGTGCCCGGGTAAATAACTTTATCCATTAAAATTCAGCGTTAACAGACAGTAATGAACATGGCTTGCCCGACCTTGTTTCCAGATCGACCAGTTACTTTCCTGCAACAGCTTGTCGCTGCTTTCAACATAAATCAGACCGTTTTTCTCCAATTTCTCAGGAAGTAGTGGTAACACTTCGGCCGCCAATCCGGAGGCATACGGAGGATCCACAAAAATAATATCGTAGCGTTCAAAATTACCCGCAAGAAACACCCGGGCATCCGCATGTTCAAGCTTCACCTGCGCAGCATCCAGTTTTTCAATCGTGTTGCGCAGATTGCGAACAGCTTTGATGTTTTGTTCGACCATGGTTACCTGTTTCGCTCCACGGGATGCTGCTTCAAATCCCAGTGCACCACTCCCGGCAAACAGATCCAGGCAGCGCATACCAGCCAAATCCTGCCCCAGCCAGTTGAACAATGTTTCCCTGACACGATCCGGCGTTGGTCTCAGCAACTTATCATCAGAGAATTGAAGCAGTCTGCTGCGCCATTGCCCGCCAATAATACGGATTTTACCTGCTAACAACACGAAAAATCAGGAGCAGTCTGCTTCTGCTCTGCACCCACCACCACCGTCACCATCCCCGCGGGATTAATGCGTCGCTGGAATGCATCTTTAATCTGCGCTACCGTTACCTTTTCTACGGCCTTTACATAATCTTCCAGATAAGTCAGCGGCAAATCATAAAATCCAATCACCCCCAGATAACCAAGTATTTTCCGGTTACTGTCAATGCGTAAAGGAAAACCGCCCACAATGTTCTGCTGAGCAGCCTGTAATTCTGCTGCAGTCGGCCCATGTTCAACAAAATCCTCGAGCGTTTTCCGTGTCAATTGCAACGCCTGTTCCGCCTGTTCTTTTTTCGTCTGCAAACCAATTTCAAAAGGTCCTTTTTCCTGGTATGGCATAAAAACACTATAAACACTGTATGCCAACCCGCGTGTTTCACGAATTTCCTTCATCAAACGAGATACAAAGCCGCCCCCACCCAGAATGTAATTGCCAACCAATAAAGGAAAATAATCGGCATCCTTGCGGCTCAACCCCGGATAAGCTAACAAAATATGGCTTTGCGTAGCTGGGTGAGCAATTTTTTGGGTAACGGGTTCCGGTTTCTCAACCGCTGGCAAACTACTGTCTGTTTTTCCACTTGGCAAGTTCTCAGTCAGCATCTCTGCAATATGATTGGCTTCATCACGCTTGATATCACCAATAATAGCAATCACCGCATTACCGGCTGTGTAGTGCGCGCGATAAAAATCAACCAGATCCTGGCGCTTCAGTACCGCAAGCGTATCCGGCTCTCCAGAACCACGCAAACCGTAAGGATGCTTGCCATATAGCAGTTTCATCAAAACCCGGTCAGCAATGACTTCCGGTTTGGTATCCGCCTCCTTGAGCGCAGAGATCATGCGCGCACGCTCCCGTTCCAGTATTTGTTCAGGAAACTCAGGGCGCTGAACGATTTGCGCGAGTACATCCAGCGCACGTGACCGCTCCTTTTGATGGCTCAGCGTGCGCAGCGACAAACCTGCCCGATCCAGATCAAATGTTCCACCCAGCTCAGCGCCAGTATCCGCCAATGTTTCGGCAATCCGATCTTCAGATAACCCACCCGCGCCCATACCCATTAATCGCTGCACCAGATTGGCACGACCGGAAGTTTCCGCTGTATCGGTACTGCTACCTGCCGGAAATTCAATACTGAGATCAAGAATCGGCAAATCATGATTTTCAACAAAATAGACCTGTACCCCGTTTGCCATCTGCCAATGCTGGATCGGTAAAAACGCCAGCGCCCACTGCGCATGCAAACCCGCCCAAAGCACGATCAAAAACTGTAGAAATCGCATATATCCTTTCCCGGTAAATTGAGGGAAGCGCTGATTGATTCAGTCATCACGAGGAACACAGTGACGTAGTGATCCAGAAGAGATTGATTCTAAAAAACATCCGGATTACTTCATTCGCCCGCGATGACGTATATCAATTTAACCAGCGTTTCCTTAGCGTTAAATGCATGAAACATTGTATGCCAATGCCAGCAAAAGTTCTCAGCCACAAACGTACAAAAACTGCATCACCCTTTATGGCGTACGACTGCAACAGCATGTATCTGAAAGTGAAGAAAGCATCTGGACAGCAAAGAAACTGCTGAACAGAATAAAGCGCTGTACCCGCTGGACATACTGTATCTCCATCCTTATGCTGTAGTGCTTTAAACGCAGTCGCTCACGAAGCTGATCAAGCAACTTGGGCACAATCGGTGCAAATGATAGTGGTGTTTCATGCAAGATACTTATTTAATTCAGCTATTTAAAGAAAAACGTTTGCTATACACCTTTTTACAAAAAAGTATACACCGCGAGTGGTTCATCGTTTGTGCGCCGAGCGGTAGGATGCTCACTATTCCTTCAAGCCACGTCGAAGGAAGAGCGGTGTAAGGATACAGTATGGCGCCTAACTCAACATTAGCTTCCACCCATCAGGAATCCAGCTATGAAAATTACTGTTGAAACCATCGTCAAAGCTCCTGTCGCCGAAGTATGGCGAGCCTACACAACTCCAGAGGACATTAAACAATGGAATACCGCGTCGGATGACTGGCACACCACCCAGTCCACCATCGATTTGCGCGAGGGTGGGCAGTTCTCGTCACGCATGGAAGCCAAAGACGGTAGTTTCGGTTTCGACTTCACCGGAACGTACACCAGGATCGTACCCAATGAATTGATTGAGTATTCATTCGGGGATCGCACCAGTGTCGTTGAGTTCGCACCGGGCGCAAGCGGTGTCACGGTGCGTATAGCGTTCGATGCTGAAAGTGAAAATCCCGTGGAACAACAACGTCAGGGATGGCAAGCCATCCTGGACAACTTTGCGAAGCACGTTGAGTCACTTCAGTAAACTTGTTGCCTGTGGTAGTAGCTAACAGATCGCTGCAGCCGACCGCCAGACCGCTAGGCGGTTTGGTTCCCTCCGCACAGGCTTCGCCTGCTCCGGCGGCGGCTGATCTTCGGCGTTAGAGGACATATTCATGCATGGCTCATGTCTTTGCGGCGTAGTCACCTTCGAGGTTTCAGGCACTGTGCCAAAGCTTTATCAGTGCCATTGTTCGCTTTGTCGCAAACAGAGCGGCTCTACTTCCAACACTGCTACCATTGTTCAGACTGAAAATTTTCGCTGGCTATCTGGCGAATCCCTCATTTCGTCTTATCGCAAACCCACTGGCTTTCGTTCTGATTTTTGCTCTGTTTGTGGCTCTACTTTACCTAACCCTCTGCGCAACACACCGTACTATTGGGTTCCTGCTGGCGCCTTCGATGATCAGGCGTCGCTTGAGGTAACTGTTCATTTGCACCTTGCCTCCAAGGCTCCGTGGGACATCAGCCCCCATTCAGGCGTGTACCATGAAACCATGCCTGAATTGTCTGCCATCATTCAAGCGCTTTATCCCAATGCTACCCTCTAACATTAGGGTCAAGGCAGCTGAGGTTTCAAAGCGCGAGGAGTGGCACCTTGTCGCCTAACAATTCATTCAAGCGCCAGGGCCAAGAACGCATGCTGCAATACGCCATCAAAATCTTTATCACGGCTGTCGTTGTTGTGGCCATTTCGGAGCTTGGTAAACGCAGTTCCTTTTGGGGCGCTGTGTTGGCCTCTTTGCCGCTCACGTCGCTGCTCGCGTTCATTTGGCTCTACTGTGCCACGGGCGACATCGAGGCTATCGCATCGCTTTCGCTCGGTATTTTCTGGCTGGTCCTCGCGTCATTGCCGCTGTTCCTCATTTTGCCGGCATTGCTCAAAAACGGCGTGGGGTTTTGGCCGGCATTCGCTGTGTCTTGCGCTGTAACAGTCGGGTTATACTTTGGTCTGATCTGGGTACTTGGGTGGTTTGGCGTTAAGTTGTAACCTTGGTACCTCACATCCCGGTCAAACGGATCGCATTCCGCGGCCGCTTACCTCGAACGTTAGCGAACAGAGAGATGAATGTGCCTTTTGACCTTGAAGGTCAGTAAGGTTTATGATCCAAACACATCCCGGAGGTAACATGAATACTTCATTTGTCGGCAGGGTCGCAATTGTCACAGGCGGAGGCTCTGGTCTTGGAGAGGCCATCGGAAAGGCGATGGCAACGAAAGGCTGCAAAGTGGTGTTATCTGATATCAATCTCGCTGCCGCTCAGCGCGTCGCGGGCGAGATTGTGGATGCCGGTGGTCTGGCAAGCGCCATCCAGCAGGACACCGCCAAACCCGAGGATTCTGAAAAGATTGTCAGGTACGCTGTGGATACCTATGGTGCTTTGCACTACGCCGTCAACAACGCGGGCATCGGCGGCGCACTGGCTCCAGCGGGAGAGACAGATCTTGCCGACTGGCAGCACGTCATCGACATCAACCTGAACGGCGTCATGTACGGGATGCGCTACCAGATCCCCGCTATGCTCGAAACGGGGCCTGAGAAATGCGCAATCGTCAACATGGCCTCCATCCACGGTACGGTTGCAGCCATCGGTAACGGTGCCTATACCGCGGCCAAGCACGGGGTTGTCGGGCTAACGAAGAACGCAGCAGCGGAGTACGGTCCGAAGGGTTTGCGAGTCAACTGTGTCGGACCGGCGTATATCGACACCCCGTTGTTGGCCAATCTTCCGGACGCCGTACGCGCAGGGCTTGTTGCTCGACATCCTCTTGGACGGCTCGGCCGCGCGGAAGAAGTCGCCCCGCTTGTGTGCTTCCTGCTTTCGGAAGACGCCTCGTTTATCACGGGCAGCTATTACCTGATCGACGGGGGCTACACGGCAGTCTAAAAGCCGCAGGCGCAGAATCTCATCGAAGATCCATCGCGCTCGGGATGGGTATCGGCAGTGAACAGGTTGCCGTCTAAGGCTTCAGGAGGACTTTATGAATACTTCGACCACATTTATTGGCACGTGCCGCCGGCAACTCAATCGGTTAACTGTTTTATGTGCTGCCGTGCTTATCCTGAGTACTGGCTTCATCTGCACAGCCAGTGCTGCCGAGGAGCAAAATCTGTTTCGCGCGCCCGTCTATGTGACGCTGCAAGCTAGCGGAGCTGTCGAAAATATGCAGACAGAAAAGACCTCGAGTGTTCCCAATGCTCACTATGTTGCCGCGAGTTCTGACGGCAAATTCTTGCTGGTAAGCAGTGCAGGCACATCCAATGCGTATCTGCTGGACGCACATCATGGCAAGACGCTGGCAAACTTCAACATCGGGCCGGTAGCACAAGGTGTGACGATCAGCCCAGACGGCCACTGGGGACTTGCTGTCAGCGCTGGCAATGGCACGGTTACCGTGATCGACATCCGTACGCAGCAAAAAATCAAGACAATCACTGTCGGCGAGACCCCACACAACGCGCGCTTCACACCGAACAGTAAGCGTGCCTACGTAACCCTGCAAGGGGCCGGTAGTGTAGCAGTGCTGGACATGGAAGCACTGGAGAAAATTGACGAATTTCCCGTCCCAGGCATCCAGCACCCACATAACCTCGACCTCGCCGCCAATGGGAAAATTCTATGGATACGAGATTTTCTTGGACAGGTGGCTGCGGTTGATCTCACGTCACACAAAGTACTCGCGATTATTCCGGTGGGCCAGGGCCACGCCGGCATCGACGTAATTCCCGGCGGTCAATATGTCTTTACAGGCGGCACTGCGGATCATGTCGTAGATGTGATCGATCTGAATACATTCACAGTCATCCAGCGTATTGATGTTGGGCAAGGGCCGCATGGTGTACGGGCAAGCCATAACGGACGCTGGGTCTATGTCGGCGTCACGGGCACCAATAAAGTGGTGGTGATTGATACCCAAACACTGAAAGTTGTCGCCCAAATCCCCACACACGGTAAGTTGCCGTTCTGGCTTGCAGTGGCGGGCAATCCTTGAGCGACTTTCATTGATTTTGTCGATTCGGCCTAACAAATCAATGCAGCGGACGCAGTCCATGTGCCGCTGATTTTAGGCGTTAGACAGCATGCAACTACATCGGAGGTAGCCCATGAAGCGCATTAAACTGGCATTTTTGGCAATACTGCTGCTGCTTACCGCGCTCTGGCTGGCGGCCGATACGCTGACGCCGACTCCGTTCAACTACTTTTCGTTCCGCACAGTATTTATGCAATACAGCGGGGTGATTGGCATCGGTTTAATGAGCGTAGCCATGCTGCTGGCGCTGCGCCCGAAGCGGCTGGAGCCGCATCTGGACGGCCTGGATAAAATGTACCGCCTGCACAAGTGGCTGGGCATTGGTGCGCTGATCGTTTCCACCATTCACTGGTGGTGGGGAAAAGGCACCAAATGGATGGTGGGTTGGGGATGGTTGGTCAAGCCGACGGGCGCCGGCGCCGGAAAACCTCTCGGCGACATCGAGATTTGGCTACGTAGTCAGCGCGGATTTGCCGAATCCGTCGGCGAATGGGCGTTCTACGCCGCTGCCGTGCTGATCGTGCTGGCCCTGGTTAAACACTTCCCCTACCACTTGTTCATCAAGACCCACAAATGGCTGGCGGTCGCCTACCTGGCGCTGGTCTATCATTCTGCCGCGCTCACCAAGGTGGAATACTGGACACAGCCGGTTGGCTGGGTGTTGGCAGCCTTGCTGGTGGCGGTAGCGTGGCCGCCTTTCTAACTCTGACCGACCGGATTGGCGCCGGCCGCAAGGTGCAGGGCACCATCGCGTCCCTGAATGACTATCCCGCGCTGCGCATCCTTGAAACCGACGTCGTGCTGGAGGACGGCTGGCGCGGTCATGCTGCGGGGCAGTTCGCCTTCGTCACCTCAGACAAGAACGAAGGCGCACATCCTTACACCATCGCCTCGGCCTGGAATCCGGCTGACCGTCGACTCGTCTTCATCACCAAGGCGCTAGGCGATCACACCAGCCGTTTGCGGGAACATTTCAAGATTGGCATGCCAGTAACGGTGGAAGGCCCTTACGGCTGTTTCGACTTCGAAGATGCGCAGCCGCATCAGATCTGGATTGGTGCGGGCATCGGCATCACGCCCTTTATCGCCCGCCTCAAGTACCGGGCCGCAATACCGGACGCGAAAACGATTGATCTCTTTCATCCGACAGCCACGTTCGACCAGAATGCCATTGCCCGCCTCACCGAAGCTGCTGCTGCGGCCGGCGTATGCCTGCATCTGCTGGTCGATGACAAGGATGGACGCTTGAATGGCGAACGCATTCGTGCCGCCGTGCCGGAATGGCAATCAGCCAGCATCTGGTTCTGTGGCCCGACGGGGTTCGGTCAATCGCTGCGCAAGGATTTTCTCGCCCATGGTCTGCTACCGGATCGATTCCATCAAGAACTGTTTCAGATGCGTTGATGGCAGCCCAAACGCAGCTTCACCACTCGTTGCAAAGGACGCACCGCAAGCGGTGCACCTCTGAAATCAAACGTTAGACCACTTAACTTTTAGCCAGGAGCTCCAATTGAAAAAATCAGTAGCCATTATTGCCTATTCACTGCTAGCAACCGCTGCGTTTGCAGGTGATCAAGACGATCGCCAAACTCTCAATCTTTCCGAAGCTCAACGCGGTCATGTGCTTAAGGAAATGCGGGCTTTGTTATCCGGCACGCAAAATATCCTGGCTGCTCTTTCCAAAGATGACATGGCAGCGGTTGCTCGACACGCCCGACCACTTGGCACGAACATGGCGCATAAAGCTGAGGATCACGATCATCTCAAGGACGTGTTGCCTAAAGAATTTATGAGGCTGGGCATGTCCTTGCATCAGGATTTTGATCAAATCGCTTCGGACGCGGAATCAAAAAAAGACCCTAAACTCACACTACGTCAATTGAGTGACTCTATGAGCAAATGCACTGCGTGTCATGAGTCTTATCAAATTCGTAAGGTGACAAAATCGCTTGACTCCGGTCACAGGAAGCACTAGGTCTAACATGCTGCTCAAGCCGACCCGCTTCCACTACGCTTCAGCAAATCGGCTTAGCTCTACGTTATGCCTTCAACCAAAAGGAATGCACCATGCCCGAGCAACAAAAGCAATTCAGCGCAGCCTACTCCGATAGCAACTTCTGGGATAAAGCCAAGAAGTACGCAAAAATGGCAGGGCAAAGTGTCATAGAACCTGCGCTAAAGATGTACTACGCTGCACTGGATTCCGATACGCCAATCTGGGCCAAAGGCATCATTATTGGTGCGCTCGGCTACTTCGTTTCGCCTGTCGATGCCATTCCAGATATTATTCCTGTTGCTGGTTATACCGACGACCTTGGAGCACTCGCTGCTGCCCTTGCCACCGTTGCTGCACACATCAAGGATGAGCATGTAGCCAAAGCCAAAGAAACACTGACCCAATGGTTTTCGTAAAGGTAACCGGGAGCTTTTAACTCCAAGTCGATATTCCCACAGGGGACTTGTACTCCATATGTCCACGCCTATGCTGGGCGCACATAATTTATTCAGGCGTTATGTGTGTACATAAGTTGCACTCAACCTCAACCAATAGCAAATGAGATTAGTGAATGTTTGAAGTTTTAACTTTAGCAGTGGCGCTTAGTATGGATGCTTTTGCTATATCTATCGGTCTCGGCTCACAGCACTTACAGAAAACGAAATCACTCGCAATCCGGGTTGCAATATACTTTGGCTTGTTTCAAGCAATAATGCCTTTAATTGGATTTTTAGGAGGTAAAAGTGTCTTGGGGTGGGTTGAAGGCTACGCGCATTGGATTGTTTTCCTTCTTCTTATATTGATTGGCAGCAAGATGATTTATGAATCAATTACTGAGGGTGTAGAAGAAAATATTGCCCAGATAAACCATAAAATATTGCTCGTTCTTGCGATAGCAACCAGTATCGACGCAATGGCTGCTGGATTTACATTAACGCTCATCGAAATAAATCCACTCATTGCTTGCACCATAATGGGAATCACATCTTTCTTCCTTAGTGGGCTCGGTGTATTCATAGGCGCAAAAAGTGGTGCGTGGTTAGAAAGTAAAGCAGAACTGTTCGGGGGTATAGTACTTATCCTCATAGGGTTCAAAATATTAGCATTTTGAAATTCAGCCACGAACCCAGATACATAACAAAGCAATGCCATGCGAACATAATGACCAATCAGCATGCTGTTACTCTGCAGATTAAAGTGAAACCTCGGTCCAGAGCCTCATCCCTGGTGCAAGCTTCGGATGGTTCGTGGGTAGCTCAATTGAAAGCGCCGCCAGTAGACGGCCAAGCCAATGCAGAACTCATCGCTCTTGTGGCGAAGCATTTTCAATGCCGCAAGTCTGCGGTTTTCATCAAGTCCGGAACGTCTGGCCGCACCAAACTGGTAAAAGTCGAGCGATGAGACCTAACAACGCGTTCCAGGGGGTACCTCATGCCAGCGCACAGTGCTTCCCATGAAGTCTGCTCGCTCCTTTCGAGCGCGGATTACCTCAGGAATAATCCACCAATCCCAAGCGTTGAAGATTTCCTTGACCAGGTCATACAGCTTCCTTCAGAAAGGGAACACGGCGGAACTGATTCAGTTGTAAAGAAAAAAGGTGAACTGCCTGCCTAACGAGCAGTTAGAGCCGATCGTTTACGTTCCGGCTCAACTCCATGTTGGGCATCCAGGAGACTGATATGGAATACATCATCGTTTGTACTGCTGCACTTCTTGCTTCCGGCCTCACTCTGTTTTCCGGGTTTGGTCTGGGAACACTGTTGATGCCAGTGGTGGCGATATTCTTTCCACTTGAAATAGCCATCGCTATCACGGCAGTGGTTCACTTCACAAACAATCTGTTCAAGTTGGTATTGATGGGGCATCGCGCAGATAAATCAATCCTGCTGAAATTTGGGTTACCCGCTGTTCTCGCGGCGTTTGCAGGTGCTGGTCTCCTCAACTGGCTTGGCGAAGTCCCTCCAGTATTCCAGTACATGGCATTCGGTCGTGAACTGGCAGTTTCACCGCTCAAACTGGTCATCGGCGTACTGATTATCTTCTTCGTGAGTTTGGAGCTTTCTGAGCGATTTTCAAACATCAAACTAGACAAGAAGTGGTTGCCGCTGGGAGGAGCAATCAGTGGATTTTTTGGCGGCCTATCAGGTCATCAAGGCGCATTCAGAAGCATGTTTTTACTGAAGGCTGGCCTCGGAAAGGAGGCGTTCGTAGCCACAGGCATTGTCCTTGCAGTCATGGTTGATATGGCGCGGATAGTTGTTTACGGTGCCGGAACTTCATCTAATGGAGAAGATGTTCAATGGCGCCTGGTGGTCGCAGCCTGTATTTCCGCATTCCTAGGGGCGTATATTGGCGCTAAGGTTCTCAAAAAAGTCACCATTCGTGCCGTTCAAATATCTGTATCTTTGCTTCTGGTTCTGGTGTCGTTCGGACTCATCACTGGATTGGTGTAAGACGCCCAATCCTTTGCTGCAGGCGCGGCAGCGCTAATCAAAGACGTCGTACAAAATATCAGCAACAACAGCTGTGGCTACAGAAATCAGAATCAAATCCGTGCCGACAACACGCCATTCATAACCGGGGTATCTCGGCAGGCGACTCACCATCGGGCCAGGCGCCATTTTTCTGGCAATTCCTGGAGGGAGAGGCTTACCCCTTGCCAGATTCTTTCGTATGCCAGGCGGCAAGGTGGAGTACCCCCCCAGTCCGAAATCCAATGCATACTCGCGGGCCAAGGCAGCGGTAATACCGGCATACACAAGATCACCGAACAAATCGTCACCACGCAAATGACCGTAGCGATCCCTGTGGTCATCAAAATAGTCGTAGTAGCGGCCTCGATCGTCGTAATGGCGATCGGAATCGTCATCACCTTGATCATCTTGATCATCTTGATCGTCGTAACGGTGATCAGAATCGTAATGGCCTCGATCGTAGTAGCGACCTCGATCGTCATAATGGCGATCAGAATCGTCATCGTCTTGATCGTCGTAACGGTGATCAGAATCGTAATGGCCCCGATCGTAGTAGCGGCTTCGATCGTCGTAGCGGCCTCGATCATAGTAACGCCGATCAGAAGCGTAATCACCGCCTCGACTGCTGTGAGATCGTTTATCGTAATTACCAGACATATCCGGCCTACCCTTATCAGCGTTGCCAGGACCGGAATTACCCTTGCCCAAATTTTTCTTACCAGAGTTACCTGCTGCATGCGAGTTACTCTTGCCGCTATTGTCCTTCTTATCGGGATTGCTTGCGTGGCTGCCTGGGCCCTTACCTTCAGGCGGCGCTGCTTGGGCAGATAAAACCAGCGAACAGGCTGCTATTAAAGATGCGGCTAACACTATACGTGCGCTCATTATTACTTCTCCTTAATATCAAGACAGCCCAAGTATACTGCGTGCCTTATCTCAAAAACACTCCATCACGTAACAATTTGCAGACTGACGACCTGGTTTGTTGGCGCTGCTGGAGTGCTGAAGATTGAACCGGCGAACTGTTATGTCAGGTTGTTTGATGCAAGTGCCTTTGTTGCCGGAGGCGAAGACGATGCTCCTGCTCCTCGAAGGAATCCTGCCCGCGGTTGGTACACCCTGACCGGTGCTGAGTATGGGGCAGATCAATCGGGCCCGTTTGTATGCGACGGCAGGAATGGCTTTGGGCTTGTTCCTTGTTCATACAGTTGGCATTTGCCTAAGCGAAAAGCGCATCTGTAGCTGCTTTAATGCAATCACACACCGGGTTGTTGCAGCACCCATTCGTGCAGAGATACGTAGTCGGTTTTTCCGGTGGCAAGCAGCGGCAGCTTATCGATGTACAGGATGCTCTTTGGTATCCCCAGTTCGCCCAAGCCATTCTGGCTGAAATAAGTGACGATGTCGCTGCGATCTGCCGATTGACGGGTGGTAATCAGAACAATCTGCTCGCCTTTTCTGGCATCGGGCATCTGGATGATGGCATGACCGTAACCTGGCCACAGCTGGTTGATAGATTCTTCTATGGCCGGCAGTGAAATCATTTCACCGCCTATCTTGGCAAACCGTTTGGCGCGCCCTTTGATAAAAATATAACCTTCCTCGTTGATTTCGACGATGTCACCAGTATCATGCCAACCATCGACAGGCGGCACGATCATGCCAGGATTGGCGGCCAAATAATAGCCCAGCATGATATTCGGACCGGATACCAACAATTTGCCTCCCTGAGTGATTCCCGGGACAGGCTCCAGTTTGCTGGAAATGCCGGGTAACAGACGACCAACCGAGCCGGGATGGTTGTGCATAGGAGTATTCAAGCTGAGGATAGGGGCAGTTTCAGTCGTGCCATACCCTTCGAAAATACGCACACCAAAATTCTCCGACCACAGTCTGCGGGTGCTTTCCCGCAGTTTCTCGGCGCCGGCAAACACATAACGAACGCTGTAAAAATCGTAGGCGTTGGCATGGCGCGCATAACCGGCGAGGAATGTATCAGTGCCGAACAGCAAGGTTGCATTGGTATCGTAGATCAGTTCAGGGATAACGCGATAATGCAGGGGGGACGGGTACAGAAAGACCCGTATACCAGACAGTACCGGCAGCAGCATACCACCCGTTAATCCAAGTGAATGGAAGAGAGGCAGTGCGTTGAATACCAGGTCAGTCGGGCCGAAATCGATCCGGGCGGATACCTGAAAGCGGTTTGCCTGCAGGTTGGTATGGCTGAGCACCACGCCCTTGGGCACATCCTCCGAGCCGGAGGTAAACAGAACGACTGCCGGTGCATTTGGATTACGCTGGGAATGGGCATAGCGATAACTGGCTCCCGGCAGCAGACCTGCTACCAGCCCGGCCAGCTTGTGCCACCAGCGCACCTGATATTTCAGATCTTCCAGATAGATCAGGGTAATTTGCTTTGCTTTCAGGCTGTCGGTCAGACCGGTCAGTTTGGCAGCTTCTATGAATCCGCGTGCGGTGATGACAGTTCGAATCTGCGCTATCCGGCAAGCCGTTATGAGATTTCCGGGGCTGACCGAAAAATTCAGGAAAGCAGGTACACGACCGAAAGCCTGCAAGGCAAAAAAACTGATCATGCTGCTTACCATGTTGGGCAGCATGATTCCCACATTGTCATGCAGGTGGGTGTGACGACGCAGCATAATACCCAGGATAAAGCTGCGTGTGATCAGTTGAGAATAGTTCAATGGGCAGCGTTCGACATCCTCCGCGATGATGTGCTTTCTGCCATGAATGGCCGCGGCATCGAGCAGCGACTGGAACAAGGTCTGTCGCAGGACATTGCTCTGAAAAGTCGCTGTGGTCATGATGTCGTACAGTTTCAGGCCCGCTGCGCGGCGACGGCGTTTGCCACGAATCGAATCCGGCAGATCAAAACTTTCCGGCGGCATAACGGTTACGCTGATCCGGGGGAACCAGCGTATCCTCACTTTCCCTTTCAGCCTGGAGAAAAGCGTGTATTGCGGGCCTGAAAGGCTTACTGGCAACAGTTTTGCCCCGGCTTTATCCGCGATCATGGCCGGGCCTTCGTAGATTTTCATGAGTGACCCGGTCAATGTCAGCCGCCCTTCAGGAAAGATCACCACTCTGTCACCATTTCTGACTCGTTCAATCAGCAGACGGGTGGAGAGAGAATTGGTCGGATCAAGCGCAATGGTATCTGCCAGAAACAGGAAAGGCCGCACCCACCATTTGCGGGCAATGCTGGTGTTGATGGCAAAGCACAGGCGTTCGGGAAAACATACGCTCAGCAGTGCGGCATCCAGGAATGACAGGTGATTGGAGACGATCAGCACTCTTTCCCCTGCCTGGCGATAATGTTTCAATCCCTTGATTTTCAAGCGATAGAACGTATGGAATACCCATTGCAGAATAGATCTGGCCAGTTCATACGGCAACAGCTTTGCGATGTAGATTGCCACCAAGCCATTGAGCAGCGCAATCGTCAAAAAAACCTCGGGCACAGTAAAATCGAGCGCCAACATCACACTGATTCCAAGCGCGGAAACCACCATGAACAGCGCATTCATGATGTTGTTGGCAGCAATGGCACGCGACCGATAGGAAGCTTCCGCGTAGTTCTGCACAATGGCGTAAAGCGGCACAATATAAAGGCCACCACTGATCGAGATGGCCAGCAGATCCAGCAAAATGCGCCAGTGGGCGAGTGATTCCAGAAAACGCAATGCGCCGATGAGTTCCACACCCGGTACAGATACGATAGCAGTACTAGCAAAATATAGATCGATGGTGAAGATCGTCATGCCCAGCACACCCAGAGGAACATAGGTTGCAGCCACTTTACCCTTGAGCAGCTTGTCGCACAGCAGCGCACCGATACCGATTCCTACCGAAAAGAGCGTCAAGAACAGCGTAACCACCTGTTCATTTCCACCGATGACATCCTTTGCAAAAGTGGGAAATTGCGACAGAAACGTGGCGCCAAACAACCAGAACCACGATATTCCGAGAATGGCATGAAACACCGTGGTGTTCTCACGTGCCTGGCGGATGATGACACGCGTTTCTTCAAGGATATGCCAGTTCACAATCGTATCTGCCGCCGCCGGGCGGACTGGAGGAATGAACAGACTGGACAGCCAGCCGACCAGCGCGATTCCGATCGTGATACCGGAGACGATTGCTCCGCCCTGCCCGGCCAGAATAAGCAACCCGCCTATGATCGTCCCCAGCAGAATGGCGATAAATGTTCCGGCACTGACCAGCGCATTACCGCCAATCAGCTCGTCTTCGCGCAATTGATCCGGCAGAATGCTGTATTTCAATGGCCCGAAGAACGCAGACTGGGCGCCCATCAGAAACAGGATCACCATCAGCAGCATAACGCTATTCAGGTAAAACCCCACCGCCGCGCCCCCCATCAGAATGATTTCGACAAATTTGACGTAGCGGATGAGTTGCGCCTTGTCCCATTTATCCGCCAGCTGGCCGGCAGTAGCGGAAAAGATGAAAAACGGCAAAATGAAAATACCCGCTGCCAGCGTAACCATGATCTGCGGGCTCAGACCCGCGTTATCCAAGGTGGTATAGGTGATCAGAATGACCAGCGCATTCTTGAAAACATTGTCATTGAATGCACCCAGAAACTGGGTCACGAAAAAGGGTAAAAAGCGTCTACTCGAAAGCAGCTTCCATTGACTTGAGCGCATAACAAACCTTCTCGATAGTGATTTCCTGATTATAGGGAACTCTCTCTGGAAACCCCAGGACCTGTTAACACTAATCAAGCTGTCAACAATCAGTGCAAAATGGATGAAGAATCGGAATACTACATCCAGCTTATCAAAGCGGGAGAAGATTCTTCTGAATTCCTTCAGGCGACGAAACAGTCGCTCAACTTCATTGCGCTTTTTATATATTTCAGCGCTATACCCCAGGGCAACACGCGGTTCGCTTTTCGCGGCGCCACAGGGATCATTCCCAGATCAAGCAGCAACTGTCGTGCTCAGCTCCTTCGCACGCTTTATCGGTGATCACGTGAGTTTCAAAAAACCCTTTATTCATAATGAATTTCAACATCTTACGTTCTTTTTTGGCATCACCGGATTGACCAGAAGACAACGAAAACACTACCGCAGTTCTGGCATCTTCCGCAACCAGGTAAATTTTGATAGTCCAACCCCTTGTGATTTACCAATAGCTTGAACACCGTTTTTTTAATATACCGATACCATCACAGGATGGACTTTGACTATCGTGCTCTCCAGCGATTGGCTCGTGTGTAAATCCTGCACCAATTGCCGAATTTCTCAGATATTTAATCCCACGGCATTCAGCGTACCGTCGGAGAGCTTGTAGCAGAAGATGAGAGCATCTATAAGTTGTCAAAGTGTGTCGGCCTAGCTTGACGTAGTGTATGAGAAATATGACAACACGTTAAAGTGTAACAAGCATCATTATTCACTTTATTTTTATGATGGAGGCTCGGATAGTTGAGTAATCGTTCAATACTTCGACAAACAGGAAACGTTGAGAGTGTTAATTTTTCTGTAACAGATATTGTCGAGAATATGGATTGTTCAAATAATCAAATTAACGATGACAGCTGGTTTTCAGCTATCCAGCAGAGCTCTTCCCGGACTTCTTGTTGACAGCAGCATTCCACAACAGGTACTATTGTTTCGCCTTGTTAACCACAATATATTGTGTTATCAGGTATCCAGCAGCTTTCAGCCATTTCCTTACAGCCACTTGATTTTTGGCCATTTTTCGATCAGCAATACCGGATCACACAGGAGAAATCAACCATGCAGATCGCTACAGACACCCTCTCATCTTCCCCTATTTCCCAGAAAAATTTTCTGGCAGAAACGATCGATTTGCCGGCAGCACGGCAAGATTATTCCCAATACAAAGTGATCCGACGCAATGGTGCCGTGGTGGCATTTGAACCCGGCAAAATTTCCATCGCACTGACCAAAGCGTTCATCGCCGTAAGAGGCGGGCAAAGTGCCGTTTCTTCCAGCATGCGCGAGATCGTGGCACAGTTGACCGGCGAGGTGGTACATGCGCTGACACGTCGCCGTCCGGGAGGCGGCACATTTCACATCGAGGATATTCAGGATCAGGTCGAGCTGGCACTGATGCGCTCGGGCGATCACGACATCGCACGTGCATATGTGCTGTACCGCGAGGAGCGTACGCGTGAACGGGCAAAGCAGCAAAAGGGGCAAGTGGCTTCTGGTCAGACTGCTACCGTGCTGCATGTCGTGGAAAACGGGCAAAGGATTCCGCTCGATCCAGCCCGACTGATGATCCGGATCGAATCGGCCTGCCAGAATCTGGGAGACACGGTTGATGCCGGGCTGATCGTCAAATCGATGCTCAAGGATCTATATGACGGCGTGCCGGCCGAAGAAGTCAGAAAATCTGCCGTGTTGTCTGCCCGTGCGCTGATCGAAAAAGAGCCTGCTTACAGTTTCGTGACGGCAAGGCTTTTGCTGGACGACATCCGTTATGAAGTGCTGGATGAAGAAGTGGCCCATGAGGCTATGCAATCACGCTATGCTGAATATTTTCCGGAGTTTGTCCGGAAAGGAATCGAGGCCGGATTACTGGATGAACATTTGGGACAGTTTGATCTGGCACTGTTGTCAGAAGCGCTGGTTGCTGATCGTGATCTGCAGTTCAGCTATCTCGGCCTGCAGACCCTGTATGACCGCTACTTCTTGCATGTTTCCGAACGGCGTATCGAACTGCCGCAAATATTCTTCATGCGCGTTGCCATGGGGCTGGCACTGAATGAAATCGATCGTGAGGCCCGTGCCATCGAGTTCTATCACCTGCTGTCAAAGTTCGATTTCATGAGCTCGACACCCACCCTGTTTAATTCCGGTACACGGCGCTCACAATTGTCCTCATGCTATCTGAGCACCGTACCGGACAGTCTCGATGGTATCTATGAAGCCATCAAGGAAAATGCACTGCTGTCCAAGTTTGCGGGCGGGCTGGGTAACGACTGGACACCGGTCAGAGCAATGGGTGCACGCATCAAGGGAACCAATGGTAAGTCGCAAGGAGTGGTGCCTTTTCTCAAGGTAGTGTCAGATACAGCAGTGGCAGTCAATCAGGGTGGCAAACGCAAAGGAGCAGTATGTGCCTATCTGGAAACCTGGCATCTCGATATTGAAGAGTTTCTGGAATTACGTAAAAACACCGGAGATGACCGGAGACGGACGCATGACATGAATACTGCTGTCTGGGTGCCGGATCTGTTTATGAAGCGCATGCAGGAAGACCAGGAATGGACACTGTTTTCGCCCTCCGATACCCCCGATCTGCATGACAAATTCGGCAAAGCATTTGAAGAAGCTTACGTTGCCTATGAAGATCAGGCGGCGCGGGGCGATCTGACACTGTGCAAGCGTATTCCGGCCAGACAACTGTGGCGCAAGATGTTGACCATGTTATTTGAAACCGGGCATCCGTGGATTACGTTCAAGGATCCATGCAATATCCGTTCGCCGCAGAGTCATGTTGGTGTCGTGCACAGCTCAAATTTGTGTACCGAAATTACGTTGAATACTAACGAAAAGGAAATCGCCGTATGCAATCTGGGGTCGGTCAACCTGCTGGCTCATATCGTTGATGGCAAACTGGATCAGGCTAAACTCAAACAGACGGTCACGACAGCCATGCGCATGCTGGATAACGTGATCGACATCAATTTCTATGCAGTGGCAAAAGCCCGCAATGCCAATTTCCGGCATCGACCGGTCGGGCTGGGCATCATGGGATTCCAGGATTGTCTGCACAAACTGGGTATTTCCTACGCCTCCCGGGAAGCAGTTGAATTTGCCGACAGATCGATGGAAGCAGTCGCGTACCATACTTACTGGGCCTCCACCGAACTGGCGGAAGAACGCGGCACCTATGCTACTTACCAGGGCAGTCTGTGGGATCGCGGTATTCTGCCGCAGGATACGCTAGAGCTATTGCGTGAGGAACGGGGCGGCCATGTGAAAATTGATGCTTCATCCACGCAGAACTGGGATGCGCTGCGTGACCGGATCAGGCAGCATGGCATGCGCAATTCCAATTGTCTGGCAATTGCACCGACTGCGACAATTTCCAACATCATTGGCGTCTCCGCCAGCATCGAACCTACTTATCAGAATCTGTATGTCAAATCTAACCTTTCCGGAGAGTTTACGATAGTGAATCAGTGGCTGGTCAATGATTTGAAGAAACAGGATTTGTGGGATGAAGTCATGATCGCCGACCTCAAACATTACGATGGAGCAATCAGCAAAATTGACCGGGTACCGGAGAATTTACGTAATCTGTACGCCACAGCATTCGAAGTTGATCCTCAGTGGCTGGTCGAAGCAGCATCCAGAAGACAGAAATGGATTGATCAGGCACAGTCACTCAATCTTTACATGGCGGGCGCTTCCGGCAAAAAAATGGACGAGCTGTACCAGCTTGCCTGGTTACGCGGACTCAAGACAACCTATTATCTGCGTGCACTGGGAGCAACCACTGCCGAAAAATCGACGGTACATACCAGTACGCTGAATGCAGTTCCCACGCAGCATGAACCACATACGGGCAGCTTGGCTCACACGGCCCCGCAACAATGTGCGATCGACGATCCGGAATGTGAAGCATGTCAGTAAATACTGAAAATATCCCCCAGATAATGCAAGGAGCAAAATCATGTTGACTTTTGAAGATGAAGTATTTCAACCGAAAAATATCCCGACAGGTGTTCATACACAAAAAATAACTGCGGAACAGCAAGTGCAGTACGAAGCAGGATCGGCAGAAAGCCATCGCCGGGTTTCCGTGGAAGACAAACGCATCATTAACTGCAAGGCGGATGTCAATCAGCTCGTACCATTCAAATACAAGTGGGCATGGGAAAAATATCTGTCTGCCTGTGCCAACCACTGGATGCCACAGGAAATCAACATGACACGCGATATTGCTCTGTGGAAGGATCCCAACGGATTGACCGAAGATGAACGCCGTATCGTCAAGCGCAACCTCGGTTTTTTTGTTACTGCGGATTCACTGGCAGCCAACAATATCGTGCTGGGAACCTATCGCCACATTACCAACCCCGAATGCCGCCAGTATTTATTGCGCCAGGCGTTCGAAGAAGCCATCCACACCCATGCTTATCAGTATATTGTCGAATCGATTGGTCTGGATGAGGGTGAAATCTTCAACGCATACCATGAAATCGGGTCGATTCGTGACAAAGACGAATTCCTGATCCCCTTCATTGACACACTCACGGATCCTTCATTCCAGACAGGAACGCTGAAAACTGACCAGCAACTACTGAAGAGTCTGATTGTATTTGCCTGCATCATGGAAGGGTTGTTTTTCTATGTCGGATTTGTGCAGATTCTGGCATTGGGCCGGCAGAACAAAATGACCGGAGCGGCTGAGCAATATCAGTACATCCTGCGTGATGAATCCATGCATTGTAATTTCGGCATCGACGTCATCAACCAGATCAAACTGGAAAATCCACAGCTGTGGACCCGGGAATTCCGTGAAGAAATCAGCGCACTGATGCGCAAGGCGGTCGAGCTGGAGTACCGCTACGCAGAAGACACTATGCCGCGTGGCGTACTGGGGCTGAATGCACCGATGTTCAAGGAATATCTGCGTTTCATCATCAACCGTCGCAGCCACCAGATCGGGCTTGATCCGCTATTCCCTGAGGCAGGCAACCCTTTTCCGTGGATGTCAGAAATGATTGATCTAAAAAAAGAAAAGAATTTCTTTGAAACTCGTGTAATCGAGTATCAGACAGGAGGCGTATTAAGCTGGGAATAAGGCATTAATCAATCGATTGTTGATTGAAAAATCATGTAGAATGTTGGACGGGCCGGCTGGTTCACTTTAAAATTAAAAAATACAGGTGACCAGCCTTTTTTATTTTTGGGAAACCAACTATGCGAGCGAACCGTTCATTTCATTCAGGATGAAAATAGCATCGAATACCTCACCAGTACTGATTGTCACAGTAGTACTGATATTCCTCTCTGTTACGGCACAAGCTGACGGAGCCTTAGAAAAAAATGACGACATTACTGTCCTGGAAACAAAGCCATATCAGACAGAACCTCACAAGCAACAAGATGATCTATGGACGCGCATACGAGCTGGATTTTCTCTGACCAATATACAAAGCCAGGAAATTCAGCAACACGAAAGCAACTTCAGCAAAAACCAGCGGTTCATAGATCATATTGTTGAACGCAGCCAGCGCTACCTGTTTTACATCATTGAAGAAGTAGAACGACGGCACATGCCGGCCGAGATTGCGCTGCTGCCGATTATTGAAAGCGCCTTCGATCCGGATGCCTACTCTCACAGACATGCGGCAGGATTGTGGCAATTTATCCCTTCGACAGCAAAAGCATTCGGATTGGAGCAAAACTGGTGGCATGACGAGCGGCGCGATATCATCGCCGCTACCCAGGCTGCGCTGGATTACCTGCAGATGCTCTACAAGATGTTTGGCAACTGGAAACTGGCACTGGCCGCATACAACTGGGGACAAGGGTCACTGAAAAAAGCCATCGACGAAAACCACGGTGGAGATAAATCGGTCAATTACCAGCACATTGATCTTCCAACTGAAACCAGACACTATATTTCCAAGCTGATTGCCATCAGAAATGTCATTGCCCATCCTCGCCGCTACGGTATTAAGCTCAAACCCATTCCGAATCGACCTTACTTCGAACAGATCACGATCACTCAGCAAATTGACGTTCAACTGGCCGCCAGGCTTGCCGGAATCCCGGAAAATGAATTCAATGCATTGAATCCGGCGTATCACCGGCCCATCATCAAAGCAGAAGATTCTCCACGCACCTTGCTGTTACCCGCTACCAAGATCAAAGTCTTTATAGACAACCTGGAAAATTATGATGAGGCGCTGGTTTCGTGGCGTGTTTACCAGGCTCAGCAAACAGATACCTTGCAGGATTTATCCAGCCGGTATCGTATCCCGGTTTCAAAGCTGGCAGAAACCAATGGAATCTCTGAACAGGCAACCCTAAAAAAAGGGCAAACATTGCTGGTACCACGGGATGGCAACAGCATCAGGGAAAGAACCTATCTGGCGCACAACCTGCTCAAGACATCAACAAAATCTCCTCGAACAGAGCACCTCGTATATACTGTCAAAAAAGGCGATACGCTTCAGGCTATCGCCAGGCGTTACGGGATCGATATCAACACTGTTCGTTTATGGAACAAAGGAAGTGACCGGCTTTCCATCGGACAAAAGCTGACGCTCAAACTGACCATGCCCTTTAACAGTCCTTATTCCTCCTGAACAATCAGCAGTGACTGGCCAGAACATACATAATCACCCTGCTTACAGCTAATTTGTTGCACAACTCCACTGACCGGGGTACTCAGGGTGATTTCCATTTTCATGGATTCGATAATGATAACCGGATCTCCGGCATTGACCGGCTGTCTGATCCCAATCAGCAATCTCCATACGGTACCGGTTACATCTGAACTGATGGCATGTGCTCCGTCGGGCAAATCAGGTTCATTCCGCATACCGGATTCATCCAACATACCTTCTCCCTCGTCGCTGCTGCTACTGCTTTCCTGCACGTTTGCAGCCTTCCAACGCTCGCGTTCAGCCTCAAAAGCCTTTTGCTGACAGGTTTTGAATGCCTGAATACTGTCTGCATGCTGATGCAGGAATGCATGATAGTTGCGCAGACTGAAAACGGTGTCTTCGGTACGCAGTGTAAAACGTCCGGTGATAAAGTCGTGGCGCAGCTCGAGCAGCTCCTGTTCAGAAACGGGATAAAACCGGATTTGATCAAAAAAGCGCAGCAACCAGGGTTTGCCCGCAACAAAATCCTGGGTTTGACGATAACGATTCCACATCTGTACCGTTCTTCCAACAAACTGATATCCGCCGGGGCCCTCCATGCCATAAATACAGAGATAAGCACCTCCAATCCCGACTGCATTTTCCGGTGTCCAGGTACGCGCCGGATTATATTTTGTGGTGACCAGGCGGTGTCGTGGATCGATCGGTGTAGCAACCGGAGCGCCCAGGTAAACATCCCCCAGCCCCATCACCAGATAGCGGGCATCGAAAACGATACGTTTGACCTCATCAATGCTGTCCAGCCCGTTGATCCGCCGGATGAATTCGATGTTGCTCGGGCACCAGGGTGCATCCGGCCGGACTGACTGCATATATTTTTCGATGGCCAGTTTTGTGGCAGCATCATCCCAGGAAAGGGGTAAATGCACGATACGCGAAGGCATTTCCATATCGTCGCTCGCCGGTAAATCCTGCTCGGCGCTAATCAGCCTGTCCAGAAGATGGTCACGGTCCAGCAGCCGCGAATCGAAATGGATTTGTAAAGAGCGAATACCCGGCGTCATGTCAAGAATCCCAGGCAGATCGCCCTGTTCGATACAGCGCTGCAGCCAGGCCATCAATGCGTGCGCACGAAAATGCAGTGCAATATCGAGCACTGCCTCGCCATATTCGATCAGTAGATATTTGTCTCCCGACTGTCGATAAACCACTTGCACCCGTCCGTTATTTGCAGGAATCCGGTGTAATACAGGATTTTCCCGGTTAATCGGGAGCACAGGCATATCAGACGCCGCAGGCGCGCAGGCATCCGGCTCTCGAATCATCCCATCCTGCTGCTGTTCCAGCAGCAGAGCCTGCTCCGCTGTAAGCGAGTGAAAACGTACGCTGTCACCCGGTTTGAGCTGACCGGTTTTCCACAATTCCGCCTGCACAATTACGGCAGGACAGACGAATCCTCCCAGACTGGGGCCATCCGGGCCAAGGATGATGGGCATATCTCCGGTAAAATCAATCGCACCAACTGCATAGGGATTGTCATGGATGTTGGAAGGATGCAACCCGGCTTCTCCCCCATCCTTGCGCGCCCATTGCGGTTTAGGGCCGATCAGACGTATACCGGTACGGCTGGAATTGTGGTGTACTTTCCAGTCGGTCGCAAAAAATGCATCGATATCAACCTCAGTAAAGAAATCCGGCGCGCCATGCGGGCCATACAGGACACCGATCTCCCATCTGTTGGTGTAATCAGGAATATTTTCGGGAGGCAATACTCTTGGCTCAGTACCTTCCGCCGGCAGAATATGCAGCACATCTCCGGCACGCAATGCGCGCCCGGCATGCCCACCAAATCGCCCTAACGTAAAGGTAGACTTGCTGCCCAGGTAATCCGGCACCTGAATCCCGCCTTCAACGGCCAGGCAGGATCGGCTACCAAACTGATGGATTTTGCCAAATCGCAATAATGAGCCTGCCTTGATGACGTAGGATCGCCACTGCTCCAGAGGGACATCATCCAGCCAGACATCGATGGGCGCGCCACATACCGCAATCAGACTGTTGCAGTTGAATTTCAGCGTAGGCCCGGCCAGCGTGATTTCCAGCCCCGCCGCATCATCGGAGTTGCCGACCAGTCGATTAGCCAGGCGAAAAGCCAGGCTGTCCATCGGACCGGATGGCGGCACGCCTACATTCCAATAGCCCGTTCTGCCGGGATAATCCTGTACTGTCGTCTGTACACCGGCGCTGAGTACATCCAGGGTATTAGATTGGTAGTGAAACCCGGCAAGGTATTGGGTGCTGACCTGCCCGCTGCGAAATACTGTACCGGACAATACCTGCTCGAGATAATCCAGATTAGTCTCAATACCGTAGAGCGCGGTGTTCTCCAGCGCGCCAATCAAACGATCAATGGCCTGATCACGCTCGTCGGCATACACGATGATTTTGGCCAGCATCGGATCATAGAAAGCTGACACTTCACAACCTGCATCCACCCAGGTCTCAATCCGTGCAGTTTCCGGAAACTCAACTGCACTCAGCAAGCCACTGGACGGCTGAAAATTCCTGGCCGGATTCTCCGCATACACACGGGCCTGTATAGAGACTCCTTGCGGCTGGATCGTCAATGATTCCAGTGGCGGCAACGCATCCGCACCCAGCAGGACCATCCATTCGACCAGATCAATGCCGGTTACCATCTCGGTGACACCATGTTCCACCTGCAGACGGGTATTGACTTCCAGAAAATAAAACCGATCAACCGCAGGATCGTAGACATATTCCACCGTACCGGCAGACCGGTATTGAATCGCCTCTCCCAGGCGCACGGCTGTTTCCTGCAGTGCCTTCCGGGTGGCAGCCGACAGTCCCGGTGCTGGCGTTTCCTCGATCACTTTCTGGTTACGCCGCTGCATGGAACAGTCCCGTTCCCCTAATGCAATCACTTTTCCGCGGCCATCGCCGAAAATCTGTACTTCAACATGACGAGCCTGATCAATATATTTTTCCAGGAACAGACCGGCATTGCTGAAATTACTTTGTGCCAAATTCTTGACAGATTCATATGCATCAACCAGTTCCTGCCGGTTGTGGCACAAGCGCATACCGATACCGCCTCCCCCTGCTGTACTTTTCAACATCACCGGGTAACCGATTCGAAGCGCTTCCTGACAGGCCATCTCGATATTATCCAGTAATCCGGTACCCGGCAGCATTGGTACGTCAAGTTGCTGCGCAAGTGCACGAGCAGTATGTTTCAGGCCGAAAGTACGCATCTGTTCAGGCGTGGGTCCCAGAAAACAGATTTCTTCTGCCGCGCATTGCTCAGCAAACACAGCATTTTCACTCAAAAACCCGTACCCCGGGTGGATCGCCTGAGCGCCAGTACGATGTGCAACTTCCAGTATTTTATCGGCACGCAGATAACTTTCACTGGCCATTCCATCACCAATACAAATACTTTCATCCGCATCCAGCACATGCCGTGACAACGCATCCGCTTCCGTAAAAACAGCCACACTGCCGATTCCCATGCGACGCAAGGTACGCATAACACGACAGGCGATAGCGCCACGATTGGCAATCAGAATTTTTGTAAACATAGATTCTCCTTACTGTACTACCTGATCAAGCAGGCTATACCGCGATACACGCTAACTGAGCCAGCGAAAATGAAGACAGATTTCTGCTTCCCATAGGGGACGGGCCGTGGACGGTGAATACAGGAAATGTGGTGTATAAAATGGAAGCAGACAAGAAATAATACATATAACAAATCTCCGGGAAGTCGGGAAATGACAAGAACCAATAATGCATTTGGCATTATGTAACCTCCCGGGCTTTTGTCCCTCCGTGGAGCTTCGTTACAGCGAAGCCTCAAGCTCTCGGACCAGTCGCTTTTCTGTGGAAAGCCGGAACCCTAGCCTGAAGTGATTGCAACCAGTCACCCGTGCAACCTATCCTGCTGGTATCGGTGCTACTGACTATAATCAAAACATAAATACTATTTTATAGGCGGCCGGTCTTTTCTGGAACAATAATATTTTCAATGGAATTACACTGATTTTCGTTGCCATCAGCTTTCAACTGTCCCGGTATTACTACTCAAATAACAGGAATCAAGCATATTCCTCCATCTGTTTACAGAGCAAATGATCCGTC
>NZ_QRCC01000010.1 GCF_009833125.1 Nitrosomonas sp. HPC101
GTGGACGCCAAGTACACCTTCAAGTTTGACGAAATGGTCAAAGACGTTAAAGCCATGCACGAACACTATAAACTGGATGGTGTATTTGACGGAGAGCCTAAATTCAAATTCCATGACGAATTCCAGGCCAATGCTAAAACCGCCAAAAAAGGAAAATAGTGAATATTCAGTGATTTGATTATTCCTGCGGGTTTAATTCCTTTCTCTTGGAACGTAGATACTCACCGTAGAGTGAGTATCTACGCAAGAGCTATGATGTATCTAGATAGACAGGGATTTCATCAATATGATTGACGCAAGTATGGTGTTGGGTGGCCTATTCCGAAAAAATACGGGTATTCTTTTGATGGATCTGAGGTTGAAGTTTTTATAATCTGTTTATAGTTTGGGTGTTACCCGGATCGATTATTAATTGGCTGAAACTACAAGTACTGTTGATATCTGTTAGCTTGATAGCCAAAATATAGCGGGAACTGCTGTTTCAACTGTCAGAAAGGGTGGTTTTTTTATTTTTAGAGATGTTGAAGATATTTCATAAGTTTCCGGAAGTGGACGGCAATCCGGTTCACCGGAAACGTGATTATTTTATTGCTGCATTTACATTTTTTTGTGTTGCAGTTAGCCTTGTGATCGATGCTCACGGAACGCTATTGCTTCAGAATGTATTAGGTATTATCGCCTGGATTTTTTTGATCATGTTACTCCGTGGTGAGAATCGTGAAATAAAAATGCAGGTTATGATTGCGGTGGCTTTTGCAACAGCAGGTGAGCATTTTGCATCCATCTATATGGGAGGGTATACCTACCGTCTGGAAAATGTTCCGTTATATGTGCCGCCAGGTCATGGCATGGTTTATCTAACAGCAGTGGCGTTGGCACGATCAGGTTTTTTTCTCAAACATGCCAGGAAAATTGCGATATTTGTGGTGGTTGCTTGTGGCCTGTGGTCAGCATGGGGTATTAGTGGATTACCCGAGCATGGTGATCAGGTAGGTGCATTGCTTTATGTTGTGTTTTTGATTTATTTGTTCAAGGGTAGATCGCCCATGGTATACCTGGCGGCATTCTTTATTACAACTTGGCTGGAACTGATTGGTACTGCTGCTGGTACTTGGCGGTGGGCTACACTTGAACCAATATTCGAACTAACACAAGGTAATCCTCCAAGCGGGGTTTCAGCCTGGTATTGTCTGGTGGACGCTGTGGCCATCAGTGGAGCACCTGTATTTCTGAATTTTTTGAACAGAATAGGAAGGATATTCAAGTGGTTTAAACCCGAAAAAATTAACCTTAAAGTAATTTTGAGCAAAAAATAAGTGCAAGCCCACGATCCCGATCCGAGAACAAAGGTGATTTTGAACTCTTTTATAGGTCATTTTTAATGAAAAGCCTTATGGATGCTGATTCGTCGTATGTGTTTTGACAACGATGTCTTTAAAAATTTGGTTCTGGTTGTTATTGCAAGAAATAAACTATGAGCAGTAACGTAACATTTGAGCAGCTGGGCTTGTCCAGTGAAATACTTCGAGCAGTGACTGATGAAGGCTATGTTAACCCGACGCCAATCCAGGCACGGGTTATTCCGTTGATTCTTGCCGGTAAAGATGTTATGGCTAGCGCTCAGACGGGTACTGGTAAAACGGCCGGCTTTACCTTGCCTTTGTTGCATCATTTGCAGGTGCATGCAAGCTCCAGTACGTCACCTGCTCGACACCCTGTACGTGCTTTAATCATGGCTCCAACGCGTGAACTGGCTATACAAATTGATGAAAGTGTCAGGAAATATGGAAAATATCTTGCACTGAGAGCTACTGTCGTTTATGGCGGGGTCAATATAGAACCTCAGATAGCGGAGCTACGGGCTGGAGTGGAAGTACTGGTGGCTACGCCTGGTCGTCTACTGGATTTGGTCGAGCATAAGGCCGTAAATTTTTCAAAAACAGAAATCCTGGTTTTGGACGAAGCTGATCGTATGCTGGATATGGGTTTTCTGCCGGACATCAAAAGAGTATTGGCGTTATTACCTTCTCAGCGGCAGAGTCTGATGTTTTCTGCAACTTTCTCAGATGAAATCAGAAAACTTGCAGACAGTTTGCTAAAGCAACCAGTTCGGATTGAAGTGGCAGCGCAGAATACGGTAAATGAGTCAATTTCACACGTTGTTCACCGGATAAAACCTGAAAGTAAGTTTGCATTACTACTGCATTTGGCCAGACAGCAAGATTTGAAACAAGCACTTGTTTTTGTAAAAACGAAGCATAGAGCTTCCCAGCTGGCGAAGATGCTTTCCCACCATAAAATTTCGGCACTTGCAATTCATGGGGATAAAAATCAACAGCAGAGAACACAGGCACTTTCTGAATTCAAGCATGGTGATGTGCAAATACTGGTAGCAACAGATGTGGCTGCACGTGGTATCGATATTGAAAAACTATCGCATGTGGTCAATTATGAACTTCCTGGTAATCCTGAAGATTATGTACACAGAATCGGCCGTACCGGCCGGGCTGGCAGTAAAGGAAAGGCAATTTCTCTGGTAAGTGAATACGAAGTAGAGCTTCTGACCAATATTGAGAAACTTCTGAATACTAGGCTGAAGACAGAACAGATTGCTGGTTTTGATGCTGAATCATCTATCAGAAGTCTGCCAGATCGGAAAAATCGGATGTCAGCTAATGCTGTCCGGCGTGGCAATAAACAGGTTGCGGCTGGCAATAGTGAGAAAACCAGAAAATATTCTGATTCACACAAGAGTGCGGCGCTACGAAATCATAAAGATCCTATTTTTACGCAACCTTATGTCCCGCAAGCTCATTCAGCGCAACTAGCAACGCCTAAACAATCGGATGGCCAATCTTTACTTTTCGCATATAGGCAGGAAAAAAAGATTGTTCCTGCATTATTTACTGCTTTTACAAAAAATAAGGCCGAACAGAATAGCTAAATTTTTTTAGCAACATTTTTGCCTTCTTTTCATCTTTTTCAAGGTTTAGGGCTATTTTTAGATCAATAGACTCATAACCTCGCTTATCGATAATTTTATTGCTGTTTCTGCTGACGTGTGAGGGCGTCGCCTAGATAGTGTATTACAAGATATTTGCTCAAAGGGCGATATATCTGATTTGCACGGCAGCCAAGAAAGAAAAAGTACTTACAGCTCATTATCATAAGATCTTAGTATTTCCCGATACTTTTTGGCGGAATAAGAACGTTCATATTCTGTTTTTTCCTGTTCAACAGTGAATCTGTCATAACCGCGATCAGCCGACAGATAATCGGCATCGCCCCCTTCAATCAGGTGCCAACTTGCGTGCAGTCGGCAGTGGTACCTTGTGTGATAAGGATTCTGACCGGCATACCATGCCATGCGCATCCACGACCAGATGTATTTTTGTGTTGAACCCTCTTTTGTCCGATTCATATCCTGATTAATACCTCTGGCCTCGCTGGCTTGTAGGTGAACTTTACAGTGACTGGCATCAATCATCAGCCATTCATAATCCGGATCATCAATCAAAATTTACAGCAATTTTTTCTCAAATGCCCCTGTTACGTCAGCGAATAAACTGACGATTATCTGCAACCATCTTTCCCCACGCTTCTTTACACCCTAGAAAATGCTCCTCAAGCAATCCCACACCTTATCCGAGATATCATGCCTGCAATATGATTTTGTCATGTGAAACCCTTGTGTTTATCTTATGACTACGCTATCTAGTCTTTCTGGGTATTCAAAGGAAAATTATATATTTGGCTTTGAGAACCTTCTGAATTAAGGCTTGCAATTCTGCCAGGCATATACAAATGCAGGTCTTTTATGTTATATTTATAGGTTGCCACATCGCATGATTGTTTGTTTCTAATTCATCTGAAAGGAGCTATATAAAAATGAGTAAAGTGGAAAAGGGTAGCGATATTGATACCACTAAAAATATGATATTTGGCAGTGTATTTTTATTGGTGCTATTAAGTGGATTTGCCGCTCTGGCTGTGCATCTCACCCCCGTTGTTGTGAACTAGTTTGTTGAAAACCTGCGCGATAGGGTATTTCACTATTGTGCGGGTTATGTCTGAGCTCTATTTCTTCAGGTCTTACTGGACAGGATAAGGCGCAGTAAAAGGGCCTTGTTTTGTAAATCTTCATCTTGCACTTTCAATTACTAGCCGGTTTTATTGCTTTCAGCAACTCGGTTTAATCATACAGATATTACATTTTAATTTTATCATTTGTTTCCGGATTTGACAGGGAGGAAAGCCTTTCTGTTTTTAAGGAGATGAAAGATATATTCTGATAACATCCTGATTTTTTACCTCTTGTCAGAGGGTATTATTCCGGTCATTTATTCATGAAATAACTATTTGCCGGGGAGTCGGTAAATTTACGGCCGGGAGATAATCCCGCTGCTGTGGATAATGTAGTTGAGATACAAAGGGTGCTGACTGTGGCGTTGAATAGAGCTGAAAAACTGTTGTATATCGTTCTGGCACTGATGCTTATCGCTTGTGGTAAGCAGGAAGACGCTATAAAGGTGGCTAATCCGCCATCAGTCAGTGTGACAACTGCCCGGAATGTATCTATGGAAGTACGTGAGGAATCCGTTGGATCACTGGAGGGCATAATGGACCCAACGATTGCGGCGGAAGTATCCGGGCGAGTACTCAAGGTGTTGGTGCGTCAGGGGCAACATGTAAAAAAAGGGCAGGAAATCGCTTTGCTGGATCCAGTTGACTATCAACTGCAGCGACGCGAGGCATTCAGCGAGGTGGCGAGATTAGAAGCACTGCTGGAGAATCAGAAACGTTCAGTTGAGCGTAATACGCGATTGGTTGAGCGAAATTTTATTTCCCAGATTGTACTGGATGATATCAAAACGCAGGAAATAGCATTGCGTCGGCAGCTGGAAGGAGCAAAATCTCGCCTGGCTACAATTGAACATAATAAATCCAAGACACGATTGTTTTCACCGATGGATGGAAAGATTGAATCACAGATTGTTGTCGAGGGAGACTATGTCAAGGTGGGCGATCCGTTGCTGCAAATTATCAATAACCAGCATTTGCGTGCGCACCTGCCATTTCCCGAAAGTATTGCTTCATACATCAAGCCGGATCTTGAAGTCAGACTGAGGACGCCCACATCTGACACCGAAATTGTTTCCCATATCTGGGAATTGAAACCTGCGATTGGTGTTGGCAATCGAGCGATCGACGCGCTTGCTTACGTTGAGAATCAGCCAGGTTGGCATGCAGGCGCAAGTGTGAATGGTGTAGTCATCCTTGGCATGCGTGAGAATGTAGTGGTCGTGCCAGAGCAGAGTGTCGTGCTCAGACCGGCTGGCCATGTTGTCTACGCAATCAGGGATGGGATTGCTGAGCAGCGAGTTGTCGAAACTGGCTTATGGCAGGATGGCCTGGTTGAAATCAGGCACGGCATCAAGGCAGGTGAACAGATTGTGCTCGACGGTGCCGCTTTTCTGACAGATGGCGCCAAAATTACCATACAGCAGGAAACGACTGGGCAAGCAAGCCTATGACACTGCCCGAACTGTCGATCAAACGACATGTGCTGGCGTGGATGATCTCAGGATTGCTGGTATTGCTGGGTGTTATCAGCTATCAGCGTATCGGCGTGGATCGCCTGCCTTACGTTGAATTTCCTGTTATTTCAGTGACGACAACACTGATCGGAGCGAACCCTGACATCGTTGACGCCAGTATCACCAATATCATTGAAACCGCTGTCAATACTATTCCCGGTATTGAGCATATTCAGTCCAGCTCTTCGCCGAATGTTTCAGTTACCGCCGTCACGTTCGAGTTGGAGAAAGACATCGATGTTGCCTACAACGAAGTGCAATCCAGTATCGCCCAGATTCTGCGGCGATTGCCGGATGACATTGATCCACCAGTCGTGCGCAAGGTTGAAACCAACGCACAGCCTGTCATGTGGTTGTCATTGCAGGGTGATCGCACCTTGCAGCAGCTCAACCTGTACGGCTTCAATATCATCAAAAAAAAGCTGGAAACCATCAGCGGCGTTGGGGAAGTTCGCCTGGGTGGCCGGCGTGACCGTACTATCCGTGTCAACATTCTGCCGGAGCGGATGGCTTCCTTCAAATTGGCAGCCGGAGATGTAATCAATGCCTTCCGGCGTGAACATATTCAACTGCCCGGCGGTTTTCTGGTAGGGCAAAATACTGAAAGACTGATCAAACTCGATCTGGAATTCCACAATGTGCGCGAGATGGGTAACATGGTGGTGGCCTATCGTGATGCGGCACCAATCCGGCTGAAAGATATTGCGGAGCTCGAAGATGGGTTGGCTGATTATCGTCAGATTGCCCGCTTCAACGGCAGATCTTCGGTCGGCCTGGGCATCGTCAAAGTCGCCAACGCCAACACCGTTTCGATTATCGAGGAAGTCCAGCGCCGGCTGGCCGAAGATGTCGTACCAAGTCTGCCACCCGGTATGGAAGTCAGTATTGTCAGCAGCGATGCGATTTTTATCAAGGAGCTGGTGCGCTCGCTGCAGGATCACCTGATCGAGGGTACACTGCTGGCCGCGTTGATCGTCTGGCTGTTTTTGCGCTCCGTTCGTTCCACGCTGATTATTGCCACTGCCATTCCGGTTTCGCTGCTCGGTGCTGTGGCGGTGATGTATTTTTCGGGATTCACATTCAACACTATGACGTTGCTGGCGCTGCTGTTGCTGATCGGCGTGGTGGTGGATGACGCCATCGTCGTTCTGGAAAGTATTTTTCGTCACATGAGCAAGGAACAGGAAACGTGTGGTAGCGTCGATGCTGTGACTGCCGCTATCAGAGGCAGTCATGAAGTTGTGTTTGCCGTGCTGGCTGCCACACTGGCTCTGGTGTGTATTTTTGCGCCGGTGATTTTCATGGAAGGCATCATCGGCAAATTCTTTAAATCTTTTGCTGTGGTTGTCACGTTTGGCGTACTGGTTTCCCTGCTCGTATCCATCACGCTGACGCCGATGCTGTGCGCGCGCTACCTGCGCATCAACAAAAAACACGGACGTTTCTACCACCGTCTGGATCACTGGTTTGATCGTATGGATCAGGTTTATGCATCTCTGCTTGATGTCGTGATTGCGCACCGCTGGAAGGTGATCCTGATTACCCTGGTTGCGGTGATGAGCAGTGTTTTTTTCTTCGGCGAAGTGGAGAAAGAATTCACGCCGGAAACGGACGAAGGCGTATTCATGGTGACATTCCGTACGCCGCTTGGCTCCAGTATCGACTACACCGATTCCCGTCTCAAGCTGATAGAGACGGAACTGGCTGCCTTCCCTGATGAAATTACCAGTTATTTTGTATCGATTGGCTCTGGTCTTGAAGGACAGGTTAACAAAGGATTCATCAGCGTCCGTTTGTTTGACCGCCACATCCGCAGCATGAGCCAGCAAGTGCTGATGCATGAACTACGAGCCCGCTTTGACAAAATCCCGGGTGTCCGGGCATTTCCGGCAGCGGTTGCTATTGTACGTGGCCAGCGCTCGGAGCCGCTGCAATTCAACCTCACCGGTCCCAATTTGCGTGAAGTCAGTCGGTTGGCAAATGAAATGCAGCAACGGCTCAGTGGAACACCGGGCATGGGTAGAGTGGATCTGGACCTGGATCTGGATTTGCCGCAGCTGGTAATCAAGATCGACCGGGTACGTGCAGCCAGCCTGGGCATCTCAGCGACTGATGTGGCGACCGCGGTTAACCTGTTTACCGGTGGTATTGATGTGGCCCGGTTCAACGATGAACCCGGAGACGGTCAGCGTTACGAAATTCGCCTCAAAGGGCGGGAAGATCGATTTAACCAGATTGCAGATCTGAAGAAAGTATATCTGCGCAGTGCGGGAGGGGATCTGATCCGGCTGGATACGGTTGCACAGTTTCATGAGGAACTCGGTGCTTCGGTCATCGGCCGCTTTGATCTGCAGTATGCCGCCACCTTTTATGCCAGTCCGACACTGTTGCTGGGCAATGCAGCTGATATTGTGCAGCAATACGCGGCTGAACTGCTGCCGGTAGGCTATGTGGTTCGCCTCACCGGGCAGGCGGAGGAGTTGGCCAAGACCGTCTCTAATATGCAGTTCGTTTTCGTGCTTGCGCTGATTCTGCTGTATATGGTGCTGGCTAGTCAGTTCAATTCCTTTCTGCAGCCGCTTATTGTGATGGTGGCACAGCCGCTTGCCATTGTTGGCGGGATATTTGCCTTATGGCTGACAGGTAATTCACTCAACATTTTTTCCATGATTGGCTTGGTACTGCTGATTGGTTTGGTGGCAAAAAATTCAATTCTGCTGATTGATCTGACCAACCAACTGTGTGAGCAAGGCAGATCGGTTGATGTTGCACTGAAAGAAGCTTGTCCGGTTCGTCTGAGGCCGGTACTCATGACCTCGCTTACCATCATCCTGGCATTGCTGCCGGCTGCGATGGGGCTGGGAGCTGGCGCTGAAACCAATCGTCCACTTGCGGTTGCGGTGATTGGTGGCATGGTTTCCTCGACATTGTTAACGTTAGTGGTCGTGCCTGCGGTGTATTCTCTGGCGATGCGGGCAGTGGGAAGGCCGCATCTTTTACAGCGCAGCTCCACCGAATGAACTGTATGTTAGCGTTCAGGCTGATAATGAAATGGGTAAATAAATCATAAGTGAGTTGTCTATACATTATTGTTATTTCCCGACAAAATAGCGGAAATTTCCTGCATACCCAGTTCGGCCAGTTCCTCTTCTTCCAGGGAACCGAAGATGCTCAACAGGGCGGCTATTACCCCCGTCCAGCCGGTTTGATGACTGGCACCCAGTCCGGAGCCGTCTTCGCCGTGGAAGTATTCGTAGAACAGCAGATAATCCCGCCAGTGGGGGTCGGTCTGAAATTTCTCAGTGCCGCCAAATACAGGTCGTCGGCCATATTCATCCGGCAGGAAGATATGGAGTAGTCTTACGGCAATTATTCTCGCAACCTGGAACAGATTGCACTGTTTTCCAGATCCTGTTGGGCATTCGACCCGAAAATTTTCTCCGTAGTAAGCATACAGCGTCAACAGTGCGCTAATAATCAGAATGTTGATTGGCATCCAGACAGGGCCACGCCAGTTGGAGTTGCCGCCGAACATATTGCTGGTAGATTCTCCCGGCTGGTAATCTGCGGTAAACGTTTGTCCATTCCAGTGAAATGCGTAGGGGTGTTCCAGATGATATTTTGAGAGTGAACGGATGCCGTGGGGGCTCAGAAATTCCTGTTCATCGAGCATTTTTGTCAGTATCCGCCGTAATTTGTTTTCATCCACGACTGCCAGCAGGCGGCGATTTTCAACACCGGGTTTGATCGGACAGAACAGATGGCGGGTCAGGTAATTCCGACGCTGGATCAGATCCTCGAATAGTTTGGCTACTTGCGGCAGTTTGTCCAGCGTGGCTTCTTCAATGACAGTTACAGCACACAGCGGTAACAGGCCAACGAGAGAACGTACCTTGATACGAGTTGAGCGGCCATCCGGAAAGCGCAATACATTGTAGAAAAAACCCTCCTCATCATCCCACATGTCCCGGTGTTCATCACTAATATCCTGCATGGCAGCAGCAGTTGACATGAAACGCTTCAGATAGGACAGTGCCCTTTGTTCGTAACGATCAGGATCATGGAAACTCAGCTCCAGCGCAATCTGCAGCATATTCTGCGAAAACAAGGTCATCCATGCGGTGGCATCCGATTGCTCGATATGACCACCGGTCGGCAGTGGGGCGCTGCGGTCGAATATTCCGACATTATCCAGTCCCAGGAATCCACCCTCATATACATTTTTATCTGGTTCACGGTGTGTTTCCCACCAGCAAAAATTTTTTTCCAGGCTGGCAAAAGCAGATTTCAGAAATGTCAGATCATTCTGGCTGTGGTAATCCTGGCAGATCTGATAAACCATGTAGACGGCCCAAGCGTGAACCGGCGGATTCACATCACTGAAATTCCACTCGTAGGCCGGAATTTGTCCATTCGGATGCTGATAGCGGTTTTCCAGGAACAGGTCGAGCTGCTGCTTGGCAAAGGTAGGGTCTATCATGGCCAGTGGCAGGGTATGGAAAGCCGAATCCCAGACGGCAAACCACGGATATTCCCATTTATCCGGCATGGAAATGATATCTCGGCATTGCATGTGTTCCCAATCAGTATTGCGCGTATTTTGCCTGGGATGTTCCTCCAGCCAGTGCTTTACGTCGAATTCGTAATATTGCTTGGACCATATCATGCCAGCCAGCGCCTGCCGCAGAATACGTTGCTGTTCCTCGTTTAATCTGTTATTGATCAGAGCGGCATAAAAATGATCCGCTTCTTTTTTTCTTTGACTAATGAGCTGATTGAAGTCAGCAAAATGGTTATTGGCATTGGTCGATTTCGCGCGACACAGGCGCAGGCGAATTTCGCGGGTTTCTCCAGGGGGAATATTCAGCGCATAATCTGCTGCTGCTTTGGTGCCGTGACAGGCGGGATTGATGGCATCTGCCTGGCCAAGTACAACGTAGTTGTTGATACCATCCTTGGTATAGGGTCCGCTATTGTTGCTGTGAAACAGTCGCCAGGCATTGGTTTCATTTTCGCAAAACAGCAGCGTCGGATTATCCGCGCAGAATAGCTGATACTCGCCCAGCTCCTCATGTTTGGCGTGAATTGTCCGGCAGTTGTCTGGATTTTCTTGCCGGGACAGTTGTGGCCTGACTGAACCGGGTACCCACGACCAGGTATTGCGAAACCATAAAGTGGGTAATATTCGTAAATCCGCTGTTGCAGGGCCTCGATTGACAGCGGTGATGCGGATCAGGATATCTTCCGGTTCTGCCTTGGCATATTCCACGAAGATATCGAAATACCGGTTTTCATCAAAAATGCCAGTATCCAGTAATTCATATTCTGATTCCTGCCAGGAGCGCCGCCCGTTGGTGCTGACCAGATCTTCATAGGGATAAGCGGTCTGTGGATATTTGTAGAGATACTTCAGATAGCTGTGCGTGGGGGTGGCGTCCAGATAGAAATAATATTCTTTAACGTCTTCTCCATGATTGCCTTGCGGGTTAGTCAGGCCGAACATACGTTCTTTTAGCACCGGGTCGCGCCCGTTCCACAGCGCCAGTGCGAAACAGAGCAACTGACGGTTATCGCTGATACCGGCCAGACCATCCTCCCCCCAGCGGTAAGCGCGGGCACCGGATTGGTAATGTGAAAAATGATTCCAGGCATCACCGTTGCCACTGTAGTCCTCGCGCACTGTGCCCCACTGCCGCTCACTCAGGTAGGGTCCCCATTTTTTCCAGGGAATCTGTGTTTCATCGCATCGTTTGAGACGAGCGGATTCTTCTGTCATGGTGTTATTCCATCATTCTTTATCGTGACCGATCAAGCGGAATTGTGCATTTTATTGAAATGAAGGGCGATATGTTGCGGGTCATTCGATACTTCCCAGCTGAACGTCAGTTTGATTGCCTGCATGATTTTTTCAAATCCGCCCTCTGATTGGGAAACAGTGAAGTGTGGGCAGGCATGAAGTTTTGCCGCGGGCGTGATTTCAAGTGACAAGCTGCCGCCCAGTGTATCGTCTTCCAGCGTAATGGCGGCCAGATCATCCAGTTCAATAGTATGTCCGAAACCGGACAGGGTAATGTGATTCCTGACATAACGTCCACCCGGCCCATCACAACTGGGCATGGCCAGGTTGATTTCCGTTTGCATGCATCCGCCGGCTTTGCCGTGATATTCATAGATCACCAGCAACTGGTTGCCTGTAATCTGGAAACATTTACGGATTGGTGCGGAATCTGTCAGCGCCTGAAAAATGATTTTGCCCCCCTCTTTATCAGAGGATTGCGGTTGATAATTCAGTGGCGCACCATTCAGGCGATCAATAAAAAGGCGTTGCGCATGCGGATCCGGTTCCAGATCAGTCCGGCTGATAGCATGTTTGAAACTGATTCGGTCATGTGCAGATGCAATTCCCGCCTGGTGGTGGATTGATTGGTCTTGTGCCTTCAGTCGGATTTTGCGGTAATAATGCTCTGTCTGGCGGGTAAGGGTGTCGCCAAAATTATGTTTGAGCGGATAGCTGTCCAGCTCGCAGATGCTGGCGTTGCAGTCGAGTTTCAAAATTGCCTGTACAGTTCCGTTCTGCAGATAAATTTCTTCCGTGCCATCCAGATCAGTATCTTCGCGATAGCAGGGATTGCGCGGCGCACATTGATCGAGTTGCGCTTCCAGTTCAATCAGGTTGTTGTAGATAGTGCGCCGCAAATGGGGTAAATATAAACCGCCAAACAGGCCGTGCCAGTAGGCATCGTTGGCCTGGGAAGCATACAGGCATTGCTGCATGGCAGATGTGCGCTGCCTGGTTGGCAGGTCGGCGTAACGCGCGGACAGGCTGAGCATGCGCTTGTGCATCCAGTTCGATTCGGGGTAGCGCGAGAAAAAATTTTTCCAGACACCTCCACGCAGAAAAGATCTGGTGCGTTCGTATTGGCCTGTAGATTTGGCCTGTTGCACCAGGTCATCATAGATATGAGCGGGCTCGGCGGGTAGTGTCCACTCGTTCATTTCAATGTAAGAGGTGGTGGGGAGATAGATAATGCCGCGTGTTTTTTCACTGGCATGATAGTCTCGATAGCGCTGCAACCGGATATATGGAGACGCCAGTACACCCTGAATAAATTGTTCCAGCCAGCCTCGCTCGTACACCCATTGGTAGGTTTCTGGCCAGATACCAAATTTCTCAATGTCATCGAAGTAGATTGCAGCGGGTTGATGTCCGTTTGTGGATTGGTCGATCAGCGATTCGATATAGGTAATCGCTTCCGGTGCGGGAGAAAACGGGAGCCGATAGCGCAGCGCTTCGGAAATGGGAAAAAGATCGAGGGTGCGGTAATCTTCTTCAGTCGTGAAGTAACCGTTAAGATCTGCCTTGTTTTTTCCGGCGCAGATGAAATGATAGTCATCCACGATCACATAGCGGATACCACAACGTGTCAGAGCAGGAATAACTGTGGATTCCCATACACGTTCAGTCAGCCAGGCACCTTGTGGAGACTGTCCCAGCTTTTTCCTGAGTTTGCTGAAAAATGTCCTGAGCTGACCGACGCGATCCCGCTCGGGAATGGCTGCCAGCACCGGCTCGGTATAGCCCGCACCGAACAGTTCGATCTGCCCGCGTGCGGCCATTTCGCGTAACAGAGCCATATCCTGTGGATAATGCTCAAACAAAAAATCCAGTAACCAGCCAGAAAAATGGATAGCAAAATGAAACTCCGGGTAGCGGTACAAGGTTTGCAGGAAGGGCTTGTAACAGCGCTCATGTGCGTCAATGACAACATCAGGGAAATTGCCGATCGGTTGGTGGGCGTGGACACCAAATAGCAATGATACGGATGCAGTCATCAAAATATCCTTAAATGTTTATCGGCTGTTCATGTCGCAGGTGTTTTGAGAGGATCTTGTTTTATCCGCTGATCTTGTTAAATTTTTATTTAAAGCCAAAGGTGTTTGGAAAATCCTTGTCTGTATTCCTGTTTTCAGGAGGCGTGCCGCATCGCGCCACCCTCGCCAGTGGATGTGCCGCCATGACTAATAGGTTTGAGAATGGTCATCGGAGCGGGTATGTTCAGCAGGCGGTAAAGATTGGCGAGATTTTTGCGAAAGGCCAGATCAAAACTTCCTACCGAATGAGGTGAATTGTAATCACCAAACCACCAGAACCAGTCAGAGCTTTCACATGAGGCGAGTTGTTGCCCGGCAGCCACTTTTTCTTCGTCGGTCAGCCGCGCGCTTTGCATAACAAGATCGTAGCTTTGTTTGGCGACACACAGTAAATCCCACGCCAGGTTTTTATCGTGATCCCCTATCCAGGTGGAAAAATTGCCATATACCCAGCTGCCAGCAGTCAAAGTGGTTAATCGGGTAATTTCAACTTTGTTTTCAGAGAGTCTGGTTATGTGCTCATGGAAGGTGGTTGTACGGATATCTGTGTTGTTTTCGAGCATTCCATACAGATCATCCAGAAAATAGTAGCCGTTGTAAGGATAGGATTCCCAGGCATTTTCTCCATCGAGAATAATGCTGACAATCGGTGCAGGATTACTGTTTGTCTCGTTATGAATCTGTTCGAGCCGTTGCACGAAATTTTCAGCGGCATCGCGCCCGAACCATTTTGAATATTCGAACCCGATCATGTCGGATAGCTGATCATCCCGATAGAAGCACAGAATGCTGCTGTTTCCGGATTCAAACCGGTAAGGACGGTAAAGATAGTCGCTACGGGCAGGCAGGGGTTGATCAGGATGGGATTTTTGCAGGCTGTTGGCTAGTACGCCCTCACCACTGGCGCACCACTGGCGCTTGTGCTCGATCAGGATATCAAGTAGTGGTTCCGATATCGATCCCTCGGCAGGCCATATACCGGAAGGTTCGTTGCCAAAACGTTTCTGATGACTGTCAATGGCTGATTGCAAATGAAACGCTACCCGGTTGCGCCCGCCAGGATAGACTGAATTGGCCGGCAGTTGGGTTTCGGGGAGGCTTTCCCGGGCGGAAGCGAAATCAATCAGCAGCGGTGCAAGCGGGTGGTAATGCGGCGTAGTGGAAAGCTCGATCTGGCCAGATTCTGCCAGTTTACGATAGCGTGGAATAATACCCTGGATGAGTTCACCAATAAGGTTAAACAGGAGGATACGGTCACCATGGCTGAACAGTTTTTCCTGTGCCATTAGATGGACGATACACTCGTTTTCACGGCGCACGCTCTCACCCATCCAGGCAAGGTGGTACCATACCAGCAGATCTGCCAGATATTGGCCGGAAGCATACATCAGCTCCTTGTCATTCGTCTTTTGCAGATGATCATACAAATCACGTAGATGCTGATAAGCTGGATAAGGCTTGAGCATGGTTTCGTGATTGTTCAGGAAGCAGCTGTTCAGAATCAGCAGACGCTCACCGGGAGAAATATGATCAAAATCCGGTACAGAGAGCAGGCGCAGCAATGGATCACGTATTGTGCCACTGGCAAACTGCTCGCTGTAATCTTCCAGTTGATCCAGCAGTATGGGTACAAAATTTACCACCAGTCGGATACCTGGATGATTTTCAAGGTGGTGCGCCATATCGGTATAGTCTTTGATGGCGTGCAGATACACCCACGGCAGCATGAATTCGCCAGTTTTGTAATCCCGATAGTCCGGTTGGTGCATGTGCCAGAGCAACACGAGGTCGAGTTTGGAAGAAGGGTTAGTCATGGCATATCAAATTATGTACAGGAAATTGACAGTAAACTGAATTGTAATGTCAACGGGTATAGTGAACACGTTGCCTTAGCATTTCCGGTGTAATCAAGGTAATCCCATTATCCGTGACATAAAAATGCTTTTTGTCTTCTTCGGGATCAAAGCCGACTTCAAGATCTTCTGGAATGTCGCATTCTTTTTCCACGATGACCCGTCTGAGATGCGTATGTTGACCGATATAGACATTGGGAAGGATGACAGAATCCTCAACTGTGCTGTAACTGCATACCTGTACATCAGAGAATAACAGGGAACGACGTATTGTTGCCCCGCTGATAATGCATCCGCCTGATACCATCGAATCCAGTGCCTGGCCACGGCGATCATTGTCATCAAACACGAATTTGGCGGGTGGCAGCTGCTCCTGATAGGTCCATATTGGCCAGTCTTCATCGTACAGGTTCAGATTTGGTGTGACGGTGGTAAGATCGATATTGGCTTCCCAGTAGGCATCCACCGTGCCGACATCACGCCAGTAGGGAATACCCGAGGCCATATTGACGCAACTATTCTGAAAACGGTGTGCGTAGACTTGAATATTGCTCGCCACCAGACGGGGTATCACATCTTTGCCGAAATCGTGCGATGACTGATCCATATCGTGATCCAGGATCAGCTGTTCGTACAAAAATTTTGCGTTAAAGACATAAATACCCATACTGATCAGGGCGTGCCCGGGTTTACCGGGAATCGGAGCGGGATGGGCCGGTTTTTCGGTAAAACTGACGATGCGCCCGTTATCGTCAACTGCCATGACGCCGAACGCGCTGGCATCTTCAAGCGGAACTTCCAGACAGGCAATCGTTAAATCTGCCTGCTTCTCAACGTGTTCCGCCAGTATTTGTCCATAATCCATTTTGTAGATGTGATCACCACCCAGAACCAGTACGTATCCGGGATTATGCGTGCGAATAATGTCAAGATTTTGAAAGACGGCATCAGCGGTGCCCCGGTACCAGGTTTCTTCATCGGTACGTTGCTGAGCGGGCAACAACTCAATGAATTCTTTGAATCGTCCGTCGAGAAAACTCCAGCCGCGCTGGATGTGACGTATCAGGCTCTGTGCTTTGTACTGCGTAACGACGCCGATCCGGCGTACACCCGAGTTGACACAATTGGACAACGTGAAATCAATGATACGGAATTTGCCGCCGAAAGGGACGGCCGGTTTTGCACGCCAATCGGTCAAGTTCTTAAGGCGTGTCCCGCGTCCACCTGCAAGGATCAGTGCCAGTGTGTTTCGGGTCAGTGTGCTAACAAAGCGCGGGTTCTCATTCATCTGGACTGCCTGTTGAACGTTCATGGTGACCTCACTGATTTGCAGTGTTTAAAAAAACCGCATACCCTGTATTTTCCATATTCATCTTACTTGATCCGAATAACCATTACCAGCCGATGCTGTGTGATAGCGAGCCCATGCCAATGAAGTCTTTGCCTTTCCCATCTCGAGATTCAGCAGGTGATTCCATGCAGTCGTTGTTACTGGCTGCGAGATTGCACGACCCTGGTTCCTTTCTGGGGGTGCACTCTGTCCCGGACGGCCAGCTTGCCAGAGTATTCCAACCATATATGTCGCGTGTGTGGCTCCAGACCTCGTCAGGTTTTCAGCCTATGGAGCGCGTGCACGATGACGGCATTTTTGAATGGAAAGGAGATAATATTGTGCAGCCTTGTTTGCTGCGTCTGGAAAATGCGGAAACTGGAGTGATTGAAGAGCGTCATGATCTTTACGCTTTTCCAGTACAGATTTCGGGTCACGATCTGTATTTGTTCAATGAAGGGCGTTTGCTCCAGGCGTACCACATGCTGGGTGCACATCCGGTCAGAAATCAGGGAATTGCAGGGATCCGTTTTGCCGTGTGGGCACCGAATGCCGAACGGGTAAGTGTGGTCGGTGATTTCAACCGCTGGGACGGGCGGATACACCCGATGATTTCGCGCGGCGCTAGTGGCGTCTGGGAATTGTTTATCCCGGATCTGCCTGGAGGTGTGCTGTACAAATATGAAATCCGCAATCGTGCCACCGGCGGAATATTGCTCAAAACCGATCCTTATGCGACCCACTGTGAATTGCGTCCCGGTACGGCTGCATTGACGCCGAAAGAAAATTACTATCACTGGCAGGATGGTGACTGGATGGTCCGGCGTAAAAACCTGGATTGGCTGCATGCTCCGATAAACATCTATGAACTGCATGCCGGTTCGTGGAAGCGTCATCCGGATGGCCGTTTTTATTCCTATCAGGAATTGGCGGATCATCTGATTCCGTATTTACAGGACATGGGTTATACCTATGTTGAACTGCTGCCGTTGTCGGAGCACCCGCTGGATGAATCCTGGGGCTACCAGACTACCGGCTATTTTGCCGTAACCAGTCGCTACGGCAGCCCGGAAGCATTCATGCATTTTGTAGATCGCTGTCATCGGGCCGGGATCGGTGTGATTCTCGACTGGGTACCGGCACATTTTCCGCAGGACAGCTTTTCGCTGGCACGTTTTGACGGTACTGCGCTGTATGAACATGCCGATCCGCGTCTTGGTTATCACCATGACTGGGGAACATACATTTTCAATTATGGCCGCAATGAGGTGAAATCCTTTCTGCTGTCCAGCGCCCATTTCTGGTTGTCGGTTTATCATCTGGACGGGTTGCGCGTCGATGCCGTCGCTTCCATGCTGTATCTGGATTATTCGCGCGATGAAGGGGAATGGCTGCCTAATCGGCATGGTGGGCGGGAAAATCTGGATGCTATTGATTTCTTGCGCGAACTTAACGTCATGGTGCATGGTGAATTTCCCGGTGCGCTGACATTTGCCGAAGAATCAACTTCCTGGCCGGCAGTCTCCCGTCCGGCTTACCTCGGCGGACTGGGTTTTTCGATGAAGTGGAACATGGGTTGGATGAATGACACACTGCGCTATTTGCAGCATGATCCAGTGCATCGGCGTTTTCACCATAACGAACTGACGTTTCACCAGCTCTATGCCTACTCGGAAAATTTTGTGCTGCCGTTGTCGCATGACGAAGTGGTGCATGGCAAGAAATCCCTGCTTGATAAAATGCCCGGCGATGCCTGGCAGAAATTTGCCAATCTGCGCCTGTTGCTAACCTACCAGATGACTTGCCCGGGTAAAAAAATCAACTTCATGGGCAACGAATTTGGCCAGGGGCGTGAATGGCGGGTCGGCCATGAATTGGACTGGTACCTGCTGGCGCGCGATCAGCATCGTGGCATACAGGGATTGATGCGTGACCTGAACCGGCTTTATCTCAATACCCCGGCGTTGCATGAACTGGATTTTTTTCCGGAAGGGTTTGTGTGGATTGATTGCCACGATGTCGAACAATCGGTCATCAGTTACCAGCGGCGTGCGCGAGATGGTTCGCAAGTACTGGTCATCCTGAACTTCACCCCGGTGCCACGTACCAGTTATCGTGTCGGCGTGCCGGAATCCCGCACCTACCAGGAAATCTTTAACAGCGATTCAGAACATTATGGTGGCAGTAATACCGGCAACGCCGGCAACCTTGAACCCACCGGGCAATCCTGGTCCGGCTGGCAGGATTCTGTGCTGATCACACTGCCGCCGCTGGCGGGGATGATTCTGGTTTGATGGCGTTGACTGGTTGCGAACATCGGCCTACTAGCTGCTGGAAGTCTTGCTCTTGCTGCTACCTTTGCTGCATCATGCAGACGCCTTCTTCAAATGTCCGTTACGCACAGTATTGCTGCAGTACTTGGTCAGTATGCTATTGTTGGTGACGAAAAACAGCACGTATTCGAATAGATCCGATTCCGCCCGGAAGCTGCGAGCAGGCCAGATTTTTGTAACGGTTGCGGGATTGCTATGGCGATTGCCATTTCCCATGACGCCTGAAAATTTCACGGATATTTCATCTTCATCCTCTCGAATTTTCCATTCAATAAAAACTTACCCTGTTTTTTATCCTCCAATCTGGCAGAATTTTTTACAATTTTTTAAGGATTGACATCTGATCTGCGCGCAGAGGTAAGGTGTGGATAGCTGGGCAGTCAGGAATTATTTTCGGAAAGCAGAGAATGAGTACATTAAATAGAGACAAGACTGGTGTAGCCGCAGACACGGTCAGTCTGCCGGTCGAGGGGATGACGTGCGCAAGTTGCGTCGGGCGCGTGGAGAAAGCATTGTCCGGGGTGGAAGGCGTCGGAGAAGTGTCCGTCAATCTGGCGACAGAGCGCGCCAGTATCCACCTGACTGCGCCGGTAGATCGTATGGCGCTGGTGCAGGCGATTCAGAAGACTGGTTATGATGTTCCTGCAACAACTGCTGAGCTGGCAGTGGATGGTATGACGTGTGCATCGTGTGTGGCGCGTCTTGAGCGTGTGCTGAAAGCTGTTCCAGGGGTGGAGACGGCTTCTGTCAATCTGGCAACGGAACATGCATCAGTGCGTGGTGTGGCAGATACGGATGCGCTGATTGCGGCGGTTAAAAACGCCGGTTTTACAGCCAGAGCAGTGGATACCACGGTTCAATCCGATGAGGTGACCGATAAAAAGGATGCCGAGCAGGCAAAGCTGAAACGTGATCTGATTTTTGCTGCCGTACTGGCGCTGCCGGTATTCATGATTGAAATGGGTTCACACCTGATTCCCGGTATGCACGAATGGGTGGTGACTACCATTGGCATGCAGCGCAGTTGGTATCTGCAATTTGTGCTGACGGCGCTGATACTGATTTTTCCGGGACGGATGTTTTATGCCAAAGGTTTTCCGGCGTTGCTGCGTCGGGCGCCGGATATGAATTCACTCGTCGCTGTGGGCACGGCCGCCGCATTTGGTTATTCGACAGTGGCGACATTTCTGCCCGAATTGCTGCCGGCCGGAACCGTCAATGTTTATTTTGAAGCCGCTGCGGTTATTGTGGTACTGATTTTGCTGGGTCGTTTTCTGGAAGCACGCGCCAAAGGGCGTACTTCGGAGGCGGTCCGGAGACTGGTCGGACTGCAGGCCAAAGTTGCGCATGTGGTGCGTAATGGTCGTACGATCGATATTCCGATCAGCGAAGTAGTGCTGAACGACAGCGTTGAAGTCCGGCCTGGTGAGCGTGTTCCAGTCGATGGCGAAGTGACAGAAGGGCATAGTTTTGTCGATGAGTCGATGATCACGGGTGAGCCGGTTCCGGTTGAAAAAATAGCAGGCAGTCCGGTGGTCGGCGGCACGGTGAATCAGACTGGTGCGTTTACCTTGCGTGCTACCGCCATCGGTGGGCAGACCATGCTGGCGCAGATTATCCGGATGGTTGAACAGGCACAGGGTTCCAAGTTGCCGATTCAGGCGTTGGTGGACAAAGTCACGTTATGGTTCGTGCCAGCTGTTATGCTGGCAGCTGCAATTACTTTTGTAGTCTGGCTGGCGTTCGGACCTGCACCTGCGCTGACGTTTGCACTGGTCAATGCGGTGGCGGTGCTGATTATTGCCTGCCCATGCGCGATGGGACTGGCGACGCCGACTTCGATCATGGTTGGTATTGGTCGTGGTGCCGAAATGGGCATTCTGTTTCGCAAAGGGGAAGCGCTGCAGCTGCTCAAGGATGCGGCGGTGGTGGCCGTGGATAAAACCGGTACCCTGACCGAAGGCCGCCCCGTGTTGACGGATCTGGAGGTTGCTCCCGGCTTCGATCGCAAGCAGGTATTAGCACAAGTTGCGGCGGTTGAGTCGCGCTCCGAACATCCGATTGCCCGGGCCATTGTCGAAGCCGCTTTGCAGGAAAAAATAGAATTGCCGGCGCTGACCGAATTCACATCGATCACCGGCATGGGCGTCATCGCTACGGTGGACGGTGCCAGTATAAAAATCGGAGCAAATCGTTTCATGCACGAGTTGGGAATTAACATATCCGGTTTTGCAGACACGGCAAAGCGGCTGGGGAGAGAAGGTAAATCTCCGTTGTATGTGGCGATTGATGGCAGGTTGGCTGCGATCGTGGCCGTCGCTGATCCGATCAAACCGGGTACGTCGGAAGCGATTGCCGCATTGCATCAACTGGGCCTCAAAGTGGCCATGATTACCGGTGACAACACCTATACCGCACAGGCCATTGCCAGGCAGCTGGGCATCGACGAAGTGATTGCAGAAGTGCTGCCCGCCGGCAAGGTGGAAGCAGTGCGCAATCTGAAAGCAGCTCATGGGCGAGTGGCGTTCATCGGTGACGGGATCAACGATGCACCGGCGCTGGCCGAAGCCGATGTCGGCCTGGCGATTGGCACCGGCACAGACATTGCAGTGGAATCTGCCGATGTGGTATTGATGACTGGCAATCTGCAAGCGGTACCCAATGCAATTGCACTATCCAAAGCAACGATCCGCAACATTCACCAGAACCTGTTCTGGGCGTTTGCCTACAACACGGCGCTGATTCCGTTAGCGGCCGGTGTGTTGTATCCCGCTTTCGGGCTGTTGTTGTCGCCGGTTTTTGCAGCCGGAGCCATGGCGATGTCGAGTGTATTTGTACTGGGTAACGCGCTGCGGCTACGTCGCTTCCAGCCAGCGATACCAGCTGTCGCGCCTTGAAGCCTGTCGTTACCGGGCAGATCGAGCATCGTGATCACCATCATCAACAGGTGGTGACACAAGGCAACGAGCGCCGGGTTGCGCTCGTTTTTTGTCTGACGGCTGGTTATGCGCTGATTCAAGCTATTGGCGGCTGGTTGTCCGGCTCGCTGGCGCTGATTGCCGATTCAGGACACATGGTTTCGGATGCCGCTGCGCTACTGCTGGCACTGATTGCGTACCGAATCGCCAGGCGACCGGCAGATGGTACGCGAACGTATGGTTTTCACCGTATTCGTGTTCTGGCTGCACTGGTCAATGGTGTGGCGTTATTGCTGCTGGTGCTCTGGATTGTTTTTGAAGCCATTGAGCGCATTTATATACCATCCGCAGTGTTGGCCGGATCGATGCTGCTGGTGGCGGTGATCGGGCTGATCATCAATCTGACCGGTGTGTGGATTTTATGGTCAGGCAGCAGGGCAGACAGCAACCTGCGGGGTGCGCTGTTGCATGTAACTGGGGATTTGCTCGGCTCGGTTGCGGCGATCATAGCGGCGGTCGGCATTTTGCTGACCGGGTGGATGGTACTTGATCCGTTGCTGTCGATGCTGGTTGCCGTGTTAATCGTTCGCTCTGCTTGGGCGCTGATCAAGGACGCCGTTCATGTTTTGTTGCAGGCGGTCCCGCGCGGATTGGATGCATCCGCTGTGGAAAGCAGTCTGACACAGTTGCCGGAAATTGCAGGTGCTGGCCATTTTCATGCCTGGATTCTGGCGGACGATTCTATTATCGCAACGGTGCATGTCAGTCCGGTTGATGGTATTGATCCGCTGATGTTGCCACCACTGGTGTCATCCTGGCTGAAGCAGCACTACGCCATTGATCACGTCACAGTCCAGGTTGATCCGCCGGGCCGATTGGAGCGAGAGCACCGGTAATATCCGTCTGGTTGGATTATTGCGATGTCAATCGCTATATACAATGATAATGGCAGTAAATCTGTTTTATCCTCCCGGTAAATTGCAATATCATATTTTCCAGGAGGAATCGTAGTATGCAGTATAGTTCCATCGAACTTCTACCATAATATTCCACTCTCATAATTGGTTGTAGTCAGTGTCTGATACCATGGTTTTCTTCAGGCTGTTCCATTTCAAGGCTTCTGTGGAATAAATGTTCTGTCCAGGATGTGCTTAAGGGATAAAAGACGGGTAAAAGCATTCTTGATGAATGAATAGACAGACTTAAGCCAGACCTTTTTATGACGATAACAAAAATATGATATTGCACTGAATTGCCACCTGTATTTTTGATATCCAAGAAGAAAACAAGATGATACTTTTTAAAAACATACCCAACCCGAAAGAAATACGTCAGAAACTGGGATTGAACCAACAGGAATTCTGGGGCAAGGTAGGCGTGACTCAGAGTGGTGGTTCGCGCTATGAAAGCGGCCGGGAAATGCCGAAAGCGGTGAGGGAGTTATTAAGGCTGGTTCATATTGAGCATGTCGATTTGACCAGAATAAAAAAAGATGATCTTCTCATCGCAGCAATGCTGAAGGCTCAATATCCTGATCTGTATAAAAATCTTAAGAAATCAGCCAGGCAATTGAAATAATGGTTTTTTCAGAGATCAGGTTGTGCAGAATGCAGACAACAACGGGAGATATCAGCTGGATAGGCGAGATAACAGACATCGCGCGATTTTCCTGAAAATACCAGTTCTGATTCCGTTTTTATTTCATGAATACGTCACAAATTCATGAGCTTAAATGGTCGTTTTTACCTGTATTCCCAGCGTTCCGATTTTATCGGCGAAGGCCTTCATCCAGTTCGGATCTGCTGTTAAGAGATCTGCTGCCTCGGGCTGCAGAGTGGGGCGTGCTATGGTATAGAGCAATACCCCCTGGATTCGGATTTTTTCCTGCAACAGCATGCGGATGAAGCGGATATACGCATCAGTTTCTGTTTTATCAGGATGCGCGCCGTGCAGTTTAAATACGCAGGTTTGAAGCCAGGTTGGGCAGAGTGATGCTGCGATTTGCAGATTATCATGCATGCGCTGCAGGTTTGCCCGGGTGTGATTAATGCGCTGGCGCCCGGCTTGTGTAACACTATCTAGCTTGAACCAGATTTCGCCACCGAGCGCGGCCATCCGGCGCAAGCCCTTTTGCACCGTAACCCGGTTAATCAGGCTCCCGTTAGTAATGAGTACCAGCTTGAGTTCTTCCGGAAGGGGAAAGTCAAGCTGGACTTTTCCGATGAGCTCAATGATTCGTTCAAATTCCCGTACACTGGTCGGTTCACCATTCCCGGATAGAGCAATATCTTTGATTGTTCTGGCTTCCGGCGGGACTCTTGCCAACATGAAATTCCCATAGATCAGTTCCTGCAGAAAAGCGCGTAATTCCTGCTCCAGTTTAATCAGATCAATAGCAGGGGCGGCACCGTGTTTGAGATCGGGTACCTGACAGTAAATGCAGCGCCAGTTGCAGGCATTGTTGGGGTTGAGATTGATGCCGATAGATATGCCCCCAGCGCGACGGGAAATAACCGGGTAGACATAGGTCAGCCCGGCGCTGTCACGGCTGTGATCTTCCTGACTGAGAATGTTTTTGATGGAAGCGCCTCTGATTATCTGGGGACAGGCGGCAATGTTATAATTCCTGAAATGTTGATCACACGAAAATTCGAGTTTGATGCAGGACATCGCATCTCCACGCACCAGAGCCAGTGCCGTAATCTGCATGGGCATCGTTATGTGTTGGAAGTCACGATTTCAGGAGGTATTATCACTGATACCGGGGCGCCGGAGCAAGGCATGGTCATGGACTTCTCGGATGTCAAGCGTATTATCCGGGAAGCCCTGGTGGATCAATGGGACCATGCTTTTCTAGTTTATGCAGGCGATATTCGGGTGCTGGAATTTCTGCAATCGATGGATGATCACAAAACGGTTGTGCTGGAAGTACAACCCACGGCAGAGAATCTTGCCCTGATTGCTTTTGATATATTGCATCACATGTTCCGGGATAGATATGCGGGCAGACTGGCGCTGGAGCATGTGCGCCTGTTTGAAACGCCCAACTGCTGGGCAGATGTCAACAAGGCAGATTTCGCATCCGGTTTGGCGGACGCGATACCTGATTCTTGAGCAGAAGTTATCCTAACGCTTTAAGGAGCCTTCGAGATCTGTCTACGCCGTTATTTCCGCGTTAACAGTCAACATCAAAATGCTCATTTATACCTATAAACTCTGTTTTCTTCGCCGACTTTTACCTTGGGTTAACTGTCTTGCTAACGTTTCTCAGAGGTTCTTTAGTCGGATTGCTCACACATAAAATCAAAATATTGCATAAATATTATGTTTATTGATTCTCATTGCCACCTCGATTTTCCTGATCTTGCTGGTAAGCTGGATGCGTTACTGGAGAATATGCAGACCAACCAGGTTACCCATGCATTATGTGTTGGTGTCAATCTGGAAAACTTTCCGCGCGTACGTGCACTGGCTGAATCGCACCCGAATCTCTTTGCCTCGGTAGGGGTGCATCCTGATTATGAAAATACGGCAGAGCCTGAGGTTGAGCAATTGCTGGAGCTGACGAACCACGCAAAAGTAGTTGCGTTGGGGGAAACCGGTCTGGATTATTTTCGCCTGAAAGGGGATCTTGAATGGCAGCGCGAACGATTCCGGCGGCATATCCGTGCAGCCAGGCAATGTGGTAAACCGCTAATCATTCACACCCGCTCAGCAGCGGAAGATACGTTGCGGATCATGAAAGAAGAGGGTGCGGACAAAGTCGGAGGTGTGATGCACTGCTTTACGGAATCTTGGGAAATTGCCCGGCGCGCGCTTGATCTGAATTTCTACATCTCGTTCTCCGGGATTGTGACATTCAAGAATGCAGCAATCATTAAAGAGGTGGCAAAGAAGGTGCCTGCCGACAGGATGCTGATTGAGACAGATTCTCCTTACCTTGCGCCCGTCCCCCATCGGGGCGAGACCAATCAACCTGCGTTTGTCCGGCATGTTGCCGAGGAGATCGCCCGGTTGCGTGAAACGGATCTTGCTGAAATTGCAAAAGCAACGACCAACAACTTCTTCAATTTGTTCAAGGTGGCCTGAGATGAACCAGTATTTTTGGAAACAATGGCATATTACGGCAATCATTACCCTGTTTTGTGTCATCTGCCTGTGCCTGTATTCGCCAGCAAATGCCGGTGTAGATGAAGATTTGATATCGGCGGTGGAAAACAATAAAACCCATCGTATTAAGAATCTGCTGGAAGCAGGTGCAAACCCGGATGTGCGTGATCTGCACGGTGAAACAGCCTTAATGCTAGCTGCTCGTAACAAAAATCCGGAAATGGGCAGGTTGCTGTTGGAAGCTGGTGCGAGTCCCAATCTGCAAAACAAATATGGTGAAACAGCTACCATGCTGGCGTGTTATTACGGACAGCTGGATTTGATCAAGCAGCTATATGCAAAGGGCGCTAAAATCGATCACGATGGATGGAACCCGCTGATTTATGCGGCCAGTAAAGGTTACAAGCAGATCGTTGAGTTTTTGCTGGATTATGGTGCGAGAATTAATGCTGTGACGGATAACGGTACGACAGCATTGATGATGGCGGCACGTGGTAATCACTACGAAACTGTTGATCTGCTACTGAAACAGGGTGCAGATGCTTCAATCAGAAATGAAGCGGATGGTACCGCGCTGGGCTGGGCAAGGAAACGAGGACATAGTGACATCGTGCAGCTGTTGACGCATAACACCAATGATTAGAATCCAGACCGACGGTTGCAAGATTGCAGTGGAGCTCACCTGGCACTATATGGTACTGACTTGTCTGTCTGATATATCTTGATCGCTACGCCACATCTTCTTCGTGCTACATTTTTAATCTGTTTCCAGAGGCGGATAAACGCTCAGCTGCGATTTACAGATTCAGCAGTCTGCGCGTAAACTGAATAAGAGTATGGCTTGAAAATGTGGAAGACATACTTATATTAGTATCTGTATTTCATTAGGAGTACTTCTGAAGAAACGGGTTTTCCGGGTGAATCACAGTGTTGAGCTCCATGTACCTTATATTTTATTCCGTGCAACCATATTTTTAGAGGTGTCCTGAAACAGGAAAAACTATCCAGGCCGTTGTTTCAGAATGATTGAAAGTATTCGGATGGATGATTTGGTGGGTGTCATGGTATTCAGTGGCGCCTTGTTTGGGTGAATATTTTTGACTTGGTATGGAGGTTATTATGGCAATTACACGCTATGAGCCGTGGGGATTACTGACTCAATTGCAACGGGAACTGGAGCGGGCGCGTGATGATATGGCGACGGAAGGTGCTTCTGCTATCGCTGAATGGGCACCTGCTGTTGATATCAAGGAGGAGGGAGATAAGTTTGTTTTGCATGCTGATTTGCCTGGCGTAAAACCTGATGCGATAGAAGTCACTACGGATAACGGAGTACTTACCATCAAAGGTGAGAAGCAGACTGAAGCAAGAACAGAGAAGGAAGGATATAGACGGGTGGAGCGGACGCATGGTTCTTTTTACCGTCGTTTCAGTCTTCCTGATACAGCTGATCTGAGTGCTATTACGGCAGTGACCAAAGACGGGGTGTTGGTTGTCACCATTCCCAAACGGGAAGCGCTTCAACCCAAGAAAATCAACGTGTCTGCGCAATAAGATGAACATCAAACGGGGCCTGCGGGTCCCGTTTGTATAATCAGCTGATTCCGGCCTGGATGCTGAATAAATATTTAATCCATTATTTTGGAAATTGTTGATTGGATACACCCATATGCGTCCAGCAGCGGTTTACGGGGTTGCTGTAATTGGCGTGTTTTTTTCAATTGCTATGATGTGGGTGTTTTTTGGGAAAAGAAGGGAAACTGTTTTAAGCCGTGAGAACTCAGGTAAAATGATTCAACTTGCGGTCGCTGGCTGCGAGCATTTGGCGGTTGCAGACGTTAACAACTGGAATGTCTGATGTGGGATATTGCATAGTTGGCAGGAAGGTTTAGCAAGAAAAAGCTGTGACGTATACGCCAGGTTTTAACGGATTTTTATAGAGGGAACCTTTAATGAAATTTACATATTACATCATCTGTATTCTTGGTCTTGGCGTCACTTTAGCTGGTTGTGGTAATGCCGCTCCTGAAGTATCTCCTGAAAACTGTGCGGGCAGAGGCATGGAAAGAGCACTGGATTTTTACAAAAACAATGAAGCCGAGCGGCAGAAATTTATTGATGGATGCGATGCCCTGAAAAAATAAATATCAGTAACAGAATTTACACACGAAGTTCAGGTTCGATTTGGAATTCTTCCAGAGGTTATTATCGAGCCTGAATTTTTGTTTTGAGAGTACCTGTGAGCATTATGTTGGCATGTTTCGCAATTTCTTTATAGCCAATTTCCTAAATGAGTTTTATACCGCGAGGCGTTTTTTAAGCAATACATTGACTTGAGCAGGATTGGCTTTGCCTTTTGACATTCTCATGATCTGGCCGACCAAAAAATTGAATGCTTTTTCTTTTCCAGCACGATAATCGGCAACCTGTTGCTGATTTGCTGCAAGTACCTCGTCAACCCATTTTTCAATTTCACTGTCATCCGAAATTTGTCTGAGATTTTTTGCATCAATGATTGCATCTGCACTGTCGCCGTTGCCCTGCCACATGCTATCGAACACATCCTTGGCTATTTTTCCTGATACAGTGCCGTCCGTAATTCGCAGTAGTAATTCTGCCAGCTGTTTGGGGTTGACCGGGCACTGATCGATTTCGAGCCCTTCCTTGTTCAGGCGTCCGCTGACTTCACCCATAATCCAATTAGCACAAAGCTTGCCTTGCTCCGGGAGAAGCTGGACTGTTTGTTCAAAGTAGTCGGCCAGTTCGCGTGTTGCAGTCAGTATATTGGCATCATAGGGGGACAGGCTGAGATCCTGGATATAGCGATTACGCCGACCTTCCGGTAGTTCTGGCAGTTCCGACCGGATCTGCTCTATCCATTCCCCGGAAATAATAACTGGCAACAGATCGGGATCTGGAAAATAGCGATAATCATGTGCATCTTCCTTGCTGCGCATGGAGCGGGTTTCGTCCCGATCTGCGTCATATAATCGCGTTTGCTGGATTATGCTGCCACCATTTTCCAGAGTATCAATCTGCCTGGTGACCTCGTAGTCGATTGCTTTTTCAAGAAAGCGGAATGAGTTGAGGTTTTTGATTTCACAGCGTGTTCCCAGCACATTTGAACCAGCGGGTCGCACGGAAACGTTGGCATCACACCGGAAGGATCCTTCCTGCATATTGCCGTCGCAAATGCCAATCCAGCGAACCAGTGAGTGAAGTGTTCTGGCATAGGCCACAGCCTCGGCGCTGCTGCACATTTCCGGCTCCGAGACGATTTCCAGTAAACCGGTTCCTGCGCGATTCAGATCAATCCCTGTCTTGTCATGAAATCCTTCGTGTGTAGACTTGCCGGCATCTTCTTCCAGATGGGCGCGTGTCAGGTGTATGATTTTTTCTTGATCTTCGGTTCGTATGATGATACGCCCACCTGCAACGATCGGATGTTCCAGTTGGCTGATTTGATAGCCTTTGGGTAAATCAGGATAGAAATAGTTTTTTCGGGCGAAAATCGCAGGTGAATTGATAGTTGCGCCAATTGCCATACCAAAACGAATGGCGTACTCAACCGCTTTTCGATTGAGTACCGGCAGTACGCCGGGCAGAGCGATATCCACTGCGCAAGCTTGTGAGTTTGGTGGGGCGCCATACGCAACTGATGCGCCAGAGAAAATCTTGGATCGGGTCGATAGCTGTACATGTATCTCAAGGCCGATGACAGTTTCCCATTGCATGATCGGGTAATCCTTTTCTTTTAATTGCTTGATGTTAGCCAGAAAGTGGTGGCCTGAGTCTTTTTAGCAGTTGGTTTCCGGTGGCGCAAGCTCATGCCAGTTTGTCGCCTGTTGATAGCAATGGGCGATATTCAGCATTTGTGCTTCCCTGAAGTAGTTTCCAATGATATGGAGCCCTATCGGCCGTTTATCACTGCCAAATCCAACAGGTATTGACATGCCCGGCAATCCTGCGAGGCTGGCCGCGCTGGTGTAGATATCAGACAGATACATCTGGATTGGATCATTGCATCTTTCACCAATATTAAAGGCTACAGTGGGTGAAGTTGGCCCCATGATCAGATCGCACTGTGTGAAAGCTTTTGTAAAATCCTCGGCAATCAGACGGCGTAATTTTTGGGCTTGAAGATAATAGGCATCGTAATAGCCATGAGATAACACGTATGTGCCAATAAGAATGCGACGCTTGACTTCATCGCCAAATCCTTCCGCGCGTGTTTTTATATATAAATCTTCCAGATTGGCATATTGCGCGGTGCGATAGCCATATCGTATTCCATCAAAGCGCGATAGATTGCTGGATGCTTCGGCTGGTGCGAGTACGTAATAGACCGGGACGGCGAGTTTGCTGTTTGGCAGGGATACCTCGACAAATGTGGCGCCCAGTTTGCGGTATTCTGCCAGGGCTGCTTCTACTGCACTGGAAACATCACTGCTCATGCCCTCCGCAAAAAACTCTTTGGGTAAGCCGATACGCAGGCCGCTCACTGATTTCTCCAGATCTCGCGTGTAGTCTTCTTTTTCCCGTTGCAGGCTGGTTGAATCCCGTTCATCAAATCCGACCATGATGTTCAACAGCAGAGCAAGATCTTCTGCGGATTTGGCCATTGGTCCAGCCTGGTCAAGGCTGGAAGCAAATGCGATCATGCCGTATCGGGAAACCAGTCCATAAGTGGGTTTGATTCCACTGACTCCACATAATGCCGCCGGCTGGCGAATGGAGCCGCCCGTATCGGTGCCGGTTGCCGCCGGGGCCAGTCTGGCAGCGACCGCGCAGGCTGAACCACCTGAGCTGCCGCCCGGGACAGCCAGCCTGTCCCAAGGATTTTTCACTGGCCCATAATAGGAAGTTTCGTTACTGGAACCCATGGCAAATTCATCCATGTTGGTTTTGCCCAGATTGACCATGCCTGCCTGATCAAACTGTTTCACCACGGTGGCATCATAAGGTGAAATAAAATTTGAAAGTATTTTCGATCCACAGGTTGTCAGCCACCCGTCAGCGCAGAAAATATCTTTTTGGGCGATAGGTATTCCTGTGAGTGGTGTGGATCGTCCCTGAGCGATCATCTCGTCAGCAGTTCTGGCCTGATTCATGCTTTTTTCTTCATCCACGGTAATAAAGGCATTCAAATCGGCATTGAGCGTCTTGATCCGGGTTAGAAATTCTGCAGTGAGTTCTGTACTGGATATTTTTTTTGCTGAAAGCAATGAAGAGAGTTGCCTGAGACTGGCATTTAACATGGTCTGTCGGTGCATTGGAATATTTTGGAAGTTGACAAGCAGAAATCCGGTTTTTGTTGTCGGTGTTATTCGATTACCTTGGGAACCAGATAGTACCCGTCTTCAACCTGAGGCGCGATTGATTGAAACCGCATACGCTGATCGGATTCAGTGACAATATCCTCGCGCAGTCTTTGTACCATATCCCGGGAATGGCTCATCGGTTTGACTCCCTGTGTATCAACTGCTTGCATCTGCTCGATCAGGTTGAATATTCCGGATAACTGGATCAGACTCTGCTGGGCGTCTGCCTCGTTGATCTCGATATGGGCCAGCTTTGCAATGCGCTTGATATCGCTCAGTGATAGTGTCATTTTTTTGTAGCTTTCTATTTAAACCAAAACGTGTAATAGAGTATCATGCACACCTGCTAAACGCATATTTTTATACGTCCGCGGTTTGTTCCAGGAGTGAATTAACGAAATGCCTGCAGCACATACAACATACCGGATCTGTCATACTGGAATATCGTCATTATGTTTAACTTTCTGAGCAATAATTTTCTAGGCAGCTACTTTTCGACGGATATGGCTGTTGACCTCGGGACTGCTAATACACTGATTTATGTGCGCGGTCATGGCATTGTATTGAATGAGCCTTCGGTAGTTGCCATACGCCACGAGGGAGGTCCGGGTGGCAAGCGTATGATTCAGCAGGTAGGACAGGCGGCAAAACAGATGTTGGGCCGTACTCCGGGAAATATTACGGCAATCCGACCGATGAAAGATGGTGTGATTGCAGATTTTACAGTCACTGAGCAGATGCTCAAACAATTTATCCGTAAAGCTCATCCTCCCCGTTTGTTTTCGGCAAATCCTCGTATTGTTATTTCAGTGCCCTGTGGTTCAACCCAGGTGGAGCGACGTGCGATTCGTGAAGCGGCTTACGGAGCAGGGGCACGCAGGGTCGAATTGATTGAAGAACCCATGGCGGCAGCGCTTGGGGCTGATTTGCCGGTTGAAACGCCAACTGGTTGCATGGTGGTTGATATTGGCGGTGGAACGACGGAGGTTGCTGTGATTTCACTGGGGGGGGTTGTGTATTCCAATTCTGTACGCGTCGGGGGTGACAGGTTCGATGAGGCGATTATCAATTACATTCGCCGTAATTATGGAATTATGATTGGTGAAGTTACAGCCGAAATTATCAAATCAGAAATCGGATCTGCTTATCCAGGCTCGGAAGTCCGGGAAATAGAAGTCAAGGGACGAAATCTGGCTGAAGGTATTCCCCGCAGTTTTACGATTTCCAGTAATGAGATTCTGGAAGCTCTGGCGGAGCCACTGAACAGTATCGTCAGTGCAATTAAAACCGCTCTGGAGCAAACACCTCCGGAACTCGGTTCCGATATTGCGGAAATGGGTATGGTGATGACGGGTGGTGGCGCGCTGTTGCGGGATATAGATCGTCTGATTATGGAAGAGACGGGGCTGTCGGTGGTTATCGCGGATGATCCGCTAACTTGTGTGGTGCGGGGTGCAGGAATGGCCTTGGACAACATCGATCATTCAGTTGGGATTTTTGCCAGGGATTATTGATTTATTTGTTTTCTTTCACCTTCTTCCATTGTGCAGGAAGATATTGTGTAACGCAGGGATACGTCGGATTTCCAGGATCTGTTTGATCAACCTTCGTCGAATTTACACGACGCCCGGGACCTGTTTCATCAAGGAGGGCAATGCAAGGTGAAATTGAACGAACAGCAAGCAGAGCGTACTTATCACATCTTTTTTTGATGGCATTTTGAGTTCGATTTTAACGTCTCAATACACCTTCAACAGAATCCTGAACGGTTTCTCAAATGGCACTTGGATACAAAGTCCGTCCGGGTGCTTTGGTATACTGCTGTGTTATGTCATTTATTCAAGTTTCCGGGCTGTTGTCAGTATTCTGAACGAGTGGTGTGTGCTCCAGTCTATGAATTTGGAATACGGGAATACTGAGAGGCGCCATGCAGACTGCTCCACAATTTTTCAAACCAGGTTCAAGCCCCCTGACACGGATGTTCTTTTTTGTATTACTGTCTGTTTTTATAATGATCGCGGATACTCGTTCCAGCATGCTTTCCGAAGTGCGGCACGTCATCGCAATGGTCATTTTTCCGTTACAAAAACTGGCATATCTGCCTTTTTCCCTGCAGGAAAGGGTAGAGCGATATATTTCGGACTTTAAGCTTATTGAGGAAATTGATCATCTCAGGCATGAATACTTGAATAGCCGGTATGATTTTTTCCGGTTACAGGCCTTGGTTAACGAAAATGAGCGTCTGCGTGCATTGCTTGGAGCCGCCGAACAAACCGAAATTCAAACTGTTCTGGCGGAAATACTTTATGTGCCGCATGATCCTTTTAGCCGCAAAATAACGGTAGGCAGAGGGAGATCAAGTGGTGTCAAAGCTGGACAGATTGTGATTGATGATCTTGGTGTGATCGGTCAGGTGACACGGATTTATCCGTGGACGGCGGAAATTACTTTGATCACGGATAAAAACCACTTGGTTCCTGTACAAATTGAGCGTAACAGCTTGCGAACGGTGATTTCGGGTACAGGTAGAAACGGCGAACTGGAGTTGCGTTTTTTATCTATCAGTACGGATATCCGGGAAGGTGATCTGCTGATCACTTCGGGAATTGGCGGTGTCTATCCGCCCGGATTGCCAGTAGGGCGGGTGACATATATTGAATATGATCGCTCACATAAATTTGCACGTATTATATGTACTCCTGTAGCAGGTGTGGATCGGCACAGACAGGTTCTTATCCTGACGGGTTTGCCACTGCCTGTTCCGGAAATATCAGATAATTCCGAACTCCATGCACCCCAGACAAAACGAAAAATCCAGAATCAGGCATTATGATTACGAAACTCGGGAATTTTCGCTTCCTGCAAAAAGATCATTAGTTTACATCAGTTTGATAACGGCACTCTTAATCAATCTGGTGCCGTTTGATAACGTGATACTGGTTCTGCGTCCGGATTTTGTTGCGCTGACATTACTGTACTGGAATATCTATCAGCCACAGCAAGTCGGCATGAGTGCTGCTTTCATAAGCGGCCTGTTCATGGATGTCATTGATATTAGTATTATGGGGCAGCATGCCATTGCATATTGTCTGATCACATTTTTTGCCCTGATTTTGCATCGGCGTTTGCGGCTGTTCAATGCTTTCCAGCAAGTTCCTGCAATCTTATGGATACTCCTGCTCGGGCAGACAGCCGTGTTTCTGACCGGGATCCTGGCGGGAACGTATATTCCCGAATGGTATATTTTTCTGGCCAGTGTAACCGGAGCATTATGCTGGCCCTTGCTGGTTTTTCTGCTGGGAAACTTTCGTAGACAGCGAATTGATCGCGATGAAGTATGAATCTGAACCCGGCAGTTGCGCTTCCGATCGTCTCAAAGCTTACGTGAACACTGACCTGCACCACTTCGATCGGGTGCGCTGCCCATTGGGCGAGCACGCTATGCACCCGTCAGAATCGTTCTTGCGACGCTATGTAGTGTTTGCGCACAAGGAGTGCGCGGTTTCATCGCATCTTGTCTGGCACCGCGATAGCGGCACTGACGGGTGTATTCAACTGTCGGATTCAGAATGAACGATACCGTAGAGCTGCGTGATCATACACGGGAGATTCGATCTTTTCGTATCAGGCTGGCTATCTGCGCGATTGCAATCGTGATTTTATTTGGTTTGTTATTTAGTCGTTTTTTTTATTTGCAGATATTGCAGGAAGAGCACTATACAACCCTTGCAGAAGCAAATCGCATTTTCATCCAGCCGCTGACCCCTAATCGAGGGCTTATATTTGATCGTAATGGGGAAATTCTGGCCCAGAATTATACGGCCTATACCTTGGAAATAATTCCCGATCAGGTTAAGAATCTGGATGCAGCTCTCGATGAACTGGCAACCATCATTGAGATTACAGCTGAAGACCGGAGACGCTTCAGCAAGTTAAAACGTGAAAATACCAGATTCAAAAGCCTGCCTATCCGTTCCCGTCTGACAGATTTTGAGGTGGCTCGTTTTGCGGAAAACCAGTATCGTTTCCCTGGGATGGATATCAAGGCGCACCCGCTCAGGCATTACCCGAAAGGAGAACTGGTTTCCCATGTACTGGGCTACATCGGGCGCATCAGTGACAAAGATCTGGAACAGCTTGAAGCGGATAAACGGCTCAAGAATTACTATGGTTCCACGCATATTGGACGCACTGGTATTGAAAAAAGCTACGAAAGTGTACTGCATGGGCAGACTGGTTTTGAGCAAGTCGAAACCGATGCCGTTGGCCGCCCTGTCCGTACTTTGTCCCGTGTGGCACCGATTGCTGGAAACGATCTTACACTTTCTCTCGACATCGGCCTGCAACAGGCAGCCGTACAGGCTTTTGGAGATTATCGCGGTGCTCTGGTTGCGCTGGATCCTTCTAATGGAGAAGTTCTGGCTTTTGTCAGTAAGCCGGGTTTTGATCCCAATCTGTTTGTGGATGGCATTGACCATCTTAACTGGCGTCTGTTGAATGAATCCATCGACAGACCCTTGAATAATCGTGCTTTACGGGGCATATACCCTCCCGGCTCCACCTTCAAGCCATTTATGGCACTGGCTGGATTAGAGTTGGGCAAGCGCTCACTGCGTTATGCATTTAATGACCCCGGTTTCTTTAGTCTGCCCGGAAGCTCACATCGTTTCCGCGACTGGAAGCCGGGAGGGCATGGTTGGGTCAATTTGCACAAATCTCTGGTTGTTTCATGTGACACTTACTATTACATGCTTGCGCATGATCTGGGTATTACCAATATTCATGCTTTCATCGGGCAATTTGGTTTTGGCAAGGAAACCGGGATAGATATCCCGGGAGAAGCCGCCGGATTGTTGCCTTCTCCAGAATGGAAAAAGAGACGATTTAATCAAAACTGGCTGCCGGGGGATACTATTTCGGTGGGTATCGGACAGGGGTTTAATTTATCGACTCCGCTCCAGTTGACTTTTGCGATGATGCTGCTGGCCAACGACGGCAATGCCTACAGGCCGCATTTCATTAAGCAGCAGGTGGATCATTACAGGAATTTTGTCAAAGATGATTTTGTAGAGGAAATTTACAGGCTGAATTTGAAGCAGGAATATCTGGATTACGTCAAGCAAGCGTTAACGGATGTTACCCGTCCTGGTGGCACGGCATCCCGTGCCGGCGCCAATGCTGCTTATACCTTTGCCGGAAAAACCGGTACTTCCCAGGTAATCAATATCAAGCAGGGTGAACGTTACAATGCCAGTAAAATTGACGAACGGCATCGCGATCATGCGTTATTTACAGCTTTTGCGCCTGTGGAAAATCCCAGGATCGTGCTGACAGTGCTGATCGAGAATGGAGGCTCAGGTGGATCGACTGCTGCCCCGATTGCGCGTAAAGTACTAGATTATTTTTTTCTGGGAACGATGCCGGAACCTGCTGAGCAAGCAGGGTAGCATGAGTTTCAGGATCCTGATTACGAAATGATTCCTCTGGATATCAAAAAGGCATGGCACTATTTTACGCGCTATATTGATAATTTTCTGCTTGCCGGGATTTTTTTGCTCATCCTGACTGGAGTGATCGTACTGTACAGCGCTACCGGAGGAAACTCGACCAGGGTAATCAGTCAGCTCATCAACATAGCTGTTGCATGTGTGGTGATGTGGGTGATTGCTAACGTTCCTTTGCAGAGCATGGTGCGCATGGTCTTTCCGCTGTATGTGCTGGGTATCGTCTTGCTGATTGCTGTAGCGTTATTTGGCGAGGTTCAGAATGGCGCCCGTCGCTGGTTAAATCTGGGTATTGTTCATATCCAGCCTTCAGAACTGCTGAAAATTGCGGTTCCTCTCATGATATCGTGGTTTTTTGATAAGGCGCACATTACCCTGCGCTGGCGGGATTATGGTGTTGCTGTGCTTATTTTGCTGTTGCCGGTTGTGTTTATCATGCGCCAGCCCGATCTTGGAACCGCTTTGCTGATTCTGATCAGCGGGTTTTATGTTATTTTTCTGGCAGGCTTGCCATGGCGTATTATGATGGGTCTGGTCATTACAGTGGCTGTTAGTCTGCCTTTGCTCTGGTCTTTTGGCATGCATGATTACCAGCGCAAGCGAATTATGACCATGTTCGATCCTTCACAAGATGCGCTAGGTGCCGGATACCACACAATACAATCCAGTATTGCCATTGGATCCGGAGGAATCTCAGGAAAGGGGTGGCTGAAAGGTACCCAGTCTCAGCTTGATTTTCTGCCCGAACCCAGTACGGATTTTATTTTTTCGGTATTCTCGGAAGAATTCGGGTTGATTGGCAACAGTTTGTTATTATCACTTTATTTGATCGTCATCGGACGCTGCCTGGTTATTACAGCCAGCGCACCAACACGATTTGCGCGACTGGTTGCAGGGTCGATCACCTTGACTTTTTTTACTTATGTGTTTGTCAATATGAGTATGGTCAGTGGCATCTTGCCCGTTGTCGGTATACCGCTTCCACTCATCAGTTATGGAGGTACTTCTATGGTTACCATACTGTTGGGGTTCGGAATTTTGATGAGTATTCATACGCATCCAAAACTTGTGAAGACCTAAAAATATGAAATCGAATTCTTATTTCCATTTTGATGTTCCGGGCAGAAGCACGTTATTTGTTTTTTTTGCTGCGGTCATATTATTTGTGATCTCGGCTTGTAGCAATACGCCCCGGACAGGACAGTCATCCGCGCAAATGCACGCAAAGAATGTATCCACTGCGGGCAGTAGGGGAGGAGGTTATTATCTTGACGATGGGCCGGAAGCAAATCCCCCAGCCAATCTTGATTCCGTTCCCGATGCAGTTCCTCGGGCTGAGTCTTTGAAAACGGCAACAATGCGCCCTTATGTTGCTCTTGGCAAAACCTATACACCTATGGCTGCACTTAAACCTTATAAAGAGCGCGGCCAGGCTTCCTGGTATGGCAAGCGTTACCATGGTCAACGTACAGCCTCGGGCGATGTTTATGATATGTATTCCATGACGGCTGCCCATCCCACCTTGCCAATACCCAGTTATGCTCGTGTTACAAATCTGCAGAATGGACGCTCGGTAGTTGTTCGTATCAATGACAGAGGTCCTTTTCTGGGAAGCCGTCTGATTGATCTGTCCTATGTTGCAGCCTATAAACTCGGTATCCTGGCAAATGGTCGCGGTCGGGTAGAAGTCGAGAGTATTACTCCGGATCGTTTCAGCGGCTCCTATCCTGCGGCCACACAGTCACAGCCGGATATGAATCCGGAGAGAGGATCCGATAACAACGCAGGTAAATTTTATTTACAGCTTGCTGCGTTTGGCTCTGCCCATAACGCCCGGTCTTATCTGACACAATTAAGATCCGATTTTCCCTCAATTACCCAACAAACTCATATCAATCAAACAGAGGGGTTACACAAAATATTTGTGGGGCCGTTTTCTGATCGGGAAGCTGCTATCCGGACAGCGAATGCTATAATTGTTTCTGGCTCTTCAAAGCCGATACTGGTTCCTGATATGCATATTGCCGGTTCGGAATAGTTTTTAGAAACAATCACAGCTTTGCCCTGCTAACAGTGGTTTGGCTGAAACGCATGCGTAATTCCATTTCATGAATACATCCACCATTCACAGCCGGATGGAAATGGAATGCTGGATTGCTTCGGTGTGCCGCTTTACCTGTCCGTGCCGCAGGCAGGCGAGCAAGGATGGCAATGCGGTTCATACCGGTCGGACTGAGTAGGTTGATAAGTTGCTCAAATATCCTGAGCGGGTGCTTGGGACGATTCCCCAGAAAAAATAGCGTTATTGTTACCTTTTCCTGACTAGCAACAAGCCTAGCCAGCTGAATTACCTGCAAGGGTTACAGTACGCGGGTGACAACAGCCACGAGTAGTTAATGTGGTTCAATAGATCCGGACCACCCGTTAAGAGACTATAGCCTTAACTGGTAGAAGAAGTGGTAGTAAGAAAGCAATATCCAAAAGAATTCAGGCTGGAGTGATTGGTCTGGTATTAGACAAGTCTGTTCTGGCCGAGAAATCCAGCGAATCGCTGTATTTCTCAGGAGATCTCAGATCGCTATAATATTTCACTGCTTTTTCTACGTTTTTTATTAAAAACGTAAACGGCTGGATAAATTGGCAAACAATCAGCCGCGGGGACTTATATTCGCAGTTGTTTCCTTCTAATCCGGTGTTCAGAGATTAATCATATGTTGTTTCTTGGGAACGCTGGCTGATCATTACAGCGTTAAAACATACAATTCCAGCTGATTTCACAAAGTTACCTGTAAATTGGCTGTGTTATAACATCCCGTTGATGATGGTTGAATTATAAACTGCCAATCTGAATTTTATTTCAGATAGTATTTTATGAATTTGTATTAACTTAATTACCAAAAGAGGTAGGTATGAGCGATTCAGCTAAAAGGATCATCCGGATGAAATCGACGGCAATTCTTGCTCCCGTTATCGCCGTTCTCCTGGTACTTTCAGCCTGTGGGAAGCCCATGGATGCGCAAGCTCTGGTAGCCGAGGCCAGGCAATATCAGCAACAGGGTGACAACAAGGCGGCTATTATTCAGCTGAAGAATGCTCTGCAACAAAATCCGAGCAATCCTGAAATTCGTTATTTGTTGGGGACGCTCTATAACAAAGAAGGAAATGTCCAGTCGGCAGAAAAAGAATTAAGTAAAGCACTGGATCTCGGTATGGATCCAGTTAAGGTGTTACCCGGGCTGAGCCAGGCATGGCTGGGAATGGGGAAATTCCAGCAAGTACTGGATGAAACCGATAAATTATCCGAAGAAGGAGATTTTGCTGAGCTGCTTACTCTGCGTGGCAATGCTGCATTGGCGCTGGGTAAGATCGAAGAAGCCAGAGCGCTGTTTGAGCAGGCTTTACAGGATAGGCCCGGATTTGCAGGTGCATTAATGGGGATGGCCAGGTGCTCGCTTGCCCGGAACGATATTGAATCTGCAATGAATTTTTCAGAAGAAGCAGTGAAGCTGAATCCAGAAGACAGCGATGCGGTCTTGTTCAGAGGAGACTTATTGCGCGCCCAGAACAAGATTGATGAAGCGTTGGCGGATTATGATAAAGCTATAAAACTGAATCCGGAATCCGTAGCTGCGTATATCAACCGAGCAACTGTAGCAATCAGTACCAAAAAATTTGAGGCTGCCCAGGCAGATCTGAACGCCGTTCACAAAATTGCTCCTGGCAGTTTGCCTGCTGCGTACACCCAGGCATTACTTGATTTCAGCCAGGGTAAACATGCGGCTGCTCTGGAAACATTGCAACAGGTGTTGAGTTCAGCACCAAGCCACTTGCCCAGCGTATTACTTGCAGGCGCGACTCAGTTTGCACTGGGATCGCTTCCGCAAGCTCAGCAATATGTTGAACAATATCTGAAAGCAACTCCGAACAATCTGTATGCCATCAAGCTGATGGCATCCATTCAGCTGAAGAACAACCAGGCAAAGCAAGCGATTACTACTTTGACTCCGGCATTGCAGTCGGTACAACAGGATCCGCAATTGTTTGCGCTGGCAGGTGAGGCCTATATGCGGGCGCGGAATTTTACGAAAGCCACGGAGTATTTTGAGAAGGCGGGTGAATTGTCACCGGATAACGCTGCGTTGTATACCGCGATGGCCATGAGCAAAATGGGGCAGGGAGAAAATAAAAGTGCGATTGCTGATCTGGAACATGCCACCCAGCTGGATGATAAATCCGGCAGGGCAGGTGTCATGCTTGTTCTGACTCATCTGCAATTGCGTGAATTTGATAAGGCACTGGAAGCAATCAAATTACAGCTTGCCGAGCAATCTGATAATCCGTTGCTGTACAACTTGGAAGGAGGTGTCTATCTGGGCAAAAAGGATCTGGTCAAGGCGCGTGCGAGCTTCAACAAAGCACTATCCATTCAGCCGGATTATTTCCCGGCTATTTCCAATCTAGCCAGAATCGATTTGCAGGAAAAACATCCCGAAACGGCACAGCAGCGTTTTGAAGAAGTGCTGAAGCAGGATAAAAAGAACGTGCAGGCAATGAGTGCGCTGGCAGGTATTGCTCTTTCAAAGGGAAATAAGGAAGAAGCAACGCAATGGTTGGAGAAAGCCAGTCGGGAGAATCCAGGTGAATTGCAGCCTGCTTTGCAATTAGGGGCACATTATCTGGCGATGAATGATCCGAAAAAATCACTGAATCTGGCCAAGAAACTGCAGGGTGCTCATCCCAATAACTTGAGTGTGGTTGAGCTTCTTGCGCGTTCTTATCTGGCAGATGGTGATAAAGAGGCTGCCTTGGAGAATTTCGAAAAACTCGCTGCCAGATTACCAGATTCAGCGCCTGCCCAGCTGCAGTTGGCACAAGTATATGTCTCCATGCAGAATAGCAAAGATGCTGCTAATTCTCTGAAAAAAGCATTGGCCATTAAACCGGATTTCTGGGAAGCCAAACTGATGCAGGCACAATTGGCGGTTACGGCCAATCGCGTGGAAGATGCGCTCAATATTGCACGGGATATACAAAAACAGCATGAGAAACTACCGGTTGGATTCGAGCTGGAAGGTGACCTGCAGATCAGGCAGAAAAATGCTGCTGCTGCCACAACAGCTTATGAAAAAGCGTTGACCAGACAAAAAAACAGTCAATTATTGATCAAACTACATACAGCTTTGAGTCAGAGTGGAAAAGAAAAGCAGGCTGACCAGCAGATTAACCAATGGCTGAAAGAAAATCCAACCGATGCGGCTACGCGCATGTATCTTGCTGGTACTTATCTGGTCGGAAAGAAGTATGACTCCGCCATCAAGGAATATCAGATCGTTCTGAAGCATCACCCTGATCATGCTGCAACGCTGAACAATCTCGCCTGGATATACCAGCAGAAAAAAGATCCAGCTGCGCTTGAGTATGCAGAGAAAGCATATAAGCAGGCGCCTGACAGCCCGGCTATTCTGGATACATTCGGCTGGATTCTGGTAGAGAAGGGGGAAGCCGAGCGGGGGACTTCATTGTTGCAGAAAGCAGTCACAGCTGTTCCGGAAGCAGCTGAAATCCGCTACCACTACGCGGTCGGGTTATACAAATCCGGCAACAAGACTGAAGCACGGCAGGAGCTGGAAAAATTATTGAGTGGCGATAAACCTTTCTCGCAGAGGGATGAAGCGCAAAAATTGCTTGAAAGCTTATAACAAGACGGCGCTACACGTTATCCTTTTCAGGGACTGACTGAACCCCTTGTGAAAGGAATTCACAAGGGGTTCATTTATGTGTATGAGATAATCCTGTTTTTATTTGTGGCAGCGTATATCTGGTCATGCATAAAACCATCGAAAATTTTATCGGACATACTCCTCTGGTTCAGCTCAAACGTATTCCGGGGGCAACCAGCAATATTATTCTGGCGAAGCTGGAAGGGAATAATCCGGCGGGTTCAGTCAAGGATCGGCCCGCCTACTCCATGATTATGCGTGCACAGCAACGCGGAGATATTCAGCCGGGAGATACGCTGATTGAGGCAACCAGCGGTAATACCGGAATTGCACTGGCCATGGCGGCAGCAATCCTGGGGTATCGCATGATTCTGGTTATGCCGGAAACTCAAAGTCTGGAGCGTCGCCAAGTAATGGCAGCATACGGTGCCAAAATTATTTTGACTCCCAGGGAAGGAGGGATGGAACTGGCCAGGGATACTGCCGAACAACTGTGCAATACCGGACAAGGCATCATTCTCGATCAGTTTTCCAATCCGGATAATCCACTGGCACATTATGAGGGGACAGCACCTGAGATCTGGCAGGATACTGCGGGGAAAGTGACTCATTTTGTAAGCAGTATGGGAACAACCGGTACAATCATGGGGTGTGCTCGCTATTTCCAGGAACAAAAGCAGAAGGTGGAGATCATCGGTGTACAACCTGAGGAAGGTGCCCAGATTCCCGGAATCCGTAAATGGCCGGAAGCTTATCTGCCCAGAATTTACCAGCCGGAACGTGTTGATCGCATTCTGCTGGTATCTCAACAGGAGGCTGAAGACATGGTGCGTCGTCTGGCATGCGAAGAAGGAGTGTTCGCAGGCATTTCTTCCGGAGGTGCGCTGGCAGCAGCACTCAAGCTTTCTGCCCAGGTGGAAAATGCGATGATTGTTTTTATTGTATGTGACCGTGGAGATCGCTATCTGTCGACCGGAATTTTCCCTTCCTGAAGAATATGAAGCCGGGTTGGCTCTGGTTTTATCGTGTCAGCTTTCCAGTTTGTATTTGCAGGTCTGTTATACATCTTTGGCTGTTTTTTCTGATTTTTGCAGGTTGTTCTGTGGCAGATGCCACTGTCCCCTATTTTAATTTTGTGCTGGAAAATATTCGGCATGCTGCCTTTAAGATTCATTCAGCCAGCATCAAACTGACTGGAATCCCGTCCCCTGTACTTGAGATCAATCTGGATGAACTGCTTGCGGGTGATCGAAAATGGCGTGATATTCGTCTGAGATGTGATCAAATTCGTATCAATCGTGAATCAATCGACTGTGAAGCAGGGATATTACGGATTGGTAGATTGTCTTCAGCGGTAACTTTCCAGCTTTCTTTGCAGCACAAACGGTTTATGCTTGAATTTTATCCGCTGCCAGCAAAAAATCCGGTAGAGAAATGGCAATTGATGATCGACTGGCGGCTGGAAAAATGGCAAGGGGTATTGAAGATAGTGAATGGAGAAGGGAGATTTTTAGCTGATCTGCTGCCCCAGAAAAAAGATCCACTACAGATACATCAGGCAAAAATCAATGGAAGTATTCGCCTGAGCGGAAATGAAACCTCGATATCAGCATTGTCCGCACGATTGGATGTCAATCAGCTATCTTTCAGTGATTCGAGCGGGCTGCATGCAGGTGAACGGATCGATCTGCTGCTTGATCTGGACGTATGGCAAAAACGGGATATCTGGCAATGGCGAGGCAAGGTTGTCTGGCCGGACGGAGAAGTTTTCTGGCAACCGTTTTATTTTTCCGGAGGTGGGCACGCATTAACTGCTGAAGGGACAGTACAGGATGAGCATATCAGCATATCTCGCGGCGAGCTTAGTCTGGTAGGGGTGGGTAAAGCCGGTTTCTCTGCTGTTGCCAGTATTCCGGACCGAACATTGCGACAGGCCAGATTGTCATCCGAGGGCCTGGAATTATCCACTCTGTTTGGCAGCATTATCCGGCCACTGGTTGCGGATACGGCACTGGCTAAAACAGAGGCTGCTGGCCAGGCAAATATTACCTGGCATTACCAGGATAGTGCACACAAGTCACTGATCGTCGATTTGCAGGATGTATCGCTGACTGATACGCGTGAGCGGTTTGCAGTTGAAGGGTTGAGCGCCCATGTGCCATTGGATCGCGACCAGGTTCTGGATGGATCAATCCAGTTCGGCAAGGCCCGGATATTGGGAATCCCTTTGGGCGCAGCGCATGTTCCGATCAGGACAAACGGAATGCGGTTCAGCATTCCTCATGCAGAAGTACCAATATTGGATGGGGCGTTAGAGATAGAAAATCTTGCAGCTTCTTTACAGACGTCCGACTGGCAGTGGCAGTTCAATGGACGGCTTTCCCCAATTTCGATGGAGAAACTGACGGAGTCTCTGCAGGTTCAACCTATGTTTGGAACATTGTCGGGTACCATACCCAAAATGAGCTATGCCAATTCAACGATAACAATGGAGGGCGAGTTTGTTTCCGGTGTGTTCGATGGTGTGGCGGTGGCCCGGAATCTGGTGCTGACCCACCCTCTCGGTTTGACGCCTCATTTGATGGCGGATGTGGATATGTATCACATTGACCTTGATCTGCTGACACGCGCCTATTCATTCGGGAATATACAGGGACGCATCGATGTAGCGGTACATGATCTTGAGCTGATGAACTGGGAGCCAGTAAAGTTTGATGCAAAACTTGCCAGCAGTGTGGGGGATTACAAACGCCGGATCAGTCAGGCAGCAATCAAGAATCTTGTCGCATTGGGCGGTGAATCTACGGTGACAGCCATCCAGAAAAGTTTTCTTGGGATGTTTGAACAATTTCGCTACGCTGAAATTGGCTGGAATTGTAAGCTGCGTGGACACATTTGCTACATGAGCGGTATCAAATCAGCTTCTCGGGATGATAAGGGGTACGTGCTGGTCAAAGGCAGTGGCATACCTGCAATTACGATTACCGGCTATAATTCGGAGGTGGACTGGCTTGAGCTGCTCAAGCGTTTGAGGCATGCCATCGAAAGTGGCAACCCGGTTATTCATTAAGGATGATGATAAATCACAATTCCAATCTAATTCTGCTGATAGCTGTCGGCTTTGTTATGACAGCTTGTGTAACCATTAATATTTACTTTCCGGCTGCGGCTGCGGAAAAAGTAGCTGACAAGATTATCGATGAAGTGTGGCAGACTAATGATGGGGCCGGTAACAGAGATCAATCCGGAGAAAAATCGAATAATGACACCCACAATAACAAGATTGATAATAAATCCGATAAAACCAGGCTGTAAAGGGTTTTTTGAAGGTGTAAATTTAGTGTGCAGACAGTTAATCCAGTACATGATGCTGGTATCACTGGTTTTTTTTCTGTGTATCAGCTTTGCAAGTGCGGTGGATTTTAACGCCAGTTCACCGGCTGTGACCCGGTTGAAACAGGATATGAAGCAGCGTCATAGTCAATTGATTCCGTTTTATGACAGTGGCGCAGTAGGCTTGACCCGCGACGGGCTGATTGTGTTGCGTGATGCCAACGCCGTGCCATTGTCAGGGCGACAGTCGATCAACGCACTTGTTGCTGCCGAAAATCAGGATCGTAATGCCTTGTATCGGGAAATAGCACTGGCTAATAACCACACTGAATGGGAAGACAGTATCCGGTCTACATTTGCCCAGCGTTGGGTAAAATGGGCCAGGCCGGATTGGTGGTATCAGTTGGAGAACGGTTCCTGGCAAAAGAAATGATCTGACAGGATGAATAGTCGATCCAGTTAGAGTTAGAATATCCGGCAGAAAACTGCTTGCAATGGCCTGATAAATAAATGATATTAATCGGTTCCCAGAAGGGAAATTGATTCCCCGGAGTGGCGGCACAAAGCCGCCGTGTTGTTTTAGAACAAGAAAAATAAGGTGTGCTTTCCGTGTCTCATGTAATGAATACTTATGCGCGGCTTCCTGTTACCTTTGTTAAGGGAGAGGGTGTTTGGCTGTGGGATGATCAAGGTAATCGCTATCTTGATGCACTATCAGGAATTGCGGTCTGCGGGGTCGGGCACTGCCATCCTGCGCTGACGAAAGCGTTGTGTGAACAGGCCGCTATATTAGTACATACTTCTAATCTCTACTATATTCAGAATCAGGAACGCCTGGCAGACAGATTGACCAGTCTGTCTGGTCTGGAGAAAGCTTTTTTCTGTAATTCGGGAGCAGAGTCGAATGAGGCCGCTATCAAACTGGCGAGACTTTACGGCCATGACCGGGGAATCGATCTGCCGACAATTATCGTGATGGAACACTCGTTCCATGGCCGGACCATGGCAACATTGACTGCCACGGGTAACCGCAAAACTCAGGCGGGCTTTGAGCCGTTACTGACGGGTTTCGTGCGTGTGCCCTATGATGATCTGGGGGCAGTAAGCAAGGTTGCAGCGGATAACAGGGAAATCGTGGCCATCTTGCTGGAAACCTATCAGGGAGAAGGTGGAGTCAATTTCCCACAGGCGAACTATCTACAAGGGTTGCGCAGGATCTGCGATCAAAACGGCTGGTTGCTGATGCTTGATGAGGTGCAGTGTGGTCTTGGACGGACAGGTAAGTGGTTTGCCTTTCAGCACAGTAATATCGTCCCGGATGTTATGACCTTGGCAAAAGGATTGGGATCTGGCTTGCCGATTGGTGCCTGTCTGGCGGGTGGAAAAGCTGCGGAGGTATTCAAACCGGGCAATCATGCCTCCACTTTTGGCGGGAACCCGCTTGCGTGCAGGGCCGCGCTGGTTACGCTTGACATTATCGAACGGGAAGGACTGATGGCAAATGCTGTGGCTATCGGTAATTTCATGCGGGAAGAATTCAAGCAGAAATTACACGCCTGGCAGGATGTACTGAAAATTCGCGGGCAGGGAATGATGATTGGGATCGAGCTGCCGATACCCTGTGGTGAACTTGTGCCTGAAGCATTGAAGCGTCGGTTGCTGATCAATGTAACATCCGAGAAGGTGGTGCGGCTGCTGCCGGCATTGAATATGCACAGGACGGAGGCAGAGCAGGTGGTGGCTGAGGTATCTGCGCTCATTGCCTGGTTTCTTGAAAATCGGGAGAAGTTGCAATAAAGGTTGAGCCATTCGGTTGTTATCTGAGACGGGAGCATCGTCCGTAGTGCTTTTTCTTCTTCCACATGATCGCTCCATCTTTATTTTTCCTGGACTCAAGAGTTTTTGCCTTATCTGCCTGACAGAGAGGCGGAAATGCGAAAATTCCCAGATATTTTGTTGATAGAAATCATTTTATGCAGATTAGGCATTTTTTACAGTTTAAGGATTTTGACCGACAGGAATATGAATACCTGTTCGAGCGGACACGCTGGATCAAGAATGAATTCAAGCAATATCGTCGCTATTGGCCGCTAGCCGATCGTACGCTCGCCATGATTTTTGAAAAACACTCGACGCGTACACGTCTTTCATTTGAAGCAGGGATGCACCAGTTAGGTGGCAGTGCTATTTATCTTTCAACACGTGATACTCAGCTGGGGCGTGGTGAGCCGGTGGAGGATGCGGCCAGAGTTGTTTCAAGAATGGTTGATATCATTACCATCCGTACGCATGAGCATCAGATTATTGAGCGTTTTGCAGAAAATTCGCGGGTGCCGGTGATTAATGGTTTGACCGATGAATACCATCCCTGCCAGATTCTGGCAGATATCTTTACTTTTATGGAGCATCGCGGAGGGATTGCGGGCAAAACTGTCGCCTGGATTGGTGATTCCAACAATGTATGCAACACCTGGCTACAGGCTGCGGAGATTTTTGATTTCAACGTGCATGTTTCCACACCACCGGGTTATGAAGTGGAGCCGGAGCGGGCGGGTCTGTATGGCACGGATCATTACGAACAGTTTGCCTCCCCGCATGATGCAGTAAAGGATGCCGATCTGGTCACGACTGATGTATGGACCAGCATGGGCTTCGAGGATGAGGTGGATGCGCGTAAAAATGATTTTGCAGAATTCCGGGTGGATGTCGAGATGATGGCCGGTGCCGGAAAAGATGCTTTGTTCATGCATTGTCTGCCGGCACACCGCGGTGAAGAAGTGGATGCAGCAGTCATTGATGGCCCCCAGTCAGTGGTATGGGATGAAGCCGAGAACCGGCTGCATACACAGAAAGCATTGATGGAATACTTGCTGCTGGGCAGGATTAGTGTCAGATAATTTCTGATTATCTGGAAATTTTTGATTGTGAAGAGACATGAATAAAATCAGGAAAGTAGTGCTCGCATTTTCGGGAGGTCTGGATACCTCGGTCATTTTGAAGTGGCTGCAGGATGCCTACCAGTGTGAGGTGGTTACTTTTACAGCTGATATTGGCCAGGGCGAGGAAATTGAGCCGGCACGCGCCAAGGCTCAACAGCTTGGCGTCAAGGAAATCTTCATTGAGGATCTGCGTGAAGAATTCGTGCGTAACTATGTTTTTCCCATGTTCCGCGCCAACGCGGTTTATGAAGGGGAATATCTGCTTGGGACCAGTATTGCCCGGCCGCTGATTGCCAAACGTCAGATTGAAATAGCGCGGCAAACGGATGCCGATGCTGTCTCGCACGGCGCTACCGGGAAAGGAAATGACCAAGTGCGTTTTGAGCTCGGTTACTATGCATTGCAACCGGATATTCATGTCATTGCACCCTGGCGCGAGTGGAATTTGACCTCACGTGAAAAACTGCTGGCGTATGCCGAGCAGCGGGGTATCCCGATTGAAATGAAAAAGAAGCAGGGGTCGCCTTACAGCATGGATGCCAATCTGCTCCATATTTCTTATGAAGGGCGTTTGCTGGAAGATCCTGCTGCAGAACCGGAAGAAAGCATGTGGCGCTGGACAGTTTCGCCTGAAGCAGCTCCCAGCGAACCTGAATATCTGGATCTGGAATACGAGCGCGGCGATATCATTGCATTGAACGGTGAAAAGCTGTCTCCTGCAACCATACTGACCCGGCTTAATCAGCTGGGAGGTAAACATGGCATCGGGCGTCTTGATCTGGTGGAAAACCGTTATGTTGGCATGAAATCACGTGGCTGTTATGAAACTCCGGGTGGCACGATTATGCTGCGCGCCCATCGTGCGATTGAATCAATCACACTTGACCGAGAAGTCGCCCATTTGAAGGATGATCTGATGCCACGCTATGCAGCACTGATCTATAACGGTTATTGGTGGAGCCCGGAAAGAGAGCTGTTGCAGATCCTGATCAATGAATCCCAGTCACACGTAAATGGTCATGTCCGGCTCAAACTCTATAAGGGTAACGTAATGGTGGTCGGGCGTGATTCTCGTACGGATTCACTGTTTGATCCTAATATTGCTACTTTTGAGGAAGATGGGGGAGCCTATCAGCAGGCAGATGCAGCTGGTTTTATCAAACTGAATGCGCTCAGGATGCGGATTGCAAGAATAATCCGTGGACACTGATTCAGCAGGAGTTTTTGTTAACCAGGGTGCTAGCGCTGGAAATGACACAATCTGCCTTCGTTAGCAGAAGGTAGAGCCGGAACGAGTATTCCTTGTGCTTGTTGTCAAATTTGTGTAATCACAATTCACTTCCCTGCTGGATATGGTTACGTATCATCCTGAAAGAGATGTCATGGAAAACCCTTCAGATATAGCATGGAAATATCTGTCTATACCGACGCAGTCTGGAAAAATAAAGCCCGGGCGAAATAGTCGTCAGCTTGCCTACACGGACTGGGGAGATCCGGAAAATCACCATGTAGTGGTGTGCGTACACGGTTTGACACGCAACTGTAGGGATTTTGATTTTCTTGCGATGGCCCTGGAACAGGATTTCAGAGTGATTTGTATCGATCTGGCGGGCCGTGGTCGCAGTGACTGGCTGGAAAATGCAGATGGCTATAATTCTGCGATGACTTATTTGTTGGATATGGAATGTGTACTCAAACACATTTATCAGCAAAATAACTATAGCCGTTTCCATCTTTACTGGGTGGGCGTGTCGATGGGAGGATTGGTCGGCATGTTACTGGCTGCCCGCCAACGATTGCCTGCCGCTTGTCGGTTCAGAGCACTGGTAATGAGCGATATTGGTCCATTGGTTCCATCCAGTATTTTGTCTGTATTTTCCATGACTGTTGGGAAAGATCCCCGCTTTCGGAACCTGGCTGAGCTGGAAATACACATGCGTAGCACAGCGTTACCTTATAACGTGCTTACAGACGCGCAGTGGCATCATATGGCGCTGTACAGTGCGCATGAATATAAGGATGGTACGATTGGTTATCGGTATGATCCTGCCATTTCGTCCGGTTTTCGCTCATCAAACCTGAAAGATATCGATTTGTGGACTTACTGGAATAAGATTGATCTTCCGGTACTAGTGCTCCGAGGAGAGAAATCGGAAGTCTTGACACCTGAAATAGCCAGTGAAATGCAACTGCACCAGATCAATGTAAAGGTTGTTGAGCTGGCAGGTATCGGGCATGCACCCATGCTGATGGATGCAGAGCAAATTAACCTGGCTAGAAATTTTCTGCTGAAATTCAAAAATCAGGAAAAATGAACCTGGAAACTGCAGTTGGACGCGCCTGAGTATGCGTCTGCGTCATCTGGCAAGGCGCAGCAGGGTTATCAGTAGCAAGCTTACTACTTCCATTGCGGTTTCCAGAAGCTGACAAGCGATTAACGGCAATTCCCAGGAGAACACTTTCAGACATTTCCATTTCATGGATACATCAGTCATGCAAGGCTGTATGAGAATGGAAGAAGGTGCACAGAAGCGCAGCAACGAAAGAACAGACAAGGCAGTGGTGCTGCGAACGCTGCCTTACCCGAAACATCGGTTTCCGAAAGTTTCTAATGCTTGATCCGGACCCGGTAACTCAACACAATTTTTTCCTTGACGGGAATGGTGATTTTCCATTCGGCCAGATTAGCGGCTGGCCTGGTGTGAGGAAAGGATTCCGAAATTATGATCCAGTCACCGGGGATGGGCTCCTGCACCCGAATCGTGACTGCTTCCTGGCGTGTATTGTGGATTTCAATCTTGTGGGCTGTTTCAGTAAAGCGTTGGGAGGGTGTATCCAATTGCTGAAAATCTGTCTGGATTCTCGTGGCGGTGATATCAAAAGCTTTACCCAGCTTTACCCGAACGGGATCATTCTTCGCTATGTGGTCAATATGATCTTCACCCAGAAATTGCGTGTTGTCTTGAGAGTCTTTTATATAAGCGCGTACGATTCCTCCAGGTAGCGGCTTGTCCAGCCCTTTTCCCTTGTTTTCAAACTGGATAAAGACATCTGGTCGTAGTTTGTTATCGCTGTTGGTATATCTGCTGAGGTAGTGGGCTTCAATGCCACGCAGTAAAAATTCCCTGCTGACCGGAATATCTGCAGCTGACATCAATATAACCTGTTTTGTCTGATTTTCTGCCAGTGTGGTGGTGGCAGGCATGGTGTAAAGATGATATTCAAACAGAGGTTCTTCCTTGCTTTTCTGATATTCGGCAGCATCTGCCACCATGGCCATCATTTTTCTGGTCTGGGGCTGCTCAGAGGAAATCTGATTGATATTCCCGGCCACCAGCTGCAGATGAGCATTCGGATACGTAATGCCACTGTGGTTGGCCAGCGTAATCAGTCCACTGAGGTCAATCCGATCATCATTGGTATTGAGTTCAGCCACGTAGTCAGCCTGCCAGGAAAGCCCGGAGGTCAGATAAGATAGTTCAAGTTCACGGTCGCTCTGGGAAGCGCTTTCCAGTACCAGTGACAAGGTAGGCCGATCATGCAGATGATCGGGGATATCCGGGAAGGTGATGCGTCCCGTGGTGCCGGTTTCGATTCGATCTGCGAATTTCAGTACAACCCCCCCGCGCGTGGAGAGTACGGTGGCGGCTTCTGTTGTTTCTTTCCCGGTTACGGGATTGGTGTAAATGATGTTAACGGTACGCCCGAGATAGCTTTCCAGCAGTTTTTCCGGGGTAAGCAGATCAAAGTCAAAATTCTGTTCCAGTAACTGGGATCCGGCAGGTTGGCCGGGTGTGTGCAGCAGCGCTGTTTGTGGGCGTATCTGTGCTGAAACTTCACGCCAAACCAGTCGGTTAATACCCTTTTTCAGGGGAACCTGTCGCAGATCTCTGATTAATGCCAGGTTTTCATTGTAGATTGTAACACCGAGCTGTTTTTGATCCTGGAGTGTGACAGTTTTTTCCTGCATGTGCATGGTGAACCCGGGAACACTGGTGGTTGCCAGTACCAGAGGCAGTACACTTGTATATAAGGCTTTCAGCATGTCATTTTCTCTTGTTTTAATATTGTTATCAGCCTGGCTCAGCAAGATTACAGGCTGAATTCTGCGTATTCCCGTGAGTTTCTGATGGTAGTTTTATTGTATCGGATTCTGTTGGATTGTTAGGTATGCCTGATTGAGATGGAGTATCGGGTGTATCTGGATCCATTGAATTTATTGCATCATCAGATGCAATAAATTCAATGGATATTTCCCTCATGCCTTTTTCAGTATCTGCCAGCCTGGCATTAGCTTCTACCCGGGCACGTGCCTCTGCCGTGACGTGTGCGCGTGCTTCGGTTTCAATCCGGCCTCTGGCTTCGTGAATTGCGGTATTTTCAGCTTCTAGCCGTGAGGCGTGAGTGTCATCAAAAGAAGCATCGTATTTTCCCTGCCTGGAGGGGGTATTTGTATATGGGGATTCGTTACCGAATATTGTTTTACCGGAGTGAATAGGAACAGCATTTGGTTCGGTCTCGTTTCCCGATTGCGGTGCAATGTTCAGAATTGATCTGAGATGAGATTTGAATAGCATGGCGGGTACCGTTTTACCGGAAAAATACGAAAATGGTACTCACCTTATCAATTGCTGCAGCATGGCAATCGGCTGAAAAAGAGGTGAAAAGTCAGGCTAATCGAAAGAATGCAGGCGTTGCAGATAAGCCATCAACTGCGATTCTCAGACTCATGGTATGTCGGTTACGTTGCTGCTTTCACCGGCGAGTGAACACATGATGGAAAAGGCAGCGCCAGGTGTTGTCCCAGTGAAAAGATTTCAGCGTTCCAGCTGATAAGTGCCGTGAAGGAGATAGGGGGGTATGCCTTGCATGCCGACTGGCAGTGTGATGAAACTTTGTGCGAGTACAAAAACACCAGCAAGTGTCCGTCGATCTCCGGAAATAAAAGGGTGGCTTCATGGTTCGGGTAAGGAAAGACATATTATGCCGTTCGTATATGTAAACAAATACATCAGAAATGCTCTGGCTGGTATTGCTTGTTCCGCTTTGCCGGGAAGGAGGTAGTAGTTGGCGCTCCAGTGTTTTATTGTTGTTTCCGTGTTGCTTCCGGATTGTTTTTCTGATCAGTTGATTCGAGGCTGGGGTCGTGTTCTGCCAGGAGGGTTTCGTGTTCCAGAAACCGGTCGAGTTGCCGCTGGATGGTGCGGAATGCCGGGTCTTCCGGGTTACGGGGGCGAGTGAGCTCAATATCCATGATTTCAGCAATGTGTCCCCGGGGGGAGGAGGCCATGAGGGCGATGCGATCTGCCAGCATGAGTGCTTCGTGCAGATCATGGGTGATCATCAGGATGGTGGCGGCAGAATCGTTCCAGACACGCAGCAGGTAGCGCTGCATCATCCGGCGGGTTTGCATGTCCAGTGCAGAGAAGGGCTCATCCAGCAGCAGCAATCGCGGTTTTGTGGCGATGGTTCTTGCCAGGGCGATACGCTGGCGCATGCCGCCGGAAAGTTGCGAGGGTTTGTGGTCGGAAAAGGATTCCAGGCCGACTTGTTTGAGATACTGCCGTGCGTGTTCCCGGGCGTCGGCTTTTGCCATTCCCTGATTGCGCAGGGGGAAAGCGACGTTTTCTTCTGCTGTCATCCATGGGAACAGATTGTGGGTCTGAAAAATCAGGGCAGTTGCAGGGGCAGGGCCCTGTAGTACCTGGTTATCGTAGCTGACACTGCCCTGATCCGGGAAGTCCAATCCTGCAGCCAGATTGAGCAGAGTGGTTTTCCCGCACCCGCTGCGGCCGAGCAGTACGGTCAGGCTACCCGGTTCTATGATCAGATTATCTGCTTCGACAGAAACAGTGTTGCCAAAGGATTTGCGGACGTTGCTGAATTCCAGCCGGGCACCGGTTGAATGCGTGACTACATTGTTCATAGCATTTACTCTATCCATTGCAGCAGTTTGGCGTTGGCCAGCAGTAACAGACGATCGATGATGAAGCCGATGAAGCCGATAGCAAGGATGCCGATCATGACCAGCTTCATGTTATACATCTGTTGCGCCATGATGATCATGTAGCCGAGGCCGGAGTTGATGCCGGCCATTTCTCCCGCCAGCACGGCCATCCAGGCACCGAAAAAGGACATGCGAATGGCCGTCATGGCACCGGGCGTGATGGCAGGCAGTCGCACATACCACCACATTCTCATGCGCGAAGTACCCAGGTTGCGGGCAATTTTCAGATATTCAGCCGGAATGCCGTCCAGTGCAGCGATCAGCGATAGAGACATTGTTCCGAGTACCGCCATGAATACGATAAACACTGCCGCCTGACTGCCAATACCGATGACGGCAATGGTGAAAGGAATCCAGGCAACCGGAGCAATCGGGGCAAGTGACTGGACAATCGGCAAAATCAGCCGCCGCAGGAGTGGCAGTTCGATGACCATGATAGCCAGACAGGATGAGACCAGGAGTCCAGCCAGCATGCCGGTGCCAACGCGCGTCAGGGTGATGGCAGTAGCTTCGAACAATCCGGTTTTCTGCTGACCGAAGCCGATGCTGATGTTGCCGGATAAGGCATACGGAATGGTTTCGCTCGGAGGCGGCAGGATTTGCGGGTTCAGCCACTCCATATAAGAACCAAACTCCCAGAGCAGGATGATCAACAGCCAGGCCAGGCAGAACCAAAGCAAGCTTGATTGGAGGATCAGCCGGACGAATCGGCTGATCCATGTGACCTGATGACCGGGACTGTTTATGGAATGAGGCTGCATATCAGGCTGGCTGGTATTTCAGATCCAGAACAGCATCGATGATATCTGGCTTGAGGTAACCCAATTCAGCCAGATATTTTGCACCTTGGCGCAGTCCGCCAATACCTGCCTGGCTGATGACCGGGTTGGGGAACTGGCGCTTGAGTGCAACCGATAAAATCGGTCGCGGTACGCCATAGACAGGTTGTAAATCATTCAATACTGCTTCGTAATCTTCGCTGAAGGCACGGGCGGATTCCTGCAGCACCTTGAGGTAAGTTTTCAGTACGTCACGCTGCCGGTCGATGGTATGGATTTTAGTGCTGATGACACAGTCGGCCGCTTCGGGTCCCCAGACTGAGTTTGAATCCGTCAGATAAACCGCGCCCTGTTCAGCAACAACATGCTCGGCGTAAGGCTGTGCCAGTGTGCAGACATCCAGTGCCTTGTTGGCGATGGCTTCTCCCATGCCTATCATGCTCGGAAAGAAGGTCATGCGGTAGTCATCATAGGATTTGCCATGCTGTGACATCGTGCCGTATCCAACCAGTTCCAGCGTATCCAGCCGTAAGGTGCCCACACGCAGCCCTTTGCCGGCAGCATCGATAAATTCTGCCACTGATTTGACGGAGCCGTTGCGTGCAACCAGTTCGATCCCGGCCTGGCCCGAGCCGCCGATGATACGCAGATCAGTGGTGCCAGCAGTGTAGGCAGCTGCAGTCATGGTCCACGGGCTGTGGATCAGTTCGAGATTGTTGGAGACCAGCGTCTGCATAGAATCAGCAGGGCTGTTGAATTGTGTTAGCACGACATTCAATCCCGCCTTACCGAACATGCCTCTTACTTTTGCCAGTAACAGATGGGAAACACAGCCTGCCGGTAAATGCCCGACACGGATGAGAGCCCCTCCCGCGGCAGCTTCAGCGCGTGTAGCTGCAGCCAGCAGTCCTGCACCAGCCGCGGTAACATAGAACATTCCGCATCCACAGGTGCACAAAAACCGGCGTCTTGCCGGGATGAAGAGCGCATTGCTCGTTTGCGGGATTGCCGGAGCAGTGGTGTTCCTTTTAATCAGACGGCCAATAATGTTTTTGATCATGACTGGGTTCTCCATAAAAGTAGACTGATCATTCTCTGGAATGGATATTGTAATCGGAATTGGCTGAAAAGCCAGCAGGGATTTCCAGATTGGCTCCGTTACATTGCGATGTTGGTTATTGTAGGACGACTCAATGAGATAAGGAGCCTCTGAAAAACGTGAGCGAGGCAGTCCGTTCAAGACAAAAGTCGATTGATGCAGGCAAAACGCAGTGAACAGCCGTAAGACTGGCCCAATGGACATTTTGAAGATTTTTAACGCAGAAATGGCGATGCAGATCGCTTTGCAGAGGCTCCTAAGTGCAGTAGGTATATGGATGGCAATCGTGCCGGTATCAGGAATGCGGTGCGCGGCCAAAGCGATAAAACGCGAGGACACCAAACAGGTTAGGCAGGAAAGTGACCTTGTTATCGTGATTCATCACCTGTCTTTCCAGTATGTTCACCTTGTGCTGCTGACATAATTGCTCAAAATCGTGCAAGGTACACAGATGGATATTGGGGGTGTCGTACCATTGATAGGGCAGATTGGATGAGACCGGCATGTGTCCGGCCATAACCTGCAGGCGGTTTTTCCAGTATCCGAAATTGGGAAAGGATACGATGCCTTCCTTGCCGACACGTAATATTTCCTGAATGATATTTTCAGTATTCTTCATCGCCTGCAATGTCTGCGACAGGATGACATAATCGAACGATGCATCCTCGAATCCAGACAGGCCGGATTCAAGATCGTTGTGTATGACATTGATTCCCTTCTGCATGCACGCCTGGATGTTGTGGGCGCTGATTTCCACGCCGTAACCCCGTACGTTGAGCTTGTTGCCGAGGTAGTGCAATAACGTCCCGTCGCCGCAACCCAGGTCAAGTATGCTGGATCCTGGTTTGATCCAGGTGGCGATCATGGCGAAATCCGGCCGTAATGTCAGAACCGATCTGCTGATTTCAGTTGTCGTCATGTCCAAATAAAAAACCGTTGACCGGTTCTGCTAAATAGAGATGTTATCCATGTAGGCGCGTACCAGCTGGTGGTAATAGTCATCCTGCATGAGAAAGGAGTCGTGCCCGTATGTGGAAGGTATTTCCGCATAGCTGACGTTCAGTTTATTGTCGAGCAGTGCCTTGACGATCTCGCGTGAGCGTTCCGGAGAAAACCGCCAATCGGAGGTGAACGAGAGCACCAGGAAATCTGCTTGTGCACGCGCAAATGCTGCGCTCAGGTTGCCATCATAATCCTGGGCCGGATCAAAATAATCCAGTGCTTTCGTCATCAACAGGTAGGTGTTGGCATCGAACAGATCGGCAAATTTATCCCCCTGGTAATGCAGGTAAGACTCGATCTGGAACTCGACATCATAATTGAATGCAAGTGAGCCATTGCGCAGTTCACGGCCGAATTTGGTGGCCATGGAGTCATCCGATAAATAGGTGATATGACCCAGCATGCGCGCCAGGCGCAGCCCCCTGCGCGGGTGAGTGCCACGGGAATAATAGTCTCCGCCATGAAAGTCGGGATCGGTCAGAATTGCCTGGCGTGCGACATCATTGAAAGCGATGTTCTGTGCCGTCAATCTGGCGGAGGCAGCAATGACTGCGACATGACGCACTCTTTCCGGAGCATCCAGCGCCAGCTGCATGGCTGACATCCCTCCCAGGCTGCCGCCGATGATAGCAGCGAAACAATCGATACCGAACTGGTCAGCAAAACGTACATAGGTTTTTGCCCAGTCAGCCGTCGTAACCAGCGGAAAATCCGGGCCATAGCGCTTCCCGGTTCTGTCATTGATGCTGATCGGCCCGGTGGAACCATGACAGCCACCCAGATTGTTAACGCCAATAACGAAGAATTTCCGGGTATCAATCGGTTTTCCCGGACCGATCATGTTGTTCCACCAGCCGGTATTTCTGGGATTGTCTGCGTAAACACCGGCCACATGATGATTACCGGATAGTGCGTGACAGACCAGAATCGCATTGGATCGCTCCGGATTCAGTTCTCCGTAAGTTTCGTAGATAAGTTCGTAGTTATCCAGTACGGCACCGCTTTTCAGGCTGAGTGGCGTGTCAAAATGCACGCGTCGTGCCGAGACGATGCCGATTGAATCAGAATCTTGCATAGACATCTGAAAATAATAAAACCAACTGTAGATGTGAAAAATGAATGCTCATTGTATCCAATTGTGTTACTGAAAATTCAATATTCCTTGCGGGTCCTCTGCAGTGCGGCTCATAGGGGATTTAATCATAGGTTTCTTAGCTATTGAGTTTCTGCAGCAGGTCATGAATTTTGTCCGGCTCGTCCGCCTTGAGTATCTTTTGTGTCAAGCGGGTAATGTCAGGCAGATGGCTATCCAGTACTTCCCGTTTCACGGTCAGCAGCTGTGTTGGGTACATGGAAAATTGCCGTAATCCCATCCCGAGTAGCAGGCGAGTATATTTTGAATCCCCCGCCATTTCTCCACAGATGGAAACTGGCATACCGGCTTTAGCAGCGCTCTGGATGATTTGGGATAATAGCCGGAGAATGGCCGGATGCAGCGGATCAAACAGATGTGCAACGGTTTCATCGGTGCGGTCGATTGCGAGCGTGTACTGAATGAGATCGTTTGTGCCAATGGATAAAAAATCCAGTTTGCGCATGAACAGCTCCAGGCTGAGTGCAGTTGCCGGAACTTCCACCATGCAACCAATCTTGATGGTTTCATCGAAAGGCATGTTTTCATCCCGCAGGCTTTGCTTGGCAAATTCGATCATTTGCAGTGTCTGATCGACTTCCCGGCTGCTGGAGAGCATCGGGATCAGAATTTGAGTGTGACCGAGGATTGAAGCGCGCAGAATGGCGCGCAGCTGTACCAGAAACATGCCCGGTTCGGCCAGGCTCATCCGGATTGCGCGCAATCCAAGTGCCGGATTAGGTGCCATGCGATAAGCGCTTCTGAGATTCTTGTCCGCGCCGAGATCAAAAGTGCGGATAACGACGGGCAAGCCGTTCATGCCCCCGATAACCGTGGAATAAGCCTCAAACTGCTCTTCTTCATCCGGCAGATCATCCCGGTTCAAAAACAGGAATTCGCTGCGAAACAGGCCAATTCCGATTGCACTGTATTCTTTCGCCCGTTCAACTTCCTGCGGCAGCTCAATGTTGGCGTGCAGATCCACCGGTGTACCATCTCGTGTAACCGCTGCTACAGAGCGGAGACGCCAGAGTTTGCGTTTTTCCAGTTCGAGCTGGTTTTGCTTCAGGCGATATTCGGCGAGGATATATTTATCCGGATTGATGATGACGATGCCCTGGTTGCCATCTACAATCAGATTGTCATTCTCGTAGATCAGCTGCTGGGCATGCTGCATGGCTACAATCGAAGGAATGTTAAGGCTGCGCGCTACGATGGCGGTATGCGAGGTTGGCCCGCCCATGTCTGTCAGAAAGGCAGAGAACTGGTGCTGCTTGTACTGCATGACATCCGCTGGACTCAGGTCGTGCGCTACCAGAATACCAAAACCATCGTGTTTCACCGGGGGCGGAGTATGCCCCGGATGGCCGAGTAACACTTTCAGAACACGTTCGGCTATCTGAGCAACATCGGTTTTGCGTTCGCGCAGATAGGGATCCTCTATTTCTTCGAAGCGCGCAATCAGTACCTCCGTTTGCTGTGCAATTGCCCATTCAGCATTGCATTGCGCTTGCTTTACAATGCTCTGTGTGGCCTGGGAAAATATCGGATCGTCCAGAATCATCTGGTACAGCTCCAGGAAGGCGTTGAATTCAGCGGGTCCGGTTCCCGGTAGAATAGAATTTTTGAGTGTTTCCAGTTCCAGCCGTACCGTGGAGAATGCGCTGCACAACCGTGTCACTTCGGTATCAATCTGATTTTTTGGCAGCTGGTAGTGAGGAATGTTCAATGCAGCCGACGAAGCCAGATGAGCGCGTCCGATCGCAATGCCGTTGGATACACCGACACCGTGCAGGATGAAACTCATTCATCTTCCTCGAAGTAGTCATTAATCAGTGCTTTTAGGGCCTCCATCGCTTGAATTTCATCCGAGCCGATGGTTTCCAGTTCGACTACAGTACCCTTGCTGGCAGCAAGGGTCATAACACCCATGATGCTTTTGGCGTTAACCCGGCGCCCGTTGCGTGTCAGCCAGACCTCACTCTCAAATTTTTCTGCCAGCTGCGTCAGTTTGGCTGACGCGCGCGCATGCAAACCCAGTTTATTGAGGATTGTTAACGTTTCAGTTGGCATCGTCCGCTTCCTGCGCTATTTGAAGAATGCTTTCCCGGCCACCGGTCAGAACTTTATCAATCAGCTGGGGCAGCGGAAGATGTCGATGTTGTACGGCGCGTAACAACATGGGCAGATTTAATCCGGCCAGGCACTCAACGCGTCCATCCTGGATCAGTTCGCAGGCAATATTGGCAGGTGTGGCGCCTAGAATATCCGTCAGAATCAGAACACCATCCCCCTGATCCAGCTGCCGGAGCATTGCCTGCAATTGAATGATCTCGATCTCCGGATCTGCAGCAGGAGAAACAGCGTGATTCAGCAGCAATGGAGGACACTCGTCCAGAATGTGTATGATGCAATTGATCAGACTGGCCCCCAGCTGCTCATGAGTGATGATCAGAATGCCGATCATTTTGTGATTTATCCACCTGTTTACCGAAAATATCTCCGGATTTTATCATTCTCTTCTGATTGATCAGAGGTTCCTTCACCGCTTCCGGATTTGTTTGGGGGCAGCAATGGCAGCAATGTACTTTTCTATAGCCAGCGTTTATGGCGAAAGTAGATCAGCATGCCGATGACGACAACCACCATGATACTGAGTACATAGAGGTAACCGAAGGGCCAGTGAAGTTCCGGCATGTTCCAGGGACTGGAGGTATCAAAATTCATTCCGTACAACCCGGTGATGAACATCAGCGGAAGAAAAATGGTTGCGGCGATGGTGAGTGCTTTCATGATGTCATTCATGCGCTGACTCACTGCGGACAGATAGGTATCAAGCAGGCTATAGGCCATTTCGCGATAAGTTTCCACAAAGTCGATGATAATGACGCAATGGTCGTAGCAGTCACGCATATAAAGGCGTGTGGTTTCAGAGAGAAATCGCCCGTCGTCGCGCATGAGCTCGGCAATAATCTCGCGTTGCGGCCACCAGGTGCGACGCATCAGCACCAATTTACGTTTGGCATAATGAATGCTGTTGCGTGCTTCACGATTGGGATCATTCAGGATTTCGTCTTCCAGTGATTCCAGTTCGTCACCCAGTTCTTCAAGCAGAGGAAATCCGCTGTCTACAATGACATCAAGCAGCGCATACAGGAGATAATCTGCCCCGTGCGTACAGAGCTTGCTCACGCCACGAATCCGCTGGCGTACAGATTCGAACGTATCATTCCGGTTTTCGCTGATGCTGATCAGGTAGTTTTTACCGGAAAAAAAGCTGATCTGGTTGATAACCAGCGTATTTTCATCCGTCCGGTGTACGTGATTGAATACAATGAACTGGTGATTGTCATAGGCTTCAATCTTTGCTCTCGCCTCCTGATGCAATACATCTTCAAGTGCAAGCGGGTGTAGACCGAAGGCCTGGCCAAGTATTCCCAGTTGTTCCGGCGTTGGCTGACCTCGCAGGTGCAGCCAGGTAATATCAGTGGCGTCAGCTTCAGGAGGCTTGCAATCTGTGATCGCCAGATCATGCCGTTCCTCAACCGGGCCTTCTTTGCGGTAACGCAACAGAGATAACTTCGCCGGCAGTATATCGGTGGTTTTTTCGCCTTTGGCAAGTTCCAGTGAGCCTGGAGAGGCACCCGGTCGATAATTGCGCGTGCGCTTTCTGTGCAGTCTGGCCGAGCGCGTTGCTGTTTTGTGTCGCATAAAATCTGTTATATGTTGAGATCTATTGGAGAATAGCGGTTGATCAGCATATGATGCGACAGGATTAACAGTCAACCGAGGTTTCCAGGTTCAAGTGCCTGGTAGTAACTTTGCCAGTCGAAATAGGGGCCGGGATCGGTTTTTCTGTGTGGAGCAATGTCGGCATGGCCGACGATATTATCGACTGGATAAGCTGCCTGTATAGCCCGTGTAAGTTTGACCAGCCGGGTATATTGAACAGGTTCAAACGGTTGATTATCGCTGCCTTCCAGTTCGACGCCGATCGAAAAATCATTACAGTGTGAACGGCCCTGCCAGCTGGATATGCCGGCGTGCCAGGCGCGCAAGGTGCAGGGGACAAACTGGATGATTTCCCCATCGCGGCGAATGAAAAAATGACTGGACACTTTCAAATCCTGTAATCCCTGATAATACGGATGTGCCTGTGGATCGAGCTGGTTGGTGAAAAGCTCGATGACACTATCGCCCCCAAATTCTTCCGGCGGCAGGCTGATGGCATGGATAACCAGCAGGCGGATGTCACTCCGATCCGGTCGTTCGTCGCAATTGGGCGAGGGGATGTATCTGGCCAGAGTCAGGTGGCCTGCGGTATCGATAAGCATGGATGTGACGGATTAATAGAGCAGTGATTTGAGCGTTGCTTCAAAGAAGAAGAGATGATTTTAATCAAATGATTACCTTGCAGTACGGAAAATTTATTACCTTTGAAGGCATCGATGGCGCAGGAAAAAGCACGCATCTGGCCTGGCTGGAGCATTTTCTGCAGGACAAAGGGTTGGAGGTGGTCGTGACACGCGAGCCTGGTGGTACCGCATTGGGCGAGGCGCTGCGGTTGCTGCTGCTGGATCATCGTCAGGCCATGCATCCCGAGACTGAAGCCTTATTGATGTTTGCTGCACGACGGGAACATCTGGATAAAGTCATACTACCCGCGCTGGAGCGCGGCGCCTGGGTAATTTCAGATCGTTTTACCGATGCCAGTTTTGCCTATCAGGGCGGGGGCAGAGGGATCGCACTGGAAAAACTGGAGGCGCTGGAACAGTGGGTGCAGGAAGCGTTCTCGCCTGACCTGACCGTGTATTTCGATGTGCCGGTGGTACTGGGCCGTGAACGGGTGCAATCCACCAGAGCGACCGATCGTTTTGAAAAAGAAACGGATCTATTTTTTGAACATGTACGACAAGCTTACCTGCAACGTGCCAGACAATTTCCGCAAAGGATTCGGGTGGTGGATGGCAGCCAGCCACTGGAAGCTGTCAAAACAGCTGTGGCGGAAGTAGTGGAGAACTTTTGGTCAGATCAAGCTGATCCATGAGCTTACGAGTACTGCTGTTGCAGTTGCGAAAATTTTCAAAGAACACCGATTTTCCGGCAAGCATCGAGAAACGGCTTTTTGAGGAAGTTACATTCAGCGTACGGGTTCTTCTGCACCTGTCGCGCTAGCGTGGTCATGAAGTCTGCAGGATCCCGACCATCTTCTTTCCACTCATCCAGTACCTGTGTCAACCAGTATTTTCCATCGTTCTCAGCGCAGATTTTGGCTTTGTAGCGCTCATCAATGCTGTATACGTCCTTCCAGGTTTCGATTTCCTCGGTGATGGCAGCGGGGCCGAATTGTAACTGTACGTTCACAGGTTTCAGATGTTCGATGTTGGAATGCTGCAAGACTACCTGAATATCGATGGTGTGGGCCGCAGTTGCGAATGGGTAGAAGGCCTTGCGCCGCCCAGCCGGGTTGCGGGTAGGATCCTTGCTGAGCTTATAGGTACTATTGCACTCGTGGCAGGCGGGCGCAAGATTGTGAAAATTGATGGAATTGAATGGATATAGCGCTTTCGGTAGATAGTGGTCGTAGGCCTCACGTTTGCTGTGATGCTCACCCAATGAAAGGCTTATGCTGACTCATTCGGCTTTAGTCGTTTTGGATACCATGCAAGGATCTATCCAGAGCTTGTTCAAATGTCGATGCCTTGTGCCTCATTTCGAGGTCAATTTCTCCAAATACATTCCGCAGTTCCTCTCGATAGGAGCGCTTTGTCGGAATGGTCGTCCCCAAGATCACGGCAGTCATGAATGACGATGAAACATTTGCCAGATCGCGATCACTCTGAAGCTTGATATGGCTGCGAATGGCAATTTCCAGCAGAGAGGTCTTGGATGATTTAGAGAGTTTCTCGCTTGGGATGATGTCTTCTAGCATAGAGCCGAGCACCTTAGTGGCTTCCTTGGAAATATAGTGCCGATCAAAACCATCGGCAATACGGGTAGCCTCGGGGATATCAGAGTCATTAATCCACGCACACTGTTCAGCCCAATCTGTGACAACGCTGACCAAGCGGTAGAGAAGATAGTGAAAAGGCGTCGGCCACTCCTGATAGGTTTCTTCGTCAGGTAGCCCAGACATTTGCTTGAGGATCTTTTTCGCAAAGTACCCAAAATAGTGTAGCCACATATGGTCTTGCAGGCCTTGATGAATACCCTCGTGGACCATGATTTCGAAGAGTGTTATTCCCGAATTGATTGGGCAGCGGAATCTACCTGCATCGGAGTATGAACCTAACGATCCATTGAGCTTCTCGACCAGCTTAATATCTTCATCCAGCCGTCGGCATACTGCCTCACCGATGGCTTTATCCAGGCCATTATTCAACGCAGCAGCTGCGTCGGCAAAGAAGAATCGGAGCAACCGGTTATTCTCCGGAAGGGATAGTCGATTTCCAACACTCAGGTTCTGGTTGTTTTTCAACTCTACGTAGAGACGGCTTCCAGATGCATCGAGCAATGCATCTATGTAGCGCCCAATGAAGTCAGAACGCATTGCTTCGTCGGATTCAAGGAGCTTGAGGCAAAAATGTGGGTGAGCTATCGCCAAGTGGATGGTCAGCTCCGGGGAAGTGACTAGATTCAAGAGAATCTCGTGGGCTTGCGTGCCGACCTCGTCACGAGCTAAGCTCCAGGATTTCAGATGTTGAAGCAAGGAATTCCAGCGCTTTCGCCAAGCCGGTAATGCTTTAGGTTCATCTCCGCGCAACAGTGCAGCTATGTCAATTTTGCGTTTGTCTAGACGATCAATCCAGCGCACAAGCAAAGACTGCTGCTTGGTCAAAGAAATAAGTTTGGGTAATTGAGGTTCAACTAGCAGTACCAACTCGTCGTAGCGCTTGGTGAGATGCAAGTTCTCAATTAACTCACGAAAGATGTGGACTCTTCCTCGGGAAAGTATAGGAAATCTTGTGCGCCAAAAGAAGTAGAAGGCAACAGAGAGCAGCAACAGGTAAACTGCGCTCGAACTATCGAGCCCCCATTTCCACGGCCCCAGGCTGTAGTATACAGCCCTAGACTTTTCAAGGCGGGAGCAAACACCAAATAGTGGATGAGGAGAAAAGCTATGCCGCCGATAACCCAATCCCCCCAAGTCATGCAGAAGCGAAGTCGAAGCCTATTAGTAGGAGATATTAGCGCCCATACTGCGGCGATAACGCCCAATATGGTGAGTAAGCTGGTCGTATCAATTTGGGTAGGAGCTGTCATAGTGCGGTGGTCAAGTAATTTCAGACACTTTAATAGGTTTTTGCGCCGCCATTTTTCGTTTGTAGACAGTGGGCGACAGATTGCCTAGCGCTGAAACGCCGATGCGTTACCGCTCCATTGCGATCTGTGCAGTGTGTATGTCATTGTAATCATCCATATTTTTGATCTATCTGTTTCTCGTTCATATTCAAATCCTCGCGGAATGTCCGGAGCGCAGCAAGCCGATTCCCAGCATAGCCATGATGATGGAAATCAGGGGGTTCAGCACATTGAGCAAAGCGTACGCGGCGTAATCCAGCGTCGGTACGCCCAGTGTTGCAGCATAAAAAACACCTGCTGTCGTCCACGGGATCAGGCCCGTGGTCAATGTGGAGCCTTCCTCGACAGAGCGCGATAATACGGCCAGATCCAGATTTTTTTCCTGATAGGTTTGCTTGAACAGCTGACAGTTGAGAATGATGGAGATATACGCTTCTCCCATGACCAGGTTGCCGGCCAGGCCGGAGGTGATGGTGGCTGCAATCAGGGTGCTGACCCGGTTAATCGGGGCGATCACCCGCTTCAGCAATATCTGTAGAAATCCGGCATGATGCAAAATACCGCCCAGCGCCAGTGCCATGATGGACAACAGCAAAGTCCAGGCCATGCTGTAGAGCCCGCCCCGCCCGAGTAATTCATCAATACTGGGAATGCCGGTATTGCCCGGTGTGTTCAGCCATAGTGCGTTGATGACATCGACGCTGTCTTTTCCCTGATAAGCCACAGCGATCAGCATCGCCAGCAGAATGCTGCACGTCATGCTGGTTTCGGCGCTGTAGCGTTTCATACTCATGCCAAGCATGACCAGCAAAGGCAGCAGGGTGATTGCTCCATCCATTCGATAGGAACCGGCCAGTGCAGTGCGAATTTCGGCCAGATGCACCTGTGACAGGGCGTGATCGCCATATTGCAAACCCCACGCGAAGAAAATGGCCAGAACGATCATGAATGTGGGCAGGGTGGTGTACAGCATCGAGCCGATATGCCGGTACAGATTCGTGCCGGCACTCATGGCTGCCAGATTGGTGGTATCGGAAATCGGTGACAGTTTGTCGCCAAACGTGGCGCCGGAAACGATCATGCCGGCTACCAGCGGCAAGGGAATCCCCATGGTATCGCCGATGCCGATGAGCACGACCCCGATGGTGCCAGCGGTGCCCCAGGAGGTACCGGTTGCAACTGACATCAGGCTGCACAACACAAACCCGGTTGCCAGAAACAGGGCAGGATCAAGCCGATCAAGGCCAAAATACAGTAAGCTTGCAATGGTGCCGCTGTGCATGAAACTGGCAATGACCATACCGATCAACATGAAAATATAAATCGCCGGTAATGCCTTGATGATGCCTTGATCCATCATGCTGCGAATGGTGGTGAACGAATGACCCAGCGCGTGTGCGTGCAAACCCGCCCAAACCAGCGTGAGGAAAATCAGCGCATGCAGACTGATCTGAAACACAAACAAGCCGAGCCCGATCAACAACACGGTTCCTGTAAAGCAGATGGTTGCCTGCCGGAATGAAGGCAGCAGCTGTATATCTGGCAATTCCCTGATTGCTGTTTCCTGATCTGTCATTGTTGCGATTGTCAGTGCTGGAGTTTTGTTTCAGAATTGACGGGAATAATGCTACATTTTTCGTTTCCCGAAAGAAGTGCCGACTGTATCATCGGAGCATATGAACAGCCAGACGGGTTGCAGGATTTTCGATATGGGCACGTTTGTCGGGAATGGCCGTATGCTCATTCGGAGCAGTTTTTTTATCCGGCGGAAAAATTGTTTTGCAAAACAGGATAACTTTGAAAATGACCGTGGCTGAAATTTTTCCGTGGCAGCAAGTCCTCTGGCAGCAGATCAGGCAGCCGGAGAATTTGAAGCGACATCATGCCCTGTTGCTGAAAGGACGCAAGGGAATCGGCAAACTGGGTTTTGCGTTTGGCCTGACGCAGTCCGTGCTGTGCGGACAAGTGGATGCAGCAGGTGTGGCGTGTGGAAAATGTCAGGATTGTTACTGGTTTGAACAGGGGCTGCATCCGAACTTTCGTCTGCTGGAGCCAGAAGCGTTATCAGCGCCGGGTGGTGCAGCAGGCAAGGAGAATGAAGAAGGCAGGGTAGAGGCTGCAGGGACTAAATCAGGCAAAAAACCAAGTCAGCAGATCACGATTGCGCAAATTCGTTCACTGGATGATTTTATTTACCTCAGTGCCCACCAGGCGCGTGACAAAGTAGTGCTGATTCATCCGGCCGAGGCGATGAATACAGCCGCTGCCAATGCATTGTTGAAGAAGCTGGAAGAACCTCCTGAGGGGGTTTTGTTTATTCTGGTTGCGCATGGCGCATCGTTGATTCCGGCGACTGTTCTCAGCCGTTGCCGGCAGATCGCAATGCCAGCTCCGGAGCATAAGCTTGCAAGAGATTGGCTTGTCCGGCAGGGCATTACGGATCCTGATTTCCGTTTGGCCATATCAGGTTTCTCACCATTGCTGGCGTTGCAGCATGACGAACAGCAATCCGCGCCTCATGCCGATTTTATTCAGAGCTTATGTGTGCCGGAAAAATTTGACCCGATCGGGCTGGCTGAAAAACTGCACAAGCAGGATTTATCCAGCGTGACCAGCTGGTTACAGAAATGGTGCTATGACCTGATGAGCAGTCGTATCAGCGGGAGAGTGCGTTACCATCTGCAGCAGGCAGATAGCATAAAGCGGCAGGCGGCTTTAATGAATCCGGTCGCGGTTGGATTTATGTGGCGTAACCTGGCTGCTTCACAGCAACTGGCACGCCACCCGCTTAATTCCAGATTGTTTCTGGAGGAGCTGTTTCTGACCTACGGAGAATTAATACGTCCGGTGGGTTCAGAAACGAGGTAATTACTACTGAATGCAGGATTCACTGGTTGGATCGATGGTGCAGGCCCAGAGCGTTCTGTGAATACCTGCCGCACGATTGACCAAGTGATCTGCCTGCTGGGATTTTTGCTGTTCCAGCGTGAGGGAAGCTTTTTCAGGAATGAAGTATTTCTGCACCCAGAAACGTACTCTGCAGAATTCCTTTTCATTGGCGCATAGCTTGTGAATGGCGGAGCTGTATATTGTTTTATCCGCCTGCCGTCCTTTTTCTATCAGCACCATGTTTACAAATTTTCCTGAATTGCCCATTTCAACACGGCGTATCAGTTGCCAGCCGATCCCGCTGGGCAGGGTATTATCATCCGCCTTGGCCGCAGTTTCGGGTGTGGCAGCAGCTGGAGCTGTTTCTTCCGCAGGAGCGGAGGAGGCAGCATTATCGGATGCAGCTTGTTCTTCGCCCTGTGCTGAAAAAGCCAGGCTTGACCAGGTGATTGTGAGTGCAATCAATAATCCTTTTCCTATACTGTTCATTTTCTCTCCTGAAAAAAAACTGTTCCAAAAATTGAATTGCATTACTCTGCCCGCGTCCAGCATGAATGATCAAATTGTTTGTGAAACGTGAAAAATCCGGCCATGACAACCTGCTTTCGTAACGCCCGACAGACTAACGTTTCTGATCTTATCCAAAGATTGGATCACTGTGCAACGATTGTGGCCGGAAACCGGCGGCTTGCACGTTCATTGCACCAGGAATTCGGCCGGAGCAAGTCTGCTGAAGGGCACGAGGCGTGGCCAGTTCCGGATATCCTGCCGTGGGATGCCTGGCTGCTGCGAGTGTGGCAGGAAGCGGTTATTTCCGGCCGGACTGAAGGCGCTCGGAGAGTGTTGCTTACTGCCCATCAGGAGTATTTTGTCTGGCAGAAGATGCTTTCAGAGCAGACCAGTGAGATGCCATTGCATGCTGTTAATGAAACCGTCACGCGCATCATGGAAGCGTGGCAGATATTGCATGCATGGCGTATTCCCCGTAACGCAGCGGATTTTGACCATAATGCTGATACCCGTTTGTTCTGGCAGCTGGCCACGCTATTCGAAGCAAGATGCCAGGAAAACGGCTGGCTTTCTGCTGCAGACTTGCCTGAAATACTGGTGGAATGTGTGCGAGCAAGTGACTTGCGATTATCACGTGGATTGCCGCATGAACTGATATTGATCGGTTTTGATGAATGGACACCGCAGCAATTGTTTTTGCTGGATGCACTTGAACAGGCAGGTTGTTCATTGCAGTGGCTGCAATTATCCGGTCAGCCGCAACAACCCGGCAAGCTGGCATGTGCAGACGGCCGTGATGAGATCTGGCAGGCAGCATGTTGGATACGGCAATGTCTGGAGGAAAATCCGGCGGCGAGGATTGCGCTGGTTGTGCCGGAATTGGCTGCACAGCGGGAAATGGTTTGCCAGACACTGGATGAAGTATTGATTCCGCAGGCATTGCAGCCAGATCAGCATGATCGTATGCGTCCTTACAATTTGTCTCTGGGTAAGCCCCTTAACCGATACCCGCCTGTCAGCCTGGCGCTGGATGTTCTTGATTTGTCGAAAATGATTATTGAGCTGCCGTGCGTCAGTCGCGTGCTGCGTTCTTCCTTCATCGCCGGGGGAGATCAGGAAATGAATGCGCGTGCCTTGCTGGATGCCCGCCTGCGTGAAGCAGGTGAATGGAATCTGGCATTGCAAAAACTGCTGACGAATGCTGCTCGCAGCGGCCAGTCCTATTCGTGTCCATTGCTGGCTGAATGTCTGGGCAGTTTTATGAAGCAGATGCAAATGTTACCTGTATCAGCTGGCCCGGGAGAGTGGGCGCAGCGATTCGGGCAGTGGCTGAAAGCCATCGGTTGGCCGGGTGAGCGAGGATTGTCCAGTGAGGAATATCAGGTTGTCCAGACATGGCAGGGCGTGCTGAGAGAATTTGCCACCCTGGATTGGGTGGCCCGGCCGATCAGTTTGGGTGAAGCGCTGCAGCAACTCAGGCGCATGGTTGCCGGTACGATTTTCCAGCCGGAATCGGTAGAAGCGCCTGTGCAGGTGTTGGGGCTGTTTGAAGTCAGCGGGCTGCAGTTCGATCATCTCTGGATCACGGGGCTGCATGACGGCGTATTTCCCGCACCACCCCGGCCCAATCCGTTTCTTCCCCTGATTCTGCAGCGCAAGGCGGATGCACCGCACTCCAGCGCCAGACGTGAATTGCACATAGCTGCGACGCTGTTGCAGCGAATTGCTGCTAGCGCGGCGGATGTTGTCATCAGTTACCCGCAGCGCAACGGTGATGAAATACTGGATGCCAGTCCGCTGATCAAAGATTTTCCAGCCTTGGACAAGGCAGAATGGGTGGGCGAATCATTGCCTCGCTGGCGAGAGCGCCTCTATCACAACAGGCAGCATGTGACGGTGATAGAGGATGCTGCGCCTGCTTTTACCGGGATGGTGATTCCGGGTGGCAGCCGGATGTTCAAACTGCAGGCCGCCTGCCCGTTTCTGGCATTTGCCGAGCTACGACTGGGTGCGCGTCCGTTGGGCCGTATCCAGACTGGTTTGGATGCGCGAGTGCGTGGCTCGTTGCTGCACCGGGTTATGGAAACGATCTGGGCTGAGCTGGATTCATCGGCGGTATTGGCAGATTTATCCTCTGATGAGTTGCACGTACTGGTCGCCAGCAAGGTGAGCGAAGCGATACGTGAAATCGCCCCGCGCTACCCGCATACTTTCGGCCCTCGTTTGCAGGCACTGGAAAGTGAACGGTTGCTGGCGCTGGTATTGGCATGGCTGGAAATAGAAAAACAACGTACCCCGTTCCGCGTATCAGGCCGGGAGCAGAAAATGGAGCTGGAGCTGAACGGTTTGCGTATTTATTTGAGGATAGATCGCATTGATACGCTGGCAGAAGGAGGTGAATTGCTGATTGACTACAAAACCGGCGAAGTCAAAACAAGCGCATGGTTTGGTGATCGTCCCGATGAACCACAGTTGCCACTGTACAGTCTGGCGTTTGCTGACGAGCTGGCCGGGATTGCATTTGCGCAAATCAGAGCGGGGAATGTGCAGTTTGCGGGTGTGACGCGTGCGGAAACTGCCATCCCGGGCGTGCAATCCTTTGAAAAACTGAAACAGACTCAGGAAGCAGCAAGCTGGGATGCGGTACTGACTGATTGGCATCAGGTAATGGAGAAGCTGGCACAGGATTTCATGGCTGGAGAAGCCGGGGTGAGCCCTAAACAATACCCGCAAACCTGTACTTATTGTGAACTTAAGCCTTTGTGCAGAATCGGAGAGAGCGTTGGAAACGACTGAAATCGAGATCAAAAAATTTCTTTCTGTTTAAATGGAGTTGTTGTGAGTGGAGCTATCCTGAGATTCTTGTCGCTCATCATAATTGTGGTGTTTTATACATTTCCCGTAAGTGCTGCGACACCTGATGATTCATATATTGCAGGTTATGCTGCAGCCATTCTGAAACTTCAGTTCGGGATCGATCTTCCTGTATTAACCGTGCGGAATGGGAATATTACGCTGCCAGCCGACAAGCTGCCGGCAGAGAATCATGCCAGGATTACGCAGCTGTTCTCAGAGATTCCCGGTGTTACCAGAGTGGAAATAGTGGAATATACCGCGCAGCAACCTGCGTTTACTTCTCCGGAGCCGGCTGAAGCGGTTGTCGATAAAGGCGCTTTGGTAACGCGCTCAACGATGCTGGCAAATGGCCTCCTGCCGGAAGGCCATTTATTCAAGCCATTATTGGCTGACCCGCGTTGGAATCATTTCTCGGCTGCTTACCGCAATTATGTGGGGAAAAATGTAGACGGTAATCATAATGGCTCTGTCAGCTTCGGTGAAACGATACCATTTTATCGTGCCAATATCGGGCAATCGATTGTGCAATGGGAGGTCGGGCTTCAGGCTGGTATATTCAGTGATTTCAACTTAGGTGCCTCTTCAACTGACCTGATCAATACCGATTTTATCGGAGGAATTTATACCGGCGTACGGGCAGGTAATGCTTCTGCTTTTGCCCGTATTTATCATCAGAGTTCTCATCTTGGCGATGAATTTCTATTGAGAAAACTCACTACTATAGAGCGTATCAATCTGAGTTATGAGGCTGCCGATCTTAGACTTTCTTATGAATTTCCTTACGGAATACGTGTTTACGGCGGTGGTGGCGGAATTTTTCGCAAAGAACCATCAGCGATCAAACCCTGGTCAGTGCAATACGGAGTAGAGTTCAGAAGTCCATGGAGAATGGAATTTGCAATGATACGGCCGGTTTTGGCTGTAGATATCAAAAACTATGAGCAACACAACTGGGATGCTGATCTGTCTGCCAGAGTCGGGATCCAGTTCGATAATTTCCAGACTTTCAACAGAAAACTGCAGTTTTTGCTGGAATATTTTAATGGACACTCCCCTACCGGCCAGTTCTTCAGGGATAAAGTCGAATATCTTGGTATCGGTGCGCACTATCACTATTAAGAAATCTTTGAATAAGACTTCCTGATTTTAGCAAAGTACCCGGATTTCACGCGTTGGGCAGCCTTACCTCAATCCAGAAATTAGCCATGGCAGCATACCTCTACTTTTAAGTATCACCTCTAAAAAAAGGGGGCTGTCACGCCATCTATCCTGTAAAAATGTCTGGCAATGTTTATTTGAAAAGCATTGCAGCCGCACCACAATAAACTATGACTTTCGCTACGTAGTATCAGTATTGACAGGAAGCAGGTTTATGGGCATGCCGACTTCTGAATAATCTGGTTCTTCAACTTAATAATTGTGCGGATATAGCCATTTCGGTTTAATGTGCGCATCCGCAGCTGTAAGACTATACCGCCAGTGGTTTGAACCAGTATACGACCGCTGCTGATGCTGCTCTCATTCACGACATCAGTGGTAATCTGATTGTTGTGGTGTGTGGACTTGCGGCTATGATCCCGACAGCAGCGTTGAAGAACGCCAGCAAGACCGGTTACCTATCCAAGGTAACTCAACAGGGGGATCATTGATAAAAAAACTTGTATTTTTATTTTTTATAAATATAATAGTAATCATTCTTATTTGTGATTATGAAAACTATTACAAATAAGTAACAATATATTTGCCAGACGGTGTTGGTTTATAAGAGTAGTGTCTTTGTTTTTCTCCGCTGGCAAAAGAGATTTCAATAGTTTTTCAAGCACTCTTCTTCATTAGCAGTTCTGTAGCTCGTCAGCCCGTTCTGGGCAAGCCAGCCAATTTAACCCGGTGCACCGGGAATATGGCTATGAGCACTATCAATATAGTATTTCAAGCAAGTATCGTTGCGCCTTGTCCGGAAACGGCGTTATTTAGTCATGAAATGGATTTTGACCATGTCATCCGGTGGGCTGCAAATCTGGATCCGGCAATTGTCTGTCTTGATCAGGATTGATAACAACCGGTTTATGATCAAATTTGCCTTTCGAAAATAGAAGAAATGGAGAGGGCAAAGTTCAATTCAATATTGAAGTGAAATGCCTATCATTTGCATTATTTTTATTATTTAATGGGAGGTTCCATATGGTCCTTCACAATATCCTTGATGGTATAGGGAAGACGCCAATAGTCAGTCTTTCGCGTATGTTCAATGATCCACGATGTGAAGTACTGGCAAAGCTGGAGATGCTCAATCCATGTGGCAGTATTAAAGACAGACCGGCTCACTATATGATTGAACGTGGATTGGCAGATGGTTCCATAAGCGCCAAATCTCATATTATCGAAAGCTCTTCCGGTAATTTGGCCATTGCACTGGCAATGGTTTGCAGCATGTATGGGCTGCGTTTCACCGCAGTGGTGGATCCAAAGCTTTCACCTGTGAATCGCCAGATCATTCAGTGCTATGGCGGTAATATCGAGCTTGTTACCAAGAAAGATCGTCAGGGTGGCTATCTGGAAACTCGCATTGAGCAGGTCAAACGTATGCTGCGCGAGCAACCTGATGCGGTATGGACGAACCAATATGCTAACAAGCTCAATTGGCAGAGTCATTATTACGGCGAGGGCGAAGAAATCCTGCGAGATTTGGATCGACCTGTTGATTATCTGGTGCTGGGTGTCAGTACATCGGGAACCATTCACGGTATTACGCGACGCCTGCGCGAAGCCTGGCCTGCCATGAAGGTGATCCCCGTGGATGCATTCGGCTCCGTGTTGTTCGGCACTTCACCAGCTGTTCGTGAATTGCCCGGGCTTGGCGCGAGCCGCGTACCGGAGTTATTGAAACGCGATGAGCTCGGTGAGGCCATCCAGATTGATGACTATGAATCTGCTATCGCGTGTCGGCAATTGGTAGAACATGAAGGAATTTTTGCCGGAGGATCATCCGGTTCTGTAATTGCTGCTATCCAACGCCTTGCCACTCATCTGTTGCAACCAGCGCGCATCCTGACCATCTTGCCCGACCGGGGCGAACGCTATCTGGACACGGTATACAACGACCAGTGGCTGTTACGCATGAAAGAACGTCATTTTACACGTATGACAACAGAATTGACCGTCACACCTCAGGAGCAAACAGCATGAGAATACCGGATACCTCGCCTGATCTGCTCTACCTTAGCCGCAATGATCTCGGCTCGTTGGGGGGGGATCACTCGCAGCCTTATGTCGATGTGATAGCGGACGGACTGGCTGCACATGCTCGTGGCGAGTATGTACAGCCGCTCAAACCGTATTTGCGCTGGCCGGGCGCTGACCACATTGCTGACCGTATCATTGCTATGCCCTGCTATCTGGGCGGCAAGCAGCCAATCGCTGGCCTGAAATGGGTCGGTAGTCGTCAGCATAACCCGGTTCATTTCGGTCTTGAACGTGCCAGTGCGATTATCGTGCTGAATGATGCGGAGACCAATTATCCGGTCGCGATCCTGGAAGGCGGGCTGATTAGTGGTATGCGCACGGCAGCCATTACTGCTGTAGGCACTCGCTATCTGGCACGCAGAGGTTTTACCAATGTTTCTTGTATCGGATGCGGGCCGATAGCACGTATGCAGCTGCAAACGCTGCTGGAGCAGTTTCCGAATATCAAGTGCGTTCATTTGTTTGATTTGTGCCCCGATGCCGCCAAATTGCTGGGTGCTTTGTTAGCGGAAAGCTATCCGGATGTGTATTTTATTACTGCGGATTCAGCAGAATCCGCAGTGCGAGCGGCTGATGTGATTGTAACCTGTACCGTAACCAGCACACCCTACCTGGCCTTCGATTGGCTTAAACCCGGTACTTTCATCAGCAATATATCCATCATGGATGTTCATAAGGAAGTCTATGAACGGGCTGACAAGGTGGTGGTGGATGATTGGGATCAGTCAAATCGTGAAAAGAAGATCATTAACCAGCTGGTGCTGGAAGGCCGCTTCAGTCGTGAACAGTTGCATGCCGAGCTTGGAGAGATCGTTATTGGCGGTAGACCGGGGCGGGAGAACGAAGATGAGATCATTTTGCTCAATCCCATGGGTATGGCTCTCGACGATATTGTTTGCGCGCGCTACTTTTACCATCTGGCGCATGAGCGCGGGATTGGTACCCGATTGCCGCTATACGGCTGAACCGTATGCAGATTATCCCACCTCATCCGTATGCAATCCGGCTCGCCCAGGATTTGTTCGATGCACTCTGGCTGGAGAACCTGTATGGTTTCCGCGGGCATTGCCTCATGCACCCGGATACCCAGGGAAAAGCAGTCATGGAGATTGTGCTTGACGAAATGCGGTCGTTACACTGGCAAGGGGAGAAGGCAGACGGTTTGCGCCCGTTCCGGGTATCGGACTCGAACGCGGTTTTGCATACGGCTACGAATACGATCAGCCTTGAACTCGGTAAGGTTGTCGAAGTCCTGCAGACCGCAGATTGGTGGAGCAGCCGGACAGACCGTTTTATGCGACTCTTCCAGCTTGCTCATGATCAGGCCGTACTTACGGCAATGTATGAGCAGAAAATTCTGGAAAATCTCATGGCTGCACCAGAAGATTTATTGTCATGGGAGGCGCTGAGTTGCCTGAAAGACCGACCGTTCCACCCCCTGGCTCGTGCCAAGGATTGGAACGGAAATCACGGCTGTGATTATGCTACAGAAACCATGGCATCGTTCCCGCTCCACTGGATTGCGGTACCTCGAGAACGAATAGTAAGCAAATCTGCAGATCTACTCGTTGGCCAACCGCTGGCGGAGGGGTTGCTTGACTCTACCCAGCGTGACAAGTTGACCAGCGCCGCTTACGTTTTCCACGTCGATAGCGAGGATTGGTTATGGATGCCAGTTCATCCATGGCAGTGGGCCTGGCTCAACCAATCAAATTCTCCACGGCTCGATGAGTGTATTTATTTGGGCAAAGGTCCGGGAACGGCGATTCCCACTGCATCGTTGCGTTCGCTTGCCGTTACAGGAAAGCCTGGCATCCATCTGAAACTTGCACTTTCTGTTCGTACATTGGGGGCAACTCGCGCTCTGCCGCCACGCTATCTACATAACGGCACACTTGCCAGCACTTGCCTCGAATCCTTGCGTCGGCGTGATGACTGGCTGGCAGCTCATCTGTTGTTATGCGACGAGAATGAATGGTGGGCATTGAGTCAGTGCGATTCACTCGAAGCCGAACCAGGCGAGCTCGCTTGCATGATTCGCCGTTATCCGGCACTCCCCGGTGCAACACTCATTCCGATGGCAGCTTTGCCTGCAATCTCGGCTGATGGCAAGTTACCAGTATTCAATCATCTGATCGGCGCCACAATGCCGGAGGATGTCGCCTGGCGTCTGTTCAGCAATATTGCCGAGGTCTTGCTTGAACTGGGGCTGCGCTGTTTTGCATACGGCGTTATGCCGGAGCTGCATGGGCAGAACGTATTACTTGCCTTTAAGAACCAGAAAATTACTGCTCTGGTGCTGCGTGATCACGACACATTGCGTGTGTGCCATCCATTAATGCAGAGCCAAAATATCACGATTCCGGATTATGTAATCAATCGCAGTACCCCTAATACACTGGAGTTGAATACCCCGCGAGAATTGCTGGCTTATCTGCAAACCCTGGCAATCGAGGTCAATCTGTATGCGATTCTTGCTGCACTGGCTACCTATTATGGCCGGGATGAAGCGCATGGCTGGGGGATCGTCCGTCAGGCGCTTGAAATCTGTCTGGCACGTGCTCCGTTACCGGTTGAAACGGCTGGACCGGCAAGAAAAATACTGCTGGAGGCAATGGAATGGCCTTTTAAACAGTTACTTGCGCCACTGTTTAATATCACAAGTTTCGGCACCGGTATGCCCAGTTCCATGGGACGTTTGCCCAATCCCTTATTAGCCGGCAATCCGTCGTGGCCGGAACACAACAGACAGGTGTCGTGATAATGGCAGGCATAAGCAACCTTACGCTGCTACTGATTTGTCAGGCTGTTACCACACTTGGGCTGATGATTTTTGTACCCATCATGCCGCTATACATTGAAACGCTGGAACAGATGGATACCGAGAGCGCAGCGTACTGGAGCAGTCTTGCATTGGCAGCACCTGCCGTCGGTACATTGTGTTTCGCTCCTTATGTCGGCAAATGCTGCGATCATTTCGGCTATAAACGGATGCTGCTGGTGTCGCTGGCCGTATTTATTGCCAGCATGCTGTTGATGGCGCTGAGCCCGGATGTGTACGGCTTCATGCTGGGCCGTTTGCTACAGGGCATCAGCACTATAGGCGTGGTGCTCACCGCTTTCATTGGCTATGTCAGCAATGATGCTGCTCGCGGACGCTCACTGGGTTTGCAGGAAAGCGCTATTGCGTGCGGAGCACTGATTGGTCCGCTGTTGGGCGGCATGATGCTGGACTATTGGTCGCTCAAGCCACTGTTGTTGGCGAGTGCTGTATTCACAGGAATCGCGGGTGGAATATTGTGGATTCAACTCAGCGAGCCGCAAAAAGTTACAGGAATTTCGGACGGTTTGCCTTTTGCCGGATTGCGCACCGTACTTGGTGACAGAAACCTGCGTAACTGGATGCTCGCGGCCTGTTTTATTCAGGCAGCCGCATTTGCCTTTGTCAATGTCTTCGCGCTCTATCTGGTGGCGCGTTTTCCTGCTATCGGGACAATGGCGAGCAAGATCGGGTTCTTGCACGCGCTGGGCTGGCTTGCGACGATGCTGGCTGCCCCATGGTGGGGTCAGCTGAACGATCACGGTGAACCGCGGCGCTACTTCACGTTTGCTGCCATGGGATGCGCGCTATCGGCCGGTTTGCTGATCTTTACCGATGAAATCTGGATTGTCGCACTATTACGGATAACCCAGGGTGCTTGTTACGCAGCATTGATGCAATCGGTATTGCTTGCTTGCAGTCGTCAACTCCCCATCTCGGTATATGGCCATGTAACCGGATTAAGCAGAAGTTTCATGGTCGTCGGCCAGCTGGTCGGCCCGTTACTCATTTTATTCTTGCTGTCGTTTCTTTCTCCCATTGATCTTATCTGGCCTGTTGCCATGCTGTTTTTTGCAGCCGGGTTGCTGGTTTTCAGTGATCGTACTGCTGATTTTTCATTGATAGCGTTAAAAAAATGATTCCAATGTCTTCAGATTTATTAAGAATGGCACCGATAGAGCGACGCCTGGCAGAACAGTATGTCAACACCTATTGCCGGGAAACAGGCTGTTTCGATCCACGTCTCGCTGCAGATGATGCAGGGCCAGTTGAACTGCATGCGCATATCAAGGCCTGGCGTGCTGCCAGCCTGATGCCATATCTGGTTTCGCTTGCAAAAACCGGATACCAGTTGGTGGGTGCGTTTGCTTATTTTTCACCGATTGGCTATCACCGGCTGGCACCATTCGCCTGGATTGGACGATCCGATAACTGGCAGCCCTTGACAACAGACATGGCACTGCTGACTGATCTGATCGCTGATGCGCTCACTGTGATCGCCAGTCAGTCTGTGGAAGCGGCTGATCATAATCGTACCCGCTTAAAAACACTGATGCGAAACAGTATCGCCCAGGTTCGCCGCTTCCATTTGCATAAACCCGTCGAGGGGCGCCCCTCTTTCCTCTTTGCTGAGCAGGGACTGCGCTTTGGTCACGTTTTTCATGTTACCTCCAAGGCTGCGGAAGGTTTCAGTGAAGAAGATTCGCAGCGTTACGCACCTGAACTGGGTGCGTCATTTCGCCTGCACTACTTCGCGGTCGCAGCCGGAATACTGGAAACTCACGCTATCAGCGAGAAGCAGCCTGTCATTGACCCGGAAGTAGCATTGTTCTGCCGCGATCTGCTTGCTGATGGTAATTTCCGGCTCTTGCCCTGCCATCCCTGGCAAGCCAATTATTTGCTGAGCCTGCCTGAAATCAGCGCACAAATAAATCAAGGAAAGCTGATTTCGCTCGGTCCAATGGGTGAAGTGGCCTGGCCCACCTCATCGGTGCGCACGGTCTGGCTACCCCATCAGAATTTGTTTCTGAAGCTATCGCTCAATATCCGCATCACCAATTTTATACGCAACAATCCGTCTGAACAGATCAGGCGAGCGCTGGATGCCAGCCTGGCTCTATCGCTGCTGCCGCAATATATCTTCGGGCAGTCGACATTTCGTATTCTTCCTGAACTGGCAAGCCAGACGCTGAAATTACCGGACGAAGCCTTGCGTGCTGCCTGTGCTGTGCTGTACCGGCAGGCAATGCCGGTAACTGAATCCGAGTCCGTCCAAACAATCGTGGCAGTACTAGAAGAGCCTGCTAACGGAGAAATCCCATTGTTGGCCTTGTTGCGGCTATCTGCCAAGGGAAAATCACTCAGTGAGAAATTGATCCGTTTATGGTGGAAATGCTACCTGGATGTCACCCTGCTGCCGTTGTTACATCTTTTTCTGAAGCATGGCATCAGTCTTGAAGCCCATTTGCAAAACACGCTGATCGCTTTTCATGAAGGCTGGCCATCTCGTGGTTATGTACGAGACATGGAGGGGGCCAGTATCAGTCGTACACGTTTCCAATTCTCCGATCATCTGCCTGACGACAGCCCGGTTCTCTACCCGGAGGAACAGGCCTGGCACCGTTTCCAGTATTACGTACTGGTTAATCATATAGGCCATGTGGCTGCCTGTCTGGCTCGCACCGGATTGACTACTGAGACAGTACTGTGGCGTGACATTACATCCATGTTGCGTTCATTCGATGATCCCCTGATTGATCAATTGCTCACACAGCCAACATTGCCAGCCAAGGCCAACATGCTGAGCAGTTTCCAACAACAGGGGGAATGTCCATCATGGATTGAGATACCCAATCCAATGATCGCAAAAGTAAACCAGTGAATCCATTTGATTATGAAAGCCTGATTGATAGTCCAGTTTACCGCCAGGCGAGCCGCCGCGTGTTACGTCAACTACTGGAGGCACTTTTATTCGAGCGTGCTTTACCGCATTGCACCTGGGACGGAGAAACACTGAATTTGCCTGGCCTTCGTGCGGATAACATTCTTCTCAGCTACCAATGTCAGGCCCGCCAAACCATGAGCTTTGGCCGCGTACGCATTACTACACCGCTGCTGCGCATCAACGACGGCATTGCCCATGAAGCTTGCGATCCCGCGTTATTCCTGACAGAAATTTCGCCCTGGCTGGTTGCTGACAAACTACGGCTCAGCCAATTTGCATCCGAGCTATTGGCTACCCAGATCAAGGATGCACAAACGTTATTCGCGCGCAGCGGCAAGCTGTTACGTAATACGGACTATGACATGCTGGAAGCAAGGCTGACCGATGGTCATCTCTATCATCCGGTCTACAAGTCACGGGTGGGTTTCTCGCTGGATGACAACGAAATGTATGCCCCTGAAATCACGGCCTCGATAAGACCACTATTGCTCGCCGTACGCCGGGATCGTTGCCAGTGGTCAGTCAGTGAAACACTGAGCAATGATGCGGAAAGAGGCATTGTGCTGCTGGGTGAACCCGGCTGGCAGTATTTTTGTGATCAGTTATCCCGACGATCTTTGCGATCCGGCGATTATTTACCACTACCGGTTCACCCGTGGCAATGGGATGAAGTCGTGCTGCCCTGCTATCACCAATCCCTGGCACAAGGGGAGCTGTCGGCGCTGGGTCTGTTACCTGACCAATACTTGCCCCAGCAATCGATCCGCACCCTGAGTAATTTGAATGCCCACAACCGCCTGTCACTTAAGCTTTCGATGAACCTCGTCAATACATCTACCTCGCGGGTACTGGCACCCCACACGGTGCAGAACGCGCCGGTCATCAGCGACTGGTTACATGAATTGGTCGAGCGTACCGACTGGTCACTACCCCTGGCACGTCCTGTGCTGCTGCGTGAAGTGGCCGGTGCGAGTTTCACGCCAGTGGCTCTCGCTCATGGCCAGTATGGCGCACTGTCGTGCATCTGGCGCGAAAGTGTACATAGTCATTTACGTCTGGGCGAGAGAGCAGTGCCGATGACTGCCATCACGCATATTGATATCGACGGGAAGCCCTTCATCGATCCATGGGTTCAGCGCTATGGATTCGAGCACTGGCTGAAGCGGCTGGTAGAGCGGGTATATCTGCCGGTACTGCATCTGCTTTGGGAACATGGGATCGCATTGGAGTCGCACGCCCAGAATATGATCCTGCTGGTGGAGGAAGGGTTGCCGGCGCGCGTAGCACTAAAGGATTTCCACGATGGCGTACGTTTCTGCAGAGCGCTGTTATCTGCGCCAGCACCTGTGCTTGCTGCACCACCGCCCGAACACACGCAGATCAATCCCAATTCTTTTCTGGAAAGCGAAAACGCTGAGGAATTACGGGATTTCACCTTTGATGCACTGTTCTTCGTCAATCTTGCAGAACTGGCCTGGTTGTTTCAGTGCCACTACGGCATGACGGAAAAACAGTTCTGGCAAATTACCAGGGAAGTATTGCAGGCACACCAGAAGCGACACCCTCGGAGTGAAGCACGCTATTTATTGTTTGATTGCTTTGCCAGTGAAGTGGGTGTCGAGTTACTTGCCAGCCGGCGCTTCCAACCCGAAATCCGGCTACGTACACAACTTGCACGCAATCCCCTTGCAAAATCCGGGGAGCCATCATGCATCTGAAAGCACGCCTGGAAACGGGCGGTATTGTTTATGGCTTGTTCTGTTCTACACCTGCCGCGCTCAGCGTGGAAATAATCGCCGCCGCCGGTTATGACTTCGTCGTAATTGACCTGGAACACACGCTGATTAGCACCGAACAGCTTGCTGCAATGCTATTGGCAGCCCGTGCCAGCAACATTGCGGCGCTGGTCCGGGTGGCGTCGCCTCACCAAATTCTTCAGGCATTGGATGCCGGGGCGGAAGGTATTGTATTTCCGCATATTCACTCGGCGCAGGAGGCACGGGATGCGGTGCGTCTTTGTCATTTCTCTCCGCTCGGGGAGCGCGGCCTGAATGCCACTTTGCACACCCGTTATGGGCGAGATGACCTCGCCAGATTCACGAGTATCGCGCAAAAATGTACTTTGGTGGTGGCAATGATTGAGAATTGCGAAGGGATAGAGAATATTGATGAAATTGCTGCGGTGGAAGGTGTAGACGTATTACTGGCAGGTGCGGCAGATCTTTCGCAATCGGTGGGCTTGCCTTGGCAAACCCACCATCCGGATGTACGTAAAAAGGTATTGCTTGTTCGCGCCGCAGCAGAACGCCACAACAGGATATTCTGCGGCTTGCCGAGGATAGCAGGGGATTTTGAATCTGATTATCACAATTCGGTTCGCATGTTTATTCTTGGGGACGATCGTGGAATTACGCGACGTGCCATGGCATCACATCTGGTACAGCACCAGGCCAAGGTGCTTGAGCAATGAATCCGCAACGCCTGTACGACTATCTGCATGGTCGCGCCCAGTCTGGTTCGGCCGATATTCAACCTGTATGCGCTTATGTCTATGATCTGGCTCATTTGCGGCGGCGCGCCGACATCCTGCGCTGCAGCCTGCCTGCACAGTGCCAGCTTTTTTACGCGATCAAGGCCAATAGTGATGAACCGGTATTGAAGACGCTGCTCAATCACACCGACGGCTTCGAAGTGGCATCACTGGGTGAAATTCAGCGTGTACGCGCAGTTGATAGCGCTGTTCCTATCGTATTTGGCGGTCCGGGGAAAAGTGACATCGAACTGGAAGGTGCGTTGGATCAGCGAATTATGCTGATCCATGTGGAAAGCGAGCATCAGCTGCGGCGCCTTGACTGGATCGCTCAATGCCGTCACGAAGTTGCGGACGTTCTGCTCCGTGTGAACCCGGCTCATGTGCCGCAAGAGGCAACATTGCACATGGGTGGACAGGCGACCCAGTTTGGTATCGAAGAAGCACAGATTCCTGACTTGCTCCGGCTCATTCAAATCTTGCCGGGTGTTCGCCTCAAGGGCCTGCACATCCATGCCATTTCCAACAATCTGGATCCGGATACCCATCTTGCTCTGATAGCGCATTACTTTGATCTGGCAGAAGCCTGGCAACGTCACTACGGGCTGAAATTTGACTGGCTGAATGTCGGCGGTGGCATTGGCGTTAATTATGCTGATCCGGGTTCATCTTTTGACTGGGAAAATTTCTGCGCAGGCCTGTCGGCGCTCATTGCTGCGCGTCAGCCCGAGTTTCGGATTGTCTTCGAGTGCGGGCGTTTTCTCGCAGCAGATTGCGGTTGCTACATGAGTGAAGTGATTGATGTGAAGACTACTTATGGCAAACATTTTGCCATCCTCCGCGGGGGGTCGCACCACTTCCGGTTACCGGTTTCGTGGCAGCATAACCATCCTTTCATCATACTGGAACGTGAAAGCTGGCCCTACCCATTTCCGCGTCCTGCGGTTCACGATGCGCCCGTCACGCTGTGTGGCGAGCTATGCACGCCGAAGGATATTCTTGCCCGCGATGTCCGGATCAAACAGCTTCGAGCTGGGGATTGTGTCGCTTTCCTGCTGGCTGGAGCCTATGGCTGGCATATTTCCCATCACGATTTTTTAAGTCACCTTCACCCCGAACGGGTGTTTTTAGACAATTGTTAAAAAGGGATTAACGATGCTCTGTTCGCTGCCTATTCATTTTATACACGTCAAACGGGTTCGCCCGAACGAGTGTCATTATTCCAATCACGCAGCAGCCCTGGCAGACACCATTTTGCGCGAACAGCTCTGGCGTATCCCTATCGCTGTGGAACGTGCCAGCCTTGCTGTCATGGATGGTCATCATCGCCTGGAGGCAGCGCACCAGCTCGGGCTGAAATATATCCCCTGCCTGTTACTTGATTACAACTGCGTAAAAGTGGATGCAACGCGTCAGGGTTACCTGGTCAATCCACATGAAATCGTGCGTCGCGCCAGGAATGGAGAGTTATACCCGCCGAAAACCACTCATCACTGCTTTCCATCACCCTTTCCCATTTGCAATATTTCAGTGTCATTGCTGCAGGATTCGGCAATTACATCTGTTTTGCCTGTGCCCGCCATGCGTTTCATGGCGGGATACGAAACCATGTATGCCAACGGCCACGGGTAAGCAATATTTGAACCACATGTCAGGATTTCAGGATTTAACATGAAAGAGCTATTAATAACCATGAAAATTAATCTATACCCGGTAATCGCTGTATTTGCATTAATATCCTGGGTTCAGCAGGCAGAGGCTGAATCCAGTCAAGTTGAAACAGAGCAAAAATTACCAGCCGTAACCGTGACTGGAGAACGGATAGGAAGTTTCAATTCTGATTTTGTTCAGGTCGGAACATTCCGGGATATGGCACCAATCGATGTGCCACAAACCAGTAATGTAATCACACGAGAAGTACTCGATGCACAGGCTACAACCGGCATATTTGGCGCATTGCGCAATACGGCAGGAGTCACGCGTTCGCAATTGAGCGGTTCGACTTATGACAATATTGCGATTCGTGGCATTCTGGTGGAGAACCGCAGTAATTATCGGCTCAACGGATCTTTGCCGATTATTAATCTGATCGATATCCCCATGGAAAACAAGGAGCGTGTTGAAGCACTCAAAGGCGCTTCATCCCTGTACTATGGTTTCGTGCCGCCATCCGGCATCGTTAATCTGGTAACCAAGCGTGCGGGCAAGGATCCCGTTTCAAATGTCTCGTTGATGGCAAATATGTATGGAGGTATAAACGGGCATGTTGATCTGGGGCGACGTTTCGGCAGTGACCGGCAGTTCGGGGCACGCATCAATCTTCTCGCCGGGCGCGAAGATATTGGTATTCACAATTTTTCCGGTCACCGCGCCCTTGTATCAGGCGCTTTCGACTGGCGGATAACGGATAAATTTTCCGTCAAGTTTGATGTAGAGCACTACCGCAAGGAAGTTTCTGAGCAGGCAGCCATTCGAGCTCCTGCTGCAATCAACGGTGTTATAACCTTGCCATCTGTTCCGGATGCGCGCCTCAATCTCGCTGGGAAATGGCAAAAATATGATGCAAGCGCAACGAATCTGCTGCTTCGTGCAGATTATGCAATCAGCGACAATTGGGGACTGCTATTCGAGATTGGCAGAGCGGAAACCAGGCGGGATCGCAATTTCTCCCAGTTTCAGAATTACGACCTTGCTACCGGCAATGGGACTTTGCGTACCTTCTTTAATCGTGGCCAGCATTGGGATAATCAGAATATTCGTACTGAAGTATTTGGGCGATTTCCTGGCCAGATTATTACCCATGAGGTATCTCTAGGGTTTACCGGCAACGAGCGCAAGCAGAACCCCCGCACCTCATCCATGTTCGATACTGCGCAGAATCTATACGATCCCATTGATATTGCACGGCACTCTCCCACCGTTCCATTTAGTGCAAATCGATCAAAAATAACAGATTGGGGTGTGTATATATCCGATCGGATCCTGATCGGCAGCAAATTACAAGCTATGCTGGGAGTGCGCAGCAGTTTCTATGAAAGCACTGCCAAAACGACTCATTACAAGGCCGACAGGATCAATCCGTCATTTTCCTTGATGTACAAACCCATTCCTAACGTATCAGTGTACGCGAGCTATATCGAGGGTGTCGAAGAAAGCGGACAGGCACCCTCCAACCGTGCCAACAGTGGAGAAATCCTGGCACCGGCAGTATCGAAGCAGAAAGAGGTTGGCGTCAAGGCACTGGTCGGGCAAGGCATATTGCTTCAAGTGGCATATTTCGACATCAAGCGCGCTTCAACATCCGTAGATACGGCCAATCGTTTTGTTCTCAACGGTATGGCTCAGTATAGCGGCTTTGAGTTGTCCGCTTCTGGCGAGGTGACGAAACAATTATCACTCATCGGATCGGCCCTGTTTATGGACTCAGAACAATTGAACAAGGCCAATGCCAGTACATTTGGCAAAATCCCGGATAACACACCGAAACGCACAGCCAGTCTCTTTGCAGAATATCGTCCGGACAGCATACCCGGACTGGCGCTCAGCGGTGGCGTGTATTACGTAGGGAGACGACCTGTGGATAGCGCCAATCAGGCCTTTGTAGATGATTACGCAACACTTTCCCTGGGTGCACGCTATATGACCCGTGTTGCAGGCAAGCGCGCCACAATCCAGGCAGTTGTGGATAACGTAACCAACAGCAATTACTGGAGTACCGCAGGTAACGGATTACTGGGTGTTGGTGCACCTGTCATGTTCAAAATTGCATCCCGGGTCGAATTCTGATTGCCAGATTCCAGCAATATACTTATGAAATCACAAGATGCATCCATCCATACTTAATACCCAAAGAGGTATTTGCCATGAAAGTTCGGAAAATTATCTTCTATCTTCATCTTTATATCGGGTTGATAGCAGGGTTATTTATGGTGCTGGCTGGATTGACTGGTAGCATGATTGTGTTTCGAGAGGAGATTGAAACGCTTTTACATCCTGAATTGATGAAAACAGTGGCGGACGGCAAGCGGGTTCCGCTAGAAACTGTGCTGAATACAGCCAGGAAAGCCTATCCCGAAGACACTATTTTCTCTGTTCGCATGCCATGGACACCAGAACAGACTTACCTGCTGAAAATGAATGAGCCGCATGGTTTATTCGTTTATGTAGATCCTTACAGTGGCGAACTGCTGGGTGCCCATCGGCAGGAAGATACTTTTATGGGGTGGGTTACCCTGGTACATACTGAACTTCTTGTTGGAGAGCGTGGTAAAACCATTCTCGGCGTTAGCGCTCTGCTGCTCATTTGCATGAGTATCACCGGCTTTTTTCTATGGTGGCCACCTAATGGAAAGGGAATGGGGAAATTTGCGCGAGGCTTCAGGGTCAGTTGGTTTGCGCCGCGGAAAAAAATGATTTTTGATCTGCATCGCGCATTGGGCGCCTACACTATTGTTTTTCTCCTGATTGCGGCCTTTACTGGCGTTTCCCTTGTATTCAATAAAACCATACAGACTCTTACTAATTTTGTGACAGCAAGTGCGCCAATACCCGGACCACCGCATTCCGATCCTCTCAATGCCGGAAAAATGACTCTTCCGATAGATACTCTGCTGCACCAGGCTGACAGCAGCCTTTCCGGACCAGCTACATGGATCAGTTTTCCACAGACGCCACAAGCACCTGTGGTGGTACGCAAAAAAATGCCTGAAGAATTCAATCCGAATGGAAAAAGCTTTGTTTATCTCGATCAGTACACTGGGGAAGTGTTGCGTATTGAAAATGCCTTGGCAGCACCCTTGGGTACCCGGATTTATAATTTCTTTTATCCCCTCCATATTGGAGTGCCAGGAGGAACATTCACCCGAATTTTGCAGGTCATCACAGGACTTTCGCCTCTCATACTGTTTATTACCGGCTATCTCATGTGGAGAAACCGGACGAAAGCAAAAATATATAAAATGTAAAATTCTCGGCGTTGTTTACAGTATTTATGGGAATACTGTAAATGGATATACACAAACGAGGCCGTTTAACATTACTGGATCGCCAGGAGATCTGGCGATCTTTATCAAACCTGGTTATGGAAAGTAATATATCTTGCAGAACGCTTCCATGTCAGCTGATCAGTCATTTATGAGGTGCTGAAGCGGCCCTGTGACAGCACCAGCCAGCAATTCAGGGCACTTCAAACGTCTGGCCAGGCGTTAAACAAATTTACGGCACTGGACAGAAATTCACACATGTTAAACGCCCCAAACCAATGACAAAACTGAGCGGGTCATTTGTACTCTCATGGAAATGCGACACAACAACATCCTGTTTGAGAACATCACTGATCGTACATTCAGCTATTTTGTTTTATCAGCTTCTTACGTGACAAAACGAGATCTGATTGTTTTTCCATTAATCTGATTGAAATAATGAACACCATCTCGCAGCTGGAAATCCCGGATCTGGTTGAGCGCTTGCAGGCGCTTGATCCGGCGGGTTCCTTTATCGTTCAGGCGCCGGCAGGATCAGGCAAGACAGGATTGCTGACGCAGCGGTTTCTGGTGCTGCTCGCTACGGTAGAGGAACCGGAGGAAATCATTGCTATTACGTTTACGCGTAAGGCGGCCAGTGAAATGAAGCGCAGGGTTCTGCAAGCCTTGCGTGATGCAAATGACGATGTAGTGCTGCCACAGGATGTGTATCAACGCCAGTTTCAGGCGCTAGCCAACCGGGTGCTGGCGCATGATCAGGTACGAGGTTGGCAATTGCTGCAAAATCCGTCACGTTTGCGTATCCAGACGATTGATTCTTTGTGTGCCTGGCTGGTTGATCGTATGCCGGTGAGTTCCCGGCAAGGTGCCTTGTCATCAGTGGCAGAGGATGCGGACCCGTTGTATCTGGAAGCCGCGCGTCTGACAGTCGAGGCATTGGAAGAAGAGAGCGAATGGACCGCAGCGATCGAACATTTGATCCGTCATCTGGACAATCGTCTGGATAGATTGCAGCGTCTGATTGCCGATATGCTGGCACGGCGTGATTTGTGGTTGCGGCATGTCATTGATGCAGCTGATTCGATTGACATGCGTGAACGCCTGGAATCGGCACTGACGGATCAGGTTATAGCAGTTCTAAGAAAACTGGCTGAATCGTCGCCAGCAGATTGTCAGGCAGAGATTATCGAGCTGATGCAGTTTGCTGCGCAAAATCTGACTGAAGCTGATCAGGATGATTCGATGCTGCGCTGGCCCGGCCAGGCGCTTGAAGATCGTCCTGTTTGGTCAAGGGTCGCAGATTTTTTACTCACCCAGGCAGGAGAGTGGCGTAAACAGGTAACGAAGACGAATGGATTTCCTGCGCCATCGGTGGTACGCGATGCCGCATTAAAGGAACGTCTGAGTGGAATGAAGCAGCGAATGACTGAATTACTGTCCACTTTGCAGGAAAAGGAAGTATTCCGACAGCATTTGCTGTCGTTCAGGCAGCTGCCACCGGAGCGCTATGCGGATGAGGAGTGGGAAACGCTGCAGGCCCTGTTCAGCTTACTCAAGGTGGCTGCCGGGTATTTGCTGCTGGTTTTCCGGCAGCATGGTCAGGTGGATTTTGCCGAGATTGCCATGGCGGCCGTCCGCGCACTGGGTGAACCGGAAATGCCGACGGATCTGGCGTTGGCGCTCGATTACCGTATTCGTCATATTCTGGTGGACGAATTCCAGGATACGTCTTCCAGTCAGGCGGAATTACTTCAGCGGCTGACTGCCGGCTGGCAGGCTGGGGACGGTCGTACGCTGTTTCTGGTGGGGGATCCGATGCAATCCATCTACCGCTTCCGGCAAGCCGAAGTGGGATTGTTTCTGGATATTCGTGATCGCGGATATTTTGGCCAGATTCCAATAAAATTTCTGCAGCTTTCCGTCAATTTTCGCTCACAGCAAGCGGTTGTTGATTGGGTCAATCGCTATTTTTCGCAGATATTGCCGGATGCCGATGACGTCAGTACCGGAGCCGTATCATATGCAGATTCTGTAGCGTTTCACGCAGCCTCTGGCGGGGAGGCAGTCAAAGTTTATCCTTATCTGCACAGAGATGATCGGGCTGAGGCAGAGCAGGTGGCGGCGATCGTAGAGCAGGCGAGGGCTGTGCAGCCAGATGGCAAAATTGCCATCCTCGTGCGTAATCGCGGTCATCTTGCGAGTATCGTTGCTCGTTTCAGGCAGGAGGGTTTATCTTTTCAGGCGGTGGAAATCGAACACCTGGCGCAGCGCACGGTGATTCGGGATTTGATGGCATTGACCCGGACTCTGGTGCATCCGGCTGATCGCGTTGCCTGGCTGGCATTGCTGCGTGCGCCGTTTTGCGGACTTTCTCTGCAGGATTTGCATACCGTTGCCAATATATTGCCGGAGCATGTGCTGATTGATTCGCTGCGTGCCTGTACCGGTTCAGGCACTTTGAGTGAAGCAGGGTGCCAGCAGGTAAACAGGGTGCTGCCGGTTGTGGAGCAGGTGCTGATGCTGTACGACAGAATGTCATTAAGAAGATGCGTGGAGGGCGCATGGATCAACCTGGGAGGATCTGCCTGCATTCGGGATGAAACCGATCTGGCGGATGCTGAAGTTTATTTTCAGTTGCTGGAAGATTTCGATGTCACCGGTTACCGGCCGGATGTACAGGAGTTAGATGAACAGCTGATTCGGTTGTTTGCTTTGCCGGATGTGGCGGCGGATGACTCGTTGCAGCTCATGACGCTGCACAAGGCGAAAGGACTGGAATTCGATACCGTAATTCTGCCGGGGTTAGGTAAATCTCCCCGACGAGATCAGGAAAAGCTGCTCAACTGGCTGGAGTTTCGCGATCAGTCACAGCGTCCCGGTTTGTTGTGTGCACCGATCAGTGCACCGGGAAGCGACAAAAATCCGATTTCTGCCTGCATCCTGTCTGAAGAAAGAAAACGGTCTGCGCTGGAAGAGGCACGGTTGCTGTATGTGGCGGTCACCCGGGCGAAACACAGTCTGCATTTGCTGGGGCATCTCAAAATCAATCCAGAGAAACTGGGGAATGGTGCGTTGAGTCCACTGGAGGATACCCTGCTGGCAAAATTGTGGCCTGCTGTGGCAGCAGATTTTCAGGCGCGATTGAATGAAGTTGGAGCTGCAGATTTACCAATGCCTGATGTTGATGCAAGTTTGCAGCTTGTCAGCCGGGTATGCCTGACACCGGATTGGCACTTGCCACTGCCGCCTGAAGCTGTTCGGGTTTCAATGCATCCAAGCAAAAATAGTAGTGTAGAAGAACGGGTGGATTTTGATTGGGCAGGTGAGCCTGCACGATTGATTGGGGTGGTCGTGCATCGCCTGTTGCATCGTATCGGGGTGATGGGTATCGAACATCTGGATCAACAAACCCTGGATGGTTTGATGCAGGCAGGGCGTTCGCTGCTCATGCAATCCGGTATCGCACCTCAACACTTGAAGGCCGCTGTGCAGCTGGTTTCACAGGCGCTCAGGATAATGTGCATAGAGGATGAAACAGGCCGCTGGATTTTGAGCAATCAGCATCAGCATGCTCACTGTGAATGGGCATTATCCGTTGCGGCAGGCCATTTAACTTCCATCAGCATTATTGACAGAACCTTTGTAGATGCGGCAGGAGTGCGCTGGATTATTGACTATAAAACGGGATCCCATACCGGCGGAGGTGTCGAGGAATTCCTCGACCGGGAACAGTTACGTTACCGGCCGCAACTGGAGCGTTATGCAAACACATTGCGAAAAGTAGAGCAGCGACCTGTTCACCTGGCAATTTATTTCCCGTTGCTGGGAAAATGGAGAGAGTGGATCCCGGCTGCGGAAGTGTCTGCGGAACGGCGGAGTCAGCAACCGGAGTGATCTTGGAAAGAAGGAGATGGCGGAAAAGTCTGCCTATTTGATTTCTTCTTCTTCCGGCAGCCTTCTTGCTTCATCCTCTAGCATGACAGGGATACCGTCCCGAATGGGGTAGGCCAGCCGATCTGCCTTGCAGATCAGTTCAGACCGGTCTTTTTTGTAGATAAGCGGGCCTTTGCATAGCGGACAAGCCAAGATGTCCAGGAGTTTTGGATCCATGAATTTTTCTCTCAGTTTCTTCAGTATGATTTCGCGTAATCCGAGGTCAATACGATATTCCTGTTGTAAAACCCAGATACGTTCGTCGCGTAGACTTAGGTATTTTACTGCATCTTCTTCCGGTACCAGGATGATTTCAGCTTCGCCGAACTGGAAATCCTTCGCGATGAAATGATGATTTCCGGAAAAAATGTGGGAAGTGACCGTCAATTTCATGAATTTCAGGTTGTCCAGAAAATTTTGTGTATCTGGATCGCAGACAATCGCATGAATACGTTTGTTTGCAAGTTCTGCTGCACTGACAGTTAATTCAGGCTGTAATAGGTTGAAAAAACGCTCTTTGAGCGGTGTGATATAAAATATTCTGATTCCTTCGTCGATATCCGGGATTTGTCTCTGATGCCCTGCTTGTATAATGGCATTGGAATGTTTTAAGCGGGCAAAGCTGTCCCGTAGCGGCCCGGCAGGCATGATCAGGCCATTCCCGGAATTAATAACGCTGGTGTCAACAATGACGGCTTCAAAATCGCGTTTCAGACGGAGATCCTGTAAGCCATCGTTACAAATCAGTACATTACATTCCTTATGTGCCTCCAGCAGTGCTTTTGCCACTTCTATCCGGTCGTGGCCGATCCATACCGGGCAGGTTTCACGCAGGTAATAGGCAAGCCGTAATGATTTTTCACCAACAAGTTGAAGAGGGCTGTCGATGGTTACTCTCATTGGCGGGTGATAATTGTCGGTGTAGCCATGGCCGATGATTCCAGGCCGTAATCCACGTGCTCTCAGCATGTTGGCTATCTGAATAATGAGCGGTGTTTTAACCAGACTTGCAGTAGTGATGCTGTCAATAACAATCACCGGCACAGGGAGCGGAATCGAAGTCAGTATCTCGTGCCGGTAAAGATAGCGTCGAATGGACTGAAACAGAACGAACAGCAAGCTGACCGGCCACAAAAGAAGGTGTAGCGGAGTAATGCGCTGCCAATACAGTTCTGACCAGTTCATGAGGTGATTGGGATGGTTAGGCTTTGAAGACTATTTATTGTCAACTAACTGTAACACCATCCTGTTCAGTGACTCAATATTAAATAAATAGTTCTACAGCTGTGCTGCGGGAGCGATCAATTCGGCATATTCTAAAAAACTGTCTTAAAATGCCGCTGATATTAAGCAATAGCCTTTTGTGGAGTAATTATGCAACATCTTGAAGCAGTAAAAAACATTCTGGGGGATGTGTTAGCCCTTGGAGAGAGAAAACATGCATTGGTTGCCAGTTCTGTTCTGCTCGGAAATATCCCTGAACTGGATTCAATGGCAGTAGTCAACGTGATTACTGCGCTGGAAGAATACTTTGATTTTTCAGTGGATGATGATGAAATCAGTGCGCAGACTTTTGAAACACTCGGAAGCCTGACGCTTTTCGTTGAACATAAATTGTCGCACTGAAAATGTATGGATAATAACCCACCGGCTGAACCTTTTTTTCTGGATGCCTCGCCTGGGAAACGTTTTTGTATTTATCATCCGCCGGTCGGGAATCCATTGAATCAAGCACTTCTCTATATTCATCCGTTTGCCGAAGAAATGAACAAATCCAGGCGTATGGCTGCTTTGCAGGCCAAGGCATTTGCGACAATGGGATTTGGCGTGCTGCAGGTCGATTTGTACGGTTGCGGGGACAGTGAAGGAGATTTTGGGGAGGCTACCTGGGCGATTTGGAAGGAGGATATCGCATACGCCAGCCAATGGCTGATGCAACAAGGATTTGCATCGGTTCACTTCTGGGGGGTGCGGTTGGGAGCCTTGCTGGTACTGGATTATGTAAACAATGAAGAGGCGAGGATTGATCCGGTGAAACTGGTGCTCTGGCAGCCTGTTGTCAATGGCAAATCGTTTCTGACCCAATTCTTACGCCTGAAGCTGGTGAATAGATTGATGTCGGATGATATGGGTAAGACCGAAAATGTACAGGATTTTCGTGAAAAACTGGGAGCGGGTGAGGCGCTTGAAATCGCAGGTTATACCTTGTCTCCTGCAATGGCCGCCGCAATTGATGCATTGAGGCTGGATCAGCTGGTCGTTGAAGGCAGTGAGGTGTATTGGTTTGAAATTACACCTGATGCCGAGCGTGGGCTTTCTCCAGCCAGTACTTCAGTCGTGGAGGCATGGAATCAGTCTGGTATTTATCCAGAGGTCACGCTCATACCCGGGTTGCCGTTTTGGGCGACTCAGGAAATCAGCGAATGTCCGGAGCTGTTGATGGCTACTGCCAGGACATTTGAATCGTTTGCCGGAATCCCGGCATGAATTTTCAGGAACAGGCGTTACGTTTTCACTGTAGGGGTGACTGGTTATACGGTATTTTGAACATACCGCAATCATCCTCTGCGCGTGGTGTGCTGATTATCGTCGGTGGACCGCAGTATCGCGTTGGCAGTCATCGGCAGTTCGTATTGCTTGCACGCTATCTGGCGGAACGAGGCATTCCTGTCATGCGTTTTGATTTTAGGGGAATGGGTGACAGTGATGGTGAGATGCGGACGTTTGAGCATGTTGGAGAGGATTTGCGCAGTGCCGTCAATGTTTTTTTTGATGCATGCCCTTTTCTGAAAGATATTGTAGTTTGGGGGCTGTGTGATGCGGCTTCAGCTGCTTTGTTCTATGCGCACCAGGATCAGCGGATAAGCGGACTGGTGCTGTTGAATCCATGGGTTAGAACGGAGCAGGGTATTGCCAAAGCTTACTTGAAGCACTATTACCTGCAACGTTTGCTTGAGCCGGAATTCTGGCAAAAGCTACTGAGTGGAAAATTCAATCCGCTGCTTTCCATCTGGTCTTTATATGAGTTTGGCAGAAACAGCTTGTGGAGTGGGAAAGAGCCGGTTGTATCGGAGGATGGGGGCGAATCACTGTGTGATTTGACAGCGCCTTTGCCAGAACGTATGTTGGATGGCATGAAGCGTTTTCAGGGAAAAATACTGGTCATTACCAGTGGAAATGATCTGACAGCGCGCGAGTTTCTGGATCTGGTCGATTCATCGAAGCCTTGGCAGGCTACGATGAGAACGAAGCAGACAGAACTTTTCCATATGGAAAACGCCAACCATACTTTTTCCACACGTGAATGGCGCGACCAGGTGGCAGAGCTGACCGCAAACCGGGTGCTGTCATGGTAAAACGGGTGTTGATGATTGCCTATCACTTTCCACCAATGCATGGCAGCAGTGGTATGCAGAGGACATTGCGTTTTGCTCGCTATCTGCCTGATCATGGCTGGGAGCCGATTGTCCTAGCACCTTCGCCACGTGCTTACCAGCAGACTGATTCCGGCCAGCTGACGGATATTCCAGGGCAGGTGCGCGTTTATCGGTCGTTTGCGCTGGATACAGCCAGACATCTGACCTTGATGGGGCGATATCCGCGTGTGCTGGCTTTGCCGGATCGCTGGATCAGCTGGTGGTTGGGTGCAGTACCAATGGGATGGTATCTGATCAAAAAATATAGGCCGGATGTGATCTGGTCGACTTATCCCATCGCAACGGCACATCTGATAGGATTGAGTTTGCATCGTCTGACAGGTATTCCGTGGGTGGCTGATTTCAGAGATCCGATGGTGCAGCCAGATTATCCGCCCAATCCGTCGATTTATCGTGCTTATGAACGGGTTGAAAATAAAACGATTGAGTACTGCTCGCGCGCGGTTTTTACGACACCCGGTACGCTCAAAGATTATCAGACAAGATTTTCACATGTTCCGGCGGCGCGATTCCATCTGATAGAGAATGGATACGATGAGTTCAGCTTTACTTCGATCGTTCGCCCGATGGATCAGGTTGCCAGAACGGGTCGGATTACGCTGCTGCACAGTGGAATTATTTATCCATCGGAGCGCGATCCAACGTGTTTGTTCTCAGCTTTGTCCGTGCTATTGAAACGGAATGTCGTCAGTGCTGATAGTTTGCATATTATTTTGCGTGCTTCGCATCACGAGGCTTATCTGCAATCGCTGATCAACCGTTTTGAAATCGGAACAATTGTTTCTCTTGCTCCTCCTGTTTCTTACAATGAGGCGCTTGCAGAAATGGTGGCGGTTGACGGGTTGCTGATTCTGCAGGCGGCCAACTGTAACAATCAGATTCCTGCCAAGCTGTATGAATATCTGCGTGCACAACGACCCATTCTGGCTTTGACCGATCCGACTGGTGATACAGCGGAAAAGCTGCGCAGCGTGGGGATTGATACAATTGCGCCTCTGGATTCAGAGAAAGCGATCATGGAAGGTTTGAGCCAGTTTATGACTCTTATAAGAGAAAACAGGGCGCCGATTGCGCCAATGGATAAAATCTTGTCTAACTCGAGGGAGGCAGGTGCTAAAGATCTATCCAGGCTGCTGAGCATTCTCGGAGAAGAACCAGCAGGTTACATTGAATTTTAGAAGGCTGAAAATTTATGAAAACTCTGTTGGTTTTTGTTATGACGGTGCTATTTCTTACTTCGCCATCATTAGCGGTTGCGGTAAAAAAAGGAATTTACTGTGGAGAATTGAAAGGGGTGTGGTATGGTCCATATGATTATATGGAGCGGTTCGCGTATTCGCATGAACTGAACCTCGTGGAACGCCATCATTTTACACCCAAAGTAGAAAATTTGATTGACGGTGAATCAGGTCCTCTCGGCGGAGATTTGAATTATACGCTTCACTCCTGGCCGAATCATCATCGTGCACTGGCCTCACTGGTCAAATATTCGATTAAAGAGAAGTCCACTCGTATTCCGCATATGAAATATCCGATTGAGTGTTACTTCGACCGGGCGATCCGTATGAATGCGAAGGATGCACAGGTTCGGTCGATTTACAGTGCATTTTTATCTCATCGTGGTCGCAACAAAGAAGCGCTTGAACAACTGGAAGTGGCGGCTGATCTGCAGCCCGACAGCGCAACGATTCTCTATAATCTTGGTTTGATGTATTTTAAACATAAAAATTATGATAAGGCCAGGCATTATGCCGAGCAGGCGTATGCACTGGATTTTCCTTTGCCTGGCCTCAGAAACAAATTGATCCAGGTTGGAAAGTGGCGCGGAGCGAAACCAAAAGGCTCCGGTTCCGGCAAATAACTGGATGACCTGAATGCTCTATTAGTCTTAGTAAATCAATATTTACATGGAAAAAAACGGAAAGATACAGGCTGATATGCAAGCTCTTGGGCGTGCGGCGCGTGCAGCAGCGCGAGCGATTGCGAGAGCGGATACTGCTGTTAAAAATTGTGCACTCATTGCGATGGCTCAAGCCATCCGCCGTGATGAGGTATCGCTGCTGGCAGCCAATGCTGCAGATGTGGTGCAAGCCAGAAACAAAGGGATCGAGTCTGCCATGATAGATCGCCTGACATTGACTTCGAAGGGAATCACAAGCATGGCAGCAGGTCTGGAGCAGATTGCTGCACTGCCTGATCCGATCGGGGCGATGACGGATCTGGATTATCGGCCATCTGGTATCCAGGTCGGCAAAATGCGAGTACCGCTGGGGGTGATTGGTATCATTTACGAAGCACGTCCAAACGTGACGGCGGATGCGGCCGGTTTATGCCTGAAGGCGGGCAATGCTGCAATTTTGCGTGGAGGATCTGAAGCGATACAAAGCAATCAGGCAATTGCTGCTTGTGTGCGGGAAGGGCTCAGAACAGCTGGCATGCCTGAGCAGGCTGTGCAGGTAGTGGAAACGACTGATCGCGCTGCAGTGAGCGCACTCATTACCATGAGTGAATATGTGGATGTAATTGTTCCGCGTGGCGGTAAGGGATTGATTGAGCGAATCGCCAATGAGGCACGTGTTCCCGTCATCAAGCATCTGGATGGTGTGTGTCACGTTTATGTTGATTTGTCGGCCGATCTGGAGAAAGCCGTACGTGTTGCAGATAATGCGAAAACACAGCGGTACGGGACATGTAATACCATGGAAACGTTGCTGGTGCATACCGGCATTGCTGCACAGTTTCTGCCCCGTATTTGCAGAGTTCTTCTGGAAAAGGGAGTGGAGTTGCGGGGAGATGAAACTGTTTGTGCACTTGTTACCGGGATGAAGCCAGCGGTGGAGGAAGACTGGTACGCTGAATATCTTGCACCGGTACTGAGCATTCGCGTCGTGGCGGATATCGATCAAGCTATTACACATATTGCCACCTATGGATCACAGCACACTGATACCATAGTGACTGAAGATTATTCACGTGCTCGCCAGTTTCTGCGCGAAGTTGATTCCAGCTCAGTCATGGTGAATGCATCGACCCGTTTTGCTGATGGATTTGAGTATGGTCTTGGAGCAGAAATCGGGATTTCCACAGACAAGCTGCATGCACGTGGTCCGGTGGGACTGGAAGGATTAACCAGCCAGAAATTCATCGTGCTGGGTGATGGTCATATCAGAGAATGAAACGATGACACAATCAATAAAAGTAACTTTGCCTGATATTGGCGATTTCCAGGAGGTTCCGGTAGTAGACGTTCTGGTGAATCCAGGTGACGAAGTCGAGCAGGAAACGCCGTTGCTGGTACTTGAAACCGATAAGGCATCAATAGAAGTGCCGGCTCCACAGACGGGTATTGTGCGGGAGGTGCACGTCAAGACGGGTGATAAAATTTCACAAGGCTCACTCATCGTCACTTTGGAAATCAAGGAAGCAGATACTCAGACAATTTTAACTACACCATCTGATGATACGAGCAGGGCTGACAACCGGCCAGCCGCTCTGGATACGGAAACACCCGTCGAGAGCGTTGCATCGATTCCGGTAACTGCTCGTGGAGAAATTCAAGCTGAAGTGGTTGTACTGGGAGCCGGTCCAGGCGGCTATACGGCGGCGTTCCGGGCGGCTGATCTGGGTAAACAGGTGGTGTTGATTGAGCGTTATCCCATGTTGGGTGGCGTGTGTCTGAATGTGGGTTGTATTCCTTCCAAGGCGCTGCTGCATGCTGCAAAAACGCTTACGGAAGCGCAAGAAGCAAATTTGTACGGTATTCATTTTGGGCACCCTGAAATCGATGTTGACAAGCTGCGCTCATGGAAAGAATCGGTGGTGGGCAAGCTGACCAAAGGGTTGTCGATGCTTGCCAGGCAGCGCAAGGTAACCGTCATCCAGGGTACGGGTAAATTCGTTGATCCGCATCTGATTGAAGTTGAAACACCGGATGGAATCAAAACAGTTTCGTTCGATTATTGTGTCATTGCGGCCGGATCCAGTGTAGCGCGTATCCCGGGGCTTCCTGCGGATGAGCGCATCATCGATTCGACTGGTGCGCTGGCGCTGACAGATATTCCGGAACGCATGCTGGTTCTGGGAGGCGGGATCATCGGGCTGGAAATGGCGACGGTTTATCATGCACTGGGCACCAGGATCAGCATTGTGGAGCGGATGGCGCAGCTCATTCCGGGGGCCGATGCGGATCTGGTCAAACCGCTGTACAAAAAACTGAAAACAGAATGTGAAGCAATTTACCTCAATACCAGTGTCAGCCGGATTGAAGCGGATAAAGAAGGGCTGCAGGTATTTTTTGAAGGTGAACAGGATCCGGAGCCGCAACGCTATGATCGGGTGTTGGTGGCGGTTGGACGTCGACCAAACGGAAAACTGATCGATGCCGGGGCTGCCGGCGTCAATGTGGATGAACGTGGATTCATTCCAGTGGATAAGCAGATGCGAACCAGCGTTCCCCACATTTTTGCAATTGGTGATATTGTTGGGGATCCCATGCTGGCACATAAAGCATCCCATGAAGGCAAGATTGCGGCAGAAGTCATTGTTGGGCACAAGGTTGCATTCGATGCCTGCACTATTCCCTCGGTTGCCTATACTGATCCTGAAGTGGCCTGGATGGGATTGACAGAAACTGAAGCCGGGAAGCAGGGTATTGCCTATGAGAAAGCGGTATTTCCCTGGGCCGCCAGTGGCCGTGCCATTACCATGGCGCGCGATGAAGGCATGACCAAGCTGCTTTTCGATAAGGATACAAAAAGAATCCTGGGAGCTGGCATGGTTGGGTCGCATGCGGGGGAACTGATTGCGGAAACTGTACTGGCGCTGGAAATGGGTGCAGACATGCAGGATATCGGACTCGCGATCCACCCCCATCCTACTTTATCCGAGACCATTTCATTTTCCGCCGAAATAGCGGAAGGCACGATCACTGATCTATATGTGCCGAAGAAATGAAAGCGAAGCAGCCAATGCCTGGATAGTTTTTTTCTGTTGAATCAAAAATGCAGAATAGCGCTAGCCGAAAGCAGTACCTGGTCATTGTCCCTGCCATCTCTGAACACATCGTGATGAATTGCCGTATCGTAGCGGATTTCAGAGCGTAGTGTGATTCCAGTGATTGGTTTGTAGTTTAATCCTGCTGTAATGCCGATGAAATCCTCATCGTTGCCATCACCCATTACACGGGTTCCGTTCTGGTCGTGAAACCATTCAAAACGCAACCCTGCTCCAAGCCGGTTTGAAATATCGTACAGAAGGTATTGATTGATTCCATACCATGTGGCGGAGGAAGAATTTGATGTTTTTGCTTCAATTCCAAAGTCATGTTGTATCACGTAATGTAGTTTATCAGTGATGTTTCGTTCCAGTTCTATGCTGTACATCGTGCGATTGTGGTCATCGTTCAGAGAGCCGGTTTTTACATCACCCGTGATCAGTGATGCGGAGATCATGGTTTTTCTGTCATCGGTAATGTAATTCAATCCCCCCAGATAGTCAGGAGAATGTTTGGAAAAGGCATCCCATCGGGTAACGACTCCACTCTTAACAGTGAGGTTGTTATTGACCGGATAGGAAAGCATGACACCCATGTGTGTAAAAGGCTCGGCGTACCGCATGGTGTAAGCATGTGAAAAAAAGAAATTGTTGGGCGACATCGGAGACTCATACCCGATAATCGTATAAAAATGACCGACCGACATACTTACGCCATTTCCAATCGGGGCATACAGGTTGACATACACTTGAGGAAATACCAGCTGATGTTTCGGGTTGTCTCCCAGAATGGTTGAGTCGAAACTGGAAGTTTTGACGAATTTGGCATCTGTACCGTACAAAAGGTCGGCACGCATACCAATATCCCACGAATTTTTGCCGGGATCTATTTCTTTCTCGATATAGGCATAAACCTGGTGGAGCTTGAACTGGTTGGCGCCATCGTTGAATGCCACCGGGAAGTTCGAATGATTACGTGGACTCCCGGGGTTACCGGTAAAGCCAGCTTCTACCCATCCTCCAAATTTTAGTTGGATTGATGGAGTAGGCGTAATTTCATTGATGTTGTAGCCAGTCAGCGTGTTGATTAGCCCGGTTTCTTCAGCAGAAGTTGAAGTGGCAGCAAGCAGGCTGAATATCATGAATAGTGAGGTGCCGGTTTTATTACATCGAGATGGGCGCATAGGCTGATTTCCTGCTTGTTTTGTTATTCTATCGGATCAGATTCGTCGGGGCTAATTATTTTGAAGCGACAATACTTGCCGTTTCTAACGATACATTCCGTATGTTCGATATCTGCTTTCAGCAGATGCTTCATAAAACTGATGTCGAGCTTGCAAAACTCCTGGTGCTGCTGGGCGAGTTCCTGAAAAACACAGTTATTTGCAATAATTTCTGCCTGATTTTCTGACATCCGATATATTTGAGTATCGTAACCAAGCTCGCTCATGATGGTAATGGCTTCCTGAAGTTTATCGCTGCGTGAGGTATGCTGCGTGAGGCGATGTTCCAATCCACTTGCCATTTCTTTGCCAAGCTCGGTCAAACAAGCATCAAGCTCATGTTCACCCATATTTTTGTCTATCCAGGAAAGCAGTAGCTTTGCCAGAAATGAGTATCGTCGCTGGAATAGCTCCAGGCCATTGGCTGTCAGTGTGTATATCCGGCCCGGCCTGCCGCCGGTGCTTTCCTGCAAGGTACTCTGAATGAAACCGCTGCTGCCCAGATGGGTAAGATGCTGGTTGACGGCATTGCGGGAAATGGTCAGCAGGCTGGACAATTCTTCTACTGTCAGTCCTTTGCGATGATGCAGCAAGGCAGTGAGCAGGGATTGCTGGCGTTCCCCCAGCAACGATAAAGCGGATTTCATGACTGATTGAGCTTCATTTAAGTTTTAACATATTTATGTTGCAAAAGTATTCTGACGTGTAATATAGTAAAAATCCATCATTAAAAAGTGGAGGGAGAGAAAAATGTTGAATATTGCAATTATAATTTTTGCGATTGCTGCTGTCGGAGGTTTGTTTCTGGCTTCGAAAGTCCTTTCAGGACAGCTCGCGCCATGGGCCGTTTCAATTGTACATGCGCTGCTGGGCGCGGCTGGTCTGGTTACATTGATACTGGTGGTTTTGGAGGAGTCGGGTGATAATCGTCTGGTGGCTGCATTGGGTCTGCTGGTCGTGGCTGCTTTAGGTGGATTTTATCTTGCCTCAATTCATATGAAAGGCAGCGTTGCCCCTAAAAATATTGTTTTCATCCATGCAGGGGTGGCGGTTGCCGGTTTTCTCACGCTGCTCAGTGTATTGTTTTAGAGCGATATAACAGGAAATCTTGCCATGAGACACCCCGTTCATCCGATGCTGGTTCATTTCCCGATTGCAACCTGGTTTATATCAACGTTGTGCGATATTGCGGGTCTGCTTACGACAAATGAGCTGGTCAGTTGGGTGGCCGGGGTGCTGCTCGTTATTGGAACGATTACTGCATTGCTTGCCATGGTGGCCGGTTTGATGGAGCTCGCAAAAATTGACCAGCAGAGCCCTGCCATGAAAATTGCCAATCAGCATATGTTGTTGATGATGACCAGTTGGTTATTGTATGCAGTCAGCCTCTTTCTGCGGCTGGACGGTACCCAGTTGGGGCAGCCGGGGCTGGTTGCGATTGTTCTGTCTGTCGCGGGGTTGATTACTCTTTGTATTGCAGGCTGGCTGGGAGGCAGGCTTGTTTATGAATATGGGGTGGGCACTTACTCCAGTCGATCCTGAGGCGATATCCTTATTTGTTGTAATGGTTTTATGTCATCCAGCCTATATTTGTGGCGTGCACGCATCAGGTAATTGCGCTATCCAGTCCGTTTCCGGCAATTTCTGCTGCTCGTAGTAGTGCTTTGGCTTTGTTGCATGTTTCGATCCATTCATTCTGTGGAATGGAGTCGGCGACAATACCTGCCCCCGCCTGTACGTGTAACATACCATCCTTAATGATCCCGGTGCGAATTGCGATAGCCAGATCCATATCTCCGTTGAACCCGAGGTAGCCGACTGCACCGGCATAGATCCCGCGTTTGGAGATTTCCAGTTCATCAATGATTTCCATTGCTCTGACTTTGGGTGCTCCGCTGACGGTGCCGGCAGGGAAGGTGGCGCGTAGTACGTCGATAGCATTCAAACCCGGCTTGAGTTTCCCTTCGACATTGGAAACGATATGCATGACATGCGAATAGTATTCTATTTGCATGTTTTCGGTGACCTTTACGCTGCCGGTCTGCGCAACCCGACCGATATCGTTACGGCCCAGATCCATCAGCATGATGTGTTCGGCTCGCTCTTTGGGGTCCGCCAGCAAATCTGCTGCCAATGTCTGATCTGCCTGGGTATCTTGCCCGCGCGGCCGGGTGCCGGCAATTGGACGAACGGTAACCATATCCTTTTCCAGTCTGACCAGAATTTCCGGTGAGGCTCCCACGATGTGAAAATCGCCTAAATGATAATTGAACATGTAGGGCGATGGATTGAGACTGCGCAAGGCACGATACAATGCGAGCGGTGAAGCGGAATACGGTTGGCTGGTACGCTGCGAGAGGACAACCTGCATGATGTCGCCATCGACGATGTAGCGCTTGGCTTGTTCTACTGCGGCAATAAAATCCATCTCGGAAAATTCATTGGTGGCGATTCCGGAAGGAGTGGGTTTCTCGACGGGCACCGGCAGAGGTTCCCGCAGTTTGTGCAGTAATTCTTTGAGGTGATCTTTTCCGATTTGGTAAGCGTTTTCCAGTGCGGGATTGATGTAGATAATCAGATAAAGCTTGCCGGAAAGATTATCCATTACAATCAGTTCTTCCGAGAGTAGCAGTAAAATATCCGGTGTTTGTAACGTATCCGGTCGGGCCTGGCCAGACAATCTGGGCTCGATGTAACGAACCGTGTCGTAAGAAAAATAACCCGCCAGACCCCCGCCAAAGCGGGGTAATCCTGCGTAAGGAGCAACCCTGAACCGATCCAGGAAAGAGCCGATAAAACCGAGTACATCGGTTGTGTCGGTCTCTTCTTCCGTTTTATTCTCACTGAGAATACGAATATGGTTGGAGCGGGCTTCCAGTCTGGTTTTTGCAGGTAATCCGATAATCGAATAGCGTCCGAACCGTTCTCCTCCCAATACCGATTCCAGTAAGTAGGAATAGGGCTGATTTGCCAGTTTGAGGTAGAGGGAAAGTGGGGTGTCCAGATCAGCGAGTGTCTCCAGTACCAGGGGGATCCGGTTGTACCCTTGTGCTTTCAGATCGTTGAACTCACTTTCAGTGATGCAATGATCCATGGAAGGCGGTGTGTTGCTGAAATGACGCGATGAAACGCCATCAGCCGTTGTGTGTTTCATGACACTTCTGAAGTGTGTTGATAAGTGATCAACCTGGTCGTATCCACAATCGAGTCCACGACTGCATCGCAATCAAGTTTATGTACATCATGCCCTTCATTGTATCCGTAGGGTACACAGAAGATATGGCAACCTGCTGCGCGTGCTGCGATGGCATCGTTGGATGAATCACCAATCAACAGCGCAGCCTTGGGTGAAATTCCGAAATGTTTGCAGGCATGCAGCAATGGCAGCGGGTCTGGTTTTCTTTTCGGGAGGCTGTCGCCGGACAGTACCAGTTCAAAGTAATCCAGTAACCCGGTTGCATGTAATAGTGGAAGCGTAAAGATTTCGGTTTTATTGGTAATGCAAATCAGGTGAAATCCTTTCTGCTTGAGCTGTTCGAGTCCTTCAATGGCGCCAGGATAGGGGCATGTATTTACATGCAGGTTTTCTGCATAACAACGTTCGTATATCGGCAATGCTTGCTTGAAGAGTTCAGGATCCGGCTCATCGTCCGGACTGTTGGTAAGAGTACGTTTGACCAGCTTGGGAACGCCTTTGCCAATAAAACTTTGTATGGTGGATGATGGCAGTTCTGCCATATGTAGCTCACGCAACATTGCATTGGCCGCTAACGCCAGATCCTGAGCGGTGTCAAGCAGGGTGCCATCCAAATCAATGATGACAGCTTTAAGTGGAATCGGAAACGAGTTTCGATTAGACGACTGTATGGTGGATTGGGTCATATCTTGGCTCCGATCAGGCAACTTTTGCTAACTCAGCGCGCATGGCAGCGATGATGCTATCGTAGTGGTGAGGATCGCTGTCTTTGCCCGCACTGTAAATGGCAGAGCCCGCAACAAATGTATCTGCACCGGCACGCGCGATTTCTGCAATATTATTCACCTTCACGCCGCCGTCGATTTCCAGCAGAATATCGCAGCCACTTGCGTCAATGCGCTCTCTTGTCGAACGCAGTTTGTTCAGCGCCTCGGGAATGAATGACTGTCCACCAAAACCGGGGTTGACCGACATGATCAGGATCAGATCGAGTTTATCCAGAACATGATCGAGGTATGAAAGTGGTGTGGCCGGATTAAACACCAGGCCAGCTTTACATCCTTGCTCTTTGATGAGTCCGATGGTGCGATCAATATGTCGCGAAGCTTCCGGATGGAAGGAGATAATGTTGGCACCCGCTTTGGCAAAATCCGGAATAATGCGATCAACGGGTTCAACCATCAGATGTACGTCGATAATTGCCTTGGTCAGGGGGCGGATCGCTTCGCACACCAAGGGCCCAATCGTTAAGTTGGGAACATAATGATTATCCATGACATCGAAATGAATGATATCTGCGCCTGAGTCCAGGACTTGTGTGACTTCTTCACCCAGTCTGGCAAAATTGGCAGAAAGAATGCTAGGGGCAATGCGATACATGATTAGACCTCATAAGAAAATGCTACATTTTAACCACAAACGGAAATCGGGAGTTAATAATGCTTTCTCATCTATTGCAATTGTTGATGTCGGGCAGATGCATGACAGTCAGTTTGACAGGTTCCCGGCCGGTTACGGAGATCCGGTGACATGATTCCAATCCAGACGTATGTTGACCGCAGAAAGCGCTTGTTGTTACAAATTCAGCGAGGCGTCGCGATCGTTGCTACATCACCGGAAAAATACCGTAACCGGGATACGAACTACCCCTATCGTTTTGATAGTTACTTCTACTACCTGACGGGCTTCCAGGAACCTGAAGCAATTCTGATGCTGGTTGCTACCGGAGATGAAAGCACATCGCAACAAATCCTGTTTTGCCGGGACAAGGATAGTGAGCACGAAATCTGGAACGGGTTTCGTTATGGGCCGGATGCAGCACAAGAGGCTTTCGGTTTTGATGCTGCCTACCCGATTGTCCGGCTTGATGAACTTGCCGGTGAATTTTTGGCGAATCAGCCCGTGGTATTGCATGCATTGGGGCATGATCCTGCTTGGGATCAGCGTGTGATCACGTGGATCAATCGTGTGCGGGAGCGGGCTCGGCAAGGCGTGTCAGCGCCAACTGAAATACGGGATATCCGTCATTTACTCGACGAAATGCGTCTTATTAAGGATGATCACGAACTGGCTGTGATGCGTGAAGCCGCCAGGATTTCGGCCAAAGCACACAGGCGTGCCATGCAGGCAACATGCTCTGACAAGTACGAGTATGAGATAGAAGCTGAGCTGCTCCATGAATTTCGTCGGCAGGGTGCGCAAGCCCCTGCTTATACATCCATTGTGGCAGGGGGTGCGAATGCTTGTGTATTGCACTATGTTCAGAATGATGCGCAGCTGAAAGCAGGAGATCTGTTGCTGATCGACGCGGCGTGCGAATTGCATGGTTATGCAGCGGATATCACGCGTACTTTTCCGGTAAATGGCACGTTTTCTGCAGTACAGAAAGATGTTTATCAGCTGGTGCTTGCTGCCCAGCTGGCTGCAATTGCTGCGGTGCGGCCGGGCAGCAATTGGGATGCGCCTCATCAGGCCGCTTTGCGGGTACTGGCTGAAGGGTTTGTCGATTTGAATTTGTGCCAGGGTAGTCCGGATGCAGTGATCGAGACGGAGTCCTACAAGCGCTTTTATATGCACCGAACCGGGCATTGGCTGGGGCTGGACGTGCATGATGCCGGGGAATACAAGCAGGCCGGTCAGTGGCGTGAGCTGGTTCCCGGAATGACGTTGACAGTCGAGCCGGGCTGTTACATTCGTCCTGCTGAAGATATTCCGAAACATTTTTGGAACATAGGTATAAGAATTGAGGATGATGTGGCAGTGACATCGGACGGACATGAAGTACTTACCCGGGCGGTACCTAAGAGTGTGGCTGAAATAGAGGAGTGGATGCAATGCGCGATGACTACAGGAAGATAATTATCAGAAGGGTTATTCACCAGGGACAAGCTGATCCGGCGGGTGAACCATTGAATACATCGCCGGCTAGCCGATGGGCATTTTATCTGATGCTGATTCCAGCAGTTATTGTGGTGGTCGTGCTGGGTGCGTTTTTCTTTTCAATCGTACTGGCGTTGTTTGCGGTGACGGCAGCTGGAGTGGGTGCGAGGCTATGGTGGTTGCGCCGCAAATTTCGGCAATCGATGGCTGCCTCGGCTGAACAAGATAACGGGATGATCGAGGATGCAGAAATTATTGAAATCAGGGAAGATGATAAAAAGAATCACAGGCATGACTGATCCCGCCCTATATAAAATGACGCTCAAAGCGATATTGATTGCTCTGTCTTTGATGGTAAGTACGTTTGGCTGGGCTGAAACCGGCATCCGGCCTGGACTGTGGGAAGTGACCACTCATTCGGATTTGCTCGGACTGGTTCAGCATGTTCCGTCTGAGCAAATGCAGCAGATCACCCTGCTGGCCAGGCAATACGGGGTGAAAATTCCACATGTCAAAGATGGCGCAGCAACTTCTCGTATTTGCATCACACCAGAGATGGCGCAACAGGATATTCCCTCACGGTTTTACGAAAATCAGTCCGGATGCTCGGTTGTCGATGTGAGCCATTCTGGAAACCGCTATCAGGTGGAACTTGCTTGTGATAATCCACGCTTTAAAGGCAACGGTCATGCCGAAGGTGTTTTTTCCACGCCTGAGCGTTTTTCCGGAAAAACAGAGTTCAACAGCACAGTGCAGGACGTGCCGGTTTATGTATCTGCTGACACAACTGGTCGCTGGATTGGTGAGCGGTGTGAGATGATGCAGCCACAGCAATAATGAACCAGAACGGTACCCGATAATAGAATCGGGAATGATTGACTGGACGGATAGCAAATCCAGTTTATTTTTCGAGGAGAATCATCATGAAAGCAACACAATTATTGCGTAACCTGGGCCAAAGCATCTGGCTTGACAATATTACACGTGATTTATTGATCAATGGCACGCTCAAGCGTTATATCGATGAGTTGTCAGTAACGGGATTGACCTCGAATCCAACGATTTTCAACCAGGCGATTAAGCACAGTGATGTTTATGATGCTTCCATCCGTTCCGATCTGGCACAAGGGAAATCGAGCGAAGTGATTTTTTTCGATCTGGCACTGGAGGATTTGACCCAGGCTGCCGATTTGTTTCGTCCTATTTATGATCGTACTAATGGCATTGATGGCTGGGTGTCGCTGGAAGTATCTCCTCTGCTGGCATATGACACTGCTGCTACCATCGCAGCCGTGGAGGCGCTGCATAGTCAGATAGAGCGACCGAATCTGCTGATCAAGATTCCGGGAACCAGGGAAGGCCTGCCTGCCATTGAAGAGGCGATTTTCGCCGGAATTCCGGTCAACGTGACCTTGTTATTCAGTCGCGAGCAGTACCTTGCGACGGCAGAAGCTTATCTGCGAGGAATCGAGCGACGTGTCGAGGCTGGGCTCAATCCTGATGTTACCTCTGTTGCTTCCGTATTTATCAGCCGCTGGGATGCTGCAGTGGCGGGCAAGGTTCCAGAGAAGCTGCAGAACAAGCTTGGTATTGCCATTGCCAATCGTACCTATAAAGCAGTATGCGAACAGCTTGGCTCTGCGCGCTGGCTGCGTATTTACAACGCTGGTGCACGGCCACAGCGTCTGTTATGGGCAAGTACAGGTACCAAGGATCCCAAGGCTTCTGATGTGCTTTATGCGACGGCGTTAGCCGCGCCATTTACCATTAATACCATGCCTGAAAAGACTTTGAGCGCGCTGGTTGACCATGGTGATCTGAGTGGTGGCACTATGCCTGTCGATGGAGGAGACAGCGAAACAGTTCTACAACAATTTACTGAGGCAGGAATTGATATTGACGCATTGGCTGTCAGTCTTCAGGAAGAAGGTGCCAGGAAATTTGTGGATTCCTGGCGAGATTTGATGGAGGTAATTGCCTCGAAGTGTACGGTCATGCAGCAGGAAAAAACGAATTAGCCTTCATAGCAGAATTCTTTTTATGAGAGAATTTTGGGCAATCGGAAAGTTATTGTGCAATACGTAAATAAATTCTGGTTTGTCGGGATGGTTTGATTTGATATCTGATGAGTAATTTGCGGGTTTTTTAGGGGAGATTTGGAAATGGAAAGAATAGGTCCTGATCGTTTCGCAAAAAGTGTTTTTGTGCTGTTTTTGGCTGGGATTGTTTCTGGTTGTGGAGATCAGCCGGAAGAAACCACCCGGCAGAATCAGCCTGGCGTCACTGCGGAAGCTACCCAAAGTAATGAGGGCGCAGTTGAGCTGGGATCAACTGCATCCGGGGAGGCTGCTGCAGAGGCAACGGAAGAATCTCTGGAATCCATACTGGCAAGAGCAGATGAAATTATTCAACGCACCGGATCTGCAATTGATACTGCAGGTGACGATGTGGAACATGAATTGGAAGAAACTGCTGGGGATGTTGCTGAGGAAGCGAACTCTGTTTTGGCCGAGATTCCAAAGGTGAATCAGACAGCAGAAAAAACGATTAATGATGGATTGGAAGTTGTCAAAGCATCGCCGGATCTGATTCGTAAAATTCAGCAGGCACTGAAGGATGCGGGTTTAAACCCCGGGGCAGCGGATGGCATGATGGGGCCCCGTACTCGGAATGCACTGGTCGATTTTCAGAAACAGCATGGTTTAGCTGAAGGCAAGATAACCAAAGAAACGCTGCATGAACTGGGAGTTACTTTTTAGGGATTTCTGAAGAACAGTCCGCGCTGCTTCGGCATTACGGTGAAAACAAGCGCAAAATATACGTTTACGACTTGTAAATTGCATTTTTCGTTTGTTTTTACCTTGCGCTGGCTGCTTCGCTAACATTTTTCAGAGAACTTTCTGTTTTTCTGCAAACCAGGAGTTTGTCTGGAAAGCATGAGTCTATTCCAGTCACGGAGTCAGGCTGTATATGATGTAATGGGCGTCAGTCAGACAGTAAAACTTTGGTGTTGAGAAGTCTGGTACCGTTGTTCAGATCCTGGAAATAGAATTTTCCTGAAGAACTGTGTAAAATTCCCGGCCGTTTAATCATCTATTTCTGAGAGATATCTTTCGTGGCATTCCTTGTTCAAAAATATGGCGGCACTTCGGTGGGCAGTGTTGAGCGTATCAAGCAGGTTGCGCGCCGGGTAGCTGAATTCCGAGGACAGGGACATGAGCTGGTGATTGTTGTATCTGCCATGAGCGGAGAGACAAATCGTCTTGTTTCTTTAGCAAAGGAGATTCAGATCAATCCGGATCCTCGCGAACTGGATGTTGTTCTGGCGACAGGTGAGCAGGTTACGATCGGGTTGCTGGCAATGGCTTTGCGTGAACTGGGAGTCAAGGCAAAAAGCTATACTGGCCCCCAGGTCAGTATCACAACCGATAGTGCTCATACCAAAGCGCGCATCCTGAAAATTGATGAAGATCGTATTCGTGCTGATCTGACTGCTGGTAACGTGATTATCGTGGCTGGATTCCAGGGCAGGGATGAAACGGGCGATATCACTACGCTTGGACGTGGTGGCTCGGATACAACTGCAGTTGCACTTGCTGCAGCACTTAAAGCTGACGAGTGCCAGATTTATACGGATGTGAATGGTATTTATACAACGGATCCGAGAGTCGTGCCGGAAGCCCGGAAACTGAATACCATTACCTTTGAGGAAATGCTTGAAATGGCCAGTCTGGGTTCCAAGGTGCTGCAGATACGTTCGGTGGAGTTTGCTGGAAAATACAAAGTCAAGCTCAGGGTTCTTTCCAGCTTTGAAGAAGGCGAAGGTACGCTGATCACGTTTGAGGAAGATAACAAGATGGAACAGCCCATAATCTCAGGGATTGCATTTAATCGTGACGAATCAAAGATTACGGTTGTCGGTGTGCCGGATCATCCTGGCATTGCTTACCAGATACTGGGCCCGGTTGCGGATGCCAATATCGATGTGGATATGATTATTCAGAATATAGGGCGTGACGGTACCACTGATTTTTCATTCACGGTCAACCGGAATGAATTTACCAAAACGATGGATATCCTGAAGGAACGGGTGTTGCCACATATTGGTGCACGCGAGGTAATTGGTGGGGAAAAGATTGCCAAGATTTCAGTGATTGGCGTGGGAATGCGTTCCTATGCCGGCATAGCCAGTAAAATGTTTCGTGTTCTGGCTGAGGAGGGAATTAATATTCGAATGATCGCCACTTCAGAAATCAAAATTTCTGTCGTGGTAGATGAGAAATACATGGAATTAGCTGTCCGGGTTTTGCATAAAGCTTTTGATCTGGATAGGGGAGCTACATTGATGTAAAAACATGTTAATATTACGCGCTCTTTAAATCGCGATCCGTCGTAAGAGCAGTAAGAGTGTTTTATATACTGTATACGGAGAGATGGCCGAGAGGTCGAAGGCGCTCCCCTGCTAAGGGAGTATAGGCTCAAAAAGCTTATCGAGGGTTCGAATCCCTCTCTCTCCGCCACGCATTCAATAAAATCAAGGATAACGAATATTTGTAGTCCTTGACCCACATAAAAGCCCACAACAAAAGGCCTGATGCCGCCCGTCGAGTTCCTGTCAGTTGCGGAACTTCTAGTTCTTCATGCACGAGTCGGAGAAGAACTACGCGAACGGAGCGTAGCGCGTAGCGCAAACAACCCGACGGGCGATCTAGCCGAATACCTGTTTTTCCGGATGTTCGGGTGGCAGCAAGCGCCGAAGTCAGAAGGGGATATGACGCCACCGGGTCGGATGGTACGTGGTATCAAATTAAAGGCCGCCGCATTCAACGACGCAACAAATCGCGACAGCTTTCAGCGATTCGCGATATAAACGGCGGACATTTCGACGTACTGACGGGCGTCCTGTTCGACAACGACTTTAACATGATGAAGGCGGCATTGATTCCAATCACGTTTGTTGTCGAACAATCAATCTTCGCAGCTCATACGAACAGTAACAAGTTCATTTTGTGGGACGAAGTGTGGAAAACTCCTGGCGTTCGCGACGTAACCGCCGAAATTACAGCAGCCATGCCATAAAAAAACCGGCACGAAGGCTGGGCTAAAGTCCCCAATGGCACTTAGGGTTCGTTAAATCTGAATGCGTGTTGAAGCTTTCGCCAAAAGCGTCGGGTTATAGAAGCTGTTGCGAACGCTGGCCGCAGCCTTGTTGAACTTCGGTACAAGTTCACGAAGCGCGACGCTATCGATCATGCGCTTGTAGGCTGTGGGAACCCAACGTTCGGTGGCTTCGTAACGAAGCTTCGAATGCGTTTCGGCGTTGCCAAAAAACCGACGAATAGAAGATGGCAGGTCAAATGGAAAACATGAGAAAAGTTGCTTGACTGGGTGTACAAAAAACCTTGATCACGTCACACTGCTTATGTTCGGCTATGCCCATCGCCTTTCGTAAAGCAGGAGGCCCAGGGAGAATAAATATTATTTACGGATAAATTCTTAATTTCTTAAAGCTATCTACTGATCTGGATTTATTTCTATGGCTACCCTTCTAAGAATAATACTTGCTTTTGCTGTTATCGGATGGATATGGTTGCCGGAATTTTTATTATGGCACGTTCAGCCTGCTACGGTGACTACGGAAATAATAGAACATTCTCGAACAGTACCTCAGCAAAGTGTGCTTAACGAACTAAGCCAGATCAATCTGCAGCCGCCAGCAAACTGGGTTCCAAGTACAGGGGTAGCTGAACGTGCAGAAAATGTAGCAAAGGGAATTTTAGATATCCCTGACTTTCCATCAGTTGAGATTTCACCTGTTTTTTCACCCGCCGATCTACAGAAACATCCTCAGCTTCTTGTTGCTAGCCTGGTAGCAGTCGATCAATTGCTTGATGGATACCTTTTTACAGGAAAGGAAAAGTACTTTCACCTTGCTAAAGAAAGCCTGATCAAATTTTCAGAATTTGAATCATCTCGTTTTTTTGATACAGGTTTTTTATGGAACGATCACGCTATTGCTGCTCGTATTTCAGTATTAATCAAATTCTGGGCGCATTATCGAAATCGGGAAGATTTCGATCTTGAAGACGCAAAAAAAATCTTTTTATTGGTAACCAGGAGTGGGTTGTTATTAGCAAAATCCGAACAATATGCCTGGCGAACGGGGCACGGTATTTTAGCTGATTTGGCTCTGATGCAAATCAGTACAGCATTTCCGTTCCTGAGTGAAAGTAATTATTTTCGTGAAACCGCAATACGCCGCTTTTCATCGCACCTGCCTTATTATGTAAATAACGAGGGAGTTACTTTGCTGCATTCTGCGGGATACAACTTTGGTGGTGTTCAATTCCTGGCTACGATGTTGCGTTTATACACGTTGAATAACTTAACAATCCCGATAGACTGGTGGGAACGCTACAACAGGGTTAGTGATTTTTATGCACGGTTACGACGGCCGGACGGAACAATGCCAATGTTCGGAGATACTTCAAGTAAATCAAACTTTCTTGGCCCTCCCCGAACATATCAGCTAGAAAATGGAGATGCTGGCCCTTTGCAGCGAACAACAGATTGGCCGTATCACGGGGGGTTAAGCTTATATCCACAGGCTGGCCATGCAATTTGGTGGTATCCACAAAATCCGGATAGAAATAAAACACGCTCACAAACCGTTACCACATGGTCGTATTATCCACAGCTGGGACACAAACAAGCAGATGAATTAAGTATCCTGACTTGGGCAGAAGGTCGAAGTTGGATTACGAGTGTTGGATACTGGCCGTACGGCTCCAAAGGGCGTTCCAAAGCAGAGTCCTGGGGTGGAAATAATGCACCACACTTACGCAATGAAGCAGCTTCTTCACAACGTACATCAAGACTGATTAGTACGGGAAATGATGATGAGATTTTTTTTATCGAAATGGAGCGCAAAGGGCCAGATGGCTTTAAGGTATTGCGGGAGGTGATGCAGATAGGCGCAAAGACGTGGATTATATTTGATCATCTGCAGAATGAAATTCCACGTGAAGCGAATACTTTCTGGACGTTCTATCCGGATCTTACAGTAGTACCGGGGCTGGCTGCCGGGAGTTTTACTGTGTCTGCACCCTATTCCGCTCAAGCAATGTACTGCTCTTTTCAGACAGATCAGGGCAGAGATGTTGAGCAATTATTTGGAAGCTGGGAACCATTTGCAGGATGGGTCACGACCGGGCAAGTGCCGGTGCCTGCGGAGACAATCGCTGTTAATACTAATTCTGAACAAGGCTGGCAGTTAGCAGTTTTTTCTCTGCGTAGTCAGAGAAAGGATCTTGATGACCGTAGTGTTGATCTTGTAGCAACACTGACAAGTATTGATGGCCCGGATGACTGGGTCATCAATATTTCAGGCATTGATGAAAGTGACAGCATGACAATTAGCCGTAATCAAAACCATATCAACTTGTTAACAAATGGAAAAACTGTTTCCGAAAAAGAATTGAAGCTAACTAAACAGTCTACCCTTGAAAACGAAGCTGCCTTCGTTTCAGCAGCGATAGGGGTTGCCGCGGAAAATAGTACGAGACAGCTTCCACTCATTTCATATCGCTTAAAAGCAACCTATGTATTGCTGGCAATCCTGATAATGCAAGAAATTTTATTTTTTATATTACGTCGGCGCCTGCCTCGTCTGGCAACATTATTGCGCACAGTGAGCATATTTGCCTGGATTGGTGTCGGATTGGGTCTAACAGAATTTTATTTCGTCGTAAAAGCATAAAAAGACGATATAACGCTGCTTCTTTCTTTCTTTAAAGGAAGATTAAACAGATATTTTATACATTTCTAAATTCCATTCAATTTTTTACTAACGCCTCTAATGACAGTTTTCGCAGGAATTTTTACCCGTTACAAAGATAAAGCTATACCAGGCGCATTCATAAATGAGCTTCGGTCTGTAATATCACGTCATCCTGATGATCAAAATGCTGTAATAGAGTTTTCTGATGAGAGGATTTACCTTGCAAAAATTGATATTGGCGTACTGAAACAGTCTGGAAGTTTTTTTATTAAAGAATTGACGGCGTTGGTAGCAGGTGATCCTTTACTGCAAACCAGTCCAGATATGCCAGGGTCGCGTACGGAAAGTCTGCAGAACCTGGCGCTTGATCTGGCTGCCGGAAAACAGGATGTCCTGCAAGCATGTCGTGGAACCTATTGCGCAACTGTCTATGAACACACAACCGGAAAACTTCACTTAATAACAGATAAACTTGGCGTCCGGCCTGTTTACTATTGGATAACACCTGATTTCATTATTTTCTCGACTGCGCTGCGAATCCTCGAAGCATTATCTTTCCAGAAAAAATTGTTAGACCTTCAGGGTATAGCAGAAACAGCATGTTTCGGTTATCCGCTAGCCGATCGTACCCCTTATGAAAATATATTTACACTCTATGCCGGAGAAACAATCAGTTTCATGGATGAAACAATCGATCGGCGACGGTACTGGGAATGGGATAAGTTACCCACCAAAAAAACGAGTGATATGGGTACTTCTGCCAAACATCTTCATTCGATTTTCATTGATTCAGTCAGAATCCGGTTGCAAAAACAAAAAACCGTCTCGGCGTTTTTAAGCGGCGGCCTGGATTCTCGCGCTATTGTTGGCGCGCTGAGAAGTCTTGATGTGGAAGTAGTTACCTCCAATTTCGCCCGGACTGGCAGCCAGGATCAAATATTTGGGCAACTTGCTGCTGACAAGCTGGGGACTCATCACACTCATCTGCAGATGGGCAAACAAAACGAACAGGATGCATACCACAAGTTATCTGTAAATGAATGGATAAATTCAGCAACTTACACAGACAAAAAACTGCAAAAACCCCGCGTTATCTGGTCCGGTGATGGCGGTAGCGTAGGCCTTGGTCATGTGTATCTGAATCAAGATATTGTTCAGGCCTCGCGAACAAAAAATATGGAAGAAGCAAAGGAAAGATTCTTGATTTATAACAACTGGGGGATGAGTACCAAGCTTTTAAAACCCGAGACAGCCTCAACTTTAATTAATTTTCTGCATAAAGGAATTCAATCTGAACTGGATTCGCTTCATCCAGATGATTCTGGTCGTGTTTTTTACTTATTTCTGATGCTGAATGATCAACGCCGGCACATGTTTAATCACTTTGAGAATATCGACATGGGGCGAGTGGAATTCGAGCTCCCATTTTTTGATTCCGATTTTATTGCAGAAATAATCAAGCAACCCATTGATCTCTTTCTGCGCCACATCTTCTATATGGAATGGCTGAACTATTTTCCCAAAGAAACACTGGAAGTACCATGGCAGACCTATCCAGGTCACATACCCTGCCCACTCCCTCAGCCAGAAGGCCTTACATATCAGTGGAGTTCAAGCACCGAAGAAATCAGGCGGAATAAACTGCATGCGTTGAAATACGCAAAAAAGCTTTGTCAGGACTCGGCGTTTTCAAATGAATATCTGAATCTTTTTTACCTGAGGATATGGGTAATTCTGATGCGGTTCGGACAAAGTGATCGCTCATATCTTCTCCAGGCCCCGGGAACTTTATATCGCTACTGGTCTAAAACTTCGCTGCACAGAGAAATCCAAAGTTAATATGATTTCTATTTATAAGGTAGCTAATAATAACTTATGAGGGATTTATTCGTTACCGCTGTTATTTTCGGAGCATTACCATTTGCACTGAAATACCCTCATATCGGCATCTATCTTTGGTCGTGGATCAGTTATATGAATCCACACAGATTGGCCTGGGGATTTGCTTATAATTTCCCCTTTGCGGCATTTGTTGCTGTAGCTGTATTTATTTCATTAGTTTTTTCCCGAGAGAAAATAACCTATTTCTGGTCTCCCATATTAAGCTGGTTAGTTCTTTTAAACATTTGGTTTCTTATTACAACTTTTTTTTCTTTGCAACCGGATGATTCCTGGGTTCAATGGGAGAAGGTATTCAAAATACAGCTGTTTACTTTTCTGACAGTATGGATAATAAACGACAGAAGGAAACTACATTTTCTCGTATGGGTGATCGCGTTATCTGTCGGTTTTTATGGCATAAAAGGAGGAATATTTACATTAACCGGTGGCGGAAGTAGTCATGTTCTTGGCCCCTCAGGCGGATTTATTTCGGGTAATACAGAAATTGGATTGGCCATGGTAATGATATTGCCTCTAATCTGGTATTTATACCTAAACACAATCCACCTATGGGCTCGCAGAGGGCTGGTAGTCGCTATGCTGCTTATTCCTGTGGCTATTCTCGGTACACAATCACGTGGTGCATTATTAGCCATCGGAGCAATTGCTTTTTTTCTCTGGATAAAAAGTAGAAAAAAACTTGTTCCCCTTATTGTCATAATAATAATGGCTCCTCTGCTTTTTAATTTTATGCCTCAGTCGTGGCATGACCGGATGAGCACTATTACGAGTTCAGAAGAAGAAAGAGATACATCCGCGCAGGGCCGGCTGCTTGCCTGGGAATTCGCTACCAAGATGGCTGTTGCTCGCCCTTTAGGCGGCGGGTTTAGAAGTTTTACTCCGGAGAATTATGAGCGTTATGCACCAGGGCTAATCGCGCCAGGAGAAAAATACCAAGATTCCCATAGTATTTACTTTGGAGTGCTTGGTGAACATGGTTTCGTGGGCTTAGGAATTTTTCTCGTGCTTGGCTTTCTTGGATGGCGATCTGCCAATAAAATTATAAAACTCACCAGAAAATCAAAATCAGACAAATGGGCATATGATTTGGCAAGCATGCTCCAAGTTAGTCTTGTAGGATACGCTACGGGGGGAGCTTTCCTTGGACTGGCATATTTTGATTTACCCTATCACATCTTAATTATGATTGTCATAATACTAAGACTGATTGAGCAACAATCTCAACCCCAGCCCAAACTAAATTCGTAAGCTTCCATGTCAAATAGACAATTCATTGTAGAAAATTGGAGCTGTGGTTAACCGAGGCATAAATTGCGTTGATGGGGTGGTATTCCCGGATAGGTCACTACGCATCATTACAGCCGTCTGGCGGCCGTGATCGAGATGCCGCTCTTATGTGGACAACGTGTCAACAATAGCCGTCCGGATGTGCTGGTCAGAATCCAGCCCACCCTGAACCAGCCACATTTTCTGAAAGTATTCAATGAAGCGGCATTGGTCGAGCGGATATGCGTCAGGATTCTTGAATACCCGCGCTTTTGGATGTCCTGGCTTACTTTTCCGATCAGGGATGCCGCCGTTCCCATGCCGCGATATTGTGGATAGGTAAACAGATAGCCCAGAAAGACATTGCCGGGCGCTAAGCGAATATCCAGCTCTGTTGGTGAATCGACATGCACTACAGCGCTGCGATTGATATTCACCTGTGAAACGACACTGGTACCCTCAATCAATGCATAAACCCCCGTATCGCTGCTGATGAGCCTGGCGACACCTTGGCCGCTTTGCGAATCGAGCTGCTCAATCAGGGCATGCGGATACAGAGCGAGATCCTGGGCAGTTGTCAGGCCAATGAAATGGAAGGCATGCCGTTCACCAGTGTCCCGAACAGGTTTGGGCCTCAACACCTGCTGTTGAGCCAGATCGATCGAATAGAGAAAATGTACTTCCATCCGGAACAGCTTCTTGACAGCCCAGAATGCCGCGGCCTTGAATCCTCCCTTGGATTTCAGATGTGCCAGTTTTTCCTGCCAGCTACTCATTCCTTCAAGTTTGTCAGCCATGTTCTCAGTAAAATGCATCGATCTTGCGCATCAGATTGGCTAGTTTTTTTTGTGGCCAGCTCAACTGCTCCCAGTAGCGGGGATAAGACTGACGGCGCACCGTTTCAATTTTTTCAGACCAGTAACCTTTACGGTTCGCATGTTGATGCAAATCCAGATCGGCGATTTCATTGTTTTCAATAATGACAGGCCCGCGGTCGGTCAGGGCGATGTCCCAATGATGGAGATTCATACCCATGAGGTAATTAGCCGCTCGTTCACAGATATCGATTACCTGCGGCCAATCCGGCAGCGTGTAGTGATCGAAATGTTCTCCTGTATCCGGATGAATGCTCACTGGCTCGATCCGACTATTGATGTTACCTACCACCCGCGTAATTTGACCATTGGTCGTATCCACGCCTCCCAGCAAATTACCTGAGGCACCATGCTGAAAGTTATCTACCATACTCAATCCAGCGGGAATGCGCCAGACTGCACTGACAATAGTATTTTTGCCGCTTATCCGGGCGGAAGTAACACGTACTGTGCTGGCACGGGAGCCGCAAATGCGTGCGATTTCCGGGTGCGGCTTGAGCATTTCCTGGAACAGGATACCTTGTGAAAATTCCGGATTGAGCGATTCGAGCCAGTCGATCACTTTACGTTGTTGGCCATTGAGGAAGGCAATGCTGTCCGATTCCGGCTGATAATTCTTCAGGCCCACTGCACCCCAGCCGTAAGCACCGTGACTGGGTTTGGCAAACATCGGATAATGCTGAGGCGTACGCAGGTAGGCGGCAGCTTCTTCGATATTACTTAACGTGATGGAGTCCGGTATATTTCTGCCGCTGAGATCATAAACCGCATGAATTTTTGGCATGGGAAGGCCGGTTGCCATCATAAAGATTGTCATCGGTAATTTTTTACCCAGCATGAACCAATGAGGATCATTGCACACGTAATTAAGCCGAAATTTCCGGCCATTCCCTAGAAATCTGTGACGTTCTTCAGCACTCAGATCATCCAGCTCATGAAAACGGTAATCGATATATTCCTGGAATAACAGACGTTGTGAGCCGAAGCGCATGCGCAGGATTTCGGACAACGTCGAGAAAGGCGCCCTGCGGGCGCGTTTGCCAAGCAGGATTCGGAATATCTTCATGGGGAAATTTCACCTCTCGTTAGCGATTCATTGAGAAATACCGGTTCTATCGGTTTAATCGGGAGTCAAGCCGGGTAACGAAATCTTCCCAGATGGCATCTTCCGGCTGTATAGGGCCCTCCACCCAGACCGGTTCGGATGCATGCGTAGGCAGCTCCCAGTGGCCGGGACATTTAGTAATTGCCCATCCTTCGTAGTAATAACTAATTTCTGCAATGACAGGTTGACCGTTTCGCCGCAAAACATCAACGGCAAGTGACTGGGTTTGTAGTACGCTGGCAGTCCGGAAAGCGAGCAAAAGCGCATCTTGCGGGATTCTGGTGGGATCCCAATCTATGCGACCGCTGCCACTTGCCCGGAAATCACCGGGCCGGTTAAACCGCCTGAAGGCAAAGGCCCGCTTACCGATGACCGTGACGCGGATATCAAAATCATTGCCAGGCAGAAATTCCTGGAGCAATAAGTAGCCCTTATGAAATTCCTCATCCGTTGGTTTCGAGAGAAACACGCGCATTGCTTCACTGGTGCGCCTGACAAACCAGCGCCAGGGTAGATTGGCCGGTGGCAGTGCATACATGCCGGAATCGAACAGCGCATCCAAATGTCGGCGCGCTTTACGGCGCGTGTGTACTAGTTCGACATTCTTGGAAATAACACCGGAAGACAGCTTGAGCACCAGCGGGTAATTTGCTGATTCAATGAATTCTCCGGCCTGAGATTTTGACCAGAATACCCAAGTCGCGGGCGTTGGGATATCCGCCAGTTGCAGCAGATAGGATTGTGCGGCTTTATCATCAAAATGCCAGATGGTATTCAGATTAGGAAATGTCGGTATCTTGCCCAGATGCGCGAGGGATGTGATCAATCTGCGGCCCGGGCGGCTCACTGATAATGGCTGGGCGAACCACCACATGAATCCATCGCAATCCTTGAGTTGATCCAGCCAGTTGGCAGAATTGGAAAAAATATCAACATCCAGCGTTGTTACACCTTGCTGCGTGGCCAACTCATGCCAGCGTGTCGAGAAAGACTGCCAACGCTTGCTTGAAAGTTGCTGGTGGTCTCGTTGAATTGCGATGATCGGTTTATTCATGAGATGGCCTTGTAATGTATGTTGCTGGTATCCTTTAGTGGATCATTGTTTCAATTTCTCCAGCATGAATATGCTGGTCAATCAGCTTAACCGATTGCTCAATGGCATGATTGAGACTGAAGGCTTCTTCGGGAGTAAATCGCGTCAATACGATATCTTTCGCCTTGCGTTGATCTCCGGGCCGCCTGACCCCGACACGCACACGGTGGACGGCGTCAGTGCCCAGTGCTGTAATTACCGAACGAACTCCCCGGTGGCCAGCGTCGCCACCATCGTGCTTAAGTCTGACCTTGCCGAGCTCGAGATCCATATCATCATGAATGAGGGTGCAGTGGTCGGCAGTGCAGCCATTGTTTGCGAGGAATTGCCGCAGCACCGGGCCAATAACGTTCATATTCGCAGCCGGCTTAAACAACTTGACAGCATTGCCATCGATGTTGACTAGACTGATCAGACCTTCATCGATGGTTTCCCAGTGGCCACTGAAACGCTCGGCGATCCGGTCGAGTACTTGATAGCCCGCATTATGAGGCGTGGCTTCAAATTCTTTGCCGGGATTTCCCAGCCCAACCAGCACGAACGCACCTGGTACAGCCAATTGAGAAGACTTTGGTAAGGAAGTAGAAATCTCATCATTCACCGAAACAGTGGCCTGATCAGGTGTATGTTGCGTAGCATCATAAAGATATTTGCAATCATCACAAAATATCTCTAAACCACAACGGTCTCGCCAGCACTGAATAGGTTGGTTTCGGTCATGGATAAGCCGTATGAGATGATCGGCGGTATTCGATCCTTTAAGAAGCACCAGATCTCCCCTGCGCAATTCATTTTTGAGATAGATGGCCGCATCGTGGATATTTGAGAAGCCCTGGAGAGACTGATCATCCTGATCTTTTCTTGCACGAAGAGCGCGATGTGCATTAGATCCAACAAAAACGACCAGATCTGCATATTGTCTGATTTCTCTCGCAAATTGTTTATATTTTGCGGAAAGATCGCCCGAGAAATCGGATAGTGTTCCGATAACCGCAACCTTTCTGGGCGAAGCTGCTTGTTTGAGAAAATTTAACGGGGCTTGTAGTGACCAGTACGGCGCTTTCATATCGTCGCGGATAAACACAACCCCCTCGTCATCGGTGACAATTTGCATCCTGCCTTCTGCAGGCACTGCCTGCTGTAAAACAGGGATGGCCTTTTTCAGTGGGATATCAACAGCTACGGCAACACCTAAAGCTGCCAATACCGATAATGCCAGATGCGTGCCATGCAGCTGGGTTAGTATTTCGTATTCCTCGCCTTGAAACGCTATCCTCAGCTTTAAAGGCTCAGGCCAGCAGGACGTGGCAGAGAGTAGTCGAATAGTGGCACCTTCGGCAGCGCCGACCCAAATGACACGGCAGGGGGCGCGTTCCCCGATGGTTTTTACACGCGGGTCGTCGATATTCAGGATGGCGACCCCGTTATGGGGTAAACCCGTTATTAATTTTTCCTTTTCCGCGGCAATCCCCTCGATCCCTTTGAACGCTCTGAAGTGATCACGCCCAATAACTGTCAATATACCGATTTGGGGCTTGAACAATCGCATGGGGAGATCAAGCGCACGGGGTTTTCCGGCCGAAATTTCCAGCAGGCAGAAACGATGTTGCCTGTCTGTGCGTAATACGGTTTCCGCGACAGCCAAGGCGACGTTGAGGGATTTGAGCGTGCCGCTTACGGGATAAAAAGCGGAAAGCAGTAAATGACTGAAGTCTTTGGTAGTGGTTTTGCCAGCGCTGCCAGTGATTCCGATGAAGCAGACATTACCCAGACGCTGCCGATGTACCCAGGCACGAAAAAAAGTACGCGCTACCTTCGCCTTGTATCGGTAAGTTTCATATAAAGCCTTCATCTGAGTGTAGTGCATCCGCTTGTTTTCCTTCCTTATTACCCAGGTTTCAAAGTTGGACGAACTGATTTTTAGCTATTTGCTCAATTATTAGCGAGATTCTTGATAGTGATCTTATAGGAGAATATATCAGTACGATTTTTCTAGGGAGTTACTTTTTTGATTTGTTTGATAAAGGAACGCGCAGTTCTCGCAGAATATATTTAGTCCACAATTATCTCGCCAGCATTGTATGGGTTTGATTCTGTCAAGAAAGATTCGAGCGAAATGACTTGCCCTGCGTGAGCCCTTAAGGAGAACCAGATCACCTTTTTGTAATTCATTTTTTAGATAGGTAGATGCATCGTGAATATTCGAGAAAACTTGAAGGGATTGATCATTTATATTTATTCTTGAGCGAAGTGAGTGGTATGCATTTTGATCAACGAAAATAGCTATGTCCGTATATTTCTGAATTTCTCCGGCCAGTTGTTTGTATACATCGGAACTACTGCCAGAGAAATTGGTTATTGTGCCAATAACAGCAATTTTTCGCGTTGCGGAAGCTTGCTTAAGAAATTCTAAAGGCGCTTCTAATGACCAAAGTGGTGCTTTCATATCGTCACGGATAAACACGACCTCCTTGTTGTCGCGGACAATTTGCATTCTGCCTTCAGTTGGTACCGCTTTCTCCAAAACAGGGATGGTTTTTTCCAGTGGGATGCCGGCAGCTATGGCAACGCCCAAGGCTGCCATTATTGATAGTGCCAGATGTGTGCCATGCAGCTGAGTGAGCACTTCGTATTTCTCGCCTTCAAACGCGATCATCAGTTTTAAAGGTTCTGGCCAGCAGGACGTGGCAGAAAGCAGCTGAATGGTGGCACCTTCCGCTTTTCCTACCCAAATGATACGTGCCTGACAACGTTCGCCGATCGCTTTTACACGCGGGTCGTCGATGTTCAGAATGGCGATCCCGTCACGGGACAAATTAGTGATTAATTTGCTTTTTTCGGCTGCGATTCCTTCAATGCCAGCACCTTTGAATGCTTGAAAATGGTCGTTGCCTATAATTGTCAGCACGCCAATATCGGGCTTGAGCATACGCAGCGAAAGATCCATGTAGCCGGGCTGGTGACCAGCAACCTCTGCTATGCAATAGCGGTGGTGTCGTTTCGTTTCAAGAATGGTTCTGGCGATGAACAGATGTTCATTCTCAGTCTGGGGAGAGGCATGACTTTCAGAGAAGTGAGATAAAATGAGATGGCTCAGTTCTTTGGTGGTGGTTTTTCCTGCACTGCCCGTGATGCCGATAAAGCAGGTATTACGCATATTTCGGCGATGAAACCAGGCTTGCAGGTAAGTCATACCCCGATGAGCCGTCCAATAGTGCTCCTTGAGAACTCGGACGAGCCCTCGCTTACGGTATATCTGCAATTGGTGAAAAAGATGCATGAAGAGTCTACCCAGGTAATTTGAATGAATATATCTTTTCAGTTGAGGCTAAAATTAATATGGCTTGGAAAGTTCTTTTTAGAGTTAAAAGTTGCGCTACCTTTATCCGCTACCATACAGCAGTCTTAGTATATGACTTCTTTTCAGGCTAAGGCAGCAATCAATATCAATATCTATAAATACAAGATAAAATCTCCAGCTCAAGTTTGTCCGCAGGAGATCTTTATGGTTCAGTGCAGGATTTAATGATTGAGAAGGAGAGAGCTACAATCATGCCATGTGAAGCGCATAGAATACTATGGACAGGTGGGTGGGATTCAACATTTCGTATCTTGTATCTAGTGCTCCATGGGTCGCGTCAGATTCAGCCCTATTATCTGTATTTTGAAATGCGTCGTTCATCGGTGCTGGAGTTAGAGGCGATTGAGTTAATCCAGAAACTGTTTAGAGAACGTTTTCCGTGGGCTGCCAGACGAATAACCCGGCCCATTGTAATCAAAATAGATGATTTGCCTCAAAACGAGGAGCTACATCAAGCCTATGCTACGCTTCGTAATAGATATTATTTAGGGGATCAATACCTATCAATCGCTGATTTTGCTACACGGTTTGGTCTACGTTCACTGGAGCTTTGCATCCATAAAGATGATCGTGCGCATATGTTTATTAAGGATAGTATTAAACAGATTCAAGTAGATCGTGAAGTGTGCTATGAAATTAGGGAAGACGCAGAACCCGAAGTATTAAAAATTTTTGGACACTTTAGATTTTCTATCCTGCATCTTTCAAAAACCGATATGTCTACGATCGCAGATGTCAATGAATTTAAAGACCTGCTGGAACGAACCTGGTTTTGCCATTCGCCAACCCGTAATAATCAACCTTGTGGGATATGTAATCCGTGTGGATATGCTATTCAGGAAGGCATGGCATATCGGTTACCCATAAAAAGTCGATTTTTATATTATTTGAACCAGCTCAGCAACATTATGGCACGACCTATTCCCAAGCGAACTCGCCAACGTATTTTATTTTTATACTCAAAAATTACGAAGCACAGGGTATAAAAGGCGGGTAGGAGTTCGGTGTTTATTTGCTTTGCCCGTGTTATTGGGGCATTACACACTGTGCATCAGGTTGGGATAAGAAGTATTACTTGCGGATCAGGTTAATGGCTTCACGGTAGCTGCGTTTGTTGAAAAGCAGTGTAAGGCCGATATAAACCAGTGCGCCCGTGACAATCATAATTGCTAGCTTTATCCATTGATCAATGTTGTTTGCCAGTAGTGTGCCTGTTGCCCATACTGCCAAATACATTCCGATAGTAGCGCCCATTGCTGGCGTAATGGCAGAGAAAAAATCAGATAGTCGCAGTTCAATTACCCGGAGCATACGTACGGTATTGATAAAAAATACGAACGGATAAGCGATAATCCAGCTGAATGCAACGCCCTCTAACCCCCAGTTGCATCCGATCAGGAAGGCAACTGGCATAACGATTGAGGAAAGAAGTACATTTCTCATGGTGACGTCTGGCCTGCCTAGCGCGTCAACAGCAGAGGGCAGAAAATTGGCGATCATGCGTAAAGGCATCATCAGCGCCAACAATTGTAATGGCAGTATCGCGCTGTGCCATTTTTCCCCGAGAAACAGCGAGACTACTTCATCGGCGACACTGGAAATTCCCCATAGTACGGGGAAGCCTACCAGGCTGAGCACCCGGGCTGCCTTGAGTATGAAACTGCTAAATTGCTCACGGTTATCCTGGATTCTGGAAAATACAGGAAATGCAACCTGATTAATGATTGAAGAAATCCGTTGTACGGGTAATGAAGCAAGCTGCATTGCAATAGAGTAAAACCCAAGCGTTTCCTTGCCTAGCAGTTTACCGATAATGGCGGTGTCTGCCTGGGTATAAAAAAACCAGAGCAGGCGTGATAAGGTGACATTTCCACCAAATGACAGCAGATTACGTATGCCAGACAAGGAAAATTTTGGGAGAAAATTAAGTGGAGCTATTACATTTATTGCGATTACATTTAACACGCTCGCCACAAGATTTCCCAGGACAAGCGCCCATACACCAAATTGTGCAAATGCCAGTGCCAATGTCAATATGCTTCCGATAATCGTTGTCGAGAAAGCAATGAGTGACAGGCTTTTGAATTTCAGCTGGCGATACAACTGAACACCAGGAAGCGTGCCGAAAATGGTCAATAAAAACTGGAGTGATAAAACCCGCAAAATTGGTATCAGTCTTTCTTCATCAAAAAAGGCTGCAATGGAAGGGGCCAGCAGATTAAGCAGTAACAACAGGCCAATGTTTACAATAATTATGATGGCGAATACATTGCGTAAAGCAGTTTCATCGAGATCTTGTTTTTGAATCAGTGCAGGGCCGAGCCCAGCCTCGGACAACATCAACATGAAAGCGACAAATACTGACGCCATGGCCAGCAGGCCATAGTCTTCTGGTGTCAACAAACGCATCACAACAAGCGTGATTGCCCATGTAACGACCTGTGCTCCCAGTTTTCCGCCCGCCGTCCATTTAAGCCCCGTCAATACTTGCTCACGCACTGTTGTCATACGATGGTTCGTTGTTAGCGGTAGAATGATTGATGGATATTGTAATCCCGTGTGAATTTATATGTGTCGTCACAAAGTGGGACTGACTGTCACATCCCGCCAGATTATCAGGGTTTTTATGGGATAAGTGAGGATGAGAAATATACCATTCCTTCATGGCTTGTAGAGGCGTTTTACTCCTGAGCTTCTTTATTTAACCAGCTGTTCTGCTGTGCCTTAAACTTGAATCTACGAATGAATGAAGTTATACAAAACAATATTAAGTTTGAGTTTTTTTATGATGTTTATTTTTCTAAAGATATTTTTCATCCTGAAAATTCGGATCTAATTAATATAATTTCTAAAATTGATTCCAAGGAAATAAACACAGTAAGTATTTTTATTGATCAGGGAGTGATAGAAAATCATCTGGATTTGGTCGATAAGATCCTTTACTACTTTAAAATGCACCGTGCAAAACTAAAACTTCTCGGCAGTCCATTGTCCGTGCCGGGAGGGGAGGTTTGTAAGACAAATGTCAGTGTGCTTGAAGGTATCTATCAAAAGTTGCATGACGATAGGGCTGATCGACATACTTTCGTGCTGGCCATTGGCGGCGGGGCTATGCTGGATACAGTAGGATATGCGGCTGCAACCACTCATAGGGGTATTCGGTTGTTACGCATACCAACTACGGTTCTTGCCCAGAATGACGCCGGGATTGGCGTTAAGGCAGGAGTAAACCGGTTTGGGATAAAGAACTTTATCGGTTCCTTTATCATCCCGTGTGCGGTGGTTAACGATGCTCTTTTTTTGAGTACTTTGTCTGATCGCGATAAAAAATCTGGTATGGCGGAGGCAGTCAAGGCGGCGCTTATTCGTGATGATGTATTTTTTGAATGGCTCGAATCCAATGTGGAGGATCTGGTTTGTTTTAAAGAGGATGCAGTTAGGTACATGATTAAAAGATGTGCTGAGCTGCATTTATTGCAAATAACAACGGGGGGTGATCCGTTTGAGACAGGTTCAAACCGGCCACTGGATTTTGGCCATTGGGCGGCTCATAAGCTTGAAACAATGTCTGAATATGAGTTAAGGCACGGAGAGGCTGTGGCGATAGGCATGGCGATTGATACGCGATATTCCCTGGATACACGCAGGATAACAAGAATCGACTATGAAAGAATTATATCGCTCATGATGAAGTTGGACTTTAAGCTTGAACATCAGGCAATGAAGCAAAGAAATGAGAGTGGTGTGTTGGTTTTATTGGATGGGATTGATGAATTTCGTGAACATCTTGGAGGAGAATCTACTATAACGGTACTTGACTCCATAGGATCCGGTGTGGAGATTAATGATATTAGTATCAATATGATGGAGCAATCAATTAGCTCCTTGCTGCACGAGGTGCAGTAAGGTTGAAAATTTATCGTGGGGAAGAGCTGACTTATTGTACCAATATCCATCCAGGTGAGAGCTGGAGTGAAATTCGACAGAATCTGGATCGGTATGTTTTGCCTGTTAAAGTATCAGTTGCGAGCGATGAGAAATTCGGGATTGGGCTGCGATTATCTGCCAAGGCAGCTGCAGAACTTATGGTTCCAGAAAGGTTATGTGAGTTTAAATCCTGGCTTGCTGCCAACGATTGTTACGTTTTTACGATAAATGGTTTTCCGTATGGTAGTTTCCATGGCTTGCAGGTAAAAGAGAATGTATATCTCCCGGACTGGAGCAGCAGACTCCGGGTAGACTACACGGTACTGTTGAGTGAATTGCTTGCTGAGTTACTGCCAGAGAATGACGTCCGTTATGGCAGTATTTCCACTGTTCCTGTTGGTTTCAGGAGGCACATTTCTTCAGATAAAATCATTGAAAGTGCTGTCAGTAATCTGATGTCTGTAGTCAAGCACTTAATTAATCTGGAATATAGGACGGGAAAAAGAATTCTGCTGGCATTGGAGCCTGAACCTTGTTGTTTTCTTGAAACAATGAGTGAGACTGTTGATTTTTTTAATCAAAAGATATTTGCTGGTTCAGGGGTAAAGCAAATCAGTGAGAGCCTGAAAATAGACTATACGGATGCAGTTTCTGAAATTCGTAAGTATATTGGAATATGCCTTGACTTATGTCATGCCGCAGTTGAATTTGAAGATGCGGAGAACCTTGTTAAGCAGATCCGTTCATCAGGAATCCTGATTCCAAAGATGCAGATAAGTAGCGGGCTATGTATTGCTTCTGTTAATAACAAGGAAATTCAACAGCTACTAGAGTTTAATGATGGTGTTTATTTGCACCAGATTGTGGAAAAAATAGACCAGAATTTATATCGCTACGAGGATATTGAAGAGGCAGTATCCCAATATTATTCTGATTCCAGCAGGGGCCACCTTAGAGATCGAGAATGGAGAATACATTTTCATGTGCCTGTCTTTCTGGATTCTATGTCTTTATTCCATACTTCCCAGTCATTTTTGAAATCTATTTTGGCTGAACATTCTGCAAATAGTTTAACGCAACATTTGGAGGTAGAGACTTATACCTGGGGTATTCTGCCTGAGCGGTTCCGTAGTGAAAGTATAGTGAGATTGATTACACGTGAGTTGACTTGGGTGAAAGATCAACTTCAGCCATGAATGTAAAGGTAGCTTTGCATTTGGGGCGTGTTTCTAACCTGCCAACAATCTGGACTAACTGCTTGGTAGGGGCTTTGCTTTCAAATAATTTTATTTTCGATTACAGGATATTTTTTTTATTGTTATCGATGTCCCTGCTGTATGTTTCTGGGATGTTTCTCAATGATGCTTTTGATTATTTGGTAGATATAAAAGAATATCCCCATAGGCCCATACCAAGTGGACAAGTACCCCATACAACGGTATTTGCATGGGGAATATTGTTGATGCTTTTTGGTTTGCTGTGCTTTTTCTTGAGTTTGTTCACTGAAGAAACAGGTTTAAGAGGATTGAATGGGGTCATTTCGACATTAGCATTATGTATGCTGATTGTCTTTTATGATTGGAAACATAAGGAAAATCCATTTGGCCCTTTCTTGATGGGAGCATGTAGAGGAGGGGTCTATCTGACAGCTGGTCTGGTATATGTTTCTGCCCCGAGTAATGAGTTGATTCTGGCTGCGTTGATGGGCTTTTTGTGGATTGTCGGAATAACTTTTTTAGCTAAGCAGGAAACACAGAGGCGCACCCAACTGTGGCCTGTATTGTTTTTGATAGCTCCGTCTCTGGTTTACGGCATAACGAAAATATTAGTCGGGACAGGGCTTATGTTATTTCTTCTGCTGATTGTGATCGGGTATGCTGTCTTCTACTTCAAGAAGGGGGGTTATGGGGTGGCAATATCAACTCTGATTGCAGCAATTTCATTATTGGATGGATTGCTGCTGGCTTTCGGTGGGTTTGAGTGGGCTGCTCTACTGGCTTTATGTATGACTCCATTTACTCTGGTTTTGCAAAGACTTATTCCTGCAACATGAGTTTTATGTTGAATCCTGAAGCATATTCAATTTTGGAGTCCAGCATATTGCTTCAAATAAATGAAGGAGCAGGTGCCTGGATCAAGCAGGTTACCGGGAATATATTTGAGTATTCTGATCCGGTGAAACTGAGTTTCAATATTGCATCTGTGCCTAAACAGCTACGCGTTGAAAGCAATCTGATTCTCAATGAGGATGATGTAAGTAGGGCGCATAATATTTGTCGTGGGTGGCAGCCTGAAAAATGGTCTTTAATAGAAGCTGTCAGGATATTATTTAACCTAACGGTTATACATAAAACAGATAATGCAGAAGATATCTTGTTCCAGATATATCAACTGACTGAATTAAATGAACAAGCTGCTTTTTTAAAAGGAATTCCTCTGTACGGGAAAACAGAGTTTTTCCTAAACTGCTCGAGAGAGGCTGTTCGCTCTAATATTCGTCCATTATTTGAAGCAATTGCTCTATTCAATCCATTCCCTGCTGACAATTTTTCTGAAAACGAATGGAATAATATGATTCTTAAAGCTATTTCTTGGAATTATCAATTGCAAGATATTTATGGCGTAGCTACAAGAGACAATATTGAGCTGGCTGCAATGCTTTATGAGTATGCTAAAGAGCAGATAGGCTCTAAAAGGCCAGTATCTGGTAATTTATGGGACTACTTTAGCATTTATGCTAGTGAAAATGAGTTGCCGGATTTGGCTGCTTTAATGAAGCAATTAGGTGACCATTAAAATATGAAAGGAGATTTTATTTGCTGTTACATATGTATGTTCGCTAGCAGATAAATTTGTTTTTTTGAGGAATCTTTACTCAGATGAAATATTAATTAATTAGAAAGTGCTGAGTGCCGGAAATATTAAAAACATATTAAGTTCGTCCAAGGTAGAAGGTTTTATTATGAATTTTTTTGTAGACCCTCATATTCATATGTCATCCAGAACAACGGATGATTATGTTGCTATGTCACAGGCAGGCATTGCTGTGATAATTGAACCTGCATTTTGGTTGGGCCAACCAAGGACCAGTATTGGTACCTTTATTGACTATTATTCTTCATTGCTGGGCTGGGAGCGTTTTCGGGCATCTCAATATGGAATCAGGCATTTTTGTGCGATTGGACTCAATAGTAAGGAATCAAATAACCAGAAACTGGCTGAAGAAGTTATCGAAATTTTACCGAAATTTCTTATAAAAGAGGGTGTTGTCGCGGTGGGTGAAATCGGGTTTGATGAGCAGACGCAGCTGGAAGAAAGATTTTTGCAGGAGCAATTATCTTTAGCCAAGGAGTTTAATTTACCTGTAATGATCCATACTCCTCATAGAAATAAGCTGAAAGGAACCTTGCGTACGATGGATCTGATTCAGGAACATGGTATTGATGTTGATAAAGTTGTTATTGATCACAACACTGAACAGACAGTCGAAGCTGTTCTTGAGAGAGGGTATTGGGCTGCTTTTACCATTTACCCAGAAACAAAAATGGATAGCGAAAGAATGGCCCGTATTGTAGCGGAATATGGAGCAGATAGAGTGATTGTTGACTCTTCGGCAGATTGGGGTTATTCGGATCCATTGGCTGTTCCCAGAACGGCTATGCTGATGCAGAAAATGGGAATTTCACAGGAGCAGATTTATTTATCTTGTTGCAAGAATGCATTGATGGCTTATGGACTAAATACTTTGTTAAGTGAGATAGAAGTCAGTGGTGCATTGGCTGTGGATCAAAGGAATATGTATGAGAATAATTCAGTATTAAGAGGGCAGCAACCAAGAATTGAGGAAAGTAGATAGCTATCATATCCCGCCGGATTATCAGGATTTTTGAGCTATGATCAAATACGATGTATGAATTAGCCAGTTTTTATAGACAGTTCATTGCATCAGAAAAGTATTGCTGTTCGTGGTTTTCCGAGCGAAAGGTTCGCGGACAGGTCACAGTGTCAGGAGAAAAACTTAAAGCAGTGTCCGGAATGAGTTGACAACTACACAATGCCAGCCCTTTATTCAAGCACTGGCCCTTGTTGGTTATGAGTTGTGAATATCTACTTCTTTAGAGACAGGTTAGCTATTTCATTAAATACTAGAGGGTAAAGTAGCTCGCTACCTGTTTTTGTCAGATGATATCTATCAAAGTATAAGGGTACTCCCTCTTCAGTTTTGAATCTGCAGTCTGGATCGCAAAATATATCACCCACTCTTATACGAGAGAAGTTCTCTAATTTAATTTCGTCAAGAGAGTCAAAAATATAGTTGTTCTCAGACAGGTAGTCATCAAGGTATTTTTGGGGAAGAATATCAGAATTGTTACTTGAAACCATCTTCTACATTGATTTTGGTGTTCCTTGCTTCCAAACTGGGATTGGCTCTAAGTAAGCTACATGTATATTATTTGATTTTGCCTCTAAAACTAAAGAAATTAAAGTGTTGTAATCAAAAGACATTGCGGATTGGTGTACGAAAATAACAGATACATTATTTTCTAATGCTTGGCTTATATAAAATCCTGCTGATCTGCTTCCAGGATTCATTGTAGAGTTTGATACAAAGAAGAACAGTCTTAGATTTTTTTTCTTTGCCAATTCTATAAAGACGGGTTTGGCAGCGTCAGCATGGGAGTTTCCTGCTAGCATGATATTGCCTTTTGATTCCTGCTCTGATAGTCCTGTTAACTCACATACAGGTGAAGTTGGGTTGAGAATACGAAAAATCTTCCCGCAACGATAAGCGGATCTATCTTGCTCGGCATTAAAAATAAGCCTTTCATTTTTCTCTAAACTGTTAAGGTGGAGGTAATTAAAGGCAGTTGTGAAAGCAAGGGTAGTGGCACTAATTAAAACAACTGCAGATTGCCATTTATTGGAAATGAATGTTGGTAAGCGCTGAGCCTCTACAAACCTGTGTAATAAAAATGAGGCGACAGAAATAATAGCCACCAGTATTATGAGGTCAGTATCTTTGCTAACTCCATATATAGTTCCTCCAAAAGGCTGGCTATTGTATATTACAATAATAGGGAAGTGAGTTAGATAAATTGAGTAAGAATATTTACCTAAAACAACAAGTCCTTTCCCTATTTTTGATTTTTCTACTGAGGTTGGAATCCCAAAAGCCAGCACTAAAGCAGTAGATATCGCAATAACCAAGGCGAACACCCCAGGCGAACACCCCAGGATGACCTGTGACAAAAGATAATTCCTCTCCATCAACAGGGAATAATGGAATCATTAGCAAAGCCAGTAATCCCAATATTCCTAAGTAATTTTTATCACTTGTTACAAGGTTGCCGTTTTTGCTGAAAAATAATGCAACTCCATAGCCGATTAAAAACTCCCAAAGCCTGAATGGAGTAAGAAAAAACTTGTTTTAGGTGATATCGTTGTTACCCAAAAACAAAGTGCTAGTGAGGAAATTAAAAAAACTGGGAGCAACCATTTGTTTTTTCTGAAGAAAAATGCCAGCAGGGGAACAATAAGATAGAATTGAATCTCTACCCCTAAAGACCAGAGATGTAGAAGAGGGTTGAAGTTGCTATCCGAAAAATATGAGTTGTGACTCCAGAATCCAATATTTGAAGCAAATACGCTCCCATAGTAAACCTGCTCAAAAACCTGAGCTGATTCATTTCTTGTCGTATATATAACAGATAGTATAAGAGTTAAGAATAATACAACAAAGTAAGGGGGGAGTAAGCGGATAGCCCTACGTCTGAAAAATTTTGATTTTTCTTTGTGATCATAAAGAACAGCCATTAAGAAGCCACTAATTACAAAAAATACATCAACACCAAGAAATCCACTTTTAAAGAGATCAAATCCAAGGTGAAATAGAACAACAAGTAGTACAGATGCTCCTCTAAGTATCTGAATATCCGCTCTAAACTGCATTAAAAGCTCCTCTTATACATTGGTTTTCATGGAAATTATATTATTCCAATGGTTTGAAATTTCGGATTTAGTCTATAGCTGCATTGTAAGAACCTCAGAGCGGTCGAACGTTCTTCCAGTGTATCGGCAATATTTTGCCAATCACCTGGCGCCGTTAAATCATCCGCAAGCCTGACTTCAACCTGTTTCAGCTTTCGATACAAGGTGTCGGGGTTATCCACAATTTCGTATACGTTATCCAGTCCGGGAAATGGCTGTGTGACTTGGTGACCGGGCGCTGCGGATTATGTGGATGGTTGACAAAGAGCGCACCAGTTTCAATCCTCGCCCGATCTGGTGACCGGGCGCTGCTGCTCTTGGGTCAACATCCAAGCAATACATTAATGTTTCAATCCTCGCCCGATCTGGTGACCGGGCGCTGCCGCCTTCAATATCGATTTCCTGTCCATGGACTGCGTTTCAATCCTCGCCCGATCTGGTGACCGGGCGCTGCCAGCAGCAGGCTGCGCATTGCCGCAGGATCGGAGAGTTTCAATCCTCGCCCGATCTGGTGACCGGGCGCTGCATCATCTGTTCGATCTGACCCATGGAAAGCACTTGTTTCAATCCTCGCCCGATCTGGTGACCGGGCGCTGCCTGCTTACGTGCCAACGAATCCCACTGATCACCCTTCATGTTTCAATCCTCGCCCGATCTGGTGACCGGGCGCTGCAGTACGGTTATAACCGACTGATCTGTATTCAAAATTCGGGCGGTTTGCGCGAACCTGAAGTTTTTTCTGGTTGCATAAAGTAAACGGGAGGAGAAGAGATTCATTTCTCGTTCCAGATCATGCAGTTAGATGTCACGCGAACCGGATGGTATTGCGTCGCAGCTACTGGTTCGCGTTCGTCAGATGGTGAGAGGGCCTTCAAAATCAATTGCCTTGAAGTTTCCATATTCTTTTACGTGAAGTTCGATCGGTTCGGTCAAGCGGTACAGCCGTAAATTATCCTCTTGTTCATTGATTTCTGCTAATAATCTACGTTCCAGATCTTCGTATTGCATCAAACTGATGCGACATTCAAATACCGATTTTTGCACGCGCTGACCAACACTTTCACATAATTTTGCAACACGTCGCAATCGTCTGCGGCCTGCTTTGGTTTCTGTTGAAACGTCGTAAGTGACAATAATCAGCATGGTTACCGGATCAGGAAAGGCAGGTAGCCGTCCATTTCACCCCGGATGACACGCGCCATGAATCGGGCCTGTAGCTGGGGTAGCAAACCGACCGGTACCTTGGTTTCGAGCAGCGGATGGGTAATTTCTTCCTGCTTACGTTCCTGATATGCGACTACTACAGCTTTTCTGGCTTTGTCTTCCAGACGGACTGCACCGCCTTCCCGAATCTGCAGATCCCGTGCAGTGATTTGTCCGCGATTGATCAGCGTCAGTGCCAGCCGATCTGCCAGAAAGGAGCGGAATTCTTCCATCAGATCCAGTGCCAGTGCAGCTCTTCCAGGACGTACGGCATGCAGGAAGCCAATTTGCGGATCCAGCCCGACGCTCTCCAATGCGGAACGGCAATCATTCATGACCAGCGAATAAATAAACGAAAGCATGGCGTTGAAGCGGTCACGCGGTGGGCGGCGGGTGCGGCCGTCCATGGTGAAAAATTCGCGTATATCCTGGCGCACCAGTCGATGCAAAACAGAAAAATAGAGTTTGGCCGCATTGCCTTCTATTCCGCGCACCTGATCAAGCGTTTTTGATTGCGGTAAATTTCGGATTGAAAAAGCCAGTGTTTCTGCCGTGGTGCCAAGCGCTTTCTGATCAGCCTCATCATTACTTTCGCGGGCGCCGCGCAGCAATACCTGTCGTGCATTGCGTAATTTTCCAGCAATGATAGCCTGTGCGGTTGTCAAGGCAAATTGTGTGTCGCCTGCCTTGTAGTGTTGTGCCTGCCGCAGTAGCACATTGCCACTGATCGAACCTTCCAGCCTGGCCTTGAAACGACCATTGGTATCTGCCAGCACCAGGCTGATTCCATCTTCGGCACAGCGATGCATCAGTGCTGGAGAAACCAGCACGTTGCCAAAACACACGACCGACCCTAAATGATGCAACGGCACCTGCAGCTTCTTCTGTCGTTCCACATCAATGCGCAGTGTATCGTTTTCCAGATGCGCATAAGCGTTGGGAGTCAGGATATATAGGGTATTCAGAATCTGGCGCATGTTTCTTTGCTCCGGGTGATCAATCGTCAATAACGTACAACTTTGCCTGTTCTGCTTGATAAACGGATTTTCGTGACAGTACTTCCGGCTGGCAGATATCCTTTAATGAACATTCCTTGCAGCGTGCATCGTTTGCAGGGGGCGGCAATACATTGGAAGCCAGCAACAGCCGAATGGCAGCGACCGCTTCTTCTACCTGCAGTCGTAGTGCTGCTGTGATGGCCACTTCCCGTCGGCGACGGGAAGAATGGTGATAAATGGAGCCATGCGTCACCGGTTTACCGGTCATTTCTTCCAGGCATATTGCCTGGGCAGCAAGCTGTAGATCATCATGTGTTTTTATCCGTTTTTTGCCGTGTTTATATTCCACCGGATGAATACGCCCATCGGGATAAAATTCGACGACATCGCATTTACCGATCAATCCAAGCTGTTCTGACCATACCCGCAAAGAACGTTCGCTGCGTACCCCCTCGAACGTTTCAAAGCCGGGCTCATCCACTCGCTTGTGTACCGCATTGCCACGCATGGTATGGACGTTGTCATTAAACGCCTGTTCCAGATGAATCAGTGCATACTGGCGCGGACAGTAGCTCCAGTGCTGCAGCGCTGAAAGCATGATGGGGTCGTCGGGCTCAGCTGCGATCATTACGGATAATTTAACTGTTCAAACTGACCAATCGACTGGACTGACATATGTTCACTGTTATGCTTTTCTTTCCAGGGTCACGCCGGATGGCAGATCGGTTTCACTCACCTTGATCTGATAATCTTCGAAAGAGCGCGGGGCCGTCACGCCTTCTTTAAGTTCAGGCCGAATGCGCTCAAACAAACTGTAAGCTGGAGCATTGCCCAGTTCGCTATCATGCCTGAAGACATACAGGCCACGGGTTGCCATCTCACCGCGTGCGGCGGAACGATCATGCTCGAACATCTGCGCCAGCGCTTGCCAGAGCAGTTCCAGATCATCTTCTCCAAACCCGGTTTGTCCGGCCAGAAAGGACGACACAAAACCGTGTGCCATGTAAAGGCCGTAGGGAATCGTGAATTTGCGGCCCATCGTCCGGTTATCTCCCGATTGCTTTTCAGCTTCCGCTTCAGTTGCAACCGCCATACGGGTAATAGCATGTTCCAGTGCCACGATCGGATCAATCGAGCGAGCAAAAGTCAGTTGGACGGGGCCACGTACCTGGCCGCAGTTGATGTCGGTGGACATCACGGCACCAAACGCCCGTACATCATAAAAATTTCGACACATCCACTGGCGGGCTTCTTCGACCGCATCCCCACCTTTACGTTTTTTGCTATCTCCTTCAAGCAGCTCGGCCTTACCAATACCAACATAAGCCCGTTTGTTCTGATTGTTCAGCACGGCCTTTTCTTTGACATAGATTTCAAAAGGCGGCTGTTCTGCTTTTACCAGGCCAATAAAATTACGCACCTTACGTTTCAGGCTGACATCCGTTACTAATCCATGTCCGGTTTCCGCGTCCACACGCGGCAGATTGCCAGCATCCGGATCACCATTCGGATTGCCATCCTTCACATCAAATAGCAGAACGAAGTCATAGCGGTTTTTCAGTGTCATGATGATTACTCTCCCTTGTTGACAGATTCAGATTTAATGAAGAAAGCCTGGCGCTGGTGGTAATAACCAATGGCAAACCGTCCCTGATCCGCCAGATTCAGGTGTGCCGGAAAATCACTGACGCTGGATAGGATTTCACCAATCAGTTTTTCAAAATAGCGTTTGCGTCCTTCCTCAAGTTTGGCCAGGTGGTGATTTTTCAGCTTCATCAGATTGGCAAATACAGTGACCGGTGTACTGGCTGCGGCGCCATAAAAACGGTCGCGAATTGTCGCATTCAGACCCGGGCTGGATTCTTCCTGTATTTTTTCCAGCACGGCAAACAGACGGCCTGTGCGGTAGCCGGGATTGAGATTGGTTTCATCAAGAGACACGTTCAGCTCCTTTTCTTGGGAATGTGAGTAACGTCCCTGTCGGTTCAGACAGGCTTTGATCAGGGAAGCACGGGGATAAGTCACTTCCCGTTCGGCACGAATGCGGCGAACAGCAGCCGCCAGCAAGGTTTGTGGGTAAGGCAATCCTTCTAGAATGGCGCGCATGACATCCCCGGCAAGATTGGGTGGAATGTTTTCCGATTTGCCTAATGTGGCTGTGGAAACCAGTAAACGAAAAAGTGATAAATGCGGTTTCTCAAAACTGGCGTGGACGATTTTTAAATCTTCAAAATATTGTCGTATTCGCTGCGACATGCCGGCGACCGTACCGGTCAACCAGAAACGTACGCTGATGCGAGCCGCATTGGGCGCCAGTCCCAGTACATAAAAAGGGGTGTCGCCCCCCTCATCGACAAATGAACCGGTTTGAGGCGATTTGAATAAAGCTTCAATTGCACGAGTTTGCCTTGCCGGATCGTCTTTGGGAGGCTCGTCAAAGATGCTGGCGAATGAATCTTCCAGTGCAGAAGGTTTTTCTGACCAGAATACGGTAGAGGCATTACCCACTTGCATACGTTGATTGCTGCCTTTGCGCAGCAAATGATTGAGTGCTGTGGTGTAAGCGAAAGATGATTGTTTACTGATAGGGGCATTTTCTCCGCCTTTTTCACGTTTGCCGTAGGATTCGAAAGAGCGGGAATTGAAAGAAATAATATTTGCACCAGAGGTTTGCGAATTCCAAACTCCCTTTATAACTGTTTCGTTCTGGGCAATAGGAACTCCAATGGCTCCGGTTATCAGGCAATTACCTTTTACTTCGGTGTCTGAGCTAGAGCGTTTGTGTTCGTAGGTTTCTCTAACGAGTGGGCGGTGGTGGATAGGTATAGGACCATCTGGCTGCCAGCGGAAAGCCAGAATCGGGTCGCGTTGTTCAAATTCATCCGTCAGATCAAATCGATCTAACAGTAATTTGGTTTCTCCATTTCTGCGGATTGCTTGTAGAAATACTTTGAGATCAGTTAAGGCAGGATCATTCAGGGCAGCAAACCATTTATCTATTTCGGCAATAAAATAATCAGCTTTCAGGGTGCCTTTGTTTCCAAGGCCAAGCACAAATGCAGCATTGTCCCAAAGAAGGTTGGGATCCTTTCCGCTATTGGTATGTTTAAGTGCCTGTTTGCCAATGGCTGGGACAAGTTCATTACGGGCAATTCGTCTTCTTCCTTCCAATCGACCATTATCTTCAATCGAGACACAGTTTCCACCAGGAGCAAGAACTATGAAGTAATCTACAGGGCGATTAACCCAACCTTCCGGCGCAATAGTGCCACTACCTGATTCGGCAACACGCTGGTAATAACGAGACAGTTCCTGAAGAATCATCTGCACACCTCCACATTGCTCAAATCCAGCACACCATTTTTCATCTCGGCATGAAAAAAGCAGGGATTCGGATTGGTGGGGTTGGAATAATCCATGTCATACAGCATCCAGCCCAAATCACGGGTTTCGGCAATCGGGGGTGGTTCCGATGAAGGGTTTTCAATCAGTCGAAAGTGGGCAGCAAACTCACGGCATCCCAGATAAGGCTGATTGACGCACTGTCCTTTTGTGGCACGACGTTCAAACATATTCAAAAACTTGGCCGGTACATTTTCCGCGTTGGCAGCACGCTGTTCGTCCGGATCGTTGATAACTCGTTTCGACAGGTGCGGGTGATGTGATTTGTGTGGTGCAGCATCCCGCATTTCAAAATGCGCATAAATCCGATAGGCCACATCGCGCAGGAACAGTCCGGCGCGCTGCTGGCGTTCATCTTCGATATACAGGCCGAGATCGCCACTACCGTCCTTCATGGCAGTCTGCACGTTACGTAAAGAAATAATCGCGCCAACTTCATTACGCCGCAGATTGATCCAGCAAATCGGCTTCATTACTTCGATCCGGGTGATACGCCATTGAATGGCGGGTTTCCACAGAACAGCTTCAAATACGGCACGCGCTGCAGAAGGTGTGATGACATCGTAGCTGACGCGCTCGACTTTCATTTCCGGGCGGGTAAAGCAGGCAAAATCCCCCGAGACTTCCAGACAATAGGTTTTCATGTTTTTTCCCTGTTCAAATCGCCAAATTATCCGGGGTGATACCACCGTCTGTGATGACGCCGAGTGTGTCGTCATAAAGTGTGGTACTTCTCTGAGCGTAAATTCCCGGCCAGATCTGAAATACATCATTCTTCGCTTCAAGCTGCCTGAATACATGCCGCGGCAGATTGACGGCATAGCGCTGCAGTTTTCGCATCAGCCAGCGCTGCGGCCCTTCTTTTTTCAACTGTCCAAGCAGAGTTTCATTGCCGCCATAACACACCAGTATGGTCTGGTATGCGCTATCGTCAATCAGCCGAAAGCGGGCTGCTGCAGTGCGGAACTGAATGGCACCTTCTCCGGCATCTTGTGTCAGCAAGGCGTAAATATCATGCTTATCGAGTGTAGGCGCACGTGTATACAGATGCTCAAAAAATTGTCGGGCGAGATCACGTCCCAGCACATCCTTGTCTTTGCCAGATAACAAACTGATCGAGATTTGTGCTGCCTGGCGCAGCAACCCAGGCGGCGCAGGTTTTGGGGGGATAAAAACAACCACTTTTCCAAGGCCGTTTTGTTTGCCTTCCCGGTTGCAGCGTCCTGCAGCCTGTGCAATGGAGTCCAGCCCGGCCAGTGCGCGATATACCACAGGAAAATCGAAATCCACGCCGGCTTCTACCAGTTGCGTGCTGATCACACGTACAGGCTCATTACGCTCCAGCCTTGCTTTGATGTTCGCAATGATACGACTGCGATGCTCGCCACACATCAGCGCGGATAAGTGTACGGTGCCTTTTGGCATCAACCGGTACAGCTCACGTGCATCATCACGGCGGTTGACGATGCACAGTACGGTTGAGTGTTTTTTGAGTGCATCGGCAATATTTTGCCAATCAGTCGGTGTCGTTAAATCATCCGGAATCCTGACTTCAACCCGTTTCAGCTTTTGATACAAGGCATCCGGGTTATCTACAATTTCATATACGTTATCCAGTCCGCGAAATGGCTGTGCGCCAAAAGTATGGAAAGAGCTGAGTACCGGCTGGGTTGCTGTGGAAAGAAGAAATGTCACGCCATAGTGCTGGACGAGCAGATTCATGACATCGGTAATCGGTTGCAGAAATTCCGGCGGCAGCAGTTGTACTTCATCCAGCACAATGACGCTGTTGACGATGTTGTGCAGTTTGCGACAGCGGCTGGTCCGGGCCGCGAACAGGGATTCAAAAAACTGAACACTGGTGGTGACAATGATGGGTGCATCCCAGTTTTCCGTTGCCAGCCGGGAGCGGGCATCTTCCTGATCCGGATCAAGGTTTGCATGGTGTTCAACAATGTTATCGCCAAAAATACTGCGGAAAATATTGGCTGTCTGTTCGATGATGCTGGTATAGGGAATCACGTAGATAATGCGATGTTTCTGATGCAAAATCGCGTGTTCCAGTGCAAACGCCGTTCCAGACAGGGTTTTTCCGCCTCCGGTTGGCACAGAAAGTGAGAAAATGCCTGGCGTCATACGCGCTTTTTCACGGCATCGATTCAAAATATTGGAGCGAATGACGTTGACCGGGGTATCAGTTCTGGCTTTGCCTGCCATGTAATTGTTGAATGCATTCAGCAGTTTCGGCAAACTGGAATAGCCGGTGCGGGTAATTGCTTTTTTGCCATCCATGAACGCTTCGGTATCGAGAAAGTCAGCGTCCGTCAGACATGAGAACAGCATACGCAGCCACAAATGCAATCCCTCTACTCCACCTTTGGGGCGTGTGGAAGGTTGAGGCTGGTTGAGAATATCAGCCGGAATTGCCTGAAGTGGAATGCGGTCGAGCAGGTAATCCTGCTCCGGGCTTAAACGGGCAGAAAGCGCTCTGCCACCGGTTTCCGAAGCGGACCAATCTGGCAGGCCGGTATGATGGCCGGCAATCAAATAGGCGAGAATGTGGCCAATTTTTCCAAATTGGCGTATCGCATGAATGGCGCCTGCTGTGGAATGGTCCACTCGACCAGCCAGGCCTTCAATATGGGCCTCAGCAGCATAACCAGTTACATTTTTGATGTAGTGCTGAAATTCATTACCGTATTTCCCCAGATCATGCCAGAGTCCTGCCAATCTGGCCCAGTCAGCGCTGTCGAAAGTAGTGGCTGCTTCATCTGCACGGCGTCCGACTTCACGTAAGTGGGTATCCAGTGCATGCTCATGCCATATATTGCCCTGATCCTGGCGGACGTGCGCCAGCGCTGTATTGTTATTAGTATTCACATCTTTCATGCCTCTAATAGCTTATTGGAAATAAGATGCTGGATATTTTGCTGCGTTTGCAATCAATTCTGATCGACAAATAGGGAAAGAATTACCTGTTTATTATGGTGAGGGAGTTTATTTAACATCTTCCCGGATTATTTCAGCGTGCTATGCTTTTATCAGGTTGCTGAAATTTGTGCGCAGGTGATTGATGAGGGCAATGATGACTGATATATCCACAACTAGGATCCTGATTCTGGATGATGATCCATTCATACTGAAGTTATTGGCGCGTATGCTAGTCAATCTGGGATTTCCGTTGGTTGATTGTTGCGAAAATGGTGTGGATGCGCTGAAGTTGCTGGATGATGTCGCGACCCGGCCTGATCTGATTTTGCTGGACCTCAACATGCCGGGGATGGATGGCATTGAATTTGTGCGCCATCTGGTTGAGCGAAAATTTACGGGTAGTCTGATTCTTGTCAGTGGCGAAGATGAACGGATGCTCAAAACGACAGAAAAACTGGTGCAGGCACACAAAATTCCCATTTTGGGCTATCTGCAAAAACCGGTACAGCCTGAGGCACTGCGCATGCAGCTGATGAAGCTGGCCTCAGCATTATCCAAAGGTGAAGAGGGAATCGCCCGGAAAACCTACGATGCGGAAGCGATCAGAAATGCGATTGATGCCGGAGATATGGTGAATTACTATCAACCGAAAGTCCGAGTGGATACCGGAGCAATTGCAGGTGTTGAAACGCTGGTACGCTGGCATCATCCCGTGGACGGGGTGATTTATCCCAGTCAGTTTGTTGGTGCGGCGGAAAGATATGGTCTGATTGATCACCTCACCCAGGCGGTGCTCCGGCAGGCCTTTGCGCAGGCGGGAGCGTGGCAGAAGCTGGGTTGTGATCTGAAAGTGGCTGTCAATGTGTCTATGGATAATCTGGCATCCCTCGATTTTCAGGATACGGTAGTCATGTTGGCTGCTGAGGCTGGCGTTCATCCCAGCGGGATCGTGCTGGAGATTACTGAGAGCCAGCTGATGGAGGATGAACGGGTTTCGCTGGAAATTCTGACTCGCCTGCGCCTGAAACGCTTTCATTTATCCATAGATGATTTTGGCACGGGCCATTCCTCATTGGCACAGCTACGCGATATTCCGTTTGATGAACTCAAGATTGATCAGGGGTTTGTACATCGTGCTTCTGAGGATGAAACGCTGCGTGCCATTTATGATGCCAGTCTGGCGCTGGCGAAGCAGCTGAATATGGAAGCAGTTGCCGAGGGGGTGGAGAGCCGTGAAGATTGGGAATTGTTGCGCCAGACCGGTTGTGATCTGGCGCAGGGTAATTTCATCGCACGCCCGATGCTGGCCGGGGAACTGAATGAATGGGTGAAAAAATGGCGCGTCCGCATAGAGGCCGAAGCGCTCGTTGTCCGGATCGAGGGGCAGGCGCAGTAAATTTTTTGGGGGTGCGCTGAGTCAGGATTGCTTGCGGCTCAGCACCACAAAATGATATTCCATGCCACTGTCTTCCGCTACATGGTGGATTTCCCGGGAGATTTCCTGCCAATCGGCGCGATCGTATTCCGGGAAGAAAGTATCTCCTGCGAAATCCTGCTGAATTTCGGTCAGATACAGGTGCTGGCAGATCGGCAGCGTTTGTTGGTAGAGATCGGCCCCCCCAATGATAAAGATCTGTCTGTCATCCTGTGCGAAATGATCCAGTATTTCCTGGATTGAGTGTGCCGTGATGATTCCCGGCACATCAGGATGGTGCTGACGGGTGAGTACAACGTTGGTGCGACCGGGTAGCGGCTTGCCAATTGAATCATACGTGCGGCGCCCCATGACAACGATCTGACCAATGGTCAGCTGTTTGAAGTGTTTCAGATCTGCCGGCAAATGCCAGGGTAATGAATTATTCCGCCCGATAACGCGATTGGCTGCTACGGCTGCCAGAATCGCAAGTCGTGGAATAACAGGTTGCAGGCCAGTCATACAGCAACGGGCGCCTTGATGGGCGGGTGAGGGTTGTAGTTGTGCAAGGTGAAATCCTCGTATCTGAAATCAAAAACAGTCCTGATCGCTGGATTCAATTCCATGATGGGAAGTGCTCGCGGCTCGCGTTCCAGTTGCAGCCGGGTTTGTTCAAGGTGGTTCAGATATAAATGTGCATCACCAAAGGTATGAATAAATTCGCCAGGCTGCAGATCGCAACATTGTGCAACCATCAGTGTCAGCAATGCATAGGAAGCGATGTTGAACGGAACTCCCAGAAAAATATCCGCACTGCGCTGATAAAGCTGACAGGATAGTCTGCCGTCCACCACGTAAAACTGGAACAGGACATGGCAGGGCGCCAGTGCCATTTTGTCGAGATCACCCACATTCCAGGCAGAAACGATCATCCGGCGTGAGTCCGGTGTTTCCCTGATTTGCCGGATTACTTGTGTAATCTGGTCGATGGATTGCTTGTCAGAAACCGTCCAGGAGCGCCATTGGTGACCATAAATCGGCCCCAGATCTCCTTTTTCATCTGCCCATTCATTCCAGATGGAAACATCGTTTTCTTGCAGATAACCGATATTGGTATCGCCACGCAGAAACCACAATAATTCGTGGATGATCGATCTGACGTGACATTTCTTGGTGGTTACCAGTGGAAATCCCTGTTGCAGATCAAAGCGCATCTGATAACCGAAAACGGAAAGTGTGCCGGTACCGGTGCGATCGTTTTTTTTATGGCCGTATTGCAACACATGCCGCATCAGATCAAGGTATGGATGCATGAATAATCCTGAAAGCATGAATCAAGCAGATATAATACAACGTTATTCTGATAATAATGATGGCAGACTTCCTGAAGCCATCCAACTGGAAACCAATGCTCGCAACCCTTATACAAAACGACGACACTTTCGATGAGGCAACCCAGGCTTCTCACTTACTGATCATCTTCCCCAAAACGGACAAAATACCCGGGAAATACCCATTACCTGCCGAACAGGTGCTGAGTGACTTGCTGCAACGGCAGGGTGCTTCGCCAGGCCGGCTTGCGGAAACAGCGCTCTCTGTCAATCTGCAGAACGGTGCGCTTTATACCTGGGTGATGGTGGATACCGGTAAATCGATATTTGAACAACAAACCGGTATTCGCAAGGCAATGCAATTGTTGCTGAATGAGAGTCCGGCTGAAATTCATCTTGCGGTTCATGGGGATGCAGCACAAAAGCGCCATCTGGCCGAACTTGCGGTTTATATCGCCTGGATTAACGGCGCAATTCTACCGATACGCAAGCAGCGTAAGATAGATGACAAACCTCTGGAGAGAATTTATTTGCATGGCGTGACCGATTCTACCGGGTTTGCCATACAACGCGCACAGGCAGAGGGGAATTTTCTTGCCAGGGGGCTGACTATTCTGCCTCCCAATGAGTTAACCCCAAAAACGTATCGTGAACAGATAAAAAAGCTCGCGGCCAGTGAAAACTGGCAATACGAAGAATATGAGTTATCCCGGTTGTGCGAGATAAAAGCGGGTGCATTCACAGCGGTAGCGCAGGGCAGTCTGACGGACGATGCGGCGATTGTCTATTTGCGCAGAACAGCAAAAAACAGTGAAACCAACAGGACGATCGCCCTCGTAGGGAAAGGTATCTGCTTTGATACGGGCGGATATAACCTGAAATCGGCACGCCATATGTATGGCATGCATGAAGATATGAATGGTTCGGCGGTAGCGCTTGGAACGCTCCTGGCTGCAACCCGGGCTGATTTGCCTATCAATATAGACTGCTGGCTTGCCATTGCCCAAAATCACGTGAGTCCCGATGCATTCAAACAGAATGATGTGATCACAGCTTTGAATGGCATGACAGTGGAAATTGTGCATACGGATGCGGAAGGCCGGTTGGCGCTGGCGGATACGCTGACGCTTGCCGCCAGGGAAAAACCTGATCTGATCATCGACTATGCCACGCTGACAGGCAGCCTGATTACTGGACTGGGCACGCGCTACAGTGGCGCTTTCACCAATCGTGATTATCTGGCACAAAATGCGGTGGCTGTGGGCAGATCAAGTGGTGAGCGGGTATGCGTGTTTCCGGTGGATTCTGACTATGAAGCCGATCTCGAAAGCAAAATTGCCGACATCAAGCAATGCACCCTAGAAAATGAGGCGGATCATATTCTTGCTGCCTGTTTTTTGCGGCATTTTGTGAATGATATTCCCTGGCTACATATGGATCTTTCTGCTGCCCGTCATCCTGATGGGCTGGGTGCAGTCGGTACGGATGTTACCGGTTTTGGCGTGACCTGGTCGATTCATTTTCTGCAGGAAATGCTTAAGATTCTGCAGAAAAGAACAGGAAGAGCACGCTGATTATTAACCTTGTACAGGTTTTTTTCCATGAATGATGAAGTAAAGCAACGTTTGCGCGATACCGATACCTGGACCCGGGTGTTTTTTATATTGTTGTTTATTTTTGCCCAGGGAGGTGTGAAATTTCTGATTATGTTGTTGGCAGTATTCCAGACAGTATCAACCATACTGGCTGGATATACCAATAGCCGGTTGCTTAAGCTGGGACGCCAGCTGGCAATGTACGATTATCAGATCAATTTGTTTGTGACATTCAACAGTGAGCAGCGCCCCTTTCCATTTTCTGCCTGGCCTTCCGGTGATATAGAGAAGCGTACTCCGGATGAGCAACCGGGAAATACCAGCTGGTTTCAGTAGTTGTTCTGTCCTGGTTACCTCAGCTTCGCTGATATTTTCAGCACATCCCCAGGGGACCTCTGATCAATGTGACTGATTGATGCGCAGACAGGTGATTATGCTATAGCTCTTTACTCGAAGATGGTCACGAATGTATCGATCCGTTATGGGCGTGGTTTGGAAACAGATCAAGCCGGCGAGGTTTGACAAAGACCTGATCTCCTTTTACCAGTTGTAATTCACGAAAGCGTTCCTTGCTGATGGTGGCATGGATGGCGCCTTGAGTCAGATCATCTCCGTGTGTCAGTTCCAACCGTACGACCGGCCCGATTGAAAGAATATGAGCAACATATGCTGCCAGAGCGGGTTCACCATTTAGTGTCCGCTCCACTTCAATGTCATGCGGTCGTACATAGGCGATCGCGCTGAGATCTTCCGCCTCCGGGTATTCCGGAGCATCGATTTCGAGATCACCAATCCATGCGTGGCCCTGATGCACACGCCCGTGAAACAGATTGACGTGCCCGAGGAATTCATACACAAACGGATTGGCTGGTTTTTCATAGACTTCGTTGGGGGTACCGATTTGTTCGATACGACCGCGGTTCATGACAACAATCCGATCTGCCACTTCCAGGGCTTCTTCCTGATCATGTGTTACGAAGACACTGGTGATATGCATATCGTTGTGCAGTTTGCGCAGCCAGGCGCGCAGCTCCTTGCGTACCTTGGCATCCAGCGCGCCGAAAGGTTCGTCCAGTAACAAAACCCCAGGTTCGACTGCCAGCGCCCGTGCCAGTGCAATGCGCTGGCGTTGTCCTCCGGATAACTGGTGCGGATAACGGTCTGCCAGCCAGTCGAGTTGCACCAGTTGCAGCAGTTCGGTCACGCGCCGATTGATTTCCCGGGTGTTGGGGCGCTGTTTTCTGGGGCGTACACGCAAGCCGAAAGCTACGTTCTCGAAAATGGTCATATTGCGAAAAAGTGCGTAATGCTGAAAGACAAACCCGACATGCCGGTCACGAATGTGTTTGTCGGTTGAATTTTCCTGATTGAACAGCACCTGTCCGGAATCGGCTGTTTCAAGGCCGGCAATGATTCGCAGCAATGTGGTTTTGCCGGAGCCGGAGGGGCCCAGCAGTGCGAGCAGCTCCCCGGGGTTGACTTTCAGGTTGATGCTGTTCAGCGCAGTGAAAGAGCCGAACTGTTTAGAGAGGGCGCATATTTCGATACTCATGAATGATTTCCTCGGGTGGTTTGTTGTGCCACTTTTGCTTCGGCCAGCGTTTTTAGTACCAGTGTAACCAGTGCAAGTAACGCTAGCAGCGAGGCCACTGCAAAAGCAGCAACAAAGTTGTATTCGTTGTAGAGAATTTCAACATGCAGGGAAAGCGTGTTGGTCAGGCCGCGAATATGCCCGGAAACGACCGAGACGGCGCCGAACTCGCCCATTGCTCTGGCATTGCAGAGAATGGTGCCATACAGTAATCCCCATTTAATGTTGGGCAGGGTGATATGCCACAGTGTCTGCCAGCCACTCGCTCCCAGAATGATAGCGGCTTCTTCTTCCTCGCTGCCCTGTGCCTGCATCAGTGGAATCAGCTCACGTGCAATGAATGGCACGGTTACGAAAATCGTTGCCAGCACAATGCCGGGCACGGCAAAAATGATGGAAATATCGTGCTCCCGCAGCCATGGGCCTGCCCAACCCTGCAGTCCAAATATTAGTACATAGATTAATCCGGCGACTACGGGAGAGACGGAAAATGGCAGATCGATCAGGGAGGTGAGGATACTTTTGCCGCGGAACTCGAATTTGGCAATTGCCCAGGCGGCTGCGATACCGAATATCAGGTTGAGCGGTACGGCGATGGCGGCTGCTGTCAGGGTCAGGCGGATAGCGGCGAGTGCATCGGGTTCCGTGATGGCCGCGAGGTAAACTTCCCATCCTTTTCTCAATGCCTCAAAGAAAACCGCTACCAGGGGCAGTAAAAGAAAAAGCGACAGGAAGGAAAGTGCCAGCAGGATGAGTGTCCAGCGTGCCCACGGTGATTCCTGTGTAACCACCTTGTGCGGTGCCGGAGAGATTTGGGGTAATGGGATGGTGGTCATGACTTCCCTTTTATGCTTTGGTGCTGCGATGGCGAACCCACCATTGCAATAGGTTGATAATCAGCAGAAGAATGAATGAGATCACCAGCATCACGACAGCGATGGCTGTAGCGCCGGCGTAATCATATTGTTCGAGTTTGGTGATGATGAGTAACGGCGTGATTTCGGAAACCATCGGGATATTGCCGGCGATAAAAATGACGGAACCGTATTCTCCGATGGCGCGAGCAAAGGCCAGTGCAAAACCAGTGGTCAGTGCGGGCAGAACTGCCGGGAAAATAATGTACCGGAAAGTCTGCCAGCGCGTTGCGCCCAGCATGGCGGCAGCTTCTTCCAGTTCTTTTTCGATATCTTCCAGTACCGGCTGAACAGTACGAACGACGAACGGCAATCCAATGAATGTCAGAGCAACGAAAACACCCAGGGGAGTGAATGCAACCTTGATTCCCAAGGGCTCCAGATACTGGCCGAGCCAGCCATTACCTGCGTAGATTGCAGTGAGCGTAATGCCGGCAACGGAGGTGGGCAGTGCAAAGGGCAGATCGATCAGGGCATCGACCAGACGCTTGCCTGGAAACGGGTAACGTACCAGCACCCAGGCGACCAGCAATCCAAAAAATGCATTGACCGCTGCGGCTGCAAATGAGGCGCCGAATGTCAGCCGGTAGGATGCAACAACCCGGGGTGCTGTTACCGCGTTCCAGAATTCCGGCCAGGTCAGTTTCGCGCTGTAAATGAATGCTGCCGATAGGGGAATCAGGACAACCAGACTCAGGTAGAGCAGGGTGAATCCAAGCGCCAGATTGAATCCCGGTAATACGCTGTGCTGCTTGAAAGTGCTCAAAATTCAGACTCCTGTTATTCGATTGTAAAAATCCTGCTGGGCGGTTGCCGGAATCATGTCGTGAGTTACACTGCCATCCTTGAAATGCCCTGCCTGTTTTGCTGCTGTCAGCAAGCTTGTGTTTTGGTTTTCTGACAAGCAGGAGAGTGTTAATCATTGATTCACATAGATCTTGTCGAACAAGCCACCATCACTGAAGTGGATGCTCTGGGCTTTTTGCCAACCCCCAAATACTTCGTCTACAGTAAGCAGATTGATCTCTGGAAATTGATGCGTATATTTTCGGGCGATATCCGGATCGCTCGGTCGATAGAAGTTGCGTGCTGCAATGTCCTGCCCTTCTTTGCTGTACAGATATTCAAGATAGGCTTGAGCAATAGTATGTGTGCCGTGTTTGTCGGCATTTTTAGTGACGATGGTGACGGGAGGTTCGGCAAGAATACTGATCGAGGGAATGATGATTTCGAATTGCTCCGGACCGTATTCCTTGAGTGCCAGAAAAGCCTCGTTTTCCCAGGAAATCAGAACATCTCCCATACCATGCCGGATGAAGTTGATGGCTGATCCGCGTGCACCTGAATCGAGTATCGGGGCGTTTTTGTACAGTCTGGAGAGGAAATCCCGGGTTTTTGCTTCATCTCCGTTGTATTTTTTGAGTGCGAAACTCCATGCCGCCAGATAATTCCAGCGTGCGCCACCCGATGTTTTTGGATTGGGAGTCATAACGGTGATACCCGGTTTGATCAGATCGTCCCAGTCACTGATTCCCTTGGGGTTGTCTTTGCGCACCAACAGGACGATCGTTGAGACATAGGGTGAACTGTTGTTGGGCAGGCGGTCCTGCCACTCAGGCGGGACCAGTCCGGATTGTTTACTGATTGCATCGATGTCATAAGCAAGGGCAAGTGTTACTACATCTGCGGGCACCCCGTCGATGACTGCACGGGCCTGCTTGCCGGAGCCCCCGTGGGATTGCCTGACAGAAACTTTTTCTCCGGTTTTTTCCTGCCAGTAGCGAATAAATGCGCGGTTGAATTCCTGATACAGCTCGCGCGTCGGATCATAGGAAACATTGAGAAGAGTTTGGTCTGCAAGTGCCTGCCCGGAGCTTGCCAGAATAAATGTCAGTAATCCGGCGGATAGCCATAAATTGAATTTCATTTGATTTCCTTTTATAGATCAGTTGATGTTATTGGAATGCATTGACAGCGACTGCTACATAGAAAAAATCCGTGCCGGCAGTGGTTTCTCCCAGTTCCGCCAGTTGCTTGTTTTTACGAATCTGCCATTGAGAAGGTTGTTGAAACGATCGGTTTTACTGGTGAGCCAGAAACCGTTATAGCTGCGGTCGATTTGTAAATCCGGGTGTATGCTGTAGTTGTGTGCATGCTGGTAAAAGTTAGCGGGCACATCGCTTGCAATGAATTGCTGCTCGGCCTGTTGGTTTACCTGAAGGCGTGTCATTATTTTCTGTGCAGCTATGGATCCGAAATTGGTTGCTGTTGTCTGGTTGTTGCGGTTTTTTGGTGGCATTTCTTTTGTATGTGCCATGTTTGTCAGTGACGGGAACGTGATCAGATAAAACCATACATACCCACGTACGCGGTTTCATTGATGCCTCTGTTATTGTCATTGATCTTGTTTATGGCTCCCGACGCTGTTCGAGCGTGGCAAAGATAGCAGCAATCTGTTATTTGTAAAAGTAATAAATAATGATTTTCTTATATGTATATAGTATATAAGATCTGTTTTGACCGTGCAGTGGTGTAGAGGGGAGGTATCAGAGATTCCCTAAGTAAAGGTTTTTGGAGTGTTTTTGAAATTAGCACTCGTGAACCAAGAGTGCTAGGATATGTCTATTTGCTTTAAATTATTCAGGGTGAATTTTGAAAATTCAATGGAGAAAATCATGAATGAGGTGATGGCTTTACCGGTGATGGCAGGCGGTGATCTGGACAGCTATATTCATGCAGCCAACAGTTTTCCTGTTTTATCACGTGAAAAAGAAATCGCGCTGGCTAAACAAATGCAGGAAGATGGAAATATCAACGCGGCACACCAGCTGGTGCTTTCCCATTTACGCGTAGTGGTTACCGTTGCACGTGGTTATCTGGGATACGGGCTGCCACATGCTGATTTGATACAAGAAGGTAATATCGGCTTGATGAAGGCTGTCAGGCGGTTTGATCCGGAACGGGGTGTTCGCCTGATATCCTTTGCGATTCACTGGATCAAGGCGGAAATTCATGAATTCATCATGCGTAACTGGCGACTGGTCAAGATTGCTACGACCAAACCGCAACGGAAGCTTTTCTTTAACCTGCGCAGCATGAAAAAAGGGTTGGATACGATGAATCAGGCTGAGGTTGAGACCATGGCGGAGCAACTGGGTGTCAAGGTTGAAGAAGTTGTCGAGATGGAAACACGCTTCAGTGGCCGTGATATTTCACTTGAGCCGCCGACGGACAGTAATGAAGATGATTTCAGCCCGATTGCCTGGTTGACGGATGGATCGGATCCTTCCAGAGAGCTGGAGCAGGAGCAATTGGAGCGGCAGGCACATGCAAAGCTGAAAAATTCTCTGGGTAGTCTGGATGAGCGCAGCCGCCGCATTATCGAGGCTCGCTGGTTGCGGGAAGACAAGGCTGCAACACTGCATGAACTGGCTGCAGAATTGGGTATTTCTGCCGAGCGGGTGCGCCAGATTGAAGCAAAGGCCATGAAGAAAATGCGGGCCGAGATTGCTATCTGATAAGCAATATGAGCATGCCTTGGACTGATGGGGACGTTACTTGTGGCCGTTAGGGAACCTCTGAAAAACGTCACAGTCAGTTCAAGGCAAGAATCGGTAAGAACGCGGAGTTTATACGTAATAAATGAGCATTTTGAGCCGACTTTTGACACAAAAATGACAACACAGATAGTTTTTTAAAGGTTCCTTAGTGCTTCAATGCCTCAATCCATTTCTTATATGGGCGATCTGCGACTGATTGCAATGCAATAATGCGATTCTCCAGATTCGTCTGAATTGCTTCGCTACTGCTGACAGCGGGATTTTCCCGGTTATGTAACAAGGTGTCAGCATTGGCTTCACACCATGCTTTGACCATGTCGGCTGTCATTTCAATGTGACACTGCATGCCCAGATGCATACCCAGCGCAAAAGCCTGGTTGGGGCAATAGGGGCTGGATAGCAGCCGCACGGCATTTGCCGGTATGCTGAAGGTCTCACCGTGCCAGTGAAAAGCATCAAATGCCGTAAGATCACTGCCGAACCAGTCACGTGCGACGGGTGTATCTTCTACGCGTACCCGCCCCCAGCCAATTTCCTTAACCGGATTACTTGTTACGATGCCTCCCAGGGCCGTTGATAAAAACTGCCCACCCAGACAATGGCCCAGTACTGGGATGTCGCTAGCGATCGTTTGCCTGATGAGCGACAGTACCGGGCCAGTCCAGGGTAAATCGTCATGTACACTCATCGGCCCACCCATCAGTACCAGGCCACTGTATTTGTCCGGGTTTTCCGGAAGAGGCACGCCTTTATCCAGGCAGAGGAGCTGCCAGGGGATGTGATGGCGATCAAGAAATGTGGCAAAATAGCCGGGCCCTTCAATCGGGAAAAATCTGAGAATTGCGACGGGCTTCATTAATAATATCCTTTCTGGAGTAAATGAACGGATTTCACTGTTCCCTTTCGGGTATTCTGTTTTGTTCAGTAACGTACGAATTGTACGGTTTCCCAGGTTTTTGCGGGTAGAAGCCTGTATTACAATTATTCTGCGATGGTCGTTTCCTGTTTTTGTGTATAGGAAGTTTGTACTGTCTGATGATGAGGTTTCCAGGTTGTCCTCCGAGAATGTCGGGGCAATCCGGTTTTTATTTCCCCTGCTTTAATATCAAGAGTGATGGCTTTTAAAAACCATGATTTTAGTGATCTGGTTCGATTGGAGCAGCTGCGACATATTGAAACCGGTCAGGCACAGACGCTTTCCTATGCCGGTGTTGCAAATATGGAATCGTATCCTGTGGTTGGTTTCAGTTACGCGGCTTTTCTGGAAAGACTGCTGAACCGTGCTCATCATCTGATACATGACAATCACCTGGACGATATTCTCCAGCAGCCGGAGAAACTGTTTGTGCGCGCTGGCAGAGTCGTTCTGCTGCTGGCGGCAATTCTCGGTGGACTGGCTGCGATCAATGCAACAGGCGATTCTTCGACATTGAATATCTATTGGCTGCTGGTGGTGTTGCTTGGATTCAATTTTTTCTCGATGCTGCTGTGGGGCGCGGGGATCACACTGGGGATTCAGGGGTTAAGTTCGGGTGTAGCTGCGCAACTGGCGAGCTGGTTGCCTTTCCAGCTCAAGAAACGGGAAAAGGATTCCATTGGCACGCTTGCTGCGCGCGCCTGGTGGGAAACCTGTCTGTTTGGCAAGGTGGGTAAATGGCGGATCAGTATGCTGACCCACCAATTCTGGCTGGTTTATCTGTTTGCAGGGATGGGAACCCTGATTCTGCTGATGCTGGCAAAACAGTACGATTTTGTTTGGGGAACGACATTGTTGCCGGAAAACAGCCTGCCTGAACTGACCCGGATCCTGGCTGCTCCCATGCAATGGATCGGTCTGGTCGCTCCTGATAGCCAGCAGATCGCAGCCAGTCGAATCGGAGCAGGTGTACAGGACGCTTCGATCAGAAATGCCTGGGCAGAATTTCTGGTGGGTGTGCTGGTTGTCTATGGAATGTTGCCCCGGTTGGTCCTGATGCTGCTTGCTTTCTTCATGCTGAAGTTGTCCGAGTATCGCTACAAACTGGATTTATATCTGCCTTACTATGTCACGTTGCGGCAGAGTTTGATTGCAAATGAATTTGTCGCGAGCGTGATCGATCAGGATCCGGGAATTACAAAGGAGCAGCCGGTACCGATTGCTCGTGAGGGGCGCCGGCATTTACCTGAGAAAGCATTGGTGATCGGTATCGAATTGGACAATCACGTTATCTGGCCGGAAGGGATGGTTTGTCAGGGCAATGTGACTGATCAGGAAACGTTCGTGCGGACAGTGGAAATGATCAAAAAATCCAGACATTCCCTGCTCATTGGTGTGGCGGCACATCGGTTGCCTGATCGCGGAGTGCAACGCATCATAAAAAAACTGGCTGCATTGGTATCTGGTGAAATCTGGCTGATTTTGCTGCAAAACAATGCCGCCATTCCAATTACGGAATCCCGCAAACAGGCCTGGTTCCGACTGGCACAAGCCAGTGCGATTCCGGCTGAACATGTTCTTTCCTGATGATGGTCAGTTTTGATATGAAAACAGGCGGGGTGACTGGGGAACAGGGGAGGGCACTGCTGGAGATTGCCGTTGTCGGCCATACCAATACAGGAAAAACTTCACTGATCCGTACCTTGCTGCGCAGCACCCGTTTTGGTCAGGTGGATGACGCGGCAGGGACGACCCGTCATGTCGAGCGGGCGACTATCTTCGCCGGTGATGAAGCGGTACTCAATCTGCATGATACGCCCGGGATTGAAGATGTATATGCGCTGCAGGATGCGCTGCAGGCAATTGCTTCCAGGAATAAACGTTTGGCCCCCAATGAGCAGCTGGAGAAGTTTGTGACTGCTACCGCCCTTAATGACCCATTGGAACAGGAAGCCAAGGTAATTCGACAGGTATTGCGCAGTGATGTCCTGTTGTATGTGATCGATGTGCGTGAACCGGTACTGGAAAAATATCTCATTGAAATCGGAATACTTGGCAAGGCAATAAAGCCCATCATTCCGATATTCAATTTTACCGCCGCGCACCGGGCCGAGCTTGATTTATGGAGAAGGAAGCTGGCAGCATTCAATATTTATGCCTCACTTGAGCTGGATACCGTCGCATTTGCCTTTGAAGCAGAAAAGCGTCTGTACCAGAAGATACAAAGCCTGCTGGAGGTGCATTACACACGTTTGCAACGCCTGATCGATCATCGTGCAAGAATATGGAGCCAGCTTTGTATCTCTGCCGCCCGGCGGATTGCTGGTTTGATCATTACCACGGCGTGTTATCGAGAGCCCGCAGCAGATGATCAGAATGTAACTGATACCTCTTCGGCGGCAATAAGGCTGCAGGACTTTGTGCGTCAGGCAGAGCAGAATTGCCTGGTCGACCTGCTGAAGATGTTTAACTTCACAGACAGGGATGTCGCCCTGCAAAAAATACCAGTACAAAATGGATACTGGCAGCTTGATCTGTTTGCTCCCGGTATATTGAAGGCGTATGGCCTGGATGTAGGCAGCGCTGCGCTTAAAGGCGCTGCTGCCGGCGCCGGAATTGATCTGATGACCGGGGGATTGAGCCTTGGAGCCGCCAGTATACTAGGCGCAATTGCGGGCACCGGCTGGTCTACATTCAGGCGGTATGGCAAGGAAATTCAGGCAAAGTTCCAGGGAGTCCGGTGGTTATGTGCAGACGATAATACGCTACAGCTGCTGTATCTGCGCCAGCATCAGTTGCTGGACAAGCTCATGAACCGGGGCCATGCCGCCTGTCATGTTGATCAGGTGGGTCAGCCGTCGGAACGGGGTGATTTGCCTGAGGGATGGCGTGGAATTATTGATATTCTCAGGCAGAATCCTGCCTGGAATGCATCATCGGGCCTCCACGGCCATGATGACCAATACCGCTTGATTGAAAAAAGTCTGGTGGATGCGTTATTGAATTTAAAGTCATGAATCCTGTTGTTCAACAGGATAAAACAGATTTATTGCTTCGATCGGACGCTTGGTTCCTGGGGGGGCGTAAGCGCCATATTCTGACAATTCTGTCGGTGAGATATAGCCTACAACGGATTCAAGATCGGCCAGCCGCATTCCCTGTTTGACCAGATAAAGAATATAGGTCTGCCGCAGTGCTTCAGCAGAAATCTGACGAGTTGCCAGCAGATCGGCATCAATTTGCAGGCAGGTCAGCAAGGCCTCCAGATCTTCCTGATTCAACCGATTCCCGGCGGGATCGATCAGGCAATAGCCGTGTTTACTGTAGAGTGTGGCCAGGACAGGATGCAGCGGGATTGTTCTGGCAGCTATATTTCTGATCGTGAGCGAGTTGTTTTCAAGATCGACATCGTTATTTTGCAGGTTTGCAATCTCGTCAGGTGTCAGGCCACTCAGCAAAAAGATAAGTAGCTGCTTTTCCTTGGTATTTGCCGCATGAAACAGCCCGGCAATTTGCCGAGGAGTGAATTCGACTATTGCGGCGTGTTCCAATGCCTGTACAGGTTCCTGAAGCAGACTTGCGGAGGTTGATGGTGGCGGCATCATGTCAAGAGCATCGCGGGGCAGGTTATTCCCGTTATGCAGATGGATGTCAGACAGGTGAATGGCCAGTTTTTCCTGTTCCTTGTGCATCAGGAATTCAAAAATCCAGATCGCAGCCAGACCCAGCAGCAACGATGCCAGCGTCGCGATCATGGCGTTCCATAAATAATCCGGCCTGATCGGATGATGAGGTAGGAAAGCACGCTCAATGACATCGACATAAGGGTATTTCCCAGTGTGCTGTGCTTCAAGCTGCGCCAGTCTTGATTGTGAATTCCGGTAGAGCAGCTCCAGTTCTTCCAGATCAGATTTCAAGGCGTCATGTTCGACGAAACGGGCAGTGAACTCGGCTGCTTTTTGTCGATGCTGATCCAGCTGTTCTTGTATTGAGCGCGTGGCTTGCAGAGCAGCAGCATAGTTCTGCTCGGCTTCACTGATGACGACAGATTGTCCTTTATGGCGGATATGCTGAATTTCAGCGTCCAGTGCCCGCAGTTTTTCTGGAATTACCTTGAGATCGGGAGATAAAGCCATGTACTCACGCGTGTATTGCCGATCCAGCTCCTCCAGTTGCTCCCGTAATTCCTGGGCACGTTTTTCGAGCGTGCTCAGGGTACGGGTATCTTCGGTGGGTACGACAACCTGCCCGCGCTCGATCGATTTCCTGATAGTGTCGAGCCGCGCCTTTGCTTTGACTTCTTCTTCACTGGCTTTATTCAGTGAATCGGTCAAGCCTTTGAGGCGCGCCAGTGCTTCATTATCCTTGCGTTCGGTTGTAACAATTTTGTTATGTTTTCTGAATTGCTCAAGCTCAAGCCTTTTTTGTTCGATGTTCGTGGTCAGCGTGGCCAGTTCTTCCTGCATCATTTGTATGGTTGACCCTTTAGATCGGGCCACTTCTTCCGTCCGTGCATCCAGGTAGACATCAATCCAGGTGTTGACCAGCAGAGGGAGCAAAGCGGGATCGTCTCCTTCAGCCACCATTTCGACCAGATTGGTATCGGTTATCGGTCGAACATCCAGCATATCGCGAATGGCTGCAGGTGTCAGATCAATACCTGCTTCAGTGTCATTGCCCGCACGCAGACGGTTTGCCGTTTCAGTCAGGAGTTCCGGACCGAGGAGAACCTGTTTTTGGATGGTAACATGCTGAATATCCGCTTCCCTGCTCGCCTGATCAATGGCTGTTTTGGCAACTGTCAGCAAAGTGGCGTAACTCTGATAAATTGCTGGCTGCAAAAAAATGGTACCCAGCGAGAGCAACAGACAGGATAGAAAAACCGTAGTAAATATGGTCATCCTGGTGGGTCTGAGCCGGGCAAGGCGGTCTATAAAGGAGTGAGCCTCTGTTTCGATAGACATGGTGTTTTCCAGTTGAGGACGCTCTTGTCTCATTGTGCCTTCCGATAGTGACAATCAGATTCGGGGAAGAGCTGGTTGAAGGTATTGCTTTTCAAGCATGATCTCCGGTCTGTTTCCTGGTTCGCTTTAAACGAAATGCTAAGCATGAATGCAAGCAGCTTGCAGTTTAATGCTGATAGCCGGCTGACGTCCAATGTTTAGAAATCTCTGATTAAATCCTGCATGACCACACGCTGTGTTTTGCGGATGGAATGCAAGACGAGCGGGGTAGTGAACGGTTGATTCCCTTCACGACGAGCTCAACGTCGCAGTTTATCTGCAAAACCAGTGCCCCAAAGGGTTACGGAAAAATCATGCGCTCGCTATGTCGCATTCCCTGGCATCGTAGAATAGCTACGACCTTCGTCGCACTTCTTGCGATCATCATGATTTTCCTGCAATGTGGTTCATGGAGAATTTAATCAGTGGAGCTTCGAGTAAAGACTAGCCGCTGTTTCTCAGTCCGGTGGCCACACCATTGATGGTCAGGTGGATTGCACGGCGGATCGCATCATCATCATCCCCCGAGCGGTAGCGGTGCAATAATTCTACTTGCAGATGATTCAACGGATCGATATAGGGTGTACGAATCCGGATGCTGCGCGCCAGCGTGGGGTTGTCCTGTAGAAGCTCGGTATGTCCGGTGATGGCAAACAGCCATTTTATACAGCGTTCCCATTCCATCCGGATGGAGTTGAAGACATATTGGCGTAATTCAAGATCAGTTACCAGTTCCGCATAGCGCGAGGCAATACCCAGATCGCTCTTGGCCAGCACCATATCCATATTGGAAAGCAGGGTCTGGAAGAATGGCCAGGTGCGATACATCTCCTGTATCTGCGTCAATACGTCCTGTGTATTTCCAGCCTGTTGTACGAAATTCTCGATGGCAGTGCCAAATCCATACCAACCGGGGAGCATTGTGCGATTCAGGCTCCAGCTGAAAACCCAGGGAATCGTGCGTAAATCCTCAATTTTGTTGGAGGGTTTGCGTGAAGTCGGGCGACTGCCGATATGCAAACCAGCAATTTCACGAATAGGTGTGGATTCCTGAAAAAACTGTGTGAAGTTGGGTGTTTTGTAGACCAGGTCACGATAGGCCGTGCATGCGCTGGCAGACAGCTCTTCCATGATTTGATAGTATCGGGGAGTATGGCAATGGGTAACATCGCGATCAAGCAAAGTGGATTCAATGGTGGCTGCCACCAGTGTTTCGAGGTTGCGTCGCCCGATTTCAGGATCTGTGTATTTGCTGGCGATCACTTCTCCCTGCTCGGTCAGTCTGATCTGACCATTGACGCTGCCAGGAGGTTGCGCAAGTATTCCCTGATAGCTGGGACCGCCGCCACGTCCTACCGTACCGCCACGTCCGTGAAACAGTCTCAGCCGTACGTCGTGGCGGTTAAACACCTTGGTGAGTTCGATCTCGGCTTTGTGTATTTCCCAGTTGGAGGTTACAAATCCACCATCCTTGTTGCTGTCGGAATAACCGAGCATGACTTCTTGCAGGTTTCCTCTGGACTGCAGCATCTTGCGGTACTCGGGCAGGGAAAACAGTTCTTCCATGACATTGGCACAGCCGCGCAGATCATCGATTGTTTCAAATAATGGAATAATGTTTACAGTTGATCGCGCCGCCTCGCCGAATTGGACCAATCCGGCTTCTTTCAACAGCAACGCTGCTTCCAGTATGTGGATCACCCCGGTTGCCATGGAGATAATGTAGTTGGGCAGTGCGACAGAGCCGAAGCGGCGCTGGATTTCAGCAGCCATTCTCAAGATTCGCAATTCGCCTTGCGTGATATCGGAGTAATCGGACAAAGATGAAACCAGCGGATGCGAGCGCTTGAGTTCAGCCAAAAGCCACTTGGTACGCTCCGCCTGAGATAAATCAGGGTAATGCCGATTGTCCTGAACATTTTTTTCATATAACTCGGACACGACCTGCTCGTGGATTTTGCTGTGTTGACGCATATCCAGCGATGCAAGGTGAAACCCAAATACATCTGCCGCACGACGCAGGTCACGTATGGCACCCTGGGCCAGCTTATTTGATCGATGCTGTTTCAGGGAACGGATAACGATATCGAGATCATGTACGAATTCGGCGCTGTCGGCATAGGGTTCTGCTGTATTTTCCTGGTATTGCCGGCCAACGTGAGGGCTTAGGTACCGGCTGGTTGCAATCAGGCGTGCGTGCATGCCGAGGAAGACACGCCGGTAGGGTTCATCAATTCTGCTGGCAGGTAAGCCGGGTGCGGTTGAAGCCAGCCCTTCCAGTTCACTGGTTACCTTGATCAGGCGTTCGGTTAGACTCATGGTCTGGCCAATTCTTTCTACTTCATCGATGTAGTAGTCAAGGATTAATGCCGAGTGCCGTTCAGCGGCGTGCAGCATGATCTGATGGGTAACAAAAGGATTTCCGTCCCGGTCTCCTCCAATCCAGCTGCCAATTCGCAGAAACGAGGCAATACATGGCGCCGCCTTATCCATGTGACGCTCCAGGATATCTTCAATCTTGGCGTAAATATAGGGAATCTGTCTGAGAAAAGTATAGTGGTAATAGATCAGGCCGTTTTCGATTTCATCCTGCACCGTGAGCCTGACTGAACGCAGTACCCGGGTTTGCCACAACGTCAGGATCGCGGAACGCAAATCTTCCTCATTGTGGCGCAATTCATTGGGTGTAAGCTGGGTGCGATCCCGTTCTTTGAGCAGGCGCTGTATCTTCAGTTGATAATCCAGAATACTGCGTCGCTGTACCTCGGTGGGATGCGCTGTCAATACTGGAGAGATGAGTGCCCCGGCAAAGAAGTCTTCCAGTTGTTGCGTGTTGATTCCTTTTGCCACTACACGTTCCAGTGCTAACGTGACACTGCCATCCTGGGGAGGGGAACCTGCGCGCAGATGAGCGCGGCGACGGCGGTTATGATGCAAATCTTCGGCGATATTTGAGAGCAGTGAGAAATAGCTGAATGCCCGGACAACAGCGGTGGTTTCCTTGTGACTGAGGTGATTGAGGATGGTATCCAGTTCTTTTCCTGCTTCTTCGTCCTGTTCGCGACGAAAGCGTACGGCAGTCTGACGAATAGTTTCGACCAGATCAAATATCGGCTCTCCTTCCAGCTCCCGTATGGTGTCGCCCAGCATGCGCCCCAGCAAGCGAATATCTTCCCGTAGCGGATGATCTTTTTCTTGGGATGCGTTTTTTTCGGGAACGATATTTGCTAGGGTGTTCAGGCTCATTGTTGTGTGTCTCCTGTAATCATGGGCGCGAAATGTCATCGGGATGGAATGCAGCTGTTTGCCATCATCCATACCGGGATTGCCCGTGCTAGAATGGCGGCATTGCTTCAAAATCAGTTTCTTATTATGTCTAGTCCTGAAAAAATTGTTATTGCGTCGCGCGAGAGTCAGCTCGCTTTGTGGCAGGCAAATTTCATTCGAAGTCGTCTGAATGAATTATACCCGCAAACTGATATCACCATACTTGGCATGACGACCAGGGGGGATCAGATCCTGGATGTTTCCCTGTCAAAAATCGGTGGCAAGGGGCTTTTTATCAAGGAGCTTGAGCTGGCGCTGGAAGATGGCCGTGCGGATATCGCAGTGCATTCCATGAAAGATGTGCCCATGATTGTTCCACCCGGATTCAGGCTGGCCGCCATCACGGAGCGGGAAGATCCGCACGATGCGTTTGTTTCCAATGATTTCGCCAGTCTGGAAGAATTGCCTGCCGGCAGTGTAGTGGGGACTTCCAGCTTGCGGCGCGAATCCCAGTTACGTGCACGTTTTCCGCATCTGCAAGTACACCCATTGCGCGGTAATGTTCAAACGCGACTGCGGAAGTTGGATGAGGGGGAGTACAGCGCAATTATTCTGGCCGCAGCCGGATTGAAACGCCTGGAACTGGCCTATCGCATCAGCATGCTGCTGCCATCCGAGCTGAGTCTCCCGGCGGTTGGGCAGGGTGCACTGGGTATCGAATGTCGCGACAATGATCCTGATATGGTGGAATGGATGAGGCCATTACATCATGCCACGACTGCTTATTGTGTGGAGGCAGAGCGTGCCATGAGCCGTATGCTGGGGGGGAGCTGTCAGGTGCCGCTGGGTGGGTTTGCTGAAATTTTTGAAGATGTATTGACCTTGCGGGGTTTTGTGGCAACCCCTGATGGATCTAAAATAATTGCAGATAAATTATGCGGTAAGCCGGAATCAGGAGAGCGGGTGGGTGAGCAGCTGGCGCAGAATCTGAAAGCGCATGGTGCGGAAGAGATTCTTGCTTCATTGGCCTGAAATGTGATCGGAGTGGATAGTGTCTCCTGATCGGCTGGCAGGCAAAAGTATTTTGATTACCCGCCCATTGCATCAGTCAGGTAATCTGGCGGCGCGAATCAGAGAGCTGGATGGGGAGCCATGGCTGTTTCCTGTGCTGGAAATTTCCGATAGCGAAAACAGGCAGCCATTACTTGATCTGATTGCGCGACTCGATGATTTTGATCTGGCTGTTTTTGTCAGCCCAAATGCAGTGGAAAGAGTCATGCCATTAGTTCTCAAGGAGCACAGTTGGCCTGGGCATGTGCGTGTTGCAACCGTGGGCAAGGGGAGTGCCAAAGTGCTCGAGTGTTATGGCATATCCAATATTATTGTTCCGGAAGAGGGTTCTGACAGCGAAGCATTGTTGCGCATGCCGCAATTGCAGATCATACAGAACAGACGCATTGTCATTTTTCGCGGTAATGGAGGGCGAAAATTGCTGGGGGATACGCTGCGTGATCGTGGTGCCAATGTTGAATATGTTGAATGTTATCGTCGCCGTAAACCGGAAGTAGATCCCTTGCCGTTGTTGAAATGCTGGCGTGATAACGGGATTCAGGCAGTTATCGTAAGCAGTAGCGAAGGTCTGAATAATTTATTTGACATGATTGGCGAAACAGGCCAACAATTGCTTAGAGCTACCACCGTGTTTACGGCGCACGACCGGATCGAGTGTAGGGCAAGAGAGTTGGGTATCAGGAAAATATATCGTACTCCTCTCGGAGATGAAGGGACTGTGCAGGGTTTGCTGGAATATTTCGGAAAAATACAGTCACACTGATAGCGCCCGATCATATGAATAAATACACGCAGGTTTCGACTTCCGGATCAGCTCGCCGCCTGGCCGTTGTTGTCCTGATGATCCTGTTGATTGCAATGGCTTTCATGCTGTGGAAGTGGGCTGAAAAACAGGGACATATCTCCGCAATGGAGCATTCCCTGACAGCATATCTGGCAGATGCTGATGTTTTCAGCAGCCATTCACGTGAAATACTTGCCGAGCTCGAGCTTGAAAAAACAGAAATCGAGCAGCGTTTAAGTCGTCTGGAAGAAAGATTACAGGTTGCCCGTGAATTGCCGGTTGAGGTTGGTAAACTGCCCGATGATGGCAGTAATCGTGCTGAAGTCTGGATATTGGGTGCAGTTGAACGTCTTGTCGTTGCAGCTGATCGTGATCTGCAGCTGACAGGCGATGTGCGTTCTGCACTCGATTCATTGAAATATGCGCAGGAGCTGCTGCAATCTGCTGAAATATCGAGTTCCCCGAAATTGAACGAGATGTTGGCAGAGGATATTGAGCAGCTTGAAGCAGTGGCTGCAGTGGATATCCAGGAGATTAATCGGGATATCACAGAGCTTGCTGCCCAGATTGATAGTCTGCCTCTGATGATGGACTCCAATCTGATAGAAATTGATTGGCCGGAAAAACAGGACACGCCCAAGCCAGGTTTATGGCATCGTTATCTGCACGAAATAAAGAGAGATTTCAGCCGGTTGGTCAAAATTGAAAAAATGAGTGATTCCGGAACATCACTATTATCACCTTCCCAGATCCGCCTTCTAAAAGAAAACATCAGACTGCAGTTGATGCAGGCGCGCCTTGCCCTGTTGACTCGGGATGAGCACAATTTTCGTGCTGCTGTGAAAACTGCAACAAATTGGATTCAGAAGTATTTTAATACTGAAGCTCAGTCGGTTAAAGATGCTCTGGGGGGGCTGGAGAGATTGGCCAGTATTAACATTGGATCACAGTTACCAAATCTGGGAGAAATGCTGGGGATTGTGTATCACGATCAACTCATGCTGAAAGGAGAAAGTGAATGAAACTGGTGTTATGGGTACTGGTATTGTTTGCGTCAGCAACAGCTATCGTATTGGCTGCGTATTACAATACAGGCTCGGTTTTGTTTACCGTGCCACCTTACAAAATTGAGCTTGCATTCAACACATTCGTCATAATGGTGCTGTCAGTTTTTACTGTGTTTTATATGCTGCTGCGGATACTGTCCGGATTATCTGGCATTAATAAGCGATTGCGGGCCAAAAAAGCCGAGCAGCTGACATGGTCTGGTGTGAAAGCGTTTTTTGAGGCACGTTATGATCGTGCGATGAAATTTTCAGAAAAGGCTTTCAAGCTTACTGATACACAAGCGGCCAAAGCTTTGAATGCTGTAGTAGCAGCTCGATCAGCCCACCAGCAGAAAAACTATTCACAGCGTGATCATTTCTTGGCGGCTGCCAGGGAACAGGCACCTGCAGGCAGAGTGCTGACACTGATTGCCGAAACGGAATTGTTTCTGGATGAAGGACGTTATGACGATGCTCTGGCAGCTCTGCAATCAATTTATTCGTTTGGCGGCCTGCAAAATACTGCTGTGCTTTTACTGGAGCTGAAAGCACAGCAGATGGCTGGAAACTGGGATGCCGTACTGGAATTGACCCAAGTGTTATCAAATCGTGCGTTTGTTGATCGAGATCTTGTGGAGGAATTGCGGCACCGGGCACATTTGGAGAATATCAAGAAAAATACAAAAGATATTGTTTTGTTGAAAAAATATTGGGGGACCTTGTCGTGGCACGAAAAAACCGATGGCAGGATTGCAGTTGCAGCTGCTCGTGCGTTAATGGCTCAAGGAGATAATGCCGCTGCACAAAAGATCATTGAGAATGGTCTGGATGCTGGGCTATATCCAGAGCTGGTGACTTTATATGCTGATTGTCAAAGTGGTATAGTCAGCTGGCAGATACAGCGGGCAGAAAACTGGCTTACAAAATATCCAAACAACGCCGATTTATTATTGACGCTGGGAAGGCTCTGTACTTACGGGGAATTATGGGGCAAAGCGCAAAGCTACCTTGAGGCAAGCTTGTCAATCGAACCAGGATATCCGGCACATCTTGCATTAGCTCAACTATTCGAAAAACTGGGCAAACAGGAAGCAGCCAGCGAACATTACCGCAAGGGGCTGGATTTTGTACTCAAGCAGATCGGTTCAACCTGATTTATCAGGTTGTTGCCAGCTTTGAGGGGATGAAGGCGTCAGAGAAGAAATTCGCGCTCTGCAAACTCCGCTGACTGGTGAAATGGTCGAAAGCTGCTTTTACCATGGCCGGCGCGCCACAGGCATAAACCTGACAATCCAGCAATGTATCTGTATCGTCCATGACGGCTTGGTGTACCAGGCCGGTTCTTCCCTGCCAGTTATCGGTTAGAAGCGGTTCGGATAGTACCGGGATGTAACTGAAATTCTCGTTTTCTTTTTCCCATTGTAGGGCCAGGTCATTCAGATAAAGACCATCTCTGGTTCGTGCTCCCCAGTATAGTTTTATTTTGTTGTGTGTAAAGCAAGTATTCTCCGTGTGAAAAAGATGTTCCAACATACTTTTTACAGGTGCAAAACCGGTGCCGCCAGCAAGAAAAATAATGGGTGTGTCTTTCTTGGGCGTGTTGTGCAGAAAAAATGACCCCAAAGGACCTTCGAACCGGAGAATATCTTTTTCTTTCATGTGAGAAAAAACATAATCCGAAAATACTCCGCCTGCGTAATTGCGGGTATGTAACTGCAGAAATTCATCATTACCGGGTGCATTAGCCAGAGAAAAGCTGCGGCGTTGACCATCCTTCATCAGAATATCGATATACTGCCCCGGCAGGAATTGCAAGCGTTCGTTTGTGGGCAATTTCAGGTAAATGATCATGACATCGGATGCGACATGTTCCAGCTTGTATACCCGGCAGGGCATGGTACGAACCTTGATATCCTTGACTGCTTCGATTTCCTGGCATTCAATTTCCAGATCAGAAAGAGGTTTGGCACAGCAAAAAAGTGCCAGCTGTTGTTCTTTCTCCTGTTCTGTTAATGCTTCTTCGCTATAAGCGCCGTAATCAACGATCCCTTGTATAATTTTTCCCTTGCATGTGCCGCACGATCCATTGCGACAGCCATAAGGTAAGGATAGTCCATGGCGCAAAGCCGCCCCGAGAATCGTTTCGGTCGGCTCGGTAGTGATGATATGGCCGCTTGGCCTGAAAGTGATACGGTAAGACTCCATTGGGGAGGTATGACTGACAAATAAATTGGATTATGAAAAATAAGCTGCTGATTGTGGGGTGCGGTGATATTGCTTCAAGAGCAGCTTGTTTGCTCGGACAGCGTTATCGATTGTTTGGTTTATGTCGCAAGGTTGAAAATTTTGATAATTTGCGTTCACTGGGTATCAGGCCGATAGCGGGCGATCTGGATCAACCTGCAAGCCTTGAGAGAATAGCGGGAATTGCAGCTCATTCGATCTTGCACCTCGCTCCGCCTCCTGGTCATGGCAAGCGCGATACACGCACATTACACTTGTTGTCGGCACTTTCCCGGCGGCCATCAAATGTAAAAGAAAGAATACTACCACAACAGCTGATCTATATCAGTACCAGCGGGGTTTACGGAGATTGTGGCGGTGACCGGATTCATGAAGGCCGCCCGGTGAATCCAGGCAGTGATCGTGCCTGTCGTCGGCTGGATGCAGAACAGCAGATCAAAAGCTGGGGGAGGCGTAATGGAGTGCGCGTATCTATTTTGCGCGTGCCAGGGATCTATGCGCACAACCGGCTCCCGCTTGAACGTTTGCGACAGGGTACACCTGCTTTGTTGCCGGCTGAGGATAGTTACACGAATCATATCCATGCTGACGATCTGGCTCGTATTATCGTGGCTGTGCTGCGTTTTGGTAAACCGGGCAGAATTTATCACGCAAGTGATGATTCCTGTCTGAAAATGGGGGAATATTTCGATCTGGTAGCAGACCATTTTGCTTTGTCCCATACAAGAAAAATTACCCGTCAGGATGCCCGGAAAACACTCTCTCCCAGCCTGTTGTCCTTCATGCTGGAATCGAGACGTTTAATTAATGATCGTATGAAACGCGAGTTAAAAGTCCGGTTACGTTACCCGACTGTGGAGGCCTGTCTGACAGAGATGAAAAAAATACCGTTCAAACCCGAAAATCCTGATGGATAGTGCGCCTGCTGCTTGCATATATGCTGATTTGGCGGGTGAAACCGGGACACAGCTTAGTGTGTGCCCAGCTGTGATTTCCAAGTTAAATAATTTTGTACTTCCTGCCGTATAACCATGATCCAAATCAGCAAGATAAAAGGGAATTGGCATGGTAACGATTGCAACATCAGAAAAGAAGATCAAGGAATTCAATTTTCTGTGGGAAGGAAAAGATAGAACGGGGAAGATGATTAAAGGGGAGTTGCGCGCGGCGGGTGCGGTTGTAGTTACTTCTAGATTACGCCGACAGGGTATCAGGGTAACAAAAATTACCAAGGCGAGACCTGGTGGAAAAATTACCGATAAAGATATTACATTGTTTACGCGTCAGCTTGCGACGATGATGAAATCAGGTATACCTTTGCTGCAGGCCTTTGATATTGTAGGAAAAGGTCACAGCAACCGTGCAGCGGGCAAACTGTTGATGGATATCAAATCGGAGGTGGAAACAGGCAGCAGTCTGGCCAATGCGTTCAAAAGACACCCACTTTATTTCGACTCCCTGTTTTGCAATCTGGTAGCGGCAGGAGAAGCTGCTGGTATTCTGGACAGCCTGCTTGACAGACTGGCCACCTATAAGGAAAAAATTCAGGCGATCAAAGGGAAGATCAAATCGGCCCTGTTCTATCCCATTTCAATCATCGTAGTTGCATTTATCATTACTACGGTAATCATGATATTCGTCATCCCGGCCTTTAAGGAACTTTTCCATGGATTTGGTGCAGATCTGCCTGCCCCGACCCTGTTGGTCATGACGATTTCTGATTTCTTTGTAGGTTACTGGTGGGCGATCTTTGGAGGCATCGGCGGCGGATTGTATGCATTTTTCTATACATGGAAACGTTCTGCCGCAATGCAGCGTGGTATGGATCGACTGGCACTGCGGTTGCCGATTTTTGGGGAAGTAATCCGTAAAGCCACGATTGCCCGCTGGTCCCGTACGCTTTCAACCATGTTTGCTGCTGGCGTCCCTCTGGTTGAAGCACTGAATTCAGTAGCGGGTGCGGCTGGAAACCAAGTGTACTTTGAGGCCGCCAAAAATATACAGAACGAGGTCCGCACCGGTAGCAGTCTGGTGGATGCGATGACGGCCACCAGCGTTTTTCCATCCATGGTGCTACAGATGGTTTCTATCGGGGAAGAATCGGGTTCGCTCGATGCCATGCTTAGTAAGGTTGCCGATTTTTTTGAGGCAGAAGTGGATGATGCGGTGGAAGCACTTTCCAGTTTGATGGAGCCACTTATCATGGTGGTGCTGGGTACGCTTATTGGCGGAATGGTCATTGCCATGTACCTGCCCATTTTTAAAATGGGTCAGGTTGTCGGATAGCCTGATGCTGTTTTTGCAACCGAACCAGGACAGGTAGTGCATGAATATTTTGAATGCCTTGCAAGTTTCGCCTGCTTTTTTTATCGCGTTTATTTCACTGGCTGGACTGATTTCAGGTAGTTTTCTAAATGTAGTGATTCACCGGCTGCCCGAGATGCTGAAACGAGAGTGGCTGCTACAATGCGCAGAGCTGCGCGGCGAACCGGTAAAAGTGCTGCCGGCATACAATCTCGCCATACCTGGATCGGGTTGTCCGCAGTGTGGCCGTAAAATTTCTGCTCTCGAAAATATCCCGATTATCAGCTACCTTTTTTTGCGGGGCCAATGTTCCGGCTGTCATACCCGTATTCCGTTCAGCTATCCGCTGGTTGAGGTTTTGACCGCTACTTTGAGTGGTTTGGCCGCCTGGCACTTTGGCTTTGATGGAATCCTGCTTGCTGTTTTGATCTTTATCTGGGCAATGATTACCCTGACATTTATTGATTTGAATACTCAACTTTTGCCGGACCGTATTACCCAGCCATTGTTGTGGGCAGGGTTGATTGTTAACCTGCACAATGGTTTTACCGATATCCATTCAGCCGTTATCGGCGCGGTTGCAGGTTATCTCACACTCTGGAGTGTGTATTGGCTGTTCAAGCTGGTGAGTGGTAAAGAGGGCATGGGGTATGGTGATTTCAAATTGCTGGCTGCAATCGGTGCCTGGCTGGGATGGCAATTGCTGCCACTGGTAATCCTGTTTTCTTCTGTGGTGGGCGCTTTTGTTGGAACCATCCTGATTCTGGCCGCGAATCGTTCACAAGGAACTACACTTCCCTTTGGTCCTTATCTGGCGGGAGGAGGATTGATTGCTCTATTCTGGGGTAACCAGATCAACCAGGCATACCTGACCCTGTTTTAACGCATGGCGTTCATTATTGGACTAACGGGTGGTATCGGCAGCGGTAAGACCAGCGTGGCCAATCTGTTCCAGGCGCTGGGTGTTGAAATTATTGATACTGACCATGTTGCGCACGAGCTGACCCGAACAGGTGGCAACGCCATTGATCCGATTCGTATCGCATTCGGCAATGATTTCATACTGGCAGACGATTCACTGAATCGAGCAGCCATGCGTGAGCTCGTATTTTCCGACGAAGCAGCAAGGCGTAAGCTCGAAGATATACTTCACCCGCTGATTTATCAGGAAACCTTGCGGCGCCTTCCGTTGATCCAATCCAGGTACGGTATTCTGGTTGTGCCCTTGTTGTTGGAAACAGAAGATTATCTCAAGTTGATCGATCGTGTGCTGGTGATTGATTGTCCGGAGTCCCTGCAAATTTCCCGCACCATGCAGCGCAGTAAACTGAAGGAACAGGAGGTGCGTGAAGTAATGGCTGCACAGTGCTCACGTGACGAGCGTCTTGCGCAGGCCGATGATGTGATTGTCAACGATTCCGATAGTCAACATTTGCAGCGACAGGTGCGCATACTGCACCGGAAGTATCTTGTATTTGCTGGCAGATACAGCCCCTGAGTGATTCTGGTAATATGCATGCAACTGCTGTTTTCTGCTATGCTTTGCAATTCCACCGCCATCCTGTTTACCGTGATCTGTTACGAATTACCGCTGAACGAACGAATTCGCATGTTGCTGAGACTGGAGGATTTGTTCGATAAAATTGATTTTTTTTCGACCAGGGACACCTCTTTTGAGCACCATGCTGCTCTGGTTGCGCTGTTTGAAATTCTTGATGTGACCAGCCGCTCTGATCTTAAATCGGATCTTCTGCAGGAGCTGGACAAACAGCGAACCATGCTGGAAGGTCTGCAGGATAACCCGGATGTATCGGAAAAAGCACTCGTTCATATACTGCAGGATATTCGAGCAGCTTTTCGCGGATTGCTTGATATACCAGGCAGAATTGGCGGACATTTGCGGGATGACGAATGGCTGATGAGTGTCAAGCAGCGCATGAACATTCCGGGAGGAGCATGCGAATTTGATCTGCCAACCTACCATTACTGGCTGAATATGGCTCCGGAAACTCGCAGAACAGATCTCAGGAATTGGATTATACCGCTTGCCTCTATCCGGAACGGGATCAATATCGTACTGAACATGCTGAGAAATAGCGGAAAGAGTTTTTGCTACCTTGCTGTTCAGGGGGTGTTCCAGCAGGCCGGCTCAGAGCATCATGGACATCTGTTGCGTCTGCATATCAGTGATGAATTTTCATGTATTCCGGAAATCAGTGCCAACAAATATGCGATCAATATACGATTTGTTCCATGGCGGTCAGATCGCAAAACGGAGGTGTATGAAGAAGATATTCCCTTTGAACTGACTTTTTGTAGTCTATGAGAAATGGTGTGGTTGAATGGAAAAGCAACCAGGTAAATCTCCAGTCGTAAATTGTCCTCAATGCGGTGAGATTGTTGTATGGGAAAAATCAAGCAAATATCGTCCATTCTGCTCTGAGCGGTGCAAGTTGCTTGATTTGGGGCAGTGGGCCACGGATTCCTACCGGATACCGGATGAAGAAGAACCTCAGGAAGATAAATAATCCTCCAGGCTGATCTTGATGCATAACCCGCCCGATTTGCATCCTTGACGCCGGTTTTCAATGATCCATCAGATTGATTTGACGAAAACTTTTGAGCGTCGCTGGTAGTTGTAGAGATGCTGTTTTGATTGCGGAAGCTGGTCCGGGGTGGTTTCCGAAAAACCGCGTTCGACAAACCAGTGAGCGGTGCGGGTCGTGAGGACAAATATACGGTGATAGCCTTGTTCTCTGGCTTGTTCTTCCAGATGATCAATTAATATCCGGCCGATTCCTGCTTTGCGATAGGCTGGGTGTACCGTGACACAGGCCAGTTCGCATGCCTTGTCATCCGGGAAAGGATAGAGGGCTGCACAGGCAATGATCATATTGTCATGTTCGATCACGGTAAAACGCTCAATTTCCATTTCCAGCAATTCACGGCCACGCCTTACCAGCGTACCCGTATTTTCCAGCGGTTCGATTAATTGCAGTATGGCACCGATGTCTTGGATTTCAGCCTGACGGATACTCTGTAATGGATCACGTGTGATCATGCTGCCAATGCCACCGTGTGTGAACAGCTCAAGCAGCAGTGCGCCGTCAGTATGACGACTGATGAGATGAACGCGCTCCACCCCCAGTTCACAGGCGTGCAATGCCCATGGCAAGTAGAGGCGGATATCTTCATTTGGCTGATTTGGCGCAGTATCCATCGTATCCATTGCAGCAAGCAACGTTTTGCCTTGCTTGACAGTCAGCTCGTGCAACAATGTATTGCCTGATTCTGTTTGCTGTTGGATGCCGGGTGTATCCACTAGAAAAATCAGTTTGTCGGCTTTCAGGGCGATAGCGACTTCAGCGGCAGTATTTTCGACTGTCAGATTAAAAATTTCCCCCGTTGGCGAGTAGCCCAAGGGCGAAAGCAATACGACAACGTCTTGCTCAAGTTGATCAAGGATAGCTGTAGCATTGATGCGACGTACTTCTCCGGTATATTGCAGATCCACTCCTTCCAGTACGCCGATTGGGCGGGCAGTTACAAAGTTTCCGCTGACTACCCGAATGGCGGCATTGGCCATAGGGGAATTGGGTAGCCCCATTGACAGCAGTGCTTCGATTTCAACCCGGACTTTGCCGACAGCTTCTTTCACATATTGCAGCGCGGTAGCATCGGTGACACGCATGCCCTGTACGTAACTTGTTTCCTGCTGATCTGCCTGTAATCTGGATTCAATTTGCGGGCGGGCGCCATGTACCAATACAAGCCGGATACCGAGACTGGCGAGCAGGTTGCAGTCCTGCACCAGTTCAACGAATTTTCCATTCGCAACAACTTCGCCGCCGAAGGCAATTACGTAGATTTTTCCACGGCTGGTGTGGATATGCGGCGTAACGGAGCGGAACCAGGTGACAAATTCGATATCCGATTTCATTGTTAATCAAGGTGGAAGTGTGTTATCAATAATCGCCCCAAAGTGTCTGGGCGGCGGCAATGGCTGCCAGTGCCGCGCTTTCAGTACGCAGAATACGGTTTCCCAGGCGAATGGGAATAAATCCGGCGTGAAGTACAGCGCCCGTTTCTTCTTCGGTAAACCCGCCTTCCGGGCCTGTCAGCAATGTGATGCTTTCTCCGGATTCTGGAGGAGACAGCTCGGTCAAACGCAGGCGAGCAACAGGAGAGAGTATTATATCGTGCCCGGATGGGTTGTTATTTTTCTGTTTTCGCATCAGTTTTTTTTCCAGCCAATGGGATAGGGGGATGGCTGGTAACAGCTGGGGAATTCTGTTTCGTCCACATTGTTCACAGGCGGAAATAATGATTTTCTGCCAATGCAATCCACGTTTACGGGCGCGTTCTTCTGTGAGCCGGACGAGTGTCCGGCCGGTAATCAGAGGTTGTATACGGACGATTCCCTGTTCAACGGCTTTCTGGATGATCCAGTCCATTTTTTCATTGGCACAGACTGCTTGTGCGAGCGTGATTCTCAGAGGGGATTCACGCTCGATCGGCTGATAATGCTCGATTTTGACTACGCAGGCGGACTTGCTGATTTGTGCAATATAACCGAAAAATTCACCCCCCGTACCATCGAACAAGGTCACCCGATCCCCCTGCCTTAGCCGGAGTACCTGTGCAGCGTGGTGACTGGTATCACTGTCTAGCGTAATCTGTTCAGCACCATGGATGGAAGTGGCATGAAAAAAGCGTGCTGTCATATAATCGTCATATAAAGTGGGGATGATCCGGAGGAGAAAAGTAGCAAAATATTTCTATGATAGTATAAGCAGGCACGAGATTGATTAGTGAAAAGGAGGGGATGGATGGCAAGTCTTGAAACACCGGTTTGTGATTTTGGTTGGAAGGCAGTGGACTTCGATCTTCCTGGAGTGGATGATAAACGTTACAACCTGGCATCCGTGCGAGGTGAGAACGGGTTGCTGGTCATGTTTATATGTAACCATTGTCCTTATGTAAAGGCTGTGCGCGATCGAATTATTCGGGATGTCAAGGAACTTGCCGGGCATGGCATCGGCGCGATTGCCATTATGTCTAATGACCCGGCGGATTATCCGGAGGATTCATTCGAGAACATGGGTAAAATTGCCCGGGAATATGCCTATCCATTTCCCTACGTAATGGATGAAACCCAGGGAGTTGCCAAGGTATATGGCGCAGTCTGCACCCCTGATTTTTTTGGTTTTAACAATCGCCTGGAGCTGCAGTATCGTGGCCGGCTGGATGCTTCCCGCAAAGAGGCTGCGCCTGCTGATGTACGCCGCGATTTGTTCGAAGCCATGGTTCAGGTGGCAAAAACCGGGCGCGGGCCGGAGGAGCAGATTCCCAGTATCGGTTGTTCGATCAAGTGGCGAGCAGATTGAGCGTGCTGGAGCGCGTCGTCACGGCAGTGCGGGAGGTTGCACGCAAGGAAATTGTTCCGCGTTATCTGCAGGTAGAGCGTATCTATAAAGCGGATGGCAGTTTTTATACTGAGGCAGATCTGGCTGCACAAGATAGTTTGCTGGAAAGATTATACGAAATCTCTCCGGTTGCGATGCTTGGCGAAGAAATGCCGGAATCGCAACAGTTGGAACAATGGGAAGCGGGTCAGGATGGCGTATGGAGTATCGACCCGATCGATGGCACATCCAATTTTATGAATGGATTGCCTTATTTTGCTATTTCAGTGGCACTGATGCGGGAGGGTAGAAGCGTGCTGGGCGTTGTCTACAATCCTGCGACGGATGAAATGTTCTACGCTGAGCATGGGAAAGGGGCTTTTCTTAATGGTAAGGCGTTACCTTTTTCCAGGCGAAAAATTCCATTGAATAAAGCGATAGCCAATGTCGATTTTAAGCGGCTGGATCGCAGACTGGCTGTGGAAATCGTTTCCAGACCTCCTTATGCCTCGCAGCGTAACTATGGCACTTGCACGTTGGAATGGTGTTATACCGCAGCAGGATATTTTGATCTGTATTTACATGGAGGCCAGAAACCTTGGGATTATGCCGCTGGTTGCCTGATACTGGAGGAGGCAGGCGGTCATCGGTGCACGCTGGATGAAGATGATTACTGGGCGAGCTATCCCTGGCGTCGTTCGGTTATCGGTGCACTTGATCATGATTTGTTCATTCAATGGCGTGACTGGATCAGGGCGCGTTTGCCAGTTGCTGACTCTAGCCGCTGATTTAAGGATTCTATGGCTCTGTACACGCACGCCATCCGGATTCAGGGATCCGTTGAACTTAACTTACAAAGAAGTTGCGCATCATGCCCATATCCTCATGTTCCAGGTTGTGGCAGTGATAAAGAAATAACCCGGTATAGCCCATGAATGGCTTGATGATTTCAACTTCTTCTCCCGGCATTACCAGCACGGTATCTTTCCAACCGCTGTTGATAAATCCATCCTTGACCGTAGCATAAGCATTGTCAGCGTAACCGGGTTTACGTGACAGAATCTGGAATTGCTGACCGTGCAAGTGAATCGGATGCGGTTGTGCCATCATCATGCCCATCATTCCACCCCCCTGGCCGCCGCGCATTCCTCTTCCCATTCCTCTACCCATTGCCGGGTTGGCATTGGATATCCGCATTTTTTGCACGGTGTTCAACGGGATTTTTTCCTGTTCGGTGTAATTCAGCATCTCAAAGGTTCTGCCATTGAGATTGAAGGTCATGCGATGCATACCGATGTTGATCGGTACAGTCTTATCAGAATTGGAAATATCTTTTACGGTCAGGCGGCGCATGGGAACCAGGGCATCTGGCAATTCAGGTGAGTCACTGACTTGTTCTGTGATGGTGAATCTGATGAGCGTACCCTGACTGCCTTGTTCAGTTGCGCCACCTCTCACCCCCATTCCACCACCTCTGCCGCCTCCCATGCCCATGGCCGCTCCCTGAAACGGCAGTGTTCGCAGCGCCAGCTCGGTTCCGGTTTTGTATCCGCTGAAATCCACCCAGAGTTCCACTCGTTCAGCCGGAGCGAGCATGATGTAGGGGAGAGTTTCCGGCTTTTCCAGTAACCCGCCATCCGTGCCAATGGCGGTAAGCGGAGAGCCATCACTCCAGCCCAGTTTGTAGATGCGGGCATTGGAGCCATTCAGGATACGCAGGCGATAGGCACGTGTTTTTACAGGGATAACATGGTTACGTTGGCCATTGACCAGAATGGTATCGCCCAGGAAACCCTGCATGCGCTGATGCATGTTCAGCGCGTAATACAGTTGGTTTCCGGAGGTAAAGGCCCGATCCTGGATGATAAGCGGAATATCATACTCTCCACTGGGCAGATTTAGCCTGCGTTCGGTTTCATCTGTAATGGTGATGAGCCCGGCAAGTCCCTGGTACACCTGCCTGGCAGTCATTTCGTGCGTGTGGGAATGGTACCAGTTGGTACCGGCAGGGTTTTTTACCTCGAATTCATATACATACTGCTCACCCTGAGGGATGGCATATATCGGATGTCCATCCATGATTTGTGGCACATGCATACCGTGCCAATGAGTTACACAGGGTTCCGGTATTTGATTGTAGAAGAATATCCGGATTTTCTGTCCCTGTTCGAAATTGAGAATGGGCCCCAGATAGCTGGGCAGTTGTTTGATGGCAGTCTGCGGGCCTCTCAACAATTTCCCGGTGTATTTAAGTACACGAGTGGCAGCGCCTGGCAGAATCGGGATCTCGGCTGTTTGTGCAGTCAAGGCAATTTCGACATCCGGTTTAAATGCCCTGTCGGGTGCCTGATTGAGGTGACGGTTTACTGTGGATGCAAAACCCGGAATGGAAGTGGCGAGTGTTCCCAATGTTGCATATTGCAAGAACCGACGACGATTGAAATCGATATTTGTCATGGCAGTCAGTTGTCTATTTTAGATGATTGTTTGAATCTTTCATTTCCGGATATCAAGCATGACAGCTTACATAAAGGATGCATCGGCGTGGTGAAAAATCCATATAATCTCAGAAAACGTGGATTTCGCCTTCTGGTTTATTCCGGAATACAAAGCGAATACGTGTAAAATTTACGGAAAAATTGATTCCGGGATGTTTCAGGAGCTGGTGTCGTCACCGGGAGCTTGTGACGATCCTTTTTATAGGGTGATTATTTTAAAATGCATACAACTGACCCTGCAGGATGTCGTTCCAATCGGAACGGTTTGATCAGGAAGTTGCTGATAGCGTTTATCGGCAACTCATCTGGAGCAGTCAAAATCTGCCGGAAAGCGGTAATCGTTTCTTGTATCTTTGCAGCTGGAAGCAGCCCGCTATTTGCGAGCGAGGGTAGTCTCGCGGCAACCCAGGTGGACTGGGCCAAGGCACCACCGGTTACGACGCCTCCCCGCTCCGGTATTTTTGTCAAACCTCCAATGGGGCCGGGCTATTTTTCATTGCTGGATCTGGTCAATGGGCATGAACGGGAAAAGCCGCAAGTGGATCCTTTTCCTCCTTCCGCGCTGACCACGACCCCGGCTTACGATTTTGATTTTCGTTATCTTGAACAGCCGGGTCACGAAAAGGATTTTTTTGATCCGGTCAAACGGATTCATTTGGGTACTGACTGGCTGCTGTCCTTCGGCGGTAGTTTCTGGTATCGCTACATGCGCGAAACAGACAGTCGCCTGAATGCTACCGGAATCAATAATGACTACCATTTGTTGCGCACGCGGCTGCATGCCGATCTCTGGTATCAGGATCGCTTCCGGCTGTTTGCCGAGATGCTGGATGCCCGCGCTTTTGGATTGGATTTACCGAGTCTGGCGATCGATCGGAACCGTACGGACATGCTCAACCTGTTTGCCGATATCAAACTGGGGCAGGCCATGGATGGTTCGGCTTATCTGCGGGTAGGGCGGCAGGAGCTGCTGTATGGCTCGCAGCGGTTGATATCAACGCTGGATTGGGCAAATACCCGCCGGACGTTTCAGGGAGTAAAAACGTTTTGGCAAAACCCGACGTTTAATCTCGATGCTTTTTGGGTGCGACCGATGACAACCGAGCCCAATGATTTCGATAACTGGGATAAGGATCGCAACTTTGTCGGTTTGTGGGGAACCTATAAGGCCATTCCAGGACAGGTGTTCGATCTGTACTACCTGAACCTGATCGACAACCGTATGGTTTCTCCGGCCAATGTGGCTGTGGGCAATGTACTGCAGGGAGATTCAGTGTTGCATACCGTGGGTGCACGCTGGGTGGGAGACTACGAGCGTATTCTCTACGAGCTGGAGGGCATGTATCAGTTTGGCAGACGCTCTCATCTCGATATTTCGGCGTTCTCGATTGCGTCTGGAGTGGGTTATCAGCTACCGCTGCCGATGAATCCTCAATTCTGGCTGCGCTATGATTTTGCTTCGGGAGATAAAAATCCGGAGGATGGACGCAGCGGTACATTTAACCAGTTGTTTCCATTCGGTCATTACTATTTTGGATATACGGATCTGGTAGGACGACAGAATATTCATGATTTCAATGCCCAGTTCTCAATGAATCCGCAGCCATGGGTGTCGTTCACCGGGCAATACCATCGTTTTTATCTGGCAAACAAGCATGATTATCTGTACAACGCGGCAGGGATGGGGTTTGTGCGTGACATTAGTGGCCAATCAGGCCGCCATGTCGGCGATGAAATAGATTTTGTGGTCAATTTCCATATTGATCGCCATCATGATATTTTATTGGGCTATTCCAAACTTTTTACCGGCACATTCGTCAAAAATCAGCGCCCGGGCGTTTCGCCTGACTTGTTCTATGCGCAATATAATTTCCGGTTCTGATGAATGCGCCGGAAGATATTTCTTAATTTCAAAAAGGAAAAATATGTCCAAAACGCTGCCAGCTGTCATTCTGACTGCTTCGCTTATTTATCTGAGTCCTTCCTTTGTCCACGCAGAAGCAACTTATCCGGATAATGAAGGGGTTGTGACTTCTATGATTGATACCGCTGGTTATACCTATATGGAACTGGCAAATGGTGACAGAAAATTCTGGATAGCTGCACCAACCACCAAGGTTAAAGAAGGGGATCATATTCGTTTTGTGGAGAATATGAGAATGCATAATTACACCAGCAAAACGCTGAATCGAACATTTAACGAAGTAATTTTTGTTACCTCTACACAAGTGGAAGTAAAGAAGTAATTCAGACTCCGCGGGTGTATTTTTCAGGCTTTACGTCTTAATGATGTAGAGCCTGCTGAACCAATTTGTCGATCAACGGTCGTGGGAGATTGCTAAAAAGTGTGACCAGGAAGTAATCAGAATGGGTTACTTCTCTCAGATTGAGGAAACAGTAAGTAATTTAAACCTGTCTTCAGGGAAATACTGAAGACAGGTTGTGTAGTGGTCAACTAATTCCGGACACGGTTTTAAGTTTCTCTTCTGCCACTGTCGGAGCGAGTCCGCCATTAAAGGAATGGGGCCGCTGCTGATTGTAATACCCCATCAGATAGCTGCCGATATCCTTCCGGGCAGCCGCGAGACTGTGGTAGCCCATTGACGGTACCCACTCTGTTTTCAAGCTGCGAAACAGCCGCTCCATCGGCGCATTGTCCCAGCGATTACCTCAGCGGCTCATGCTCTGCACCATGCGATAACGCCAGAGCCGCTGCCGGAACTTGCGACTCACATACTGCGAGCCCTGATCCGAATGGAATATGATCCCTTCAGGGCGTCCACGCTGCTCCCAGGCATGCGGACGACCAGATCTGCATCTGCAGTCTCAGACACGGCCCAGCCGACCGCGTGACGGGCGTACAGGTCCAGCACTACCGTCAGATGGCTCCAGCGCTGCCCATCCAGATGTAGATGATGTCACCATACCAGCCCCGATCGGGCTGTTCCACATCAAACTTGCGATCCAGTTGGTTGAGAATATTCAGCCGCCCCACAGTTGTCCGCTTGTACGTATGGAAACCTGGCTGCTTGCAGACCAAGCCCAGCTCGCCTGTCACGTACGTTTCCAGGCGTCCGACATCAAGAGAGCGGTAGCTTTTTAGTATGGCTTTCTCTATTTTCAGGCGCCAGCATCGCTCTTCCAACTCCTGAATTCATTGCTGCTCTGGCGTCATTGCCTTACCGGTTGATTTATACGTTCATCAAGGCTTTACTTTACGATCAGATCGTTATGGACTTTGGTGACGCCTTTGACAGAACGGGCCAGCTCAGCTGCGCGGTTTTTTTCCGCTTGTGAGTTGGTAAATCCAGACAGTTGCACTTCACCGCCTTCTATAGTTTTGACGTTGATATTAGCCGCGGAGGTTTCGGAATCATTTGCCAATTTGGCTTTAACCTCTGTGGTGATAACCGACCCGTCTACGTATTCGCCCATAGACTCTTGATGCCGTGCGACTGAACAGCTGGAAACCATTACTATGGAAGTACTGGCAATAATCATGGTTGCAATTACACGAGACATTATCATGATATTTCTCCTTTTTGAAAAATGTTTCTGATTAAGCAATCTCTGCCAGCCGGATCACCCACAAAAGTTATGGGTCTTATCCGACTGCAGCCATGCGCAACTGAGTATGGAGTGTGCGCAGATCGAAATAAATGATTTTTAGAAGCTGATGGCATGGTAGCTTCTGCTTAATCTGTTTAACCTGGTCTTGAGATTGTCGAGTTCACTACCGTCACCGCAGTAAGGCAGGCCAGTCCATCAGTGAACATGATACTGACTACAACCAGATATATCTGAGTTTGTTGACTGATTGCATTCACCTTGAACCCCGAAACAGGGGTTGGTTTTGTGTACAGCGGATAGTCTTCCTTGCTCAGCGGGACGGCAGTGACAGTTTAAATTGAAATTGGATCTGATCCAGCTGTTTTTTACGATCCAACTCCATAGTAAGAATGGATATTACTCTCCCAGGCTTTGTCTGCCATGTCTGGCCAATCATCTTTATCGAATCCGGGTGCGTTTTTCAAACGTTCTTTATCCGCGTTAAGTATGAAGCGCTTATTTGTTGTATCGAGCGTTAACGCCTTCCAGGGGATGGCAAAAAGCTTTTCGCCTATTCCCAGTAAGCCGCCAAAGGACAATACAGCGTAGCGAACGTCACCGTCAGCTGTATCAAGCATGATTTCTTTGATTTTACCCAGATTTTCTTCTGCATTGTTACAGACTTCATTTCCAATCAGGGTATCAGCTCCCATTAATCTGGGTCCGGGTCCTTGATTATTATTTTTGTAAATACCATAAGTATCACGGTCTTCGTAATTCATATATACCTCGGTAATCCCCCATTTTTAACAGCACTCAGAAGTAGCAACGCTATGCAGCCATGGCCAGCTGCTGTTTTGGGGTGATTCCGCCCAATGCCATATTTGGACGCTCGTAATTGTAGGACCACATCCACCCGCTTGAGCGCTTCCATGATCTGACTATCCGTGAATCTCGACCGCTTCATCTTGTAGATCTCCTCAATAAGAAAATTCTACTTCCGAATGCTCCGCTTTTGCGGGCGGATTACCGAAGGAGAAAGCTGACGCGAGCATATAGGCTCGGCTAGCGCCATCCTTATGGCTATCTCAACGTCGATCCTCTGTGTTAATAGATATTTCTCTCTGATAGAGAAGAGAATATCTGCATCTGCGAAAAAATGTGCTGCAATAACTTGCAGGTGTAGTTCATATTGAGCAATCTAATGGGGGAATGATTGTTAATCCAGATATTCCCCTGGATGTTCTGATCAGACATGTCCGTTCAGTTTGTTTGCCAGTGGCCGGAACTGCAGGTGGTAGAACATGTTGAGGTAGCGATCGGTTTCTTCTCGCTCAAGTCCGCTGGCAAATTTCCAGAAACTGTATATGCGTGATAACGTCATCATGCGTTCCGCGTAGAGTTTCCAGGTGTAACGGCTGGCAACGCGGTCTAGCGCGCCTTGTGAAAGGCGTTCCCATTCCGCTGGATTTTCCTGGCTTTTTTCGAGAAAATCTGCAATCAGATCGGCAGTTTCTTCACTCTGATTGGGGTTGATATGAAAACCGGAACGATGGTGCTGGATGATTTCCAGCGGACCACCATAGCGGGTAGCGAAGGTCGGTAAGCCGGATGCCATGGCTTCGATGATAGTCAGGCCGAATGCCTCGAACAAGGCGGGTTGTACGAATACTCCGCGCTTGTCAGCAATGTAGCGGTACAGTTCTCCCGCCAGATTTTTGTCGAGACGCACGCCCAGCCAGCGAACCTGTGGGTCGAGCTGATATTCATCCATCAATTGATGCATCCGGTGTATCTGTGCCTGTTCTTCATGATCGGATGAGTGTTGCGGATCTGTTTTTCCTCCCACGACTACCAGGTTGGCAAGTGAGCGTAAGCGTGGCGAAGCGCCGTACAATTCCACCAGGCCGGTGATGTTTTTGATGTGGTCCAGGCGCGCCATGGTGAAGATCAGGGGCTTGTCCGGATCCTGCAATGCGCCTCGGGCCGAAAGGTTTGCGGCATCGTCAAAGAGCAGGGATTCAATTTCCGGGATCAGGCTGTGCAGACGTCTGGATTGATCAGTATAGGGAAAATAGACTTCTGCATCGGCACCCGGAGAAACGATATTGAATTTTGGATCGAACAAGTCAATTCCGTTAATGACCCGATAAAGACCAGGCATGGAAAAAGCCCGGTAGCTTTCGTACTGACCTTCTGCTTCTCGTGTTCCGGTGATTTCCTGATAGGTGCTTGTCACAATAAAGTCAGCAGCATTCATGGCCAGCAAATCTGCGGTGTACTGGCAGGAAAAATGGTATTTATCTTCATTTTCCTGCCAGTAAATGTCCGAGTGCAGATACTTGGTTTTCTCAAGTGCGTGTGCGATGTTGCACTGTGTAACGCCCAGTTTTCTGCTGAGCAGGGTGGCGACCAGATTGCCATCCGAGTAATTTCCGATGATGAGATCGGGGCGTCCGCCCAGTTCCGCCAGTGCTTCCCGTTCAACATCCAGCGCAAAGGTTTCGAGATGAGGCCATATCTCAAAGCGTGAGATCCAGTGTGGAATAACCTCTCCGTTTTGTTTGCGAAATGGAATGCGCAGAATCCAGGTATTGGTACAGCCGTTGACCTTTTCCAGTCGCTGATTACAAGCGGTGTCACCCGCGTCAGGAATCAAACGGGTGACAATCAGTATCTGGGGTTCGACCTGTACGCCTTGCAGTTGTAAACGATCGCGCATTTCCTGTTCCAGTGCGCGTACCTGATCAAGAATATAGACAACCTGGCCGCCAGTATCAGGCAGTCCGAGCACATTATCCTGGCCGAAATAACCATGGGGGGAAAGAATCAGCAGGCGGGAGATCATGGGGATACGTGCCAGAAACGCTTCGAGTGCAGAAGGGGAAGGTGCTTCCAGAATATCCATCAGCATGTTCATGGTTTCAGCCACCCGGGCAGCGTTATATCCCCAGCCTGGCGCAAATCCGAGCCTGCTCATTTTAGGTGCAAGTTCACTCCAGGGTGTTTCGTCATCCACTGTTTCCAGTATTTCCAGTGCCTGTCGCAGCTGGCTGCGCAGGGGGATGATACTGAGCGAATTGCTGCTGAACATTAATTGTTGTCCATCGATGGCATGAACTCCCAGAAAATGCAGCAATCCGGTATTGCCTGTTTCGATGCGGGCAAACATTTCACTGGATAGCTGGCGGTTGAGAAAGATCATTCCCTGCCCGATTGAACGGGATTCCTTCAGTTTGGGAAATCCCCGGTTAAATGGGCCGAAATCGACTTCCAGAACAGGTTCAGTGGTTTCACCTTTGATAATTGCTTCCTTGAATCCGAGAAATTCGCTAACTGTGATCTTTTCCGGGATCAGGTGTTCCTGATGGATACGTACGAATTCCAGTTTGGCAATATCGGGACGTAATGCCAGATAGGCCCAGGGAGAATTGAAGACACCTTCTTGCAGGCGGAATATAAATTTGTTGAGTGTATCAATCTGGCCACAATCTTTTTCCATTTCCAATAATTCGTATCGCAGGTCGGATTGCAGAAGTAGAGGACGATCCATTGAGAAATAGCGGCGCAGTAATGTATAAACAGCATCTCTGTTCTGCTGGGTACAAATGGCAAGGTTCTCAGTCGTGATCATGGCAAAATCCTTATTGTGCAAAATTGTAATGCTTCAGTCCCTCGAGGATTCCACGGGCATAAGTGTTGTTCGCAAAGTATATTTGCTCCAGTCCGCGTAGCGATTCCAATTCCGGGCTATGGTTTCCTACTACCACTCCCAGCGTATCGCCCACCAGCATTTCTTCATCGTTACCAGAATCTCCGGCGATCAGAAAATTCTGTAGCGACAATCCCCATTTATAGGCCAGATAACGTACTGCCAGGCCTTTGGAAGCGCGTGTCGGCAATACATCCAGGAATGTTTCGTGTGAATGGATCAGTTTGGCATGTAGATTTAGCTGGTGCAGATGTTGGTACAGTTGTTCAAGTGGAGGCATGTGTTCGGGGGTAGTCAGATAACTCAGTTTGAATTCGCGCTGGTTTTCCCGGGGTTGAAGCGTTAATCCCGGAATTTCCTGTAGTGCTTCAGCCAGTGCTTCCCGTCGCCATTGATGGCGGATGTGGTTACTCCAGCCTTGATCCGGTCGCAGGGATGGCCAGTAGTTAATTTCACTGCCAACCGAGGTGATCAGGATATCGGGCATGGGTACATGCCATTTTTTGAGAATTTTTACTGCACTTTCCACTGATCTTCCGGTAGCAATCCCAAATGAGACGGTGTTGGCATGTGCCCGCAGCCATCGCAACAGCTCTGCCAATCCCTGTTCATCACCGAGTAGAGTGTTGTCAATATCACTGATGAGCATTTTTCTTGTTAATGGAATAGGAGCCCGATCGGCATGTAGTGTGGCCGCAAGCTGGCGGCGCAGACGTTTGCGATCTTTGCGCAGCAATTTATTGACTTCCTTTATATATTTTGTGACATGAGCATCCCAGGTGTAGTGACGTCTGACGTTGGTGACACCGTTTTTGGACCAGTCGCGCCAGCGTTTTTTGTCGGATAGCGCTTCTTTCAGTGCATTGGCGATATCTGTATGGTTGAGTGTATTTACGAGCAGTCCGTTGCGGCAATTGGCGATGATGTCACGCGGGCCGCCATCTTCCGGCGCAATGATGGGCAGGCCACTGGCTGCAGCTTCAATCAGGGTCAGTCCGAAGGGCTCGGTCAGGGCGGGGTTGATAAAGACACCACGGCTCCGGACAGCCAGACGATAGATCTCGGGGATGTCTTCTGTCGTGAAATGTTTGGGGATTGCCACCATGCCCCATAAATCATAAAGATCAATATCGAGCAACAGATGCGTCATGACCTCGCGCTGAGATGTTTCCATCATCCGAATGTTTTCACGGGAACCGGCAATGATCACCAGATTGGCAATGTTCTGCAATGATTGATCCGAGCCGTATGCCTCGATTAGCCCATCGAGGTTTTTGCGCGTGTCCGGACGACAAATAGCCAGGATGACCGGTTTCCGGGGATTGCTGAGAAACCGGTCTACGCCTGCCTGTATGGCTGAATCAATGTGTTTACGCCCGGGTGGCGAGAAGCGTGAGGTGTCAGTTCCTGGCGGGATGACCCGGCAGCGGCGAGGATCGGTATTTTCATACATTCCGTACTGATCCTCGATTTCCTGAGAAGTGCTGGTGACGATCAGTGAAGCGTGAACCAGTACTTCTTCTTCGGCCGCAATGCGCCGGGAGAGGTTGAATTGTCGTTCAATTGCTTGCTCCTTGCGTCCGGCTGCGAGTAGACGCTCCCGTTTGGGGCGGCCAAGCGAATGGCCGGTATGTATTTGCGGAATGCCCAGTAGGTTGGATAGGTGCAGGCCTATGTAGCCAGCATCCGCATAATGTGTATGAATCAAGTCGGGCAGGTGTCCCTGTTGGCGCAGATAATGCAGGCAGCGATCCACCATCTGATCCAGATATGGCCACAATGATTCCTTGCGCAGATATTTGCGGGGGCCGAAAGGTAACCGGATGATGCGTGCCTTTGGTCCGAGCGCTTCGATGCCAGCTGCATAGTCGGGAGAGACTTTTGAGTCCTCAATCTGGCGTGTCAGCAGATCGACCTGAGCTATCTTGCCATTGCGCCCCAGTGCGCGTGCCAGTTCGACAACATAGGTAATCTGTCCACCGGTATCCGCATCCCGCCCCAGTTCCATATCATGACCACGTATCAAGCCATGTGCACTGATCATCAGAATGTAAAGTTTCTGACCTAACATCGTTTTATCATCATGGCAAGTTCCAGTCTTTGAGAAAAATATCATAGAATCCCGCTGTTTCCGGGGTGGCGCCACGTATCCCGCACAAGGCAGCGGCAAACCGGTTTGCGCGTTCCAATGTCAATGCGTTTGGCCAGCCGAGCAGCAGTCCGAGAATGAAAACTGCGCAGAATCCGTCTCCTGCGCCAACGGTGTCGATGACCGATACATGGGTGATACCGGCTATTTCAGTACGATTGTCAGCCTGGTCAAGCAGCCATGCGCCATCGCCTCCGCGCGTCACCAGCAAGGCTTTTAACCGGAAGTTTTCTATCAGGCGTAATGCAGTGTCGCGAGCGCTCAAGGTTTGCAGAGCCAGCAAGTCGGATAATTCGATCAGTTCGTCTTCATTGACCTTCACGTAATCTGCCTGGGTCAGTGAATACTGTATGGTTTCCAGGCGATACCAGGGTTTTCTTAAATTGATATCGAGCAGGTGGGGCGTTTGCAGGGTGCGTCGCAGGATTTCTTCCAGCGCCGCGCCGGATACCGGGTTGCGTTGCGCTAACGTTCCGAAATACACCAGCTCAGGTTTAACGGTCGAAGCGATATCACCAGCAGCATGCAGATCAATAAAATCGTAAGCCTGGTCTGCCAGGATTTCGAATATATGGCCGTCTTCACCGGGTTTGACCTGAACTTGTCCGGTGGGGTAGTGTGAATCACACTGGACACCGGCTACAGACATTCCGGCATCCTGCATCAGCTTGATCAGCTTCTCGCGAAGGGGATCGGTGCCTGTGCGTGTCACCAGGATGGGATACAGGCCGAAAGCTCGCAGATGATAGCCCACATTGAAGGGCGCTCCTCCCATTACCGGGCCATCGGGAAAAATATCTGCCAGTACTTCGCCAAACAGAATGACGTTCTTTGCAGATGTATTGTCGTGATCGGCAGGCATATTCTGTTGAGGCTCCTGTCAGTGGTCGCCGGTCATTTTCCGGCGTGTTGCAGATATGTTGCTTGTCTTGGAATCTGTGCGATACCCCGCTGCAGTGTGTGTTGTGGCGTTAAATCGAATTCGGAAGCTCGTTCGCATGCTTTAGGCATATTCCGCTCTCTCGTTCAATTTTGTCTTGCATGACTGCTCTTGATTGAGATCTTGAACAGCTTTCCGGAAAGTTCAGCATCTGTGGAAAACAGGGATGAAATCATCGTAAAGCGCTGTTTCCAGCCGGATGTCTTTTTTATTGTGGCATGGATAATGGATCTATGCAAAATTTAGCAGAGCAGGGATGTGCCCGACCAAAATGGGGAAATCAATGTTCAGGTGGGCTTGGGGGACGGCTGGAAGCGACCAATTGCCGGATTCAGGTGATAATGAGCTTCAGATTTTCTCTGCCCACAGGTCGTGAATATCCGTATCGGTAATGCGCACATCTGCCCAGTCACCCGGTTTGAGGGTGGTAGCATCGTCGATGTAAACGACACCGTCTATTTCCGGCGCATCGGCATAGCTTCTGGCGACGGCGCCATTTTTATCCACCGTATCTACCAGCACCCGTAGTACTTTTCCTTGTTTAGCAGCCAGACGTTTTTGGCTGATAATTTCCTGCCATTGCATTAATCTTTCCAGTCGCTCCTGCTGTACATCCGGCGGGACAGGATCAGGCAGAGCATTGGCAGCAGCCCCCTGGACCGGTGAATAAGCAAATGCACCGACTCGATCGAGCTGTGCTTCTTCCAGAAAGGCCAACAGTTCCTCGAACTCCTGTTCTGTTTCACCCGGAAAACCGACGATAAAGGTACTGCGCAATGCCAGATCCGGGCAGATGTTGCGCCATTGTCTAATGCGTGCCAGTACATTTTCACTGTTGGCCGGGCGCTTCATCAGCTTGAGTATTCGTTCATTGCCATGCTGAAAAGGAATATCCAGATAGGGCAGGAGCTTGCCTTCCGCCATCAGTGGAATCAGCTCATCGACATGTGGATAAGGATAGACATAATGCAGACGGATCCAGATTCCCAATTCTCCCAGCGCATGTGCCAGTTCGGTGATGCGGGTGCGGATGGGTCTGCCTTGCCAGAAGCCGGTGCGGTATTTGATATCTACCCCGTAGGCGCTGGTATCCTGCGAGATGATCAATAGCTCCTTGACGCCGGCATCAGCCAGGCTTTGTGCCTCCTGCAGCACACCTCCCACTGGCCGGCTGACCAGATCTCCACGCATGCTGGGGATGATGCAGAACGTGCAGCGATGATTACAGCCTTCAGAGATTTTGAGGTAGGCATAGTGCTTTGGCGTCAGCTTGATTCCCTGGGGTGGGATCAGATCAAGATGGGGATCATGTGGCTTAGGCAGATGATGATGGATGGCTTGCATTACTTCTTCGGTTGCCTGCGGACCGGTCACCGCCAGTACGCTGGGATGTACCTGCCGGATCACCTCTTCTTTTGCGCCCAGGCAACCGGTCACGATCACCTTGCCATTTTCTGCCAGTGCTTCACCAATAGTTTCCAGCGATTCCGCCACGGCACTGTCAATGAAACCACAGGTGTTGACGACAACCAGATCGGCATCAGCGTAGCTGGGTGAAATCAGGTAACCTTCGGCCCGCAGACAGGTCAGGATACGCTCGGAATCCACGGTGGCTTTGGGACAACCCAGTGATACAAATCCCACGCGTGGAATTCCGGAGCGTTGTGCTGTTAAAGATGGAGCAGATGCCATTCAGGTTTCTATATGCAATGATTTACCCGTCGCTGATTTTCCGGTTTCGGATAAAAGACGGTATGGTGCCACCAGGCAGCGTATTGCACAAGATGCATAAAATTCAACACAAGATTATTTACGGTATGACTGCATTTTCTGCCGGATCGATTTTTACTTTAATTTTCTTGCCATCAGCATTGATGATTTTGACCTCAACAATCAGTTTTCCCCGTTTTTGTTCAACTTCAACTTCGTGGATGTTTCCGGGATTTGCGGCAACAGCTGCCTGAATCGCAGAAATGACCTGATCTGCTGGCAATCCTTCGTCGCTAGCAAAAGCAAAAGCGTTATTGAACGAAAAAAGCATCGCTGCGGTGAGGATGGCAGCGCTGGTAATTTTTTTCATCATCACGATCTCCTTTCAGTTTGTTTGGGTATGCCGGTTCTTTTGCAGAGCTGGCTGTTCAAAATGTTAGTCTTGCGCTGCATCATGTGCAAGCGATTTGTGTCAAGAGTATTTTCGTCCCCAACTATCTATTTGATATATCTTGTTATTATGCGCCATGCAGCGTGCACCTCATCCCGTATAACCAGATTTCCGGAGATATCCCATGAGAATATTATCCGGATTTTCTTGTCTAATTTGCTAAGGAGTCTCTGAAAACGTCAGCGAGATAGTCAGCTCAAGGCAGAAATCGACGAAATGACGAAGTTTATATGTAATAAGTGAGCATTCTGAGCTGATTTTTAACGCAAAAATGGCAACGCAGGTGGTTTTGCCACACCTCAGTTTTGCAGACAGGCCGCAGCGTTGAACTCGTTGTGAAAGGGTCAACCATTCACTGCTTCGCTCACTTGCATTCCATCTACAGAACACAATGTGCAGCCATAGAGGACTTGATTAGAGGTTCCTTAAAGTAACTTTCAAACACAATAGAAATGATTTTGTCTTGTAACATTATGATTTTAAATCATTAATTTTGAGAAAAATAATGCAAAAAAATACTTGATTCTGAAAAAATCAAGCCTATAATGCGTCCCTTTAGAAATTTCAGTAGCCCCATAAGGAGGTCATCATGAAAAGCAAGATAAATCCGTTTGTTCCAACTGATTGGATTCAAATTCACATTCCCGAAACGTAGCGATCCCAGGAGAAACTCTTATGAAAAAACGATCCGCAGCCATACAGCAGCAAGCAGAAAACACTATTTTCGATACTCATCCCGAGGTTAGTATCGATCTCTCCCTGGTGAAAGCCAGATTAAAGCAAGGCTATCTGAAGCCTTTTTTAATGGTGGATACCGCCATCATTCGCAACAAGGCCCGACGCTTCAAGGCAGCCATGCCGCGCGTACACCCGCATTACGCAGCCAAAGCCAATCCTGATCCGCGTGTATTGAAGACATTGATTGAAGAAGGTGTGGGTTTTGAAATTGCATCTATTGCCGAGCTTGATCTTTTGATGAGTCTCGGTGTGCCGGCTGTCGAAATCTTTTACAGCAATCCGATGAAGTCGAGCGCCTATATCAAGTACGCTGCTGCGAAAGGTGTGGAATGGTACGTGCTGGACAGCGTTGAAGAGCTGCGCAAGATTGTTGGCATCAAACCGGATGCCAAGCTGTATCTGCGAATCGATACGCCTAACATCGGAAGTGACTGGCCACTGGCAGGAAAATTCGGAACACATCTGGCGGATGTGCGCGAAATTATTGATGAAGCTGTGAAGTTGGGTGCGGATCTGGCCGGTGTTACTTTTCATGTGGGTTCTCAATGCCGCAATCCGCAAAACTGGCGGGTTGGGATCGAGCGTGCCAAAACCGTGTTTGCCAGCATGCGCGAAGCGGGTCTTAACCCGCGGTTGCTGAATCTGGGAGGGGGCTACCCGGTACGTTACGTCAAACCGATTCCATCCATTGAAATCATTGCCGAGGTGATTAACGAGGCCATTGCCGATTTGCCGGAAGATATTCGGATCATGGCGGAACCCGGGCGTTATCTGGTATCCGATTCAGCGTGTTTTGTGTGTCGCGTGGTTGGTACTGCAACGCGCAATGGCAAACGCTGGATGTACTGGGATGCTGGAATTTTTGGTGGCATTATCGAGGTGAGTGAAGGGCTGCGTTACGAAGTCCTGACACAACGTACTGGTTCTTTGGTTCCCTGGTCAGTTGCCGGGCCTACTTGTGATTCTGTTGATGTATTGATGCACGATGAAATGCTGCCTGAAAATGTGCAGGAAGATGATTTCATCTTTATTCCCAATGCCGGCGCATACACAACTTCATACGCCAGCAATTTTAACGGTTTTCCATTACCGGAAGTCGTGGTTGTTTGATTATCCGAAAAATGTCTTCGCTATGGGAATGGCAGCTGTTGCAAGAGAACCTCTGATCAAGTTCTCCATGTGGGATTTAATCAGAGGTTCCTTAGCGGTGGTCTATTGTAAGCTGACTGTGATGGTGTCGCAGATGATCCTCAATGAAGGTGCTGATAAAGAAATAGCTGTGATCATACCCTGCATGGCGCCGCAGGATGACAGGTTGCCCGGCGTGCTGGCAGGCTGCTTCAAAATAGCTGGGATGCAGTTGTTCGGCAAGAAAAGGGTCATCCAACCCCTGGTCAATGAATGGTATTGACAACAGCCGATGGCCTGCTTCAATCAAGGCGGTGGCATCGTGTTTACGCCAGTTTTCCGGCGATTCTCCCAGATAGTGGCTAAAGGCCTTTTGCCCCCAAAGACAATGGGTGGGTGCTGCGATGGGTGCAAAAGCAGAAACTGACCGGTATAGTCCGGGATGCCGCAGCGCCAGGGTGAGCGCGCCATGTCCTCCCATTGAGTGCCCTGAAATACCGACACGCTCCGGATCCACCGGGAACCGATTCAGGATGATGTCGTGCAGCTCTCTCGTTATATAGCTTTCCATACGAAAATATCTGGACCAGGGCGCTTCCGTGGCATCGAGATAGAATCCAGCGCCTGATCCAAATTCCCAATCGTCCGCTTCACCCGGAATGCCCGTATTGCGCGGACTGGTATCCATACTGACCAGCACCAGTCCGAGTTCGGCAGCATAACGTTGTGCCCCCGCCTTGATCATGAAAGTCTCTTCCGTACAGGTCAGCCCGGCCAGAAAAAACAGCACGGGCAAACGTTGCTCACCCGCTTCGGGGGGGGTGTACACCGAGAAGCGCATGGGCAGGCCGATAATCTCGGAATGGTGCTGATAATAGCTCTGAATGCCACCGAAACAGCGGTGTTGACTGCGAGTTTCCAGTTTAATTGTCATAAGTCAGTAAACAATTACCGATCGAATCGATTCGCCAGCTTCCATCAATTTGAAGCCTTCGTTGATGTCTTCCAGCTTCAATGTGTGTGTGATCAACGGGTCGATGCTGATTTTGCCATCCATGTACCAATCGACAATGCGCGGCACATCCGAGCGGCCGCGTGCGCCACCAAAGGCAGAGCCTTCCCATTTTCTGCCGGTAACGAGCTGGAACGGACGGGTACTGATCTCGGCGCCGGCTTCTGCCACGCCGATGATGATGCTGCGCCCCCAGCCCTTGTGCGTACATTCCAGCGCCTGGCGCATGACCGTGGTGTTGCCGATGCATTCAAAACTGTAATCTGCACCACCGTCAGTCAGTTGTATCACCGCGTCAATTGTGTTTTCCACCTGGCCCGGATGAATGAAATGCGTCATGCCGAACTGGCGACCCAATGCTTCCCGCTCGGGATTGATGTCAATACCGATGATTTTGTCAGCACCCGCCATGCGTGCACCCTGAATCACGTTCAGACCGATTCCACCCAGTCCGAATACAGCGACGTTCGCTCCGACTTCTACTTTGGCAGTAAACAGTACTGCACCAATGCCGGTAGTCACACCACAGCCGATATAACAGGCTTTATCAAAAGGTGCATCTTCACGAATCTTTGCCAAAGCAATTTCAGGAACAACAATGTAATTGGAAAAAGTCGAGGTCCCCATATAGTGCATAATTGGTTTGCCGTTGAGCGAGAAGCGCGAGGTCCCGTCCGGCATCAGGCCGCGTCCCTGTGTTGTGCGAATCGCCTGGCACAGATTGGTTTTACGCGAGAGGCAGTATTTGCAGGCCCGACATTCCGGCGTATATAGGGGAATAACGTGGTCACCCGGACGGAGCGATTTGACGCCCGCACCGGTTTCAACCACGATACCGGCACCTTCATGGCCGAGGATGGCTGGGAACAGCCCTTCCGGATCCGCGCCGGACAGCGTGTAATAATCAGTATGACAAATCCCCGTCGCTTTGATTTCAACCAGCACTTCGCCTGCGCGGGGGCCGGCGAGATCGACTTCTTCAATGGTAAGTGGCTGGCCGGCCTGCCAAGCGACTGCTGCGCGTGTTTTCATGACGGAAAAGTCCTTATGGGAAGTTGGATGAAAGGGGTCATTGTATGTGACTGATGCGACCATGTAACCCGATTCTTTTAAGGAGCCTCTGCAAAAACCGTAGATGTGCCATGTGCACCATATTATTTACTAATCGGGAATTCAAGCATAGGGTAACGGCGAGGGTATGATGTCATTGCATGTCGTTTGGTAAAACTGCGGATGGTGGGCTTGTGTTTCAACATGGTGCCCGTCCGCTTTTACCCGTGTAGTAAAAATACCGTTGGTTTTTTTTGCATATCCGGCCAGTTGCCGGATCGCCACTCGCCTATTGTCCGGGTCAGAACCAGCTCATTGCTCTGTGTCAGGTTGCAGGCCACACATAAATCCGTTTGCGTGTGGCATTGCTGCGCCAGCGCCTCCAGCAATTTCAGGTTACGGTAAGGCGTCTCAATAAAAATCTGGGTTTCATCTGCCGCAATGGCGCTTCTTTCCAGTTCGAGAATCTTGCGATTACGCGAATCCCGGGCAACTGGCAGATAGCCATGAAAACGAAATCGCTGGCCGTTCAATCCAGAGGCCATCAATGCCAGCAGAATGGAAGAAGGGCCAACAAACGGCACCACTCGGATTTGCCTGCGATGCGCCAGCCGCACAAGCGCTCCGCCAGGGTCAGCAACCGCCGGGCAGCCCGCCTCGGATAACAAACCCACATCCTCCCCGGCCAGCAGAGGCACCAGCAACGCTTCCAGTTCGCCAGCCGGGGTGTGTTCATCCAACACTTCCAGCTTGAGTGTTTGCACTGCCCGCTGCGGGTTGATCAATTTGAGAAAATGGCGAGCCGTTTTCGGATGCTCAACAATGAACTGATCCAGCAAATTCACGCGCTGTATCACTTCTGTCGGCAGTATTTGAACGAGATCGCTTTCACCCAGGGGCGTCGGGATCAGATAAAGGGTACCGTGGGGCTTCACACTTGCCAATCAGTGCAGCACGCGCGGCACGCTCAGAATGAATTCCGGAATATCCGCCGAAAAATGGAGACCGTCTTCCGCCACCATCTGGTAGGAACCCTTCATTGTGCCTGCCATGGATGAAATAGCAGTGCCACTGGTGTATTCAAAGCTACTACCCGGCTTGAGCAAGGGTTGCTCGCCCACCACACCCAGGCCACGCACCTCGCGCACCTCTCCTTCTCCGTTGTTGATAATCCAGTGGCGACTCATCAGTTGCGCAGCCACGCTGCCGATATTGTGGATGGTAATAGTGTAGGCGAACACATGCTGTTCTGCCTCTGGATCAGACTGATCCGGCAAATACGTCGTGCGTACTTCCACCTTGATGTTATATTTCTGTTCGTTTGTCATGCGGCGTATTCCACACTATTTTGTGGCTGGCAGCAAGCCGTCCATCTGCCAAAGTTACTTGTCACATTACTGCAACGCAATTTTTCATCATGATATCAATATATTAGATTCAATTTCTAATCATGCAGTAAAGATTTCCAGTCCTCCTGCCGTACTCACGCCAGCAACATGCTGTAACCGACAAAGGCTAACCAGTCGTAAGGCTGGGGCGCAAAGTCACCGATCCTGATTGATCTCGGGAAAGCGGGGCTGCCGAAGTTTGCAACCATTGTTCAATCCGGTATGCGTGCTACAGAGTCGGTTTTTGTAATCCATCTCTACAAGGAGCCACGCATGTCAAATGCAAAAGTGACCCGCTTGCCGTTTTTCAGCGCTTTTCACAATGGCCATGCCATCATTTTTTATCGTTTTTTCAGCTTTTCTTTTCTGTTGATTCTCTTGATTGCTTTCTCCGGCAGCGTTTACGCCACCCCGGACAAGGAAATCTGGACAGCAGCCAAAGAGAAGTTTGCAGCGGCCAAAGTGAAATTTGTCAGTAAAGCGACTGCTGCTGCTTCCCGCTGGGCAAAAGGTCGTTTGTTAGTTATTCCGCGCGCCGGATTAACCGCAAAGGAATTTGATAAATCTCTCAAACTGTATGGCGTGAAATCCAGACACAAACTCGCCGGACTGAATGCACAGGTTTATGAACTGTCCGATGGCGTGGATGAAGTCAAGGTGCTGGAAAAACTCAAGAGAGATCGTCGTTTCAAAGCGGCTGAGCTGGATAGGCTGGTTGAACCGGCGCAAACTGTCACTGACCCCGCCTTCAACAACAGCTGGGCGCTCCCCAAAATTCAGGCACCCACCGCCTGGGATCTGGCCACTGGTGATGGCGTTACCATTGCCATCCTGGATACCGGTGTGGATAGCACACACCCGGATCTTGCCGCCAACATGATTCCGGGATGGAATATTTACAGCAATAACGAAGATACCAGCGATGTTTATGGTCATGGCACCAAAGTAGCCGGCGCAGCCGCTGCGGCTGCCAATAATGGCACTGGCAGTGTCGGAGTTGCCTGGAATGCGCGCATCCTGCCGGTACGTATTTCCATGCCTGATGGCCGCGCCTATTTGAGCGACATAGCCAGAGGTATTTACTGGGCGGCGGATAACGGCGCCAAAGTGGCCAATCTCAGTTACGGCGGCGTGGATAGTATTACGGTGCAATCCGCCGCCAACTACATGCGCAGCAAGGGGGGGGTCGTCGTCATGTCCGCCGGCAACTCCGGTACGCTGAACAGCTTTCCGCCCAGCGAAGCCATCGTCGTCGCCTCCGCTACGGATCGCAACGATGCCCGTGCCAGCTGGTCCAGTTACGGTCCTTATGTGGACGTGGCAGCACCCGGCGTCAGTATTTACACCACTACCAGAGGTGGTGGATATGCCTATGTTTCCGGTACTTCTTTCTCCAGCCCGATTGTGGCTGCCACCACCGCGCTGCTGTTTTCCATCAACCCGGATCTCGCTCCGGCGGATATTGACCAGATACTGGTCACCGCCTCGGAAGATCTCGGTGATCCCGGATTTGATCAAATCTTTGGCAACGGCCGCATCAATGCCGCCAATGCTGTTAACGCCGCTCACACCCGTCTGAGCGCGGACCAAATCGCTCCGGCCATCAGTATTGCTTCCCCCACGGGCGGCACTGCCTCGGGTAACGTACCGGTAGATGTCAATTATTCTGACAACAAAGGTGTGGTGCGTGTCGATCTGTATATCAACGACCGCAAAGCCATCGAAGACACCCAACCACCTTTTGCCTTCGCCTGGGACACTACCACCGTGGCCAATGGCAGTTATACACTGGTTGCGTATGCCTTTGATGCTGCCGGCAACCAGGGCGCCTCTTCCCCGGTAACAGTCACTGTAAAAAATTCCGACATCACCACTACCGAGCCGCTGACGAAAATTAGGCGATTCAACCTTAAGGATGGCCAGAAAGTCAGTCGTTATGAAAATATCAGGGTAGCTGCCGACAACAACGCCAGGAAAATCAACTTGAGAATCAATGGCAACCTCATCGCCACCGTTGACAATAAATCATTAAATTATCGCTGGAATTCCTGGGAAATTCAGCCGCTTGGCAGCAATATCGCCGTAACCGCAGAAGTACTCAATGCCAGTGGAGATATCGCCAGCGTAACAGCCATTGTCCAAAACTAGCCGCGCATTTTTCATCTCTCTCCTCAAACGCCCTGTTTCCGCAGGGCGTTTTTTGTCGGTGAAATTTACATTCACAAAATAAAATAATTGTAAAAGCCAATCAAAACAATAAATTATATTTTTGGCATGCTTTGTGCATTATGTTAGTTGAAATAATTTCAATAATATACAAGGAAAATTTTCCATGAATACAAACTATTTTGGCACGAGTTTGGCCACACTGATTGGCTCAGCCCTGCTGCTGGCCAATACGGCGTACGCAACGCCTTTCACCATCACGTCACAGCTGACGGGTGATCCGCGCCCGGGAAATCCCGATAACCTGATTGTAGATGTCACAATTACTGGCGATACTACCTCCAATCAAACTTCCTGGTTAATTGATATTAATTCGACAGCACACCCAAATATCAAGCTGGGTGCGTTTTACTTTAATCTGACCGGGTCATATGCTGACTATAGCTTTAGTGGCTTTGATCCAACAGGATGGGCAGTGACATCCGGCAGCAACGCAGCTGGATCGGGAAGTGCTGATTTCTTATTTGCAGCGAGTAAATCGACAGGAAACGTAGAAAATGTTACCAATATGCAGCCTCTAAGCTTTACAGCTACATATACTGGCGCTGGCGGTTTGTTCACCGAAGACATGTTTCTGAATGCCTCCAATGCAATCTCTAATGATACGGTTCTTGGCCAGGGACAATTAGGCGCGCACTTGCAAAGTCTTACCCCAGGACCAGGAGAGAGTACAAGCGGATTTGCCTTTGGGAATTATAGAGGCGGTATTACTGATCCTAAGGAGATTCCTGAGCCCACCAGCCTGTTGTTGTTTGGCGCTGGCCTGCTGGGATTGGGCCTGAGCCGCCGCCGCAAACAGGTCTGATCGAAACGGACAACTAATAATCATAAAAGAAACAAACACTCAGGCGCCGGGAAACCGGCGCTTTTTTTGTGCGTTTCGTTATTCTGCTCTGTAAAGATAGCGCACATTATTCCATTTCCAGGTCAAAACTGGCCTCGTCGGCTTCATCTTGCCGTATTATTCATACTGTCTGCAGTTTGCCTGCATGTCATTACTGACGAAGCAATCCAGTCACTTCATTTCTTTGAATAATGAATGCATCAGGAGAAAGGAATTGAATGTATTCGGGAGTTTTGAGCAAAATTTTACAGTGACGCAAAATCCATCCACTGCTTTTTCCGGATTGTGCGGAGAGGAATACAGGGTGCGATACTCAGGCTCAGGCCGGGGACTTGGCATGCCTGCCTGGATTGCCGTTCTTGCATGCCCGTCAAGCCGGAAATAAAGGTTTATTACAACTCCGCCTGTCCGGTATGCAAGGCCGGGATTGAGCGTCAGATGAAGAAAGGCAGCAACTGCGCGATCCAGTGGAACGATGTACACAAGAACAACGGTCTCGTTGCTGAAATCGACTCCGGTCCTGATCTCGAATTCGTCCGGGAACGTCTGCATGTGGTTGATGAGAACGGTAATGTCTGGACGGGTTTTGATGCCTTTCTCGTGATTTGGCGAAATTCGCCCGGCGAAGCCTGGAAATCAGCCGTGCTGGGCCAGCCCGGCATCCGGCATGCGTGTCGCGCTGTCTATAATATCTTTGCGGCAGCGCTGTACAGATGGAACAGATCAGAAAATCACTGGTAGCCCAACAGCATATTAGAGTAGTGCATATTCGCCGATCACGGTTTCTGGGCTCATCGCTTGCCGAGTGCATTGACTGGATCCAGCTTCGCTGCGCGGACTGCTGGCAATAATCCCGCCAGAATACCGGCCAGTAGCGCAACAGCAATCCCGGCAAAATTGGCCCAAAGAGGGGGCCAGGCGGGTAACTGTGGATATGCCAGACGCAGCGCCCAGCTGCCCGCCTGTCCCAGTATGAATCCGCCCAGTGCACCGGCCAGGGAGAGCCAGATGGCTTCAGCCAGAAAAATATAGCGAATGATGGCGGCTGGAGCGCCGATTGCCTTGAGCAGGCCGATTTCCGCCGTGCGCTGACTGACCGATACCAGCATGACGTTCATCACCAGAATGCCGGCAACAGCGAGGCTGATGATGGCGATGCCGGCAACTCCCAGTGTCAATGCGCGCAGGATGCGTTCAAATGTGGCCAGCACGGCGTCGTGGGCGATCACGGTGACATCGTCCTCGCCATCATGACGCTGGATGAGTGTTTGACGGATCGCTTCCCGAGCGCTGTCGATCTCATCGTGATAGCGGATTTCGACCAGCAGCCGGAACAGCGAGGTGGTGTTGAGCAATGTCTGGGCATGCTGGATTGGAATAATGACCAGTTCGTCCGAGTTGTATCCCATGGATTCGCCTTGCACGGCCATCACGCCGGTGACCAGAAAGCGTCGGTCACTCAGGCGAACACGCTGCCCCAGTGCATTGCCATCCGGGAAAAATTCCTGTGCGATCTTTGCACCTAATACAATCTGAGCACTGCTTTCACTGCTGCTAGAAAGAAACTTGCCCAGAGCAAGTTTCATGTGGCGAATCGGAAAAATATCAGCCGTGGTTCCCATCAGGGTAACTTCCCGCAGTTTGCCCGCAGCAGAAAGCTCAGCTACACCGACATTCAGGGGCGCGTAACGACTGACTTGCGGCAGTCTTCCCACCCAGTGTGCGTCATCCAGTGTCAGATCTCTGGGTGTCTGACCCATGACCGCACCCGGAAAACTGCCGGCCGTTTCGGCGCGGCCAGGCATGACAATGACCAGATTGGTGCCGATCGAGGAAAACTCATTGACGACATACCGGCGTGCGCCATCTCCCAATGCAGTCAGCATGATGACTGCAGCCACACCCAATGCCATGGCCAGTACGATCAGGAACGAGCGGGCAGGGTGGCTGGTGAGGGTTTTAAGGGAAAAGCGCAGCAGATCCTGGAATTTCATCACTCATCGCTCGTCGGTTTCGATGCGACCATCGCGCATGGCAATCCGGCGCCGGGCGCGTAACCCCAGTTCGCGATCATGCGTTACCACGATTAGCGTGGTGCCCGCTTGATTCAGTGCTTCCAGTAATACCATGACTTCCGAGCCGATGCGATGATCCAGGTTGCCGGTCGGTTCATCCGCCAGCAACGCAGTGGGGTGCAGGATAGTTGCGCGCGCAATGGCAACTCGCTGGCGTTGTCCGCCGGACAGTTCGGCCGGCCGGTGATGTGCGCGATCGCTCAGGTTGAATGCCTGCAATGTTTCCGCAATACGCGCTTTACGTTCTGCCGGAGACATGCCAGTCAGTATCAGGGGAACTTCAATATTTTCTGCGGCAGTCAGACGAGGAATCAGATGGAAAGATTGGAAAACAAAGCCGATTTTTTCCCTGCGCACTTGTGCTTGTTCTGTTTCCGACAGTGCAGTGACATCTTTATCATCCAGCAGGTAATGTCCGCTGTCAGGCCGGTCGAGCAGTCCGATGACATTCAGCAGCGTTGATTTACCCGATCCGGAGGGCCCCATGATGGAAATGTATTCGCCGGAGTCAATCGTCAGATCAATGTGATCGAGCGCATGGATCGCCTGATCACCCATGTGGAAAATGCGGGTGATGCCGGAGAGTTGTATCATGGCTGCGGCGGTTTGGGGGTGACGAGGGTGCCGGCTGTGATTTCTCCATTATCGCTGGACAGCAGCACCTGATCTCCTTCCGACAGCCCCGCAAGTATTTCGGTGTAGGCCCAGTTGGCCAGTCCGGTTTTCAGAGTGCGTTCTTCAAGCTGACTTTCCCTGTCCAGCGTCCATACCTTGTTATCCTGCCGAATGACCTGGGTGGGAACGCGCAATACATTTTCACGATGCTCGATAATGGCTTCGATATCGGCGCTGTAACCCACCAGCAGAGCCGCCTGATCAGGATTGACGAATTCGGCTTCTACATCCACTGTACGCGCCTGTTTCTCAACTTCAGTTACATAAGGTGCAATGCGGCGTATTTTTCCTTCAAAAGTCTGGCCGGGGAGGGCATCCAACATGATGCGTGCGGTTTGTCCCACACGAATTTTGGGTGCATCGACTTCATCCATCGGTGCACTGACATACAGACAGGAATCATCAATCAGATCGACTGCCGGCGGGGTTGGAATTCCCGGCGGGGAGGGTGTGACATATTCGCCCAGCTCTCCGGTAATCTGTGCAATGACTCCATCAAACGGAGCGATAAGCTGCGTTCGATCCAGATTGGCCTGACTGACTGCAATTTGTGCGCGGGCGCGTCTGGTTTCTGCGGTAGTAGCGGTACAGGCTGCCCGGTTGGCTCTGGCGGTGGCATTGGCATCATCGGCACGCTGTACGCTGACAAATCCTTTTTCAACCAGTTGCCGGGTGCGGATATATTCACGTTGCGCATTCTCAGCCAGGATACAGGATTCCTGCTGCCGACTTTCCGCTGTAGCCAATTGCTGTCTGGCCAGATCATATTGTGCCTGCAGATCAGCGTTCCATAACGCCAGCAGAACCTGTCCCTCCTTGACCCGATCTCCTTCTCTGATTTCCATGCGGATGACCTGGCCGCCTGCCTGGGGAGATAATTTGGCTCGCCGGCACGCCTTGATCGTGCCGGCGCGCGTATTGACCACGGTGGCTTCAACAGCACCGCGGCTGACGGTCGCCAGCTCCACTTCCAGAGGCTGGCTTCGGGTTAAATACCAGGCAAGATACCCGGCTACGGTAATCAGCAGAAGAATGCCTGCCGTGCGAAGCGATGAACGTGTTCCAGGCATGAGGATGAAAGGTCAGAAATTATTTATTAGAGTTGCGTCTGGCGCGCTTGTGCCAGGCATGAATGATGTAATAGCGCCAGAATACGCGCACTGCAAAGTAGCCACTGACAGATAACAGAGACGCTAGCGCAAACAAACCAATAATCAGTGGCCCCCCGAATGTTGCCAGATAATCTGTCAGGACGGGACCCCACTCGGAAAGATCTCTGTCTAGCAGATGCAGTTCCAGAGGGGGCAGATCATCTATGCTGCTCACGGTGCTGCCGGTTATCCAGCTGCCCAGAAAATACGCTGCCATATAAAGCGGTATGATTGTAAAGGGATTGGAATACAATGTCATAAATACTGCGATAGGCAGATTGACCTTGAAAATCACGGAAAACAAGGTGGCAAAAAAGAACTGCACCGGATTGCTGCCGGGAATCAATCCGGCAAACAGGCCGGCCGCTACACCTCCCGCAACCGAACGGCGATGGAGATGCCAGAGGTTGTGATGATGCAGCAGCGTGCCAAAGAATTTCACAAAACGGCTCTGCTGAATACTTTCGTGAGAAGGTAGATATTTTTTGAAAATCTTGCGCAGCACGATCTTGCCCGTAAAAATGAATGGTTGAACGTTGGATAATAAAGTCAGGAGATGGTTTTATCATCATTAATCCCTGCATGAGAGAGTAAAATCGTCTAAAGTTGCATGAACCGAGTCTAATTGCAACGTATCAATATACAAAATATGAATGATATATCACAAGCTGTTATCACCCCCGTCTGGCGTGGAAGCTTCATTTTGTCATCCGGCAAAAATCAGGCGCAGATACGGGATACGCAACCAACTGCAGAGAATTATGGAGCACTGGATGCCAAGACTTTTGCCGCGGTGGAAGCCGATGCTCTGTTTGACGAAATTAATCATGCACAGACTCGGGTAGGGCAATCTGTACTTTACCGTTCAATTGCACGCCCGGTCAGCGATGCTGCGTTATTGCAAAGCAAGCAGGAGGCGTTGCGTGAACTGGAATCCAATCCGGAGCTGCTGGATGCCCTGGAGAAATACATCAAGCGAATGGCGCTGGATGAAACCTCACTGTATCACCTGCTTTACGGCGAATTTGCGGGAGGATTCACGACTGATGATCCTAGGGATAAAGCGGGTAAGGAAAGGCTGGAATTTGGTGGATACGGCTATCGTCAGTTTATCGACGGGACCGGTTTCGTTGTGGATATGGTGGATCAGGCTGAAGCGCTTCCCACACCCACCAGCGATTATCTGCGTACACTGGTGCAAGCACTGCGTGACTTCGCCCGGACACACACGTATTCGCTGATGCACGGCCCCATCTACGTTTCGGAAGGGAAATTTCTGACCCGGACGGAGAAATCGCGTCTGCCTGTTCCACGTTTTCGCCCCTCCGTATTCAAATGGCCGTTTATCAGTCTTTTTTTGATTTTTATGGCCGGATTACTGTTTTTCTTTGAGAGTACGTTGAGCGAACTGGGTGCCAGCTATATTGGCTACGGGGTTCTGATCCTGCTTGTTCCGATCATTCCGATCATTTTGCAGGCGGTCAGTGCCTCCGACCGGGATTCGGTCATCTATCCGCTGCAAAAACTGTTCCGGCATAGCGAAGATCTGGCTCGGGCAATCGAAGCGCTGGGCATGATCGATGAATTGCTGGCACTGCGCCGGCATGGGCATTCCATACCAGGAGATTCTGTTCTGCCGGAGATTCACATGAATGAACGACATGCCCTGGTTGCTTCTGCTGCCAGAAATCCATTGCTGGTGCGGGCGCGTCCTGATTACGTGCCCAACGATATTACGCTGGATAACGATAAACGCCTGCTGATCGTGACAGGGCCAAACAGTGGTGGAAAAACCGCCTACTGCAAAACGGTAGTCCAGATTCAGCTGTTGGCACAAGCCGGAGCGTATGTTCCTGCTGCGCAGGCACGGGTAATCCCCGCGGAACATATTTTTTATCAGGTACCGGATCCCGGTCAGCTGGAGGAGAGCATGGGGCGTTTTGCACATGAATTGAAACAAACCCGTGAAATTTTCTTCAGTTCAACGTCACGCTCTCTGGTGGTACTTGATGAATTGGCAGAAGGCACCACATTCGAAGAGAAGATGACGCTGTCGGAATATGTGCTGAAAGGATTTCATCAGCTGGGCGCAACAACTATCCTGGTAACGCATAACCATGAATTGTGTGAACGTTTGCAGCAGGAACAAATCGGAGATTATCTGCAGGTTGAATTCGATTCGGATCAACCAACACACCGGCTGATCCCGGGTGTATCGCGTATCAGTCATGCGGATCGTATTGCCAGCGCGCTTGGTTTCAGCAAGGAAGATGTGGCCAGTCATCTGGCTTCATTACAGGAATGATGGAGATTGGCGCAACATCGCAGTAAAATATACCAATTTTGATAAATTAGTAAAACAGAGCCGAAATACTCATGTAAAGAAGCCTCTGAAAACGTCAGCGAGGTAGGCAACTCAAGCAAAAAAACGGTAAAAAAGCAGAGTTTCCTGAACATGGAGAGTGTGCTTTCGTGCAATACAAGGACAAATGGAGAGAAATCATCATCGAGGAATTATCAGTGGAACATAAGACTGACGATCGGCGTATTATCCGTGGGGATGAGCTGATTACGCCGGTAAAGCTGCTGCGTGAGCACCCCTTGACCGAACAGGCAACCGAAACCGTAGTCACTGCCAGGCAGGAATGTCACGATATTTTACGGGGGGAGGATGACCGGTTGCTCGTCGTCTGCGGCCCGTGTTCAATTCATGATGTGGATGCGGCAGTGGAATATGCTTCCCGGCTGAGTCGTCTGCGTCAGGAGCTGAAAGGCCAGTTACATATCATCATGCGGGTTTATTTCGAGAAGCCTCGCACCACAGTGGGCTGGAAAGGTTTGATCAACGATCCGGATCTGGATAACAGTTTCAACATCGATAAGGGATTGCGACTTGCCCGTGACCTGTTGTTGAAACTGGGCAATATCGCTATGCCGGCCGCAACCGAATTTCTTGATCTGATCAGTCCGCAATATGTGGCTGATCTGATCAGTTGGGCGGCTATTGGCGCACGGACCACGGAAAGTCAGGGACATCGTGAACTGGCCTCCGGTGTTTCCTGTCCGGTTGGATTCAAAAACGGTACCTACGGGAATCTGAATATTGCAATTGATGCGATCGGCGCCGCATCTCACCCACACAATTTCCTGTCGGTCACCAAGGAAGGACGGGTTGCCACTTTCACAACCAGAGGGAATGAAGATTGTCATATCATCCTGCGCGGTGGAAGAGCACCGAATTATGATGCAGAAAGTGTCGCCTTAGCAGTTGAGTCACTGCAGAAAGCTAAACTGCCGCCTTATCTGATGATCGATTGCAGTCATGCCAACAGCCACAAGGATTACCGGCGTCAGCCGGAAGTGGCAATCGAGGTTGCCCGGCAGATCACAGCAGGCAATCGTTCAATCAGCGGTGTCATGCTTGAAAGCCATCTGGTGGCGGGCAGGCAGAATGTGGAAGGCAGACAGCTAAAACAACTGGTCTACGGGCAGAGTATTACAGACGGCTGTATTGGGTTTGATACAACAGAGCAGGTACTTTCCGATCTGGCTGAAGCGGTGGAAAAACGTAGAGCCAAACAGAGTGCTGAGCCGGTATTGATTCACTCTGCGGCGTTTTCCTGAGTACTTGATCAGAGGTTCCTTAGGTACGTGGAGACAAAATGAATTCGAGTCAAACAGTCTGGTTTAAAAACTATACCATTGATTATCTGGAAGGGTTGCGTAATGCCAATATGGGTATACATATTGGCATTCAGTTCATGGAAGTCGGCCCGAATTTCCTCAAGGCCAGCATGCCGGTCGATCATCGTACCACCCAGCCTTTCGGTATTCTGCACGGTGGGGCCAGTTGTGTGCTGTCTGAAACACTGGGCAGTGTATCCGCCTGGATGACCATCGATCCCGAGCAGTACCGGGCAGTTGGTATCGAAATCAATGCCAATCATATCCGGGCGGTAGCGCAAGGCAATGTCATCGGGGTATGTACGCCGCTGCACGTCGGCAGGCGTACCCAGGTCTGGCAGACAGATATTACCGAGGAGGAAACCGGCAAGCGTGTCGCCATTTCCAGACTGACAGTCGCCATCATCGAACAGGGTACGCTCAGCACCCAGAAAGAAGCTGTCATCGTAAGCAAGTAGCACTTTTATTGGCACCTCCCTTCGAATCAATTATCCGTATCACCTACCCGGAAGATTTGCCGGTTGTCGCACGGCGCGAGGAGATTGCGCGTGCGATCAGCCAGCATCAGACCGTCATCGTCTGTGGCGAAACCGGATCCGGAAAAACGACGCAGTTACCGAAGATCTGCCTGGAACTGGAACAAAACATTGGAGAACAGGGCACCGGATATCTGATCGGCCATACCCAGCCGCGACGTATTGCCGCCAGAACCGTGGCAGCACGTATTGCCACAGAACTGAATAGCCCGCTTGGGCAACGGGTGGGCTACAAAGTACGTTTTTCTGATCAAACTCACCCTGACACCCGTATCAAACTGATGACCGATGGCATTCTGCTGGCAGAAACACAGCAGGATCCGTTGTTGCGCGCTTATCAGATCATCATCATTGACGAAGCGCATGAGCGCAGCCTCAACATCGATTTTCTGCTCGGCTATCTCAAGCAATTGCTGCCACGCCGCCCGGATCTGAAACTGATCATCACATCTGCCACCATCGATGCCCAGCGGTTTGCTTCTCATTTCAATGATGCACCTGTCATCGAGGTATCTGGCAGGCTGTTTCCGGTAGAGATTCATTACCGGTCATCTGATGATCCGACTGAGGGCGAGGATCGCGATTTGTCCCGGGCTATTCTCGGTGCGGTGGATGAGGCCATGCGCATGGGGGAGGGCGATATGCTGGTCTTTCTGCCGGGTGAGCGGGAGATACGGGAAACGGCCGAAGCATTGCGTAAACATACCTTTGCCAGCCCCGGAGGCAAGGCCGGTTTGGAGATCCTGCCGTTGTTCGCCCGGCTGTCTCATGCAGAACAGATTCGCATCTTTACTGCCGGCCGACAACGGCGCATCGTGCTGGCAACCAATGTGGCTGAGACCTCACTCACGGTTCCAGGCATCCGTTATGTAATCGATACGGGATTGGCACGAATCAACCGTTACAGCTACCGTAACAAGGTGGAGCAGCTTCTGGTCGAGAAAATTTCCCAGGCGTCGGCCAATCAGCGTGCCGGGCGTTGCGGGCGAGTGATGAACGGTGTGTGTTTCAGACTGTATTCAGAAGAAGATTTTGCTGTGCGCCCGGAATATACCGATCCCGAGATTCTGCGTTCCTCGCTGGCTGCGGTCATTCTGCGCATGAAATCACTGAAAATCGGGGAGGTGGAACAATTTCCGTTTATCCAGCCCCCTGCGCCGCGCATGATCGCGGATGGTTATCAGCTGTTGGCGGAGCTGGGTGCACTGGATGAGCGCAAGGGGCTGACGCAAATTGGCCATCAGTTGGCAAAATTCCCCACCGATCCGAGAATCGCCCGCATGATCATGGCGGCCAGACAGGGAAATTGCCTGAGCGAAGTATTGATCATCGCTTCTGCACTCAGCCTGCAGGATCCGCGTGACCGGCCGTTTGAACACCAGCAGGCTGCCGATCAGGCGCACCAGCCGTTCCGTGATGATCGCTCCGATTTCATGAGTTATCTCAAATTATGGGATTTTTATAACGAGCTGCTCAAGCATAAAAAATCCAATAAGAAACTGATCGAGCAGTGCCGGAAAAATTTCATTTCCCATCGCAGAATGCGCGAGTGGCGTGAAATCCACGGCCAGTTGCATATACTGATCAGTGAGATGGGGTTGCGCCCCAATCAGGTTCCCGCCGGTTATGATGAAATTCACCGTGCACTGCTGTCTGGGCTGTTGGGCAATATTGGTTTCAAATCGGATGAAAAAGGAATTTATGAGGGCGCACGCACAATCAAATTCTCGATTTTCCCCGGTTCATCCTTGAGAAAAAAACAGCCGAAATGGGTGGTGGCAGCCGAACTGGCGGAAACTACCAAGCTATATGCACGCTGTGCAGCGGCAATCGACCCGGCCTGGCTGGAAAGAATTGCCGGTAAATTGTGCAAAAAACACTATTTTGATCCGCACTGGGAAAAACAGCGTGCGCAGGCTGTGGTGTTTGAACAGGTTACCTTGTATGGCCTGATCATCGTTGCCAAACGGCGCATTGCTTATGGGCCAGTCAATCCGGCGCATGCCCGTGAGCTGTTCATTCGTGAGGCACTGGTGGCGGGGGAGTATGAAAGCGATGCACTGTTTCTCCGGCATAACCAGCAGCTGATCGATGAAATCCGCGCGCTGGAAAGCAAAGTGCGGCGACAGGATATCCTGGTCGATGAGCAGCAGATATTCGAATTTTACGCAGCGCGCATTCCGGTGGAAATTTATAGCGGCAATGCTTTCGAGAAGTGGCGCAAACAGGCAGAACAGGCCGATCCGCAATTGCTGTACCTGACGCGGGAAATCCTGATGCGCCAGTCTGCCGATGAAAAAACGCTTGAACAATATCCGGAAACATTGGTGGCAGCAGGTCACGTGTTATCCCTGGGTTACCGGTTTGATCCCGGGCACCCGCTGGATGGTGTCACTGTCACGGTGCCCTTGCCGTTGCTCAATCAGATCATGCCGTTTCATTTCGATTGGCTGGTGCCGGGGCTGATCCGGGAAAAAATTGCCTGGTATGTAAAAATGCTGCCGAAACTGGTGCGCCGCCACACCATCCCGGTACCGCAATTCACCACCCGTTTTCTGGAATGGCTGGATACGCACCCGGATCGGACAACTGTGCTGACTGAATCCCTGTCTGCGTTCCTTCACAAGGAAACCGGGATCAAGGTGCCTCTGGATACCTGGGATAACCAGCAGTTGCCCGCTCATCTGCAAATGAACATCAAAGTAGTTGACGATGGCGGAGCCACGCTGGGAATGGGATACGATCTGGCCACATTGAAAGCGCAGCTTGGCCAGACAGCACAGCAGTTGTTCACGCGTGATGCAGGCGCAGAACCGGATTCCATCGAACGTGAGGGCATGACCTGCTGGGATTTCGGCGAGCTGCCGCAGGAAACCAGTTTCAGCCGGGCGGGCAAACAGCTGACCGGCTACCCGGCACTGATTGACCAGAAGCAGAGTGTCGCCATTCGCCTCTTCGATACGCGGGAAGGTGCACAACGCAGTATGCGGGAAGGGGTGCGGCGCTTGCTCTGCCTGGCACTCAAAGACAGAATCAAACAACTGGAAAAAAACTCGCCGGCCGATCAGAAAACCCTTTTGCTTATGAGTCACCTGATCGAAATGAACAGGCTCAAGGAAGATGTGTACGCCGCTATTATTGATCTGGCACTGATCGGCGATGACCCGTTGCCGCGCAACGAGGAGGAATTCAATACGCAAGTGGTGCGGGCGCGGACACGTTTGGGAACCGTGACCCAGGAAATGGCCGGATTGATTCATACCATTGCCCAATCCTGCCAGGAACTGAAGAAACGGCTATCCGTTCTGGACAAATCGGCAGCTTCCCTGAAAAAGGATCTGGAAGAACAGCTTCATCACCTGATTTATCCGGGATTTCTGAGCGCGACCTGCTGGCAATATCTGCAACATCTTCCCCGTTACCTCAAAGGCATGCTGCTGCGTCTCGACAAATACAACAAAAATCCTGGGCGCGATCAGGAGCAGACAGAGATGATCAGCACACTGTGGAATCAGTACATACAACGCCTGAATAAGCACCACCAGGCAGAAATGGTGGATCCGAATCTGGAAATATTCCGCTGGCAAATCGAGGAACTGCGCATCTCCCTGTTCAGCCAGGAACTGAAAACCCCAGCGCCTGTTTCAGTGAAACGCTTGCAAAAGCTGTGGGAAAGCGTGCGTGAATAAACGACACTTATCCTGAAGCGCACATTTAATTTTGATACTATCCCCGTGCGTATCTGTTTGTCTGCCTGTCAGCTATCAGCCGCTCGCCAATGTGTTGTGCCTGCTGCCCAGCGTTGCCACCAGGTGTTCCGGTCAGAAGAAGTTGCCGGAGTAAATATGGGGATTGATCAGCATTCCAGTTCGGGATAGAGCGTCAGAAAGCTGCTCATCGCCCCACAATAATCAGAAAACCAGCCATGAGTAACCATCCCGTCCAGTGGTGCTATTATCCCATCAGCATCCTCGAGAAGTCGCAGGTCATGACGATCCACGGGGAAAACACCCGGCCGACTTTTATTATGTTGCAGCCGGACGGGTGGGGGTAGGGGAGGAGTTGCTCCTCTGGAGGGAAGTAATCGCGCACCAGCTGCATTTTGCTGCGGTTGGACGGAGAATACAGGTTAGGGGAGGAATTGCTCCTCCTGGCGGGGGAGTAATCGCGCGACGGCGATCAGGTTTGTAAATTGATCCGGATCAGTGCATGGGTGTAGCGGCCGATGCCGATTGGTCAGGGTATGCTGCAGAATCTTGAGTGCAGTATCAGGATCTTTCAATGTGCAGATTATCTTCACAAATTAGCCGGTTGGGAATGTGACAAATTGTCGCATCAACGTATCCCGGAGAGTTATGGGTACGGTTGGCTGGCAGATCGGGTGGGGCGTATTTCCCTGTCCGACCAGGAACTGAAAATTCCAACCTGTTGCAATTTTATCGCAGCCGGTGTCTCTTCCCGCGGGGTGGATTTGCCCGGGACTTATCCATTGCTTGACGCCTGCAATAAACATCATGCGTTCTCTTTTGACGCCATAAAAAGGCGCTGCAATTGTAAACAAGCCTTACATAGTAAATGGTCAATGTGACAATTTGTCGCATTGACGGCAATCAGGTTGGTGTTACAGACTCGTCCTTTAAAAAGTATTTTGAATACAATGAATAAGGGAGTGTCTGTATGGGAGTTCGGATTAATGCGGCTGATGCGGCGTGCAGGCTTGCGTATTATGCCGGTTGGGTTGCACGCTTCGCACGCAAGAAGTTTCTGTTGCTGACGCTTTGGTTACTGGTATTTCCGGCCGTTGCCCAGCAGCTTGCCCCCGAGCAGCCAACAGAATTCGATGCGATCAGTGTTACCGCGACACGCGAGGCACGTACCACCAAGGAAGTTCCACAGTCGATCAGTGTCGTGGATGAAAAACGGATTGAAGATGTACGCATGTTCAACATCAAGGATGCCATTCAGGGGCAAGTGCCGGGATTGCGCATCGAGAGCAATAACAATGCTTACGATGCCAAGATTTCGATTCGTGGTGCAGGGCTGAAGGCACAGTTTGGCGTACGCGAAATCAATCTGCTGCGCGACGGAGTGCCCATTCTGGATCCAGACAGTTTCGGCCGACTGGATTTTGTTGATCCGGATGATGTGGAGCGCATTGAAGTCACGCGCGGGCCGGGCGATCTCTACAGTGCGGGAACGGCTGGCGGAACCATCCACATTATTTCACGTTCTGCATTTGATGACCGACACAACGTTATCCGTGGCGGTGTCGGCAACTGGGGAACACATAACCTGCATACCCGGTTTGGCAAGGTATTTGATGAGCATGCGCTTGCTTTCACTTTTTCGCGTCGTCATACCGATAATGACTGGCGGCGGCATAACCGTTTTGCAAGTACCAATGCGGGACTCAAGCATGGCTGGCAGCTGGGCGAATCGACTCTGCTTGAAAGTGAAGTAACCTATAGCGATGTCAAAATGAATCTGCCCGGATCGCTCAACAGTGAACAATATGCCCGTTACCGTGATACCGGCAAGGCGCTGGAAACGCAGGATCCCTGGAAACACTCCGCGCGTGATTCACGCATTTTGTTTGTAAACAGCCGGTTGGAGCACCGTATGGGTGCCTGGTTATTCAAGCCGCGTATCTATTACAATCAGTGGAAACAATTTCATCCGGTTACCGGCCAGATCAATGATATGAATGGCTGGGAACGGAACTTTGGTCTTGATCTCGAAGGCAATTACACCCATTCCCTGTTTGGCATGCCGGGTTCGATGGTGATTGGAGGAACCTGGCGGCGCAACTGGAGTGACAGCGCACTGCAATACGCCTATGCGGATGTTGTCACCGCCAATGGCCGGATCGTGTCCACACTGTCGGACCGCAAAGGGCAGCTTAATTCACGCAGTCACTTTACCAATGATCTGTGGGGGATTTATTTTCTGGAGAGCCTGTCTCCGATTGATCGCCTGACAATCGATCTGCAAATGCGTTTTGATCAAGTCAGTTTTGATATCGAGCGCGATGAATTCCAGAGATACAATTTTGCAGCCGGGCGCTATGCACCGGGAAGAGGGTTGTTGCAGGTGAAGGAAAATTATGATCTGTTTGCGCCGAAAGCGGCGGTAACATACCGTGCAACCGACCAGATCAACGTATATGCAACCGTTGCGCATGCCAATCAAGTACCGGATTCTGGTGAAGTTCAAAATGCGATTGAATTTGGGCGTACGCTGAAATCCTCCGGCCATCTCAATTATGAAGCCGGGTTCAAAGGGCGCGGGCGTAACTGGTCGTTTGATCTTACCGGCTATCACACGGACGTCAGTAACGAGATTATTTCATTTGTGCAGAATTTCCAGACGTTGTATGTCAATGCAGGCAAGACCAACAAGAATGGATTTGAATTCTTTGGTAATTATGCTTTTGATTCCGGTGTGGAGGTGGGTGCCAGCTATACCTACACTGATCTGAAGTTTGGCAAGTTGACTGAACCACTGACGATCATTGGTCCTGGCGGTCAGCGTACTACCATCAATGCCGATCGTTCCGGCAATCAGATTCCCCGTTTTCCTGAGCACATGTATTTTGTTTACACGACGTACCGGCATCCAAGTGGTTGGCATGGACGGGTCGAAACGCGCGGACAGAGTGATTATTTTATTGATAATGCCAACACCGAACAGCGAGGCGGTTATCATTTCCTGACGAACCTTACTGCTGGATATAGCCGGAAGCATTGGGGAGTGATGTTCAACATCCAGAATCTGTTCGACAAACGGTATGCGGTGGATGTCAACAAGGATGCAGCAGGCACACGCACCAGCTTTACCCCGGGCATGCCCAGAACATTCATGGGGTATGTTTCTTATAAGTTCTGACTTTCTTCCGGACTTCCAATGCATTATAGTCATTGTCTGTGATTTGCAGTAATTAGGGAAACGTGGCTACTACACTTTTCGATCCATTCGATCTTTCCGGCTTAAAGCTTAATAATCGTATTGTCATGGCGCCACTAACGCGTAACCGTTCGCCTGGCGGCATACCTGGCCTTATGACTGCGATTTATTATGCTCAGCGTGCTAGTGCTGGTTTGATCATCACGGAGTCGACTGCAATTTCTTCACAAGGGCAAAGTTATGCCAATGTTCCCGAACTCTATTCTCAGGCTGCACTCGATGGCTGGTGCGCCGTCACGCGAGCGGTACATGCAAAAGATGGAAAAATATTCGTCCAATTGTGGCACGCGGGCAGAATTTCACATTTTAAGCTTCAGCCTGGAGGGCAGGCACCTGTGGCGCCATCCGCCATTCGCGCCCAGAGCAGAACCTATCTGGAGGATAGTAGTGGGCAAGGCAAATTTGTACCTGCATCTCAGCCACGCGCACTTGAAGCTGATGAATTACCAGGGGTTGTTGAGGAGTATTGTCGCGCCGCTCGCGCTGCCATGGCAGTCGGATTTGATGGTGTTGAAATACATGCTGCCAATGGTTATTTACTGGATCAGTTTTTACGCTCAAATTCTAATCATCGTCATGATAGCTATGGTGGCAGTATTGAAAACCGTGCGCGCTTTTTATTTGAAATCGTCGAAGCTGTCGCTCGTGAGGTTGGTGCAGAACGTACCGCTATCCGGCTTTCTCCCGTCACACCCACTAATGATGTGTTCGATTCGCAGCCTCAGCCATTATTTGAGTATGTGGTTCGTGGCCTCGCAAAATATGCACTGTCTTATGTTCATATTATTGAAGGTGCCACCAGCGGCCCACGCGATTATCGGCAGGGAGAAATACCATTTGATTACTCCGATTTGAAAGACGTTTACCAGGTAGTTGGCGGCCGTGCTGCCTGGATGCTCAACAATGGCTATGATCTCGCTCTCGCACAACAAACTGTTGCAACAAATCAGGCGGATTTAATTGCATTCGGCCACCTTTTTATTAGTAATCCTGATCTGGTTGAACGTTTACGACAAGGTGCTTCGTTGACACCGCCTGATAAAAGTACTTTTTACGGCGGCAACGAGCACGGATACACCGATTATCCTTTTATGAGCGGGTGAACACGTACAATCCGATTTTTATGTGAGGATGAGCCGGAATCAAGGAGGCTTTAATGATCATTGCCAGAGTTGATAGCGGGTATCCTGAACGCGCGAACAGGATAGCGTTCTTCGTCAAAGATTGAACATGTTTCAAAAACGAACGGCTGTACCCGCATAGAAAAAGCGTGCTTCCAGCATGACTGCAAAATACCGGCGCGTAAGTGTTACAACTGATTTCGGTTAGGCGGGCAGCAGTATTGAGTTCATCGTCACGTTTCATTTGGATTGGGTATTTCGGTCGATCGTGATCAGTAATTCCAGCATGTTCCGTGCCTGCCTCCAGGGATACCGGTTGGATTGATGGCTACAGCTACAGTCTCTGACAGCCGAAGCGGCAGGCAGCAATCGCCGTTGGGTGACACTTTAAGGTCATCTGTATCGGAGGCTTGCCAAGCATGGCAAGTTAAAACTCGGTACTTATCCCGGCAAGTATTGTAAACGGTAACTGAGCTCGTAAGGTGCGTGATCCATCAGTATTGTAGATGCGCCGATTCGTGATATTCAGAAAATTGACTTGAATCTTGAATGGCTGGTTATTGACGTCAAAGCGGTACCAGGAGGCTACATCAAACCGGGCGTACCCTGGCAACCGGAACGTGTTTGGCAGAGTGGCTTCGCGGTGACTCTCGATGCGCATGCCTCCCCCTATTCCGAGGCCATTTAAAAACGTGTAAGTTGTCCAAAAACTGGCGGCGTGGCGGGGCACACCCGCGACAAGGTTTCCAACTGGCAACCGATTATCTTTGATCACGCGAGCGAAGGTATAGGTATAGCTTGCGATAGTATTCCAGCCCGGCAGTATTTCACCTGAGACATCGAGTTCAACACCTCGACTCCGTTGTTTGCCAGATGCGACTCTAAATAGAGGATTGTTCAGATCCTGGGTTGGTATGTTAGTTTTAGTCAACTGATAGAAGGCTAGCGTGGCTTGCAGGCGCTTGTCTGGAGACTGTTGCTTGACCCCTATTTCGTACTGTTCCGAAGAACTGGGAGGCAATGCAGAGCCGTCTACTGTTGTGGCGGTTGTCGGAACAAAACTATTGGTCCAATTGAAATAGAAAGCCGTCGTCGCAACGGGTTTATAAGTCACCCCTACTGCTGGAGAAAACTTGCCCGTATGATCACTGTTCTTCACATCTGTCAACCGATTGAGACTTTTGGTCCGTGTAGTGTCGTATCGCCCGCCGATAAGGAGGCTCCAGTGAGGAGAAATGGTTATAAAGTCTTGAACATAACCGGCATAGTCATAGAAACTGGAACTGGTCTTGCGCGTGAGCTTGGGAGCGGCAATCGAAACACCATAGACTGGATTGAGAATATCCAGATTCGGCAAGATAACCTGATTGCCCGTTGCGTTGTTATCACTCCAGTAGGCTTCAACGCCTGCGAGCCATTGATGCCGCAGCGATTTCGTATCAAAGGTTCCCGATACTTCGTTTTGCCAATCGTAGTCTGTGATCCTCTGCGGGCCTGATTGTGCGACGCGCTTGATTGCATGGTCGTCAGAAAGAAGTGTCAATCGTGCCAGGCGATCGGTTCCGAACTTGTACTTCACCGTAGAAATATTGAAGCCGGATCGGAATTTCAGGCCGGAATCAAATAGGTGAGTCCATTCATAACTGAGGCGCTCGGCATCCTTGCGAGACTGATTCTGGTTAGGGTCATTGAAGCTGAATGAAAGAGGCAAGCTCAATGTGCGCTCTGTAAGCGGCGATTGGTATTCGCCATAACTAAAATCGCTGTGATAGTACTGAAACCGAAGCAATACTTCATCTTGATCACTTGGCTTCCAGCGTAAGCTGGGATTGATAAAGGTACTTCTGCTGTCGCTGAATTTCCGAAAAGAATCTGATTGATCATAGGCGCCATCAATTCGCAATTCCAACGAACGATCATCTGTCAGGCCGCGATTGATATCGAAAGTGGGGCGCACTCGCGCGAAGCTGCCTCCAGTCAAGCCAACGTGAGTGAAATTAGTAGACTCTGGTGATTTTGTGACAATGTTTACCACGCCTCCTGAAGCAAGTGCTCCACCATAGAATACGGAAACTGGTCCTTTCAGCACTTCAATGCGGTCAATTCCTTCAATGTCCTGTTGATTGCTGGTTTCACGGAAACCGTTACGCAAGTTTCCAGATCCATCAATGAAGCCTCGAATGAAAGGATTGGGAACCGGGAACGGCATTGCTGCTTGTGACGCTGCTGACCGTATCCAGCGCCTGGCGCACCGTGAGTGCTTGTCGATCTGCAATGATCGCCTGAGGCACTACTTGGACAGAAAGGGGAATGTCCTGAATCGGCGTCGATATCTTTAGGGTTGTGGTGGCTGTTTGCCGGGGATAGTACTCGGACTCCCATTGTCCTTGCACAGTAATAGGAGGAAGTTCGCTGATGTTTTGGGCATATGATCTCGGTTGCGGCGCGAGGATCGCAATTGTTGCCAACAACGCGATGCGGAATGGCAATCGTGAAAAAGACATTTTCGCGCTGGCTTCTTATCTCACTTTTAGCATCCGACCTGCGGCTTCAGCAGCAAGCCGAGCTTGTGCATCCATCCAGGTTCGACGCTTGCGCATCGCTGCCACACGCTCCGGGCCAGCTTCAGCCGGCGTTCCATTGCCAAACGGAGGCTCGGGTGAATATTCAAGAATAAGCTGAGTTCGTCGCGCAGCTTCCTCGTTGCCCAGTTCTGCGGCCAGTACCAAGCCAAAGTCGATCCCGGCCGTTGTTCCCGCACCCGTCATACGGTTGCGGTCACGTACTACTCGTTTATCGACCCGGCGCGCACCGAGTAAAGGTAGATGTTCAGCAACCGCCCAATGCGAGGTAGCGTCATAACCTTGCAGAAGTCCTGCAGCGCCAAGGATCAGGCTGCCAGTGCAGTCGCTGGTGACCCATTTGGCGCGCGCGCCTCGCTTTGAGACGAAGTCCAACACGGTGGTATCCTGCATGCACGCGATGGTGCCCATCAAGCCGCCAGGTACGAACAAAATATCGGGGTCGGCATAGGCCTCTGCGAAGGTCGTAGTCGCCGGAATCGAGATGCCAACATCGGTTACGACCGGCATCTTTTCTTTCCAGATGAGCTGCATATTCCAGCGCATGATCTTGAATACGCTCATTGGGCCAATCAGATCCAGCGCGATCATGTGGGGATAGACAAGTATCGCCACCTTGGGCGCAGTCGGGTCGGGAGCCATCATCGATTGCAAATGGCTTGCATGTGTTTCTTCACCCAATGCGGGAGTTACCGCCGCAAGGGCAGTCAGAGCGGTCAATTCCATGAAAGCACGGCGATCAAGTTTGTTTTGCATTTTACTATTCCCAGTTTTTCGCACCGTTTGCGCTTGATGTTGGCTCGGTGGCAATTTTGAATACAGGCTCAAATTTTCTGTAAATGTGTCGTGTTCTGTGCAATGGTAGACGGCGTTTTTTCGGGTAGATCCTGCGCTGACAACAGAGAGGAAGCTCCATCACCAAATAAAAGCAAACAAACAATTTCCTTATTCCACACCATAGTCTGTTTCGTTTTTTAATATCTGCGCCCATTCCGGCTACTCGGAATTTCTTACTCTTCTGCATATTTCCCGTCGGCACACTCCTGATTTGTAGAAATAACTTCTCAGATATGAAATCAGAAAGCAACGGCAAGATAGCGGTGGAAAATTGGGCTTTCCCAGATGTCGTTATTTCAGATCAGAAGAATTGAGATAACGGACATGGTAGTTAGCGCTAACTATTTGAGTCAATGCGACAAATTGTCGCATTGATAAATTATCGAATGACGCTAGAATGATGACTCTATTCAAATTAAACAGGAAAACATGAAGATTCGAACAAGCTCATCAAATATTAATTTGCCATATTTATTTGTTTTGATCCTGTTTGTGTCAGTTGCCGGATTAAATCCTGATCAGCTGCTGGAAGCTGCAGAAACTCAATATAAGAATGAAGCCACTCCTGCTGTGTCTGTGCAACCGGACGCACCGGCTGCAACCGGAAAAACGGAAAAGACCGATCACAGCAAACATAAAATGCCCCCTAAACCAGGTGGCGTGATCAGTCTTGATGTCGTTGAAAAAAAGGACAAAATTTATCTGTTGCTGGGCCTGAATGAGCAGGGCCAACAGTCTGTTGTGCTAAAAACATCTGAAGATCATGGCAGGACCTGGTCTGAGCCCGCTGCGGTTGATGCAGGCCAGATGCTGGAACCGTCCCTGGCACGCAGCAATGACGCACGTCTGGCAGTATCAGGCGATCATCTACTTGCTTTCTGGACAAGTCACAAAGAAGGAGCATCGCATAGCGCCGGGCCGATGGTCATCGCACGCTCGATCGATGGCGGTCAGCATTGGCAGCCTGGCAGCAGTCCGACTGACTGGGATGAAGGCTCTCATGCATTTTTTTCTGCTGATGGCGATGGTGAGCAATTACACCTGATCTGGCTGGACAGTCGCCATATACACGATGAGCGTGACAGAATCAGGGGTACGCAGGGAATGCGCCATGCATATTCTACTGACGGCGGTGTGAACTGGAGCAGCACGACCACGCTGGATGAAGTGGTTTGTGCATGTTGCTACACGTCAGCACGCTTACATCAGGGAATATTGCATGTGCTGTATCGCAACAAACAGCCTTCCGATATGTCATTTGGCACATTGCGCGGCCAGGATTGGCAACTTCTGAGTACGGTTGGTGAATTCGACTGGTTTTTTGAAGGCTGTCCACATATTGGTGGCGGTATTGCATTTGGACAGGGAGAACAACAGAATCATATTCATACCATTGTAGGAACCGGCCATCCCGAGCATAGCGGCATCTATTATTTTCAAAGTGAGGATGGCGGCAAGCAATGGTCTGAGCCGCTCAGAATGGGAGGTGACAACGGGCTGCACGGTGATATAGCCATAAACAAGAAGGGCAGACTGGTCGCTGTCTGGGACGGTTTCGCAGAAAACAAGCTGGTGATTTTTGCTGCTGAAAAAAATGACGATGGTACATTTAATGATCCGGTAAGAGTTTCACCCCCTGATGTCAGAGCCACATATCCACGCGTTGTCCCCGCCGGAGATCAATTTCTAATTGTATGGACACAAAGCACCGATGGCAAACGTGAAGAATTGGGCATGAAACATTTCTGACATCCGCCGATCAGGAATTAAATCAGGAATTAAAAATGAAAAATAGAGTTTTGTATTTCAGCTTGCTTGCAGTTAGTCTGTTGATGTCGGCAACTGCTTTTGCCAGCTCACAACAGCCCGTTATTCACCCTTTTACGACGGGCAGTTTCTCCCAAATCCAGGACAGGAATAATGGCAAGCCATTTTTACTGGCATTCTGGTCGGAAACCTGCAGTTACTGTATGGACGAGCTGACTTTGCTCGGGAGGATGCAAAAAATCTATCCCGGGCATGAAATCGTTATTGTTGCAGCCGATCCGTTTCTGGATGAAAGCATAATTTGGCAAACCATGATGACACATGATCTGCAACTTACCGAAACCTGGGTATTCGGCGAATATTTTCCGGAAGTGATCTACCGGGATGTCGATACACGCTGGCGAGGCGAGTTGCCACTGACATTTTTTGTAGATGCTCAGGGCAACAAATATAAACATACAGGTATCGTCAGCGAAGAAATGTTACATGCTTGGTTCAAGAAGCCAGAACTGTGATCAGGCCAATACCGAGAACTCTTGGCTAAATTTCCTGCTTGTTCAATCAACCCGTTACGGATAATTCGGGGATACTTTTTCAGTACAACAAGATGCGATTCGGTATGAGCCGCATCGCCATTTTTTTTCCGCCTGTCTGCAACAAATCCAATTATTTCATTTCCATTCAGCTTTGGATCTCTGTCCAATCCGACCAGCTTTGGATCTCTGTCCAATCCGACTTGATTATGCTGATCTGTTCGACGGGAATGATAAAACTGTAATTATTTTCTAGTCGCAATGGTGATTGTCGATGTGCTACGCCGCTATGGATTCAGAGAAGTGACGGAGAAAAATGCAGTGACCAAAGAAACTTTCTCGGGCTGTAGATTCGATGCCGTGCCTTCTAAAGCGGTGGAAAAATTGTCCGGCAACGGTGGCTGGTTATGGCATTATTCGTAGTGGCTCCAGAGCCGGAGAACTTTTACTACTTGTTCGTCCTCAAGCACTTGATACACCAGGCGATGATGAATGTTGATGCGGCGTGAATAGGTCCCCACAAGATCCCCAATGAGCTTTTCAAACGGAGGCGGCTTGCGGTAAGGATCTTCTGAAATCAGAACCAACAATTCTTGAGTTTTTGGCTTGAGGCCGCTGGAAGCCAATTTTTTGCATCTTTCTGGGCTTGCTTGGTGTAAACCAGCTTCCATGTCACCAGTTCAGCTCCGCATCGCATTTTTCCACAGGGGCATCCATCCCTGCGCGAATAGACTCCCGCATACCAGGTACGGAAAGCAGGTAAAGTGTTTCCTGAATGGCCAACCAATTTTCTTCCGATACCAGGATCGCTTTGTTCCGCTTACCCAGGATGACGATCGGCTGGTGGGATTCGGCAGCTTCATCAATCAACCGATAAAGATTGCTGCGCGCCTCTGTTGCAGTGATTCCGGTCATAACACACCTCTTGCGTATTCAACTCTTGGCCAATTGTACACTTACGGGACGTACGTCAAGAAGTACGTGTTGCATGACGCCTGAGCTTACCCGAGTGCGGAAGCGGTAATTGTCAACACAGTTGTCACTGATTTTAAAAATCTCAGGCCACCTGCCTGAGAATAGATGCTGCAGTTCTGGAGGTTGGAGATGTTTTCTCGGGGTTGAGGTAAACAGTTTCAACCGGATTCCAGTTTCTGGTTTTTCCCGACCAGCGTTGTGGATGGCGTGCACGCACAGCCTCATAAACAGCATGACGCTGTGCGAACAGGGCTTTGTCCTCGCCGCGGTGGCGTTGTTCTGGTGTGACAAACCGGATAGCGCTGTGACGATGCGTGGTGTTGTAATGACCTGCCCCCTGCTGGCGTACCAACTTGGAGTTCGGAAATCCGGCTGCAAGGTTAACTGACTTCCTTGTTTTGGTGATGCTGGGTTGGATCCATCCTTCTTTTCCGATGCAGGGCGGCGAACTTGGCTGGCGGCATGCGTTTGCAGCTACTGTGCTGACTTCGTTGTAATTCTGCCGCCAGTCCGTGATGGTGGCTCTGGCCTGCGGTAGCGTCTCGAACCAGTGCTCGTTCAGGCACTCGTCCCGGAACTTGCCGTTGAAGCTCTCGATATAGCCGGAAACGCTGAGGCGTGATGTTCAACGTCCAGAATCTGTTCGACAAACGGTATGCGGTGGATGTCAACAAGGATACAGCAGGCACACGCACCAGCTTTACCCTGGGCATGCCCAGAACGTTCATGGGGTATGTTTCTTCTTATAAGTTCTGATGCGGCCTTGCTTTGAGCCAGTCAATTGCAAAAAATACCGGAGCATTACGGTCTGCGGCACGGGCAGACGTGCCCGGTTACGGAAGCGATATATGGTGTTTTATAAACAAATCTGCTCAAGCAGCATCATCTTGAACAATCATCAGTGCATCAACGCTCCTGCTCGCTACTATGGATTGCTCGCACTTGCATAGCCTTGGTCGTAATCGCTTCCAATCAACCAATGTGCTTATCTTTATAGGTATTTTGCTTCAGTTAAATAGACTGTAACTTATTACATTTGAATATCTATTGATTCATTTCACCCCCCAAAGATAAAGAATTTAAATTGAAAGAGATGCAGAAATTCTGAGCATCAATATCTAAACGAATTCGGCGAATAACAGCAGTAGAACTCCATTTAGGTATCGTGCGAAGATCAATTAAATATTTTCCGGTGAGTAATGGAAATCTTGTGCTGTTTTCTTCATCGAAGGAAGAGCGCTCATCCCCAAGCCAGAATAGCTGTACAGGCACCGACGATGAATTATCGTCGCAAGTTAGATCAATATTCAGGTAGCGTACATCCGAAGAATTTATATTGTTCGATAAAGCAAAATCAATGAAGGGATCGTTCCCGTTAATTCTGAATTTGTGATTCAAGTGATCACTTAAAAGGTGATTTGATGCTACCGCGATAGTTGACTGAGTTTGCTTAAATCCATTTTTCATTGGGATCAGGGTTGGTGGTGGGTAAGCGGCAAACCATGGTGCTCTCGCTGTGCGCTCAACGACTGTTAAAAAAACGTAATCAGGTTTGAATTTTTCGACCAAATCTGCGAAACGTCCATTCGGCCTTAATGCTTCCGACCAATGCAATTGAAGCACCTCACTGAATGTTGCGGATATCAGGGGTGATATTGCGATTCCAAAAGAATCTCGCAGCCAAAGAACCTTTTTTTTATTAAGAGCCCCATCTGATTGGATCAGGACTGGTTTCAACGAAGGTTGGATGCGGGGATTACCACCTCGATAAATGATCTGCTTCGTGTCAAAATCCAGTTGTGTGGTTTGTATGGGAAGATCCGACGCATAAATGATCGGTTCGGAATCAGAAAGCTGTTTTGTAAGCCGAAGAAAATTTGCCAAATCTCCCCCGCCACGAGGGTCAATGTGCTTAAGTTTGTACGCATTTTGTGAAGGCCATTGTATTTCTGGTGCTGTTTCTTTCAGCTGCTGCGCAAATGCTTGAAAAGCAATTGCTGCGCCCAAGGCATTCCAGTGTGTATCTGTTTTGTAGTATAGCGGCGCTTGCTGATTGATCTTGGCCGCTAACAAGCTACTTCTTAAATCAACATAATGCTCCGTTCCTGTTTCGGAAAGTAAGGCATCGGTAGCGTTTGGCGTGTGTGGTTTGGCCCAGTTGGGCAGGTATTCCGGGTAAATAGTGCCTTTGTTTGGGCTGATCATAATCTTGAAAACTGCGACCCCTTTACTTGATAGATATGCGCTCCAAGCTTCGGTGGCCTTACTAATATCCTTGGCAAGAACAAAGTCGGCTCTGGATGGAGGTCGGCGATCTATCGTCCGGGTTTGTTCATATTGATCCCCAAGAAACAACCAATCTTCATGACCGATGATTACCTGTTCAGGATCCGTGCTGATTCCTAATGGATAAAGAAGCCTCGCGATCCATTCCGAGATAAAGTCCATGTTGTATAAGAATGTTCTTTCTTTCCATTTGATGGTGGCTTGATTCGGTGCGGAAAGAATATTGATACCAGGAACCGCTAACAGACCCATCAAGGCTATGGACAGAAAAATAAATACGCCATGTTTCATGGTGGACGTTCAGAAATTGAAGTAAAGAAATATGCTGCTAGTTGCTGCAAGCATGAAATACATTGCTGTTATAAAAAGAAAGATGCTATAGGTCAATTTTTGGGTTCCGATGCCCTCCTGCACTAGTTCTATAGAATTTTTCTGAGTAATGATTACAAATGCAGTAATGATGGCCAGATAGATGGGAATTTGCCCGATAAGGCTTGCAGGTGCCAGATTTATCAGGATATCGGACAGCCACCCGGCCCAGGCAAGATCTGATATTGGAATTGTTCCGGCCGTGCCTTCGGATGCAGAACGCAAATCAATCATTCCATGCAGTACACGCAATGCATCATCCAGTGTATTGGCACGAAAAAACACCCACGCGATATTCACAAACATGAAGGTCGTGGCCCATGCCAGAAAAGGAGGTAATGGGCGGTTTAAACGTTTCCAGAAACGATGAATTATGAGAGCGGCACCATGCAAGGCACCCCAAATCACAAACATCCAGGTCGCACCGTGCCATAGACCACCAAGAACAAAAGTAATGAAAAGGTTCAGATAGGTACGGTATTCACCACAACGATTTCCACCCAGGGGAATGTATAGAAGATCACGAAGAAAACTGCTTAAGGTGATGTGCCATCGGCGCCAGAAGTCTTGGATATCCAGCGACTTGTAGGGTGAATTAAAATTGATTGGTAACCAAATATTGAATAATAGTGAAGCGCCAATAGCCATGTCACAATAGCCGCTAAAATCAAAGTAGAGCTGGAAGGAATAAGATAGGCTTGTTGCCCAGGCAGTAAAAAAATCGAGTGTCTGCCCACTATCGAATCCAGCGGTTGCCCAAACAGCAAAACTATCAGCAATGACAACTTTCTTGAAAAATCCTATGGCAAAAATAAATAAACCTTTAAGAATGTTTGAATATCTGCGGGTTAGCGTCCAGCGCGAAGCAAACTGAGGCATGATCTGACCGTGATGAACAATGGGACCGGCAATCAAATGCGGGAAAAAGGTTACAAATAATGAATAATTCAGCAAGTCATATTCAGCAGTTTCTCCTCGATAACTATCTACCAAATAAACGATTTGCGTGAAAGTAAAGAAACTGATGGCTAGCGGCAGGATGATGTGAGGCAGGTTGAAGCTTGTGGTAAAGACAATATTGATGTTATCAAGCAAGAAATCAGTATATTTGTAATACCCGAGCAACATCAGATTGATTAAAATACCTGTTGCGAGCACTACTTTTCTATTGATGGCTTGTATTCCTCTCTCTTTGCGTGATTTGTCATGCGATTGGGCAAGTCCTGTGCCAATTGCAAAGTTTAAAAGAATTGATCCAAGGATTAGAGGCAGATACCGGATATCCCAATAAGCATAAAAGAACAAACTTGCGGTAATTAACCAGAGTTTTCCAGCAATAATCAAACGACGGTGATTCAGATAAAAATAAATAAAGAAGGATATTGGCAGAAAAAGAAAAATGAATTGCCATGAACTGAAAATCATGTTTGTCGAGTAAATTTGGATGTAGGGGAACCTCTGAACAACATCGTTCAGGAATGAGCTATGATTAAATCTGGCGTATGACAATGGAGAAGAGAGCGGTGTAATCTGTTGATAAAGATCTCGGCAGATCAATCAATAGAAGGAAACACCGCAATGAGAGATGATAATGTTTTAGAACTGAACGATCCAGAACAAAATGATCCGTCACAGGTAGTTTTGCGTGAAGGCGCCCGTAAGATGCTGGCGGCAGCGGTTGAACCGGAGGTAACTGGTTTTATCAATCAGTATGGCCGTTTAACAACGGATACGAGTAAAGCGGCAGTGGTCAGAAATGGCTATCTGCCTGAGCGTACTATTCAAACCGGACTGGGGGATATGGCAGTCAAAGTCCCGAAAGTACGGGATCGTTCTGGTTTTGGCATCAAATTCAGCAGCAGTTTGATCTTTTCTACTTGAAACGCACCCGAAATATGGAAGAATTTTGACCCTAGCTCTATCTGAGAGGTGTTTCAACGGAAATTTTCACCGAGAGGCGCTGAAACATCTGTTGGGATCTGATGCACTGGGTTGTCGCCGGTAACGATAGTCGCTTAAAGCGAGTCTGGGTCGGTATCATTGAATCTGTGACGGATTTTCGGCAATTCTCACCGTGGCCTGAACAGAGTCAAGGGAAATTACTTGGGCATGAAAGCTTATATCGGAGCCGATGCCAACAGTACACTGATCGCAGCAACATCAGTGCTTTCCGGGTTGTCTGGAGATTCTCGTGAGCGAGCCTGAAGTTTGTTTTGAGTCAGCGTTTAAGGGGATACTATATGAGGAAAACTCTGCAATCATCTGAATCACCATATAACCATGCGTATTGCCATTATCGGCGCCGGGTGTTCCGGTCTCACCGCGATCAAGCAGCTCGCTGCAGCAGGTTTGCACGATATCGTCTGCTATGAAAAAAATGGCTGGATTGGTGGAAACTGGGCGTATGCAGCTGATCCCGATTGTAGCAGTATCAGCCAGAAGACACACACCATTTCCAGTAAATCACTTTCCCAGTTCAGTGATTTTCCCATGCCGGAGGATTATCCAGATTACCCTGGGCACACACAGATACTCGCTTATTTCCAGGCATACGCCCGGCATTTCCAGCTGGAAAGCTATATCCGTTTCAACACCACAGTACTGCAAGTGGAAAAAACAGCAGAGGAACGCTGGCGATTGACACTGGAGGATGGCAGTCAGCCGGAATTCGATTGTCTGGTGATTGCAAACGGACACCTGACCATGCCGCGTCATCCAGATTGGAAAAAGGATTTCAGTGGTCAGTACCTGCATGCACGTGAATTCAAAACCGCGCAAGGGCTGGAAAACAAGAAAGTGTTGGTGGTGGGAGCGGGAAATTCCGGCTGTGATTGTGCAGTTGAGGCAAGCTATGTCGCCGCGCAGGTCGATTTCAGTTTACGCACGCCGCAGTACATTATTCCCAAGCTCATCATGGGGAAGCCGACTGACACCTATGCCGCCACCATGCAGTGGCTGCCGCAGCGTATTCAGGGCTGGCTGCAAAAGATCTCATTGCGTATCCAGATCGGGCATTACCGCGATTATCATTTGCCCGAACCGGATTTTTCTCCGACACAAGCACACCCGACCATCAATTCGGCAATTTTCGACAAGATCCGGCATGGCCGGATACACCCTCGTCCGGGGGTACAAAGTATTTCCGGACAAACCGTATTTTTTACCGATGGCTCGTCGGCGCAATACGATGTCATTATTGCCGCAACGGGCTATCAAATCAGTTTTCCTTTCTTTCCAGCCGATTTTATCCACTGGCAGGACGGCAATTCCATTCCGCTATATTTGCGTGTTTTTCATCCCGATCATCCCAGCCTGTTTTTTATTGGGCTGATCCAGCCGCAAGGTTGTCTCTGGACACTGACCGAAATGCAATCCCGCCTGGTTGCACGCTTGCTGGCTGGAGAAACGCAATTACCCGCTCACTGGCGGCAACTGGCTCTGGCAGAAGGGATAAGCTGGCAGCACCAGTATATCCATCGCCCGCGTCACATACTGGAAGTAGCATATTTCTCTTATCTGCAACGTTTACTGAAACTGATCCGGTAAGCATCCAGCGGCAGGAATGGGCGAACTGCCCCATCACACAACAGGGCAGTTATGAGGAGTACGTATGAATAAACAGCACGGATTGGCTGCCACATCGTTTCTCGGCATTATTCTGGGATTGGGTCGCTATACTGCTGGACCTTGGTTTAGTGATTTTCTTCACCCAGGCAAAAGTCGTGGCCTGATGCAATTCCTGGCTGCTCCAGGTGAAACAGTGCGATATCTGTTATTTAACCAGCCAGCGAGTGGACATTCCAGCCATCATGTGATCATTGACGTGACAATGAAACAACCAGTTACCTGGCGAACGGGGAACCATGTCAACAGATTTCATGCTGGCTGGCATGAGTTCGATGACATCGGTTCTGCGATCGTGATCCAGTACAGTTTGACCATGCCAATGTACAGTATGATTATCCACCTCATTACCCAGTGCCATCAGATGCCAGCGGACACGTTGTCCGAGTGTGGTCTCAAAGCCTGACAGATTACCGAAAATCCGGCCATTAATTGTATGCTTCAGGCCGCTTTCTTCGTCATTTTCTTCGTTGAATATCATGTAGAGCGCGATAAATTCCTGATCGATATCGCGCGGAACAGGTCCTTTGCTGTGGCGGGCTTTGTTAGCGGCAGTGATAATAATGGTGCCAATTAAGCCGAGATTGATTTCATGTTCTGGTGCGACATGTGAGTGGTAAAGCCAGGCAACGGATGAAGGGTCATCCGGACCGGGTCCGGCATCCCTATCGACGACCCAGGTATAAGTGTAGCGTCCGCCCGGAGGAACACTGCCGCCTGCTCCGCCATCGGCACCTTCATTATCCTTGTTATACATTACACCGTGAGGGTGGATTGAGAGTGGCAGATCGGTGTTGTTCAGAAAGTGGACTTGAATGGTATCGCCTACTACGGCACGGATGGTAGGACCCAGAATTCCCATCCATTCGGGTTGAGGCAAAGGCTGAGAGTAGCTGCTGTCGGTGTAGCCGATATAGCGGTATTTAGTATAAGCCAACGTATTTCCGTAAACCCCCAATCCCTCTTCCGGATCGATCTGGTTGCCACCGGACGGAGCGTAATTCCAGTCTGTTTTTTCTGCTGCGATCCAGTATTCCTGCGTACCCATGGCTTGTGCCGCATAAGATGTTGTAAACAGGATCAGAGGGATAAATAAAGTCGAACATAACCATGAGAATACGTGATCATTCTTTTGATGCATGACTGCGTTCCTTTGATTTTATTTTTGATATTTTGGATGTAATGCGATAAGTGGCAAGTATGCATTTATGATGATTAAGAAATCTCTGAAAACTACCTGCGTTGTCATTTCGACGTTAAAAGTCGACATCAAAATACTTATTTATTACGTATAAACTCCGCTTTTTCACCGACTTTCGCCTTGAACTGACTACCTCGCTGACGTTTTCCAGAGGTTCCTTAGGTTGCCAATGAATGAGGTGAGCTGGATTTACCCGGAACGATAACTTGGGTAGCAGTTATCCCGAGAAAGAATATTGACCGCCTTACGAAAAGTAGCCAGATCAGAACGTTCCAGCATCACACAGTTTTTACGGGCGTACTGACAATAGTGTTTGACGGTAAAAAAATCGTTGTGGCTGATACAGTCAGCCGGGCAAATGACGGTGTGGGCGCAGTCGAGCAAAGTGATCAGACAGCTCACATGATTCTGTGTACTGCTGCGGAAAGCCATAAAACGACCACCGGCAGCTTCGATTAGTCGACGATAATCGGCACGTCCGCCTACGCACAAAACAGGCTGATTGAGCAGATAACCTCGCTTTCTTTTAAGGCGATCCGTAGCCGCATTGAAAGGATACGGGTACGGTCGATCTGACTTGATCCAGCGCAAGCTGATATCGTTTTGTGTCTTTGATATATCGGGATTAACGTGACAGTCGATTAACGCTTTTGAATGGGTGAAATTTTTGAACGAGACACATGATAATGCTGAACGAATCAGGCTATACAGCTGTTTCAGCACGCGTCTTGAGCTTGCGGCCTGGAGTCTATGCTGATGAGGAAGTCTATTACAGGTTGTGTGATCCTGATGGATCCCGTGTGTTTTTACAAGGTTCGATTGCACTCCCTGACAGGCCGACACCCATGTGGTTCTTTCCAGAAATTTCATGATTATTCCATTTTAGAAAAAATGGCTGGCTTGCCCGGGAGGAGGGCTGGCTTGCCGTCACAAATCACTGGAAGAGGAGAGAGAGAACTGCCAGTGATCGCCGTGAACGTTAGTGTCTGTCAGCTTTGAGCGCAGATGGCGGCATGATTGCAGATCACTTCGTCAGGATCAGTTTGTCATTGCGCGTCAGGCGCAAGTGATACTGTTCCCCTCGATGCTGAATGAGTACTTCCTTGCTCATTCCAAACAGATTTTCACTGCTGATCAGTTTGATGGAAAACTGTGGAAGCAATTCGTTACTCGACTCGGGATCTGCGTGATATTTGATATCAACTGAGTTCATGCTACGCTCCATTCAAATGTATAAATGAGAATTGTTCTCATTGTAATGAGAAAAATAATTTATGCAAGCTTTTCTGGAAATATTTTTGAAAAATATTGCATGACGATAAATCCGGATCAGAATTGGTATGAAACGGCGAGTTTGTAGTTGCGTCCTGGATCTTTCAATACACTGAGATGGCGCCGGTAGTCTTTATCAGTCAGATTATCAATGCCGAGATCCAGCCGTACACCTTTGAACGAGCCGTTCTGCGGTAGCCAGGTGAGTGTCAGATCGTGCAGCGTATAGCCGGGGGTGGCTGTTCCACCTGTCGGCACACGATTCTGTGCTTCGACAATGCTGCTGCGCCAGCCGAGGGAAAGACTGTATGTCGGCCAGGTCAGACCAGCCATGATGATCCACTTGTCCGGCTGTATGTTGGACAATACCCCGCCATCCGTGCGGTTGTAGCCCCTGGTCTGGGCGTAAGAAAAGCCGGCATAGCCGTATTGGGCCGCGTAATTGGCTTCTATTTCAAATCCTTCCAGTACGGCATCACGCACATTGTCACTGGTCGTGATACCGCCTCTGCCAGGGTTGCCGGAAACCGGGAAGAATACAAAATCGACCATCAGATCGACGAAATCTTTGACCTTGTTATGGAAATAGGCTCCCCGGATAGCCAGGTGATCATTCTGATACAGCAGATCCGATTTATGGATGCGTGCGCCCACTTCTTTGTTGAATGCCGTTTCCGGTTTGAGATTCGGATTGGGGACGAACAGATTGGCGCAACCCCGGCCACAGCTGAAATGGGTGCCGGTGGTGAAGAGTTCACCCAGTGTCGGAGCGCGGAATGCTTCGTTGTAGCCACCGGTAATTGAAAACCACTCGGTTATTTTAAGTAATCCGCCGAGTTTGAAATTAACACGATCATTTGTATTGGTGCTGGCCCCGATACCATTTGCCTGGCTGCTGAAATAATCCCAGCGCACACCCGGGATAAGTGACAATCGCTCCCATAATGTGATCTCGTCTTGCAGATACACCCCGACTACATCTGCTTCACCTCGGGGAAATTCTGATCGTGGTACGCCGTTGCGTTTTCCTTTAGCTTCGTTGTGGTAATAATCGACCCCGTAGGTCAGCCGCTGGGTCGCGAAACTGGCTAAATTGAAATGCGAGCTGTTGCGCGCATTGATCCCGGTAGTGGAAAAATCCGTTTCATCGCGTCGTCGATCGAGCAGACGTTTCTCAAAGCTATAAGTGGTGTTGTGGTAGACGAGCACTTCGGGATTCAGTAAGGCGTTATCTGTTTCCTCGTAACGATAACGTAAGGTGTAGTTGCGTTGCTCGGTGTTCCGGTCCACCAGGGCGCCCGGGGTGGAAACGGCCTGCGAATTGGCAGGGATTTCTCCGGTTTGATCGAAAGTCTGTGTGGAAAATGTGAAGCGATGATCCCCCGGTGTCCAGTTGAATTTGGCCAGGCCGGCATAGGATTCAAACTGGGAATTTTGCAATCTGGAACCGTCACCATGGCGGATATCGCTTGCCGCATTGCGGTAGGAAAAGTCCAGCAGATAGTCGAACGATTCTCCAGCCAGACCGAACACACTGAGGCCCGGGATGTATTGCTCGTTCATGCTTTGAAATCCACCCCTGATTTTGGTGCCGAAACGTTCATCGCCGCGTAACAGATCGGTTGCATCCAATGTGGTAAAGGAGATAACCCCGCCGAGCGCACCGCTGCCCCATACAGTGGAGGCTGGCCCGCGCATGACATCTACGCGCTTGAGTAGCGATGGATCAGTGAAGATCCGAGCATTGTGCCCCCGGTTGAAATCCTGTCTGGCGCCATCCAGCAGAAATAGGATGCGGCCGTCACTCATGCCGCGTATGGTGGGGCTCAAGCCGAGATTGCGTGGTCCACCACCCAGTTCAATGTTAGGCAGATAGCGAAGCACATCCCCGATATCAGCTGCTTGCCGGGTTCGTATCTGCTCGGTATCAACGATACTGACTGATTCGGGTGTGTCGGCTACCTTCCGGCGAGTGCGGGTGGCGGTAACAGTGATTTCCCGCAGATCTGAGACAATGAGTTTATCCACCAGCTTTGTACCGGCAGCTGTGGTTTGTGCGTCGGCAGAGGCGGAGAACAGCGCCGATGTGCAGACAGTCGCAAGAAAAATTAGCCAGTTGACAGGGCGCCATTTGAATCTTGAAAACATATACCTTTCCCAGAAAATAAATTACTTCCGGCTGGCTGGCGCTATGCTGACTGACTGGATAAAACAGGTTTTCGATCAACCTGGGTTTTTATTGAATTCGGGTCGTGGCTGCAAATAGCCATGACCCTGTGTATTAAGGAAGCACCGATTTAATCGTAAGTTGTCATCCTATGCTTGAGCCCTCGTCTGCAATAGACGTATTTTAACGGTACACTTTGTGCACCATGTGGTGGTGATGTGAGTCGTAGAGTGCTCCCTACGACCCGTCACGTCGCTTTGTTCCTCGCGGTGACGGAATAAATCAGCGTCTCATTTTTCAGAGATTTCTTGACGAACCAGTGCATCTGCGTGCAGTTTGAGTCCTTGCTGAATCTGTTCATCAACCCATTGGGTAAACAGTGGATGAGGTGCAAAGCCTTCTCCCAGTTTAAACTTGAGATCGGACAGGAATTTTTTTTCCGGGCCAGTTGCAGTGGTGCGTGCCGGGATGACAATGGCTGTGTCTCCTTGCTGGCCGGCCTCGGTTATCATGGCTCTTATTTTTTTAACCCAGGGTGCGCGTTTTTCCGGCCAATCCTCACGCCAGGTGGCAACCTTAAATGCCCTGAAATTTTCGCCACCATTGTTATGCATCTGCTGGGCGATGCTTTCCAGATTTTGCAGCCACTCATTGTTGCGTTGATCATCGTGCATGCCGTGTGCAGTCAAAATAATGGTTTCTTTGGATGGGTCCCTGGAAAGCGCAAGTGCACGATCAAGCAGTGCTTTTGCAAACAGTGGGCTGTCCTCGTAACCTCCTGTCCAGATAACCGGCAGGGATGTCAGGATTCTGGGCGCGGCACTGGATGCTCCGTGTCCATCCTGTGCATGGCCATGGGCTGTATGTTGGTCAGCCTGGTGCGCTTCAATATCCATTCCGACCATGCGTGTGATTTCCTTGCGAAATGAATTTTTTGTTGCATAGGCACTGACGATTACTGCAGCTTTGGCGCCGCGCTGCTCCAGTTTGCGCAACGCGCGTTCAATCGTCAGGGGATCTGCCATGGAAAAGGCAAACTCGATTTTGTATCGATTCATCAGGGGCTGTACCGCGGTACGCAAATTTTCATTCCAGTGAAAATCCGAGCCATGTGCAAACAGGATGACGCCGGTATTTTCTGCGGTCAGGGGCAGGTTGCGATTGGCTTCTCGTTCCATCCACATGGTCAGGTGCTGTGGCCCGATCTGAAAATGATCAAGTATTGCATTTTTAGGCAGCAGCCATTCCAGACGTGCTTCGAGTGACATCATGTTGTCGTGTTTGGGACCAAGCGCAAATGCAATCACCCGGTTTCCGCTATTTTTGGCTGCTGATTTTGCTGGGGAGAATGCTCTGGCAAGCTGTTGTTTTATGGCATTGGAATAGTTTTCGGATGCTTCATCTTCTTTTTTCTCCAGAAGAATCAGCGGACTGGTGGAGCGAAAATTCATTCCTTGTGATGCTTGCCGGGTAATACGTATCCAATCGTTGTGCATGGCTCGCCTGCTTGTATCGTCCTGCGCACCGTAACCGACCACCAGCAGATGTTGGCGGGTGGCCGGTTCCATGGCGCGTAACCGGGAGGCAAGTGCCTCTACCGCGAAATAGCTTTCTCCGTAAGGGGGTGAAAAAACGGCAGGAACAGCCTGATTTTCTTTGGTTATCAGCTTGTGAACAAGTTGATAACGCGGTTCTGCAGTGGAAATAAATAAGGGCAACACTACGATACGGTTGATGTCGTGGTTCTGCAGGCTGGCAAGAGCGGATTGCAGTGTTTGCCGGGTGCGCTCATCGGTAACGAATACCAGTGCGGCCGGGTGATGGGTCGCGAATGATTCAAATGCATCCCGTATTTCCTCATTGCCGACAAACCCCCGATCGGCTGCAACTACCAGAAAACCAGTCTGGTCTGCCGCTTCTGCAGCGGTTGCGTGCGCTCCTCCGCTACCGGGCAGAACAAATGCCAGTAAATAAAACGATATAACAGTTTTCACTGTTTTAATTGCAGAAAACATGCTCTTCTCCGTGTCGTGAATCAAAGTACAAAAAAGCCAGTACTGGCCTGGCTATGTCGTGGTTTCAAGTGGTTTGACCGGATCGTTATTGATGCTGGTTTCGCCTGCTGCGATTTTTGATAGGGCTGTGGCAAAACTGGAAATACCCGTTCCTCTGAACAGCAGACAGGGTTTATGTCCCAGCCGGCAAAGTCTCTTGATCTGATAGTAGGCGGCATGGCTGACGTAATCGGTTGGGCAAATTACTGCAGTGGCACCGTATACCATTTCCGGCAAACGGGATAGCGCATCTTCCTGACCGCCATCGTGGTGTGATAATTTGAGGCCAAGCTGCCTGGCAAGTGCGTGATAGTGCGGCAGCTGTGCGGAGCGACCCCCCACGCATAGAATGCACTCGTGAGAGGCGTTATTGATATCAACTGGCTCGACGGATTTTTTGTCTGGGGTATTACTGGAATTAAAGGTCAGTAACAGATTTTCCAGTGTGTCCCGCTCGGTTTGCAGAACATCTCGTTCACGATAAAGTTCAGTCAGATTGTGACAGGCGTTTTTGAGTGCCTGTTTGAGTTCATCCGTTTGCGCAACCCTGATCTGCAGTTGTTCATTTTCCGTTGTCAGTTGCATCAGACGTTGTCCCATACTCATCATGGCGTGGCCGGATTCCAGCATTTCCAGGCGCTGGCGCAGTGCATTATCTTCCCGCCGGGATTGCTGTAATTGCCGGATTTCCGCGGCTGCCTGTTCCAGTCGCTGACGTAAGCGTGATTCGGTCTGCATGTGTTTCTCCCTGACCTGCTCCAGTTGTTCGGCCAGCGCCTTCAGTGTCTGTGCTGTCTGGTTTGCCCGATTCTGAGTGGCTGAAAGTTCAGCGACTGCTTCATGCATATGCATGTGAACCGTATCGTGAATCTGCTTTCGGGTATCAGGACTGGTGCGCTTGTGGGTAAGTGCTGCCCATAGTGGTCCGGCCACTTTTTTGCTGGCAAAGCAGCTTTCCCACAGTTTCAGTACCGCGTTGTCAGTTTTGGCTGTCTCGAATTGTCTGATATAGCTCTGATGTAATTTATCCAGCTGTTTATGGATTGCTTCCGATACAGTATTTCTGGAGGCTGCACGGCAGACGGCCTCAACGTGCAGATCATGCGCATTCTTGATGGAGGCTTTAAATTGGAAGCGTCTGGCAAGGCATTCGAGGTCTGCAGGTGGTAGGCAAAGGCCGATAACAGGACAGTGATGTGATCTATCCAACTCCCAGAGCCTGGTGCGCTTTACAGGAGGGGGTGTATCAATCATTGTGACTCCGGGCAATCTGTTTTCCGCTGATAGGGTGCTGGTTTCCGGCTGTCGCAGAATTGCAGGGGCATGCATACGGTATCTCCTCTATGGTGAAGTGTCAGTCCGGATCAAATTATCCCAAACATTATTGATAATAATAATGACTATCATTATCAACGTCAATCATGGTATTGCAATTGATCATGCGTAATTCATGTTCCGGGCCTGCGTCGAGAGATCAGGGTGCGACAATTTGTCACATTCTCATCCTTTTTGGAATCAGTTATTCTCCAAACTTTTTAGCGAACCATGAAGCAGTCGACGTACTCTTTTCCCGCGCTGGCCGGATTCTTTTTTATGCTTGCTTCTGCGGTCGCAGCCGGGTCAGGTGCCAGTGATTCAACCCGGCAATCCTCTGCCACACAAGCCTCAAAATCTGCCCGGACTGCATTGGCAGTGGGAGTAACACTGGATCAGGAAGGGCGGCTGTGGCTGGTAAAAGTGGTCGATCAGCACTTGCTGGTTTTCCGATCAGAAGATAATGGCAAGTATTTTTCCAGGCTTGCGACAATTACTCCTGTGCCGGAAAACATCGGTGGTGATGGCGAAAACCGTCCCAAGATTCAGGTGGCGCGTGATGGCACCGTGCTGGTTACCTGGACAGAGCTGCTGGTGGAAAAATATGCCGGCAATATAAAATTTTCCCGTTCAATTGATTCCGGCCGGACTTTCTCGGAACCGATCATCCTGAATGATGATGGGCGTGTGACCAGTCATCGCTTCGATTCTCTGGCAATCGACGGAAAAGGCAGGGTAGTGGTTGCCTGGCTGGATGCCAGAGACCGCGATGCAGCGAGGGAAAAAGGTGAGGCGTTCAGGGGCGTTTCACTCTACAGCAGCCAGTCGTTCGACAATGGCGCGCATTTCGAGCCTAACCGGCAAATTCATCCGCATACCTGTGAATGCTGCCGCACTGCGCTTGCCTGGACCAGCGCAGGGCCGGTCGTGCTGCTGCGGAATATTTTCGACACCAATACCCGTGATTTTGCCGTAGCCAGCCTGGATAAAGTAGAAGAAGGCGTCAAAAGAGTCACCCGCGACGAGTGGCAGATCGACGCCTGCCCGCACAACGGCGGCAGTCTTGCGACAAATGGCAAGGAACACTTGCATCTGACCTGGTTCACCAGCGGCACTGTTGCACAGGGGCAGTTCTATAAACGGATCAGCGACAACCAGGAATCAGAACCCATGGTATTGGGTGATATGGATGCACAGCCCAATCACGCTGCGGTGGTGGCGTATGGTGAAACCGTTCTTCTCACCTGGCGTGAATTTGATGGCAATGTCTATTCCACAATGATGATGTTTTCAAATGACAGTGGTGAAACCTGGAGTGAACCATGGCGCCTGATGTTGTCTGCCGGCGCAAATGACTACCCGATACCGCTCATCAGTGACAGTAAAGCGCTGGTGGTATGGAATACTGAAAACGAGGGTTTGCGGGTTATACCTGTTGAAAAGGTCATCAACCGGTCCAGTTACCAGACGATATTCGTAGAACAATAATAAGCGGCAATCATTGCTGCAAATACCAACTACTAATAAAAATCGAAAGGATGATTCAAATCATGAGGCAATTTCCTCTGGCGTTGTTCGGCCTGCTGTGCGCTGCCATCAGTTACCCTGCCCAGGGTGAGGGTGCGCTCGAAAAACAGACACCAGGTGAGAACAGGGAGTATGCAGGAGAGCGGCTGATGCGGGCTGCCGAATCGGGCAACGGTACCAGCACGGATAAGACAAAAGAGAAGAAAAAAAGGGTGGATGAGCCAGCCGCGCATAACGGAGCCGTTTTTAAGGAAATGGTGATTACCGGTGAAATAGAGCGGGATTCGCGTTTCACTTCGCCTTCGATGCGTGTCACCCGGGCGCAGGTCGAGCAGCAAAATGCGCAAACCACGGAAGAAGTACTCAAATACATGCCCAGCCTGCAGATTCGCCAGCGCTACGTAGGGGATCCGAATGGTGTGTTGGGAATTCGTGGCGCCGATATGTTTTCAACCGCGCGCAGCATGGTGTATGCCGATGGCCTGCCATTGCACAATTTTCTGCAGGCTTCATGGAACGGCGCGCCGCGCTGGTCGCTGGTCGGGCCGAACGAGATCGATTCGGTTGACATCGTTTATGGCCCTTTTTCAGCCGAGTACAGTGGTAACTCGATGGGAGGAGTGGCCAATATCCGGACACGCATGCCGCACAAGCAGGAGTTTTATTTTGAAGGCAGCCTGTTCATTCAGCCTTACAAAAATTACGGGACAGATAAAGGAACATTTATCGGGGACCGACAATATGTTTCCTATGGCAACCGGATACAGGACAGATTTACGGTGTTTCTGGCCTATAACCGGCTGGAAGCCCAGGGGCATCCGCAATCCTATTTCATTGATAATACCGGATTGTTCGATGTGCCGGGAGGAACGCCGGTGACCGGCGGGGTCAGAACGCCCGATACGCGCGGCACGCCCAGTATCATTTATGGTGATACCGGCCCCGAGAAGGTGAACACGCATCTGTTCAAGGGCAAATTCGGATACGACATTACGCCCGAACTGCAGACGCTGTTTACGGTGGCGTATGAAGAACGTACCCGCAACCAGAATCGCCCGGACAACTATCTGCGCACAGCAAACGGTGATTCTTTCTGGGGCGGTGCTGCTCCTGCTTGCGCACCCGGTGCTTCCTGTCGCAACCCTGAGGATGCCTTGGGCAATGCTTCGCTGGATGGCACCCGCTTCGATGTGGTGCAGAATGGTTTTGGTAGCAGCCGTGATAAACGCGAGACGCTGAATCTGGGTGTATCGCTGCGCGGCGCACTGACCCCGGGCTGGGATGTCGATACCACATTCAGTTATTTTGATGTGCTGAAGGATATTCGTGCGACAGCATTCTCCCATCGGAATGATCCGGGCAATACTGGTGTCGGGCAATTGCAGGATTTCCGTACATTCAACTGGTGGAATTATGACCTGAAACTGAGTACACCGAGGCTGCTGGGGTACGACAAGCTGTCGTTCCTGACCGGTTACCATTTCGACCAGTACAACCTCAGCTTCCGGCAATATGACCTGACCAGCTATGATGATCTGACACGGGGCGCATTGCAGGCCAAGCGCAACAATGATGGCCGTACCTCGACCCATGCGTTTTTTGCGCAATCCACGTTCCGGTTTATGCCGGACTGGGATGTTACCGCCGGTGTGCGTCAGGAATGGTGGGAGGCATCCAAAGGGGTCGTGTCCAGTGTAGCGGTGCCGAATCGTTCTGAGACAGCCACTTCTCCCAAGGTATCACTGGGCTATGAGCCCGGGCAGTGGAAGTTCCGCTATTCCTTCGGACGCGCGCACCGCTTCCCGGTGATCGCGGAGCTTTATCAATCGCTTGGTTCGCCGACCAGCATTCTGCAAGCCAATGCCATGCTCAAGCCGGAAAACGGTGTGCATCACAATTTCATGATGGAGTATGGACTGCCGAAGGGTTACGTTCGCGTCAACGTCTTCCGGGACGACATCAAGGACGCCATCCGGCAGATTACATCTGCCTCAGGCGTGCTGACTTCCTATGCATTCCAGAATATCGGCGAAGTGGGAACAACCGGGGTGGAGCTGATTTTCGAACAGCGGAATATTCTGGGCTCACGATTTGATTTCATGTTCAATGGCACCTGGATGGATTCGGAAGTGGAAGATGGGCCGATCGTGAAATTTACCGAATCAACCGGCGTGCCGGCTGACTATAGCCTGACCGGGAAACAGGTCATTCGTCTGCCGCATTGGCGTGCCAACTTTTTCGGGACATATCATGTAACGGATGCCTGGGATGTTTCCCTGTCCGGCCGCTATACCAGCGATTCCTATAATGATCCTGATAACAGAGATCATAAGCACAACGTATTCGGCGCCCAGAGCGATTTCTTCTTCATGGATTTTAAAACCAGCTACCGGCACCGGTTCAGTAATGGGTTGAAAAGCCGGCTCTCATTCGGCATCAGCAACCTCAACAACGATAAAGCCTGGGTATTTCACCCTTATCCACAGCGTACCTACCTGCTTGAGGCGGCGTTCAGCTATTGAACACCAGATAACTCATCTGCCGTTATCTGGTGTTATGACGCATAGCACTGGAGCACTGGATAACGGGCTACACACATCCGAAGGCATGTTACGGCAATGCATTGAAATGATTGACGACAATGCGTCCGCCGGAAATTACGAGATCAGGATACTCCAACCGTTTCAATTGTTGCTCAAGGTTACCGCGAATTGCAATCAGATCAGCCGGGGCACCAGGTTGTATTGTCCCCAGCAGAGGGATGCCCAGATACTGACCGGCTTTTGCTGTAGCTGCCCGCAATGCATCCGGCAACTGCATTTTTGCCAGATGCATCAGATACATCAGCTCCTGTGCATCGATCCCCCATGGAATATCGGGGTGAGCAATTTCCGCTCCGTACAGCAATTCACCCCCCAGTTCCGCCCAAACTGTTGTATTGTGCGCGATCCCGCCACATTTTGAGAGCGTATCGAGTGTACTGATGATCGTAACATTCTGTGCTCTGGCTTGTTGCAGCAACGGCTCAGGAATCAGATCACACGGCATGTGCGCCCATTCATCGACTCCGGCATTCAACGCTATCTGTACTCCCGATGACTCCGCCACATGCGCCGACACCTTGCGCTGATGCCGGTGGGCTTCATCGACAATAGCCTTGACAACGGACTCTGACAGCATGGGCCATGCCGGCTGATGATGCGCAGCGGTATGTGCATGATGACGAGAGTCTGCCTGCACGGTATGCGCAACATCATGGTGTGCGTGATCATGATGTGAAGACCAGGGCGCACCTGGTTCCCCGCCAGGTTCAAGCGCAATCTTGATGACCACTGCACCCTCACCAATCAGACGACGTACGGCTTCTCGTGCTTCTGCTTCGCTGGCAACAGGAATCGCCAGATCCTTGGCGCCCATGGTCACGATCGGGTACCCGTGCGGCGCAGTGATGATCTGGCCTGAAGTCAGCACACGCAAGCTGCTATCTCCCCCATAAGGTTGGTGCACAGGACCACCCACATCCCGCACCGTGGTCACCCCATGCCTCAACACGATATCTTCCGGTACTTTCTGGAAGGTCAAGTGTGCGTGTAATTCGATAAACCCTGGTAATAAGGTCGCCTCACCCAGATTGATGTCGATCGATGCGTCACCCGCCTCAAACGAGCCACGGGATGCGATTTTTGCAATTTTCCCGTCTTTCACCAGTACCGACACACCATTGCGCATTTCATTTCCGTCAAAAATCTGCGCAGCGTGCAGCAACAAGGAAGTAGATGCGATTTCCTGTGCATAAACCTGCACAGAAAAAAATATTACGATCGGCATCGCAATCAGTAAACAACGAACATGCTGTATGCAATTAGAAAAAGTATCAGTAAAGTTTGGTGTTTTCATTTTCTGTCTTCATCCGTAAAATCAGTCATTGCTCCGATATGCAGCTATGGCCAGATGAATTCAGCCTCCCGCTACCGCAGGCAGAATCGTCAATACATCGCCATCACGCAAACGGGTCGCCAGACCATCCTGGAAACGGATTTCATTATCATTGACGTAGATATTGATGAAGTGACGAGCATTGCCATTGACAACCAGTTTCTCCTTGATTCCAGGATATTGTTGATCCATCTGATCAATGATTTCAGAAACTTTATTGCCTTCTATATCAATATGTTTCTGCTGATTGGTAAGTGGCCTCAATATAGTTGGCACAATTACCGTGACGGACATAAATGCTATACCTTCCAGATAAATGTTTTTGCAATGAAAAAATTTTCAGAGCAGCGTGATCAGGCTACCATCTGAAATTCCAACTCAGGCTGATATTGCTGGACAATCCGTATCCTTTCTTCAATCGCGATCTGGTCAACAATGCGAAAGCTGCGGATTTCATTCTCATCGAGAGAGCGCGAAGGAATAATGACGTAATGCGCCTGTGGCTCGGCAGCCAGTTCAACATCACTGCGGTTCGGATAGGTTTCACCTGCAGTATGTGAGTGGTAAATAACTATTGGCTCTTCATGGCGTGCGTTCATTTCTTTCCATACCTGCAGCTGCTGTTGAGGATCGAACATAAAAAAATTCTCAGATTGCGCGGCATTCCGCATCGGAATTAAACGCAGAGGCAGGTTGGAATCAGCAGGACCGGCAATAATGCCGCAGGTTTCGATAGGGTGATCGCTCGATGCTTGTGCAATCATGGCACTGATAAGTCTGGTATGAATTGTCAGCATAATTTCTATCTCCGTAAGTTGTTGTTAATCATTACTGCTGTTCCTGTAATCCGACTGACTGCCTGTTGTTGGTAAATCAGCAGCGATTGGTCAGCTTTTCTGATCAAACCAAATGATTTGTTCCGGTTATTCGCATTACCGGCTATCTCTTGACAGACAAAAAGGGACAAAATATATCCTTTGTTTTTATCTCCTGAATTGCATAAAAATTATTCTTTGCAATCAGTTCCCGGGAAATCTAAACCCTAAACCAAAAAAATGAAATTGAAAATGTGACAAATTGTCGCATTGTTATGCACTTTCTCTGCCTTATGATGCGCGCCCTGCAATAACTGCAAGCGCTTTAAGGATTGCATAACAGGGATAAAGACATGAAGGAAACTAAAGTAGATATAAAAATCCGGCCAGAATGGCATGCTTCGGCAATAAGGTGTGCCAGGAAACCGGGAGAAATGTTATTTTCCGATTCTTTCTTGTTGGTCTTAATCCTGAATTAACACGTTAATCCATTTGTTTTTCATGCAAGGTGCGACAATTTGTCGCATTGAGCTCCCTTTCTGCCGGGCTTAATATTGATGATTTGCAATAATCACCAATATTAGTAATTCCAGAGAGAGAGAAATGAGGGAAAACAGGGTTGATCAGGCAGCGTTATGCCAGGCGATGATCGGGGAAATCATTGTCCGTAAACCGCTAGCAGTTGCAGTAGCCGGGGTGCTGACTGCCATTGCATCCAGTGGAATTTACGCACAGAACACGGATGAACCGATACAGCTGGAAACAATTCAGGTGATTGCACCGGAAGTGACCCCGGCGATTACAGTACCGAGCTTGCCGGAAGCAAAACGTGCTATGCGTAATATTCCGGGTGGGGCCAATGTGGTTGACAGCGAAACGTATGCCACCGGACGTGCCTCGACATTGCAGGATGCGCTGGGTTACTCGCCCGGGGTATTTGTTCAGCCGCGTGCCGGTGCGGATGAGTCACGACTGTCGATACGGGGTTCCGGAATTCAACGTACATTTCACTTACGTGGCATCAGGATTCTGCAGGATGGCTCCCGATTGAATCTGGCGGATGGCAGCGCGGATTTTCAGGCAATCGAGCCACTGGCGGCGCGCTATATCGAGGTATTCCGCGGGGGAAATGCACTGCAATATGGCTCGACCACGCTGGGCGGTGCCGTTAATTTTGTTACGCCTACTGGCTACGATGCCGAACGTTTTAGAGCGCGGGGAGAGGCGGGCAGTTTTGGCTATAACCGTCTGATGCTTTCTTCTGGTGGTGTGCACGGCTCGCTGGATTATTTTGCCAGTGTTTCCCGTTACAGTCAGGATGGTTTTCGTGATTGGGCTGCTACTGAAAACTGGCGTATGTTCAGTAACGTAGGTTATCGCTTCAACGCTGATCTGGAAACCCGTTTTTATCTGACGTATGTTAAATCTGATTCGCAGTTGCCGGGGAATCTGAAAAAGGCGGAACTGAGAGACAGCCCCAGGCAGGCAAACGCTATCAGTCTGAGAGATCGGTACAAACGTGACCTTGATCTGATCCGGGTGGCCAATCGCACTACGCTCAAGCTGGGGAACAGCCAGCAACTGGAGTTTTCTGCATTCTACTCGCACAAGGATTTGTGGCACCCAATTTATCAGGTGCTGGCTCAACCGACGCATGATTATGGTCTGGGGTTGCGCTATATGAATGAGATGCCGCTTGCAGGTTACCGTAACCGCTTCGTGCTGGGCTTCGAGCCGAGCTGGGGTACCGTGATGGATAACCGGTTCAGAAATATCAGTGGCAGAGCGGGGGCGCGTACTGCCAAATTTGATCAGAGTGCCAGCAGCTATGCCGTTTACGGGGAGGATCGGTTCTATGTGCTGCCGGAGCTTTCAGTGATAGTAGGCGCCCAGTACACCTATACAACACGTAAACAAAAAGATTTGTTTGGGGCAGGTGCTCAGGATAAAAGCAAAAATTACCAGCGTTTTACACCCAGGGCGGGGCTGATTTATGAGCTGAATCCGGAGATCCAGTTTTTTGGTAATGTCAGTACCAGTTTCGAGCCCCCCAGTTTTGCCGAGTTGACCAGCGGACCGACTCAGGCTCCGACGTTTGCGAAAGCACAGCGTGCCATCACCTTTGAAGTTGGTAGTCGTGGCCGATTGTTTGATATGGCCGAGTGGGATGTAGCATTGTACCGGGCGCATGTACGCAATGAGTTGCTTGCCCGGGTGGATCCTGTTACCAGTTCTCCGTTGGGTACGGTCAATGCCGGTAAAACCGTGCATCAGGGCGTTGAGCTTGGGCTGGATGTCGAGTTGGCAAAAAAGATCTATCTGCGCCAGATGTACATGTTCAATGATTTCAAGTTTGATGGAGACCCGGCGTTTGGCAATAATCAGCTGGCCGGTATTCCGCGGCATTTTTACAAAGCGGAACTGACTTACCGCCATGCTGACGGCTATTACATTGGTCCGAATGTGGAATGGTCACCCGAGAAGTACTACGTAGATCATGCCAATACAGTGCATGCGGACTCCTACGCGTTGCTGGGTTTTAAGATCGGCAAACGCAGCAGAACCGGTTTTTCCTGGTTCGCCGAGGCGCGCAATCTGACGGATGAAAAATACGCAGCCACTACCGGTGTGATTGAAAATGCCAGAGGGATCGATCAGGCGCAGTATCTGCCGGGAGACGGGCGCTCTTTCTTTGCCGGGCTGGAATATCGCACGTGGTAACGTATGTTACTGGCTGGACTGGCCGGTGGCATGCTACAAGCCTGGCTTGTCAACAAGAGCAGCGTCACAGGTAATTGATCTCTGGATCGATGGTTAATCCGGGATGCAATATGAATGGAGAAGCGAGATCCTGATCCGGTTGACGCTTTATTTGATGGAGGAACGATGTTGATAAAATATTTCATTACAATAATTTTTACCGTTGCAATGTCTGCGGCGCTTCCTTTTGCGCAGGCAGCAGAGCACGCACATGATACTCATGCCGCAAAACCCAAGCATGATATGAACAAGATGTGGGCAGAAATGCGTACCCGGGCGGTTGGCATGGCTGTTTCCATGGCGGCGGATGAAAAAGGAGGGCTGTGGCTGGTACGCATGCAGGAGGGTCATATCCGGGTGAGTCATTCGGAAGATGGCGGCAAGCATTTTTCTGAGGGTGTAACGGTCAACCCGCAACCAGAAGCGATTCTTGCGGAAAACCAGAACCGGCCGAAAATTGCAGTACGCAACGGTGTGATCGCCGTAACCTGGGTGCAGGCATTGCCAAAAGTGTTTTCCGGAAATATCCGCTTTGCGCGTTCAGTGGATGGCGGAAAAACCTTTTCAGCACCGGTGACAATTAATGATGATCATGAAGAAACCAGTCATGGCTTCAGCACATTAACGCTGGATGATAATGGCCATATAACAGTCGTCTGGTTTGATGGACGTGTGCGTGATGCGGCGGTTAAATCCGGACAGGAATACAATGGCAGCACAGTTTATTATGCGGTGTCGGAAGATGGGGGAGCAAGCTTTTCGGCCAATCGTAAACTGGCGGACCACGCTTGTGAATGTTGCAGAATCAGTATGACATTGGGTGTGAATGACACCCCGTTCGTTTTCTGGCGTCATATTTTTGATGGCGGCATGCGTGACTTTGCACTGGCGCGGCTGGATGCCCAGCCCAGGGTGGTTCGGGCAAGTGAGGATGGCTGGGAAATCAATGCCTGTCCACATCATGGTGGAGATATTGCAGCAGATGCCACAGGCAGCATTCATCTGGCATGGTTTACCGGCAATCCGCAACATCCCGGATTATTTTATCGACGGATTGATGGTGAAAAAATGACGACGACCCCCCCGCATGCATTTGGTGATCTTGATTTTCAGCCGGGTCATCCCGCTGTGTTTGCGCATGACAAACAAGTGTTTCTGGCCTGGCGCGAATTTGATGGCAACAATTACCGAATGATGACCTCCGTTTCGGCTGATCGGGGAGATACCTGGTCAGAAGCGCGTATCGTGGCAACTACCAGTGGTGCGGCGGATTTGCCTGTATTTGTAACAGATGCACGCGAACCGGTTATCGTGTGGAATAGTGCACAAGAAGGGATACGCCTTTTTGATGCAGGGGGAGATTTATGATGCATCGTTTACTGTTTGTATTGCTGCTGATGGTGGCAGGTATTGCTTCGGCTGCAGACAATTTGCGCCCCTTTGTATCCGGCAGCATGGCACAAATCCAGGAAGAATATGCCGGCAAGCCTTTTGTGATGTTTCTCTGGTCGCTGTCCTGTACTTATTGTCCAACTGAGCTGGAAATGCTCGGCAAATTCAAACAACAACACCCGGAGCTGAATCTGGTGCTGATTGCAACCGATACGCCAGAGGATAAGCCGGAGGTTGTCTCCCATCTTGCCGGTTATGGATTGAGTGAAATCAGGAGCAGCTGGGTATTTGCCGAGGATATGCCCGAACGCCTGCGTTTCGAGATCGATCGCCGCTGGTATGGTGAAGTACCACGCACCTATTTCTATGATCAAACGCATGAGCGCCTGGTCAGAACCGGTCTGGTTGGCGAGGCATTTGTCAAGGAATGGCTGGCACTTGTCAGCCAGGCACCATCGGGAGACAAGTAATTCGTAATATATTATCCATTGCCTTTTCGCAGGCTACTTCTGAAAATCCGGTTGTGCGGAATCAGTGCAAACGGGATGGATCAGACGAGCAGGCAATGATGTTTGAAAATACCCCATAACCGATCTGCAGCAGTTTTCATTCTTTCTGGCCGGGTGGCTTGCTCTTTGGGGCGCATGCTTGTAATCTTTTTGATCGGGCTCAATCCTGTCCCGGCTGCGGGCAGGGAGTGTCTGCCCTGAAATCCGATCATGCGGGAGGTATCTTGAGCAATCCATTCATCGTAAGAAAGGCTGCAGTACTGGGAGCGGGTGTCATGGGTGCGCAGATTGCGGCACATCTGATCAACGCGAACATCGAAACGTTACTGTTTGAATTATCAGCTGAATCGGGTAATCCCGATGCCAATGTGCTGAAGGCGATCGGGAAACTGAAGAAGCAGGAGCCTGCTCCCTTGTCGGTGATTGGCCGGGCAAACTTTATTGAGCCTGCCAATTATGAGCAGCATCTGGAAAAACTGGGTGATTGTGATCTTGTGATCGAGGCAATTGCCGAGCAGCTGGAGCTGAAATCCGAGCTGTACGAGAAAATCGCACCCTATCTGAATAATCAGGCCATTCTGGTCAGCAATACTTCCGGCCTTCCCATCAATCAGCTGGCGACAGCTGTCCCCGAGGCCTTGCGATCACGCTTCTGCGGCGTTCATTTCTTTAATCCGCCCCGTTATATGTATCTGGTAGAGCTGATTCCGAGTGAATACAGCGACCAGAGTGCGCTGGATATGCTGGAGAGTTTCCTGGTAACCAGTTTAGGTAAAGGCGTTGTTCGTGCCAAGGATACGCCCAACTTTCTTGCCAATCGGGTGGGTGTTTTCTCCATGTTGGCAGCCATGCACCATGCCCGCCAGTTTGGCCTGGAATTTGATCTGGTAGACAAACTGACTGGCACCTTGATCGGACGACCGAAAAGTGCAACGTTTCGCACTGCCGATCTGGTCGGGTTGGATGTGCTGATGCATGTTGTACAAACCATGCGGTACGGCCTGGAGAAAGATCCCTGGCATCTTTATTATGCTCTTCCGGATTGGCTGCAGAGGTTGGTGGATCAGGGTGCGCTTGGGCAAAAGAGTAGCAAGGGTATTTATCAGAAACAGGGTAAGGATATCCATGTGCTGCACCCGGATACGGATACTTATCAGTTGGCGCAGAGCGAGGTTGATGGTGAAGTCGAAGCACTGCTGAAACAGAAGGATCCTGTGGCACGGTTTGCAGCACTGCACGATCATCCTCATCCACAGGCGCAGTTTCTGTGGGCGATTCATCGTGATCTGTTTCATTATTGTGCTGTTCATCTGGAATCAATCGCTCATAATGCGCGCGACCTTGACCTGGCGATACGATGGGGATTTGGCTGGCAACGGGGGCCGTTCGAGCTCTGGCAGGCAGCGGGATGGAATACGGTGACCGATTGGATAGAAGCGGATAGTGCTGCGGGTAAAGCCATGGCTAAAACGCCGTTACCAGCCTGGGTTCGAGCAGTCGGGCAGGGCGCTGTTCCGGGAGTACATTCACCGAAAGGTTCCTATGCGCCGGTAACGGACAGTTTGCAGCCGCGTTCACAGTTGCCGGTGTATCGGCGTCAGCCGTTTCCGGACAGGCTGGTGGGCGAGGAAGTTGTTTATGGTGAAACGATTCTTGAAACGGATGCATTGCGCATGTGGCATACCGGGGATCGGATTGCGATTGTCAGCTTTAAAACCAAAAAACATACGATTGATAATCTGGTTTTGCAGGGGATGCAGCAGGTAATTGCCGAAGCCGAGCGTCATTTTCATGCGCTGGTGATCTGGCAGACTGAACCGCCGTTTTCGTTGGGTGCCAATCTGCAAAAAGCAACTGAAAAACCAAAAGTGGAAGCACCGCAAACCCCTCCGGCACCTCCTTCCACATTTGACCAGTTCGTCCGGAAATTCAAAAAATCTGCACAATCTACTATTTTGCAGGCAGCGCGCAGTCTGGATATGGCTGACAGGTTGATGGCTGGAAAACTGGCTGAAGTGGAAATGATGATTGCCCATTTTCAGCAGATCTCGCAGCAGCTTCGCTACAGCATAATACCGACTGTTGCCGCAGTCGATAATATGGCACTGGGTGGCGGATGTGAATTTGTCATGCACTGTGATCGTGCGGTGGCTACGATGGAGACCTATATCGGCCTGGTTGAGGCGGGAGTGGGGTTGTTACCGGCCGGAGGAGGGTGTAAGGAATTTGCTTTGCGTGCCGCACGTAACGCAGTCGATGGCGATCCTTTCCTGTATCTGAAACATTATTTCCAGACGGTGGCAATGGCACAATTAGCAAAAAGCGCAGAGCATGCGAAGGCGTTGTACTACCTGAAACCCGCTGATGTGATTGTCATGAATCGTCTTGAGTTGTTGCATGTCGCCAAGGCTCAGGCGCTTGCACTGGCTGAGGCAGGGTATCGACCACCTCTGCGTCCGCGTGAGATTGTGGTAGCGGGTGCAACCGGCGCAGCCACCATCAAGAGTAATATGGTCAATCTGCTGGAAGGTGGATTTATTTCTGAGCATGATTATCTGATCGGCAGCAAAATTGCGCATGTCATGTGTGGCGGCGATATCGTTGCCGGCAGCCGGGTAGACGAGGAATGGTTACTGAAACTGGAGCGGGCGGCTTTCATTGAATTGCTGGCAACCGAGAAGACCCAGGATCGTATTGCGCATACACTGAAAACCGGCAAGCCGCTACGGAACTGAGCAGGGTGATTCGACATTGCAGGAGATGAATGCGATGCAACACAAATTCAAGGATAGAAGGAGGAGCGCATGACCAGACAGGTGCAGGATGCTTATATCGTAGCTGCTACACGTTCGCCGGTAGGTAAGGCGCCACGCGGTATGTTCAAGGATGTGCGGCCGGATGATTTGCTGGTGCATGTACTGCGGTCAGCATTGAAACAGTGTGAAGGGCTTGATCCGGCAGCCGTCGAGGATGTGATCGTTGGTTGCGCCATGCCGGAAGCGGAGCAAGGGATCAATGTCGCACGTGTGGCATTGCTGCTGGCCGGTCTGCCGGTCAGCGTGCCGGGGGTGACGATCAACCGATTTTGTGCTTCCGGTCTGCAGGCCGTTGCCATGGCGGCCGACCGGATCCGGCTGGGAGAAGCGGATGTAATGATCGCCGGCGGGACTGAAAGCATGAGTATGGTGCCGATGATGGGGAACAAGGTCGCGATGAATCCGGCGCTGTTCAAACAAGGCAGTGAACAGGTGGCGATTGCCTACGGCATGGGAATTACGGCGGAAAAAGTGGCGGAGCAGTGGAAAATCAGCCGGGAGGAACAGGATGTATTTGCTCTGGAGAGTCATCACCGGGCGCTGCGTGCTATTGAGCAGGGAGAGTTCAGAGACGAAATTTCGCCTTATCCTGTTCAGGAAAACCGGCCAGATCTGAATACGCATGAAATCCACAATGCGTCTGTTGTCCGGGATACTGACGAAGGCCCCCGGGCAGATACCAGCCCGGAAGCACTTGCCCGGTTACGCCCGGTGTTTGCCGCCCGGGGATCCGTAACTGCTGGTAACAGCTCACAGATGTCGGACGGAGCAGGTGCTGTGGTGGTGGCAAGCGAAGCAGCATTGCAACGTTTCAATCTGACACCGATCGGTCGATTTGTTGGCTATACGGTGGCGGGTGTGCCTCCGGAAATCATGGGGATAGGCCCTGTCAGGGCAATTCCCAAAGTGCTGCAACAGACTGGAGTCCGACAGGATGAACTCGACTGGATCGAACTGAACGAGGCATTTGCTGCGCAAAGCCTGGCGGTAATCAATGATCTCGGACTGGATCGAGCGAAGGTTAATCCGCTGGGGGGCGCAATTGCTCTGGGACATCCGCTGGGCGCAACCGGCGCTATTCGGGTAGCAACATTGCTGAGCGGTTTACGACGTCATTCACTCAAATACGGTATGGTGACCATGTGCGTTGGCGGTGGAATGGGCGCTGCTGGTGTATTTGAAGCACTGTAATATACTTCTTTTAAACCGGGCGTTCGCCCGGTTATTCCATTTCTAGATTAAGGCTGACTTTGTCGGTCTCACCTTGCCGTATTATTTAGCCTGTCTGCGGCTCGCCTTCGTGTCATTCTTGAATTTGTAAATAGAATTATTCGTCAGTTATCAGATTGATGCTGTAACTTGCCCATGAACACCAGTTCACCCTTGACAGAATAACTGGCTCTCCCCTGATGCTCCCACCATTCATTTTCGCCGGAAACATAACGTGCGCCTGATGCGGAAACCGCAAGATTGAGCATCTCTGTTCTGCCATCCGGGAAGGTAAGCATTACCGTATCATCATCCCGGTAAACTGCCTGTATTGCCTGCCCGGAATCTGAAACAAAAGCCACTGAACTGATAACTGAAACCTTGGGGTTGGGTGTTGATAGCGGTGTGCAAGATGTAATTGTGGCAAAAAGAAAACCAAGGAAAAGTAGGGTGAACGTGGGTTTCATGGTGATCGTATATAAAGAAAATCAGATCCCTTGTCAGAGGGAGTATTGGTACGCTGGTTATAACATAAATGTAACGGCTTGGATTTAGAACTGAACCCACCCGCATTCAGCACGATTTTCGGCCAGAAATAACTGTGACTAACAGAACAAGGTTTGAGATCGGCAAGTCTGTAGCCAGTATGCGATCTCGTAATGCTGCCGTACGAACAGGATCCGGTTTCAACTCCGATCGCCCCTCATTGCGCATTTCGCTGGGGAAACAGAGTCACATCATACTCGATCAGTTGTATGGTTACCGCATGACTTCACAACGCAAAATTCATCTTCAATTGTTCAGAGCGTTTATTGCAGTAGTGCAATGTAAAAACAGATATCTTGCAACTCTTCAATGTAATGACAGATTAACTCATTGATCCGTATGACTAAAAATCACTTTATCAATGACGATATTCTATTTTTTATACTAAATATAAAAACTACTAAATAGTTCAGTTTAAATGCCGTTGTTCCCGCTCCGACCGGAAGTGGAATACATTCCCGGGTTTTCCGGATCTGAAGGGAGTTATTTTTTGGTGTAACCCTGTTGACGCGGTTGATACGGAATTAATCACGGACATGCGGCAGTCTGGTAATATGCCACGTGGATAATTTGAGTGATTAGTGCCGGTCATTCGAGTGTTCATCTATTTAAATAAATAGTTTAACTGTAGAGGTCATTAAATGAATTTGAAGAAAAAATGGTTCAGGGATGTTTCATTGGCGGCAGCATGCGTGTTCTCATTATCCTCCAGCGCGATTCTTGCTGAAGACAATCACCCGGCAGCATTACCGACGTATCAGTATCCTGATGTTTATAACAGCTATCTACAGCCGGTAGCAACTGCAATAGACTATCACTCCGGGATGGTTTATCTGTTCAATTATGTGAATGACAAGCTGATTATCGTTGATCCGACGGATCTCGCTGGCTGGCCCGGGACTGTTCCCTTACAACACACGCTTGTGTTTCCGGAAGGGGATAAGATTTTTATTACATCTGATAATACAGCAGAACATTCCGCCTACATTATCATTCTGAAGGTGAATAATATTGACTGGGATGCAGGAGCAGCCTCACTTGCTGTAGAAGCAGTAATTGCAGCGGATAGCCCTGGAACTCCCACAGAATTTCCGTTTGTTGAACCGGTCAACAACGTTCAGGCAATTCCCAACTGGCTGGTGGGCAGAGGGACAACTCAGATACATGGCCCCACACTGTTACCCTATTCAGATTTTATTTATCTGACTGAGCTCACTTCAGACAGGGTGCGTGTTGTCAACCATAAAACAAATGAATTCGTAAGCGGGGTGGATCCTATTGTTATCCCCGGTTATACGGAACAAACACATGGTATTAACTTCAATAAATCCGGAACCATTGGTCTTGGAACCGGATATTTTTTTGATAACAGTGTTATCGATGTTTACAAACCCAACAGAGAAACGGGTGAGCTGCAAACGATAGGCCAGATCAAGCTGGGTAATGAAAAGCACCATGCAGCGTTTACTCATTTTGTATACTGGCTGGATGAGCGTTATGCTCTGACTGCTTCCATGCAGTTTGATAAAACCTCACTTACACCTGCTACTACCAGTCAGATTATCCCGCCTAGTATATGGTTGCTTGATACACTTGAGGGAACAGCGGTAAGGATTCTTAAAAATACTAACAATTCTAATGGAAATGGGGTTTTTCGTTCCCCTTCTGACATAGCGGTAGTTAACGGTAAACTTTATATTGCGGAAGAAGATTCGCTTGATTATACGTTTGCCAATGATGGATATATTTCTGTATTTGATCTGACTGATCGTTATAAACCGCGGTTTTTGAAAAGACTTAAGCCTGGCCGGGAATTGCCTACCGGGTATGCAGTGGCACACACAATCAGTCCCACTCCGGATCATCGTTATCTGATTGTGGCAAGCTGGGTTTCAGGTTATGTACTTAAAATCGATACAGAGACAGATACTGTCGTCAGAGTCTGGGGACCAAATGATGGCCTGATCAAACCACATGGTATCCATACCGCCGGCGGTCTTCGCTAATCATCAGTGCAGCAGTTCTGACCTGTCTTCTTCTGTCTGGGATTTATCAGACAAAAGAAGACAGGTCAGCTAACAATATGCAGTACACGAAACAGTTCAGGATGATTCATGAAAGAAGCAGACAATACAAGATTAGGTATGTTTCAACGCCATTGTTTTTCATTCGTTATTATCGTACTCCTTGCTGTTGTACAAGCCGATATCAGAGCGGCGACCATTACACTGTCCCGTCCGGTGGCATTACAGGCTGAAACAGTTGCTCACTTGGAGCAGGTAAATACAATCAGTGCCAGCCAATGGAAACTGGTTGTTTTTGGTTTTACTCATTGCAAAGATATCTGCCCAATGTCACTCGCCAATTTATCCATGCTGATTAAAACGGCAACTGCTGAGCAGATCGATATCAGTGGGATTTTCGTCACGATCGACCCGGACAGAGATACAGCATCGATTTTATCCGACTATACGAAAAGCTTTGGTGCCGGTATTACTTACTTGCGTTTTGAAGGAGAAGAGCTCGAGCGTTTCAAGAATGCCTTCGAAGTGGAGGTTATCTTCTATACAAAAAATGCAGGCAATCAGACCAATTATCAGGTTGATCACAGTACCACCGCTTTCCTGATTGATCCGGCAGGAAGAATCAGGGTGATTTTCGATGCCCTGAAGGATGCGCCCGATGTAGCCAGAATCTTTCGCGACAACAGGGAGTTATTCAAATCATGAATAGAATTTTGGTATCAGTGGTACTGTTAATGGCGACGGGATTTGTATTCGGCATGAAAATAGATCCGGATCCCCGGGTGGTCGTCTCTTTTATGGATAAATCCATCTCACCCGAGCTGGATATTTTGCGTGTGACAGCAGATATTTCGCCGGATAACAGTCATCTTGTATTCCAGGTTAAAACGCGGGGAGAACGCGCCCAGGGAGACAACAGTGATTATCTGCTTCTTCATATCATGCACGGAAAAGCTTATGTGCTTCTCTTGCCCGTCAATAAGGATCAAGACAGCCCGATGCTGGTATATGAGCGCTTACCTCAAACCGGAAATAATGATGAATCTCCAGTCCTTGGCAAATTCAGGAAAAATGCACACCTGACGGATTTTGATACTGCGCCGGTTTTTCGGGGAGGGGAGTTCAGCGTGTCTCTCGACTGGATCGATTTCAATACACACTTCAGATTTGATGCTTACACCGTTCAGGCCCGGGTAAAAGGAGATACATTGGAAATTCAGAAAATATATGATCAGGCCAGAAAGGGAAAGGTGCACCGTAATGAGAAGCCGCTTTCTGCTATTGCATTGCTCAATAAGATCTGTACTCCGAGAAGTAATGATCAGAGACTCTGATTAAGCAGGGAAGCAGTCCATTCTGAACAACTCCTAACCTATTGATTTGGTGAATTAAATCTCACGTTTTTCTGACCCGGATTTACCGGAAATGAGAGAGTAACGCCTTGATTCCTTGCAAATATTCGTGAGTTTTTGATGGATCCGAAAGGCAAGCGTTCCGTGCATACTCCTTCGCGCCCTGGTAAATAGCGCTCAAGCAATGCCCATACCTTATCCGAAATATCATGTCTGTGATGTGATTGTGTCATATGAAATCCTTTTGTTTTTTAAAAGAGCCTCATGTTTTTGATCTCATGACTACACTATCTAACAGTACGGGATCAGGACATCAGTTTCGGGAAGCGGATGATTCGCTATTTTCAGGCAGAGCTTTTTATAAAGCGCGCTATATCGAAGTGCTGACCTATGTGCATGGGTTGAGCATTACGGAATGTAAGCAGGGATAACCAAAAAAGCTGATACCAGCATCGACTTGGTAGTCATCACTAAAGAAGACGGTTCCACACCATCCAGTACAAGAATTATCTGTGGGTATTGTATTCAAAAGCCAGATTTTGACAGCTTCTTTACTGTCTCTGGCAAAGCCTGTTTCTGTTATCAATCATTAAAATCTGGATTAAAGATTGTGGAAGCAGAACCACAACATTAACCATAGTGTTCAAGCCGATGGAAATCGCATAGGAAAAATGATTCCGATTAAGAGGCTGCAAGCTCCTGGCGGATGTCATCTTCGGCGTTAAGTTCGCCAATGGCGTGAAATAACAAAATGGAGATCATAAACAGGTAACCGCTTGGTTCTCTGTACATCAGATTTGACTATGTTCTGGACGTAGATGGGTTGTGATGAATGGAACAAGACAATACTTATCGGTTTATTTGAGTGAACCTTTGCTGATGGACTTTTGCAAGTTGTCCATTTCAGGAAAGATTACACATGCCTATAAAGGTTATATGCGCTGACAAACATGAAATATTTCGTCAAGGCTTGGCGGCTCTTCTGAATAACACGAAAGAAATCACCCTCATAGCCCAGACCGGCAATGGCCGGAAGGCATGGGAGCTGACCAAAAGGCTCAAGCCTGATATTGCCATAGTAGATATTCACATGCCAGAGATGAATGGCATCGAAGTCAGCCGCAAGATCTGTTTTTCAGATCTTGCAACCCAAGTAATCCTGCTGACTGCTCTGGAAGATCCGATCGTTGCTATTGATGCTCAAGAAGCGGGTGTTTTCGGTTACGTTCTCAAAAACAACTCTTTCGAGGATTTACTAACCGCTCTGCATACCGTGGTCGCCGGTGGTACTTTTTTATCTGCCACTATCCGTGCCAAACTCCGTGAGCGTCAACGGCTGGGCATAGCGACCGTGGGTCTTTCACCCAGGGAGCGAGAGGTGGTTCGGCTGATCGCCTTGGGGAAGAGTGGCAAGGAGATTGCTCGCATCATCGAGATTAGTCCACGGACGGTAGATACTTACCGCAACCGGTTAATGGATAAGCTGCAAGCACATAACGTGGTTGACGTGGTGCGTTATGCAATTCGTGCGGGGATGGTGGAATGAGACGCGGAGGTGCGGTCATGCCTGTAGGCTGTTTTACGGACACGTTTGTAGGGCGACTACTCGACATCGCGATAACTTGGTACCAGATAGTATTTGGCTCAAGGCATGTCGATATGAACATGAGTGGCGTGCCGATAGGGATCGAAGGATAAATCTTTCGATTGAATTAAGAAAACATTTCATATTTGAGGTAATTATCATGAGTAAGCTGCATATATACAGTAAAGTGAAGGAAGAGTGGAGCAACAAAACAGCCGATGGAGACGGAACTCTCAATAATCAGAACGTATTTGATGTAAATATCACTTGGGGTTCAGTTAGCAATGGGAAAACCTACCAGATCAGACAAGGGCAACAATCAGTTGGTGATTTTTACACTTGCAGAGCTGGGGCAAGTACGGGCGGGACTGCGTCTTTCGAGAAGGCACGCAATTTAGCCGTTAACACCTCGACGGAACTGGTAGCAACACCCTATGCTATTTCGGTAAACATGAATGAAGAAACAGTCCGCGGCTTGGAAAAAGGCGGTTTTTTCCTGTATGCCTTTAAAGGAGTCCAGAGTACACAGAAAGGTGGTGCCCCAACAGTGTGGTTTAAAACAGAGACCTTTTCAGCTTCGACAGAAATCACTTGGACCGAACAGTATCAGGCTTATTCTTCTACTAGCGAACTGGTGCCCAATGGCCAGATCAAGGCGAGTGCTGCCTATGATGTGATGCTGGGGCAGACGTTCAACATTACGAGCGATAAAGGGATCGGCGAGGTGGTACAGGATGGCACCAGCGGGGCTATATCTATTCTAAACCAAACACAGACCCAGTTCACCAGCGGCATATCGCAGAAGGTAGAAGGTAAGGACTCTCCATTGTGCGCGTTTCCCCAGTATGGCAACAATCTCAACATCATGGCTCCCATCCAGAAAGTATTGCTGATGTTTGCCACAAATACGCTCAATACCGGGACCGTGATTTACAAAGCTTACAGCCCTGGTGGCCTGTTCGACTTGACTGGTGAGACCTCGCGTGAAGTGTCGTATGACATTAACAAGGGATGGAGCTGGGGCGGAAGCACCTGGGGGCAGATAATCCCAGCTAATGCCGACCTTGTGCCACTGTTGATTGAGTCTAGCGCGGCGCTAGAAAAACGAGCCTTGGCTGCTCTTGCGGCGTGGTAGTCTGAGACCGATTTTTCAGCCCGCTCATGGTAACGGAGACCGATCATATCTCTCCGTTGCCATGAGCGGGGTTTTGCATTTCGTTGAGGTTTACAATCCTAACCATGACCGAAGCTGTTATCGTCACAATGGAACAAGACACCGTTTTAGCGCTTCAAAACGGAGGTTATCGCTTGTATGGGTTTCGGGCAACCCGTACCGAAAACCAGGCAGTACTGCCAGTGCTGTGGCTGGCAACAACGGCATACTCGACACGGACGATGGTCGCCCTGGAAGACGGTTACCATGTCTATACCTCGAATTCAGATCTTGGGCCAGGGCAGCGGATTTTTATGGGATTCACGGCATCCGTTGATTTGGGACAGTGCCTGATAGTGGATCAAGCCGGTATCGGCCAGGTGGTGCAGGGGCGGATCGGTTTCATGTCTGTTGACAATACAGGCTCTGCTACTTTCGTGGCAGGTCTTGCGCAGAGAGCCGTATTGAATGAAGGTACACAAACTGACGATCCGACGTCTTTCTTCGCGGAACCACTCTATGGCAAGCAGACCAATTTTTTTCAACCGACCTCCAAGATTCTTCTGGTCTTGTCCACTGAGGTGCTTACGCCTGGCACGGCGATTGATGCGCTGCCTTTGCTGCCCAAAGGGGAGGTGGCGGTACATGGAATGGCACAAACAAGCGGCATATTTATTGACGTTACTGCTACACGTATGGTGAATTTTGATATCAATCGGGGCTGGAGCTGGGGCGAGGCCAACTGGGCACGACTGGTCAATGTGAGTACCGATCTGATCGACACGTTAATTGAATAATACGAAAACGAAAGTTGAACTCCGTTCCGCTTTTGTATGGTTGCAGAAGACTCGTCCCTTTCTAGCGTGGAGACGATTTGGGCTTAACATTAAAAAGCCATTTCTGCTATCTGTTCCGATAGCGACGTGGGCAAGAAGTATGGACAGGAACGACGGCTGCATCGTACTGTCATCAGCGATTGCAATATCCAGCCATTACCAACGCTACGGCTTTGCGCAAGCAGGTCGCTGTTTATCTCATTCATCAACAGGCAGAAGCACAACTCCTGCCTGTCTTTGATTTGATCATGGTTCCGTGGAAACATCCAGAGCTGCCCGGATGGCATCATCTGCCGTTTCCATAAAAATAAACTGCATGGCTGTGCGCGTTGCTTCGGGAACATCGTGCAGATCCTTCTGGTTACGGGCAGGTAGCAGTACGACCTGAATTCCGGCACGTTGTGCTGCCAGTATTTTTTCCTTGATCCCGCCGACCGGCAGAACCAGGCCGCGCAGACTGATTTCTCCTGTCATCGCTACATCATGTCGTACCGGTTGATTGGTAAACAGCGAAGCCAGCGCGGTAAACATTGCTACCCCGGCACTTGGTCCATCTTTAGGGATGGCTCCGGCGGGTACATGCAGATGCACGTCGATACCGTCGAACATTGAGGCCGGAATGTTCAAATCGCTGGCGCGCGATTTGACCAGCGTGAGGGCTGCCTGGGCACTTTCCTTCATCACATCACCGAGCTGCCCGGTCAGGATCAGGCGGCCGCTGCCATTTACGCGTGTTGCCTCGATAAATAGGATGTCGCCACCCACCGGTGTCCACGCCAGGCCGGTTGCAACCCCGGGCAGGCCCGTGTGCAGCGCGAGTTCATGTTCATATTTTCCAGGTCCCAGGATATCTGCCAGATTGTTTGCATTGATTTGCACCGGTTGTTGTTCGCCTTGTGCGACTTTCAAGGCAGCATGGCGCATGATCCGGCCAATTTCACGTTCGAGTTGGCGTACTCCTGCTTCACGTGTGTAGTCGGAAATAATACTTTGCAAGGCTTCGGGCAACAATATGCACTGATCCGGTTGCAGACCGTTGGCCTCGCTTTGCCGCTGCACCAGATAGCGCTGTGCGATCTGCAATTTTTCTTCCGGGGTATAGCCCGGCAGATCAATAATTTCCATACGATCGCGCACCGGTGGCACAACCTGATCGATCACATTGGCTGTGGCGATAAACACCACCCGGCTCAAATCAAACGGGACACCCAGATAGTTATCGCGGAACGTTGCGTTCTGTTCCGGATCAAGAATTTCCAGTAATGCTGCCGATGGATCTCCATGTGCACTGGCGGTCATCTTATCGATTTCGTCCAGCATCATCACGCAGTTGCGTGCACCGGCCTTGCGCAGATTCTGCACAATATTGCCCGGAAGGGCGCCCACATAGGTGCGACGATGGCCACGCATTTCCGCTTCGTCATGTACGCCACCCAGCGATACCCGGACAAACGGGCGCTGTAGTGCGCGTGCAATACTTTGTCCGAGCGATGTTTTTCCCACACCAGGCGGGCCAACAAAGCACAGAATCGGTGCACGACCTTGCGGCTTCAGTTTCTGCACGGCAAGAAATTCAATGATGCGCTGCTTGATTCGCTCCAATCCAAAGTGATCCGCTTCCAGAATTGAACGTGCAGCATCCAGGTCGATCGGTATTTCTTCCGGTAACCGCCATGGCAATTCTGTCATCCATTCCAGGTAAGTGTGCAGCATGGAAAATTCGCTGGATGCAGCAGGCATCCGCTGTAATCGCTGCAATTCCTTGCGGGTTTGCTGCTCGATATCTTCCGGCATGCCGGCAGCAGCAATGGCTTCATCCAGTTCGATAATTTCCTGTTCATTTTCACCGTCTTCACCCAGTTCTTTCTGGATGGCTTTCAATTGCTCACGTAACAAAAATTTGCGTTCACGATCTTCCATCTGCTCCTTGGTACGCTCGCCGATTTCCTGGGAAAGTCGCAGGACTTCGATGCGCCGTGCCAGGATTTGCAATACCTTATGCAAACGTTCTTCAATATCGATTGTTTCCAGCAGCGCTTGTTTTTCGGCTACTTCGGTATCGAGCAGGCTGGCAGTGATATCGGCCAGATCAGCCGGTGCGCGTGTTGCCTGCAGAGCATGTGCCAGTTCGGCGGGTACGCCGGGCAGCAGTGACAGCACTTCCATTGCCCGCTCACGCAGTTGCAACGTGAGTGCTTCTACTTGCGTGGTGTCTGGTGTGAGTTCCGGGATACGTTCTATCCGTGCAGCAATGAAAGGATAGCCTTCAACCAGTTCTTTGATCCGGAAGCGTTCAACGCCCAGGCAGATTGCATGATGTGTACCTCCTTCGGATATGATGTGGCGTACTACGTTGGCAATGGTACCTACCTCGCAAAGCGCATCCAGTCCGGGTTCTTCAATTGCAGGATCTTTCTGCAGCACAATGCCAACGGGCGTCTTTGATTGCAGAACATGCTGAATCGACGCAATTGACCGTGCCCGACCCACCGTGACGGGCATAACGACATGTGGAAACAGTACAACATTGCGCATCGGCACCAGAGCGATGACGTCGGCGGGCAGTTCAAGCGGAGTTGCGGTGTGTTCCATGGTACTTCCTCTCAGGAATTGTGGACTGATCTCAATATTGAGCGCTTCAGCGAAATTTCAAGAGAGCGTATAGGAAGCAAGCAGTATCAGATCATTATCTGCGGTGTTGATGCCGGTTTGTACTGACTCATCGCTGATAAAAACCGGTCAGGAGCGATGTCGCTCTTCTTTCTTTTGCTCCCAGCGGATCAATTTTGTGAGATCAAGCATTTCTTCCGATAGTATTTCCATAACATCGTCTGTTGTGATGATCCCGACCAGCTCGCCAGTATCATTGACAATTGGCAGACGGCGGATAGTTTTGCGGCGCATGAAGTTGATTGCATCGTGTATGGCAGTATTTTCTTTTACGGCAAACAGTTCCTGCGCCATGATATCGCCGACGGTAATTGCTTCTTTATCCAGTCCGGTGGCCAGAACTTCCACTACCAGATCGCGATCGGTGATGACCCCGACCGGTACTACGCGGTTATTCTGTGTTTCAGTTACGACAAGCGCACCAACATGATGCTGACGCATCAGTCTGGCTGCCTCCCGCACGGACTCGTTGCGTTGAATGACTTTGACTTCCCGGTTGCAAATTTCACTGACAGTCATGGCAGCCTCCTGTATATGTTTTAAGAATGGACTGACAGGCATCATGAATTGCGCTACCCGTTGCATGCGCTGGATAGATGTCTGTGGTTACGATCAGAAAACTGTTATTTTGTTCATCTGTAGTCATAATACATTGTAGTGGGGGTGGTGTTTTTTTTTGTTTTCCAGAAACTGGAGAGATGCTCCTCCCGGCATTAAGGACACATCATGTATCACATCGCATTGAAAATGCTGACGGGGGATCGGGGCAAATATCTTGGCATTATTATGGGGCTGACTTTTGCCTCACTGATCATGACGCAGCAGCCTGCTATTTTTATCGGTCTGATGACCCGTACCTACAGTTTCATAACAGACGTGAGCCTGCCGGATATCTGGGTGATGGATTCCAAGGTGCAATTTGTTGATGACATCAAACCCTTGCAGGATACCGAGCTCTACCGGGTGCGGGGCGTGTCCGGAGTGGAATGGGCAACACCGATGTACAAGGGCTTATTGAGAGTGCGTTTGGCGAATGGCACGTTCCAGAGCTGTTTTGTTGTCGGGCTGGATGATGCTACGCTCATCGGCGGACCGCCTGTCATGCTGGAAGGCAGCATCGAGGATTTGCGTCGCAGTGATGGTGTTATTGTCGATATTGATGGCGCACGGGACAAACTTGCAAGGCCTTCGCGTGAGCCGGATGGGAAGTCGGTGCCCATCAAAGTGGGTGACAGTCTGGAAGTGAATGATCACAGGGCGATTGTTGTTGGCATCGCGAAAGTCTCCCGTACGTTCCAGGCGCAGCCCATTATCTATACAACCTATTCGAGGGCAAAAAGTTATGCGCCACGGGAGCGCAAGCTGCTTTCCTTTATTCTGGTCAAGGCAAAACCGGGGCAGGATTTGTCTGTGCTGACCCGTCGCATACGTGAATCTACCGGCCTGGCTGCCTACACCCGCAAGGAATTTATGGATCTGACTTATGACTATTTCATGAAAAACACAGGTATTCCAATTAATTTCGGGATTTCGGTGCTGCTGGGGTTCATGGTGGGCGCTGCGATTGCCGGCCAGACTTTTTACAACTTCACGCTGGATAATCTGCGCCAGTTTGGTGTATTGAAAGCCATGGGAACCAGCAACCGGGTTTTGCTGCAAATGATTCTGCTTCAGGCGGTGCTGGTGGGAGCCGTCGGTTACGGGCTGGGTGTGGGCTCGACCGCGCTGTTTGGCTATTTCATGAGTGACACCATCCTTGCGTTTAAATTTACCTGGCAGTTGCTGGTTTTCAGTGGAGTGGGCATCAGTCTTATCTGCGTATTTGCTGCAATCATCAGCATACTCAAGGTGATTCGTCTGGAACCTGCTGTTGTTTTCAAGAATTGATGGGTGCCGATGTGCTGGCAGTACGCTGCCGGAATGTCGTTAAAATCTACGGTACCGGTGGCCAGAAAGTGACCGCGCTTGGCGGTATTGATCTGGATATTGCAACCGGTGAACTCATGATGCTGGTAGGTCCGTCCGGATGTGGAAAAACCACCCTGATCTCAGTTATCGCCGGTATTCTTGATCAGGATGAAGGAAGCTGCGAGGTATTTGGTAAAGATCTGGCTGCCATGTCGGATCAGGAAAAGCTAAAGTTCAGAGCCAGCCACATTGGTTTTGTTTTTCAGGCGTTTAATTTGCTGCCGTCGCTTACAGTGGCTGAAAATGTGTCGGTGCCGCTACTCATCAATGGTGTCAGGCGTGCCGAGGCTGAGCGTAGAGCAGAACATATCCTGGAACAGGTCGGTCTCGGTGATCGCACCACTTTCCTGCCCTCCCAGCTATCCGGGGGACAGCAACAGCGCGTGGCAATTGCCCGGGCACTGATTCACGATCCCGGGCTGATTGTTTGCGATGAACCGACCAGTGCGCTGGATCATGAAACCGGACAAACAGTCATGCAATTGCTGAAGCGTACCGTGCTGCAAAAAAACCGGGCATTGGTTATTGTTACGCATGATGCCCGGATTTTCGATTTTGCCGACCGTACTGCCGAGATGGATGACGGTCGTATCCTGAGAATAGAAAAATCTTCAGTAACCAATTGAATATATGTTATTTTTATGTAATCAGAGCTTCTTCTGGAATCCGGCCATGCGGGATGAAATGTATAAGCTGCATGGGGTGAATGGCGGATCATATCAGAGGGCTGGGCGGGGGGGTGAGCACCGCACGACGCTGCGATTCGCCAGGAAAATCGGTTTCTGGAAGCATCCATAAAAAATCATCATGCAAATCAGACATACCCTGCCCATATTGGCAATCAGCGGATTTCTGTTCGCATCCTATACGATCGTCAGCAGCAATCAGCCGCTTCCGATAGCGCCTGTCGCGGCTGAGCCGGCTGCTTCGCCTTACAAATCATTTATTGCGGGAGCAGGTATTGTCGAGGCAAAAAGCCGGAATATTTCTATTGGTACCGCGTTATCCGGGCTTGTTACCCGGGTTGCAGTTGAAGTGGGAGATCAGGTTGAGGCAGGGACGCCCCTTTTTTATCTGGATGATCGTGAAGCGCGTGCGGAACTCGCCGTCAAAAAGGCGGATCTCGCCAGAGTCAGAGCCGGCCTGATAGAGGCCAGAGCCATGCTCAGGGACAGCAAATCGCTGAGTGATCTGGTTGAATCTCTTGCCGATCAGCGCGCTGTCAGCAGCGAGGAAGTACTCAGGCGGCATAATACTCTGCGCATCAGTAAAACCCGGCTGAACAGCGCGGAAACTGCTATACAACAAGCGGAGGCTCAACTGGCCAGCACGCAGACCACGCTAGATCTGCTGATTGTTCGAGCACCGGTGAGCGGCCAGATTCTGCAAGTCAATATTCGTCCAGGCGAATTCGCCCAGGCGGGCTTTCTGACCACTCCGCTGATGCTGATGGGTAATCTGGATCAATTGCATGTACGGGTGGATATTGACGAAAACGATGCCTGGCGTTTTGATCGGCACAGCAGAGCCGTGGCCTACCTGCGGGGAAACCGGGATTTCAGTGTTGAACTAACACCAGCGTATGTAGAGCCTTACGTCATTCCCAAGCAATCCCTCACTGGCGACAGCACCGAGCAGGTTGATACACGCGTATTGCAGGCACTTTACAGTTTTGATCGCAAGCAATTGCCTGTCTACGTAGGGCAGCAGATGGATGTATTTATTGAAGTGCGTAACCAGCCGGACAACAGTGATGATGCTGCTATCTGATTTTCAGCGTTATCTTCTGGCGTTGCCCCGGTATAATTTCCTGTCAAACCGCTTTCCCGGATACAGATGAATTCAACTGAAAATATGGATAAAAATACCACCATGCGTTTACCGCATGTATTGCTGATTATTCTGGCCACAATCGTATTGACCGTAGCTGGAACTTACTGGGTGCTCACAAGGTATATTTTTGTTTCGTCCTTTGAACCGGTTGAGTTGAGTCAACGGGAGGAGAAGACATTGCAGCAGAAGCTGCAATCAATTGGTTTGGATTTCCCGTTTGCTTCACCCCAAACAAAGCAGCAGGTAAGCCAGAACAATAAATATCAAGCTGAGATCGGCAAGGATGGTTTCCTGAAACCGGAGAGGTATTCCGAACAGGGCGCAAAGCGTGAAATCAGTTTCACTGAGCGGGAAGTGAATGCATTGCTGGCCAAAAATACCGATCTCGCACAAAAACTGGCGATTGATTTTGACGACAATCTCGTCAGTGCAAAACTGCTGTTGCCACTGGAGGAAGATTTTCCAGTGCTGGGCGGCAAAACGCTACGGCTGAACGCCGGCCTCGGCATGGCTTATCGCAACGATAGGCCCGTCATCATCCTCAAGGGTGTCAGTATCATGGGCGTTCCCATTCCCAATGCCTGGCTGGGCGGGTTGAAGAATATTGACCTGGTCAGTGAATTTGGTATGGACCCCGGGTTCTGGCAATCTTTCGCTGAAGGCGTTGAACACATTCAGGTGACTGACGGCAAAATTGATATCCGCTTGAAAGAGTAATTTCCGCATATGCCTCCGGATACGGCAGGCATGGCCGGATCAGATTTTACATATGGCCCATTCCTTTGATGTGATCATCATCGGTGCAGGTGCGGCCGGGTTGATGTGTGCCATCGAGGCGGGCAAGCGTGGGCGCAAGGTGTGGCTGATCGACCATAGCACCAAAATAGCCGAGAAAATCCGCATTTCCGGCGGCGGGCGCTGCAATTTCACCAATCTGCATACTCAACCCCAGTGTTACCTCTCGCAAAATCCGCATTTCTGCAAATCGGCACTCAGGCGCTATACCCCGCTGGATTTCATTGCGCTGGTGCGCAGACACGGCATCGCTTTTCATGAAAAAAAGCTGGGGCAGCTGTTTTGTGATGATTCCGCCAAACAGATCATCGCTATGCTGCTGACAGAAGCGCAGGATGCAGGCGTAAAACTGGCAAACCCGGTGCAGGTGCATGCCATCGAAACCATTGCAGGCGGTTATCAGCTCAACACCAGCCAAGGCGAACAGACTTGCGCTTCGTTGGTGATCGCGACGGGTGGGCTTTCGATTCCCAAGATCGGCGCGACCCCTTTCGGCTATCAGGTGGCCAAACAATTCGGATTGAATATCATCCCGCCGCGCCCGGCGCTGGTGCCGCTGGTATTCGATGGCGCGTTGCGGGAGCGCTGTCAGGCGTTGAGCGGGCTATCAGTCGAGGCGGAAGTGCGTTTCGGCAAACAGGGCTTTGCCGAAGGCTTGCTGTTTACCCACCGGGGACTGAGCGGCCCCTCCATTTTGCAAATCTCGTCGTATTGGGAAGAGGGCGAACCGATTGTGATCAATCTAGCGCCGGGTACGGATGTGCTCGCATTCCTGAAAGCGCAAAAACAAAGCCAGCCCAAACTGCATATCAGCAACGCACTGGCGGAAATCCTGCCCAGACGGCTGGCTCAAACTGTTTGCGATGAACACAACGACAGTGGGCCATTGGCCAATTTATCCGATGCCCGGCTCGTAGTGCTGGCCAGTGCGGTCAACGCCTGGCAGATTAAACCGGTTGGTTCCGAAGGGTATCGAACCGCAGAAGTAACGCGTGGCGGCGTGGATACCCGTGAACTCTCCTCGCAGACTATGGCAGCAAACAAACAACCCGGTCTGTTCTTTATCGGCGAAGTAGTCGATGTCACCGGCCACCTCGGCGGCTTCAACTTCCAGTGGGCCTGGTCCTCAGGGTACGTGGCTGGACAGTATGTGTAGGAGTGTTAGTCAAGAGATAAAGAAATCTCGGTACCTTTATCCGCTTCTTCAAAATAGGATTTGAGATAGGCCACCATTTTCTCCGGGGGCGAAGGTGTCGGCTGCCACTTTTTGTTAAATTTTTCCTCTTTCTTCTCTTCGCTTACAATTAATCACGACCTATACTCGTTCACATCAAGTTTCTTTCCTTCACGTACCATTTTCCGGATATCTGTCGGCGCGAAGCCGCCGGCTTGCATGAAGTGAACAAGGAATACTACCCATGCCTCTTGATAGACGTAATCACTATGGGCTTCGTCATACAGACAGAACTCCGCCACCGTCTCAAATGGGTCATCCGCTCCGCTGGGCGGCCTCACTGAAAATAGTTTGTATAGCTCAACGTGAAGATTGGAAGTCATCTTCACAACACCGTTAAGGGCCTCATTGACTTTTCGAACGACGTCAGAAGGCTTAAGTCGTCCAAGATTCGCCGCTTCTACCCGCACAGTTTTATCCTTAATGATTACGGATAGTTTCTCGTATGCATTCCGGTCTTCTTGATTCAATGCGTCCCAACGCACAAACTCAATCGCCGCATCTGCACGGTTTGTATTCGATATCTTCGGTATCTGAATAAGTTTGACGCTGTACTGCAGAGAGTTGTATGTATCATCATCAAGAGAGTCCCTGTACTTCGCAATAAACGACATGATGTCTGCCAAATCTCTTGACAGTGCAGATCTGCTAGCCAACTCCTGTTGCTCAGTTCTGATTTGTGAGAACTGTAAACTATAAACGAGTGCCTCATTTATAGAGTAGTTATCGCCAAAGAACTTAATAAGCTGACTTTCATAGTTAAAAAGCAGCGATTGACACTCGCCGAAGATTTGAGTGTCTACCTCCCTTTTCTCGATGTGTCTATGTTCAATTTTATTCCTCAGCTTGATAAAGAAGTTAAGATTGCGTTCAACAGCCTTATCTAGGGTTCCATGCTCCTTTATGCAGGCTGATAGCTCCCAAGCCTTCCTTTCTCCGTCAACAATATCGAATCGACCATTCTTTTTCTTGTAGTAGTATTTGTCGCCAATGGTTGTGTGGAAGTGTGCATGAAACAGGCGGGTCCACGCCATTATCATCATGGCAATGAAGCCTTCGCTTCGGAAAGTCGTTCGCGGCTTATTGTATATTTCTACTGCAAGCAGTGCAGAATCAATTGAGGCACCGAGAATGGATTTGGTCTTGCCTTTTCTTAACTTCAAGGGTTCTCCTCGGGCAATCTAACGCTTGAAATCAGCCGTGTCCGTTGCGGGCGTCGGCTGAATTGAATTGTTAGGAATTTCTGAACCATAGCCAATAGATAGATAGTGCCACAATAAGCTCAATGCCAACGATTGCAAGAGCAATGTATGCCGCCTTGTTAGTAAAAAGACGGTTGCGGATGTGTAATGGAATGAGCTTACCCAGTGTTTGGGTGTATTCGTTCCAGGCCTCTTGAAGGAAGCTGACTTTACGCACGATCAACTTCTTCACGAGTTGCATGTCCGCCGATTACAATTGCATCGCAAACAATAGCTCTGGCTATTGCTGCGTTTGTTTGATAGCCCTTCTCTAAAATCATTGATTGAACCGCCGGCGTGAGTTGCAAAATTGCCATTGATAACTCACCTGGTTGGCCAGTGTATTTTTCATGCATGATATGGCTCACGCGCAGCATACAATCGGCTATCAACGCTTTAACTCTTTCGTCTTTTGCTGTTGGGTCAAATACAGCTTCGTAAGCGGCTTTGGTTCCGACAAAAATCATCTTGATAAGGGTGAAAACAACGAAGCCAATCAAGAATATGACAAAAATTCCGGCACGCCCCATGTGTGGAACTCCTAACGTTTAGTATGCACCGCAAGTGGTACATATTTTTTTGTAAATAGGTATATAACGAAACTCATTATTCATTCTTGAAATTTAGAAATAAGGTTTCAGATATTCTGTTGCATTTGCGATTGATCTCAATTAACGAGTAAGGGAAGAATTATCTGTTTATTACGGTGAGAACGATGGTGACTGATATATCAGCAATCAGAATCCAGATCCTGGATGATGGATCGTTCATATTAAAGTTGTTGGCGTGTATGCTGATCATTTTTGAGTTCCCGTCTGCCGATTGTGACCCGGATTACCCGATAGTTCGTGGCAGGTGTCGTATAGTGACGTTTATCCGCTCAACTGAATTTTGAGTAACGATTTCAGGAATTTTGTTATGACCGAACCGCTTCTCATCGCTAAATCCGGCAACACTGAACTGGCCATCCTGCCGGGCATGGCCAACCGTCACGGGCTGATTGCCGGGGCGACCGGTACGGGCAAGACCATCACGCTGCAAAGTCTGGCAGAGCAGTTTTCACGTGCCGGGGTGCCGGTGTTCATGGCGGATGTGAAAGGGGATCTTTCCGGTATGTCCCAGCCGGGCGGGGATAATGCCAAGGTGAAAGCGCGTGTGGCGGAGCTGGGGCTGGAAGACTTCAACTATTCGGCTTGCCCGGTGGTGTTCTGGGATGTGTTCGGCCAGAAGGGGCACCCGGTGCGAGCGACGATATCCGACATGGGGCCGCTGCTGCTGGCACGCATGCTGAATCTGAACGATACCCAAAGCGGGGTGCTGACGGCGGTATTCCGTATTGCCGATGACAATGGCTGGTTGTTGCTGGATATGAAGGATTTGCGTGCGATGTTGCAGCATGCGGCGGAAAACGCCAGCAGTTACAGTGCGCAATACGGCAATATCTCCACTGCCAGTGTTGGCGCCATTCAGCGCGGGTTATTGCAACTGGAGCATGAGGGCGGCGATCAATTGTTTGGCGAGCCTGCGCTCAATTTTGATGATCTGATGCAGACTGCTGAAGACGGGCGTGGCGTAATCAATATCCTGGCGGCAGAAACGCTTTACAACTTACCGCGCACTTATGCCACGTTGCTTTTGTGGCTGCTTTCCGAGTTGTTCGAGAATTTACCCGAAGTGGGGGATATGGAAAAACCCCGGCTGGTGTTCTTTTTTGACGAAGCGCATCTGCTGTTCAACGATGCACCTGCCGCGTTGCTGTCCAGAATCGAACAAGTGGTGCGGTTGATCCGCTCCAAGGGGGTTGGCGTGTATTTTGTCAGCCAGAATCCACTGGATATTCCAGATGCGGTATTGGGGCAACTGGGCAACCGTGTCCAACATGCCCTGCGCGCCTTTACGCCGCGTGATCAGAAAGCGGTGCGGGCGGCGGCTGAAACCTTTCGCCCCAATCCGCAAATCAATGTGGAAGCGGCCATTACCGAGATGGGTGTGGGCGAAGCGTTGATCTCCTTTCTGGATGAAAAAGGACGTCCTCTTCCCGTGGAGCGCGGCCTGATCGTGCCGCCGGGCAGTCGGGTAGGGCTGGCCACCGAGGCTGAACGCCAGCAGATCATTCGCGCTTCCCTGCTGTACGGGCATTATGAACAGCTGGTGGATCGGGAATCGGCCTATGAAATCCTCAAGGCGCGCACCGCAACATCGCCGGAACAAGCGCCGGCTGAAGCTGACCGCGGCTTTAACTGGGGCGAGTTGCTGGGCGGCAGCACTGGACCACGCGGCGGGCGACGCGCAGGTATCGTGGAGACGATAGCCACAAGCACGGCGCGCACCATTGGCTCGCAGCTTGGGCGCCAGGTGGTCCGTGGCGTGCTGGGTTCCATTTTTGGTGGCGGACGACGGCGCTGAATTTGATTTTATTTTTTTATATTACAGAAAGGATAACAGCCAGCCTCTCCAGCCGGCACCCCGGTATCACCTTCTGCGAAGCACCCTCCATTAGGATTGATTCCATGCTCACATTCTATTTTTTCTCCAGCAAGAGCCTTTTCGTAATGCTCCCTGTCTCTTTCGGGAACGGTTGGATTTGGAGGTTTGCACGCGACAACCAGCAATGTTGATAGCAATAAGGTCATATAGATATTAAGACGCATAAAAATATCCTTAAATTATTATGGGAATTTAGATACTCGGGATATGTGAAACGGAGTAGAAGATGTACAAAACACTATATTTTCAGAGAATAAGCAAAGCAGCAGACTCTGTACAACCTTCGTGATTTTCCTGAAGATCCAGTACTTCATGTGATAACCCTACTATAAGCATTATTATATTATAAAAAGTAACCCTATTATTAATGCGCTTAAAGAGCGCAGATTTATTCTGTCATCTTGTGCTTGAACGCTCGTCTGGAATAGACATGTTTGAGTGGTAGGGTGCACCATGTGCGCCACATTTACTGTCTGTCGTTGTTGGTCGGTGCACATGGTGCACCCTACGGTTCGCCGGCGGTGAGCTCTCTGTGTGCCAACATAATCTTGAGTCAACCGATTTTCAGAGAATGCGGTGATATAAAAAATTCTGTATCAGATCAGTTCTGTTCGCAGCAACATCAGTGCTTTCTAGGTTGTCTGGAGATTCTGTCGATCGAACCTGAAGTTTGTTTTGAGTCAGCGTTTAAGGGGATGCTGTATGAGGAAAACCCTGCAATCACCTGAATCACCATGTCGGGCATACACCCGGCATTTTATTGCAGGTACAAGATATCTGGAGTTTTTACGATTTGTCATCGTTCAGGGAAGAGAGAAGGCGAGTGCTTTGTTTTTGTAACGCCCGTCCTCAGTTACTTCTTCTCCAAACCACGGTGGAGGTATGAATGCCCTGGCAGCATCCTCTGAGGGAAATTCCACTTCAACCAACATCAAGGGTGACAGATGCCCCGCAAAGACATCCAGTTCAAAAATCCATCCGTCAACCAGCTTTCCTTTGTATCGTGTTTTTTCTATACGGCGACCCGTTGTTGCGGGCCACAACGTTTCGAACTGATGTACTTCTACCGGAATTTCATACTCTTGCCGGGATAAGCCTCCCCCAGATTTCAGCGTCATGAAGTACTCCGCGTCTTGCTGACGCAGCCGTAGCTCAATCGAATCTGTAGGGGTGGTCAGGTAACCTTGACGCAGTGAAACAGCATGCAATTCGCTGTTGGAAGGAAAAGTCGTGACGAGAAATTTGCGCTCAATCTCGATCACGAGGTTATATCCGTTCGATAAGTTCATCAAACAATGCCTGGTAGGCCTTTCCTGCCGGACTGTTTGGTGTGGTAGCGAGAACGGGGGCGCGCGTTATTCCCATGCGTTCGATTTCAGAGGCGAAAGGAATTTTTGCTGCCATGATCTGTTTGGGGTAATTGCGTGTCAGTTCGACAATCATTTCTCCATGCAGAGTCTTTGCTCCCTGAACCATCGAGAAAAAAGCGTGAATTCTTTTTGTCGACAGATCGTGCTGCTGGAAGAACTCCAGCAGTTGCTCGAAGGTGCGCTGTGAGAGCGTTGTCGGAATAACGGGTATCACGATGGCATCTGCGGCGCGAAAAACATTTTCTGACAAAATAGAGATATTGGGAGGGCAGTCGAGCAGCACAACGTCGTAATCATTTTTCACTGCCTTCAGTGCCTTTTTCAGGCGCGAGCGTGTATCTTTCATGTGCGATAGAAAGATATCAAAATCACGAAAATTCATGTTTGCGGGCAGAATATCGAGATTGTCGTAATCGCTGCCACGGATTGACTTGACGAAACGTTCAGCGTCCTCGAAAAAACGTGCTTCTGTCAGTTTCTGCGATGGCTTTATCCGAAAGTAGAATCCCGACGCACCCTGTGGATCAAGATCGCATAACAATGTGTTTCGACCAGATGCCGCGAAAGCATAAGCGAGGTTGACGGTGGTCGCGGTTTTACCGACTCCGCCTTTGTTGGAATAACAGGCGACGATCTGCATCAGAGCTCCTTCTTGTTTTGGCATAATGTACGGAAGGACCGTTGTATCCGGTCGCTACTGAAGTGCGCAAAGGCATTCATGATTTTTTCACGCTCAGCGAATTGGCGCTGGTGCAAGATGGTGATTAGCGATCCAACACTTTGCGTGATGATGAATCTGTGCTGTTCATCACTGAGGCCGTCAACAAATGACTGAAGACTCAGTTGCTGAACCGAGCAGTCGTTGAACAGGCCCAGTGAATCTTGAAGCTGCTTCAGTGATTTCAGTATGCTGTCAAATAGTTCTTGTGGAAAAATAATCCCGAAGAATTCCATCAAATAACGCAGTTTCTTGCATTCAATGCGTAATGCATGGATTTCCTCGTCCGGGGTGGCGACATTTATGGTTGCGGCCAGGCGACAGATTTTACGATAGCGTTTCCAGATCAGTTCACAGGCAAGATCGTGGGACGCACGACTGGAATTTGGCCCCGGCTTTAATTTGTGTTTTTTTGAAAAGAGTTTTACAAGTGCCTTGATCTCTTTTTTGTAACGATGAGTCTTGAGATGTGCTGCCAGACGCGCCTGTTCTTCCATGCGTCTGTCAGCTATTAATGAAAACATGGCATCCAGCCCAGCATGCATCGTGTGAGGGACAAGCGTGTAGAAAGATGCCTGCTCCAGCAGATAAACATCCAGATCACGAAGTGCCCCTGTAGGAGCCATTAATGCGGAAAAGCGCATCTTGAGCTGAAGTGTCTGATTAACGTCGTAGGCGCCCTTGAGCAGGCTGAGTACCGAACGGATCTTGCGCAGGGAAACACGGTAATCGTGCAGAAACTCGGTGTCGAGATCATGAATCACACCGTACTCGTTTGCCCGGACAACAGGAAGATAAGTGGCGATCAGGTTGGTTGCTGTATCAAAGACGGTTTCCTCCGGGTGAATCTCGATGGCGGGCTTGGAAACATAATTAACACAGGAATGATCAATCATCCGGTACAGATTGCCTGCAGTCAGCGGTGTCCCGCCATGAGTTCGTATGTATGTGGTCAGGTCGCTCAGTGCTTGATCGTAACCGCGCAATCCCTGAGGGGTGACCAGTACGACTGCTTTACCGTTGGCTGGTATGAGTTTTTGCAGTTTGGCTCGCGCACAGGTTTTTTCCTCGTCATCGGTTAGTATGAGGGTCCCGGTTTTCATGGTGCCCGATGCTATGGTGAGAAGTGCACGCAGGGGTGAGAGATCAGCCAGCGCTTTTTTTACCGGCCCTTCCTCAAATTCAGCGACAAATCGGGTATTGGGTTTTACGTGTTGACTTAGAATTACGCCTTCTTCTGTCAGAAGTTCTACTTGCTCGTCGATTGCAAGTAATAATCTTCGTGATTTTCGCAAACTTTGCTCGAAACAATCAAGGATCGCAAAATTATGTTCATTTTCATCCCACTCCAGCGCCGGGGTCAGCCCCTGAATGCTGCTGATTGCCAGGTTATTCAGTTGTTCAACAGATATGTAGAAGTTTGTGGAGGTCAAATTCATGCTTTTGGCCTGTTTGAGTGAATTAAATAATCCCCGATGAGCATTTCAATTATTTTTTGCATACTCGTTTCTTTCGCGAAGAAGATCGCTGCTTCCTTAACTGGAGTGTCCGGCTTTACTGGACTACGTCACTTAATCAGCCAGATAGTATTCAACTGTTGATACTACTCTTATTTTTTTGAGGTATGGCGTGTTGGTGTCACGGTCTTCTATTGTAAATTGACCCTGATTCGCCCTTTTCAGCTTGCCTATTTGACTGTTTGCATCAGAGGCAAGCTTTTCTGCTGCGGCTCTGGCGTTCCGCGTTGCTTCTTCAATCATCGTCGGCTTGATATCATTCAGCCTTGTGAAGAGGAATTGTGTTTTCTGATTGTATTCATTTCCGCTGAGCGCAATCCCTTTTTTTCCGAGTTCGGCCACATTACCCTGCGAAGTTCTTACCCTGTCAATTTTGTCTGAATAAACGGTAATCACTTGCGCAGCCGCATAACGCATGGATACTTCCTGGCTGCCGTATTCCCGCGCAAGCTTGTCGGTTACGACCGGGGCTGTCGCTGTAATTTCTTCCATGGCAAATCCGGAAGCCTGCAAATAGGAAATGATCTGCTGCGTATTCACCTCCATGGAGGCATAGAGATCCGTCAGATCGTTACTTGCGGCTGTGAAGCTGATCGGCCAAACGGCAACATCTGCCGGCATTTCTTGCTCTGCCAGTCCCTTAACAACCACCACACGTTCATATTCCTTGAAGCGCAGCACACTTGAACTGATAATCAACCCCATTGCAATCAGACCGGCACAGACAAATGCACCGAGGATAAATGCCGATCGTTGTTCGTTCATCCGATAACCCCCTGTATTCTAGATACTAATCTGTCATTCAGTATACACATCACCCCTCGTTCCTGCGATCACGGCGAAAAAGGGGGCCGGTAAAGTTTGCCAATGAAGTAGGAGGGCAGGGTAGAGCGCGGTGCCCGATTAGGCAGCGCATCAGCTTTCATCAAACAAGTCATAGAAGTCATAGGGCCAGATCCAGAGCTAAGAAGATGAATAACAAGCGTTATTGATTATGGACCTGACCCCGGCTACTATATGATTTTACATAGAATCAATATTGCACTAATATCAACGCATGTATACCAGTTTCAAACGGCCCTTTGCCCAGTATATCAAGAAGGCACGCAAACCCTTGCGACTGGCGATCGAAGATGAAGTGGAAGTGGTGTGTGAGGCGCCAGAGACTGGTGAGCTCAAGGTGGGCGACCTGGCTGGGATTCGGGTTCACAAGTTCCGCTTTAATCGGCAGGAGTACCTGATGGCCTACCGGCCGCCGGCCAAGAACGTGCCCGTAGAGTTTTTGATCATCGATTTCTACCAAGTCGGCGTACATGAGAACTTCTACGACGAATTGAAGCAATATTTGCGACACGAAAAGCAATCGGGAGAAACATGATGAACCAAACCTTAACTGCCGAGGACCTTTACGCCGAGATGAAACGGATGTCGGTGAGCGAGCGGGTCCGGTTTTTTTCCATGCTGGCTAGCAATGCCTTCCGCGAAGATGATTTCACGCATGAGCAAGTGTTTGGCGAAACCCATCAGGAACCGTTTTCCGCTTGGGAAGCCGCTGAATATCTGGAGGTATCCCTGCCGACGCTACGCCGATACGTACAATCCGGAAAACTCGTCCCTAGCCACGTCGTAGGTCGCAATCAAATGTTCTCCACCCAAACGCTGCGGGCCTTCAAGCGTAGCCGTGGAGCGCGCAGATAAGTAAACTACCGGGTCAAATCCGGTAACGTCTTATCAGCGCGAGTCAGAGGATCAGATCCGGAACTAGAAGATGAGGCCGCTGGGCTTCCACATACGCTTTATTTGTTGCCATGCGGCTGAAAACAACAAACGTAGTAGACACGAAAGTACCTAAGCACGCAGCCACTGCAATCTGTGCACTGACGAGATCTGCATCCTTCATATCTGATCCGCTTGAGGACCAAAGTAGCCACGAAGCAAATACGGCGATCAAAAAGAGGATGATGGTTATGACGATTGGTATCTTGTTCACGGTGGTTCCGACTGGTGTCTCTTAATAGAATGAGGGGCGAACGCGGTATGTTTATTGGCTACAGCGTTGTGGGTAATCCATCAGCCTTCATCAAACGCGTTTTTGATCCATTCGATGTCATTTTCCCGTGTGCCGGAAATCAGAACTGCATCGAAGCGGCAAGGAAGATCATCATCCTGTCTCGCCAGATAATGACGGGCGGCGCGTGTCAGTCTGAGCTGCTTGGCAGGGGTGATGCTGGCAGCGGCGCCACCAAACCGATCACTGGAGCGCATCCGGACTTCAACAAATACCAGCGTATCGCCTTCTTGCATAATCAGGTCGATTTCACCAAAGCGGCAGCGGTAATTTTTTTCCAGCAGGATGAGTTTTTGCTGCTGGAGAAAGGTGGCTGCGCGCTGTTCAGCGGCACTGCCTTTGTTTTCTGTGGATGACATGGGAATGTCTGTAATTGTTGGCAAGGAGTTTTGCAATTGACCTGAAAAGCCAATTTCATGGATGCGCTTTCATTTTCTCCCCGGTTTGCACCAGCCACAGGTTGGCGTACAGACCATTGCGCGCCAAGAGTGCCTCGTGCGTGCCGGCTTCCACCACTTCACCCTTATCCAGCACATAAACGCAGTGGGCGTTGCGGATAGTGGACAGACGGTGGGCGATTACAATGGTGGTGCGGCCAACGGTAATCCGTTCCAGTGAACGCTGGATGGCAGCTTCTGTTTCGTTGTCCACCGCGGAAGTGGCTTCATCGAGTACCAGTACCGGCGGATTCTTGAGAACGGCCCGGGCAATCGAGATGCGCTGGCGCTGGCCGCCGGAGAGTTTCTGCCCGCGTTCGCCGACGACGGTCTGATAATCATCCGGCAGTTCCATGATGAAATCGTGAGCTTCGGCTGTTCTGGCTGCAGCGATGACGTCTTCCATGCTGGCGCCAAAAGAGCCATATGCAATATTTTCATACACGGTGCCGTGGAACAGGTAAACATCCTGGCTGACCAGGCCGATCGACTGGCGTAAGTCATGCAGACGCAAGTCGCGGATATCGTGGCCATCCAGCAGGATGCGGCCTTGTTGTGGTTCGTAGAAACGCAGCAGCAGTTTGACGATCGTACTCTTACCGCTGCCGGTGGCGCCTACCAGCGCAATCGTCTGGCCGGCAGGTACCGTCAGGGACAGGTGATTCAGTGTTGATGTGCGCCGCTCATAGTTGAAACTGATGTCGTCAAAAATGATTTCACCGTTGACCTGTGCAACAGGGAGTGTTTGCGGCCCGTCTGTAATGGTGGGTTGTGCCTGTAATAAATCCAGCACGCGATGGGTGGAGGCCATCGCGCGCTGGTACAGATCCAGTGTTTCTCCCAGGCGGGTGAGCGGCCACAGCAGGCGCTGGGTCATGAATACCAGAATACTGTAGGCGCCAACATTGAGTTCGCCATCGGCAGCCATTAGCCCCGCTGCAACCATGATGGCGCTGAAACCGAGTGCAATCACCATGCGGATAATGGGTACAAACGTGGCACTCAGGGCAATGGCATGCTGATTTTTTTCCTGATAGATCTGGCTTTCGCGCTCGATCTGGCTCAGTTCGTATTGCTCGGTGGTATAACTTTTGATGGTGGCGATGCCGCCGAGATTATTGGACAGGTAGCTGTTCAGAATACTGACCTGTTCGCGGACAGCCATGTAGCGCGGGGCAATGCGTTTCTGGAACAGCCAGGAACCAGCGACGACAAACGGCATGGGCAATAACGCCATCCACGCCACACCGGGCGTCAGGTAGATGAACATGCCGCCTACCGTGATAACGGTAGTCAGCAGCTGGATGAGGTCATTTGCGCCCACATCCAGAAACCGCTCCAGCTGATTGATGTCATCGTTCAGAATCGCCATCATTCCGCCAGTGCTGCGTTCCTCGAAATAGGCCAGCTCCAGTTTTTGAATATGCTGGTAGGCATCCAGGCGCAAAGTATGTTGAATATCCTGTGCCAGATTGCGCCAGCAAAGTTTGAGCAGATATTCCCAAATGGATTCAAACCCCCAGACAATGAGTGTGAGTGTAGCCAGTATCCATAACTGAGTGGAAACCTCCGGGAATCCGAACTGGGCAAAGATGGATGTCTGTTGATTGACGACAATATCCACTGCCATACCGATCAGCACGGGGGGCGCCAGATCAAACAGTTTATTAAGAATTGAATAGAGCGTAGCCAGCCAGATGCGGCTGCGGAACAGATGGCCATAGCGCAGCAGGCGAACCAGCGGAGCGGTTGTGTGACTGGGTGTCATAAAATATCGGATGGGTTGGTTAAACAGATTGGAACCTGGCTGGCCGTGCATGGAAAAAGCAGGGGAACTGCCGTATAGTGCGGCCACGCCCGTAAAAACCATCAGATCAGAACAGACGTTTATAACCAGAAAATGCCAACTGCTGCAGGAATAGCCAAAGGGACATTATATGTGGTTGGTACGCCCATCGGAAATTTACGTGATATTTCCCTGCGGGCGCTGGAGATATTGTCTGCAGTCGATTGCATTGCTGCCGAGCATGTCCAGCATGCGCAAAAACTGCTGGCAGGGCACATGTTGTCCGCCAGCCACACCCGTATCCTGCCACTGCATCAGCACAATGAAGGCAGCGCAGCGTACAAAATCATCGAATGGCTGGAGCAGGGCAAGGCAATCGCCCTGATTTCTGATGCCGGCACGCCGGGTGTCTCTGATCCTGGTGCCTTGCTGGTGCAGCAGGTGCGGGCGCGCAATTTGCCGGTTGTACCGGTTCCCGGTGCCAATGCGGCGTTATGTGCCTTGTCCGCTTCCGGCCTGATCGCGCCGCATTTTTTCTTTTACGGATTCCTGCCGACCAAAAGCGGCGAGCGCCAGCGCAAACTGGCTGGCCTGAAAACGTTGTACGCCTGCATTCTGATTTTTTATGAAGCGCCACACCGCATTCTCGAATGTGTAACGGATATGCTGGCTGTATTTGGCACCGGCCGTGAAATCACCTTTGCCCGCGAACTGACCAAGCTATTCGAGACAATTCATACCTGTCCGCTGGGAGAGGCGCTGGACTGGCTGCAGGCCGATGAAAACCGGCAGCGGGGTGAATTTGTGCTGCTGCTTGCGCCGCTGGAAGCGCCGCAGCAGGAGGAGATCAGCCCGCAGGCCATGCAGACACTGGCCACCCTGCAAAGAGAACTGCCTTTGAAACAGGCTGTGCAGCTGGCTGCAGAAATAACGGGCGAGAGTAGAAAAAAACTGTATGCCCGGGCGTTGCTGGAACAGAAAACGAAGAAATTGATCTGAGAGAACCACTGCAAAACGATCTGTGGTGTGTGGGAGACATGTAAAACGTAAAACATCCATTTTGCGCAGGTAGGCCCCGATATATTCCAATGACAGCCTCGCTATTTGAAGAGGAAAAGAGAATATTAACCAAAAGTCGCTATATCTATGGTGATCCACACCGTGCCCGGATGCTTTTCCACCTTGATCTGATCACCTTCGAGCCGATAGGTCAGCTGGCAGTTGTGCCTTGGATTGGATAACACGCCTGGATTGAATACGACCATATTTTCACCCGACGATCTGCGAACAGATTGAATCAACAGTCCCGGATGTCCTTCCCGATGAATGCGTGCGCCTGCTGACTGGGTCAGTGTGTAATCAGAAGGGTGTAACAAATCCGGGTATTCCGCGGTGATTTTTCGAAAATCCAGTAAGGCTGCCCTGCAGGCAACCGAATAAACTTTCCGCTCAGCCACAATGGCTTCATGTTCATATCCCGCATCGCTCAACAAGCCACGATACCAGTGATACGCCGACTCGTAGACCGTGGTTTCAATCAATTCTGAGCCGTACCAGACCCCGTGTGTTCCATCTGAAAATCGGCTGGATTGCCAATGTTTGAATGGCCAGGTTATGGCATTGAACCACTCAGCCTCTTCGAACGGTCGATCGATGATGGGGGTATATGATCGATACAGCGGTGGCCTGATCTCGGCTTCTACTTTCTGTGCCAGAAGCCATTCGGCCGAATCGTCTGTCAGATCATCGAACAAGTCTTGTGACTGACGCAGGGATACAATGTTTCGGGCGACATCCTGATGAACATCGACCAGCGTAAGTTGAGCGAACAGAGCATTCATGCAGTTCCCGATTCAAGCACCACGAGCACGATCCAGGTAGCTTCGCACCATCAGCAACCCGGCAAAGCCCCATTCCCTGATCACCTCGACCGGGGTCAGGTTGCCGAATGCTTTATTGCGAGTGGTCATCCAGCGGTACGCCAGATCCCGATTCTGCGGAAATAACAAACGCAGGTTTTTATGGATCCCTAACAGGTGGCCTACCCGCTCGTACTGGTCCCGGCTGGTGCCAATGGCCTCACCCTTGCGATAGCGTGCCAGTGCAGCCCGGTTACTGGCAGCGATACCCAGCAGGGCTGCCTGATCTTCCGTGCTCAATTGCCAGTGATCGAGCAATGTCATGACCATCCTGGCGAGTGCGCCGCGATCACGGGATGTACTTTCCTCTCGTCTGGTAATGGCTGTCATGGCCTGTTCCTCGTGTTGAACTGATGCTGTAGATCAGTATAGTGTATTTGTTGCTATTTATACAAAAAACGTATTTAACAAAACAATACTAGGCATAATGTAACGCTGACGCCGATACTGAATTGCCACGTCAGCTACGCTTTCTCGCCGACTTTTGCCTTGAGCCGACTGCCTTGCTAACGTTTTTCAGAGGTTCCCTGATTTGTTCTTGTGCAGCAATGCCTTCAGATAACAGGCGGCATCATGCCGCGATGAAATATCCATGCGACGCCGTAAGCAATTGGCGCAATGATGCCGAACAGCGCGATTGCATACAGCAGTGCCAGTTTGCCCATCCCTTTGAGTTTGCTGAAATCGGTGATGATGCCGATGCTGATAAAGGTGAGCATAAACATCATGTTACGCATTGGTCCTTCGACTGAGGCAGCAGCTTTATGCAAAGTTTCAGCAGCCTCTTCTCCGCTGGAGGCGAGCAGAATGTACGAAATCCAGACCAGCAGATAACCCAGAACAAATTTTGGGAAGCGATGCCAGATCTCCATCAGTCCGATTCTGGATTGACCAGGTTTGCGTTCCACTTTATAGACCCATACCAATGCCAGAACGAAGGCCCAGACACCAATAAACATATCGATCCAGATTTTCGTGGTCAGGGATGCCATCAGGATCCAGCCTTCTTTCCAGACGATACCCAGGTTGGCTTCGGCATTGGCGCGCATCAATTCATCCAGCATGGCACCGGCAGCCGCGTCGGCACCATCGGTTTTGACTGTCAGTCCCAGAGCAGAGCCGTTGACGATCGGTTGCTCCGGTGCGACCGCTGTATAAAATCCTGGCAGGATAATGAGTTCGAACATGGCAAAGATTACGACCAGGATCGAGACGAATACCGGGAGCGCCGGGCGGGCACGGATGGCACCGGCGGTGGCGATGGCAGCCGATATGCCGCAAATGGAAATGCCGGAAGAAAAGACTGCTGCGGCATCCCGTGACAAGTGGAATACTCTGCGGCCAAGTGCATAGACGATTGGCCAGAACAACAGATAGGCAACAAAGGTGGCAGCCATCCCAGTGATGACCAGCTCGGTAATGAAGCCGGCTGCTTCGATCGACATGATGCCGATTTTGATTCCCAGAAAAACAATGGCTGTTTTGATGAACCATTCCGGTTTGGCGGCTTCGCTGAGAAAGCGAGCGGTATTTTTGAAAAAATTGCCAATGATGAGCCCGACCAGCAGCGCCAGCAGGTAAGAGAAACCACTGCCAAGCGACAGCCCCCAGGATATACCGTACTTATCCATTTCATACACAGAGGCCTTGAAATGAGCTTCATGGCCGATGATCCAGATGATCCAGGTCATGGCGAACAGGATGCTCCAGCTGACAAAAAATTGTTTCAGGTCAAATTTCATCGACCATGCAGCCAGACAGGTCAGGGCAGTGAATACCAGATATGTCATCAAAAGTGACAATGCCGGATGCCATGGTGGTGTGCCACTGGATTTCAATACATTCTCCAGAGAGAATTCTCCCCATACCCAGGTTTCGGGCTTTGCCATCCAGCCGGTCAGCTCCCACCCCCAGAGAGAACTGACACTTGCCATGAACATGATCAATCCCAGCCAGACTGCCCACCAGTCTTCGGTTCTGGCCATGCCCGAATACCATTTGTCATTTATTGCGTACATTTTTTTTCTTATTCCTTGTGTTTATTGCACCAGTGCTACCGTTGATTTCAAATCCAGGCGGATGTGGCGATTGAAATAATGGTAGGCGTACTGGCGTATCCAAGCGGGAATGCAGCTGTGATCGAACACCATAAAGACCGTAACGCAGCTATTTTCCGGAAATAATTGCCTGTTCAACAGATGCCTGGCCAGATCTTCATCCAGCTCTGCCAGAGTGTGTCCGCAAGCTTTAAAATCCTGATGGTATGCAATCCAGCTGATGCCGTTATGGATCAACCGGACTTCCAGATCCGCTTTCATTCTTTATCCCGGAAGCAGGAACCAGTCCACCAGAATGCCCAGAATAATGAGCGCTGCGATACCGATGCCGATACTCCACAGGCACAGGCTGGTTTCCCAGCTTTCCCAGGGTTCGGGCTCTCCCAGTACGGATTGATCAGGTATCAGTTTGCTTGCGTTGTTCTCAGGGACAGGGTCATAAACCCCATTGTTGGTGTCATGTGTTGTCGTCATTGTCGTTCTCGCATAGAAAAATATTCCCGATCGGAAAATGCATGTCATTCGCGCTCAGGAGCTGTTTAACCTTAGCACACATAATCCCGCGTCCGAAGCGGCATGTCCATAGCCATCATGCGGGTCGATCTGAAGACTGGACGTCTCAGATTGCGTGCCGCATAGCGCTGGATGGCATATAGTGGCTGATTCTTATTCTGAATCAGCGAGGCAACAAATTGAACGATATGGCAGACAAACTGACTTTTACCCGTCCGGACGACTGGCATCTGCATTTGCGTGATGGCAATGCCATGCGGTCGGTGTTGCCGGATACCGCCCGGCGTTTTGCGCGCGCCATCATCATGCCGAACCTCAAGCCGCCCATCGTGACGACCGAACAGGCAGCTGCCTACCGTGCGCGTATTCTGTCTGCCTTACCGGCTGGGCTGGCCGGGCGGTTCGAGCCGCTGATGACGCTCTATCTGACGGATGCCACGCCACCCGAAGAAATTGCCCGGGCAAAAGAGAGTGGCTTTGTGCAGGCGGTAAAACTGTATCCAGCCGGAGCAACCACGCACTCCGATGCCGGTGTCACGGATATTGCGCGCTGCGGGGCAGCGCTGGCGCAAATGGAAAAACTCGATCTGCCTTTGCTGGTACACGGGGAAGTGGTCGATCCTGCGGTAGATGTATTCGATCGGGAAAAAGTGTTCATTGATCGCGTGCTGATTCCGCTGCAGCAACGCTTTCCGGGGTTGCGCATCGTGTTTGAACATATCACCACCCGGGAGGCTGTCGAGTTTGTCCAGTCAGCTTCCGGCCGGATTGCCGCCACCATCACTCCTCATCATCTGATGCTGAACCGCAACGCTTTGTTTACTGGTGGATTGCGTCCGCATCATTACTGCCTGCCGGTGCTGAAACGGGAGGTGCATCGCCAGGCGCTGTTGAAAGCAGCAACCAGTGGCCATGCCCGTTTTTTTTCCGGTACCGACAGCGCTCCCCATCCAGTCAGCGCCAAAGAATCCGCCTGTGGTTGCGCGGGCATTTACAGTGCGCATGCCGCCATCGAACTGTATGCTGAAGTATTCGAGCAGGTCGGCCGGCTCGATCGTCTGGAAGCCTTTGCCAGCTTTCACGGCCCCGATTTTTATGGGCTGCCGCGTAATAGCGAGCAGATCTCGCTGATCAGGGAAAGCTGGCAGATTCCGGCGCAAATCGAATTCGGCGAGGATGTGCTGATACCCCTCGGGGCGGGGGGGCAGGTGTGCTGGAAACTGGTGGGAAACTAATTAAATAATCTGCTGTTTTGCTGGATGAGGCGATCATTCAATCTGATATTTCGGGGGACAGCCTGATGAAACCAGTCGAGAACAACTACTTTGCGTGATTGGTTTCAGCTGCTTCTGACAAAAAACCGACATTTCAACGTGTATCATATACCGCTGTCGCAAACAGTAATTATTCTCCATTCGTTTATTATTCAATTCATAGAAAGTTAAATCTAATGAAATTTATACCAATCATTCCTGCTGTGGGTAGTGCTGTCATGGGTAGCCTGCTTGGTTTCAATGTGATGGCTCATGCGTTATGGCTAGAGAGTGATAATGCCGGAGCCAGACTTTATTTTGGTGAATATGCTGAGAATCTTCGTGAGACTTCTCCTGGCCGACTGGATGGCATCATTGATCCGGTAATTATGCTGATCGATACAAATGGTAAGGAGAAGCAGGCCGAAGCAGTTCTTGTGGATAACCATTTCACGATTTCCCGTACGGGTGATTCAGGTACTGCTGTACTGGCGCAATCGCTCAGGCAATCCATACGTGAGCCACAGGGTGAAGTTCCTTCTCCTGTGTACAGGCGATATCTTTATGCCCGCTTGGGCAAAGGTGGCAGCCTGCCGCTCGATATACAGGATGATGGCAATCTGCTGCGTTTGACCTTCATGGGCAATCCTGTATCCAATGTTGAAGTTATCGTTATCGCACCGAGTGGATGGGAGAAACATCTGCGTACGGATGAGAAAGGTGAGATCACTTTCCCCGGGTTGGAACCGGGCCTTCATGTAATCGAGGCGAAATATGAGCTGAATAAACCGGGTGAATTCGAGGGGAAAGCTTATGTCGTGGAAAGCCATAAAACGACACTGACGCTTTACCGGTGAGTACCTTGAACTCGGAAAACCAGGCAACTGCCAGTGCGGCAACATCCAGCCAATCGGTGGATCGTGTATCCGTCTCGCCGCATCCTGCCGGGCCGCGTGGCTATTTGTTCCTGCCGCAAGGAATGAGACAAGCCCGTTTCCTGGTCTGGCTGCGCCGTATACATGCCTGGACAGGTTTGTGGGGGGCAGTGCTGGGCTTGCTGTTCGGAACGACTGGTATCTTGCTGAATCACCGGAGTGAGATGAAGATCCCGCTTGCTGCGCAGCATGAAACACGCCATACGCTGACACCTCCTGCGGAGAGCCTGCAATCGCCTGCAACACTGGAGGCCTGGCTGCGTGAAAGATTCAAACTGTCCCACGCCAGATCCCGTATTCAGCAGAAACCGGCAGGGCCTGTGCCATGGGGAGGTGGGCAGATCATGCAACCGGAGAGCTGGCACATCATGCTGCTCACTCCTGATCTCAGTCTGAATGCAGAATACTGGAAAGGTGATGTGGATGCCCGTATAGAACAGAAAGAGGCGAATGCCTGGGCGACCCTGGCTAACTTTCACAAGGGAACCGGTATGTCCAATATCTGGATACTGCTCACGGATACGTTAGCCGGTGCTCTGCTGGTACTTGCAATAACCGGCACTTTGTTGTGGAGTCGCCTGCATGGTCCACGCCTCATGGCACTGGGCCTGGCCGGTACAGTTTTTACGGTGGCTGTCACGCTTATTTTCAGAGCGTTGTCCCTGTCATAAGAGTATTTATCCAAGCCAGCCAAAGCCATTGTTGCTTCCAGCCAGCTAATTATTAAAAAAGAAAAGAGGCTGGAGTAATCAATGAAAAGTTTATGCAGGTTTGAATTATTATCATTTCCTGTGGTTTTGCCGCTGATGTGGGGACTTACCTCATTCCATGTTGCTGCTCAGGCCCAGGAAAATATCGATCCACAGAAAAAAACGGAAAAGCAATCCAAGCTGCCGGAAATAAAGATTTCAACGGAACAGGTTCGTCCTGGCTCAATGGAAGATGTGGCAACGACAGGAAGCAAGACTGATACGCCTTCCCGGGATATTCCTGCCAGCATTGCTGTTGTACCGGCAACTGTATTGCGGGAGCAGGGAGCAACTGATATGAATGATGCGATGCGCAATGTCAGCAGTGTTCAACCGCATATGGGGGGAGGGTACGGATTTTCGAATGCTTTCACTTCACGCGGACTGTCGCTGAGTTTTCTGCGTGACAACATTCCTGATGGAGGGGCACAAAATAACTATTTTCGTACCATGTACGATGTCGACCGGATCGAAGTCTTGAAGGGACCGGGCTCTGCATTGTTCGGTGTGGCTGGTCCTGGAGGGGTCATCAACATGATTACCAGGAAACCGCAGAACAGGTTCGGCTTGTCTGTCGGTACCATGCTGGGCAGTTTCGGAACAGTCAATGGATTTCTCGATGCAACCGGTGCCATTCCCCATGTGCCGCAACTGGCTGGTCGCCTGATTGTCGATACGGAGCATACCAATGGTTATCGTGGGCTCGAGCGCGATATCGTCGAGGTATCTCCCAGTTTTATCTGGCACCTGGCGCCTGATAAAACGCTTCTGATCGATTACGATCATCGAGAGATAAAAATCAAGCCTGATAACTATGGCATACTTTTTGATGCGAATTCAAAAATAGCAGATGTTTCGCGCGGAACCCGTTATTACAGCCCGTTCAACAAGACGGATCAGACAATCAACCGTCTTGGCGTTACGCATGACTGGATAATATCGGATGCCCTGAGTATGCGCACTGCATTTGTTTATGATGCCCGGACACTTGCACTGGCGCGAAATGCCGGAGGAAATCAGTTCAATGCCATGGGCGTCAGTACATCCCGTACCGGATATCAGCAATTCGACGATGCCGGCTATACGACATTGCAGAATGAATTTACTTGGAAAACGGTCACCGGGCCGGTAAAACACACTTTCCTGGGAGGTTTCGAGTATAAGAATGTCGATATCGATGCCATGCGGAACTTATATCTGCTGCCCAATCTGCAGATCGGGCAGCCGGTGGTTGAAACGTCATTGAACGGACCTGAAGTGAACATCACACGTAGTTTTGACCGTCGGATCAGCAGTGATCAGGTTTCATTTTATGCTCAGGATCAAATTGACCTGACTGATCAGTTCAAGCTTCGGCTCGGAATCCGGAATGATCTCGTAGATTACAGTGACAAGGGTTTCCAGACCATTTCCGGCAATTATCAATATCGTGAAATTGCCCGGACGAAATCTATAACGACGTATTCAACCGGAGGCGTTTACCAGCCCACTAAGAATCTGGCTTTTTACGCAGGATATAGTACCGGAGCATTCATTAATCTTGCCACTGAGGCGCATGCGGTATCCACGGCTCCGGAAACATCGGATCAGATAGAAGTGGGGGCGAAAGCCACGCTATTGGATGGTAAGGCGGATCTGAACGTAGCATTGTTTCAGACTAATCGTGACAATTATTTTGTTACTCTGCCGGGTTCTGGCGGGATAGCCACTCAGGATGGAAAAAATCGGTCACGTGGCGTGGAGGTATCTTTGGATGTCCGTCCGCTGGATGGTCTCAGCATCATGGGTACCGGAGTATGGATGGATCCGGAAACCCTGTCCAGAAATGTGGCTACCAATTCCGTACTGGGGATTACCAGAAGTGTCTATGGAACTCGTCCCACCGGGGTTGCCACCTACATGGGCAACTTGTGGGCCACTTACCAGATACAAAGCGGTTTTGCGCGTGGTTTGACGTTTGGATTCGGAGCTACCTACAAAGGTGATTCCTATGCTGACAATTTGAATCTTCTGAAAGTCCCTTCTTATGTCGTGTTCGATGCAGCTGCTTCTTACAGCATCAAAAAAGTGGATCTCGCGATCAACGTAAAGAATCTGACCAACAAAACGTATTACACCAACCCGACATTTGCAGGCGCATTACCGGGTAATCCGTTGAGTGTGTTCGGCTCCATTCGTTTGAATTTCAATTGAAAAGTATGCCCAGACGAAGTTGCAGTAAAGTTGGGATGTGACAGGCTATCCGTTCGAATATAAGTGAGGTACTGGTCGCATGTTGAAGAATCCCAGCAACGGCTGCCAATCAACTGGCAGCCGTTTTGCGAGGATCAGGAGCAGTGAGATCAGGTTTTGCATGTATGCGCTTGCGCTCCACAAAATCATCGAGCTGAGCGAAGTAGGCTTTGAGCCATTCGGTAATGGCCCAGGCTTCTCCCGGCGCATATGGCTCGATTTGGATGCGCTATCCGTATTGGACGGGTGATAGTTCCGCCTTTTCCATGGGACTGGTATCCATTGTCATGAAATCGGAATCGGTGTGCTGACGTTCCTGGAAATGTCTCGAATCACCCTGTAGTAGCGACTCCTGGATGAAATGTTCCATACTCCTGATCATGGCGATGCCGTAAACCGTGATTCCGAATGAGAGCAGTAGCGTATATGCCAGTATTCCCAGTGGTGATCTTTCGTCGCAGGTTTTCAGTTGCCATCAGTTTTGTTCCTGCGCAGCAAGGCGATAACCGACACATCGGAGTGTGTGCAGCAGTTTTTCTTCCTGCGCTATGTCTATTACCCGCCGGAGCTCGTACATATGTGAGCGCAGAATATTTCCTTCCGGTGGTTCATCACCCCAAAGCGTTTCTTCGAGTTCGGTGCGGGAAACAACTGACGGACTTGCGCGCATCAGCACTTCCAGAAGCCGTCGTTCGCTTGCGGAGAGGTATATTTGCCGCGATCCGCGCCAGATGTGCTGCGTATCCAGATCGAATGAAAGGTTGCCTACAGTGAGCTTGCGCCTTCTGCCACGGCTCCGGGCCAGCAGTGCTTCGATGCGTACCTCAAGCTCTGCGAGCGCAAATGGTTTGGTCAGGTAGTCATCGGCGCCCGCTTTGAATCCGGCAATCTTGTCATCAAGATCGTCACGGGCGGTCAGCATGAGAATGGGTACGTGGTAATCCTGTGCACGCAGCGTGCGGATGACATCTATTCCTTCCTTCGTCGGCAATCCCCAATCAACGATCAGCGCATGGTAATTCCCCCGCTGTGCAAGCGTAAGACCTGCGAGGCCATCCTGGGCCGCATCCAGCAGGTATCCCCGTGGTTCCAGGTAGGCAAAAAGATTAGCAATGAGGCTGACGTTATCCTCAAGGATGAGAATACGAGCTTGAAAAGAAGGGTTCATGGTTTATTTCATATGTTGCTGACAAAACGACGACATTTCAGTTTGTATCATATCAAAATAAGAACGATTTTTGTTTATGTTTATGATATCAATATCGCGGGGAATGAGCATTTCTTGCTGACACTTTAAAACCGGAGTATTTGAATGAAATTGGTATTTCGCCGTATGTTGGGCGGCACGGGAATTGTTGTTTTTACCTTGTCTTTGACTCAGGTTACATGGGCTCAGTCGACAAGCAGTGATCTGACAGTGTTGCCTGCTGTTGAAGTTTCGGCAGATGCCGAGCCTAAGCCAACAGATGGTTATGTAGCAAAGAAAAGTTTCAGTGCAACCAGGACCGATACTCCTTTGCGTGATGTGCCCCAATCTATCACAGTGGTTACGCAGGACATGATTCGGGATCAGAACATGCTGAGTCTTACCGATGTTGTGCGGTACGTGCCGGGTGTTGTCGCTTCACAAGGAGAGGGTAATCGGGATGCGGTGATTTTCCGTGGCAATAATTCGACGGGTGATTTTTTTGTCGATGGCTTGCGCGATGACGTTCAATACTATCGTGATCTTTACAACATAGATCGCGTTGAGGTGTTGAAGGGTTCCAACGGGATGATTTTTGGGCGTGGTGGTGCGGGCGGGGTGATCAATCGCGTTACCAAAGAGGCTGATTGGACGCCAGTCAGAGAGTTTACCGGACAATTTGGATCTTTTGGCCATAAACGGTTTACTGCTGATATAGGGCAACCGATCAACAGTATGGTTTCCACCCGGCTCAATGCGATGTACGAACATTCGGACAGCTATCGGGATGGAGTCGAACTGAAACGCTGGGGGATAAATCCGACGGCCACCTTCATGTTGAGCGAGAAAACCAAAGTTGTATTGAGTGGGGAATATTTCTACGATCGTAGAACAGCAGATCGAGGTATTCCTTCATACGTGAATTCTGGTCGGCCGGTAGATATTGATCGATCCACATTTTTCGGCAATCCGGACGACAGTCCGACGCATGTAGATGCCTGGTCGCTTAATTCCCTGATTGAGCATACGTTTGACAGCGGTATTAAGTTACGTAACCGTACCCGTTACGCGAATTATGACAAGTTTTATCAGAATGTATTTGCGAGCGGACAAGCAACAGCTGAGGATGCAACAGGCACCGTATCCTTAGGGGCTTATAACGACGCAACCAAGCGGGAAAACATATTTACGCAGACAGATGTACTGTTCAAGCTGGATACATGGGGAATAGGGCATGAATTCATGACTGGCGTAGAATATGGCCGTCAGGTGACAGACTACTCTCGTAATAACGGTTATTTCAATAATACCAGCCGAAGTACAAAAGTATCTTTCCTAAACCCGGTTACGCACACGCCTATAACGTTCAGACCAGATGTTTCGAGAGACAATCATGGTGTAATCGAAGCAATAGGCGTCTATGCCCAGGATCAGATTACAATCATCCCGCAGGTTAAGGCAGTGTTGGGTATTCGTTACGATAATTTTGATGCCACTTTTGTGAATAATCATAGCGGTGAGAAAGTGCATTCCAGTGATGGGTTGATTTCTCCACGTGTGGGGTTGATCTATAAACCGATAGAACCCCTTTCCATCTACGGTAATTACAGTTTGGCTTACGTACCACGTGCGGGTGATCAATTGGGTTCTCTTTCGCTGAGTAATAAAGCATTGAAGCCGGAAAAATTCATGAACCTGGAATTGGGAGCAAAATGGGATATTCGTCCTGATCTGGCATTGACGGCAGCGTTGTATCAGCTTGACCGCAGCAATGTGATAGCGACCGATCCGACCGATCCGGGAGGTACGAAGAGCATGTTAGTAGATGGACAACGTGCTCGAGGAGCGGAGATAGGGCTTACAGGGCGAATAACTCCGCAGTGGAGCGTGATGGGGGGGTATGGTTACACTGATGCGGAGATTACAAAAAATATTACAGGCGCAACGAAAGGAGCGGCTGTAGCTCAGGTGCCAAAGCATACAGTCAGTGTCTGGAATCGTTATGATTTTACATCTTATCTTGGGCTTGGTTTAGGGGTAGTCCATCGCAGCAGCATCTATGCGTCAGTCGATAATACGGTACTGTTACCAAGCTATACGCGTCTTGATGCCGCGGTATTCGTGCAGCCCCACAAGAATCTTCGTATCCAGGCCAATATTGAGAATTTGGCGAATGTCGACTATGCCGCATCAGCGCATAATAATAACAATATTATGCCCGGGGCGCCCCGCATCTTCCGTTTGACGGCAATTGCGAACTTTTAGGAAAGTGCTGAATAAACCCGAAGCCATCTGCTTTGGATAAAATGCGCTTACCTGTAATACTCCGGGCTCAAGAATTAAGCAGCTCACTAAGGAACCACTGATTCAATCCCAATGCGACTCATGGAGGACTTGATCAGAGGTTCTTTAGTTTTATACCCCGATGATACCGCTATCCTCACGGGTAATGACAACCGTTGCCGAGCGGGGACGCGCCCCGGTAGGATTAGCAACAACCTCCGCATCCCCCGGATGTCTGAATACTGCACCACTATCCGGCCAGTTACTGGTGAACTGGTTGGGCTGTGAGCGATCACCCGGATGCTGGAAGTTGATAAACAGATTTTTACCATCCGGCGTTGAGGTAATCCCCGTTACTTCCTGATCATTCGGTCCACTCATGAAACGCTTGATTTCTCCTGTAATCGGATTGGCCGCCAACATTGAGTTCGCGCCAAAAGGGCCACTGCCTTGCTGAGAACCACTCATATCAGTCTGAATCCAAAGAATACCATTCTGATCAAACCACAATCCATCAGGACTGGCAAAAGTATTGTCCTGAGTCAGAGCAGGACCATTCTGCCCCGGTAAAACTTGACCTTCTCCTTCGGGACCTCCCAAAACAAAAATATCCCACTCGAATTTGGTTGCCCATGACTGATTGCCTTGCTCTCTCCAGCGGATGATATGACCATACGGATTGGGACTGCGCGGGTTGGGCGCATCAGTTGTGGTCCGATTGCTGTTATTGGTCAACGTCATATACACCTCCCGGGTTTGGGGATGAACCGCCCCCCATTCCGGTCGATCCATTTTGGTTGCGCCAACAACATCTGCCGCCAGGCGTGTATTAACCAGCACATCGGCCTGATCAACAAAGAAAATGCCTTTGTTGATTGCCGTGACGCGGAAAAAACGGTCATTAATGTCCAGCGGCAGCCACTCTCCGGTACCATCGTCATTGAAGCGGGCGACATACAGCGTGCCTTCATCCAGGATATCGCCGTTAACATGCTTATTCTTGTTGTAACGTGCTTTGGTGACAAACTTATAAATGTATTCATTCTGTGAATCATCACCAGCGTAAAAAACAATAGGTTTGCCATTTTTCGGAGGAGCAAGCAGACAGCCTTCATGTGCAAAACGACCCATAGCAGTGCGCTTGACGGGTCTGCTGTTCGGATCAAACGGATCAATTTCTACAATCCAGCCATGCGTATTGGGCTCGTTACGATAATCTTCGATAGCGCTATTGCCTTTTACTGACGCATCGAAACGAATATACTCATCTGCTCTCCCTTGTGCCGTTTCCCAGCGATAGCGCCCGGTACTTTGACTCACGCCATAGCGGCTGTGCTCTCTCGGAAGACCGGTGTGATTCACAAAATAACCTGCCCAGTTCTCCTCACAAGTCAGATAGGTTCCCCATGGAGTGTATCCGTTGGCACAATTATTAAAGGTACCGCGGGTTGCCGTACCCGTTGGGCTGTACTTGGTTCTAACCAGATCGCTGCCCCGGACAGGTCCCCGGATTTCCGCCGGAGTGTCAGCTGTGATGCGGCGGTTATAGGCTCCTCTCACGACGTTCCATTGACCGCCGGCTGATCCTTTTTTAATTTCAACTACACTGATACCGTGGGCCGCAACTTCCTTTCTGACTTCATCATCAGGCCACTGATCGTTTGCCAAAGTTGCTCCACCAGGATGAAATACATTTCCATCTATGTATTCATGGTTAACACATAATAAACCGTGATCGTTCGGATTATCCCGGAATGGGAAATAATGCATACCGTCATGATTCGAGCCAATTTGCTGTTCCTGCTCTTCCCCGGTATTGCCATCCGGATTGAACTCAGGATAGTCACCGGTAATTGGTGTACCCCAGGGAATCAGGGCCTGAGCCTTATAACCATGCGGAATGGTAGCAGTATCCGAACGAGTAATCGGGATCGCACTGAAATTCAATTTTGGATTCAGAGCAGCAGAGGGTCTGGATGATATTGCTGGCTCGGGCGTGAAAGGATGTTTTTCGATACCCATTCCTTTCACTAATTCTGGCAGACCTAATACACCAGCAACCGCCAGTCCGAAGCCTCCGGCTAAAACTTCACGACGGGATAATCTTCTTTCCAGAATAGACGAGAAATGAGCATTCTCTGAATGATTGCTCATGGGCTCATCGCCATTATCAGTTTCGATCTTGCATATTTGTGTGTCATCCATGGCATTTCCTTTCTAATTTATGGTCAAGGTACTGCCACCGTAAACAATAAAAGTTAAGTTATTATGAAGATCATATTTCAAACACATAAATTACAACGCTGTTTGTTTAGTGCTTCCCAAATAACCAGAATACGATACACAATATTAACCTGCAGATAAAAAGTGTAATATTTGTATGCCATACTCAACCACGATGACCCGGTTGAGTTGGTCATGGTGTGGGTCTGGTGATGATCAGCAACTACACTTGGTGTTGCACCAGATGCACGTGGATATTTCAAGATTTAAATTGGAGGAATCATGGCAGAATTGATCGTGGTTGGCTTTGAGAAGATTGATACGGCGGATCAGGTACTGCAGAAGTTACGCAGCCTTAAGCAGGAATACCTGATTGATCTGGAAGATGCGGTAGTGGTAACCCGCAACCAGGAAGGCAAGGTTGACCTGAAGCAGAGCATCAACCTGGTCAGTCTGGGTGCTTCCTCTGGATTGGCTTCTGGTGGCCTGTTCGGCGCCTTTATCGGCTTGCTGTTCTTTAACCCGCTGGCCGGCCTGGTCATCGGTGGAGCGGTAGGCGCCGGGGCGGGTGCATTGTCCGGTGCGCTGTCCGATTATGGTATCAATGATGACTTCATCAAGTCGCTGGGCAAAACCCTGCCAGCAAATTCCTCCGCCCTGTTCGTGCTGGTGCGTAAGGCTCAACCGGAAAAGGTGCTGGCCGAGTTATCCGGTCTGGAAGGTACGGTGCTGAAAACCTCGCTGTCCCCTGACCAGGAGAAGCGCTTGCAACAGGCACTGGCCAACAGTCTCACGGCTGAGTAATTTCATTCCCAAATCAAGAGTGGCATGAAGGCGAGCTGCAGACAGTGTCAATAATACGGCAAGGTGAAGCCGATAAAGTCAGTTTTGATTTGGAAATGGAATAAGCAATTGCATTGCCGTGAGTGAAGTAATGCGAAAGGTATGCTTTGCCTGTCGTCCAGGACCAGTGCGGGAGCCTGGCTCTGGACTTGCAATAACGAGCGATCCAACATAGCCTTGGGCGGCATTGCCTCCAGACAGAAATCAGTCCATCATTTTTTAGCGAATTCTACTGCTGCGTACTGTTAGAAACGGAGATTGCCGGAGGATTATCCAGGCTGCCATTTTCTCTGCGCAAGCAGAATATCCCACTTTCACCCAGAACTTATTTCATCATTTCTATTTGATGAACCGGGTAAATTTTCTACTCGCAATGTCCGTTTTTGTAGCATACGAAGCATCCAGTAGACAGCCAAACCTGCAAAAATATGTTTGAGCGTATGACCACTCACGATCTGACCAAGTTGGTAGATTTCCCTATCTAAAATTTCTGCCAGCTTGGCCAAACCATAAAGCGCAATCACGCCATAGATATCTGAGCCTCGTGTATAACGCGATGGAAATAAAATCGCCAATAACACAATCAGTAGTATCGAACAGAACTGAACTACAATATAAAAATTCAGATTTCCAATACCTTGCTGTTCACTCCAGTACCAATACACTACGCTGGTAATCCCAATCATGATTAGCACAGGCAATATCCGTAAGCCCAGCCTGACCCCAATGCGCTCAGTTACGGTTGCTGCTAATAAAGACATGATTCCTATCGCAATTGGTAACCGATCCCAAAACAAAGTACTGTTCTCTGGCCCCCAGTGGTAATAAACCGATCCAATACTTACCATCAGGACGCTTGTAAAAATGGCCAAATATGACCAGCATTCCGATGTAACAGCAAAGGTTTTTTGTACAGATAACGCGGATACTCGTTTCAGGAAAACCAAACCTGCCATGCCCACAAACAAAAAAATCAAATTCGAAGCGACATTGAAAAAATTAGGTATGAGCCAGAAAGAGCGCTGATCAGCAAATTGATGATATACAGAAGGTTGCGATATGGGTGGCAAGATCGCCGCAACCAGGAGTGCTGTGAAAAAAACGCCCAGCAGTATATAAAATCGAACTTTCATAGCTTTCAGCACAGATCATAAAATCATCTTTCAGATAAACTCGGAGCTGACATTTATTTTGGGAAAACGGGTTTACCTGTAATGCCCTGGATTGTCATTGAATCAGAAGCTCTTTAATCCAAGATATTTAACAAACGGATCAAAATCTCGATCCGAATATAGAAGCGGTAATTGATGTTCTATGCAGTAGGTCGCGATAATGACATCATTTGTTTTACGAACCGTAATTCCTTTTTTACGCAATGTCCGATAATTTTCGGCACATCGTTCAACCATAGTGCTATTTAAAATAGAGTATTGATCAAGTTTCGCTAAACGATCCCTTGCCCGCACATAGTCTTTGTCGTTTTTAAACCCCTGTAGAACTTCCAGGAAGATCAAATCAGCAATTGCCACGATGCCAGCGAAAAGGGCAGCATCCAGTTCATCTGTGTGCGCATTAATATTGCCGTTAACGTAATCAATCCAGACACTGGTATCAACCAATATCATTTGCCTCCTCTCATTTCATCCAGGTCGCCTTCCCACTTAAGCTTGCCTCTCAATTCACGGATGGCTTGCTGGTTGCTGCGTTGTATTATCAGCTTAAGTCCTTGTTCTACAACTTCTTTTTTTGTAGAAAGACCACTTGCCTTAATTGCTTCGGACATCAGTTCATCGTCAATTACAATGTTAGTTCTCATAGGGCATTGATGTGTATATAAACAATTAATTATACACATCCTGAAACAGGAAGAATATAAAGAGCTCCACAGCCTGTTTGTTCTTGCTAATTTGTTTTTCTGTAGATGAATGATTTGTGTCTTGATCAGGCAATTTACTCTGGGATCCGATCGGAGGTTCCCTTAAGTAATTCAAAATCGCTCTTGGCGAATTGCTTGATCTCTATGGTTCTGAAGATAGTGCAGTACGGCCTGCCTCGATCCTCTGAAACACGGATTGACCTGGCGGCGTTGCAGGGAGCCGAGATACAACGGGTCATAGTAGTATTTCACCAGTTTTGTGATCCAAATCCTGTTTGATTGAATTTCATTTCTGTTCAGAAAGTCGGATCGTGCGTTTTCCAGATCCTGTGATATTTCCTGAAACCGGACACCTCCCAGTTTTTTGCTGATCGCCCGCAAGGCAGCAGCGTACTTGTCGAATAACAGCAACGCTTGCTGATGCAGTATTGTCTGAATTTCCGTCGCTGAAGCCAGGGGTTGCATTATGCGTCGGGCCTGTTGTGTCTGACCGATCGGGGTGGCGAGAATATAGTCCTCAAAAATATTATCTACTCTGCTTTCAAGCGGCTCATCCACCCAGATGATTTCGGAACGGCGCATATGCTCGAAGAAACCGGCGGGTAAATATACCTTGCCAGTGTGCCGGCTTTCATCTTCCACCAGCACTTCTTTCATTGTGGGCTCCATCCGGATAGCGTGCTCCAGTTTAAGCAGATTGACTGCCAGCTGATTTTCAAAATCGATTTGTGTGGGCTGGGGGGCTGGCATGCCTCCAAAGGCCGAACCGCGATGCCGGGCGAGCGCCTCGATATCAAGCGCCGGGTAACTGTTCTTAATCTCCTGAATCAACCGGGTTTTGCCGCTGCCCGTCGGCCCGGTAATCACCAGCAATGTGTGGTGTTGACTGAACCGGTCAATTGTGTTGATCAGAAACTGTCGCGCCCGTTTGTAGCCACCAGTGATCAGGGGCCTGTCGACGCTGGCATCCCTCAGCCACTGTTGTGTGATCTGTGAACGCTTGCCGCCGCGGAAACAATACAGTATGACTTGAGGATGCTGCTGGATGAAATCAAGCCACTGTTGCAGACGATTGTGTTTGACCGGGCCCGAAATCATTTCGTAGCCCAGCTTGACAGCCGCTTCGGAACCCTGTTGTTTGTAGGTGGTACCGACGAGTGCACGCTCCTCATCCCTGAGGATAGGCAGATTAACTGCGCCGGGCAGGGATCCCTGCATGAATTCGACAGGCGCACGCACGTCGATGAGCGGCGTATCTGCGATGAACAAAGCAGTCAATTCATCGATGTCGATGTCCGGATTATGCAAATCGCACCGCTTTGTCTTGACGTGGTTGAACCGTTCCCACCATCACAGCAGATTTAAATCGGTTGTGCAGTGCCTGCAGCATGGGCTGGCTGGCTTCAGGTGCAACGCTTAATAACAGGCCTCCACTGGTTTGCGGATCGTGGATCAGGAGTTTGTGCAGCGCATTCAGCTTTGAATCATCGATGTGTGGTGTGGTGTATTCCGCATTTGTCCGGTGTGCCTTGGTCAGGAAACCGCTTTCCAGGCAGTGGAAAGCCTTATCAAACCGGGGAAGACTGTTGATTTCAATGCTGAGGGTGACATTGCTGGCATTTGCCAGTTGCATGGTGTGGCCGGAAAAACCGAAGCCGGTAACATCGGTAGCGGCGTGGACGGCAGCCTGCAAATCCGGCGACAGGGAGTCGATGGCATTATTGAGGGTTGTCATACTGTTGAGCGCATCAACGATGTCTTTCTCTTGCAGTTGTTGCCGTTTGATCCCGGCGGTCAGGGTACCTGTCCCCAGTGCCTTGGTCAGAATCAGATGATCTCCCGGCCGTGCGCCGGTGTTGGTCCATACCTGATGTGGATTGACAAATCCGGTGACCGACAGGCCGAACTTCAGCGTATCGTCATCAATCGAGTGGCCGCCCACAAAATTGGCGCCGGCCTCGGCAATCTTATCGCTGGCGCCTTGCAGGACATCGACAATGACATGTTCGGGCAGCACAGCCAGCGGAAATGCCAGAATACCCATGGCGGTTACCGGCCTGCCGCCCATGGCATACACATCACTGAGTGCATTGGCAGCAGCAATTTCACCAAAAAGCTGCGGAGTATCGACAATGGGTGTGAAAAAATCCAGCGTTTGCACCAGCGCAGTTGCTTCATTGATCTTGTAGATGGCCGCATCGTCGAAATACCGGCCATCCACCATCAATGCAGGGTGTGCGGTCGGAAAGCTGATTTGCTGCAGAATCTGGCGCAGTTCCGTTGCTGCCACCTTGGCGGCACATCCGCCTTTTTGTACCGTCTGGGTCAGTGCAATTTTTTCTGAGGGCATGGTTGTTCTCAAGGGAAAGCTTTTTTCAGGAAAAAGAAAGTATAACCTCGGGTGCTGTGGCTGGATGCATCCAATAGCCGGATTCAGGTTGAAAAACTATCCATTTTGTAAAAACAGGCTCAAAATGCGCATATGAGCAGATATAGACGCTGTTTGACAATCTTGTGCCATTTTTCATCGGCAATAGTGCACTGACGTGAAAAAATCTCTTCCTGAAACTCACCTGGTTCCTGACGATTCTGAATGCTGGCGGCTGTGCGGTGATGAACAAGAACATTCCTGGCTGGGCGCAATACCGTAATCCGGATCAAGGGCATGCATTTCAGCTGACACACCGGAGTGTTGGCGCTGGTGATCCGGTCTTGCTGATCCATGGCTTCGGTGCGAGCAGCTATAGCTGGCGGTATGTAATTGAACCACTGGCGCAGCAATACCGGGTCATCACGCTTGATTTAAAAGGCTTTGGTGATTCACCCAAACCACGTGATGACGCCTATTCCGTGTATGAGCAGGCCAGGCTGGTCAGAAACTTTATCCTTGAAAATAATCTGAAGCGTTTGCATATCGTTGGGCATTCCTACGGGGGTGGGGTCGCGCTGGTGACATCGATTTATTTATCTGCATCCCATCCCGGTCTGCAAAAGAGCCTGGTGCTCATCGACAGCATGGCCTATCCACAAGCACTTCCCGATTTCATAAAAATACTCGCAACCCCGGTGCTTGGACCCCTGGTAACGTATGGTCTGCCTGATGCCTTTCAGGTGAAGAATCTTTTGCAGAAAGTGTATTTTGATGATGCGCTCATCCCACAGGACGCCATCGATCACTATGCGACTGACCTGGGCAAACCAGGTGCAAAATACGCCTTGCTTGCCACCGCGAGGCAAATATTGCCCCCTGATTTGCAGCAATTTGTAAAGAACTATGCTCGTCTGGCTGTTCCCACCCTGATTGTCTGGGGCAAAGAAGATGAAATTGTACCTCTGGCTATCGGCAAACGCCTGCACGACACGCTGCCTAACTCAGAACTTGTTATTTTGGATGCTGTCGGTCACGCAGTTCAGGAAGAGAAGCCCTCCCTGCTGCTACCTTATTTATTGCATTTTCTTGCGATTGAATCACTGGCATCAAGGGTTTTTAGATGATCTCAGCTATTGCTGAGATATTAAAGAAAATAACTAATGCTGACCCGTTAGGCTGCCATGGCTGATTGAGCCAAGGCAGTGGCCGCCTGGTGCTGTGGGATCAAAGGGGTGGCAAGTAGTATAATAAGATTTTGTGGTTTCCAGTAAACGGGTTAATCCGCCTTGCTATGGGTGATTTTTCATGCCTTTTCTGACACTCGACAATGCCTGCCTGGCCTTTGGCCACCATGCCTTACTCAATCACGCTGCGCTGCAACTTGATCCGGGCGAGCGGGTCGGGCTGATCGGCCGTAACGGTACCGGGAAATCCAGTTTGCTACGTGCTTTGGCGGGAGAAATCAAGCTGGATGATGGGCAATTATGGGTGGCGCCTGGCATAAGTGTCGCCCATATTCTGCAGGAGCCGGTGCTGGATGAAAGTGGGACGGTGTTTGCCGAAGTGGCACGTGGTCTGGGAGCATTGTCACAAACGCTGCTGGAGTATCACGAAGTTTCTCATGCGCTGGGAGAGGCGGGTGCCGATACCGAAGATCTGCTTGATCGTATGCAATCCCTGCAGGGAGTGTTGGAAGCACAAGATGGCTGGAACATCCATCATAAGGTGCAAACAGCGATTAACCGACTGGAGCTATCCGAAGATGCAATCGTGGGGACTTTGTCGGGAGGAGGCAGAAAACGGGTGGCGCTGGCACGGGCGCTGGTTGTCTCGCCGGATGTGTTGCTGTTGGATGAGCCGACCAATCACCTGGATTTTTCATCGATCGAATGGCTGGAGGAAATGCTGCTGGGTTTTTCCGGTAGTGTGATTTTCATAACCCACGACCGCCGTTTTCTGGATAACGTGGCGACTCGCATCATTGAGTTGGATCGTGGTGAATTGAGGAGCTTTCCGGGTAATTTTTCTGCTTATCAGCAGAAAAAGGCGGAACAGCTGGAAACTGAGGCGGTGCATAACCGGAAATTCGATAAGGTGCTGGGGCAGGAGGAAGCCTGGATACGCAAGGGAATTCAGGCCAGGCGAACTCGTAATGAAGGCCGGGTACGGAGGCTGGAAGCATTACGACTGGAGCGCGCTGCCCGGAGGGACCGGATCGGCAATGTCAGCTTCCGGGTGGATGCAGGACAGCATTCCGGGCAGCTGGTTGCGGAACTGGCGCATGTAACCAAGCGCTACGGAGACAAAACCGTTATTCGAGATTTTTCCTGCCGCATTATGCGAGGCGATCGTGTCGGGTTGCTGGGTCCTAATGGTGTCGGCAAATCTACCTTGCTGAAATTGATACTGGGTGAGCTGCAGCCAGATTCCGGAACGATACGGCTGGGTACCAAGTTATCCATAGCCTATTTTGACCAGTTGCGGGCACAATTGGATGAGGACATGACGCTGATTGATTCGATCAGCCAGGGTTCGGAGTTTATCGAGATCGACGGTGCCCGCCGGCATGTCATCAGTTATCTGGAAGATTTTCTGTTTCCACCCCAGCGTGCCCGCTCCCCCGTAAAATCACTGTCCGGCGGTGAGCGTAACCGGTTGCTGCTTGCCCGCTTGTTTACGCACCCGGCCAATGTGCTGGTTCTGGATGAACCGACCAATGATCTGGATATCGAGACACTTGAATTGCTGGAAACCTTGTTGCAGGAATATAGCGGTACACTTTTTCTGGTGAGCCACGACCGTGCCTTTATTGATAATGTGGTCACCCAGGCCATCGTATTCGAGGGAGATGGATATCTGCGTGAATATGTGGGGGGGTATCAGGAATGGCTGCAATCCAGATCAGACGCAAAAACATTGCAGCAGGAAGCCAGTGGTTCTGTTGGGCCGGCGATCAAGCCTGCTCAGGCCAGGAAAGACAAATTGTCCGATTCTACCGGATTGAACTATCAGGAAACTAAAGAACTGGAAGCGTTGCCGGGAAAAATCGATACGCTTGAAAAAGAGCAGATAGTGGTCAGCCGGAAATTGAGTGATCCTGTTGTTTATAAAAATAACCATGATCTTGCAATGGTATTACAGGCGCGTGCTACTGAGCTGGAAGAGGTGCTTGCGGCACACTATTCCCGTTGGGAGGCGCTGGAAAACAAACGTTCCATGGCGGAAACGAGACACAGGGAAAACGGATAAAAATAATAGAAAATGAATTTCCCTATACACAACAGGGACATAGCTACAACCTTCATTGACTAAACAACACTCATCGTTTAAAGTGCGCTTTTTTGAGAGGAGGATGCAAAAGTGAAAAAGGCAGCTGCCGTTAAACTACTTATCGCTTCTGGCATGATTCTGTCGTTTTCTGGCGTGGCAGATGCGACCGGAAATACAGATTCGGTCAAGAGCAAGATCGCCATGTGCCAAGGCTGCCATGGGATTGAAGGATATCGTACCGCATATCCGTTTGTTTACCACGTACCAAAACTGGGTGGACAACACCTGCCTTACCTGGTCAAGGCACTGAAAGATTACAGATCCGGAGAGCGCAATCACCCGACAATGGTTGGTATTGCAGGAACACTTTCCGATGAGGATATTGATGCTCTGGCTGCCTATTACGCCGATAATTAATCATTCTTCTTAATCCAGGGAATATAAATACATGAAAAGCTATTTTGTAGCCGCAGTGAGCGGAGTGATGTTTCTTCTGTCGGGGCAGGTGATTGCAGCAGATATCGATGCTGGCAAAAAGAAAGCCGAAGAAGTTTGTTCATCCTGTCATGGTGTAGATGGCAATAGCCCGGTGCCGATGTTTCCGAAAATTGGCGGCCAGCCCAGAACCTATATCGCAAAAGTATTGAAAGATTACAAATCAGGCGCGCGTAAAGACCCGGTTATGGCAGGTATGTCAGCTGCCCTGAGTGCAGATGACATCGAAAATCTGGCGTTTTATTATTCCAGTCAGTCAGGCCTGCAAGTCAAAAGATAGTACGTCTGAGTTATCCTGTTACGGAAGCTGTGAGCGGAATGTGCCTGATATCGGGTACATTCCGCTTTTTTATTTGTTTCCGATTTGCCTGTTCATGCATTCCAGATAAATCCCGGCATCCGGCGGAGATTGATTGCGCTGTGACTGCCAGAGCATTTCTGCAAGGCATTCCATTGCATGATGCATTGCCTCGTGCTCATCTCCTTGTAGTCTAGTTTTTAGTTGTTCGAAACGCTGAAGAATACCGGTTGGCTGATTGATCGCAAGCTGTTCTCGGATGGCGACGTGCATGCTCATGTGCAAAAAAGGATTTGTTTCTCCCAGTTCAGGTGGAAAGTCCTTGTCGAGATACCGCTCAGTATCCTTCAGCATAGAATGGTATTCCGGGTGCTGCAGGATGACTTCCACTGCGATAGTTTCCATGCCGGATAGGGGCTCCTTGTGCTGATATTTTTGCCAGGTATCAAAAAATAGCCGGCGTGCCTGATCTCTTGATGGATTGAACATTGCTGCAGATCTTGTAAAGGGTGATACCAGAAAGTAACTAGACAACTCTGTCTGTCATCATACACTGAAGAAAACATGATTTCCGGTAAAGGTGGAGCTGCGTAATTTTAACCTGATTTGTGAGGGATGCATGAATATCCCAGCCCCGGTTTTTTCTGTATCCCCTGATTTGATCGGTAGATTTGAAGTATTTAACTTTCTTGATCGGTGGAGTATAGTGAACACAAAAATATTTGTGTTTTCTGTCAACGGATAGTTTTTATGATGAGTCAGGTATCGCGTGCACTTGCCCCCGTTTTGTTTTTGCCGCACGGTGGTGGGCCGTTACCCCTTCTGGGTGACAAGGGGCATGAAAAGATGGTTGCTTTCCTGAAAGAGATTGCGGTCAAACTGAAAGAGCCATCCGCTATTCTGATCATCAGTGCTCACTGGGAAGAGGAACAGGCCACGATAACGAGCAGTGATCAGCCTGGAATAATTTACGATTACTATGGGTTTCCTGCCGAAGCTTATGAAATTCAATACCCGGCACCGGGCAATCCCCAGCTGGCGAATGAAATTTATGCGCTACTGACAGCGAGTGGTGCGCCAGCGAGACTTGATAAGCAGCGTGGTTTCGATCACGGGATGTACGTACCGCTTAAACTGATGTTTCCACAAGCCCGGATTCCCTGTGTTCAGCTATCGCTGCTGAAAAATCTGGATTCCCGTATGCATATTGCTCTTGGCAAAGCTATTGCGTCTTTGCGAAGCAAGGATATTCTGATTATCGGCTCAGGTATGTCATTTCACAATTTGAAGGTATTTTTCTCGAGTACGATTGACAGTAACAGAGAAAATGAGGCATTTGATGACTGGCTGATTGAAACATGCACTCATTCAGAGATTTCATCCGAAGAGCGCGAACAACGATTAATCGAATGGGAAAAAGCTCCTTCTGCCCGGTTTTGTCATCCAAGAGAGGAGCATTTATTGCCTTTGCATGTTTGTTATGGCGTCGCTTGTGCTGCTGCTCCAGTAGCGCAGACTGTATTTAATGACGAGATTATGGGTAAGAAAGTAACAAGCTTTCTTTGGCAGTAAGTAGTACCGTTGATTATCTGATACATTGAATATGCCTACTTGTTTGCATTGAGCATTGTAGTATTATCAGCTTGAGTCGTAGTGAATCCAAATGGAGAATCTGCATGAAAAGACTAAAATTAAAAGCCTCTGCATTTTTTTTTATTTCTGCAGCCATGCTAATGAACAATGCGTGGTCAGAACAGGAATATAAACCCGATGCGGGTTTTGTATGGAAGGACGGTGCAGAAATTTATGCCAAAGTATGTGCCTATTGCCATGAAGCCAATGTCGGGCCCAAAATCCTTAATCGTGAGCTTCCTGTAGCCTATATTCGTGCGATCGTTCGTAGCGGAATCTTGGCTATGCCTGCTTTTCGATCTTCTGAAATTGATGATGAATCACTGGCAAAGTTGGCAAATTTCATTTCTCAGAAAGCATCTCAGCATTGAAGGAGGTTCTGTGCCATGGATGAAACCCGACGCAACTTTATCAAAGGGATGCTTGCCAGTGGAACCTTTCTGGCATCTGGTATATCTGGTGTTGCCCAGGTGGCATCGGCTGAATCATTTTTCAGCAGCGAGCGGAATTGTCGGCTGTTACTGGGAAATACGGCTGCTGCAGAATCATTTGTAAAAGGTGCGCAATCCGCTTACTCCGGTTGTGGCGGCCATCATTATAGTGCACTGCCGATATTCCAATTCGAGAATGGACGGTCAACCCATTTTCTGCATCTGGCTGATTTGTTGATGCAATCGCGAAATACACGCTGGATTGCCGTTATGGATCATGCCGATGCTGCTATATTTGCTGAATTGGTACGAAATTTTGCGGGACGTATGCTGGCATCCGGCGTGCATGCTTCCATGTCTGATGATCATGCTGCTTTGCCATTGCGCCATGTTTGGGCTACGGCATCACCAACGTACAGCGCGGGAGGGGCACTGGCGTCGATGCTGGCTCAGAACCAATATAGTTTCTCGATTATTGAGCGTTTTCTCGCGCGAGCAGAGGGAGAAAATACAATAAGTGATGCTTCGTTTCCAGAATTTCTGTCTTATCACCTGGCAGACCAGCCCACGGCTCACTTGTATTGTGCTGGCGTATCTCCTCCGGAGGCCAGTCGGCTGCTTGACTGGGAAATATCAAAAGATCAGGAATCTTCATTTTCCCGAGCCATTGCTCTTACTGCCGACCGGAATAGAATGGCAAGTAGTGCGACGATTGAATATCCGCAATCCAGTAACTGGGTTGAAGCTACCGGCTATGCAATTGCAGCAGCTGCACTGGGGATGAGAATAAACCGAGAATCATGTTCCGAGCGCGCATTTGTGTATCGATCGGATCAGCGTTATCGGAATCGTGAAGCATTATTGGGGATGCATTTCGTCTCGTTTGTAATCGACGTATAGAGAGGACACAGTATGGCCAGTAAATATATCGCCTTGCCAAAGGGGGTGTCAGAAAAAGATTTTGATGCAGCCATCGTAAAATTCCGCGAGATACTGGGTAATGATTCTGTGCTTACTAGTGCGGAACAGCTTGCGCCTTATACCAAAACCATGATGCCGGTTTCTGATGCTGAGCATACACTTTCTGCTGCATTGCTGGCGACAACGGTTGAACAGATTCAGAAAATCGTTGCAGTTTGTAATCAGTACAAGGTGCCGATCTGGACGATCTCCACCGGGAAGAATCTGGGCTATGGCTCGGCTGCTCCGGCAGAACGTGGCCAGGTGGTGCTTGATCTCAAGCGCATGAATCGTATCCTTGAAGTGGATAAGGATCTGGCTTTTGCCTTGGTTGAGCCAGGGGTGACCTATCAGCAACTTTACGATTACATCAAAGAGCATAAACTGGGTTTGTGGCTATCCATGCCTGCACCTACGGCTATTGCCGGACCGGTTGGCAATACGCTGGATCGTGGCGTTGGCTATACGCCTTACGGAGAACAATTTTTGTTTGCCTGTGGCATGGAAGTGGTGCTTGCCAACGGTGAGGTATTGCGTACCGGCATGGGTTCGATGCCTAACTCTAACACCTGGCAGGTATTTAAATGGGGATACGGCCCTTATCTCGATGGTATTTTTACACAATCCAACTATGGCATTGTCACCAAATTTGGTTTTTGGCTGATGCCCGCGCCACCAGCGTTCAAGCCATTTGCGATCCAATATCAGCATGAAGAAGATATCGTAGAAATTGTTGAAACAATCCGTCCATTGCGTATCAGCGGAGTCATTCCTAATGCCGTGGTCATCGCCCATGCGCTGTATGAGGCGCCCGTAACAGCCAAGCGCAGTGATTATGTGTCCGGGCCAGGCTCGATCCCAGATGAAGCGGTGCATCGGATCATGAAGGATCATAAACTGGGAATCTGGAATGTGTATGCGGCGCTCTACGGCACCCAGGAACAAATTGATGTGAATTGGAAGATCGTGATGGAAGCATTTTTACGATCAGGCAAGGCTAAAATCCTGACGGAGGAGGAGGTGGCAGAAGATGCTGCGTTTACTTACCGCGCCAAGCTCATGTGCGGAGAAATGACGCTCACTGAGTTTTCGCTGTATAACTGGCGTGGGGGTGGTGGGTCGATGTGGTTTGCGCCAGTTTCTCAAGCGCGTGGCAGCGAAACGCTCAAGCAGATGGCGCTGACCAAGCAGATACTGGCCAAATACGGACTGGATTATTCCGGGGAATTTATCGTTGGTATGCGCGATATGCATCATATCGTCGATGTGCTGTACGACAAAACTGATCCTGAGCAAGTGAAAGCGGCTTACCAGTGTTTCGATGAATTGCTGACCGAGTTTTCTGCACGTGGATATGGGACTTATCGTGTCAATACGGCATTTATGGATAAAGTTGCTGAAACCTATGGCCCGGTACAGAGAAATATTCATAAAACGCTTAAGAAAGCCTTGGATCCCAACGGGATTTTGGCACCCGGAAAATCAGGCATTCGTTAACTTTATTCTGCTTTGTGCAGGAACAGCCATTTCAAAGCGGAGGATATAAATGAAACGAATCAGAGCTGCAGTGATTCACCAGAAAGGCGACCCTTTTCAGATTGAAGATCTGATGCTGGAAGAGCCGCGTGCCGATGAAGTACTGGTGCGCGTCGTAGCAACCGGGATGTGTCATACCGATATGGTGGCTCGCGATCAGCTCTATGATGTGCCGCTTCCGGTAGTTCTCGGGCACGAGGGTTCGGGTGTCGTTGAACAGGTTGGTGAGCGTGTCAAGAAAGTGGCGGTGGGCGATCACGTCGTGCTTACCTACATGTGGTGCGGCCACTGTAGACCCTGTTTGCGTGGTGATCTGACTTACTGCGAGAATTTTTATGCACTGAATTTCGGTGGCGCACGTGAGGACGGCAGTACTTCGACTTATCGGGCAAATGATGCCCGAGAACCGATTCATGATCATTTTTTTGGGCAATCATCATTTGGCACATTTGCACTGGTGCATGAACGCAATGTGATCAAAGTGCCTAAAACTGCACCACTGGAACTGCTTGGGCCACTGGGTTGCGGCATTCAGACGGGTGCCGGGGCAGTTATCAATGCACTCAAAGTCAGCCCCGGGAGTAGCTTTGCGGCATTCGGCGGAGGGGCGGTAGGATTGAGTGCGGTGATGGCGGCGTATGCTGTCGGTGCTACGACGATCATTTCTGTCGATGTGGTTCCTTCACGCTTGGCATTGGCTACAGAACTTGGTGCAACCCATACTATCAATAGTCATGAAGTGGATCCAGTTGAAGCGGTCCACAAGATTACCGGAGGGGGTGCTGATTTCACTTTGGAATCGAGTGGACGCCCGGCCGTATTGCGCCAGGCCATCGATGCACTGGCAATCCGGGGAACATGCGGTATCGTCGGAGCCCCGGCTTTGGGTACGGAAGCAAGTTTTGATGTCAATGGCGTCATGACAGCGGGAAAGCGTGTTATCGGGATCATCGAAGGGGATAGTAAGCCAGATCTCTTCATCCCGGCGCTGGTCGAACTTTACCAACAGGGAAAATTTCCTTTTGATAAACTGGTTAAATTTTATTCTTTTGATCAGATTAACCAGGCTGCTGAAGACAGTGAGAAAGGTGTTACGATTAAACCGATCGTCCGCTTGCAATAATAGATTTATACTGCATTTTGTACTTCGATATCTGCACGGAACTCTACAATAGAGAGTAAAACTCTGCTCTTTTACCTAGTTTCTGACCATTTATCAATGGCCGGTGTGTAACGGGAAGGGACTGGATTGTTTTAGAGTGTGTCAACTCGTGCGACGTGATATGACTGTCAATATCGCGTTCCAACTTGATTTTGCTGCCCTGTTCTGCTTTGATGGATTTTTCTTTTCATTATTGTGTTTGATCAATGTGAGGGATTGTCTCAGCCGGAATATCTGCAGTATTTCCTGGAGGATTATCAATGGTTCAATAGCTGCCTTGTGAGGGAATGCATGAGGGTTCATATGCGCCAGTCAACAATTTGTTACATTGATTATTGGCCTTGAATCAGAAAAATAGCATACTTATGCTCAATTTCAAACAGTACAAAGGAATTGTAGTATTGTCGCCTCGATTTCATTGTCTGAAATTTTAAAATTAAACTACCTTCTACTGAAGTAGAGGGGTTAGTGTGCCATGGATGCAGATGACTAAAATAATTTTTTGCACCGAATTTAATGCATATGAATCAAAACATTATCTAAAAGGTGTTTTTTATCAAACGCATTGAAATAAACGACTTTATCTGTTCGTATAAGAGTGCTGACGCGTTCGTTTATGTTGATGTGATAAACCAGAACACTGGTATGTTTTTGAAGGAAAGATTTTGTAACTTATTGGAAACATTAGTGTAATATAAATTACTGTTTTTATGAGTTGCAATCCTTGTTATAATGCAAAACATGATTTTGAAGGTGGGCTGGCTAGCCCATTTTTTATTTGTGGTGAGGCTATGTCATTGTTTGAGCTGCTCGAACCGACGATTATGGGCATGGGATACGAGCTGGTCGATATCGAGCAGTCGGCTCCTGGAAGGTTGTTGCGGGTGTTTGTCGATAAAAAAGAAGGGTCGATAACGCTCGACGATTGTGTTGCCATCAGTAATCATTTGAGCCAGTTGCTGGCAGTCGAGAATATTGATTATAACCGGCTTGAGGTTTCATCACCGGGCTTGGATAGATCTTTGAAGAAGAGGGCTGATTTTATTCGTTTTGCGGGGGAATCTATCAGAATAAGGTTGCGAATTGCTTTACAAGGGCAAAGAAATTTTGTGGGGACACTGACTGAAGTGGGTAATGATACCCTGACGTTGGATATTGACGGGAAGTCGTTACAGTTTGAATTGGAAAATCTGGAAAAGGCTCGACTGATTCCAAAACTGTAATTCGGGTAAATCTGTCGATGGATTTAAGGTTGAAAAATAGAGCTGGAGGAATATGAGCCGCGAGATTTTACTGTTGGTCAATGCTTTGGCGCATGAGAAGAACGTAGATAAAAACATCGTTTTTACTGCGCTCGAAATGGCTCTGGCTTCTGCCGCCAAGAAGCATGCCCGGGACGATATTGATGTGTATGTTTCTATCGACCGGGATACGGGTGGATTTCAATGTTTTCGCAGATGGTTGATTGTTGCCGATGATGTGGTGGAACATCCTGAACGGCAAATTGCACTGGTTGAGGCTGTCAAGCGGAATCCACAATCCGTTCCGGGTGAGTATATAGAAGAGCTGATGGAGGGTGTTACATTTGACCGAATCGGGGCACAGGCTGCCAAGCAGGTTATTTTTCAGAAAATAAGGGATGCCGAGCGCGAACAGAATTTGAATGATTTTCTTGAGCGCGGAGAATATCTGGTAAGTGGCGTGATCAAGCGTATGGATCGCGGGAATGCAATTATTGAATTTGGCAAGATCGAGGCAGTGTTGCCGCGTGATCAGATGATTGCACACGAGAATCTGAGAATGGGAGATCGGGTTCGCGCTTATCTGCTCAAAATTGAGCGTGCTGTCAGAGGGCCGCAACTGGTGTTATCCAGGACTTCAGCAGATTTTTTGATCAAATTATTCGAGCTTGAGGTGCCAGAGATAGAGGAAGGTATTTTGGAGATCAGAGCGGCAGCCAGGGATCCGGGTTCCAGAGCAAAAATTGCAGTCAGATCGAATGATGCGCGTGTTGATCCGATTGGTACCTGTGTTGGTATGCGAGGCTCAAGAGTACAGGCAGTTACCAGTGAGCTGGCAGGTGAGCGGGTGGATATTATTCAGTGGTCAGACGATCAGGCTACGTTTGTTGTGAACGCGCTGGCACCTGCTGTGATCAGCAGTATAGTGATGGATGAAGACAAGCATAGTATGGATGTGGTGGTAGATGAGGAAAATTTGGCCCAGGCGATCGGGCGAGGCGGGCAGAATGTCCGGCTGGCATCGGAACTGACAGGCTGGCAACTCAATATCATGACAGTGGAGGAATCTCATGAAAAAAGTGCGGAGGAAGCCGCTTCCATTTGTGAATTGTTCATGGAAAAGCTTGATGTGGATGAAGATGTCGGGCGTATTCTGGTAGATGAGGGTTTTTCCACACTGGAAGAAGTTGCGTATATTCCGATTGAAGAAATGCTGGAAATTCAGGAATTTGATCGTGAGACAATTGATGAGCTGCGTAATCGTGCCCGTAATGTGTTGTTGACGGATGCAATTGTGACTGAGGAAAAAATTGGGCACGCATCTGAAGCATTGCTTGCATTGGAAGGAATGGATATTGGTCTCGTGCGTGAATTGGCTGCAAAAGGAATCAGCACTCAGGAAGAGCTTGCTGATCTGGCGGCGGATGATCTGGTCGAGTTGACAGGAGTAGATCTTGATCGGGCCAGTAAAATTATTATCAAGGCGCGCGAACCCTGGTTTAATTGAGTTTCGATATAAAGCAGACGAATCCCGTATTTTTTCGGAGCGGGATATGAGTTTGCTAAGGAAACTTTGATTGTGTTTTTATGATTTTCGTTGGATTTGGGGTAAAGGGTTGCTGATGACTCAAATGACTGTAGAGCAATTTGCACATGATCTGGGTATGCTGCCCGATCTGTTGCTGGAACAACTCCAGGCTGCTGGGGTTGCTAAGCGTTCCGCAACAGATTTTGTGACAGAGCAGGATAAGACGCAGCTTCTTGATTATCTGCGTAAATCACATGGTGGTAATGGATCGAGAACCAGGATTACTTTGGCGCGTAGACAAACCACAGAGATAAAACAATCAGATAGCGCAGGTAGACCCAGGACTATTGAGGTCAAGGTCAGAAAAAAGCGGATTCTCGCGCGCCAGGATGAACAGCCGGATACGGTTGATAAAAAAGCGAGTGAAGCATCTGTCTCTCTGAAAACAGCGGAAGCTTCGGAAGCTGTCGCAGTAAAATCCGTACTCGATGCTGAGCAGATTACTTTGCGTGCTGAAGAAGCCAGAAAGAGATCGGAATTGATTGCGCGTCAGACGGCGGAATTGAAAGAAAAACAGGAAAAACGGAGGCAGCAGGTAGCAGCGCAGACTGAGGCGAAGCAGGATTCTGTTCCGGCTGTACAGGAACCTGTGTCAGCGGTGGCTGTGCCGGAGTCTGTACCACCGAAATCTGTTGAAGCAACTGTTGCAGCTCCCGTTGCAGCGACTCAAACGGTTCCAGCGGCCAAGGAACGTGCTTTGCAGAAGCCGGTGATCAAGCCGGAGGAAAAAGGCGAGAAGAAAAAGAAACAAACCAGACAACAGGAAGCTTGGAAGGATGAGCCCGTTAAGCGTCGCGAATCAAAAGCACGCGGAGATATATCTGGTGGGCAGGAATGGCGCATGCGCAAGGATAAACATGGCAGAAACAGATCGGATGAGCAGCAATCCCAGCACGCTTTTTCGGCACCAACCGAGCCGGTTGTGCATGAGGTATTGATTCCTGAAACTATTTCAGTTGCCACGCTGGCACAAAGAATGGCGGTCAAGGCAGCTGAGGTTATCAAGGTGCTGATGAAAATGGGCAGTATGGTGACGATCAATCAGATGCTGGATCAGGAAACAGCTATGATTGTTGTTGAGGAGATGGGGCATATTGCCAAGATTGCCGCACCGGATAGTCCGGAAGCTTTTTTGGAAGAAATGGATTCATCCTCTTCTGATGAAGCCAGGATGGAACCGCGTGCTCCGGTTGTGACGGTGATGGGGCATGTTGATCATGGTAAAACCTCACTGCTGGACTATATTCGCAGAACGCGTGTCGCGGGGGGAGAGGCCGGCGGTATTACGCAACATATTGGGGCTTATCATGTAAAAACCACGCGTGGCGTGGTTACTTTTCTGGATACGCCTGGGCACGAAGCGTTTACAGCGATGCGTGCTCGCGGTGCCCAAATTACTGACATAGTTATTCTGGTGGTGGCGGCGGATGATGGCGTAATGCCGCAGACGATTGAGGCGGTGCATCATGCCAAGGCTGCGAATATCCCCATTGTTGTGGCAGTTAATAAAATGGATAAGCCGGAAGCTGATTTTGAGCGTATCAAACAGGAGCTCGTCAGTCATGGCGTCGTACCTGAAGATTGGGGCGGAGATGCCATGTTTATTGGTGTTTCTGCAAAAAGCGGCCAGGGAATTGATGAGTTGCTGGAAGCCGTTTTATTGCAGGCGGAAGTCTTGGAGTTGAAGGCTGTGCAGGATGCGCCGGCGAAGGGTGTCATAATTGAATCCCGCTTGGATAAGGGTCGCGGTCCAGTTGCAACCGTTCTGGTGCAATCCGGAACCTTGAGACGGGGTGATGTTATTCTGACCGGCGCTGTATTCGGCAAAATTAGGGCGATGCTGGATGAGCGAGGTAAGTCCGTTAATGAGGCAGGTACTTCAATTCCTGTTGAGATTCAGGGATTATCTGAGGTTGCTGCAGCGGGTGAGGTGTTCATCGCGCTGGATGATGAACGCAAGGCCAGGGAAATTGCTCTTTTTCGTCAAGGTAAGTTTCGTGATGTTCGGCTGGACAAGCTGCATGTGGCAAAAATGGAAGATGTGTTTGGTCATCAGGAAGATATCAGTACACTCAACCTAATCATCAAGGCCGATGTGCAGGGATCATGCGAAGCACTGGCTTATGCATTGAAAAAACTGGAAACCGATGAGGTGAAAATCAATATTGTGCATAACGGAGTCGGGGCAATTATCGAATCTGATGTTAATCTGGCTCTTGCATCCAAGGCTGTTGTCATAGGATTCAATTGCCGTGCCGATCTGGGCGCGCGTAAGCTGATTGCTTCGACCGGGGTGGATGTGCGTTACTACAACATCATCTATGAAGCAGTTGATGAGGTTAAAAAAGCCTTGTCGGGGATGATGACGCCAGATCGCAAGGAAAAAGTGCTGGGCCTGGTCGATATTCGCGAAATTTACCGGATATCCAAGGTGGGAGTTGTGGCAGGCTGTTACGTACTGGAAGGGTTGGTTCGACGTGATGCACCTGTAAGGGTGCTGCGTGACGGTGTTGTTATCCATAGTGGCAGTCTGGATTCCCTGAAACGGTTCAAGGACGATGTCAAGGAAGTTAAGGCTGGTTTCGAATGTGGGCTGTCATTGAAGAACTTTAATGACATCCAGCAAGGTGACCAGATTGAAGTGTATGAGATCGTTGAAACTGCTCGTGTATTGTGAGGTTATGGTGCCGGGTGTAATGAACGACTCATCTGATTGAAAAGGAGGTGGTCGTGTCCAAGGATTTTTCTCGTACCTTGCGGGTGGCTGACCAGGTTCAGCGTGAATTGGCCTTGCTGCTTCAGAATGAAGTGATGGATCCGCGGATTGGGATGATAACGTTAACCGGGGTAGAGGTGACACGGGATTATGCTTATGCCAAGGTTTTTTATACCACACTGGGTGGCGACGAAAGTACCCAGCTTGTAGAGGAAGGGTTGACACGGGCTGCGGGGTTTTTACGCAGTCAGCTAGCGGGTAAAATCAGGTTGAGAATTATTCCGCAACTACAGTTTGTTTATGACGAATCCGTCGAGCACGGCATGAAACTTTCCCGATTGATTGATGAGGCTGTAGGTAAAACCTGATCCTGATTGTTAATATTGGCAAGTTTGGTATTTCATGCAACCTGGCAATATAGTCTGAATGACATTTATCTGGTTTTTAATAAAAGGGATCGTATCCAGTTCACGTAATCAAGCATTGAGCTTCTATGGAAAATGTGAATGGGTGGCTGCAGATAGTTTTGCAAAGACTCCCTGGCTGAATTTTTTGGCCAAACTCAATATGGGCAGGATCTGTTCAATTCCAATTGGTTAACTGTAGCGGAGTTTTATTACTCAATAAGCCTGTTGGCATTTCATCTAATCGGGCGCTTCAGGTCAGCAAGCGTTTATTGTCAATAGCAAAAGCAGGCCATACCGGTACACTGGATCCGATGGCACAGGGCTTGTTACCGATTTGCCTTGGCGAAGCCACCAAATTTTCTTCGGTAGTGCTGAGTGTGGATAAAACCTATATCGCCTCTCTCAGGCTGGGTTACATCAGTAATACAGGTGATGCTGAAGGTGAGATCAGCCGTGTGGCTAAACCGGATGCATATCCGCCTGATCCGCAGCAAGTAATCGCAATTCTGCAGACATTTCTCGGCCGGTCGAATCAGATTCCGCCCATGTTCAGTGCGTTGAAGTTGCATGGCAAACCACTTTATCGATATGCGCGAGAGGGAGTTACAATTGCGCGCAAGGCGCGTGAAATTATAATTTACAATATATCGCTCAACGCTTTATCAGATTTTGAGATGGTGGTTGACGTGCGTTGTAGTTCGGGCACCTATATTCGTACACTGGCAGAAGATATTGGAAAGGCGCTGGGTTATGGTGGAGCTTACCTTACGGCGCTCTCGCGTACGGGTGTCGGTCATTTTGACTTATCGCAAGCTTGCAGTCTGGATCAGCTTGAATCCAGGCAACCTCCTGACCGTCTGAATTTGCTGTATCCAATCGACAGCCTTTTAAGCAGCATTCCTTCTATGGTATTTGATGACAAGGAGGTAGTGCGCTTGCAGCAAGGGCAGAAAATCAGAAAAAGCAGATCGCAATCCTTGTTTTTGACCGATAGCCGATTAAGACTATACGATAGTGAAAATATTTTTATAGGACTTGGGGAATGGGCTGATTCCGAGACCATCGTACCGAAAAGAATGATTGTGCCGACGAGTTTCTATAGATAAATCAATTGATTAGATGGGTTGACAGGAATATTTTGGTAATTTTTATATATGCTGGAACCGGCAATTCCACTAAGAAATCAGCAATACGCTATAATCTCCAGCTTTTGTAATTACAGCTTGACCACTGATTCAGATGCTGACAGCCAGGAACTTGGAATGTATACGAGGGGAGCATTCACTTTTTAGTGACATTTCCTTTTCAGTTAATTCCGGTGAACTGATGTTTGTTGGGGGGGCCAACGGTAGTGGCAAAACCAGTTTGCTGAGATTGTTGTGCGGGTTATCGTCACCTGATGGTGGCGAGATACTCTGGGATGGAATGGATATCCGGGAGTTGGGCGGGGATTATCGTGGCGTGCTGACCTACCTGGGGCATTTGGGCGGTATCAAGGATGATCTGACTGCTATCGAGAATCTGCGGATATCCTGTGCACTGGCTAATTGTGAGATTGATGAAGATCAGGCAGCAGATGCATTGGGGCAGATTGGGTTAGCAGGACGTGAAATGTTGCCTGCAAAAGTGCTGTCGCAAGGGCAGCGCAGACGGGTGGCCCTGGCACGGCTGCTGGTGGTACAAACCAAATTGTGGATATTGGATGAACCTTTGACCGCTTTGGATATTGCAGCGGTGGGGCTGATCAAGGAAATATTGGAACACAATCTGTCGAAGGGAGGGATGGTTATCATGACTACTCATCAGGAAATCGTCATGACTGCTGCAGCTGTGCATCATTTGACTTTATCCTGATTCGATATGATCTGGTGGATAGTTAAGCGGGATTTATTACTGGCAATGCGTCGGCGCTCCGATGTGCTGACGACGCTGTTTTTTTTCATAATAGTTGTCAGCCTGTTTCCATTGGGTGTAGGCCCCGAGCCCAACATACTGCGAGCAATGGCTTCGGGTGTGGTATGGGTGGCAGCCTTGCTGGCTTCGATGTTGTCACTTGGTCGTATGTTCTCCGGGGATTATGCGGATGGCACTTTGGAGCAAATGCTGCTTTCTCCTGCTTCCCTGGCTGCATTGGTTATGGGAAAAGCGATATCACACTGGCTGGTAACAGGAGTGCCTCTAGTGCTAATGGCGCCGGTACTGGGGATTCAATATGATTTGCCCGGAGAAGCACTGCTTGTGCTTACACTTTCGTTGCTGCTGGGAACGCCGGTGTTAAGTTTGATCGGTGCAATCGGTGCTGCATTAACACTGGGATTAAGAGGAGGAGGAGTGCTGGTATCGATACTGGTTTTGCCGCTCTACATCCCGGTATTGATTTTCGGTACAGGTGCGGTTGAGGCAAGTAGCGCTGGAATGGAGTTTGGCGCGCATTTTTCGATACTGGGAGCGTTTTTGCTGATTTCTATCGTTTTTTCACCTTGGGCAACAGCTGCCTCCCTCCGGATTTCCATGGGTTGATAGAAAAAATGTCCGGAAATAATGGCAAGGTGACATTTGTTGGTATGGTAGTAGAGTGTAATTTTATCTACTGGATCAATCAGAGAGAATATTCAGAACATGACAATCAATTGGTTTAAATATGCCTCTCCCGCGAGTTTTTACTTCTTGGCGGGTCGGATGATTCCCTATTTTTCAGCTTTGGCGATTATTTTTCTGGTCGTGGGTTTGTATATTGGTTTTTTTGAAGCCCCGACAGATTTTCAGCAGGGGGAGGCCTACCGGATTATCTTTATCCATGTTCCGGCTGCCTGGATGTCGATGTTTTTGTATGTGGTTATGGCATTCTGGGCTGGAATAGGACTGGCATTTAACACGCGGCTTTCATCCATGGTAGCGAGTGCCATTGCGCCGACAGGCGCCATGTTTGCTTTTCTTGCCCTGTGGACGGGAGCATGGTGGGGGAAGCCGATGTGGGGAACGTGGTGGGTTTGGGATGCTCGTCTGACATCAGAGTTGATTCTGTTCTTTTTGTATATCGGTTTTATGTCGCTACAGGCTGCTATTGATGATCCAAAACGTGCGGACAAGGCTGGAGCGGTGATTGCTCTGGTGGGGGTGGTGAATGTTCCCATTATTTATTTTTCGGTGCAATGGTGGAATACGCTCCATCAGGGGGCTTCTGTCAGCCTGGTCCAATCTCCCAAAATGGCGACCGCCATGTTATCAGGTATGCTGATCATGACTCTGGCGGCATGGATGTATTCAATTGTAATAATTTTGATCCGTACTCGTCTGATCATTCTGGGGCGTGAGCGCCACACGGCATGGGTATCGGAGCTGAAGGAAGGAGCATTGGAATGAAGTGGGAGAGTGTATCTGATTTTTTCGCTATGGGTGGTTATGGTCTATATGTCTGGGGATCCTATCTTGTTGCGATGCTATGCGTAATTGGTGAGATTGTATTGCTTCGTGGCCGTAAACGAACTTTATACAAGCACCTTGGTCAGAAAAGAAGGTCAAATTTGCGAGGAGAAAAATGAAGCCACGTCATAAAAAAATGGCTGTTATTGCATTGAGTGTCGGTGCACTGGCAGTCTCTGTTGCATTGGTATTGAATGCATTCCAGAGTAATCTGGTTTTTTTCTTTAGTCCCAGCCAGGTGGTTGCAAAAGAGGCTCCCATTGGAAAAAGCTTTAGGGTGGGTGGATTGGTGGAAGAAGGTTCACTCAAGCGAGATGGAGATGGCACAATCATGAAGTTTGCCATAACAGATACTGCCGAAGTGATTCGGGTGGTCTATACAGGGATTCTCCCTGATCTGTTTAAAGAAGGAAAGGGTGTCGTGGCACAGGGAAGAATGGCGGATGATGGTGTTTTTTATGCTGATGAAGTGCTTGCCAAACACGATGAAAATTATATGCCGCCTGAAGCTGCTGCTGCACTGGAACAAGCTGCCAAAGCGCGCGAAATTTAAGTTGTTTCGTCCCGTATTAGTAATTTAAAACAAGGAATAATTTTAAACCATGATTCCGGAACTTGGTAACTTTGCCCTCATACTTGCAATGTTGCTGGCCCTGATCCAGGGAACTCTGCCTCTTATCGGCGCAGCACGTGGAGTGCCCTCTTGGATAGCTTTGGCGCGTCCAGTGACGCAAGGCCAGTTTGTGTTTACCACCATTGCTTTTGGCTGCCTTGCCTATTCGTTTTTGAATAATGACTTCTCTGTATTGAATGTAGCGTCGCATTCAAATTCGGATCTGCCTCTACATTTTCGTTTTGCCGCCACATGGGGATCTCACGAAGGATCTCTATTATTATGGGTGACCATACTTGCCGGTTGGTCAGTGGCTGTAAGTGTTTTCAGCCGTCAGTTACCGGATGACATGGTGGCTCGTGTCCTGGGTGTTCTGGGATTGGTTAGCGCTGGTTTTCTGATGTTCCTTCTGTTCACTTCCAATCCTTTTGATCGGTTATTGCCTGCTGCAATTGAAGGAAATGATCTGAATCCGCTGTTGCAGGATCCCGGAATGGTTATGCACCCACCTATGTTGTATATGGGGTATGTAGGCTTTTCAGTTGCATTTGCGTTTGCAATCGCGGCGCTACTGGGTGGACAGTTGGACGCAGCTTGGGCCAGATGGTCGCGTCCCTGGACGATTGTTGCCTGGATTTTTCTGACTATTGGCATTATGTTTGGTAGCTGGTGGGCGTACTACGAACTTGGCTGGGGTGGCTGGTGGTTCTGGGATCCGGTTGAGAATGCATCATTCATGCCTTGGCTGGTGGGTACGGCACTGATCCATTCGTTAGCAGTTACTGAAAAACGTGGAAGTTTCAAGAGCTGGACGATACTGCTGGCAATTAGCGCCTTTTCACTGAGTTTGTTAGGGACCTTCCTGGTACGTTCTGGTGTTCTGACTTCCGTGCATGCTTTTGCGACGGATCCGACGCGCGGGATATTCATCCTGATCTACTTGTCGCTGGTGGTAGGTTGTTCATTAACACTGTTTGCATGGCGTGCCTCCAAAGTAGGTTTGGGCGGAAACTTTGAGATTGTCTCGCGTGAAACGACTTTGCTCGCCAATAACGTATTGCTGCTGGTTGCGGCAGGTAGCGTGATGCTGGGTACACTGTATCCCCTCCTTGTCGATGCGCTTGATCTGGGAAAAATTTCTGTTGGCCCTCCCTATTTTGAAGCAGTTTTTGTACCTTTGATGGCACCGGCTGTTTTTCTGATAGGGATCGGGCCGATTGCACGCTGGAAGAAAGCCAGTCTGCCTGCTCTGGTAGTACTGCTGAGGTGGGCGTTTGTGGTGAGCCTGATTGCCGCAGGAATCGCGCCGTTCATTATGGGCGAATGGAAACCTATGGTCAGTTTTGGATTGTTACTGGCCTTCTGGGTCATAGCCAGTATATTTGTCAATATCAGACATCGGCTTCGGAATAGTGGGGAAGGTGGAATAATTACCAAGTTGATAAAACAGCCGAGAAGCTATTACGGTATGCACTGCGCACATTTTGGTATTGCGGTGTTTGTCATTGGTGTTACGTTGGTTAATGGGTATGAAACTGAAAAAGATGTGCGTATGGAAGTAGGGAGTACCGTGACACTCAAGGATTATACGTTTCAGTTTAATGGAACGAAATCGGTTCCCGGTCCTAACTACACTGCATCTCAGGGACAAGTCGAGGTGTTCAAAAAAGGTAAGAAAATAAACGAACTACTACCTGAAAAAAGAACTTACACCGCCTCGGGTATGCCCATGACCGAGGCTGATGTTGATATGGGAATTTTGCGTGACCTGTATGTAGCACTGGGTGAGCCATTGGAGAATGGTGCCTGGATAGTACGGGTTTATCACAAACCTTTTGTTAACTGGATATGGTTTGGTTGCATATTGATGGCTTTGGGAGGCGCTTTGTCTGTCAGTGACCGGCGTTACCGTCTGGCTATTGGTAAAAAACTTAGCCGTAAGGCAACCGCAAGACCTGCAACACCCGATGCTGTAAATGTACCCGTTGCAGAAGATATTATCGTTACCAATTCCGTTGCTCTTTCGAAGGAAGGTGGTAAAGCATGATGCGTTTTTTACTGCCTCTTGCGGTATTCGTGGTGCTGGTAATTTTTCTGGGAGTTGGTTTGACGTTAAATCCGCGTCAGGTACCTTCTCCATTAATAGATAAACCAGCACCGGCTTTCCATTTGCAGCAACTCTATGATTCCAGCAAGACACTTTCATCCGAGGATAATCTTGGAAAAGTGTGGATGTTGAATGTCTGGGCTTCCTGGTGTGTGGCTTGCCGTGATGAGCATCCGGTGCTGGTGGAACTTTCGAAGTTGGGTATCGTGCCGATTTATGGTCTGAATTACAAAGATCAGCGTGATACTGCCATGCAGTGGCTTAAACAGTATGGAAACCCTTATGAAACCAGTATCGTGGATGCAGATGGGAAAGTCGGTATTAATTATGGGGTTTATGGTGTTCCAGAGACTTATGTGATTGATAAACAAGGAATTATCAGATACAAACATATTGGACCGGTAACAGTTGAATCACTGAAAGATAAGATTCTTCCTTTAATCCAGGAACTGAAGAGTTGAGTTGGCAATGATGAAACAGCGAATATGGATGAAAGTTGGCGCCTCGTTGAAACGTTGTTTAATGGTGATCATCTTGTCTTTTGTGGCCTTCCAGGGATATGCAAATGAGGCGGTACCCGTTGCAGAGGATCCTGAACTTGAAAACAGGCTGAATAACCTGGCAGAGAATCTGCGCTGTCTGGTATGTCAGAATGAAACACTGGCTGCATCACGTGCTGATTTTGCGAATGATATGAGGCGCGAAATCAGGGAACAGATGAAGATGAATAAGAGCGATGAAGAAATTGTGGATTTTCTGGTAGATCGCTATGGAGATTTCATTCTTTTTAATCCACCCTTTAAACCAACAACATGGCTATTGTGGCTCGGCCCGTTTACTTTGCTGCTGGGAGGTGGCCTTGCGCTCATTTTTTATTTGAGGCGTCGTCGTATTCGGATAAAAGAGAGTGAGGTACCGTTGACAGCCAGCCAGCGTCTGCAGGCTGAATCTCTTATTAAAGAAATGGACAAGGATTAAAGTATATGACGGTATTCTGGGTTGTGGTTGGTATATTCATTACAGCGGCATTATTGTTTGTTATACCTGCATTATTGCGCGGTAAAAAGCACGAATCTCGGGATCAGATTGAGCGTCAGGCTGCAAATATTACTATCTACCGTGATCAGCTTGCGGAGCTGGATCGGGATTTGCGTGATGATGTGCTTTCCGGGGAACAATACGAACTCAGCAAACAGGAGTTACAGAAACGGATGTTGCAGGATTTATCTGAGGATGATGAAACTGTGCGTACGGTTCCTGTCGATCGTCACGGCGCCGTCGTAAGTGTTATTGTTGCTCTGGTTGTTCCGCTTGCTGCTGTTTATCTTTATCTGACGATTGGAGATACTCGCGGATTGTTACCGCAGTTACAGCTGGCTAATGCTACGCAATTTCAGGGGGCTGGTACGGAAGGAATGCCGCCAGATCATGCCGAGATTAAAGCGATGGTTGACGGCCTTGCCGCCCGTCTTAAGGATAATCCGGATGACATAGAAGGCTGGGTAATGCTTGGGCGTTCTTACATAATTATGGAGCGTTTTGATGAAGCCAGCACAGTCTATGCCAAACTGGTTCAACTGGCTCCGGATAACCCCCGGTTTTTGAGTGATTATGCCGATATGCTGGCTATGGCGAATAATGGTCGTTTGCAGGGTGAACCTGCTGAATTGATCAGCAAGGCACTTGATATCGATCCGAATTATCCCAAAGCACTGGCTTTGGCGGGTACACTTGAGTTTGAGCGGGGGAAGTTTGATCAGGCCATTACTTACTGGGAACGTTTACTAGACGTCATACCTGCTGATGCAAAGGATACAAAATTTTATCAGTCTGTGAATGACAGTATTGCTCAGGCCAGAATGCTGACTACGGGAGATAGAAATGAACCTGCTCCGACACAGCTGACCCAGAATTCAAATGTGAGGACTGATGTACCGGAAAAATCGCTTTCTGGTAATGAAAAACCAGAGCCTTCCGGCGGCGTGCCAAGTGTTTCAGGTTCGGTTATCTTAGATGCTTCATTAGCGAAGAAGGTTTCGCCTGACGATACGCTTTTTATTTTTGCAAGGGCCAGCCAGGGACCTAAAATGCCATTAGCTATTTTGAGGTTGCATGTCAGAGATCTGCCTGTTTCATTTAAGCTTGACGATGATATGGCGATGACACCCGCAATGAAGCTCTCAAGCTTTTCAGAGGTAGTGGTGGGGGCGAGAATCAGCAAAACCGGACAAGCCATTCCTTCCACTGGAGATCTTGAGGGTCACAGTGTTCCCGTGAAAATTGGTGAAGAAAATATTTCTATCACGATTGATCATATTGTCCCGTAAATTTAATTGGTGAATGAGGCATCTATTTGTATGTCGGTTGATCTGGATTTGATCCCTGATTTTGAGTTGGCTTCTACGGGCGATAAGCAGTTTCGCCTGTCGGATGTAAAAAGCAGATACCTGATCATTTTCTTTTATCCAAAAGACGATACCCCAGGTTGTACTAATGAGAGCCAGCAGTTCCGGGATCTGTACCCGGAATTTGTGCAGGCAGATTGTGAAGTAGTCGGTATTTCCCGTGATAACCTGAAATCACACGAAAAATTCAAGGAGAAATATAATCTGCCCTACGATTTGTTGGGTGACGTCGATGAAACCGTGTGTGAATTATTCGGCGTTATCAAGCTGAAGAATATGTATGGTAAGCAGGTGCGCGGGATAGAGCGCAGTACATTTATACTTGATCGGGATGGCAAGTTGTATAAAGCGTGGCGGGGTGTTAAGGTTCCAGGCCATGCTGAGGAGGTTTTGACGTTTATCAAGCAAATATGATTTGATAAATATATGGAGAGATGCCATGAAAACCGTAGCATCTTGTTTTGTGATTTTAAGGTAGCAAGTGTCTGATGGAGTCCAATTCCTGAGTTAGCTCATTGTAGGCAGCATCTAGTCTCGTACGAGAAAAAGGATTAATTTCAAGTCCTTGTACAATGGTTCTTTTGCCATTCTTGCAGGCTACCGGGAAGCCGTAAATTACACCTTCCGGTATTTCGTAACTACCATCGGATAAAATCCCCATCGTGGTCCAGTCATCTTCTCCGGTTCCAAAGAACCAGTTACGCAGATGATCAATAATGGCGTTTGCAGCGCTGGCTGCACTGGATAAACCACGTGCCTCGATTACTACAGCCCCCCGGTTTTGTACCGTGGGGATAAAGTAATCCTCAACCCATGCCTGGTCTTCGATGAGGTTGATGATCTTGGTATTGCCGATCTCGGCGTGATACAAGTCAGGAAATTGAGTGGATGAGTGGTTGCCCCATACAATCATCTTTCTGATAGTGCTGACTGGCTGGTTCAGTTTCATTGCAACTTGTGATAATGCCCGGTTATGATCGAGTCGGAGCATTCCTGAGAAATTTTCAGCCGGTAAATCCGGAGCATTCTTCATGGTGATGAGGGTGTTAGTATTAGCCGGATTTCCCACCACCAGGATTTTTGCATTACGTTTGGCCACCTGATTCAGAATCCTGCCCTGATCTCTGAATATTTCGCCGTTAGTCTGCAGCAAATCTCTGCGTTCCATTCCCTTGCTGCGAGGGCGAGCCCCGACCAGTATTGCTATATCTGCCTGATCAAACGCTGTCATTGGATCGTGAGTGGCAATAATATTGGCCAGTAGCGGGAAAGCACAATCCTGGAGTTCCATGACTACACCGTCCAATATCTTTCCGGATTCCGGAATATCAAGGAGTTGAAGAATAACGGGTTGATTGCTGCCCAGCATATCTCCCGCAGCAATCCGGAATAACAAGCTGTAGCTGATTTGCCCTGCCGCACCGGTGACGGCAATACGAACGGGTGAAAGCACCAAATTCTGCTCCTTGAGTGTTGATATATTTCCTGACAGGAAAAGAGAATTGGTAAAAACGATTAGTAGGAATTATACCGATAAACTCGATTGACAAGAAAGGTAAGTATCACCCAGACTGTAGTTTCATGAGTTTTATAGCCAGAAATGAAAACGGTGAGCTGTTGTGGATACATAAATCGCAATGTGTTTCTATTATCCAATTCAACTGGAGGCTTGATTATTAATGCATAAATTTGATGTGATAATCATCGGAGCGGGGAGTGCAGGCTTATCTGCTCTGCGTGAGGTAAGAAAACGGACTGATAATTTTGTAGTGATCAACGATGGCCCCTGGGGTACTACCTGTGCTCGGGTGGGGTGCATGCCCTCCAAATTATTGATTGAGGCCGCCAATGCTTTTTATCGGCGAACCAGCTTTGATGAATTTGGGATTACAGGTGCAGATCAGCTGAAGCTGGATGATACAAAGGCTCTGCAGCGTCTTCGCAGGCTGCGTGATGATTTTGTTACCAGCACCCTTAAAATAACCAATGATTTGGGTGAGCGCGCAATATCAGGGCGTGCCCGTATCCTCTCGCCGGATCAAGTAATGGTTAATGGAAAAAAACTCTATACTCATAAAATCATCATTGCAACCGGCTCCCGGCCTGTTATACCCCAGGATTGGCCCAATCTCGGTAAGCGTTTGCTGACAACCGATACATTGTTTGAACTGGCTACGCTGCCGCAAAGTATGGCTGTCATTGGGATGGGCCCGGTTGGTCTGGAAATGGCCCAGGCACTATCCAGGCTGGGTGTACGTGTAACAGGCTTCGGATCTCGCAGCTTCATCGGGGGAATAAGCGATCCACTCATCAATCAGACAGCAGTGAAGCTGCTGTCAGAAGAATTTCCATTGCACCTTGGTGGCAGGGCAAGTGTTGTTTTAAATTCAGATAATGTGATTACTGTCCGCATAGAGAATATCGAAGTCGAAGTGGACAGTGTGCTGGCCGCATTAGGGAGGCAGCCAAACGTCGATGGTATGGGTCTTGATACACTGGGAGTGCCCCTTGATGATAGAGGACTGCCATCGGTCAATCCGATTACTCTGCAGATTGCAGATCTACCGGTATTCCTGGCAGGAGATGCAAATAAACGTCTTCCTCTATTACACGAGGCTGCAGATGATGGGCATATTGCCGGTTTAAATACAACAGAAGCAGAATTAATCTGCTTTAAACGCCGGGTACCATTGGCTATTGTGTTTAATGATCCCAATATCGCTATGGTTGGCCAATCCTATCGTTCACTTGAGCACGAAAGTATTCAAATGGGTGAAGTCTCTTTCACCAACCAGGGAAGGGCACGTTCAGCGCAATCCAATCGAGGCGCTTTACGTGTATATGCTGCCGCAAGCGATGGTCGGTTGCTGGGTGCAGAAATGTGCGCACCGGCCGGGGAGCATTTTGCGCACTTGCTTGCGCTGGCGATTGATCAATCCCTGAATGTATGGGATTTGTTGCGAATACCGTTTTATCATCCGGTGCTGGAAGAAGGTTTACGTACCGCACTGCGTGATCTGTCATCCAAGTTGCCAGCATGTAGTCAATCGGATCTGGCAGCTTGCGGTCCTTTTAATTCTGAAGCACTGGATTGATTTTTTAACGTGAAAATGGCAACGCAAGCGTTTTGCAGAGGCTCTCTGATCTGGATTAACTATGCCAGTCCGGAAAAAGATGTAAGGTAGTTGCTGAATAGTTGGAATGGTGGCGAATCAGGGATTTGAACCCCGGACCAACGGATTATGATTCCGCTGCTCTAACCACTGAGCTAATTCGCCAAAATCTGACTGAGTGACAGAGCGCGTATTCTGCCTTTTGCAGGAAAGGTAGTCAAGGCCGATTGCTTTTTCTTTGCCTTGGATAATGTGTAATCATAAGCAATATGCGTCATATAACTTCACGTGAGCATCCTTTGTTTAAAAAGCTGCTCAAGCTGCAACATTCGTCGCAACGGCGCCGCGATGAAGGACTTACTTTGCTGGATGGCATTCACTTGCTGCAATCTTGTTTGGCTTCGGGAGAAATGCCGGAATTGTTGATTATGAGTGAATCGGGACGTCGGCATACTGAAATTAATCAGTTACTGGACAGGATTAGCGCAGGTTCCGGAGTGGATTGTCTGATGTTGAGTGACGCGTTGTTCAACCAGATATCGCCAGTTAAAACGCCGGTTGGCATCATGGCACTCATTCGTATTCCCCGGCACACTCAGCTTGCCGGTTCCTATGAAAATTCTTTTTGTATCCTGTTGGAAGCTATTCAGGATCCGGGTAATCTGGGTTCGATTTTGCGTTCTGCAGCTGCTGCAGGCGTCAAGGATGTATTCCTGTCTGCCGGTTGTGCTGATGGCTGGTCGCCCAAAGCATTAAGGGCTGGTATGGGCGCTCATTTTTTTTTGAGAATACATGAAAATGCTGACCTGGTTCAAGTTGCCTGTCGGTTTAATGGAAATGTCATGGCGACTGTCCTGGCCGATTCCGGCAGTATTTATCATACGGATCTGCGAGGGGCGGTTATGTTTGCTTTCGGCAATGAAGGGAGTGGCGTGTCGGAAAAATTGCTGGGGGCTGTACACAAGCGTGTGACAATACCTGTTTCAAGGTGTGTCGAATCACTCAATGTTGCGGCTGCTGCTGCAATCTGTTTATTTGAGAAGGTCCGGCAGGAGAATTTTAGTGAAGATTCTTTACAGAGTGGTAAATGTCACTGACAAACGGCATGAGCTATCATCAATAGTCCTGCTTGTTTTCTTGTGGAATGTAAGTTGGTAGCAAAGTAAAAAATCAAATTCAGAGTTGTCGTTTCTGCGTTCCTATCAAGTGTAGCGAATCCTGTCTGCTCTGGTTATGCAAATGCCACTTGCGAACCATGATCATGGTGGAAGATACGAATAATCCAAACAGGGCGATTACGATATAAATGTGCACATCGAACCAGATCAGCAGTGCGTACAGCGACAACATGGCAAGAATGCCAAGGTTTTCATTGAAATTCTGCACTGCAATAGAATGTCCGGCACCCATCAGAATATGTCCACGATGTTGCAGCAGGGCATTCATGGGCACTACAAAGAACCCAGCCAGTCCGCCAATTATGGTTAGCAGAATAACAGCAGACCAGATATCCCGGACTGTGACGATGAGAATCACCACGATGCCCATAATAATCCCCAAAGGAATGACATCCAGTGACCGGCGTAGTGAAACCAGCTTCGCCGCCAGAATAGCGCCTAATGCAATACCAACTGCCACAACACCTTGCAGTAGTGCGGCCTTGTTGAGCGCATAGCCAAGTGCCACTTCGGCCCATTTCAACACGATGAACTGCAGTGTCGCCCCCGCCCCCCAGAACAGGGTTGTAACTGTCAGCGAAATCTGACCAAGCTTGTCAAGCCATAGTAGTTTTACGCAATGCACAAAATTGTGAAACAGGAAAACCGGATTTTTTTTGAGTATCCGATGATCAATTCCAGTATCAGGTATAAATAGATTGGTAATGGCAGCAATGATGTAGAACAGCATAATGATCACGATACTGGCGTCTACAGCGGTATTGATCAGAGGAAGGTTTGCAGCAAGCAGGGTGGAAGCAACAGAAGGAGTAATGAGCAGTCCTCCAATGACTGTACCGAGAATGATTGACGCAACTGTCAGTCCTTCCATCCAGCCGTTGGCAATGACCAGTTTCTCCGGAGGCAGAAGTTCGGTAAGGATGCCGTATTTTGCCGGGGAGTAAGCTGCTGCTCCTAATCCGACGATTGCGTATGCACCCAGTGCGGAAAACTGATGTGCAGCCAGAAACAGCAGGATACAGCCGATAATTTTGATTGAGTTACTGATGAACATGACCCAGCCCTTGGCCATGGAATCTGCGAATGCACCAACAAGAGGTGCGAGCAATACATAAAATAATACGAATACGAATTTGAGCATGGGAGTGAGATACTCGGGAGCATGCAGATCAATCAGCAAGGCGATAGCCACAACCAGCAGAGCATTATCTGCCAGCGATGAAAAAAACTGCGCTCCCATGATGATATAAAATCCACGTCCCAAACCGTTCTCCTTTCCTGCTTGTCAATAACCTGAAAACCTGATTCTGCCTTTTCTGCGCCAGGCTTTTTTGGCACAGCGGCTTTTATATCATGAAAATTGTACCGAGCGTATTTCGGCTTTTTAAAGTTTTCGGATTCTACGCGGAAAGATATAGTTTCAAGGCAGTATTGAGCCACGTTATTAGTAAAATTGACAGTAAGGATGCTTCAAATCCTGCATATTTTTCGATACAAATCTGTTGATCAGAGCAAAAAATTTTGAATCATCCCGTCCTGTTATTTTTATACTGGAGGGGTTGAATGAAATTTTGTTTTGCATATTTGTGAAAGGAGGAAAATAATGCGTATTAAGCTTGTTCTGGTTGCCGTGCTGAGTTTAAGTATTTCTTGTTTTGCTGAATCGGGGGAAGATCAATCCAAACCATTACCTGCTGCTGATCAGGTCGGGAATATTTCGACCGGGAATGAGCAACCGGTACAGATTAAGGTGGAAAAGAAAAAAAGCAAATCACAACCATCACAAGAAGAAATCAACGTGGATAAACAATCTTTGATGATCGACTATTGCAGAAAACATACCTGCTGATTCAATAACTATGACAGGAATAAACTCGTGAAAACTAACATACTGGTAAGTCTGGCCTCTATAATCTTTACAGGTTACGTAACCATGGCAGTTTCTGCCCCACCTCACTGGTCTTATGAGGAAGAACCTCACTGGGGAGCGCTTGAAGATGCATCTCAGGTAGTACCATTACGCTATCCCTATGCGGAATGTGGCATAGGCACACATCAGTCTCCGGTCGATCTGGCAAATGCACGGATCGTGAAGTCCGGACCATTGAACAAGCTCATGGCACGGTATGGTATTGACACGCCATCCTTCATTAATACGGGGCATGCCATACAAGTGAATACTTCCCCGGATTTCACGGGCGGATTAAAAGTCGGGAAGGAATTACTGCCGCTGATTCAACTGCATTTTCATGAACCGAGCGAACATGTTTTCGGGGATAAAAAATTTCCTGCGGAATTACATTTTGTACATGTCAGTCAGGATGGAAAAATTGCAGTACTGGCTGTGACCATCAATATCGGGGAAGAGAATGCAGTGTTCCAGACCATTCTGGATAATATGCCGTACGGAAGTGGCGAAGAAAATTCGACTTCAGGGGTCAGGTTCAAACTATCGAACCTGTTACCGTCAGGGATCAATACAGCCAATCTGGAATATCTAACGCTGGCAGGTTCACTGACGACCCCTCCTTGCAGCGAAGGTGTGCAATGGTATGTTCTGACAAAATCGATCGCAATTTCGTCAGCTCAACTGGAGCAAATGAAAACTTTTTACAGCAATAATGCCAGGTCGGTGCAAAGTTTGAATGAAAGATCGGTTCTTTCAAACCGGTAGCCCGATTATGCTATAAATTATATTTCCTACTTCCCCGGCAAACTGCTCTGGCATCCGGGGAAGACGCATTGTTTATCCGGATTTTGCTCAATTGCAGCAACTCAATTGCATCAATTTACATGGATGCCGGCTCGCCAAGCTACGGATTAAGCCTGACTTTTCCGTTTTTTCCGGATAGCTCCCACCTTGTCTTAATATCCCAAGCTGGAGTATAGTTCGACCTGCTGATATTTCATCCAGGCAGGAGAGTGCGTCGTGTCTGAACAAAAACGACGTTACCGAAGGCGTAACCCCCCGGAATCGCTCAGGTGTGGCTGCAGAAACCCGTTCAGAACTTGATCAGGGAGGCAGCGCAAGGCAGAATGAATGGAAAAGTGGAGCATAGAAGTGTGTGACATTTTGAGTTCGATTTTTTAGCCGCAATGCGCCGCCATCTGATTGGAATTGAACAGCTTTCAGGGCTTGAGTAACTGCTTGTGATCGGCAATCTGGAGAGTGCTGAAATAATTTCAGCCACCGAAGGGGCATGCGGAAGATATCCGTAAAACTCTCAGGTAAAAGGACAGAGGGGATAGTTGATGTCTGGTGGCCGCTGCAGCCATGAATAATATTGCATGGATGCAGAAATAGCACAGGTAAAAACTTTCCTTTTACTTTTGAGAGAGAATAAATGCTGAAGACGACTCCCCTGAATGCAGCACACCGTGCCATGCACGCAAAAATGGTGGATTTTGGTGGCTGGGATATGCCCCTGCATTACGGCTCCCAGCTGGATGAGCACCATTCCGTCAGACGTGATGCCGGCATGTTTGATGTCTCCCATATGTTGACAGTTGATCTTCGCGGTGAAACTGTTCGTCAGTTTCTGCGAGGACTGGTCGCAAACAATATTGATAAACTTACCCTTCCTGGCAAGGCGCTCTATACCTGTATGCTGAATCCGGATGGTGGAATTATCGATGATCTGATTATTTATTTCCTGTCCGAATCCTGGTTCCGTCTGGTGGTCAATGCTGGTACAGCGGATAAGGATATTGACTGGATTACCCTGCAATCCAGACAGCATGTATCTGATTTGACTATTACCCCGCGTCGTGATCTCGCCATGATTGCTGTACAGGGGCCGAATGCACGCACAAAAGTATGGACTGTTATCCCGGGTTCCAAAGCGGCCTCGGAGGACCTGAAGCCGTTCCAGTCGGTAACATTTGACAACTATTTCATCGCGCGTACCGGCTATACTGGTGAGGATGGCTTTGAAATTACACTGCCGGTCGATGAGGCTGAAGCTTTCTGGCACAAGCTGCACGTAGCGGGTGTGGCTCCAGCTGGTCTAGGGGCACGTGATACCCTGCGTCTGGAAGCAGGTATGAATCTTTACGGCCATGATATGGATGAAACAACCAGCCCGCTCGAGTCCGGGTTGACATGGACAGTAGACCTGAAAAGCGAGCGTGATTTTATCGGCAAACAGGCTCTGCTCAAACAGCCGGTTAATCAGCAACTGGTAGGGCTGGTTCTGCTGGATAAGGGAATACTGCGTAACCACCAGAAAATTATTACGCAGCACGAGGGCGCCACGGGCGAAGGAGAAATTACCAGTGGTGGATTTTCACCTACTTTAAATCAGTCAATTGCATTGGCTCGTATTCCGGTCGGAATTGCTGCGGGAGAGCAGGTGCACGTTGTTGTGCGGGATAAGCAGCTTGCAGCAAAAATCGTTAAATACCCGTTTGTACGCAACGGCCAGGCGCTGATCTGATTTTTTGTAAAGATATTGCAGATAAAGATATTTTAAATTTTTAGACCTAAATTTTTGGGAGTTACGGATAAATGAGCGTTCCAACAGAGCTGAAATATGCAAAATCACACGAATGGATCAGATTGGAAGCCGACGGTACTGTTACGGTAGGTATCACTCAGCATGCCCAGGAATTGCTGGGAGATATGGTGTTCGTTGAATTACCCAAGGTAGGGCGCACTCTGGCGCAAGGTGAAGATTGTGCAGTGGTGGAATCCGTCAAGGCGGCATCAGATATTTATGCACCGATTGGAGGAGAAGTCATTGCTGTCAACGCCGCGGTGGAATCCTCTCCGGAAAAAATAAATGAAGACAGCTATTCAGCCTGGCTGTTTAACCTTAAGCCGGCCAATACTGCTGAAATCAATGGATTACTCGATGCTGACGAGTATGAAAAACTGCTGGAGAGTGAGTGATACACCTGGCAGACTGTTGCAAAACAGAGCGAGGATGACTGGCTGCAAGGCGCATATTTTTCACAGCCTGCTAAAGCTTGCAGTCAACAGACGAACAGACATAACCTTTTTATGAGTTTTTCCGGATAAATTACAGCCAATCATGCCCTTTATTCCCCATACAGAAGAAGATGTAGCAGAAATGCTCGCCAGCATTGGTGCTGCATCCATAGACGAACTATTCGATGAAATACCTACCGAGCTCAAAAACGGTCAATTAACCCAGGTACCGGTCGGCATGAGCGAAATGGAAATTTCGCGCCTCATGTACGAACGTGCGCAGCAAGACGGATTCTATCTCAGCTTTATTGGTGCAGGTGCCTACGAGCACCATATTCCGGCGGCAGTCTGGCAGATAACGACCCGGGGGGAATTTTATTCTTCCTATACGCCGTATCAGGCAGAGGCCAGTCAGGGCACATTACAGCTGCTCTATGAATACCAGACCATGATGGCATCACTGACTGGCATGGATGTGTCCAATGCCAGTCTGTATGACGGAGCTTCTGCGCTGGCCGAAGCCGCCCTGATGGCTGTGCGTCAGCACAAATCATCCAGACGGATTCTGATTCCTCAGACAGTGCATCCGGTTTATCGCCGTGTGGTTCGCACCATTGTCAGAAATCAGGCCATTGAAGTGGTTGAAGTACCGTATGATCCTGCGACCGGGCAAGTGACCATTGATCAGCTTGATCAGTTTGCACAGGAAGAATTTGCTGCATTGATCATTCCCCAACCCAATTTCTTTGGTGTGCTGGAACAGGTCGATATGCTGGCTGACTGGGCGCATGACAAGCAATCCCTGGCCATTGCGGTGGTTAACCCAACTGCGCTTGCCATGTTGAAACCTCCTGGAGAATGGGGCCGTCAGGGAGCGGATATCGCTGTCGGAGAAGGTCAGCCCCTGGGTATTCCACTCTCCAGTGGCGGGCCCTATTTTGGTTTCATGGCCTGCAAACAGGAGCTGGTACGACAAATGCCGGGGCGGATTATCGGGCGGACGACCGACTTGGAAGGCAAGGAAGGCTTTGCCCTGACCTTGCAGGCAAGAGAACAACATATCCGTCGTTCAAAAGCAACTTCCAATATTTGTACCAATCAGGGATTGATGGTAACGGCAGCGACGATTTACATGTCATTGCTGGGACCTGAAGGATTATATCGGGTGGCCGCCCAATCTCATGCAAATACCCTGGCGTTAGTGGAACGACTGGAGAAATTGCCGGGTGTAAAAAAAGCATTCCACAGCCCGTTCTTCCACGAAGCCGTACTGCAATTGTCTGTCCCGGCTGATCAGGTTCTGGACAAGCTCAGGGCACAAGGTGTGCTTGGTGGTGTATTACTTGAGAATTACTACCCGGATCTGAAGAACATGCTGCTGATTTGCGCAACGGAAACTAAAACAGCAGAAGATCTGGATAAATACACTGAAGTGCTGCAACAGGCACTGACAGCCTGAAATCAGGCGTAAATCGGAAGAGAACAGCGTTTGCCCGTTCTGCACTGAATTCAATCTCACCTATTAAGATAAAACATGCTGATATTCGAACATTCCCGCAAGAATCGCCGGAATTATTCCCAGGCTCCGGCAGCTCGGCCGGCCAGAAACAATATTCCGGATAATCTGAAGCGCAGGTCCATCCCCCTGTTGCCTGAAGTTTCCGAAATGGATACGGTGCGTCACTATACCCGCCTATCCCAGAAAAACTTCTCGATAGATACGGAGTTTTATCCGCTCGGTTCCTGCACGATGAAATACAACCCGCGCGCCTGTAATGCGCTGGCCATGCTGCCGCAATTCCTGTCACGCCACCCGTTGGCACCCGAGGATACGGGACAGGGCTTCCTGGCATGTATGTATGAGCTGCAGGAAATCCTGAAAGATGTTACAGGCATGGCTGCGGTCAGTCTGACTTCCATGGCAGGGGCACAGGGTGAACTGATCGGTATCACGATGATTCGCGCCTATCATGAAGCACGCGGAGATACCGGGCGCACCGAAGTTATCATCCCGGATGCTGCGCATGGTACCAACCCGGCAACCGCTGTCATGTCTGGCTACAAGGTAATCGAGATTCCCACGAATCGCGATGGCGACGTGGACATGGACGCACTGAAAGCGGCAGTAGGCCCCAGAACAGCAGGTTTAATGCTGACCAACCCTTCCACACTGGGCGTTTTCGAGAAGAAAGTGGCGGAAATGAGCCGGATCGTGCATGAAGCCGGTGGCTTGCTGTATTACGATGGCGCTAACCTGAATGCGGTGCTGGGTAAAGTCAAACCGGGTGATATGGGGTTTGATGTCATTCATATGAATCTGCATAAAACCTTCTCGACCCCTCATGGGGGTGGAGGACCGGGTGCAGCACCGGTAGGTGTGGCGGATTGCCTGCTGCCTTATTTGCCAATCCCCATTGTGGCGCATGAGCAGGGTGTTTATCGCTGGCTGACAGAAAAAGACCGCCCGCAATCCATTGGCCGTTTATCCGCGCATATGGGGAATGCAGGTGTGTTGTTGCGTGCTTATATTTACGTTCGGTTGCTGGGCGCAGAAGGCATGTTCCGGATTGCGGAATATGCAACGCTCAACGCTAACTATCTGATGGCGGAATTGCGCAAACTGGGCTTTGAGATTGCCTATCCTGATCGCCGTGCCAGTCATGAATTCATTGTCACGATGAAGGAAATCAAGGACAGAACCGGGGTAACTGCCATGCACCTGGCCAAGCGCCTGCTCGACAAAGGTTTTCATGCGCCCACCGTCTATTTCCCGCTACTGGTGCCGGAATGTTTGCTGATCGAGCCGGCTGAAACCGAATCCAAAGAAACACTGGACCGTTTCGTTGTCGCGATGAAGGAGATTCTGGATGAAATTGATACCCAGCCGGAAATGGTCAAGGCAGCACCTCATAATATGCCGCTGCGGAAAATAGATGATGTTAAGGCTGCCCGTGAACTTGATCTGGTATGGAATCCGGCGGGTTGATCCGCCGTTTCATGCACATGATAATCTTGAGCTGATATGCATACACTGATTTGTGGCTCCATCGCCTACGACACAATCATGGTATTTGAAGACCGTTTCAAGCGCCATATTCTTCCGGACAAGATCCATGTTTTGAATGTGGCGTTTCTGGTGCCCGAAATGCGCCGGGAATTTGGCGGTTGTGCAGCAAATATTGCTTATAATCTGCAGATGCTGGAAGGCAAGGGGCTGATCATGGCGACAGCCGGAAGTGATTTTCAACCCTATGCCTACCGGCTGGAAAAGCTTGGACTGGCACAGACGCATATTCGCCAGATACAGGATACGTTTACGGCACAGGCGTTTATTACCACTGACCTGGACGATAATCAGATCACAGCTTTTCATCCGGGTGCCATGAATTTTTCACACCAGAACAGTGTGAAGGATACTGTGGACGTGAGCCTGGGCATTATCGCCCCGGATGGCCGGGAAGGCATGCTGGCGCATGCCCGGGAGTTTCATGAAGCCGGAATCCCATTCGTGTTTGACCCCGGTCAGGGAATGCCGATGTTTAACGGAGATGAACTGCTCGACTTTGTTGAAAAAGCGGATTACATTGCGGTGAATGATTATGAGGCTCAGTTGCTGCAATCCCTTACTGGCTATACGCTGAACAAGCTGGCTAGCCGAGTCAACGCACTGGTCGAGACCAAAGGAGCGGAAGGTTCAGTGATTTACGCACAGGGCAAACAATTCCGGATACCAGCTGTGCGCCCTCAGAAAGTGATTGATCCCACGGGCTGCGGAGACGCCTATCGCGCTGGATTACTCTACGGCATCGCCCAGGGTATGGATTGGCAGGAAGTCGGACAACTTGCTTCACTCATGGGCACGTTGAAAATTGCGAGTCGTGGTGGCCAGAATCATCGCTATGAGCGTAATGAGATCGGCCAGCGCTACCTTGAATCTTTTGGCAGCCGTCTATTTTAGAATCTGTTCGCCGTGGCTGTAACCCGGGTTAACAAACTGGTCAGAAGTGCCCGGTTTATCAGGTTGATGCTGCATATTGCTGCTGGGTTGCTGCAATCGCTGACTCTTCCCTGTGTCGATACAGCCCGGCGAAATCGCATGATCCAGAAATGGGCACAGAAATTTCTTCATATCCTGAATGTAAAGCTGTCTTCCAGCGGTACCCTGCCTGCCTGTCATCGGCAGGGTATGCTTCTGGTGGCAAATCACACCTCGTGGCTGGATATCATCATTATTCTGGCTGCATATCCTGTGCGCTTCGTTGCAAAGGCGGAAATCGGTTCCTGGCCCGCGCTGGGCTGGTTGTGCAGGAATGCCGGGACGCTGTTCATTGAGCGTAAAAAACGAGGGGATACGCTGCGGATCAATCAGCAGGTAGGTGATATTCTGCAAGCCGGGGGGTCAGTCGCCCTGTTTCCCGAAGGTGCGACCTGTAACGGTGAGGTGCTCCTGCATTTTCATGCTTCCCTGTTACAATCGGTTGTAACGACAGAAACGCTGCTGTGTCCAGTTGCGATTCGCTACAGTAATCGCGATGGCTCACGGAATACAAGCGTGATCTATGTCGATGTAACAATAGTGCAATCCCTGATGCGGATACTGGCGGAGCCGGAGATTCAGGCGGAACTGATTTTCAGAGAGCCCGTTCCCGGCGTAGGCAGAAATCGTCGTGAGCTGGCGCGTCTGGCAGAAAAGGCCATTGCCCAGACATTATCACTCAGGGTTGTGCACACGGTACCTGAAATACCTTTCTATCCTCCAGACGAACGGCCGTAAGGTAGCCCTGCCAGACACAGCCGGTATCCAGGCCAACAAGATTGGGTGTCAGATGTAATCCCAGCGCAGACCAGTGTCCGAATACAATTGTTGTATCCCTGCTGGCGCGCCCGGGGAGGTTGAACCAGGGCAGCAGACCGTGCGGAAGCGTCGAAAGGCCACCTTTATAGGCAAAATCCATTTTTCCTTCCGGCGAACAGATGCGCATGCGTGTCATGGCATTGATGATGACGCGCCAGCGGTTTTCTTCCCGCAGGGTATCCTGCCAGCAATCGGGCGCATTACCATACATTGATCGGGAAAATGTCTGGAATCGATCACTGTGAAGAATTGCTTCAACCTCTTGCGCCAGCATTGCTGCTTGTTCAGTGTGCCAGGCGGGTAATAGCCCGGCATGCACCAGGGCGTATTCATCTTCGTGATAAAACAATCGCTGATGCCTGAGCCAGTCAAGCAGAATGTTGCTATCAGGTGCGTCCAGAACCGGCTGCAGCGTATCGCCGGATTTTAGCCGGGCGGAACCTGCCGCAATCGCCAGCAGATGAAGATCATGATTACCGAGTACCATCGTAACGGCCTCTCCTAACGTCATCAGTGTGCGCAGTGATGAGAGAGAATCCGGGCCGCGGTTGACGATATCACCTACCAGCCACAACCTGTCGCGGGTAGAGTTGAAGCCGGTCAGATCGAGCAGTTCAAGAAAATGCCGGTGGCAGCCTTGCAGATCACCGATTGCATAGGTTGCCATCAGAAACCAGAGGGTCTTTGTAAAACAATTTGCATTACCATTGCTGCGTTAAAATTCAGAAATTCCTGACCGTACTTAACGTAGCCCCAGCACATCCTGCATGTCGAATAGCCCGGATTGCCGGGTGGCAAGAAAACGTGCTGCATGTAATGCTCCCGCTGCGAAGGTCTTGCGGCTGTTGGCTTTATGGGTGATTTCCAGACGTTCACCGATGCCGGCAAACAGCGCCGTATGATCGCCCACAATATCCCCGCCGCGAATGGTTGAAAATCCGATCGTATCTGCTGCACGTTCGCCGGTATTGCCTTCACGTCCGTAAATCGCGACCTGCTCAAGATTTTTCTGCTGAGCCTGAGCAATGATTTCACCCATGCGCAAGGCTGTGCCGGAAGGAGCATCCACTTTATGCCGATGGTGCGCCTCGATGATTTCGACATCGTACCCGTCCGGTAGCGCTTGTGCGGCCACTTCCAGCAATCTGAACAGGATATTGACACCCACGCTCATGTTGGGAGCGAGTACGATGGCGATATCCTTTGCAGCATCACGAATGGTTTCTTTCTCTTCTGCCGAAAATCCGGTCGTACCGATGACCATGCGGATCCCGGATTGACGACACACCGCAAGATGCGCCAGTGTACCGGCGGGGCGCGTGAAATCGATCAGCACATCGCTGCCAGTCAGTGCAGCCGCATAATCGCTGCGAATGGTAACTTTGCCGGGTGTACCGGTTAAACGGCCTGCATCCTGTGATAAATATGGGCTGTCAGGCTGTTCGAGCGCTGCGGATAACCGCAGATCCTGCGCTTCCGCAATGGTTTCCATGATAGTTCGACCCATGCGGCCGGTACTGCCGGCAACGGCTATGTTTAACGGTGTCATTGATCATCCTTGTAAAAATTTTTCTGGTTTTCCTTGAGGAAATCGATACCTTCTTGCTTGTCCGGTGCCTCGTCTTCCATGTCATCAATCCCCATGGGTGCTCCGTATCTGTTTTCGGGTACGGAAAAAGCCGGAGCAGGTTCGCTGAAGGCAGGAGGTTGCGGGAAATCCCCCTCGATGTGGGATAACCGCTCATCCTTGAAGAAAACAGTCAGTCTGCGTTCCTCGGTGACATCGCCGCTGGGCGCAAGACGATAGACGTAATCCCAGCGATTGCCGTGGAACGCATCTACTATCAATGGCGTACCCAGTGTAAATCGAACCTGCGAGCGCGCCATCCCCGGCTTCAGTCGGGCTACCATCTCTTCGGTCACGACGTTGCCCTGCTGAATATCGATTTGGTAAGGGAAGGGCGGCAGGTAACTGCAATAGGGCAGGAAGGGAAGCAATAACAGCAATAACAATCGAGGGCAGAGTGCGTGCATACCAGGTCAATATTTTTCAATCCATCCAGGATAGGATACTATGAACGGCTAGGGAACCGCTGATAAAGTGACTGTAATACGTATTTGGGTAGTGCGTCAGGGAAATTTTCCCCGGCTGAAGGAAACTCATGATGAAGGTTTATGCTTTTCAATTGTCTCACAGATACAGTAAATTTTTGGGGTAAATAACTTATGAATAAGCCGGAAAATCCGAAAAGTATAGATCTCAAAACAATGGGATTAAAGACAACGCTCCCGCGTCTGAAAATATTAAATTTGTTTGAGAACAGCACAATTCGCCACCTCTCGGCAGAAGATGTCTACAAGGAACTGCTGGGAGAGGGGGAGGATATCGGTCTGGCCACGGTTTATCGTGTTTTGACCCAGTTTGAACAGGCCGGGCTGCTTGAACGTCATCACTTTGAAAGCGGCAAGGCGGTTTTTGAACTGGCCAGTGGTAACCACCATGATCATCTGGTGTGCCTGCAATGTGGCCACGTTGAGGAATTTTTTGATCCGGAAATCGAAAAACGCCAGGTGGCCATTGCCAAGGAGCGGGGATTTATACTTCAGGATCATTCTTTGTCTTTGTACGCAGATTGCACCCGGGAAGACTGCCCGCATCGCAAATAAATACAGGGTACCTTTGGTACTTCTTCCTTGAAATACTTGGCTGGAAAATTTTGTTAAAGCCCGTGTTGCCGCAGTCGTTATACTCCCCATCAACATTGATGAAGCGTAACAAACGCATTTTGTTTATTTGTTAACCCGATGGAGAACGTAATCATGCAACACAACCAACAAGGCTTTACTTTGATTGAACTGATGATCGTGGTGGCGATTATCGGAATTTTAGCGGCGGTGGCGATCCCGGCGTATCAGGATTATACCGTTAAGGCTAAGGTGTCGAATGTATTATCTGCAGCAAATTCTATTAAAACAGCTGTCGCTGTTTGTATACAGGAAAACGGTGGTGTTTCTACAAACTGCAATGAAGGCAGCAATGGCGTTCCAACAGTTACAGCAACCAAAGAAGTTGCTGCTACCGGCAGCTCTATTACTGATGGCACCATTGTCCTTGCATTGGCTGATGGAATTGGAAAAGGAGTAAGTGGCACAATTACATTTAAACCTACTGTAACCAATAATGGTAGTGCTGTAACATGGACTAGCACACCAAGTTTTTCTGAAAGTGACAATCAAGCAGCTTACGATCTTATTACTAAGAATAATAATTCTGCCGCAAGCAGCAGCACCGGTGGTTAATTTGTAAGTTGTCCACGATTTATGTTTTCTGGAAAAGCACCTACAGGTGCTTTTCTTTTTCAGACCCGGAGAAAATCATGCCTGCCGCTTGGCGGATGCTATTCACTTTCGTCGCCGGCTTAAGTGTTTTTTATTTCATCGGTAGACTCGCATGCGGTGGGACATGAATGACATCGTTGTCCGTGCCTGCCTGCAGCACAGGCAGGCGAATGCTAGCAGGCGTGAAGCAACCCAGCGCAATGCTGACGAAATGCTGCGCAGCCCCTTCACCTCTCAAAATCCGATGGGATTGCCGCGCCGCTTATGCGGCTCGCAGAGACTGCGGGAGTCCCATCCTCTATCTTGCCGGATTACTTTGCTTCTCGATGCTCTCGGGACAATAAAGAAGGAAGTAACTGAATCGCATCCCTCCTGTTTCTGCAAATACCGGGAGAGCAGGGTCACAATAATACTGAATTAATATGTGCTCGGGAGTCTGCAGCCAGATGATCAGAGCTTGCAGTACCTGTTGGGCAGCTTCCGGAGCGCGGCTGTTTTCTCCAAACGAAACAGAGCAGCTGCCAGATTACGCAGGCTGGCCAGTTCATGTTCGCTGTAGCTGCCATCCAACAAGATATACACAAAATCCAGTCATTCCGGATTGCCTTTGCCCGCCAGATCGTTACATTTTGTCTACTCTGTTACACTGTTACGATAAGTGATTACAATCACAGGTATAAATTGCCACTTTCTCGTATCGGAAAAAATTAACAGCAGCTATATCAGAATATTTGCTGACACCTGTAGGCCATGATTCGCATTGCTGTGAATACCTTCACTATTATTTCCACCTATGTCAGGAGCATGAAAACATCCGGTTGCAGAGAGGCGAAGTGTTGCCGTTTGGTTGAGTGTGTAAAGGATTGAACAAGATTGTGGTGCGGACATTTACAATTCTGATGATCGGACATACAGCGGAAGCCGGACAGGTGTGTGATTTGCTGGAGCAGAACGGGTTATCGGCCAGGGTGCATTGTGCGGTGGCAGCAGAGACGTTATCAGTTGTATTGCTGCAAGGGTGGGATCTGGTGCTGGTGGATGATCAGTCCGATCCGGGTGCGGCGCAGGTGCTGGATTCATTGGTAGCGTTGAAGTTGGATATTCCGGTGATTGCGCTGGTTTCCCGGCAGGATGAACAGGCAGCGGCACGTTTGTTTGCTGCGGGAGTGCAGGATGTACTGCTGAAGTCGGACCAGGTGCGATTGATGGCGATGATTCGGAACTGTCAGCGTTATATCGGACATTTACAGGATTTATGCGAAACGCAATCGGCACTGGAAAGAAGTGAAGCCCGTTTTCGTGCGATTGCTTCCAATTTGCCGGGGCTGGTGTTCCAGTTTGTACTGGAATCCGATGGCCGTGTTTTTTTTCCTTACGTCAGTGAGAGTTCCAGGACGTTGCTCGGGCTTTCCCCTGATCATCTGCAGAAGAATCCGGATGCATTTGCCAGTCTGATTCTGGCGGAAGATGCAGCAGACTACGATCAATCGTTATGGAATTCGTTTGAACAGCTTTCGGCGTGGAATTGGGAAGGGCGCGTTCAGGTAAGGGGAGATGTGGATGTGAAATGGATCAGCCTGCGGGCCACACCACGCCGGACACCGCGTGGTGCGGTATTATGGGATGGAATCATACTGAATATTACGCGCAATAAACAGATTGAGCTGGAAATTGCCCGGTCACGTGCACAGCTGGAAGAACTTTCGGCGTATTCGCAAAAGGCAAAGGAACAGGAGCGAACACGGATTGCGCGTGAAATTCATGATGATATTGGTGGAACTTTGACAGCGATCAAGTGTGAACTGGTGCCTTGCCTGGATAATTCCAGCCGCGCGCCGGCGTTTTATCGCAGCAAGGCTGCGGCTGTGGAATCGCTGGTGGACATGGTGATAGACAGTACGCGTCGGATTGCACTTGATCTGCGGCCAGGTGTGCTTGATTGCGGGATTGTGGCGGCAGTACAGTGGCAGGCGCGTGAATTCAATCAACGCACTGGCATTGCTTGTGCCGTGGTGTGTGATGAGGAGGAGATTTCACTGGACGGGGATCTGGCGGTAGCCATTTTTCGGATTTTTCAGGAAGCGCTGACCAATATCGCCAAGCATGCGAGTGCATCGGAAGTGCAGGTGAAACTGGCTGAAACGGATGAACAGATGTATCTGGAAGTGGTGGACAATGGTTGTGGCGTTACGCATCCGGATATGGAGAAAGTAAATTCATTCGGCATACGCAGTATGCGCGAGCGCTGCCAGCAGCTCGGCGGACGGTTTCATATCCAGGGAGAAACTGCGGTGGGTACGGCAGTGATGATCTGGATTCCGGTCAATCGTCCATCTTTATTAACTCGCCGGGATGAATGGCCGGGTTGAGAGATGGGTATGCGGCAAGAACGATCGGCTGACAGCGTAAAGGTGAAATCATGATTAGGGTGATGATCACGGATGATCACGCGATTGTGCGTCAGGGACTCAAGCAAATTCTGAGCGAGACGAGAGATATCAGTGTAGCCGGAGAGGCGGAAAGCGGTTTTCAGGCGGTGAGAGTTGTGCGACAGCAGGCGTTTGATGTGATGTTGCTGGATATTTCACTACCGGACCGGACCGGAACGGGCTTGATGTGCTCAAACAAATCAAGAAGGAATGCCCGGATCTGGCGGTACTGATGTTGAGTATGCACAATGAAAGTGAGTTTGCGATCCGTGCCCTCAAGGCGGGAGCAGCCGGCTACCTGAACAAGCAGAGCGCCCCGGCGCAACTGGTTACCGCGATTCGCCAGGTTGCATCCGGACGAAAATTCATTACCCCTGCGCTGGCAATGGAGCTGGCGAACGCAATCACCACAGATACGAATCGGCCGCTGCACGCTGCGTTATCCGATCGGGAATATCAGACGCTGTGCCTGATTGCCTCCGGTAAGGGGCTTTCCGGAATTTCGGAGGAAATGTGCCTGAGCCCGAAAACTGTCAGTGTTTATCGCGCCCGCTTGTTGGAGAAACTGAAGCTGACCAACAACAGCGAATTGATTCGCTATGCCATCATGCACAATCTGGTTGATTGATTGCCCCTTTGTTGTGCCTTGCCTGACATTGCGATAAGAGAATCGACAGACGCATCCAGCTGCCGGATTCAGGATCATGAAATCTTTCCTGCATTGTGCAGGCAAACATCCCAGTAAGGCATTTCCTCAAACCGCTTGCCCAGAAAATCGACGAACGCTCTGACGCGCTGTGAGAGGTGGCGGGTTTGCGGGTAGATGGCATAGGCGGTCAGTTGTGCGTAGTGGTATTGGGTTAATACCGGTATCAGTGCGCCACGTTCGATTTCCCGGTAAACAATGAAACCCGGCAACAGTATGATGCCTAGCCCCTCAACGGCTACATCCCGAAGATATTCGCCACTACTGGCTTTCAGGTAAGGAATGATTCGGGTTTTGGTCAACTGTCCCGCAGCATCATAAATATTCCAGTGGCTTGTATTGCCGATCAGGTTGTATACCAGGCAGTGATGCTTTATGAGCTCTTCTGGCGCTTGTGGTCTGCCCATGCGTTCGAGATACGCTGGACTTGCGCACATGATGAATTGAATCGATGCAAGACGGCGCGCAATCAGACTGGAATCGGGCAGATCGGCAATGCGGATGGCAAGGTCAAAACCCTCCGCCAGTAAGTCAACCTGCCGATCGCTGAAATCCAGATCGAACTCAATATTCGGGTGAGTTTGCAGAAATGCAGTGATGGCCGGGCCCAGATGCATCAACCCGAAACTGAGTGGAACTGCCACCTTTAGACTTCCCTGCAGCGCACCGTGAGATTGCGATATGGCGTGTTCAGCTTCGAGAATATCAGCGAGAATCCGCACGGATTGCTGATAAAAAGTCCGTCCGCTGTCGGTGAGATTCAGCCGCCGGGTGGTGCGGTGGAATAATTCAACTCCCAAGTGCGCTTCGAGTTCCTTCAAACGTCGGCTGACAACAGATTTTGCCGTATTCATGCGATCTGCTGCGGCACTGATACTGCCTGCTTCCACGATACGTACAAACGTATTCATATTTTCAAATCGATCCATTGCATTGCCTTGCTTGCTGTTATTGTTGCTTATACAGGAACAATTATTTCTGTAAAGTTATCTTTATTCCTATTGTAACAACTACGATAATGTTTTCAGCAGACAGAAGTTATCAATACTTCACAGGAGGAAGAAACAATGAATACATCAGTGAACGCAGTACGAATTATTCCCGCAACGGCTGTACGCGAAGGGGCAGGTGTAATGGTGCATCGCACGATTGGTACGCCGACATTGCGTAATTATGATCCTTTCATGTTGCTGGATCACATCGGCAGCGAGAATCCGAACGATTACATTGCTGGTTTTCCGTCACATCCGCATCGGGGATTTGTCACTTTTACTTATATGCTGGACGGTCGTATGCAGCATCAGGACAGCATGGGCAACACGGGTAATCTTGAGCCAGGTGCGGCGCAATGGATGAAAGCAGCCAGCGGAGTTATTCATTCCGAAATGCCAAAACAGGAAAATGGCCTGCTGCGCGGTTTTCAGCTGTGGATCAACCTGCCGGCCGCTCATAAAATGGATCATCCGGAATATCAGGAATTTCCCGCAGCTGCTTTCCCGGTTGTAGAAACAGGAGATTACCGGCTGAAAGTGTTGATTGGCCGGTTTGGTGATGTCGTTGCGCCAATTCAGGATGATCTGACGCAGGTGACTTACTTCGATGTCGAGCTGCGGCCTGGGCGGCATTTTCAGCACTGGCTGCCGGTGCAGAATACCAGCTTCATTTATGTATTCGAAGGTGATGGGCAGTTTAATGGACAAAATGTCGCATTACATTCGCTGGTCACAGCAGATACGGATGAGGGTGCTTTCGATTTTGTCGCAGGCAAGGAGGGTGCGCGTTTTATCGTGGTCAGCGGCCAGCCGGTTCGTGAGCCGATTGTGCAGTACGGCCCGTTTGTCATGAACACACGTGAAGAAATCGATCAGGCACTGGCGGATTATCATTCTAATCAGCTTGTACGGGATCGGGCGTGGGTCAAACGTAAACAATAAGTTGGCTATTCATTAACGAGGGAGGCTTACATGGGAAAAGTCAGTGAATTTATCGCCCGCTTGTTTCTGGCACAGATATTTCTGCTTTCGGGCATTGCAAAAATCGGTGACTATGCCGGTACACAAGGCTATATGGAAGCGATGGGTATACCAGGAACACTATTGCCGCTGGTAATAGCGCTTGAGGCTGGGGGTGGCCTGGCAATCATTGTTGGATGGCAAACCCGGCTGGTGGCTATCGCACTGGCATTGTTTACACTGGCAGCTGCAGCGATTTTTCACAATGATTTTGCCGATCAGGTGCAAATGATTATATTCATGAAAAATATTGCCATCGCGGGTGGCTTCATACTGCTGGCCGTACATGGTGCTGGTGGCTACAGCCTGGATAGCCGTTGCGGCAAATCCTGATGAAATTGTGGATTGTTCAGGATTGACTGAAAACCCGGCTGCATGCAGCCGGGTTCTTTAATTGACGTGCGGGTATACTGCTTACTTATGATCTCATTTGAATGCGGATCATAGTCTGGCGACTTCCATCCACAAAAAATATGGCATAAACAAATCTTGACAGTGCCCTGTTCTCGGGTAGTGTAACGATAAACAATCACTAAAAAACATGGAGAAGGTCATGTCCGAGTTTCTTTTTTTCCTGTTCGTCGCGTTGCTTGTTCTTATCGTGGCGTTATTCACAGTGCCATTCCTGCGCCGTAATATTGTCTCCAATCTTGCCTTGCGAATCTTTAGCAAGCTGCTTCCGCAGATTTCACAAACTGAGCAGGAGGCGCTCGATGCCGGTACAGTCTGGTGGGAAGGCGAATTATTCAGTGGCAAACCGGACTGGAACAAACTGCTGGCCTATCCCAAACCTGTTTTGAGTGCAGAAGAACAGGCTTTTCTCGATGGCCCGGTCGAGCAGTTGTGTGCCATGCTGGATGAATGGCATATCACGCATGAGCGGCGTGATCTTCCTCCGCATGTCTGGCAATTCATCCGGGAGAACCATTTTTTTGCCCTGATTATCCCGAAGGAATATGGCGGACTTGGTTTTTCCGCGCTGGCACATTCGGAAGTGGTGATGAAAATCAGCTCGCGCAGTAATACCGCAGCAGTCACAGTCATGGTGCCTAATTCACTCGGCCCCGCCGAATTGCTGCTGCATTATGGAACAGAGGAGCAGAAAAACCACTACCTGCCGCGCCTGGCCAATGGTTCCGAAATTCCCTGTTTTGCGCTGACCGGGCCGGATGCCGGCTCGGATGCGGGGGCAATGCCCGATACAGGTGTGGTCTGTCGCGCCGAATTTAATGGCCAGCCCGATGTGCTGGGGATACGCATCAACTGGGAGAAACGCTACATCACACTGGGGCCGATTGCTACACTGCTGGGAGTCGCCTTCAGGTTACATGACCCGGATGGGTTGCTTGGAAATGAAAAAGAAATCGGTATCACGCTTGCGCTGATTCCGACCAATATGCCGGGCATCAGCATTGGCCGCAGGCATTTCCCCCTGAATGGTGTTTTTCAAAACGGACCCAACTTTGGCAAGGATGTTTTCATTCCAATGGACTGGATCATCGGCGGGCAGGATAAAGCGGGGCAGGGCTGGCGCATGTTGATGAACAGCCTCTCCGTTGGACGGTCAATTTCACTGCCGGCTACCAGTGTCGGCGCAGCCAAGCTTGCTGCCTGGAGCAGTGGCGCCTACGGCCGGGTACGTGTGCAATTCAAATTGCCGGTTGGTTATTTTGAAGGTGTGGAAGAAGCGCTTGCCCGTATTGCCGGTAACACCTACATGATGGATGCTGCGCGGGTAATGACTGCCGGTGCGGTGGATCTGGGTGAAGAACCTTCGGTGATTTCTGCAATTGTCAAATATCATCTGACCGAACGCAGCCGGCAGGCCATTAATGACGCTATGGATATTCACGGCGGCAAGGGGATCTGTCTCGGGCCCTCCAATTATCTGGCAAGAACCTATCAGCAGACACCAGTAGGCATCACGGTGGAAGGCGCAAATATCCTGACACGCAACCTGATCATCTTCGGACAGGGCGCGATTCGTGCCCACCCTTTCATACTGCGGGAAATCAGCGCAGTCTGGGATCAGAGCAGGAAGCGCAGTCTGCAAGCGTTTGATAAGGCATTGACCGAACATGTTACCTTTACCTTACGCAATGCAGTCTGCAGTCTGGCTTTTGGTATCAGCCAGCGACTGATTAAAGCAGTACCGGCAGATGCGGCGGATGAAACAATAAATTACTACCGGCAGCTGACTCGTTTCTCCGCTTCCTTTGCGCTGCTGGCGGATAGCGCCATGTTGAAGCTGGGTGGCGTACTCAAACGGCGTGAACGCTTGTCTGCCCGTCTGGGCGATATTCTTAGTATGTTGTACCTGTGCTCAGCCACGCTCAAGCGTTTTGAGGATGATGGTCGTCCCGTTGCGGATCTGCCATTTCTGCACTGGTCCATGCAGGATGCGTTGTATCGCATGCAGCAGGCCTTCCATGAATTCCTGCTTAATTTCCCGGCAGGCAGGATAATACGGGGGGGACTGCGATTCATGATTTTTCCGCTCGGCATGCGCTGCCTGCCGCCTGCTGATGCACTCTCGCACGAAGTTGCCCGGCTCATCCTGACTCCCGGAGCGGCACGTGACCGTCTGACAGCAGGTATCTATTTGCCCACCGCAGAAAATGATCCACTTGCATTACTCGGACAAGCCATGGCATGTGCTGTTGAGTGCGAACCGATTGAGGCCAGGCTGAAACGGGCAGTCAAAGATAAAACATTGCCCTCCGATGAAGAGGAGCAAATCAGCAAGGCGCTGGCACAAGGCATTATTACCGATAGTGAAGCTGCTTCGCTTGAACGCATGCAGATCTTGCGTCGCCGTGTCATTATGGTGGATGATTTTTCTCCCGACTTACGGCAGGTGGACGATCAACAGGGAGAAACGCCCGTATGAACCATACAACTGCTGCAATACCTTCCTGCAATGTGGATATGATCTCCATTGAAACGGCCCGGACACTCGACGGATTGTTCCGAGAACGGGTTCGCTGTTCTCCCTGGGCAATCGCTTATCGGGACTACGATGTCAGTCAGGAAATCTGGCAGGATTACACGTGGGAAGAAATGGCTGCCGCTGTCAGGCTCTGGCAGACTTCGCTTTCCCGGGAAAATCTTTCTCCTGGTGACCGGGTGGCTATCATGGTGCGTAATTGCCCGCAGTGGGTCATGTTTGAACAGGCTGCACTTGGATTGGGACTGGTGGTTGTGCCGCTTTATATCGAGGACAGGGCTGAAAATGCTGTCTGGTGTCTCGATAATGCGGGCGCAAGCCTGCTGTTGCTGGAGAATATGGTACGGTGGGATGCATTAAGCGGAGTGGCCGAACAGCTTCAGCAATTGAAGCGTATCGTCATTATGAATGCCACGTCAGAAGATGTGCGTCAGACGGGTGATCAGCGTGCAATCGCACTGCAAGACTGGTTGCCAGAGGAGCCGGGTGATATTCCTGCCATTGAAAATCAACCCCATTCCCTGGCGACCATTATTTACACTTCCGGAACAACCGGGCGCCCGAAGGGCGTTATGCTGAGCCACCATAACATCCTGTCCAACGCACACGGCTGCGCACAAGTTGTCACCGTGACACCGGATGATATATTGCTGTCCTTTTTGCCGCTGTCCCACACATTCGAACGTACTGCCGGCTATTACACCCCTATGCTGTGTGGTGCTGCAATCGCTTATGCCCGATCTGTCCGCCAGTTGCAGGAAGATTTACTGATCATTCGGCCGACTATCCTGATTTCAGTGCCCAGAGTCTACGAGAAAATCTATGTGGGTATCCAGGAAAAACTGGCCGCGGGCCCTGCGATTGCCAGAATGTTGTTCAAGCTGGCTGTCGAGGTGGGATACAGTCGGTTTGAATATCAGCAGAAACGCACTGGCTGGCGTATTTCACACCTGTTGTGGCCGCTGCTTGATCGACTGGTTGCCCGCAAGATCATGGAAAAACTGGGAGGACGTTTATGGCAGGTCATGAGTGGTGGCGCGGCACTATCACCGGAAGTATCCCGTGTCTTCATCGGCCTGGGATTACCCGTCCTGCAGGGTTATGGTCTGACTGAAACCAGTCCGGTCGTCTGTGCCAATCGGCTGGATGATAATGTTCCGGCAAGTGTCGGCAAACCTGTTCCCGGAGTGGAAGTCAAGCTGGGTGAGCAGAATGCCCTGCTGATTCGTGGTCCGAACATTATGCTCGGTTACTGGGATAACCCGGAAGCAACTCGTGCCATTTTATCCGTAGACGGATGGCTTGATTCCGGAGATACCGCGCAGATCGACGAACAGGGAAGAATTACCATTACCGGTCGGCTGAAGGATATTATCGTCACATCCACCGGTGAAAAAATACCACCCACTGACATGGAAGCGGCTATTTTGCATGATCCGATCTTCGAGCAGGTTATGGTCGTTGGTGAAGGACGTTCCTATCTGAGTGCGCTGGTTGTCCTGAGCAAGTATGGATGGGAAGCAGTTGCTACGCACTGCAATGCCAAGAATGATCCACGTGCACTGATTTGTGACGAATATGCCGAGGAAATTATCCTGGAAAAGATTGCCCGGCAGATCAGTGAATTTCCCGGTTATGCCAAAATTCATCGTGCACTGCTGATTGCCGAACCCTGGACGATTGATAACGAAATGCTTACGCCCACCCTCAAACTGAAGCGAAAAAAGATTTACGAGCATTACCAGACCGAAATTGACAAACTTTATGTCAGTCGTCAGGCAAATCCGAATAACCTTTTCCGCTCGTAATAATGATGACTCGCATCTGTTTCTGTCAGCAGACGAGGCAGATCACAAATTCAGTTCAACCTGAATCCGGCAGCGGGGCGCATCTATCAGGATGGCAGGATGCGGCTTGATGAAAAATCCTGGTTTATCGCTGCCAGCATTCGGCATCAGTCAAGGTAGCTCCACTTACGCCACTGACACCCGTTTGGGTCAGCGTTAACGTCCCACAGGCATCTCCTGCCATGGAGCCTTTCGGCACGGCTTCCAGCGTATAAGTATTTTGTGTTGGCGTACCTTCTGCAAACTGAATAGCGTATTTTGCTGTTCCTGTTCGAGGAGATTGCGTAACTGGCAGCGCAAAATTTTTGTAGCTGTTGGCTTCGGTAAAGTTCCGCTCCAGCAGTTGCGCCATTTCCAGCAGGATACCTCTGGCTTCGGTGCGATTGGCACGTCGAACATATTCCTGGTAAGACGGATAGGCAATCGCTGCCAGAATTCCGATGATGGCCACGACCACCATCATTTCGATCAGCGTGAATCCGCTGTTTCCTGTATGTCTCCGAGTTTCACTCATTTAACGGATTCTCCTGCTACTGTAGTTGTTTCCAGGATCGGCGCGAGGGTGATCCACCATTATTGATGGTTATCTTCTCAATCGCACCGGTCGTTGTGGCTGCAATCAGATGGGTCAGACTACCAGCATTGATCGCGGCCGATTCACTGCGAATACCATCAGAGCTGATTCCGGAAATTACCCGATCTCCACTGTCCAACTTACCATCATGATTCACATCGAACTGTGGCAAAGACATCATCCCGCCGTTTTCAGCATTCAGCAGCATCAGCCAGTTACGTCCACCCGCTTCACATGGATCCGTAGAAGGAATCAGCGTGGTGAAAATAATGCGGCCGAAATTCAGCATGGGCATGATGACTGCACGTTCTGCTGGTTCAGTATCTGACTGTGGCAAATCAATATACCAGCCGCGTTTGGTTTCCCAGTCGATCGAATGATCGGAAATAGTGCGCTCAAAAGGCGGGATGGCTGTTTCAGCAGTAATGGTTTGCTGCTGCAGCACACTGCGATTTGTTTCCGCAATCAGGCTGCCTTTGTCCCAGATGCCATACAGACTTTGTACCTTCGTGTCGGTGGCATCGCCAGAAGCAATGAATTGGCCGGTACCAAAGAAAACCATATAGCCTCCTTGTTTATGGAATCCCACCTCCACAGGAGAAGTGATAGGTTGTACCTCATTGCTGGCATTTCTGGCAGTAAAGAGCGGTAAGCCGGTGCTACCGGATTTATATGCTACATCCCATTGGTTAGTATCAGATTGAGACAGATCAAATTTCCAGATATTGCCCTGCAAATCACCCGCATAAACAACATCAATGATCTTGTCATTATTGGTATCGATCAGCGCTGGGCTAGAGAGACCGTTGTTTATACTGGTATTGGTCGGGATTTTTTTGATCAATGCGCCTGTCCGTAGATTAACTATAAATAGAAAAGCTTTATCATCCGTACTGTTATAACCATTGCCGATAATTGCTGCCCAGGAGCCATCGTTCAGCCGGGCAATTTTGGCCTGGCCGTGGACGAAGCCCAAGTCAGCATCAGTAAATTCCCACAGTACATTTGATGCGTAAAAATTGACCGGATCGGTAATATCCAGTGCAAACACACTTTTGCCACCACCGCCCAGCGTTCCCAGCAATACCGTTTTCCAGGCGGGTGTTACACCAATGTAGGCATCCCCGGCATAGGCGTTGCCGTCGACATAATAACGATGTGTATAACCGGGATCAGTCAGCTTGTTCAGTTGAAGATAAACGGCAGCGGGAACATAAGCGAACAGCTCTTCCCCGGTTTCTGCATTAAATGCATGCAGCATGCCATCGTTGGCGCCGGTATACACCACTGGAGTGCGACTATTACTGGCCTGTCTGTAACTGTGGTAGGACGCCTTCCCGGGTACCTCATCCGGCAGCAAATCATAGCTGAAATCGAGTGATTTGATATACAGCAGATCCGAGTTGACGATATCACCGAGTACGCCGTTGTTCCGGTTGCGGAAACTTCCTCCCTGACTGATTTCACCACTTTGATCACCTCGCAGCCACCCGGCGCGGAGCATGCCTTGTTTATCACTGATGCCTGATGGATTCTGATCCAATGCTGTTTGTTGTGTTGCAGACAGTGAGGAAAAATTGGCAGCAGTGAATGCCAGGCTGGTCGTCCCGTTATGCGTGAAAATTTTCCGGGCAGCATGTGCCGGCAATTGTCCGGAAGCTTCCCATTGCAACGCACCCAGCGATCTGTCGGATTCCAGATTGAACGCCAGTAGCTGCCCGCTCCAGTTGGCACTGTTGAACTTTGCCTGATAAATCTGCGCGCCGGTGTTGAGCCGACTGGTATTGGTGGTGACTGCAGCCGCAGAACTGATTTTGGCCGTAATATTGGTCAATGTGTTACTCAATCCACTGGCGAAAGTGGCTGGATTCTGAGCACTGAAGAACTCACCTCGGCTGTTGACTGCGGCGTGCCAGAGATCATCGATCTTCTCTTTCCTGGCTGTATTGGTTGTTGGATCCGGCCAGCTGTCCGAACTACTCGGCAGACTGGACAATGTCCCCTCGACCCCCAGCCCAACTGTAAAATTCACCATGTGCTGCCAGAAAGCCGGGTCTTTGGCGTTGGTCGGTACCTTGTTGTCCAGATCAGGGCGCAGATCAGTTTTCCAGTAATGCATTGCTACATCAGCGAGGGTATTGCTGTATTTATCCGAGTAGGGTAAAGCCGGTTTGTACTGATAAGTTACCGGTGCTGCGTTGGGAAAATGATTGGTAATGATGTCACCAACAGCATTATCAGCATTACCGATACCCGTTGGACTGGCTCTGCCACTTTCCCAATAGCCATCTGTCATCAGAATATGATAATTTTGTCGGCAAATCGGCTGAACACCGCCGCTTTGTCCCGGCGTATCACTCCATGGTCCCTGATCATCATTACGCATCAGATATTCACCAACACCTTGCATGGCGGTGCGTAACGGTGTACCAGCAGCTGGAATAGTGTGCTGATAAAGCTTGTCGAAGAAATCAGCTTTATTCGCAATAGAAAACGGTCGAACACCTGTGATGAGTGTATTTGTGGATTTGCCATCTATGGTAGTACTTCCCTTATTAATCGCTCCAAATGCAACCCGCATGTTTTTACTTTGTGCCGCAAATGCACGGCCGACACCGGCACGTGCCAGCAACACCCGGGAGCGGTAATAGGTGTACCAGTTAGCAAAATTCTGGATTTCTTCGTCGTAGGTACATGTCGGAGCAGCTGCACAATCCTTACGATCCGGGCCACCTGTATAGGTTGGTGTGCTGGATTTGATTTCTATCTGCGTGTAGCTGCTGGCTAAATCGGTGTTGCCACTTCCTTTGTATTGAAAATAGACCGCCGGGTAGAAAGTTCGAGATTCTGTTTTTAGGGTATTGTTATTTTGAAGCCAGCCTGCACTTTGTGTATTGTTCGCAGTTAAGTCACGGCAATCTTTAGTAGAGTCATTTTTATTGGGGATGGACCATGGATTATGAGGTGCACAGGTAATGCTGGCGTTATCCATCAAGGATCCATCTGCTTTGCTCCATGGCAGGTAGCGTACCTCCGGGTTGTAGTAAATTTTATTGACATGGCTGGAGCGCAAGCTGGCGGTAAACTTATTATCTGCATCAAAGCCAACCACATAGTTGCCATAGGTGTCTCCACCATAAGTCCCTGATCTGACGGGATAAACAAAACGTACGTTATTGTTAATCAGCTCATCCGGCATGATCTCGAACTGCATCGAACCGGAGTCATCCAGTGTGAAAATGATGTTGGGATCAACAGCGGTTGTCAGGAACAGGGGCGCATCGGACAGATTCAGCGTTGCACCCACATTTTCAATCCGGATCAGCATGCAGAGCAAGCATGCCGTGAACACCCGCGCGTTTGTCGCGCCATGTGCTGTTTTCATAATCGGATTCTTTCCTTTTCTAGCGTCGGTATGTGCTTTGTAGCAGAACAGTGGTGGCTGTCGTGCCACCCGTACCTTGTGCCACAATGCGGAACATAATTGCATTCAGCGATGCACCGGATTGCTGGGCACTACCACTGTCCCCCATCAGCGGGACGCTGGGGAGTTGCTCGATAATGTAACGAGGCTGGCTGGTCACACCATCTATGACGACATCAGCTGTTTTTCCACTGGTTTCCCAATCTTTCCAGTTAACGAGATCAGGAGCCGGAGAATCCGCATAGTGATATAACCCGTCCGAACCATTGAATTCCGGAAGGGTGACCTGCTCAAGAAAGCGCTCGCCCGATCGCAATGCCGCTTCTGCCGCCTGAAAAGCGAGCGTTTCATCGCGCAGGTTGCCTGCCATTTTTTCTTCCAGCAAGGTGCTCTGCAGAGCGGTTGTCCCGATCAATGTCAGGATCACCAGAAAAATCAGTCCGGTCACCAGCACGGCCCCCCGCTGAGAAAAAGCTATAGCCGCTTCGTCATTGATATGAAAGCGCCGGATCACTATTTGCCACCTGCTGTCTGTCGCCTGTTTAGGCTTAAAAAACGGATCTTTGTTACTGCCGGAATCTGCTGAAGAAATTGTGTCCATGTTTCTTGTTCTGCCGAGGAGTAGTCAGGGAGCGCGGTTGCGCAGTGAAATGACAGTGGAAAATGCCTGGCGCAGTCGCCGGTCGGCAGGTGTTACCGTGTTGCCATTGAAAGTATAGGTTTGTGGTTGGCTGGCAATACCATCTTCCACAGATTGCAGCAGCAGCTCGATACGCACGCTGACCACGTTACCCCAGTTGGTCACTTGATTTGCTGTCCGATAAATATCGGCTGCCCGGTCTTCATTGGTATCTTCACCGTATTGAATCTGCATATTCTCTATGCCTTCAACCAGTTCCTCAGCATCGCTTTCTCCTTTTTTCCAGTAAAGTGAAGGAATACCTCCGGAGTTTGTCCGGATGTAGTAAGACCTGGCACTGACCCGCATCACTTCTCCGCCTGTGAATACCCGGCCAAGATCCTCCTTGGAATTGAGCTCACCCTTGTGTTCAAGAGTTATCCGATCAGATGCACTGCCGATACCTGTCACCTGGAAAACAGCGGCACCCTGACAATTATTTACCAGAGCTAAAAAGACATTCTTTGGGTCTTTAAAATGGTTTGTCAGTTCTTTTGCAAAATCCTGATCACTTTTACTGCTTTTCGGCTCGCTCTCTGACGCAATCTCAAGACTGGCAGAGGCTGATGCATGCGAAATCACCCTGGCATAACTGCCTTCCACACTTCTCGCCACAATAAGATCTCGCCCTTGCAGTGGAGAAGTCACTTCAGAAGGTATACTTGCGTTGGTTGCTTCAAATCCCTCCAAAGGTTGATCAAATCTCCATAAAAAGCCAGTGTTATTGTTGAGTACGTTGGTTACCGCGATTCCATCGCCCATACAACCTTGGTATCCTGCCATGCGGACATCACGGGATAAAAGCTGGAAGGCATAGCGTGCATTTTCCTGCATTCTTGCCAATGCTTCGTTGACACGGTAGGTGTTCTGGCTGGAAGACAACACTGTTACCATTCCGCCCAGCAGTACCAACCCGATAGTCATGGCAACCATCATTTCCACCAGTGTCAGGCCCTGCTGATTCCGGCTGAATGTGTGATTGATCTGTATGCTTTTCATATCGGCTGTCACAGCCGGGTGGTCATGACAAACTGCTGCGCAGCCAGTGCGCCACGGCTATCGTCCCACTGAATGGTGATGGTTACTTTATTGTCGATATCCACATCAACTGTGCCAGTACCCTCTGGCAGACGCAGCGCAAGTTCTTTCAGCCAGGCTTTCATATCCTGTTCCGGAAACGCCAAACTTTCTGCTTTTGTTTCCGTCCCGGCAGAATCTTTAGCTGGAGCGTAGCCACCTTCTCCAGCCGCGACCCGATTGGCTCGCATGCTGTCCAGAATGCTGTACGCCATCATGGAAGCAATCGAGCGGAAATTGGCGCTCTGGTTGTGCTTGAGGCCGACTGTCTGTAATCCTGCCAGCCCAAGCAATCCGATTGACAGAACGATGATCGCTACCAGCACTTCGACCATGCTGATACCCGTTTGGTAACGTTGATAAGTATTCAGCATGATGCCACTTTCTCCACTCTTGGCCGGCCGGCCTTATTCACTTTAATGTTGCGGCCACTGGCCTGGTTACATAGACTGAATGTTCCATTAGGCAGATTGCCACTCCCCTGGTTACGCCCATTGGGCAGATAGGAAATCCAGTTGGCAAAATTGGATCCTGTAGTGAGCGTACTGCCTTTCAATCCCGGGAAGACCCGCAATACTTCATCTGCGCCATCGACCGTGCCGGCCGTGCCTGCGTCACTATCACTGAATATCAGCCAGCCATCTTTCCAGCTATCCCCGTTACAAGTTGCGCCGTCTGCACTTTTACAGAGGGTGACTCGCACGCCACGTTTTACGGCTTCGGAGCGGGCATAATGCAGAGCGGTCATCAATTCATTTGCCTGTGTGGTCAGGCGCGATTCCCGCATCAGGGATTGATAGCTCGGCACCGCCACGGCGAGCAAAATGGAGGCAATACTGATGGTGATCATCAGCTCGACCATGGTGAAACCCTTGCTGACAGATACAGTCATTTCGTTGTTTCCATAGATAAAACTGTTTTTGTCCGGCCGGGTAATATCTATCTGGATGATGAGCCAGTTAGCTGTATTTCTTCCGGTTGTACCCCGGATCAACGGCTGCTATCCGTGGAAACTTTAGAGTGTTCGCGGGAGGGGTCCACTGAAGGGTATATTTTGCGTCAAACGAATATTGTGAGGTCGCCTGCATATTGGATGGTGTTCGCCTTCTTGCCTGTTTCGCCGATATGTCCTGGTCAGCCAGCTGAATTTCATCGCAAAACGGCGCTATAATCAGGATTTTCGCCATAAACACAAAAATATGACTACGATCGTATCAGTCCGGCGCGGACAGCAGGTAGCATTGGGCGGTGATGGCCAGGTGACACTCGGTGCTGTCGTCGCCAAGGCCAGTGCACGCAAGGTACGCAGGCTTTATCACGATAAGGTGCTGGCTGGATTTGCGGGCGGCACGGCAGATGCCTTCACGCTGTTCGAGCGTTTCGAAGCCAAATTGGAAAAACATCAGGGACATCTCACGCGATCTGCGGTCGAGCTTGCCAAGGATTGGCGTACCGACCGCATCTTGCGTCGTCTGGAGGCAATGCTGGTGGTGGCGGATCATGAAGCCACTCTGATTATTACAGGTGCAGGTGATGTGATCGAGCCGGAGCAGGGCATTGCAGCTATCGGCAGCGGAGGATCCTACGCACAGGCAGCGGCGCGAGCTCTGCTGGAAAATACCGATCTGAACCCCAAGGAAATCGTTACCAAGGCGCTTACAATCGCTGGAGATATCTGCATCTATACCAATCAGGTGCATGTTATCGAGCAGCTTGATTAAACAGAAATCATTCCATATCAGGAAACCCCATCATGTCGCATATGACTCCGCAGGAAATTGTCCATGAACTGGATAAACATATCATCGGACAGGACACAGCCAAGCGTGCTGTCGCAATCGCACTGAGAAACCGCTGGCGCCGGCAGCAGGTGGATGAACCCCTGCGCCATGAAATCACTCCCAAAAATATTCTGATGATCGGTCCGACCGGTGTGGGCAAGACCGAAATTGCCAGGCGACTGGCCAGACTGGCTGATGCACCCTTCATCAAGATCGAAGCGACCAAGTTTACCGAGGTAGGCTACGTTGGACGAGATGTCGACTCCATTATCCGCGATCTGGTGGAGTCAGCCATCAAGCTGGCGCGCGAGCGTGAAATCAGAAAGAACCAGCCGCTGGCTGAAGATCGTGCAGAGGAACGGATACTCGACGCATTGCTGCCACCTGCTCGCGACTTGGGTTTTGAAGCCGGCTCCAGCGAGGAAAGCAACGCGACGCGCCAGAAATTCCGTAAAAAATTACGTGAAGGTGATCTGGACGACAAGGAAATCGAGATCGAGATCGCCATGACACAAACCAGCATGGAAATCTTCGCTCCGCCGGGAATGGAAGAGCTGACTTCCCAGATTCAGGGTATGTTCCAGAACATGGGCGCTGGCAAAAAAAAGATGCGCAAGCTGCATATTCGTGAAGCCAGAAAGTTGCTGACCGAAGAAGAAGCTACCCGCCTGATCAACGATGAAGAGTTGAAGCTGGGTGCGGTACAGAATGTCGAGCAGAACGGCATCGTCTTCCTCGATGAAATCGATAAAATTACCAGTCGCTCGGAAATCTCCGGTTCCGATGTTTCACGTCAGGGTGTTCAGCGGGACTTGCTGCCACTGGTGGAAGGGACGACTATTTCCACCAAACACGGCATGATTCGTACCGACCATATTCTGTTTATCGCCAGCGGCGCGTTTCACCTGACCAAACCATCGGATCTGATCCCTGAACTGCAGGGTCGTTTTCCAATCCGGGTAGAGCTTGAAAACCTCAGTGCCGAGGATTTCAAGCAGATACTCACCAACACCGATGCCTGTCTCACCCGCCAGTACCAGGCATTACTGAAAACCGAGGGAATCGAACTGAATTTCTCGGAAGATGCCATTGGCCGACTGGCCGAAATTGCTTTCTCGGTCAATGAAAGAACCGAGAACATTGGTGCCAGAAGGCTGCATACCGTGATGGAAAAACTGCTGGAAGATATTTCATTCAATGCCACTCGTCACAGCGGGAGCACACATGTCATCGATGCTGCCTATGTCGATGAACGTCTTGGCAAACTCTCGCAAAGTGAAGATCTGGCGCGTTATGTACTGTAACTGCATCTAAATGAGAAATGTCGTTGTTCTCAGTGCTGCAAGAACTGCGATCGGTGATTACGGCGGCGCGCTGAAGGATCTGGTGCCCGCCACGCTGGCAGCCATAACGATCCGGGAAGCGATTACCCGTGCCAGCGTTGATCTCAACAAGATCGGGCACCTCATCACTGGACATGTTATTCCCACTGAAGCGCAGGATATGTATCTGGCACGTGTAGCGGCACTGGAAGCCGGTCTGCCACAGGGTGTGGCGGCGCTTACCCTGAATCGTGTTTGCGGCAGTGGGCTGCAGGCTATTATCTCTGCTGCCCAGGCAGTTCAACTGGGCGATACAGAAGTAGCTGTTGCTGCCGGTGCCGAATCGATGAGCCGGGGAGGGTACTTGCTCCCCGCGCTGCGCTGGGGACAACGTATGCGAGACAGTACCGCGATCGACATGATGGTGGGGGCACTGACCGACCCGTTTGACCAAGTACACATGGGAATTACTGCGGAAAATATCGCTGAAAAGTGGGGTGTTACCCGTGCGCAACAGGATCGATTCGCACTGGAAAGTCATCGGCGTGCCATTCGTGCTATTCGCAGTGGCCATTTTCGCAAGCAGATCGTACCCGTTGAAATTTCTACCCGAGAGGGTGAAGTGATGTTTGATACGGACCAGCATCCGCGCGACAACCTCAGCATGGAAATGCTGGAAAAACTGCGTCCTGTTTTTCGGGCAGACGGCACAGTCACGGCTGGTAACGCATCCGGCATCAATGATGGCGCTGCTGCGCTGGTGCTGATGGAGGAACGCGCAGCCGAAAGGGATCATCAGCAGCCAATGGCACGTCTGGTCGCCTATGGGCATGCCGGAGTGGATCCGCGTTACATGGGAATCGGCCCCGTGCCCGCAGTCAGACAGGCACTGAAGCGTGCTGGGCTCAGTCTGGCTGACATGGATGTCATTGAATCCAACGAGGCATTTGCTGCCCAGGCATGTGCGGTCGCCCGGGAACTGGATTTCGACCCGGATACAGTCAATCCGAATGGGGGTGCTGTAGCACTGGGGCACCCGATTGGTGCGTCCGGTTGTATACTGGTCATCAAGGCCATTTATGAGCTGCAGCGTATAAATGGCCGCTACGCGCTGGTCACCCTGTGTATCGGTGGCGGACAGGGGATTGCCGCAATTTTTGAAAAACTCTGATCTGGCTGCCTATCCTATGGAGAACAGATATGTCCACACTGACCCGATCCCCTGCCTGGCTGGCGTTGAGTGCACATCAGACGAAAATTGCCAAGCGCCCGCTGCGTGCACTGTTTAACGAGGATTCACAACGCTTCGACAAATTTTCGCTGCAATTTGGTGATTTGTTATTCGATTACAGCAAGCAGCCCGTCGATGCAACTACCGTCCGTCTTTTGCTGGCATTGGCAGAGCAGCAAGGGCTGGCAGACTGGATCACCAGGATGGCTGCAGGTGAAAAAATCAATTTCACGGAAAACCGGCCAGTTTTACATATTGCATTGCGTGCAAACACGCCGATTTTTTCGGATGGCAAAGAGGTCACACAGGAAGTTAAACGTGTCCTGCAACAGATCGAACAGTTTGTTGAGAAAATCCACAACCAGTCGCACCGGGGTTATTCCGGGCTGCCGATCACCGATATCGTCAATATTGGGATAGGAGGTTCTGATCTGGGGCCGGTCATGGTCACTGAAGCACTCAGGCCCTACCATGTTCCACAGCTGCGGGTGCATTGTGTTTCCAATCTTGACGGAGCACATCTATCTACCACTTTGCAGTCTCTCAATCCTGCCACTACGCTGTTCATCATCGCCTCCAAAACGTTTACTACTCAGGAAACGCTGACCAATGCACGCTCTGCCCGAAGATGGTTCCTGGAAAATGGCGGCAATGAGCAAGCGGTTGCAGCGCATTTTGTCGCTGTTTCCACCAATCGAGAAGCAGTCAGTCAGTTCGGAATCAATCCGGATAATATGTTTGAATTCTGGGATTGGGTGGGCGGGCGCTATTCATTATGGTCAGCCATCGGGCTGCCGATTGCGCTGGCAGTGGGAATGGAACATTTTCGCTCACTGCTGGCCGGCGCGCGCGCAATGGATAATCATTTTCTGACTGCGCCTTTCGAGCAGAATCTGCCGGTCATGCTGGGTTTGATTGGTATCTGGCAGATCAACTTCTTTCATATCACCAGCCAGGCTATTTTGCCTTACGATCAGTCTATGCATCGTTTCCCGGCGTATCTGCAACAACTGGAAATGGAGAGCAATGGCAAGCATGTCACCCGAAACGGAGAGGCTGTTGATTACAGTACGGGTGTGATCATCTGGGGTGAGCCCGGCACCAATGGCCAGCATGCCTTTTATCAATTACTGCATCAGGGTACTCAGCAGTTCACCGCTGATTTTCTGGCGCCGTGCCAATGTCATCACCCGTTATCCAGGCATCATCCCATGCTGCTGGCTAATTTTTTCGCACAAACCGAAGCACTCATGCGCGGCAAAACTGAGCAGGAAGTCCGGTCCGAGCTGACAAATCAGAATTTATCCGCTGATCTTGTGGAATATCTGCTTCCCCATAGGACTTTTCCAGGAAATCATGCCACGACCTCGATTTTGTTCAAAAAACTCGATCCAGCAACGCTGGGTATGCTGATCGCGCTGTATGAGCACAAAGTATTTGTCCAGGGCATTATCTGGGAAATCAACTCATTTGATCAGTGGGGCGTGGAACTCGGCAAGCAACTGGCCGGCAGGATTCTTGCCGAACTGGCCCTGGATAAACCGATAACCGGACACGATGCTTCCACCAACGGCCTGATCAATTTTTACCGGGCGCAGCAATGAGGTTTCCTGAACCATTTTCAGTAATGTTCAAGAGGTAATCCGGCAGGGCTGGTAAATTTGTTTTTTACTCCAGTCGGAATATAATAAAAAAATTCGGGATAAATCTGAAAACCATGCCTTCATCTTCTTCCCACAAAAGCCCACGGGTGTTGTTTGTCACACCTGAAGTGTTTCCGTTATGCAAAACCGGTGGATTGGGCGATGTCAGTGCCGCATTGCCTGGCGCACTGCGTGAATTAAAAACGGATGTGCGTCTGCTTGTGCCCGGTTACCCGTCGGTGCTGTCCGGGATCAAACACAAACGTAAACTGGCGGAATGCAATCTTCTGCCATACTTCCCTCCGGCCACATTGTTCTCTTCCCGGTTACAGGTCAATGAATCCGTTAGCGTGCCTTTGTACGTCATCCACTGTCCGGAACTCTATCAGCGGCCAGGCGGCATCTATCTGGACGAGGATGGAAAGGACTGGCCGGATAATGCACAGCGCTTCGGCTTGTTATCAAAAATGGGAGCGCTCCTTGCCAGTGATGCCAGCCCGCTTGCCTGGGTGCCGGATATTGTCCATTGCAATGACTGGCAAAGTGGGCTTACTCCGGCTTATCTCCATTTTCATTCGGGAAAGAAAGCAGCCAGCCTGATGGCGCTGCATAATCTGGCTTTTCAGGGAAAATTTCCGTCGGATCAGGTTGCAAAGCTTGGATTGCCAGCGGAGAGTTTCAGTGTGGAGGGGGTCGAATACTACGGTAATCTGTCATTCCTCAAGGCGGGAATCTATTACGCCGACCATATTTCCACAGTCAGCCCCGGTTATGCCCGGGAAATCCAGCACGAGCCGTTGGGATTTGGTTTGCAGGGGCTTCTGGCCAAACGCAGTGACGATATCACCGGAATCATCAATGGTATCGATACTGCCGTCTGGAATCCGGCGACTGATCCGTACATCGTCAAAAAATATTCAAGTCGCACTTTCCTATCCGCCAAAAAAGTCAACAAGCTTGTTCTGCAACGGGAGATGGGGTTGGAAGAAAACGGGACGATTCCGCTGTTTGCCGGGATCAGCCGCCTCAGTTACCAGAAGGGTTACGATATTCTGCTGCAGGCTGCATCTGCGTTGACGAATTTTCCTGCCCAGCTGGTGTTGCTGGGAAAAGGAGATCCATCGCTGGAGGAACAGCTTATTTTGCTTGCGCAAACTGATCCCGCCAGAATCGCTGTCCGCATCGACTACGACGAAGCGCTCTCGCATCGGATTACTGCCGGTGCGGATTGTTTTCTGATGCCTTCCCGTTTTGAACCCTGTGGTTTGAATCAGATGTACAGTCAGCACTACGGTACCCCGCCTGTTGTACATGCTACCGGGGGGTTGATGGATACAGTGGTGGATCTGACGCCTGAAACGCTGGCCAGAAAAAGTGCGAGCGGCTTCCATTTTCACGAGATGACCACTAGCGCCTTCATGGAGGCAATCGGGCGTGCAGTTAATGCTTATTGCGATGCCGGGCTCTGGAAAAAACTGCAGCGCAGTGGTATGCAAAAAGATTTCAGCTGGCAGGCAAGCGCTTCGGCGTATCAATCTATTTATTCACTGCTCATGTAGCAAAACAGGCTGGCCGGCATATTGTAAAGATCAGGATTGAATCAGAGGTTCCTTAAAACCGAATCAGCGCCAGTGCTATAATTCCGCATCTGTCAGTGAACCGCTTCCGATCGTTCCAACGTCCACGTGAACATCAATTTTCACTACTCCGACTGGGCGAGCACGTTAGTTGACAAGTGTATCCGGCTGTCAAGTTCAGGATAATTTCGCTGATCTGGCGGATAATGCTGTTAAATTGCTCAAAAATATCAGTTCTGTGTATCTGATTTTACCCCTCCGGGGAATAGTTTATTTCCGGTTTGAATTTCACACACCTGACAATTTTATGGCTGGCTGTGACATTTGCGCACAGCGCACCTGCATTTACTATTTACACAATAACATTGTATTTAATCTGTTGGAGGAAGCATGAGTCATACCTTGTATGAAAGCAAAACACCGCGTGTACAACGCTGCGAACTGGCTGTTCCCGGTTCCCGCCCTGAAATGTTTGAGAAAGCACTGAAAAGCGGTGTGGATTTCATATTTTTAGATCTGGAAGATGCAGTTGCACCGGATGACAAGCTTCAGGCGCGGAAAAATATCATCCAGGCGATTAACGATCTGGACTGGAGAGGGCATGGTGTCACTCTTTCGGTACGCATCAACGGTCTGGATACTCAGTACATGGTGCGTGATGTGGTTGATCTGGTTGAACAGGCCGGCCACAAGATTGATACGCTGTTGATCCCCAAGGTCGGTGTTTATGAGGATGTCTACATGGTGGAAGCCATGCTCAGTCAGCTTGAAATGCAACAGGGGCTGAAAAACCGGATCGGAGTGGAAGCACTGATTGAAACTGCATTGGGTATGGCCAATGTTGAAGATATTGCTCGTAGAGGAACTGTGGGGCGCCTGGAAGCACTGCATTTCGGCGTAGCTGATTACGCCGCCAGCAACCGCGCCCGCACGACTAATATTGGAGGACTGAACCCAGATTATCCAGGTGATCAATGGCACGCTGCTATCAGCAGAATGACTGTTGCCTGCCGCGCGTTTGGTCTGCGACCTATCGACGGCCCCTTCGGTGACATCCAGGATCCGGAAGGATTCAAACTGGCAGCTAAACGGGCTGCAGCACTGGGTTGTGAAGGGAAATGGGCAATTCACCCCTCCCAGGTTGCGTTGGCCAATGAAGTCTTTACCCCGCCGGCAGCCGAGATCGACAAGGCCAAACGAATACTGGCAGCTATGAAGGAAGCGGCTGCTCAGGGAAAAGGTGCAGCAGCGCTGGATGGAAAGCTGATCGACGCCGCGTCGGAACGGATGGCAAATAACATCGTTAAAATGGCAGAAGCGATTGCTGCCAAAAGCAGATAAGCATTTGAGAACCGTTCAGGATCCCGCTGAAGAGGCGCATATGGCATTATTTGAGAGCCCGAAATATGCTTGTTCAACTCTGCCTTGCATAGTCTTCCTGACCGGGATCCTGTACAGATTCCAGGGGAGCTCCGAAAAATAATTGCACTGAAATCATGAAGTGCGCTACAACCTGTGTGAATTGTACTTTTTCGGTTAATTGCGCTTTATCTGGCTGTTATTCGCATATTTTTCAGAGTTTCCCTTAAACCCAACCATTCCATAAAACTCAAGGGAGAAGATATTGGATATTCATGAATATCAGGCCAAGGAAATCCTGGCTGAATACGGGATCAAACTGGCCGAGGGCGGATTGGCGTATACGGTGGAAGAAGCTGTGCAACGCAGTCGGGAAATCGGTGGTAATGTCTGGGTCGTCAAGGCACAAATTCATTCCGGGGCACGCGGTAAGGCAGGCGCTATCAAAGTATGCCGGTCACACGAAGAAATCGAAGCGGCAGCTGAAGCACTGTTGGGGAAAAAACTGGTGACACACCAGACCGGTCCGGCAGGCAAGCTCTGTTTGAAGCTGTATATCGAAGCCGGTACTGATATTGCCCGGGAAGTGTATCTCGCTTTCATGATGGATCGCAGTCATGAACGTATCGTCATGGTGGGTTCCGCTCAGGGAGGAATGGATATTGAAACGCTGGCCACCACGAATCCGGATGCCATTAAGAAAATCCATATCGAACCGGCTGTCGGTTTGCAGGATTTTCAGGCAAGAACTATGGCTTTTGCCTTGGGATTGAATGGCGAACTGCTTAATCACACTATCAGGACCATCAGGGGTTGTTACCGGGCACTGCGGGATCTGGATGCCAATATTCTTGAAATCAACCCGCTGGTGGTGACCAGCAATAATGAATTGTTCGCGCTGGATGCGAAGATGAGCTTCGATGAAAATGCATTGTTCCGGCGCCACCGGATTTCTGAGTTGCGCGATAACACGCAGATTGATCCACGCGAAATCGCTGCGGCAGAAGCAGGTCTCAGCTATGTCGGACTGGACGGAGATATTGGTTGCATGATCAATGGTGCCGGGCTTGCCATGGCCACCATGGATATGATTAAGCTGGCCGGCGGCGAACCCGCCAATTTCCTGGATGTCGGTGGTGGCGCTTCTGCTGAACGGACTGAAAAAGCATTCCGACTGGTGCTGGCAGACAGCAATGTAAAGGCCATGCTGGTCAATATCTTTGCCGGTATCAACCGCTGTGACTGGATCGCCGAAGGGGTCGTCCAGGCGGTGCGGAATATCGGAACAACCATTCCTCTGGTTGTACGCCTGTCCGGCACCAATGTGGAAGAAGGCCGCCGCATTATCGCTGACAGTGGACTGCCCATCATTACTGCAGAAACCCTGGCAGAAGCTGCCGAGAAAGCAGTACATGCACGCAACCAGGCCGTAGCCTGAATAACAAATCAGAAAGGGGAACAGAAAAGTGGCAATTCTCATCAATGAGCGGACGCGGATCATCGTACAGGGTTTTACCGGCCGGATCGGCACTTTCCACGCTCAGGAAATGATCGACTATGGCTCTAATGTGGTAGGTGGCGTAACACCCGGTAAAGGAGGGCAGAAACACCTGGGACTACCGGTATTTAATACCGTACAGGAAGCCGTCGAACAGGCTGGCGCGGAAGCCAGTATCGTATTTGTACCACCAGCATTTGCAGCCGATTCGATCATGGAAGCGGCTGATGCCGGTATCAAGTACTGCGTATCCATCACCGACGGCATTCCGACCCAGGACATGATGACGGTCAAGAATTTTCTGCGTCTTTTCCCAAAGAAAAACCGAATGGTACTGACCGGTCCCAATTGTTCAGGCACTATCAGTCCCGGACGTTCGATGCTTGGCATCATGCCGGGGCATATTTACAGCCGTGGAATCGTCGGCGTGGTAGGCCGTTCCGGTACATTGGGTTATGAAGCAGCTGACCAGATGCGGCGACTGAATATCGGTATTTCCACTTCAGTCGGCATTGGTGGAGATCCGATCATCGGCAGCTCGCATCGGGATATTCTGGAGAAACTGGAAGAGGATCCGGAAACCAGAGTCGCGATGATGATTGGTGAAATTGGTGGTCCGATGGAAGTGGAAGCAGGGGTGTTTGCCAAAGAAAACATGAGCAAGCCACTGGTTGCCTACATTGCCGGATTAACGGCGCCCCCTGGAAGAAGAATGGGGCATGCCGGGGCAATCATCTCCTCAGCAGGTGAAAGTGCGGCAGAGAAAGTGGAGCGACTGAAAGAACTGGGGGTCACCATCTGTCCGACGCCATCGTTGATGGGCGAAACCGTTGCACAAGTTCTGGCTGGACTCTAGTCTGGTTGAGATATTTCTACTTGGTTGGCATTCTGCCTGAATTTCCTCGCTTTTAATGACAGCAGCGCCTATGTTGTGTCATTAAAAGCGAATTGAGAGTTCGTGTGGCCCGGTAAAGTCGCCGTGAACTGTTTAGTCCCACCCGGATCAATACCCCTCAAACTCCTCTGTCCTGATGTTGTCTTCATCAGCACCAATTTCAAGCAGCAATGCGCGCATGGCTTTAACCATGCTCTCCGGTCCGGATAAGTAGTAGCGCGACGCGGCAATATCGGGCACATGTTGTCTGATGAGATCCGCGTTGACGTGACCCTGAGTTGATGTATACACCGATACAAAAGTGAAGTTTTCATTTTCTGCAGCAAGCCGTTCGAGCTCGTCAATATAAGCTGCCTGTGCGAGCGTGCGGTTGGCATAAATCAGCGTGATTTTATGATTTGTCCTGTCATGCGTGGCTTGCGCGATTATGCTGCGCACCGGTGTAATGCCGATGCCTCCTGTGATGAACACCACCGGAACAGCTTCGTTTTTTTGCAGCGTAAAATCACCCCACAACGCAAGCAATTGCACCATGGCACCTTCCGGAACTCTGGCTGCTGCTCTTTTGTAGAGTGAATCACGCATGCGTGTGGCCATACGCAGTGTGCTTTCGAATGGGGCACTGACAAATGAAAAACCATGTTTGTTATTACTGTCATCCAATCCGGTTGAAGGCGGTAATACCAGATCGCCATATTGACCGGCACGGTATTCAAAGCCCTTCGGCTTTTCCAGGGTAAACTCCATGGTTCCTTCGGCTATCTCTTTTTTTTGCAATAACATGACATCGTAACTGGTTGGCATGATCGAATTTAACCTCCTGTAAAATTTGAATACCGGCCTGATCAAGAAAATATCCCGTAGTTGATGTTTCTTTTGTCTGCTAACCCGGGAATCCCGAATGTTCGAAAAGTGATGGATAATTGAAGAGGCAGCGCTTTCTATTATTTATGATCAGAATCATAAACCTCTTACCCTATCTAAATCCTGATTTTAAGCACTTTTGAGCATGATTGTTCTGATGCAGTTATTCGATTTTCTTTGTACCAGTAAACCGTTACCATAACAGAGCAAGTGGGATATTGGGGCTATCCACTTTTGATCAGGCTACACAATGCCTGGAATTCGTTCAGACTGAACTTGTCGATGTCAGAATGCCGTTTGACATACTCAGAGCAGACAGTGTTGAGATTTTGCCGGATCAGATCAATCACAACAAGAAGGAAATTACCATGAAAACTGTTAAACATCTGCTACAGGAAAAGGGACATACTGTAGTGACTATTGATTCGGAAGATTCAGTACTGAGTGCTATGCAGAGAATGGCTGCCAATAATATTGGTGCGCTACTGGTTATGAGCGGCGGGCAATTGGTCGGTATTTTTACAGAACGTGATTTTTCCAGAAAAGCATATTTATTGGATAAACCGGTAAAAGATACGCTGGTAAAGGAAATTATGACCCGCAAAGTGTTTTATGTCAGACTGAGTGATACCAATGAAGATTGTATGGCTCTGATTACAGAAATGCGCGTTCGGCATTTACCCGTTATAGACGATGATAAGGTTGTCGGCCTGCTTTCAATCGGAGACTTGGTCAAAGACGCTATTTCTCAATGTCAGTTTGTCATTCATCAGCTTGAGCGTTACATTTACGATACGCCAGGAAAAATTTGACAGGAAGATTTTTACACATCAAAGCAATGAAAGCATTGCTTAAAATACTGCCCGATGTATTTAATTAAGCCTTTCTCTCGTATGAGCTTGGAAATTCTTGTCATCAGTAAATCGATGTGGCAGCTTGCAACGTTTGATAGGCTAGCCCAACTTTGATGTTATGAGCGACGGCATCGCATTAACATAATTGGACGAATAAAGTTTCTTTCTTTAATTATACTGACCAGGCTAAACAAGGTGCTGGATCTGCCTATCAGTGGTGATGAACCGGAACAATGCTGTATATGCTGCTGCAATACGTCATGTGGCCTTGGTAGGAGTGGATATATCGATCTGAAACGTGACTATGAATGTAGCGGAGGGCGACAAGACCATTGCCATTCACTGGGGGTCAGGCACACATTGTTGTCGGTCGTGCTTCAGCCGGATGAGCAGAAAAAAGAAGCGACCTTCTCCGATATTCTCTGGATAAACTATCGGATCTGACCTGTGAGCGGGCTTAGAACCTGTTTATAATCTTTCCCCATCGCCAAGAATTAAGGGCAGATACCGGATATTTCAATAAGCATAAAAGAACAAACTTGCGGTAATTAACCAGAATTTTCCGGCAATTTTCACTGCGTGGTCTGAATAAGGTCAAGGGAAAATGAACCTCGGTTTGTCTGGGCAGTGGTTGATCAATACGGCAAGGGTAGCGTTATAGCCCGATTATCGCCTCATGGATTTCACCTGGATTATGACCAGCTGCCCGATCCACCTCCTGTGCCGGTCACAGTAAATACTGAGCCCGACTGAAAATGTCCGAGAAGTGTATTTTCAGAATCCCGGAAATAAAGTACCGTATAGTCTGGGGTGGCTGTGAAAGTAAAGCTTGTGGTTCTTTTGTACAGATCATCCAGAGATGAAGACGCATTTGATAAATATACATCACCAAATAACGCCCCTCCTCCGAGGAAGTTGACGCCTCAAGTGCTGCCATTGAACGATTTTCCTCCATTAATATTACACTGTGCTTTAACGTAGCCAACTAGGCTGGTAAGTGATCCGTTTGCAGAAAATGATTGAGCAGTTTTCAACTTGGTTTCAGTAATCTGCTCAAGATTTTTATTTATCACTTCAACACTTAATTATTCTTTTAAACACTGTTTAAAGTCATCTGCTAACTGAGTACTACTCAAGGCATCCTCTTGGTAAATTAATTCTGGAGACTGAATGCAAGACAGACCGACAAGTCTCTTTATCAGAACGGACGAATTTAAATTTTATAACAAAGATAAGAGCAATGAAATCCTCTCTTTTTTTGCGATCATAATTTTCATTGGGCAGTACTATGTGTGTGCGAAGTCATTATTTGCTCCTCGCTCTACCTCCCTGTTAAGGTATTTCTCCTGAAATGCTTTCTTTGGCAGGGGGAATGTAGTAGATGTACCCCCGCCGGTTCCCTCATTTCCGGCGGGTTTTTATTTTTGTATCTGTCAAGCACATCGGCCATCTTTTCCTATGACAGAGGGTTTCTTTGTGCAAGTAAGTAGTTCTTACTTACCCTATATTCCCGATCCGTCCATGCCTGCTTTGCAGCGGCGCAAATGCCTCATGCTCTGAGTGATACAACTCAAGGCTCTGTCTATCTATCGCGATCCATTCCGTCACCAGCAACTTTTCAGGAGCGGTTAAGGCATCCCACAAAGGATTACCCACTTCACGCGACAAGTTTCTCGCTCATGCCTTCTATTTGGTAACCAGGTTTTTCTGTGCTCACGATATTGCGAATGGAATCTCTTCCGGCAATGGGCTGGCTATGTCCACTTCAGCCGGGGGAAGAGTACTCAAAGCAGGTGCAGGCAGGGCTTTCACTTTCTTGTCCGGCATGGAGGGGATATAGCAGCAGGCTTCGGCAAACTTGCTGGCCGGCAGATTTTTGTAACTGCTGATCATAAAGTGACGATTGAACCAGCTCCAGCCATAAGGGTGGTCTTTCCCTTCCGGGAATCGGATTGCTATCAGGTTGAAGATAATTCCTTCCTGTTCCTTGGAGACGAACTGGCCCGCAACGCAGTCATTTCGATCGACAATAATCTTTCCGCGCTTTTCGAGTAACTCTCGATATTTTTCCGGGGTTAATGCGCCTTCTGAGGGTTGAGTTTGCCGATCTAGGAATACCCGAAAAACCATGGCTGACGGGCGCGGGCTATCCGCTGTAGGAGAGTGTGTTCAGCACCTGAGTGGAGGATAAGCCGGACGGACAACCCCTGCCAATTTTTAGGCTGTGTCATATTCCAGAAATATCTGGAGGTTAGTATGGTTGCGTAACTTTCTCATAGCCTTGTTTCCTCCTACGAGCATAGGCCCTTAAATCCCTGCCCACTCCCTGGTAGCAGGGATTTTTTTTTATCAATGATTGATAATCAGATCATTTTTGTGGCGTTGCGAAAATGATGATTGAGGTTGGAAATGTTGATCAAACATGCAAAATTCTCACTTAAAAATAAGCATAAATGGGCATGGTTTGGCATAGCTTGGGCAACAATTTTTGTGATTAAATTATAAGAGGGGCATTCGTAAAAATGGGTTGAAGATGGATCAAAGTTCGCCCGTCTCGATCATGCGGATGAGTGTTGACAATTACCGATGTTGTTCTGGATGTTCGAGACGATGCAGCGCGGTTTGGTGATGATGTAGATTATTTCGTCGTTGCCCATCCACTTCGGCGTCTCGAAACGGACGGTTTGCTCAAGCTCGTTGATGTAGTCACAGAAGATGTTGCGAATTGTCCCTTCGACCACACTGGTTTCGTCGGCCAGTGCTGTGAAGGTGCGCATCAAGCTCTGCTGCCCGATCCATTTTACCAGCTGCTCGGTCATCATCCGGTTCCCGGCTAGCAGCGCCTGCGAGAAGGTCTTGCCGCAGACTTGGCAGTGTATCCGCTGGGTGTCGGTGTAGATACCCATGCGCTTGCCGTGCATGGGCAAGTCCTTGAACACCTGCGGGTGCCTCATAAGGTCAGACGGTCGGATTGGCAGTGAGGGCAGGCCGAGGTCACGAGCACCGGTTCGGCGGTGACGTGGTAGTCGTGGTCGGATTCCTTAACCCGCAGCATTCGGTACTGCGGGAGGTTCAAGATATTGGCGGGCATGATCAGGTCCGCCGCATGTATTCAAAGAGGTGATCGCCGTAAGTTGTATAAGTTGTACTGCCACTGCAGCCAACTTGCCAGTCATACAAACTTTCGCACAGGCAAGGGCGGAACATGATCTACGCTCGACAGATCAAGGCGGTAGTGCCAGTAGGCCCAAGAGCGTTCGTTGAACTGACCTGCTTCAGCGTGCGTCAGGACTTCGCGAAGTGCCTCATCGCCAACTTGCGAGATAAGGGTCTGAACGTCAGCGTAGTCGCCGATGTTCATGGCTTGAGTAATCACATGCTCAGGCATGACTACAGCTTCTTCCAGTGTTTTTTCCACCAGATGTATTTGCTGGCAAACGGTTTAAATGATTCCTGGCTGATCCGGATCATGATGGCATCTCTCCAACGCACTTTTACGATTTTGGACAAATGAAATGGACCGTACGCCAGGAGAGCCAAAGGCGCAACACGCTTTTTGTCTGAACAACATGAAACAGCATTTTGTTGAAAAAGGTGTCAAAGAGGTCGTTTTTGACAGTTTTCCCTCTGTTTTTTGTTTGATTTCCCATTTGAAGATGCAATGATGAGGCCATGCGTTTCAAATTTCATGCCAGGCAAACTGAGGTCCATTCTCCCTTGACCTTATCCAGGCCACGCGGTGAGAATTGCCGTAATCCCATTGCGGATTTGATAGTGCCAAACATGGGTTCGACAGTTTGTTTGCGCAGTACGTACAGTTTGTGTCCAGCAAAGCCGTTGTCGGTTAGTAAATGTTCGATCTTCCTCAGTGTGGCAGGTAATTTTGTCAGCCGATCGAGCATCGGCTTGACCTGTTCCCGGTCGTTACAAGCTTGTTTGATTGTCGGTGCAATAATCAGCATGTTGTCTGTATCAACGATCGCTTGGGCATTGTAAGCCTGCTCAAATCCACCGCCAGAGGTAGGCATAATGCGTGACGCTTCGTTTGTCAGATTGATCTAGTCTTCGTTTGTTGGCCCGGCTGCAGGCGGTGCAGGTGGTTTCCAGCCCAGTTTTTTGCCGTTTGTTCTGGCTTTTTCTTCCCGCCGTGCCAGTTTATTCTGATATTCAGCCAGTTCAACAGTTTCACTTCATCCGGTATGCCAGCGCCTGATTTAGCTGCATTCTCCTCTTTTGATTTTCATCGGTCAGGAGCGTTGTCGCCTCAGCTACTACTTCTTTGCACTAATAAATCCTCATTTTTGTTATTAACAACAAACGCATAAAGGTGACGATGTAAAAACACTATTTTCTAATCCTTCATTCAACCTGGAAACCGCGGTTGGATGCGTCCGAGTATGCATTTGGCGTGCTGTCTGGCAAGGCGTGACGAGGCGCATGATCATTCCCTGCAACGAGGAGCAACGGAGCCAGGCGGGCAAGCGGGTGCGTAGCGGTCTCACCCACCAGGTTAGCATGAGCGAAGGCAGAAAGCTCACTATCCATCATGGTTTCCTGAGGCTGATAAGCGATCAACTGCGGTTTTCAGGTTCATGTTCATTACGCTTGACAATAGGTGCGACAAATTGTCGCGCGACAATTTGTCACATTGACGGTATGAATTTCCGGGTTTAACTTCTAAAAAGGATATTCAATTGAAATACTGAAAGGTGGCTCCATGGTTTTGAGCAATGAAGAAGATACAACAATTTATCACGTAGCCATTAATCATGAAGAACAGTACTCAATATGGCCTGAGTATAAGGAAATACCGAATGGGTGGCATTCTGCAGGCAAATCCGGAAAGAAAGATGATTGCCTTGCCTATATTGAGGAAGTATGGACGGATATGCGCCCACTGAGTCTCCGTAAGCAAATGGCTGAGACAGAATCTCAAATCAACCCCCGATAATTCCACGGTTTACCTGGTTAAAGATGATTCAGGCTCAATATGTTCTGGATAGGCACTTCAATTTGCAACCGATCGGTGTGTCGGGTGAATTGTATATTGGTGGTGCAGGTTTAGTTCGAGGCTATCAGAATCGAGCAGCACTGATAGCGGAGCGGTTCATTCCCAATCTATTTAGCAGGCAGCTGCTGGGTGAGCGGCTGTATCGTACGGGTGATCTGGTACGTTATCGTGCGGATGGGAATATTGAATATCTGGGGCGTACTGATCATCAGGTGAAGATTGGTGGATTCCGGATCGAGCTGGGTGAGATCGAAGCAGCGTTATTGCAGCATGAAGGAATCGAAGAAGCGGTCGTCATCGTACGTGAAGACAACCCGGAAGATAAACAGCTGGTGGCTTATGTTGTGAGCACTGAATCGGTACTGGATATTGAAGTACTTCGCACTCATCTTAAAACCAGTCTGCCGGATTACATGGTTCCGTCAGCATTTGTGTTTCTTGACCATTTTCCTCTGACACCCAATGGCAAGCTGGATCGCACAGCCTTGCCTGCTCCCGATATCGATCATCAGCTGACACGTGAATATGTTGCATCGCGCAATCCGACTGAAGCAATCCTGGCTGAGATCTGGGCTGAAGTGCTTGGTGTTGAGAAAGTCGGTATTCACGACAACTTCTTCGAGCTCGGCGGTCATTCTTTGTTGGTAATGCAGATGGCATCGAGGATTCAAGCCGCACTTCAAATCAAAATATCGCTTCATACCTTATTTGAGGAAATGACAATAGAAGCGCTGGCAGAGACTATTGAAGTCGTTCAGTGGCTAGGTGAGCAGAATAAAGATGATATTGGAAGTAACCAGAGCTATGAAGAATTTGAATTATAAAAAGCTAGCAAATAGCTGTGTTTGTAAGTAGGTATATTTAAAAGAGAGTTTTTAAAGTGAATAATAGATCACAAGAATCTATCAGGTTTACTGACGCCTCGTACAGAGGGTTATTTCAATTTATTTTTGCCGTTGTGCTGCTCACTATGAGCGCATTGCTCTATGCCGCATCGGCGGTACTTGATTTGCCGGCTGCGCCATTACCACAGGCGTTAGACCGGTTGGCTCAGGTTATGGATCTGCAGATTAAGAAACCCGAGCGGATATCCGAGCAAATAGCACCTGCGTTGAAAGGCGACTATACCGCGGAGGAAGCGCTTACTTATTTGTTGGCGGACAGTGGTTTTCAGGCTCAGAAAACAGAACAAAGTCGATACTTGGTGCAGGCATCGGAAAGTGCAGGAAGAGTACAGCAGCTACCTGAAATGACTGTCACCGGCGCCTCTGCCAATCCCGAATTGAGCGGCTACACTACTAACCGCGCTGACAGTCTCACCAGGACGGATCTGCCTCTGAGCGACATCCCCGTCTCAATCCAGGTGGTACCGCATGAAGTGTTGCGCGACCGCGCAGTGAGCCAGCCCGGCCAACTGCTAGAAAACGTCAGCGGTGTGCAGGCTGAAGCCAACTACGGTGGAAATCGCGGAATGTTCTTCAATATACGCGGTTTCACTACCCACAGCAGCAGTCGCGATGGATTCCAATACAACGGCAACCTGGTTACTCGCGATGTGCAGAACATCGAACGGATCGAAGTGATGAAAGGGCCGTCCGGTACACTCTATGGCGGTGTTGGTTCGCTAGGTGGCCAAGTCAACACGGTTTCAAAACGGCCGCTCGACTACAATTATGGTGCAATCAATCTGCTGTGGGGGAATTACCAACAATGGCGACCGACTTTTGACATCAACCACGTCCTGGGTAAAGGTTTTTCCGTGAGATTGAACGGTGCGTACGAGAACAACGATACCTTTCGTGATGGTGGCAGTTTCGAATCATATTCCCTAGCTCCGGCAATATCCTGGCAAGGGGAAAGAACCAGTGTCGAGTTACTAGGGGAATACAATCGCTTCGACCAGGATTTATTCGACTTTGGCCTGCCTAATCTGCCGAACTTCCGCCACCTCTCCCGTACCCGTTACTTCGGGCTGCGCAAAGGAGACTACCCTGACCTTCCAGGCGATAGCGGACTCAACGAGACTTACGTGGGTACTGCTATCCTCCATCACCAGTTGAGCCAGACCTGGGGTCTTCGGATCGCCGCACAGTACCACAGAGCCACTCAGGACTCGACCCAGTCCTTTCCTGACAACTACCTGTACACTGGCGATAATAAGCTACACTTTACCCATTACATGAATGGCCATGAGTGGTCTCGTGGACATGCCGTTCAAGCTGAGTTGCGCGGACAGGTCCATACCTGGAGCTTTGAGCACAACTTGCTGTTCGGCACGGAATACAGAAAGGTCGTAAACGGATTCAACAATACCGACCAAACGGGTTTTATCCTCGACCTGTTTGATCCTGGCATGCGTTCTGCTCATCACGAGCCTATCATTCTGGGCGAAGGTTATAATGAGGGCCGGGGAGACGATATTGGAATTTATGCACAGGACCTCTTGACACTGACATCTGCGGTGAAGCTGTTAGCCGGTCTTCGACTGGATCGTTTTCATAACGAAGCCGAGAGCAGCGGTTATACGAATAGCGCGAACCAGATGACGCTGTCTTGGCAGGTCGGTGCGGTGTGGGAGTTAAATCCGACAACTGCGTTGTTCACCCGTGTGGGTCGGTCACACTCGCCAAATATTACACGAAGCATCGATGCCAGCGTGTTTAACGCCGAAGTTGGTACCCATAAAGAAATTGGTGCCAAATTTAACTTTTTTGACCGGCGACTGAACGCTACGCTAGCAGCCTACCAGCTAACCCGCCGTAACATTCTGACCAGCGATCCGAACGACCCCTTACGAAACATCCTTGCAGGACGTCAATCCAGCCACGGCTTCGAACTTGATGTCAGTGGTGAGTTGACACGGCGCTGGAAGGTAATTGCCAGCTATGCCTATACCCACGCCAAAGTGAAAGCGGATGGCTTCTTCCCGGTCGGCGATAAGCTGCCCGATGTGCCTCGGCACAGCGGCAATCTGTGGACGACCTACGAACCCGGTGGTGCTCTGCAAGGCCTCGGTGTGGGCGGTGGCATTTATGCTGCCTCATCGCGCCAGGCAACTCTGCCGAATTCCCACAAACTGGGTGCCTACGTACGCATGGATACCACCGCCTATTACGACACTGGTAACTGGCGTGCCCAGTTTAACGTCAACAATCTGTTCGACACCAAGTACTACTACGGCGGCTCGAGCGGTGTCTACAACTACACCCTAATCCCCAATCCGCGGCGCACATTTTTACTAACGCTGTCTTACCGCTTATGAAAAGGAGATATAACTCATGAAAATGATTGAACAGTGGTGGACTGAACCCGATGTTGGTGACCAGTCGATGGAGGACGAGCATGGCGAGTTCTGGGAACGCGTTGCCTTGCAGACCTTTGACGTCAGCCTTACGGACAAAATCCTGCTGGATTTTGGTTGCAACCAAGGTGGATTCCTGCGCAAGCTGTACGACGAGCACAAATTCCGCCAAGCCGTTGGCATCGATCTGGCCCGCAGTTCGATCGAAGTCGCCCGTTCGCGATGTGGTGATCGTCCGATCGAATACATTGCCACCGACACTATGGTCGATTTTGAGAACCGGTTCGATATTGCCATCAGCACGGCGGTGATCTATCTGATAGAAGATCTGAGAGACCATGCTCAACAGATATACCGGGCACTGAAGCCGGGTGGTATCTATTTCGCCACACACCCAGACTACATGAACGACGCTGCCGGTACCGAAATACGAACGGCGATCAATCGCTTCGCTGCCATCAAGGTCAAGGAGCACACCCTAGATGATATCGCGGATGCCTTCATCGGGGCCGGCTTCAAGACCAGCATCAAGCGCATCGTGCCCAAGGGCTACACCTCGCTCTCCAAGCCGAGCGCATGGTACCAGAAGGTTATTAATCATGTCGACGCGGAGTATGTCCACAACTATGCCTTCCGCTGTGAGAAGGTACGATGAAAGGGACTACGCAGGTCTTTAGTGACCACCTCCTTGTGCCATTTTCACTCCCATCATCTTAAACAGGATTAGCGAGTTACCGATTATGAAAAACATTTATCTATCTGACAGCACCGTCGATCTGAAACGGCGCATCCTGGAAGCTGGAGAATGCATACTCGCATTCGGTGCTTGTGGTCCGGAGAATGCGCAGTTTCATCAAGCCCGCTACAAATTGTACTCCATCGCTAGCTCCGACGTGTCGGTTAGCGACGCGAGCGTGATCGCCGCTGACGCGGACGTTCTTGCGCTGGCCCGCGACGTCTTTCCTATTTCCTGCGACGCCGGTGTTCTCGAAGAATGCCGGATTGCAGAAAATTTATTAGGGGAATCTAACCTGACCTTCGGCAAGATCTATCGTGCCTACCATGGACAAATTTACCAGAGCCTGATGGAGGACGAGCTGACCTGGCTCGAACGAGAAGGCCAGCTGCACTCCTGTACTGAATCTACTTATCCGCCCGGTGCCACTCAATGTTGTCGCGTTGGCTACATAGGCGGTGGCGCGCTGCCGCTCCCGGCCATGCTGTTAGCGCAACGACTCGGCTATCAGGTGGTGGTGTTGGATCCTCACGCCAGATCCGCCGCCTTCGCCACGGAGTTGATTGCCAAGGTGGGGTTGGACCATCTGGTCCGCATGATTTGTGTTGATGGCAGTAAGTACGATTTCAGCGATTGCGACTTGGTGTTCGTGTCGAACTGGATCGCCGACAAGCAACCTTTGTTACGCCATCTGCGGAAGTTCACCAATATCCAGCACTTCATCTTCCGCAGCGCGCCCTGTAATAGCCTGGGTTTCATTATCAATGACATGATTGATCCCAATCGAGTCTGCGAGCATGGTTTCAGGTTCCGATATCAGACAGAGAAACGGCCAGGCCTCTCTCTGATCTCGCTGATATTCAGCCTGCTGAGGCAATCGGAAGCCACCGATTCGACAGAGACCATCTGTCGTGCCGATGACAAGCCAGCCAAGATGGCCACTAGCAGGAAACGATTGGTGGCCGATTCGATCACCGATCTGATCGGTAATACGCCGATCTTGAAATTGAACCCAGCCAAGACTAGTCTGACGAATATCGACTTATACGCCAAGCTCGAGCATCTCAACCCGTTTGGCTCGATCAAGGATCGGACGGCATGGGCAATGCTACGCCCGCACTTGGGCACTCTGCAGTCCAGTAACAAGCAGCTGTTGGAGCTATCGAGCGGCAATGCAGCGCGTGCGCTTCAGGCCGTGGCATCTATCCATGGCAGCGCCCTCGAAACCATTACCAACCGTATCCGTATTCAGGAGATGCGCCGCATGCTGGTAGTACAGGGCGCCAAGGTTTCACCGATGGCGAGAGATGTCGATCCCACCGATGCCATGGCAGCCTTACTGTACGTCGATGCGCGCGCATGCGAACAGCGCGATCGTTATCTCTATACCGATCAATACCGCAATCCCAACAATGACTGCACCCACTACGCCACCACGGCACGGGAGATCCTGGAAGATCTTGGCCCGGTCGACTACTTTTTTGCGCCAGTCGGCACTGCGGGTTCCAGTATTGGTATCAGCCGACGCCTTCGGGAAGCGAACGAGAAATTGAAAGTGTCCGGTATCGTTTCGACCAAAGACAGCGCCATTCCCGGCATCCGTCACATGGATGAGATGTTCTACGTTGGCCCCTTTGAGGAACAAAAGTATGACCAGTTGGTCGGCATCACGGCGAGCGAGGCACTTGATGGCATGCTCGCCCTAATCCGTGACTATGGAGTGATGGCAGGTCCTTCCAGTGGCGCCACCTATCTAGCTGCACTGCGCTACCTGCGAGCCATTGATGCCAAGCAAACAGAGCGCAAGAGTGCTGTAATCATCGTCTGTGATCGGGTGGAACTGTATCTGAGCTGGATCGAGCAGATGCGTCCCGCGCTGTTCGAGGGTTATGAGACACCCGAGGCAGAGCACGCCACCGTTGCAAACTCTGCGGCACTGGGGGCTTGAGGTGTGCGGAATCGCTGGATTCGTTGGTCGCGAGACCCCGGCAACCTTGCGCATTGGGGTAGTCGAGGACATGGTGCGAACGGGTGCCATGCAACGTCGCGGGCCGGATAGCCGAGGCACAGTGATCGCGGACGAACGAGTCGTACTGGGCAATACTCGTCTGCGCGTGAACGATATGCGTAATTCTGAGGCAGACATGCCGATGCAGAGTGCCGACGGCATGCTGACTCTGACCTTCAACGGCAAAATCTACAATCATATCGATCTGCGGCGCTTGTGTCCGGACTATCACTTCCGTACCAAATCGGATGCCGAGAGCCTGCTCGCCATCTACCAACGTCATGGCCTGGACATGCTAAGTATGCTCGAGGGCATGTTTGCCTTCTGTCTGCACGATCGGTGGGCCAGACGAACGCTGCTGGCTGTGGATCCAACGGGACAAAAGCCACTGTACTACACGCTTGGGACCGGAGACGAACTGTATTTTGCCTCGGATATTGAGACCATTTTGCGTGTTCCGCATCTCAACTTCAGCTGGGACCGCGAAGGTTTGGCCCAGGCCGCTGGCATCATGTTCGTGTTTGGCCCTCATACTCATATCCGTGAAATCAAGAAGCTTGAGGCTGGATGTTACCTGGTCGTAGAGCAGGGTGAACGCCCGCGTCATCGGCGCTATCACAAGATCGTCATACGTGATGAATCGCAACAGGATGTCACCGCAGTCACTGAACGTATTCGGGACGCAGTGGCTGCAGGCTGCACGCGCTGTTTTGACCTGGAGGTTCCGTATGCCTATTTATTAAGCGGCGGCATTGATTCGTCCAGCGTGGTAGCCCGAGCTAGGAGCCAGGGCTTGGAACTACACACCTATGCTATCGGCTTTCCCGAATCTGGGTTGAGGACAGGTGCCATCATGCATAACGAGTTCAGCTACTCTCGGCTGGTGGCCGAGGCCTTCGGCACGGAGCACCGGGAAATCGAGGTGACGAGCCAGACCTATTGCGAGGCCATGGATCGCTGGTGGTCGCTGTGCTGCGAACCGAACGGTGCGCCCGAGGCGGTCTGTCTGTTCATGCTGTTCGAGCAAATCGCCGGCGACGGTCATCGCGTGGCGTTTTGTGGCAGCGGTCCGGATGAGGTATTCGATGGTTACAGCCATGGACACAGGCTGAAAACCACCCCCTCGAGGCTGTTGGCAGGTGCCTATTTCGATTATTTCAATGCGGTGGGAGATATTGACCTCGGGCAACTGATGCCCGAGGTCGATGCCCGCGCCGCCTTCATCTCCGCCGTGCAACCCTATCTCGATCTGTACGCGCATGATACGCAGGACAGTCAACAGCTCATCTGCCTGCTCGATTATCACGGCGAGTGCGTAGTCTCCGAATATCGTCAAATAGACATGGCCAGCATGGCGCACAGCATTGAAGTCAGAAATCCACTAGCCGACCAGCAGGTCATTCAAAGTGCGTTTTCCTTTCTACCGAGGCTTAAGCACTATGAAGATTCGGAAAAATGGATCTTCAAGCAGGCGATGTCGCCCTGGCTCCCTGGCGCAATCTCGAGCCGAAAGAAGATCGGCTTTCCAGTGCCGCAGATGGTATATGCGTCGCCCGAATTTGAGGTGCGGATGGAGAGTTCGTTGGAGTCGGATAGCGGCCTTGATAAGCTTGGGCTCTTTGACATGGCCTATCTCCGACGGGCTTGGCGCGAGCGAGGGAGCCACGGCTATGACATCTTCTATCGCCTGCACGGCATGGATGTCATCGCACGCCGCCACTCGTCTTACCTAAGTCGCAAAGAACAGCCGCCACACCAGTAATGAATATCACTCAATTCAGCGTAAATGGGGGCACCCGGAAAGGCCGGCTCGATCTGATGTCAGTGATGTCTGCGTTATTCTTATGCGGATTACGGCACCGACGGCAAGTCGAGACTGAGCTTCTGGCAGTCAAGCTTTACCAGAGGTGGCCGCCCAAGCTGACTATTCCGTGTCCAGCATAGCGGCCAAGGCCACGCGGCGCGAATGGATCGGTTTAGCAGTGATCACCCTGCCATGTCTGCTGTACTCCATGGATCTGACAATCATGACCTTGGCACTGCCGACCATCAGTGCAGCGTTGTACGCCACTAACGCACAGATGCTATGGATGGTGGATATTTATGGCTTCATGGTTGCCGGCTCCCTGATCACCATGGGTACTATCGGCGACCGCATCGGGCGACGGCGACTGTTGCTGATTGGTGCAGCGGCTTTTGGCATCGTCTCGATCCTCGTTGCACTGGTCAAAAGTGCCGGTGCCTTGATTCTTCTTCGCGCCTTGCTCGGAGTGGCTGGCGCAGCGCTGGCACCGTCCACGCTCTCGTTGATTCGCAACATGTTTCACAACAAGAACGAACGGACGACAGCTATCGGCATCTGGATGGCTAGCTTCTCGGCCGGAGCGGTGATTGGCCCCTTGCTTGGCGGGATACTGATTACACATTTTCATTGGAGCTCGGTATTTCTCATTTCCGTACCTGCGATGTTGCTGTTGTTGGTACTGGGTCCCTGGTTGCTGCCTGAATATCGCGATCCGGCCCCGGGCCGTGTCGACCTGTGTAGCGTACTGTTATCGCTAGGCGCCGTACTGGCTGTTGTGTACGGTATGAAAGAGGGGGCAGTACAAGGCTTGAGCTGGTCGCCTGTTTTGTCGCTGGTCGTTGGTGTGGCGCTGGCCGGAGTATTTCTGCATCGTCAGACGCGACTGGCCTATCCCATGGTGGATCTACAGCTGTTCAGCAGATCTGGCTTTTCCGCGGCCATGCTCAGCTACGCATTCGGCTTCTTTGTGTTGTTTGGACTCTCAATCCTTCTGACTCAGTACTTGCAACTAGTGCTCGATCTTTCGCCATTCACGGCTGCCTGCTGGCTTGCGCCCTGGGGAGGTGCCTTCATGATTGGTTCCGTCACAGCGCCGCGCATCGCACGCTACTGGCATCCCCGCCTCATCACCACCTGTGGCCTGCTGCTGTCGGCATTGGGATTTGCCCTGTTGACGCAAGTGGGTGGTTCGTCTGACAAGGAAGTAATTATCACTGGGACAGTGATATTGGCGCTGGGGCTGACACCGCTGTTCACCTTCAGCGTCGAGCTGATCATCGCTCAAGCCCCTTCGGAGCGGGCGGGAGCTGCGGCAGCCTTGTCCGAGACAGGCTCCGAACTCAGTGGTGCGCTGGGCATCGCCCTGTTGGGCAGCCTCGCTAGCCTGATCTACCGCATGGAGTTTCCGCCTGAGTCATTATCGGGCGTGCCGGAAGGCGCTCTCGCATACGCAAATGATTCCCTGAGCGCGGCGATCGCCATTGCTGACGAATTACTTGAGCCCGCAAGGATCGAGTTGCTTGCCGCCTCACGGTACGCATTTACCGTCAGCATGCAATTCATTGCCGCAACGTCGATGCTGATCGTGCTGGCGGCGGCAATGATTTCCTGCCGCACATCTTGAGTTGCGGCAGACGCGCTTAGATGTTTAGTCCCACAGTGTGCTGGAATGGGTCAAAGATAAAACGATCTGGCTCATTTGTCTAGATTTTGCAGATGTATTCATAGGGCGTTAGGCCCTTGAGAGTTTTTAGTCTTTTGGCAAAGTTATAAGCCATCACAAAGCTATGGAGACGGGCCTTCAACTGAACCACCGCCAAGTCTGATTGTACATTCGGATCGTGGGTCGCAGTATGCCAGCAAAGCATACTGCAATCTGCTGAAAGCAGATGGTTTTATTGGCAGCATGAGCCGCCGAGGTAACTGCTGGGACACTCAGTCCACAATACGTTTAGAACGTCGCTCCGATCTGACCCGTGCTGGGATTGGCTAAATTGCCTTTGCATTGACCTGTCGATCGGTTTTGGCGTTCCCCGAGCATGCCGGGCCCAGCTTGTGACCTGA
>NZ_QRCC01000011.1 GCF_009833125.1 Nitrosomonas sp. HPC101
ACACCGCCGCCATGAACATCCAGCTGGTCAGGACAAATGGTGAAGTTGAGGCAGGAATATCATAAGGCTGCAGAATTCTCATCAAAGCTGCCAGTACTATAGTTGATAGTATCGAGGCAAGCACCACATACAACCAGAGTTGGGGAGAATTTTCCATTCAGATAAAGTCTTGCATTGCCGATGACGCAGTCACCTCTCAGATTCCCGATTTTTCATCTATTAATGTAGCAGCTCGCAATCAACTTTTGTCGACTCACGCTAATAAGTGAAAATGAAATTTGTCCTCATGATCGCGTTGAGCGCCCTGTTAGGGTATAACCTTAACAGGGCGTCAGGCTGCAAGGCACAAAAGCCGTCAGAATAGAGTATGAATCTCCATTCATTGACATTGCTGTATAAAGGTAATAAATTTCCATTGTACTTTTGGAAATGGTTTGTCAGATAAACGTATTGGTTATGTTCGAGTCAGTAGCTTTAACCCAAACCCGGAATGACAACTGGAAGGCATTCGGGTTGACCACACATTTACGGATAAGGCATCTGGCAAAGATACCCAGCGACCACAACTCGATATGTTGTTAAATTTTGTACGTGAGGATGATACGGTCGTCGTTCATAGTATGGATCGCCTGACACGTAACCTGGTAATTTACGTCGATTGCTTTAAGAGCTTACCGGTTGCGGTATCCGAGTCGAGTTTATCAAAGAAAAATTGATCTTTACCGGTGAAGATTCGCCAATGACTAACTTTACGTTGCCGATCATAGGATCTTTTGCCGAGTTCAAACGCGCGAAGGTATTGTACTTGCCAAACAACAAGGTACTTACCGAGGGCGTAAAAAATCGCTGAACGGCGAGCAGGTTGCAGAAATAAAGCGAAGAGTCATAGAAGGTGAACAAAAAGCACTGATCGCCCGCAACTTAGGCATCAGCCGTGAAACGTTATACCAGTATCTGAAAACGGCAGACTGAAAATATCAATTCCGTATTTAATCTCTGCGGGTTCAGATACGCTGTGTACAAGCCGCTGACAGGTGTTCGATGCCTGCCACACAATACAACAACCAAAACGGATTACGACCATGAAAAAACTCATTCTTGCATTACTTCTGATCAGCGCTGTCAGCACAACGGCCTTTGCCAGCACTGACACCTATGTGCTGGACCCTAACCACACCAACGCACGCTTTGCCATTGGTCACTTCGGCACCAGTACCAACCACGGCGGTTTTTATAATCTGACCGGAGAGATCCGCATCGACAACAAAAACCAGACCGGCGCTATGACAATCGTCATCCCCGTCGCCAGCATCAACAGCGGCAACCAGCAATTTGACGATCACCTCAAGCATGCCGATCTGTTCAATGCTGAACAATTTCCACAAATGACTTTTACCAGCACACAATGGAAATTTGTCGATGGCAAGCCACAAACCATCATCGGCAACCTGGAACTACTGGGAAAAACGCACCCAGTCACCCTCAACAGTACCCGGTTCAACTGCTATGAAAGCCCAATGTTTGATGGTGCCACGGTTTGTGGCGGTGACTTTGAAGCAACCATTGACCGCACCCAATGGGGCATGAATTTTATGGTCGATGCTGGCATCCCAAAAGAAGTCAAACTCAGCATCCAGGTTGAAGCGGTAAAGCAGTAACCAGAAATCAGCGGACAGGTGTCACAACCAACTCTCATTCTGCCACGAGCGATAAGTAAAAGCATCGAAGAGACGTGGCGGGCAACACTCAAATAGGGCATTGGATTGGGTGGCATCTCCAAAAGCAGCGGTTGGTCGTGTCTGCCATAGCGTTGCTGCTTCTAGGCACCGTTAAAATGGAGGGATTACCGATTGAGTAACTGAAGTTTTCAGGACAAATGAAATACAATCGCAAAAATGCTTTCGACTGGCGATACGGTCAATGCCTGCGTATCGCGTCACGCTGTGGATATTTCATATTGAGTGCATGCCTGATGATCGGCCTGATCAATCCGGTTTACGCACAAGCCAATACAATTGGTATCTTCATCGAATTCAAAAATGAGGATGGATACGTCAGATCCCTGAAACCGGAAGCATTCAATACCTTCTCCAGGCAAACAATATTAAGCGTTTTTGAAGTACACGAACGCAGAGAACGCCAGTATAAAGTTTATCCTGTACAGCCGATCTTTGACCAGATATTCGGCCCACGCTGGCGAGCCGCAGATGAAATCATTTTCACTTGCAAGGATGGCTATCAGCCCAGTATTCCAGTTGCAAAATTTCTCGCTTATGATGCCTATTTCGCTGTTGCCCGTGCAGATGATGCTCCTTTTACACTCAACAACGCGCTCCAGAATCATGAGGCTGCGGAATTAGGGCCGGCTTACCTGATCTGGGACAATCTGAAATCTCCCATCCTGCTTGAGGAAGGTGCTTCCGATATGCCCTACCAGATCATCGGCATTGAGCTCGTTTCTTTTGCAACCCGTTTCCCGGGGATGTTTCCACCCGCAGGCACATCTGCGGAGACAAAACGTGGTTTTCTGCATTTCCGCAAATATTGCATGGCGTGCCATACGATCAATGGTCAGGGAGGTGGCAAGGCACCCGAGCTGAATTACCCGGTCAGCGTGACCGAATACTTCAAGCCCGAGTACTTGAGACGTTGGATAGATGATCCAGCCAGTCTGCGTTACAACACAACCATGCCGGCACTGGCGGCAGAAATACCAGAGCGGGAGAAGGTTATAGCGGAAATTATTGCTTATCTGACTGCCATGAGCGCGGTGAAACATATCCATCCCGCAAAAAACAGCAAAAAATAACTCTATTCCTGCTGCTGGCAGCTACGTACGGTGCGTGTTTTCAGGCCGGGATGACAGCAATATCAGGCAGTGATGCGGGGTCGTTGATTCCTTCAAGTATTTCACCCCGGTGAATAGGCTTAACCGGATGCTGCAGAATTTTATGTACGAAATTAGGCAACGCAAGCAGGGCATGGTGCATCGCGCCGTTGTAAAGCTGCAAATCCTGCAATCCATATTGATCCAGGCGTGCATCAACCGCCAGCGAACTCAAGAGGAGAGGATCAATTTCATCAGAAGCCATGGCCATACACCATAACGTACCGTAGAGCGGAACATACTGCAGATAGGGCCGGACAATAGCAAACACCTCCCGTAATGAAGCGGCAACTCTTGCCATGGATGTTTGCAGATGAATGGGGGATCCAATATGCAGTGAAATCACTCCGCCTGGATTCAAGATCTTCTGGCAGGCGCGATAAAATTCAACTGTGTAAAGATCGGTCGCCGGCCCGAACGGGTCTGTCAAATCAAGAAGGATCTGATCGAAGCGCTCGGTACCCTTTTCAATGAAAGGAAGTGCGTCACCCAGACGCAACTCAAGGCGCGGATCGTCAAACGCGCCCTGATGAATGGCCGGCAACCATTCCTGCGCCATCCGGATAACCTCGCTATCCAACTCGGCCAGCACCAGACGTTCCAACCCGGGATATTTGAGCAACTCTTCCGCTGCGCCACCATCACCTCCGCCTACAATCAGGGCTTGACGCACTCTGCCATGGCTGATTGCCGGCAGATGCACCATCGGTTCGTGGTAAAAAAACTCGTCACGCTCCGAAGTCATGAAACAATCGTCAATACGCATCACCCGGCCAAACAATGGGTTTTCTAAAATTTCAATTTTCTGCCAGGCTGAATTTACCTTTGCCAGTTGCCGGCTTTCACGTAAATAAAAACCAAAATCAGGACTCAAACGCTCCGCTACGTAGCGCGCCCTGCCGGATTCTTCCATCACGCACGCTCGACCCGATGCAGATGTGGATCGGCCGGATTAAAGGCTGCCAGAATGCTATCGAACAGCTGCTGTGCCTTGGGGCGATTGTCGGATGAATAGTTACAGACATACACATCCAGCGTCACGTAACCGGATTCTGGCCAGGTGTGTATGGATAAATGGGATTCTGCCAAGACCACTACACCGGTCACCCCCCCTCCTTCACCAAAACTGTAAAAAAGACTGCCCACTATGGTTAAACCTGCTGCAATTACATGCTGCTTACAGAGTGCTTCCAGAAAGCCAGCATCCAGCATCAAACGTTCATCACATGAACAACCGTATAAATCACCTATCAAATGCAAACCCGTTGCACTACGTTTAGTAGTAGGTAGTATAGATGTGGCGGTAATCATAGTATTCATGAATATAACTCCCCTTTCTTTTACATGGTCCGCGAAACCGGCAAACTGTTTTTTTGCGGTGCGAAATCCGCTATCCGCGGCGCTTACACATTGTGTAGTCTTTTGGCGTGTGAATACGACTGGCAGGCGTGTCGTCGGTGATCAAGTTGCCAAGCCTTCATTTCTTCATTTTACTGTCACATAACCCTGCGATAATCTGTTCAAGATTTAAACGGGTTCTAGACAAGCAACGTTGGCTACCCTCTGTCCGGCCAGGAAAGTTTTTAAACCGTTGATTATAACGCTCAAACTAGCCGAAACAAACACCACATACCTAAAAAGCAGGTAATACAGCCACAATCGGCTGAATATCTGCCATTTATGGCTCGATCTGCCATCAACTCAGAAACCACAGCTGGACACTCATCAATCTTTATTTGGAAACTCTGGCAGATAATAAGCTGCTGCTTTTGCTCATTGCCTGGTTGTACTGCTCCTCACTGTAAAAAATAACCATGTCTCTTCCGGAAGAGCTGGTTGATGATTCTGATCGATATTTCATCGATGCTGAACAGGTTCTCAGAACTTCGCAAGAATCCCGTCCAGCTGTTCAAGACTGGCGTAATGGATGATGACATTGCCGGCACCTTTTTTCCCTTGCCTGATGACGACATTGGCACCCAGTCGTGCAGACATATCCTCCTGCAGCCGTAACAAATCCCGATCCGGAAATGACTGCTTTCTTGCAGAAGATGCCTGACTTATTCGCTTGAGCAGATTCTCAGTTTCGCGCACGGACAGCTGCCTTTGCATGATCAGATGTGCAATTTCCAGTTGTTTCCCGGCCTCCAGCGCAAGCAGGGCACGTCCGTGCCCCATATCGATTTTTCCCTGCATAATCAGATCCTGTACTGGCGCAGCCAGATTGAGCAGACGCAGCAAATTTGAAATCGTGCTGCGTGAGTACCCCAGCGCCTGCCCGGCAATCTGGTGGGTCATACCGAATTCTTCGATCAGGCGCTGAATACCCAACGCAGCCTCCAGAGGATTGAGATCTTCGCGCTGGATATTTTCGATCAGGGAAAGTGCAAGCGCGGATTCATCCGGTACTTCGCGCACAATGGCCGGAATCTGCTCCAGCCCGGCAATGCGGGCGGCACGCCAACGCCGTTCCCCGGCAATAATTTCATAACCCTCTGCAACCAGCGGACGCACCAGTATTGGCTGCATAATTCCCTGTGCTTTGATTGATTCTGCCAGATCATGCAGGGATGTTTCATCCATCCTTGTCCGGGGCTGGTATTTTCCAGCCTGCAACAGATCCACAGCGAGATTCTGCAGAGAATCCGCTTTCTGGGAATTATCCGCCAGCAGCGCGTCCAAACCTCGCCCCAATCCTTTAGGCTTTGCCATAGTCACTATACAAAATAAAAATATTCATAGATATTCCGGCAAGATCAGCAATCAGCCAGCTGCCGTCAGAATTTCGTTGGCCAATTCAAGATAAGCCCGGGCACCTCGGGACTGCCGATCATGATAAAGCACCGGCAATCCAAATCCCGGTGCCTCCGCCAACCGGATATTGCGGGGAATGATGGTCTGATAAACCTTGTTGCCAAAGTGTTGTTTCAACTGATCGGATACCTGTTGCGCCAGCAGATTGCGTGGATCAAACATAGTTCGCAACAGGCCTTCTATCCGGATAGAAGGATTAAAACTCGTCCGCACCCTTTTAATGGTATTAACCAGATCACTCAGCCCTTCCAATGCATAATACTCGCATTGCATGGGGATGATAACGGCATACGCCGCACACAGTCCGTTCAGTGTCAGCAGATTCAGCGCAGGAGGGCAATCAATCAGAATAAAATCATAATCCGCCTGTACGGCCTGCAAAGCCTTCTTCAATCGGGATTCGCGCTGTTCCAGCGACACCATTTCCACTTCTGCGCCAGCCAGTTCCTGATTGGCCGGAAGCAGGTCATATTTTCCCGGTTGTGTCGATAAGCGCACTTCAGCAGCAGTGTGTTCGCCGAGCAGTATCTGATAAACAGTCCGATCCAGCAGACGTTTTTCCACACCGCTTCCCATGGTCGTATTACCCTGCGGATCCAGATCAACCAGCAATACCCGCTTGCCGATATTTGCCAGGCTGGCAGCCAGATTAATACTGGTCGTTGTCTTACCTACCCCTCCTTTCTGGTTGGCAATGGCAAGTATCCTGACCATTGAATTACGTTTCCATACCGGCAACAGGATTATAGAATGCACTTATATTCCATTCGATAACCCTCATTCGGGACAGTATTGCATCACAACCAGATGGCGCTTGGCTTTCAGACCGGGCACCGTAACCGGAATAATCTGTTCAACGGAAAACTCCGGAGGCAGTTGCATCAACTCCATATCCGGGAATGCCCCTTTCATGGCAACAAATCGGCAATCACTCCTGTTGTTCGCACACAAGTGCCTGGACAAGTTCATGAAACGCTCGAGACTGGAAAACGCGCGCGATATCACCGTATCCACCTTGGTATCCAGCTTTGTTTTTTCCACGCGTTCCTGCCTGATCGATATATTCGGGACATTCAGCTCAACCGCAACTTGCTGCAGGAAAGCTGCTTTTTTCTGATTGCTTTCTATCAACACCACTTGCCATTCAGGACGAGCCAGCGCAATCGGAATACCCGGTAAACCGGCGCCACTGCCAACATCAACAACATGTGGCCCACCGATATGTGGTAATGCAACCAGGCTATCCAGCATATGCCGTGTAATCATCGATTCGAGATTGCTGACTGAAGTCAGATTATGGGTACTGTTCCACTTTGTGATGAGCTCCATGTAGCGCAACAACTGGCTGCTCAGGTGCTCTGTGTTAGCGGACAATCCCGAAATTGCCTCCAGACCTTCATACAACTGTTTTTCCAGACTCATGTGTTTCTTCCTGTTTAGCTGTCCGGCGTGCCATACCACGCTTCAGATGTACCAGCAATAAAGATATGGCCGCCGGTGTAATGCCGGAAATCCGCGTTGCCTGGCCGATTGTTTCCGGTTGATATTGGTTAAGTTTCTGTGTGGCTTCGCTGGAAAGTCCACGCACGGCGCTGTAATCCAGGTTTTTTGGCAAAATCATGGCTTCGTGCTGCGCATGGCGCACCACCTCCTGTCTTTGTCGTTCTATGTAGCCTTCATATTTGACATCGATTTCCACCTGCTGGGCAATCTGACCATCGACCACAGGCTGCTCCACCATTTCAGACAATGACATCAGCTCCACATAGCCGATGCCAGGGCGCCGCAACAAATCGTACAGCGAATACGAACGATCGTCGGCTGATTGATCCGATGTGTGCAATTTATTTAAGGCACTGGCAAAAACCCAGGTACTACGCAATCTTGTTTTTTCAATTTCAATAGCTACGCGTTTAGCAGCAAAGGCCTGCCAGCGTGCTTCACTTACCAACCCCAGCCGATACCCGGTTTCAGTCAATCGTATATCTGCGTTGTCTTCCCTCAATTGCAAACGAAATTCGGCACGGCTGGTGAACATACGATATGGCTCTGTTACACCACGGGTCACCAGATCATCCACCAGCACACCGAGATAAGCCTCGTCACGATGTGGACACCAAGGCTCCTGCCCTCTTATCTTGAGACTGGCATTCAAACCTGCAAGCAACCCCTGAGCAGCGGCTTCCTCATACCCGGTAGTACCGTTGATCTGTCCCGCAAAGAACAATCCGTCGATTGCTTTTGTCTCCAGAGATCTTTTGAGCGCTCGCGGATCGAAATAATCGTATTCGATCGCATAACCCGGCCGGGTAATATGGGCATTCTCCAACCCCGCGATGGAACGCACCAGCTCAACCTGCACATCGAAAGGCAGACTCGTTGAAATCCCGTTTGGATAAATTTCGCTGGTTTCCAGACCTTCCGGTTCCAGAAAAACAGTATGCGCATCTCTGTCAGCAAAGCGCACCACCTTGTCTTCAATCGATGGACAGTAACGCGGCCCGATGCCTTCTATTTTCCCGGTGTACAGGGGCGATCGATCCAGCCCGGTGCGAATGATTTCATGAGTTTTCTCATTGGTGCGCGTCATCCAGCATGACACCTGGCGTGGATGCTGCGCACCATTGCCCAGAAACGAAAACACCGGTATCGGCTCATCTCCCGGCTGCTCGCGTAAAACCTGGAAATTAATGGTCCGCGCATCAATCCGAGGGGGAGTGCCAGTTTTAAGCCTGCCAACCGACAAGTCCATTTCACGCAAGCGATGCGCAAGCCTGATTGATGCAGGATCGCCTGCTCTGCCTGCCTGAAAATTCTGGTCACCGACATGCGCCAGCCCCCCCAGAAACGTGCCGACCGTCAACACTACGGCGCGCGCCGAGAAAGTCATTCCAAGATGGGTAACAACACCTGTAATCCTGTCCCCATGCAGCAACAGATCATCAACAGTGGATTGCAATATCAGCAGATCAGGTTGTGCTTCCAGCCGTTTGCGTATGGCCTGACGATACAGCACACGATCAGCCTGAGCACGGGTTGCCCGAACCGCAGGGCCTTTGCTTGAATTCAGTATACGAAACTGAATGCCTGCTTCATCGATTGCCGCAGCCATGGCTCCACCCAGTGCATCAATTTCCTTTACCAGATGCCCTTTGCCGATCCCTCCGATTGACGGATTGCACGACATTTGCCCCAACGTATCCAGATTTTGCGTCAAGAGCAATGTTTTCCGGCCCGTCCGCGCCGCTGCCAGAGCAGCTTCCGTCCCGGCATGTCCGCCGCCCACAACGATGATGTCAAAATCTTTTGAAGAATGCATAAGCAGGATTTGCTGGTTACGCAGCGTATCTGAGTAAATTCAGACAACTGCATGATCAGAATTACCAATGGAATTAACGATATTTTATCCTAAAAACTGCATTCGGCCACGTACAAGCACCTGCAAACCCGTCCTCGATCATGGCCCTCTACACCTTACCGCCGTGTTCTTCGCTGATATGCGCTGCTGTGGCAAGACGCTCAACAGTGAAAAACGGTTTGATTGTCTGTCAATAGCGTCAACCAGATAAATTATCAGACAACCGAGTCGGTCACCGAGAAAAAATCCCTTGCCTTTGTCCCGACATACCAGGTCAACCCTTTGTTGGCAGAAAAACCAATGACTACGCCAACACCAAATGGAATAGCCTTTCTTGCAGCTTTCTTTGTGAAAGCTATTCCAGCTTTCCTGAATATTTCCTGTAGGGTTTGAAAAGGTGCCTCATTCAGATATTGTTGCATCATCTTGACGGATGCTTTTTTGCTGGATTCTTTCCCGCCTACCTTCGTCATTTCACTGATCGCGCCGAGCCCCGCAATCATTAAACAAAGGCGTTTTTCTTCCTCTATTGTAATGTCACGGCCGTAAATCGTTGCAATGGCCATTGTCATTTCAATTTGATATTTCATGGAAAGAGCTGCATTGGCTGTTGCACCGCCGAATGTAGCCAGAACAGTGCCAAGTCCAGGGATTGCCCCTGTAAGAGCAGTCGTTCCACCAACAAAGGCGGTATAGTAAGAATAGTTTGAGATGATTTTATCAGCAGCGTAAGTATTGATCTCATCTTCCGAACGATCACTCCCGTACCGGGTTACATATTTCTCCTTGAGTTGGAGCGCCTCCTTTCTGATAGAAGCAGGCTCTGCGAGAACAAGCTCGACTGCTTTCAGAAGGATTGGTTTGTCATTAACTTCAATGACTTTTGACATGTCATACCTCCTTACGTTTTTGCCGTCGCCTAATGTTGCGCTCTGCGGCCAATCGGGAGTGCAGTGGATAATTTATCCGACAGTGGTGCATTGCTCATTAAGGAACCTCTGCAAAACCACCTGTGTTGTCATTTTTTCGTTAAGAATCAACTTAAAATGCTCACTTATCACGTATAAACTCCACTTTTCGCTGATTCTGCCTTGAACTGACCACCTCGCTAACGGTTTCCAGAGGTTCCTTAACAGCTCACAAATACTACTTTAAATTGGTCGGGTGTTTTCGTTCATTAATGATGCGATAACGTAGTCTTCATCCAGAAAATCCGGGATTTTGAACAGATTCCCAGAACTGATCCAGATCAAGCCTGTCGAAGCCGCAGGTAGTGCATATCTTTTGATGAACTCCATGCGAACGGCTTCTGAACGAGCAAATAAAAATTGATACCAGCCAGTAGCAGCTTGGATTATCCGAGTTTTCATTACGAATGGACCGAATCAAATCAATTAATCACATAAAAAAGAACAGACTGATGAAACATAAACCACAAATGATAAAAATGTGTTGGTTAAGTACAGCAGTAATGTTATTAACCCTGTATACCCCGTCGACCTGGGCCTTTAATATTGATGATGTCGCAAAAAAGGCTCAATTATTAGCCAGCCAAAGCTATGAAACGCCTGAAAGCAACTTGCCTTCCATTTTCCGCGATATGAAATATGCGGATTATCAACAGATCCAGTTTAACCATGATAAAGCTTACTGGAGTCAGCTGAATACTTCATTCAAGCTTGAGTTTTACCACCAGGGCATGTATTTCGATACACCGGTTGAGATTAATGAAGTCACTGCTACATCGGTACATAAAATCGAATATAACCCTGATTATTTCAATTTCGGCAATGTCCCGCATGACAAGGATGCGGTGAAAGATCTTGGTTTTGCGGGCTTCAAAGTACTCTATCCGATCAATAGCAAAGACAAAAACGATGAAATTGTCAGCATACTCGGTGCCAGCTATTTCCGCGCGATCGGCGCGGGGCAGGTGTACGGTCTTTCCGCACGCGGCCTGGCTATCGATACTGCTCTGCCTTCCGGCGAAGAGTTTCCCCGGTTCCGAGAATTCTGGATCGAACGGCCTGAACCGACTGACAGGAACCTGACGATTTATGCACTGCTGGATTCCCCGCGCGCAACAGGTGCTTATCGGTTTATCATCATCCCGGATCGCGATATCGTGGTCGATGTCCAATCAAAAATCTATCTGCGCGACACAGTCGGCAAGCTCGGCATTGCACCGCTGACGAGCATGTTCCTGTTTGGCTCTAACCAGCCCTCTCCGATGGCAAATTTCCGTCCCGAGTTACATGATTCTAACGGCCTCTCCATTCTCACCGGTAATGGAGAATGGATCTGGCGTCCGCTGAATAACCCGGAACGCCTGGCTATCAGCAGCTTCTCCATGGAGAATCCACAAGGCTTTGGCCTGCTGCAACGTGGCCACCAGTTCGCACGTTTTGAAGATCTGGATGATCGTTATGATCTACGCCCAAGTGCATGGATAACGCCGGAAGGAGAATGGGGTAAAGGCAACATCGAGCTGGTGGAAATTCCGACCAACGACGAAACCAACGACAACATTGTCGCTTTCTGGACGCCGGATCAACTACCGGAAGCGGGCAAAGAAATAAACTTCAATTACACCATCAGCTTCAGCCACGACGAGGAAAAACTGCATGCACCGGATAACGCATACGTCATGCAGACACTGCGTTCAACGGGCGATGTAAAACAATCGAATCTTATTCGTCAACCTGATGGCACGATTGCCTTCATCATCGATTTCACGGGCGAGGAAATGAAAAAACTACCTCAGGATACGCCCGTTGCAGCTCAGGTCAGTATCGATGACAACGGTACGATCGTCGAGAGCAGCGTGCGTTATAACCCGGTTATTAAAGGCTGGCGTCTGACACTACGTACAGAAGTGAAGGATGTGAAAAAAATCACTGAGATGCGCGCTGCATTAGTCAATGGTGACCAGACGTTGAGTGAAACCTGGAGCTATCAGCTACCTGCCGATGAATAAAGTCACTGAATATATTGACGCGCTGCCGCTGACTGACGCCGAGAAAGCAGCACTGCCAACAACGAACATTCGCATCCTGCATGAGGCACTGAATCCTGAGCATCACGACTATGCGCGTGAAGATGATTTACCACTGGGGTCCGCGAAAACCCGGCTTGAGCAGAGTTGGCCCGACTCTCTGGTTCACGGACAACTGACTCAGGATGACGAGGGACGCACGCAACTGGCGGCAATGCCCCAAACGACCCGCTCACCGATATCGCCGGATCCGTGGCACACCAATCCGATTGGCCGATTCTGGGATTATCTGCGTGGACGCAATGACACATCACATCATCTATCACGGCTGACCGAAGAAGAGCAGGTTCACGAACAAAAATGGAACACCGTTGGCACCATTCGCCGCTACATTCTGCTACTGCTGACGTTATCGCAGACCGCGCTGGCAACCTGGTATATGAAAACCATCCTTCCTTATCAAGGTTGGTCACTGATCAATCCGATCGATATGATCGATCAGGACGCATGGATATCGTTCATGCAGCTGTTGCCTTATATATTGCAAAGCGGCATTTTGATCCTCTTCGCCATTCTCTTCTGCTGGATATCTGCCGGTTTCTGGACCGCGCTGATGGGTTTTCTGCAACTGCTGATCGGTAAAGACAAGTACAGTATTTCCGCATCGCTGGCACGAAAAGATGTACCACTCAATCCCGAACACCGTACGGCATTGATCATGCCTATCTGCAATGAAGATGTGGATCGCGTATTCGCGGGATTGCGCGCGACCTGGGAATCTGTAAAAGCGACAAATCAGCAACAGCACTTCGATATCTACATCCTGAGCGACAGCTACAACCCGGATATCTGCGTTGCAGAACAGAAAGCGTGGATAGAATTGCTTGCAGACGTTCAGGATGAAGGCCAGATATTCTATCGCCGTCGCGGCCGCCGCGTAAAACGCAAGAGCGGCAACATTGACGATTTCTGCCGTCGTTGGGGCAGTCAGTACAGCTACATGGTGGTACTGGATGCGGATTCGGTGATGTCAGGAGAATGCCTGACCAGCCTGGTGCGCCTGATGGAAGCCAACCCGAATGCAGGTATCATTCAGTCGTGGCCCAGAGCTTCAGGCATGGATACCTTCTACGCCCGCTGCCAGCAGTTTGCAACCCGTGTTTACGGACCGCTGTTTACTGCCGGTCTGCATTTCTGGCAATTAGGAGAATCGCACTACTGGGGCCACAACGCCATTATCCGTGTGCAACCATTTATCGAACACTGTACGCTGGCGCTACTACCGGGTGAAGGCACTTTCGCAGGCTCTATTCTCTCTCACGATTTTGTAGAAGCAGCATTAATGCGCCGTGCCGGATGGGGTGTATGGATTGCTTACGATCTGCCAGGCTCTTATGAAGAACTGCCGCCGAACCTGCTGGATGAGCTTAAGCGCGACCGCCGATGGTGTCACGGCAACCTGATGAATTTTCGCCTGTTCCTGGTGAAAGGCTTGCATCCGGTACACCGTGCGGTGTTCCTGACCGGCGTGATGTCCTATCTTTCCGCGCCACTGTGGTTTATGTTCCTTGCACTTTCCACCGCCCTGCAAGTAGTACATGCACTCACGGAACCGCATTACTTTCTGCAACCGCACCAGCTGTTTCCAGTGTGGCCGCAGTGGCAGCCGGAACTGGCGATCACGCTGCTAGCCTCAACCCTGGTCCTGCTGTTTTTGCCCAAGTTTCTGAGTATTTTGCTCATTTGGTGCAAGGGGACGAAAGAATATGGTGGATTTATTCGCGTCACGATCTCCATGTTACTGGAAGTACTGCTCTCAGTACTGCTGGCGCCGGTACGTATGCTATTCCACACTGTGTTCGTAGTCAGTGCATTTCTTGGCTGGAAGGTAACGTGGAAATCGCCACAACGCGATAATGGTTCCACCTCATGGTGCGAAGCCTTTATGCGCCATGGCTCTCAACTGTTGCTGGGGTTGGTTTGGGCCATAGGAATGGCGTGGCTTGATCTGCGCTTCCTGTTCTGGCTGGCACCTATCGTATTCTCGCTGATTCTGTCACCGTTTGTCTCGGTCATTTCCAGTCGCCCGTCTGTTGGCCTGTGGGCCAAACGCTGGAAGCTATTCCTGATCCCGGAAGAGTATTCGCCACCGAAGGTATTGGTCAATACAAACAACTATCTAGCGATGAACCGCAGCCGCACACTGGGCGATGGCTTTATGCATGCTGTATTTCATCCATCGCTCAATGCGCTGGCAACAGCAATAGCTACCGCGCGCCATCGCAAGAACAAAATGCTCGAAACTGCCCGCAACGATCATATCAAGCAAGCGTTAAATGAACCTCCTGATAAACTCGACCGCGAGTGTCGTCTGGCGCTGTTGAGTGATCCGGTCATCATGTCGCGGCTACATTACCGCGTATGGGCAATGCCGGAAAAATACGCTTCGTGGGTGGATTATTATCAGCAACTGACGCTAAATCCGTTAACACTGAAACAACGCGAGCCAAACATCGAAGAGAAAATTGGCTACACGGAATCAATTGCTCAAATTGATGCGGCTCTCCCCAACATACCCTGATGTAACGCTAACGGGCAGATCAGTACTGTACTTTCGGCTCTCCAGCGACTGAAAAGAACGATGCAGCGCAGTAATCACTGATAAGGAAACCCGAACTCAACACCACAGTCCGTCCGCGAGACATAATGTACGACCATGTGAGGCTTGACTAGAGGTTCCTAAGTTCATCCATTGGTTTTTAACCCCTCCACATGAGAGCCGCTTGGATCTACTTGTGCTTTGGCTCATCATCATTCTTACATCACTAAATGACAGGATTTATCAAACTAAATAATCGTAATTTTATGATTAATATCAAACGGTTATGACTGCAACAAATATTTAATGTAAAAATATTGAACGATATAAGATATTAGTACACTTTCTTTATAAGAGAAATAAGAATAGTTCCGATCGCAACATAATCACTTTTTAGAGGATGGATCATGACTATTACTCATCATAAAACTTGTCTTTTACCAGAATGGTTATTCGTAATGATGCCAATACACGAATCCCATTGTTTCAATAAAAAACTCTCTATTTTCTTAAATAAATTCTTTGTCAGATAAACAAGGAATTTACACATTTTTATTTTTATTCAGTTAACTGGATCTGTATAAATCTGATTTACTGGATATCAGTTACACAAACAATCGATCTTACTTTTTGCTAAATGGAGATTTTTATATGCCTTACAAAAAGAACGAAGATCTGCCAGAAAACGTTATTCATATTCTGTCTTCTCATGCGCAAGATATTTACCGCGCTGCATTTAACAGTGCATGGAAAGAGCATGCCAACCCAGCAGATAGAAACGAAGAGAATTCCCGGGAAGAAACTGCTCATAAGCTTGCATGGAATGCAGTTAAGAAACCGTACCGGAAAGAGGGGGATAAGTGGACAAGATAATAAATATTTATTTTGTTTATCAATCTTTCAAATCAGGTATCACTCAGATCATCCCACTGTGGCTTTTAAGTTTAATGCTTAATTATTTTGAGTCATGAGCCCGGTAGATGAGAAATTATTTCTGCATATGGAGAATATATGAAACATACCTACTCAACCAGTGATCTGGGATGTTTGAAGTTCAATAAAAGAAGAGAAGCCATCGGTTGGAATATAGTTGAAAGAAACTGGAAGGAATTAAAAGGCACACTTAAAGAAACATGGTGCGATATGACTGATGATGAGCTGGATGTCATTGCAGGCAAACGTGAGCAACTGGTGGGAAAAATCCAAACCAAATATGAAGTTGCAAGAGAAGAGGCTGAAAAACAGGTTAACGCTTTTGTTCAAAATTGCGATAACCGCAGGAAGAAGCCAACCGGCAGGCTGTATTTCGGCGCCCGGCAAAAAAATGAATTTGTTCTGGGAAATGATAATCGAACCATCATGCAGAAATGATGATTCGATTTAAAGAGCAGAACGGTATTTATGAAACAGCAATAAGTACTGGGACTGCGCAGGCGAGTTGGAATCTCGCCCGTATTACACAAGTAGCAAATGAAACTCTTTTTACTTATTAAATTAACAGGAGTTAACCATGGAGAAGCTGAATATTTTATCAGCATTAGCTGTTACTTCTACCATAACTGCTTTTGCAGGCTTGCAACTCTGCCTCCAGTAGTACAGAAATAGATTTAAAGTGGATGCAACCGGAGAAAGACTAATCGTAGCGTCTTATAAACATACGAGGATATTCAAAATGAAAGCTTACATCCCCAAAGTAAAACTTTCTATTTTAGTTCCAGTAACCTTACTGTCCGGATTTTTTCTGACAGGAAGTACCGTAGCAACAGCCGATCCTGCTTCAGACAACAATCGCACAAACAATGAGCAATACGAAAAGAAGGAAGATGCCAGAAAATATGATCAGCGAAATGATTTGGATGAAAGTAGAAGAGGCATAGAAGGTACAGTAGTACCTGAAACTGATAGCAATTCAACTTATCAGCAAAATCACAATCCTCGCAATCCGTCAGAACAGTCTCCCGCAGAGATTATGCCGGACAGGAACTAATCTACATCAAGATCATTTTCGACAAAAAGAGGAAAGTTATGAAAAAAACATTATCAATCTTATCGAGTATTTTCATTCTGTCTCTATTTACGCCCAGCTCAGTCAGTGCACAGGTAGAGGATATTTATCTGCAAGAGGCAATCAAGCAAACGGAAGCTGTGGTTCTAGCAGTAGACGTCATGACTATGACACAACTGGCGCAGGAAGCAGAAAAGTATGCTGTTGAAGTTAAATCAACACATCCCGAAGACAAGCACCTTCAGGAAGGATTGGAACACCTGGATGACGTTATAAAGGAATCTCGGGCTGGAGAAGCTGCCGCAGCCAGAAAAGCAGCTATTGTTGCATTGAGTAAATTTAACCAAATTGAGAGCAAATAAATACAGACCAGGGCTTGGAATGACAGAACAAAACTATGTTACTCCAAGTCCTGAAGTTCTCAAATTTTGAAGACCCCCAGATTTTTAGTCCTACTTGGATTGAATATACTACATACATTGAAACGCTGATCGATCTGTTCGGACATTATCCTCAGACAGAGAAATTAACCCGTCGTTTTTAACGGACTCTACTGCTGAGAATGGGGAGATTACCTACCAATTTGCCATCGCTGGTTAACGCTGCTTCATAGCCGGTACTGGTTCCGGCACTGGGGCGTTAACTGCTGGATCAGGAGAAATGGCCGGTTCATTTTTGGCTTTTTCCGTGGCAGATCGGGGCGTGCCGTTAACTTCGGTTTGTTTGCCTTCAGCCTCCTTCGCTTCAGGCGATGCCGGCAAAGTTCCCTTTGCTGCCGCCGGATCATCTGTTTCAGCCGATTCTGCATTGCCTGTTAAAAAGCGGTCTTTCAATGTACCGATATGGCCTTTCAGCGTGTCGATCGTGCCTTTATTAAGGTAGCCACTTTGCACGAGATAAGCAATGCTCCCCAGCAAAAGCAGAATAAAAAGATAAAACTTCCATGGACGTTTTTTTTCTGCATAAGGGTCGGTAAGCGAACGCTGGGCACCTGCTGGCAACACCGCCATTTGTGTCAGTGATGTACCGAACGGAATATTGATGATTGCCCGTGTATTAACCGCCCAGCCATTGCCATCAAGCAATGGCGCCAGGTTACGCTTTCTGAGCTTGAGAAAGGCGATCAGGACGGAAGGCCCGGATATCACAAGAATCAGGCCGAGGACTGCAAGCGGCATTTGCCACCAGACCAGACTCAGAAAACCGGTGACAACCGACGCAATCGCAGTACCAATAGCACCAATAGCAAGGCCGATGGCCGCAAAAATACCGGCAAATTTACCGACATCAAAAGGCGCTGCCGGTGGTTTGCCTGCTTCCGTTTTTTGTGAAACATCTGCAATTCCCGCTGCTGCCTGATCCTGAACAGATTTTTCACGCGCACTGGCCACCTTCTCGATTTGTTCACCAATCATTTTGCCAATGCGTTTGTACGGGTACCAGAAAGCCTGACGAACACTGATGGGATGCTCGATGATCCTGATGATGGTGGCATCCCAGTCCTGTCCTTTCCGGTCATAAAAAATACCATTCCGACCCACCATCAGATTGTCGGCATCGCCGTTTGTAAAAGCGGCCGCAATAATCATGGTTTCATTGCCACCCTCGCGCCGGCATTCACAATAAGCCAGATAGGTTCCGCTCAAACCGGCCATGCTGCTGTGCTTCCCGATATCGTCGACACGCAGACAGAAATCGCAGCGACGGCCATCCAGATAAAGCGAGCCTGTCTGAAAAATAGCCTTGTTTTGTGCCGTGTAGAAATCACGAAAGGAAACAAAGTTGTTCAGAAGCTGAAAAAGATGACGGTGATAGCGAATCAACTTCTCAACCGAGTTGATGGCATCGGATACGTTTGCAAGCGCCTGATCCTTCTGCAATAACGCGCCAATGCCGTCCTGAAAACCGCCAGCCAGGATCATGCGTACACGCTGGATCCCGAGGCTTTCCACCATCGCTCCCTGTTTAACGTCCAGCCATGTTTGGTGTGCCGCAAATCGATCACAAAGCGTATGCCATTCATCTGCACTCAAATGCGTCTTGCTTCCCAGCAGAGGTTGAATGACCTGGTGTTTGAGCGCATTGATTGCATCGATCCAGGCCGGATTGATGCCTTCATCAAGCGGCAGCGGTTTATTTGCCTCGATTTTTGCAAGCGGCAATGTGGCGAGCTGTTCGGTGGTACTGGAGAGATTGGTATTGGCAAGCGCCTCGTAATCCGATAAAGCCGGATTCAGCGGATCACCTGCCTTTTGATCGAATTCAACCAGGTTACAGCGGGTAAAGTAATCCTCTATTTTAGCCCTGACTGTATCAAAGATTGTTCTGGCTGCTTCTGTATGTTCTCCCAGCGGCAATATCCCGGCGGCATCCTGTTCCGCATCCTGCCACCATTGCGCATAGGCTTTCACCTCGGTAAAGAATTGCTCAACCTGTTCTGCTGAAATGCCCGGCTGCCCGGATCGATCCTGTAGCGGCTCGACACATTTCATTATGTCCTCAATCACGCCCTGGGTTTCGGTATCACTAGCCGATGCGGCAGGAATGATACCGTCACCATTGAACTGGGTGCTGGCAAAAATCTTGTTGATATCAGCCGTATCTTCCACTGCAATGGCCACTTCATCCTGTTTGCCAGTGTTGTGCAGGATTTGTCTGGCCGACGATAGCAATGTGGCGCCTTCCGGGGTGCTGTCATCGATTGCATCCAGTTGCAGTACATCCGATCCACGCGTGAGATCTTCCGGATTTTTGAGAACGGAGCATGTCCACTGGACTGCCGCGATAATTTCGGGAACACGGATATGGCCATCACCATCTGCATCAATAAACTCAAGCGTCTTGTCATCAAACTCCAGGTTGGCGGTGGGACAACTGAGTGCGGCCCACAGCTTGGGATCAAGCTCCCCAAGGAATCTGATATCGTCTCCCGTCTCCAAACGTACCTGGTCAAAGCCACCCGATCTGAAAAAACGCCATTTATGAGTCATATTCATTCCTTGTTCCCCTTACATAAATTAAATACCTGAAAAATATCCAAGTCGCTTACAGCAAGATCGATCAAGACCAACGGAAAGTATTTTACAGGAAACAGGTTTATCCAAATTTGCGACTAATTCATTTGCGAGCGCACACCCGCTTCAACCAGTGCGCGCGGGTTGTCGCTCTGATTGTTGTCTTTCATCTACAACAAGTGTTGATCAAAAGCCACTGCCCGATCACCGGAGGACAAGTCAATCCGGTTTACCACTCTCCATCAAACTCACAACGATCAAGTAACAAGAGAAAACCGTTCCTGTCCTCTGATTACACCCATTCAGCAACTTCTATACTGTCCGCACATCCACTCCAGACTCGGTGTTGGCAACACACATGACTATTCAACACGATGGTCAGGAAAGAACAAACCCGAGAGTCAGCTCAATCTACTTATAAGTTCTCATCGTCCTGTATGCAGAGCCCGCCAGGAACATAAGTTTGATAAAGGCTCATCTCCTGCAAATATCGCTCCCTGTGTGAGTAGAACACCTACATAACTGGAGGCTGCCATGGATGGTATGAACCTTATATTCCGATTCATTCTTCAAGGAGAGCGTAAGTGCTGAAAATCAGGCTTGTATCCCGTATCGCCTCAATATTTTCCTTGCTGTTACCTGCAGTTTCACTCGCTGCAGAACCAGTAGCTGTCGATCAGGGTAGCAAATGGACAGCTTCTGCCAGAAATGATTTCTATAGTCGGGATCAGGGATCCCGGCTTATACCGCTTCGATGGATAGCAGCTTTAAAGCAGCCAAACGGTAAACCATTCATGGACGAAAGCCTTGATCGCTATGGTTATTTGCCCAATAAAGCGAGTGTTCCCGCCGGGCTGCCCGTTGGATTTACTGTTACCAACGAGGAAAGCGGGCAGGTGATCGGTATGAACTGTTCCGCTTGTCATACACGCCAGATTGAGGTTGCCGGTACTGCGTATCGAATTGATGGTGGCCCTGGAATCGTTGATTTCCAGAGCTTCCTCGCCGATCTCGACGTTGCCGTAAATACGGTCTTGACGAACCAACAGGCATTCGCCGATTTCGCTCACGCTGTACTCGGCCCGTCACCCGACTCGAAAGATCAAAAGAAACTACGGGAAGAAGTGGAAGCCTGGCATCTTCCTTACCACACCTTAGTCAAACGTGCACTTCCCTCACAACCCTGGGGGCCCGCAAGGCTTGATGCTGTATCAATGATCTTCAACCGTCTCGCCGGGCTAGATATCGGCCCTGCACCTACCTATATGATTCCCGAAAATATTCAGCCAGCTACCGCACCCGTGCGCTACCCATTTCTCTGGAATGCCGGAATTCAGGATAAAACACAGTGGCCCGGCTTTGCCAATAATGGCAATAAAATACTGGGGCTTTCCCGGAACCTCGGAGAAGTTTTTGGGGTATTTGGTATTTTCCATCCTAAAAAAGATAAGAGCCATCTGCTCGGTATTGACTATCAGAGCAACAATTCGGCTAATTTCCAGGGATTGATCGCATTGGAAAAGCTGATGAACAAAATAGGTGCTCCCAAATGGCCATGGAAAGTAGATCAGACCCTCGCCAGTAAAGGAAAAACAATTTACGAACGCAAGACTGCAGAAGGGGGGTGCGCTGACTGCCACGGCATTATGCCTGGCGACAAGCCAAAAACCTGGAAAACACCCATCATGGATGTCGGCACGGATTCAAAGGAATACGAAATCCTCGGCCGCACCGTGAAAACCGGAGTGCTCGAAGGTGCAAAGATTCCGTTCCTCGCTAAACCACTCAAGCCCGTTGATACTGCCTTCAGCGTTCTGGGAACTGCAGTTCTCGGTACCATTCTTCAGCATTATGTTCCTATTGTCATGCGGACCAAGGATATGGCACAGATAGATAGCCTGGAATTATCAGCGCTTCCACCAGAAACGGAGTCCCTCCAGGATGCATTCATTGCACCACCCGCAGTATCTGAAGAAACATCAGTCTATGCATATGAATCTCGGGTTCTTGAAGGCATCTGGGCAGCTGCACCCTATCTTCATAATGGATCGGTACCAACATTGGCAGAATTGCTAAAGCCGGCAGCCGAACGAGTCAGCTCATTCAAGATTGGCCCGATTTATGACACTGTCAACATCGGAATTGCTGTTGAGCAAACTAAATTTGATTACACGTTGCAAACTACGGATTGCAGCGACCGAAACTCCGGAAACAGTCGTTGCGGTCACGAATTTGGCACAACACTTTCCCCAGATGACAAAAAAGCTTTGCTTGAATATCTCAAAACACTCTAAATAGCCAAGTTAAATCACAGCATAACCCGCTCCTGGTAAGAATTCATTTTCTGGGGCGGGCCTACCCTTCTGATACCATCACATGATCTGTAAGCATTTCCAGCGTTGCTTATAAAAGTCAGCGAAGCAGTCAGTTCAAGGCAAAAGTCGGCGAAAAAAGCGGAGTTTATACGTAATAAATGCGTATTTTGCGCCGACTTTTAACGCAGAAATCACAACGCAGGTAGTTTTTCAGAGATTCCTTAGCCGCAGTCACTGATAGATCTGTCCGTTGTGTTTTAACCACCCTGCCACGTGGGAGCCGTTTGGATCGTGATGTGTCCAATGCACAACGCCCCCTTTTTCATTCCATTCGTACTGCCCCGAGAATTGAATGGCATCCCCTTTTTTGAGAGAGCTTATTCTCAGCGCGAGATCAATATTATGCGCAATCAAAAGCGTTTGACCGGAGCGAAGGGCAATAATGAATTTTTGATGCCTGCTGCCATCATTGTCGTCCGGGAGCAATTTCGTGACAACGCCTTCTCCGGAAACTTGCAGATTACGCTTACGATTTGAGAAAGCATCCGCAAGCGTTGCATCCGTATCATTCTGGCGCTCCGATAAAGTCGAATACTGAAGCCTGTCTGGTATTAATGTATACGGATTGCCGAGATACGCATAGCCGGCAACTATTGCCACCGCCAGTAGTATGAATTTCTGCATGTTGTTACTTCTAATTTATGGGTAAAACCACACCGCTAAGCGAAGGCAAATAGTCAGCCGGATGCACTGGCTGGATTGATTCACCGGCTGCCTCTGCACGCATCACCTTCTTTCCCAGTGAGCCAACCCGAAAGCTGCTCAATACGATGATTAACCAATGCAGCTTGCTCCAAACAACTGCACATTGGGTAGATCGAACCGTATTCCTCACGCTTGTTATCAGCGGGATAAATAGCTTCCATCTCTGCATCCTGGAACACCAGCCATGCGCTTTGCGCCCTACGTAACCTGGTCGTGAAGTTGGCATCGTCTTGATGCTGCTCCAGGAGCTGCCGATAGATGGCATTGAGCTTTTTGTCCGCTTCTCGATACACCTTGCATGCATCATCATTGAGATCAGCTTGCGTCTGTGCGTTCGCAACCGCACATAAAAGCACACAAACAAAAAAGACAGCGGATCGAATATTCATTTTATTGAAGTCTAACGATTGGGTTCAAGAGTGCGATACGACAGCGACGGCATCCCTTGGAGCTCATTGTTATATGTTTAGGTTGTTTCAACGTCGCAGTGAAGATTCGTCTTGATAAGGCATCGACTGCTCCGAATCGAGAGGTTCATACTTCGCCCATAACAAAAACCGTTTGAATTCCATGAGCTCACTCTTGCTGGTTCGGATCGATCCGATCACCATACCACCAAGCCAAAGTCCTAGCACCGCAAACAGGCTGACATACAAGAGGACCTCAACAGACCAATGCGCTGCGGCAACCCCCATGAGCGCCACAAGCCCAGTAATCAAGAAGGTGATGAGGGGATGGATAGAAATCTTACTGTCTATCTCTGTTGATTCCTGTTCATCAAGAAACCTCAGCGCATCATCGATGCTCCCCGAGTATTTTCCCTCCTGTAGATCATTTCGGAAGCGGAGATAACGCAAGTACTGGTAGTCTCGATAGAAGTGTTGAATCCTATCGCTGTAGAGTCGATACTCCTCAGAAAAGGCCGACTTCCTCGCCAAGAACACGCAAATCGCCCACGACACCGCTGAGACTAGCACCCCCGAGAAGAAGAAGAAGAAGGGTAAATTTGCAAACAACAACACCTCGAAAGTGAGGAAGGCAGCCTTTGAAGCCCAGAGACCAAACTTGAGTCTACTGGATGCGCGTTTGTAAATCTGCTTCGCAGCCCAGATTCGCGACGCCGCACGATAAATCGCTATCAGTCGAATAAAGCTGTCCACTAAAATCTAACGTGGAAATAAGGGACAACGCGACCGTGTAGCGCGGCGGTAACCAACAAGTACAGCTTGTTGACTACCCCTTCCACTGTAGAGCCACACGTTTTATAGAGTGGGATAGACAGTCTTTTCATTGTATTGACTGAATTGAATTCGTCCGACCAAATCAATTTGATGGCGTGCTTGCTCTTCGTACCCATATAGACTACCGCAGTAAGCTCCACTGACTGATATGTATTCAGGGCTCAAGGGGAAATTCTTCAGATACGTCAGATTGGACAATGCAGTCGTTTCCCTCCGAAAACTCAATTGATACGTTTCTGGTTAAAGTCTTTCCTTTATTCCATATTTTAAGCCTGTGTTTATTGCTACTAAGTTTAATGAAATTTGCACCAAGGTCGGCTTTTCTGTTGGAGATTAATTCAGACTCCTCTCTCTCAAGTAGGCGTTGATTTAGCTTCTCTTGGCTTGCAATAAGTGACTTATGCTGATTATTAAACTGCACCGTCTTCCATGCCGAATACGCAGAAATTAGAAGCGCCAAACTGGCGACAATGTCACTAACTGTAATTGAAAGTAGCATCATTTGATTTTTATGAACTTGCTGCCCTTGAAAGCTGAAGCAAGTTGTTTCTTGAGTTGATTGGCAAGATCTCAACTGTTAAATTCGATCCGTTTAAAAACGGCCTGATCAGGCACGAAAGAGAATAAAGCGTCAGCACGACCATTTAAGCTCCGAAAAAAGCCCGCATTTCATGGTTATTTATCTAGCCTCACGGACTGTGATCTTGTGAAAACAGTGGTGGTTATAGTACGAGCGGGGATTGAATTTTTCGTCTTTGCGAATTCTGCAGGGATGAAGCAATCCAAAAACAACACTGGCAGCGCTATTGGATTGTCGCGTCGACCTGTAGCGAATATGGAAGCTCTAGTTCGTGCACACCACCGACAGCCGGCATGAACTCTTCCTGCCGAGCCGAACATACTGGCCCGGCAGTTTAAACTGGTGCTGACTGGCTGCCGTTACACGCTCAGGTATCCACCATCGACCACGATCTGAGATCCACTCACAAACGATGCCTTGTTTGACAGCAGGAAGCAGACGACTTCTGCGACCTCCCCGGGCTCGCCCAGTCGACCGATGGGATGCAGGTGCTCCAGAGTCGACTTCAGATCTGTATCCGTCCACTGCGCGATAAGCGGCGTCATGATATAGCCCGGATGCACGGAGTTAATCCGAATTCCCTGCTTGCTGTACTCGATTGCTGCAGACTTGGTCAGGCCGGCAACACCGTGCTTTGAGGCACAATACGCGCCCAGGTTGGCGATGCCAGTCAGACCAGCGATAGATGAAGTGTTGACGATGGCGCCGCCACCCGCCGCCAAAATCGCCGGTATCTGGTAGCGCATGCCATAGAAAACACCATTCAGATTCACATCGATAACGCCGCGCCATTCCTCGGGCGACAATTCGCCCACATGTTTTTCTGCTCCGATGATGCCGGCGTTGTTGAAGGCCAGATGCAGTGCACCGAACGTTTTTTTAGCAAATTCAACCGTGGCCGCAGCGTCTTCTTCTTTGGCTACGTTAGCGCGAAACGCTGCCGCTTTTCCTCCGGCCTGAGTGAGTTCCTCAGCAACCGATTCCGCAGCCTCAAGACTGATATCAGATAAAACCACGGACGCTCCCCCAGCGCAAAGGAGTCGTGCCGCTTCGGCACCAATGCCTGAACCGCCCCCCGAAACAATTGCAACCTTCCCAAGAAATTCTGTTGACATCACTAAATCTCCTATCGTGGTGGTAATTCGGTCAATGTAGTCTATAGACTGAAGCAGTACAGTTACATCGAATGAAAGCCAATCATATTGCCCTCGGTATCGTTGACAAGGGCGATAAAGCCATGCTTGCCAATTGAGAATTTTTCCTTGAAAATACTGCCTCCATTCTCGGCGGCACGGGCAGCTTGCACAGCACAATCCTCACACCCGAAATAAATCAGTGTGCCACCGCACCCGGAAGGAACGCCAGTCATTTTTACCAGCATTCCGCAGGCGCCATAAGTGGTTTGAGCAGTATCTTTATCTGAGGGGAAGCCCCACATTTCCATATCTTCGCATTCAGTGGTAGGGGCGGGCATCTTTTCCAGTGTAACTGCAAGTACAGCTTCATAGAACGCTTTCGCACGTTCCATGTCCTGGACGTAAATTTCAAACCAGACGACGGGATTACTTTGATTGCGTTTCATGGAATTCCTCCTTTGAGGTGGTCGAGTAAAGTCTAACGCCAGAATTAAGCCGTGCCGCGAGCGACATCGGCTTGAGTGAAACGTTAGGTGCCAACCCGGACAGCGGCGCCTACCAATTCATCATACTCCCAGAACTCGACACTGTCCGGTACAAGATGTCTGCTGAAGATATTAGCCGCACGAGCTTTCCCCGTTCCCTCGCCAAAGATCTCTGAGCACGAACATGATTTTCCGGTACTCTGAGAGGAGCTGCGTGGAAATAGCACATGGCCTTGTTCTAAACCGTCAGCTTGGCATCTGGAGTATTGTGCCCGGACGTCTATCGGTGCGACTTGCACTCAACAAGGATCTTCTGCTACTCGCAGTCCAGATCAAAAGCAGCATCTTCTTTGTCACTCAACCACGTGAGTATTTGATCTTGCTCCTAAACGCTGGACTTACCATTGGCACCTAATGCAGAGCTAGACAAGCCGCTGGAGTAACAGAAGTAGGTCGGCTTAAGTGCTGGGTTAGACAGACTTGATAACCAGCATTTCATTACCGTCTCTCTGAAACTCATAAGGTACGCGTATGGTGTTTACGCTAAGTCCTTTGACTAAGAAATATTCATTTACCGATTTGAGATATGGCGATGATGCGCCGTCAAGAGCAAGCAACGGGAATATTCTAATTTCGTGTGCTACACGCAACATTTCTTGAAGTGTTTGGATATGGAACTCCACTGATAAGTGTGCGCTGTACAAGAATAGAAAATGGGAAGACACGGCAATGTCGAATTGTTTGCTCTCAAAAGGCAAGGAAGGCAATTCGCCTGCGACGTACCGGCCATTTTGCTTTCCCACACTGAAATCAGAGAAAAAATCTTCCATCGCAGACATGCGAATTTTGCCAAGTTGCTCGACCGATGGAATATTTTCCCAAACATAATCATCTTGATTTTTGCGCATCTGGGCTATCACGGTTTCATATGTTTCGGCTACACGGCTTCTGATTTGCGTTGTATTAAAAACATAGATCGGATCAACGGAGACGACACTTCCACCGCGTTTAGTCAACATGGAATTGAACGCGGCGGGACCATCTCCGCAGCCGAGAAAGCGAAGGCTCAAATCTTTATTGGTGAGGTTGAACATGCTGACGTATTCGTAATACGAACGTCCCCACGGAACGACTTTATCTAGCATAAATCCCATAACCGACCTGCTTGTCTAACGTAGTGCGAGGTGAGTAACATCCTCGCGTGGTTGAGCCATACGAAGTATGGCGATGCCCAAAAGGGCGTCGCGGTGAAATTAAGTAAACACCTGGTCAGGTACATAATAATCTTTAAACACGGGTGCATAGTTCTATAAAACGGCCTGTTTCTCTTGCATTTACCATGCTTACTTATTTTTGTATCGCCCTGTTATGAGCTATACAAATACATCGCCGAAACTGCTGGATCAAGTCCGCGACCGTATTCGTACCGAAACCCAATATGCGCAATGGATAAAGCGTTTTATTCTATTCCACGGCACACGCCATCCACAAGAAATGAGGGGCACGGAGACAGAGGCATTTTTAACTCATTTGGCAGTGGTTGGTAAGGTATCGGCCTCGACCCAAAACTAGGAGTTGTCAGCGTTGCTGTTTTTGTAGTATGGCACTGTTATCATGCACCGGCTGGATGTCACTCATCCTGATCAGATCAATGCTCTGGCAGAGGCGCTCGCAGAATACCCGATTGATCTGCTGATCAATAATGCGGGCGTTTATTATGAGAAATATGACCAGCCGAAGCAGGCTATTGATTATGCTGCCTGGGCGGATACGTTTCGCGTGAATACCATAGTGCCATGCGGGTGAGTCAGGCGTTGCTTCCGCATATACAGCGCAGTCAGAAACGTTTGATTGCAGTGATCACCAGCACATGGGTTCGATTGCAGGGATCGAACGTCCTGACAGTTACTATTACCGCTCCAGCAAAGCCGCATTGAATGCTGCCATGAAGGGATTCTCACTGGAAGTAAGCGCACTCAAGATCGGGGTGCTGCTGCACCCGGGCTGGGTGCGAACACGCATGGGCGGCCCGGACGGGCTGCTTTTGCCGCAGGAAAGCATCGAGGGCATGCGCGCCAGGGTGGAAGCATTCACCCTAACGGACAGTGGTCGATTCTTTCGTTATGATGGTAGTGAAATTCCCTGGTGAGCTGGTTCATGCGATACCAAACAATTGCCCTTGTTAAAAGGGCAATTGCAAGTGATACCGAGCCAGCGCGGACGAAAGAGAAATAATACTTGCCTTTCGCTGCCAACTTCAGCGCGAACGGTGTTTTATCAACATAACAATACGATTCTTCTCGAATCTCGCGAAAAATCTAAATAGTGACAGGGAGTTCTTTGCGCGACAAATTTTCCAATACAAAAAAATCAGTCAACAGTAAATACATTACTTGCAATCTTTAATTTCCTGTAAATTGTAAATTGCACTTACATTTCATAAATATATTGCATATCACTGTAATTGCTGCATTTACAGACACATTCATAAAATGGGCATCAGCCTTACCTGAAAAACAAATCTGCAATCAGATCAACAGATCTTTAAGGTCTCCACCAGATTCAAGGTGTTCCACTACCCATTTAGGCTGGCGTCCACGTCCGGACCAGGTTTGGTTTCCCTTTTTGTATACCGCAGGAGATTTAGGTTTTCTCCGTTTTTCACCCAACCCTAAATCTTTCTCTGTCAAATCATATAACTGAATCTTTGCTTTGATATCTTCAATAACATCAGCAATTTCTTTAGCACGAATTTCATCCGCCTGTTTCTGCAGTTTTCTGATTTGCTCTTGAACTTCACTATAGGTTGGCATTATTCTTTTCATCCTTAAATTAAAATAAAACGTATGCAACATTTCGTTATTTTACCGTTACTCGTTCCATAAAACAGCAATAACTCACTCTATACAACCCCGAAATTCTTTTCTTATGAACACAACCGAATATATCTATTTCAATCTTCGGATACTGCGAAACACGGTATCGTATTTCTCTGGCCTGTTTCGGATTGAACCCCTTCTTGAAAATTTCAGAAATGTACCGGATTAGTACATGCTCCATCCAGTCACACTATTGGTTTTCCCAGATCATCAGGAATAAATGAGTGATCAGCATCCGTTTGATTTCCACCTTATGCATTATTAGCCTGACCATGCTGGCGGGTTGCAGTGATCAAAAAAAGAAAGAGGTCACATCGACCTTAAACTGGTATGTTTTCAACGAACCTTCTGGCGCATTTGCCACAGCAGCTCGTAATTGTTCCGAAAACTCTCGAAATACCTATCAAATCAAGCTGGTGCCATTGCCTGTTGACCCCGATCAGCAACGGGAACAACTGGTGCGCAGACTAGCCGCTGGCGACCAATCAATTGATATCATTGGCATGGATGTCATCTGGACAGCGGAATTTGCGCAAGCGGGATGGATTTTGCCCTGGCGCAGCGAGATGAAGAAAGAAGCACTTGCAGGCCGACTTTCTGCGCCGTTGCAAAGCGTGATGTACCAGGACGAAATGTGGGGAGTACCGTATACCACTAACGCGCAGCTGTTGTGGTACCGTACCGACAGGATCAAAGAAGCGCCCGCAACCTGGGATGAAATGATTCATCTGGCCGAAACACTGGGTGAGTCAGGCATCATCCAGGCGCAGGGCGAACGCTATGAGGGACTGACCGCGTTTTTTATTTCATTACTGGCCACGGCTGGTGGATCCGTGCTGGATACACGCCATGAAAAGATTTCACTGGCGCAACAACCAACCCTCCAGGCCCTTTCTACGATGGCCCGTTTTGCTAACTCATCTGCAGCAGATCGCACCTTATCAACAACCCGGGAAGATCAGGCACGCCTGGCTTTTGAAACGGGTCATTCCAGCTTCATGGTCAATTACACATTTGTGTGGTCAAGCATACAGCAGAATGCACCCGGAATCGCCCCGCATATCGGCTGGGCACGCTGGCCTTCATTATCTAAAGACAAGCCGGGCCGAACGGCGATTGGCGGTATCAATCTGGCTGTCAGTGCCCATTCCCGCTACGCGCAGTCAGCCTTTCAGGCGGCTGTCTGTATTGCTTCAGAACAGCACCAGCGTATTGCTGCCACGCTGGGCGGCTTGCCGCCTACCATTGCTGCTTTATATGATGACACCAGAATTCGTGAGACCTTTCCTTTTGCGGATGTCCTGCGCGCTACGCTGCGCGATGCTGTGCAGCGCCCGCAAACACCGCTGTATAACGATGTTTCCCTGGCCATCAGCCGTACGTTACATCCTATGCGTAATATCGAACCCGATAAAGATTATATTCGACTGCGCGATGCAATCAGCCGGGCACTGAGTTCAAAGGGACTGCTTTGACTATGCCGCGGCGCAACGAACAGCCCAAACAGCGGCAGCGACGACATAACGAATGGTATCAGGCCTGGCTGTTATGCGCCCCGGCGGTGCTGGTACTGATCCTGATAACGGCTTATCCGATTCTATACGCCATATGGCTGTCATTTTTTCAGTATGATTTGCGCTTTCCTGATCAACGTACTTTCATCGGTCTGGATAATTACATCAGCATTCTGACTTCCGAAGTATGGTGGCAGGCTTTCGGTAATACCTTCATCCTTACTGTCAGCTCGGTCACGCTGGAATTGATGGTGGCGTTTCCACTGGCACTGATCATGTATCACACTGTACTCTGGCGTTATGCAGTACGAACAGCGACGTTGCTGCCCTATGCGATCACGACTATTATTGCCGCCTTCGCCTGGAAATTCGCTTTTGATCCGACTACCGGTTTTATCAACGCGCTATCAGGCATGGAACAAGCATGGTTGACACAGAGCTGGTCATCGTTTCTTGTCATTATTCTCACAGAAATCTGGAAAACCACGCCATTTATGGCACTCATGCTGCTGGCAGGGTTGACACTGGTGCCACACGAGCTGATTCAGGCTGCACGTGCAGATGGCGCCAATGCCTGGCAACGCTTTATGAAAATCACCCTGCCCCTGGCAAAGCCCGCCATTCTGGTTGCGGTGCTGTTTCGTATGCTGGATGCATTCCGGATTTTTGATACGGTGTTCATATTGACTCGTGGCGCACAGGGTACTGAGACGGTTTCAATGGTTGGCTATAACACATTGATTGTCAGTCTCAATTTAGGACTGGGATCCGCTGTTTCAGTATTGATATTCATCAGTATGCTGATTATTTCTGCATTATTTATCTGGGGGTTTAACATAAAGACAGGAGTAGATCAGAAATGAAGAAAAGCATCGTGGAAAACGTTTTCTGGGTGATGAGTAACGTTCTGGTTATTGCTTATGCCGTTATACCTATGCTATGGATTGTATCGCTCTCCCTAAAACGAGGCAGCGACCTGAACGACCAGCAATTTTTCCCGCAAACTATTAGCTTTGAACATTACCGGAACATCTTCTCGGACATGCAGTTTGCGTCTGCAATCTTAAATTCCATCGGCATTGCTTCGATCGCCGCTTTGTTTTCCGTTCTCCTTGGCATGCTCGCAGCTTATGCAATCGTCCGGCTGGAATTTCCCGGCCGCCGCCTGATGCTGATCGGCATATTGATGACAGCGATGTTCCCGCCTGTTGCCATTATCGGCCCGTTGTTTGATATATGGCGCATCACTGGATTGTACGATACCTGGCTGGGGCTGATCCTGCCTTATATGACATTCACTTTACCTTTGGCAATCTGGATACTGGCTGCTTTTTTCCGCGAGATTCCATGGGATCTGGAGAAAGCGGCGCGTATCGATGGTGCCACCACCGTGCAATCCTTTATCCGCATCATGGTGCCATTGGCTGCCCCCAGTGTATTCACTACTGCCATCCTGGTGTTTATTTTTGCATGGAACGATTTCTTATTCGCCATTTCGCTGACTTCAACTGATAATGCTCGTACGGTACCGGCAGCAATTGCCTTTTTTACCGGTAGTTCCCGTTTTGAATTGCCTATCGGTTCAATTGCAGCTGCTTCAGTAGTTGTTACCGTTCCAGTGATGATAATCGTATTGTTTTTTCAACAGCGTATCATCGCCGGCCTCACGTCGGGTGCAATAAAAGGTTGATATGCCAGAGGATTAAACAGCCATGGCAAAAATCGAATTACGCAATGTCACAAAACAATTCTCTGACGGTACCACAGCAATCAATGCAGCCAGCTTAACGATTCATGATGGGGAATTCTTTATACTGGTAGGCCCTTCCGGGTGCGGCAAATCCACCTTGCTGCATATGATCGCAGGCATTGAAACGATCACCTCCGGTGAAATCCGGATAGATGATGTCATCGCCAATGACATCGATCCAAAGGACCGTAACATGGCGATGGTTTTTCAAAGCTATGCGCTTTATCCGCACATGAGCGTCCGAGAAAATATCGCCTTTCCACTAGTGATGCGCAAGCTCCCCAAACCAGCGATTGCTAAACGTGTAGAGGAAACAGCAGCACTGCTGGAACTGAGCAATGTACTCGACAGTAAACCGCGTGATCTTTCCGGCGGACAACGCCAGCGGGTTGCCATGGGAAGAGCCATCGTACGTAATCCGGTCGTCTTTCTACTTGATGAGCCCCTGTCCAACCTTGATACGCGCTTGCGTGATCAAATGCGTACTGAGATCGCCCGCCTGCAAAAACAACTGCATACAACCACAATTTATGTCACTCATGATCAAACCGAAGCCATGACACTGGGTGACCGCATTGCAGTTTTAAAAGAAGGTGTCATCCAACAGATTGGCACGCCTTACGAATTATACGAACAACCGCGGAACACCTTCATTGCCGGTTTTATCGGTTCTCCCGCCATGAATTTCTTTCCGGTGCAAATTAGAAATAACCAGTTGTTTATCCCCTTACTGAACCTTGAAGCGGAACTTCCTCAAGCGAGCCGCTTAAATGATTGGCCTGATTATGTGATCGCCGGTATACGGCCGGAACATTTCAATCTGTTATCCGATACCGCTGATACAGCCGGGCAAAATAAAAAACAGATCATTTTTGACATCCCGGTGGAAATCGTTGAATGGCTGGGAGCGAATCTGCTGGTGCATTTTCGGATGGAAAATCATTATTGGCCACCTATGCCAGATCTGACAAGCAATCCGAATCTCTCAAAAAAACAGGGCAACCGGCTGCTAGATTTTACAGCGCGGCTGAATACGGATCGCATGATCAAAGAGGGCAATCGCATCAGACTCACTGTCGACCCCGATAAACTGTATCTGTTTGATCCGCAGACAGGGAACTGTTTAAGAAACCTCTGATCAGGTTATTTGAAAGCTGGAGCACTTGATCGAAAGGGTAACAATCAGTATTCACGCAGGCTTCGAAACGATCGGAAGCAATCAGCTGCAACTTCCAAAATAATAAGGCACTGAATGTTCATACAACCAGGCTTCAAGCTCCGCAGCCGGGACAGGACGGTGAAACAAGTGGCCCTGATAATAATCACAGTCATGCAGGCGCAGAAAAGCCAGTTGTTGCTCTGATTCAATGCCTTCCGCCAGAACACCCAGTTTCAGTCCGCGTGCCATGGCAATAATCGTCGCAGCAATTTCACGATCACTGGGATCATCCGCCAGATCACGCACAAAACTCTGATCTATTTTCAGCTTATCAATGGGAAAACGCTTCAGATAAATCAATGACGAGTAGCCCGTACCAAAGTCATCAATTGCCAGGTAAACGCCTAGCGCCTTCAACTTATTCAGTGTTTCAATCGATTGTTCCGCGTGTTCCATGAACATACTTTCGGTCAATTCAAGCTCCAGATAATCTGCCGGAAGCTGTGTTTCTTCTAGAATTCGCCGCACCATTCCAACCAGATTTTCCGACTGAAATTGCCGCACTGACAGGTTGACCGCCATGACAAGCGGGGGCAGGCCGGCATCCATCCAGGCACGAGCCTGCTGACAGGCGCTGCGCAACACCCATTCTCCCAGTGGCACAATAAGGCCTGTCTCTTCTGCGATCGATATAAATTTTCCCGGTGGCACCATGGCTTCACCTGGCGACTGCCAGCGCACCAGTGCTTCCACCCCGACCACATAACCGGTACGCGCATCGACCACCGGCTGATAATGCAGGACAAGCTCCCCGGCGGCGAGGGCATAACGCAAACGATTTTCCATTATCAATCGCTCATTCGCAGCAATACTCAGGGCCGTGGTATGGTAACGATAGGTGTTGCGACCTTCTTTTTTTGCCTGATACATAGCCATATCCGCATGTTGGATCAGCTCGGTTGCACTGCTCGCATCATCCGGAAAAAGACTGATACCAATACTGGCATTGATGAAAATTTCGTGACCGCTGGGTAGTACAAACGGCGAAGCCAGCAGACTGATCAGGCTTTGTGCAACAAACGCAGGATCACCCGGATCACACACGTTTTCCAGTACCAGCAAAAACTCATCCCCACCCAGACGCGCCAGTGTATCCTCTTCACGTACCCGCTCCTTCATGCGCTCTGCCAGCTTGATCAGCAACTCATCCCCGACCGGGTGGCCCAAACTGTCGTTCACATTCTTGAAACGATCGAGATCAATATAGAGCACACTGATCAGCAAATCATGCCGTCGTGCCTGTTCTACGGCATGGTGCAGCTGTGATTGCACCAGCAGCCGGTTGGGCAAACTGGTCAGCGGATCGTAATGTGCCAGTTGTGCCAGTTGCGCTTCAGATTGTTTTATTTGTGAAATGTCAGTAAATACACCAACGTAATTGCAGGGATTGTCTTCGTCACGACGCGATGCATCATATACTGCGCTGATCGTCAACCATTGTGGATAAATCTCGCCATTCCTGCGCCGATTCCAGACTTCCCCACTCCAATGACCGGTTGTTCTCAGAGTGGACCACATTGCCTGGTAAAACGCTTTGTCATGCAGGCCTGATTTGATAATTTTGGGATTTCTTCCCAGTACATATGCTTCATCGTAACCGGTAATCCGAGTGTAAGCCTGATTGACCGCAATGATACGTGGCTCCATATCCGTAATCACCACTCCCTCATGAATAGATTCAAATACCGTGGCAGAGAGCCGCAAGGCCTCAGCCGCATAAGTCTTTTGCACAGCCAGCGCTGCGAAGGAAGCAAACTCATGGATCAATGCCAGATCTTCTGACGAGGGTTCACACACTTTACGATGATAGATAGCGAAAGTACCCAGAACGTGATTATTCGCATCTTTGAAAGGCAGAGACCAGCAGGCATGAAGACCGGCTTTGTACGTTAAATCCAGCAAATGTTCCCAGTACAGATGGCGATTGATATCTGAAATAATCACCATTTCACCCCGGAAGGCAGCGGTACCACAGGAACCAACGCCCTCGCCAACTCCCAGCCCATCAACAGCCGCATTGTAGTCATCCGGCAAGCTGGGTGCAGCACCCAATTTCAGACGCTTTGCCTGCTTATCCAGCAGCAAAATGGAAACCAGCATGTCTGGATTGATGACTTCGAGACGCTTTGCGACGTCACTCAAGATTACTGGAAGCGGCTGATTGGTTACAATCAGATCCAACGTTGACTGCTGCGCCTGTCTGATCAATTCGTCACGTTTCCGCTCACTGATATCCAAGCAGGTACCGACCACTTCATGCAACCGGCCATCGGTATCCCGGATCAACCGCAATTCGTCAAACAGCCAGACAACCCGCCCGTTACGATGATAAAAGCGGTAATCATGGATCAAGCGACCTTCATTCAGCAGAGTGGATTGCCGTGCCAGTACCTGGTCACGATCCTCCGGATGTAAATATGAAGACCACCAGTCAGGAGCACACACCTCTTCCGGGGTGTAGCCAAGCACTTGCTCAACATTCTCACTGACCCAGACAAACTGCGGTATATTCTCTATAAAACGCAGGTTGTACAGCACTACCGGGCTTGCCGCCAGCAGATGGGAGAGGCGCAAATTGGTCTGTTTTACATCAGTCCGTTCACGCGCCAGTTCAGCCAGCCAGCGCACTCTTTCCAATATGGCAGGAATCTCAAGAAGATAACCTTCATGCTTGACCAGATAGTCTTCCATCTCCGGATACAGCACCTGCATAGCGGCCGCATCCATCTCTTGTCCGATAATCGGCACAACAGAAATATCCAGCTTACGTTCCTCACGCACACGCCTGATCAACTCAGAGCCTTCTCTGTCCGGCAGGCAGCAATCAACCAACAGAATATCGAAACCGGCTGGCTGTTCCGGGCCGGCAGGCAGCAATGCCAGGGCATCCCATGCACCTGTTACTATGGTCAAATCGATTGCAGGTGTTGTTTGCGCCAGCGCACATCGCACACTCTCTGCGTCACTTTGATTACACGAGATATAAAGAACACGCATTACTATTGTTTACTCAATTGATCACACCGTTCCGGTAAATTGTCATCTGCTATGCTATATCCATAAAATCACCAAAATTGACCGGCCTAATAGTATAAGAAATCGCCCTGGAATCACAGGCGTATTGAATATTCCGGTTGTCCCTCTGCACAGCAGAGCTCCGGTAAATATGAACTTATGATGGCAATCCGACAAAGCCTGAACCTACAATATTCCAGTATGTCATAAAACTATACTCGCTTAATCACATTAGAAATGAAAACGATTATTACTACATTCACCATCCTGCTAATAGCGATGGTCATAACTGTCTTTGCAATGGAGAAAACCGTGATACCAGACGCTGTTGTAAACCCAAACCAAACTGTTGATTCACAATCGGATTATATTGTTCTGGGAATGGGCTGCTTTTGGGGTGCCGAGAAGCGCATGGGAGAGCTGCCTGGAATACTTGATGTAGAAAGCGGCTATGCAGGAGGCGATCGTGCCGGCGCAGGCTATCAGGATGTTCTGAATTTTGAGCGTGCGTTGCGTATCGGCAAAGCTGCCGGACGCAATCACGCTGAAGTGGTGAAAGTCACATTTGACCCCAAGCGTATATCACTGGAGGGCGTACTGGCAAAATTCTGGGAAAGCCATAACCCAACCCAGGGAGACCGGCAAGGCAACGATATCGGCAGTAATTACCGCAGTACCATCTATTATCATAACGAGCACCAGAAAACACCTGCGCTGGCTACACGTGAAACTTACCAGCAGGCGTTGACAGCAGCCGGTCATGGCCAGATTACGACTGAAATCCTGCCGTTGAAAAATTACATGACCGCAGAGGAATATCATCAGGATTATCTGGAGAAAAACCCGGATGGCTACTGCGGCCTGGGAGGTACAGGTGTCAAATATCCTGCTATGGATTCATCATCCGTTTCCTCTCCCCCTTCCGAACAACCGCTTACCAGCAAAAATTTAAACTTTGATCAGCAACTGGTGGTTTTTGAATCGGAAAACTGTGAATTTTGCGCACAGTTCAAACAGGATATTCTCGATCACTGGCAAGCAGATATTCCCGTAGCTACGGCAATGAATGCCAACCCGCCTACTGACTGGACACTGGATAAACCCTTATTTGCGTCCCCTACAATGGTACTGTTCAGAGAAGGCAGGGAAGTGGCGCGTTATACCGGCTATAACGGGGAAAAAGAGAAGTTCTGGCAATGGCTCGGGTTTGAATTGCTGACACCGGAACAACAAAAAATCGCTTTCGAACAAGGGACTGAACGGCCTTTTACCGGCTCCAATCTGGATGAAAAACGTCCGGGCAGGTTTGTTGATCCGATCACCGGTGCTACGTTGTTTCTCAGCCAGACCAAATTCAACAGCGGAACCGGCTGGCCCAGCTTTTTTGAGCCGATCGAGGGATCCGTCAGCTACCATGAAGATAATTCCGGCTATATGCAACGGATTGAAGTGCGCAGCGCCAGCTCCGGTATCCATCTCGGTCATGTGTTCAATGATGGCCCTCCTCCCAGCCACAAACGCTATTGCATCAATGGCAATGTGCTTAAGTTTGTTCCGGATTAACTCTGACAACTTGAAATCAGAAGGCATAAGTGGGTTAATAGTTATATTTAATCCACTTACTATTTCTTGCCGATCATGTCTGATTTATCTGCTTCACCCGTCATTCCTGTTAACACCGTTACCCGCCTTGCTGATTACCGCGTTCCCGAATTTCTGATTGAAAAAACGCATCTGACGTTTGAGCTGTACGAAGAATATACCGATGTCAGCAGCAGGCTGACGATTACTCGCAATCCAAAGAGCACAAAAGCAGATGATCTTGTTTTGCACGGCGAGCAACTGGAATTGCGCTCGCTGGCGATTGGTGAACGAACATTGCATCCTGGCGATTACCAGATCACGCCGCACAGTCTGACAGTACGCAATGTACCGGAGCAGTTTGTGCTGCATTGCACCGTGCGTATTTATCCGGAAAAAAACACCGCGTTGGAAGGACTGTATTGCTCCAGCGGCATGTACTGCACGCAATGTGAAGCAGAAGGTTTTCGCAAGATTACCTACTACCTGGATCGACCCGATGTCATGAGCGAATTTGAAACGGTGATCATCGCCCGGGAAGGAGCTTTTTCAACCATGCTGTCCAATGGCAATTGTCTGTCCGATACGATGCAGGATGGAAAACGCATTGTGCACTGGCATGATCCTTTCAAGAAGCCCAGTTATCTGTTCGCGCTGGTTGCTGGCAATCTGGTTTGTCTGGAAGATCACTTCATCACCCAATCAGGCCGCGAGGTGCTGCTGCAAATCCACACCGAAGCAAAAGACCACGATAAATGTCATTTCGCAATGCAATCGCTGAAAAAAGCCATGCATTGGGATGAACAGACTTACGGCCGGGAATACGATCTGGATCGTTTCATGATTGTCGCTGTAGATGATTTCAACATGGGCGCCATGGAAAACAAAGGATTGAATATCTTCAATACGTCCTGCGTGCTGGCTCATCCGGCAAGCACGACTGATGCCGCGTTCCAGCGCGTGGAAGGCGTGATCGCGCACGAGTATTTTCATAACTGGTCTGGCAACCGGGTTACTTGCCGCGACTGGTTTCAGTTAAGCCTGAAAGAGGGCTTGACGGTGTATCGGGATTCTGAGTTTTCAGCAGATATGAACAGTCGTGCGGTCAAGCGGATCGAGGATGTCAATCTCTTGCGCAGCGTGCAGTTTGTCGAAGATGCCGGTCCGATGGCGCACCCGGTGCGGCCGGATGCCTATATGGAAATCTCCAATTTCTATACTGTCACCATTTATGAGAAAGGCGCTGAGGTGGTGCGGATGCTGGCCAATATTCTGGGGTCGGAGCGATATCGCCAGGCAACGGATCTGTATTTCGACCGTTTCGATGGACAAGCTGTCACTTGCGATGATTTTGTCCAGTGCATGGAGGAAGTATCCGGCCGCGATCTGAGTCAGTTCCGTCTGTGGTATTCGCAGGCCGGCACACCGCAATTGCATATCAGCGACAGCTACGATGCTGACCACCAGCAATATAGTCTGACTGTTCATCAACATACACCAGCAACCCCCGGACAAACTGAGAAAAAAGCGCTCCATATCCCACTCAAGGTAGCGCTCTACGGCAACCAGGGTGCACTGGCTTTGATCATTGATGGGCAGATCAGAGATGCAGAAACTGTGCTGGATATCTGCCAAACGCAACAAACGATCGTATTTGAACAGGTGGCAGAACATCCGGTACCGTCTTTGTTACGCGGTTTTTCGGCACCAGTCAGGGTATTTTATGACTATCAGCTGGATCAACTGCAAAAACTGATTTTGCTGGATAGCGATGGTTTCTGCCGTTGGGATGCGATGCAAAGCCTGATGCGCATTGTGCTGAGCAAAGCCATCGATAACAAGGGTGATCATGCAGAACAGGCGATGCTGATGGATACGCTCAGACGACTACTGACTGATCACACCGCTATGGATGCGGCGTTATTGGCACGTATGCTGGAGCTGCCTGGTGAGCAATATCTGGCAAGCCTCTATGACAAGGCCAATCCACCAGCGATCAATCAGGCGAGAACGCAACTGCAGCATAAACTCGCAACGCAGTTGCAGACAGAATTAATGAGCTGCTATCAAGCTTTGCAGAACAGTGCGTCCGGGCTATCCGCACAAGCCATGGCGGCACGCAATCTGCGCAATCAGGCACTGATGTATTTGTTGCAGATCGATGACACACACTACCGTGATCTGGCGCAGCAGCAATTTTCCCAGGCAGATAACATGACTGACCAGTTTGCCGCCCTGAGAGGGCTGGTACACGCCGAGCATGCCAGGATCGAAGCACAGGCAGCACTGCAGGTTTTTTACCAACAATGGCAGCATGAAGCGCTGGTAGTGAATATGTGGTTTCAGGTGCAGGCAACACGACCCTGGGGTAATGTCCTGCAGGAAATACAGCAGCTGTTGCAGCACGCAGCATTTGATGCACGCAATCCAAACAAACTGCGTGCCGTGATTGCCGCTTTCGCCAATCAGAATTTTGCCCGCTTTCACGACAGTTCAGGCAATGCCTATCAGTTTCTGGCGGAACAGATTGCCGATATTGATCAGCGCAACCCGCAAATGGCTTCCCGCCTGCTGACACCGCTCACGCACTGGCATCAGTTTATTGATGAACACGCCTCGCTGATGCGCAAAGCGCTGGAATCATTGTCACAACGTGAATTAAGCAAGGACGTGTACGAAGTAGTAAGCAAGAGCCTGAACGAGAGAAATGTCGGCTAGGTGGCCTTATTCATCTCGCAAGAGCAGTACCGGCTATGTTTCCTGAAAACTGTTTGAGCTGTTCAGTTCTCCCCCCATTGATCTTTTCAGCCTTGTCATTCAATTATTTACGGTATATCATCTGCAAAAGAGAACGGACAGTCTACTTTTGATCTGTCTTTCGACCATAGCTACCTGGAGGTTTAACAATGACTGCCCCGGATACCAAAAATATCGTCAACGGAATCAATATCGAGCAATCTTTCATCATACAAAAACAAATCAGCGAAGATCGTAACAGCGAGATAGCCAAACCCAGATATCAGACAACAGTTGTGTGGGATAGCGGCTATCACACCACTGCGAATGTAACCGATGGCCAGACAATTACCGGCGACGAGCCCCCACGTTACGGTGGCGAAGGCATGGGTATTTCTCCTCAGGATTTGCTGCTGACCGCCGTCGGACACTGCTTGGCTGCCTCCTACATCGGTGGATTATCGGCTGCCCGCATCAATGTGGAATCATTACGCCTGCATGTTTCCGGGCGTGTCAATTTCGGCGTGGCTTATGCAGTCGAAGCAGGCAACCCTGGATTTGAAGATATCAACGTTGTCGTGGAGATACAGACTGATGCGCCACAGGAAAAGGTGACCGCGCTGCTGGAAAAACTGAAAACAACGGCACCCATTCCGGATACCATCATGCGCCCGGTACCGGTCAATATCGAGATTCGTCACCCGGCGAAATAATCTGCAATACTTTTCTGATTGAAACCGCAAGGAGATAAAAGATAAAGACCCGTGATATCCATGATGTGGCAGTTCAGGCGATGCTATGACGTTGTAACCCGATGCCATCGCTGCAGGGAGCGGATTTCAAACTGGCTTTTCTAAGCTCAAAATACCCAGCATTATCGACGAAAAAGGCAGATCCAGAGCGTTACAAGTGATCAGGAGTTAAGAGTGTTTGTCCCAGTGTGGCGCGATCTGATGCCGAAGCAGGAATTTTTTCCAGCTTTGCGATTTTTTCCAGCAAACGGCTCATGCCTCTGCGGTTAGCGATCTGGATAGATAAGCCAGGGCGGGCATTTAACTCCAGTACCAGTGGCCCCAGCTCCCGGTCAAGCACAACATCTACGCCCAGATAACCCAATCCGGCCAGTTCATGGCATTGCGCTGCCAGCGTCAACAATTTATGCCAGTGAGGGATTACGAGCCCACTGATCGTGGCGCCGGTATCCGGGTGCTGCTCAATCGGATAATTCTGCCAGATAGCATGAGTCGTGCGACCTGTCTTCATATCGATACCCGCCCCCACCGCGCCCTGGTGAAGATTGGCCTTGCCATCCGACATACGGGTTGGCAGACGCACCATGGAAGCAACCGGAATTCCTCTGAATACGATGGTGCGAATGTCCGGTACACCACGATAGGAAACTGCCTCAAACAATGGATCAAATTTGACCCGATATTCAATCAGTGCCTGATCAGGTTGACCGCCCAGACTGTACAGACCGCTGAGTATATTGGAAACATGATATTTGATATCTTCCTCGGTCAGCAGATCACCATTATTTTGTCGGTAACGACTATTGAGACGCCCTGTAATGACACAGATACCACTCCCTCCCGAGCCGTGCGCAGGCTTGATCACAAAATCTTCATGATCCTTGATCATCTCGGAAAAGCGAGTGACATCATGCTGGATTTCGATCACTCCATATAATTCAGGCACGGCGATACCAGACGCCGTTGCCAGATATTTAGTCCGTAACTTGTCATCCACCAGCGGGTACAGCGAGCGCTTGTTATAACGCAGGATAAAATCAGCATTGCGCTGATTCATGCCGACGACCCCGCTCTGTTTAAGTCTCCCTAAGATACCAAACATGGGATTATGGTTTGTGCCGCGCAAATGCACGGAAGCGCCAAAGCTCTGTCAGCCGGTAGCCCGAGTAGCGCCCCAGTAGCAGAATTATAGCCAGCACCACCAGCAACAGTTCCGGGAAAGCAAAAAACATATACTGGAATTCACTGATATTCATAGCCAAATATCCTATCACTGCTACCAGCAAGCTGCCTGATACCTGTTTGAACGCTTCGGCCGGCCCAGCCTCTTCCCAGGTCAGTGACATGCGTTCGATTGTCATCGTCATAATAACGATCGGAAACAAGGCCACAGACAATCCGGTTTCCAGTCCGAGCTTATGCATGACGATGCTGACACCGGCGATCAGCAGCACTACCATGGTCAGCACTGCTGCCAAACGAGGAACCAGCAGCAGTTTTAGCTGTTCGACATAAGCGCGCAACAGCAATCCAAGACCAACAATCAGACAGAACAAGGTCACACCCCATAATAATTCCGTTTCGCGGAAAGCCAGTGCGATCAGAATCGGCATAAACGTCCCAAAAGTCCGGATACCGATAATGTTGCGCATAAATACCACCATCAGGGCACCTAACGGTACCATCAGTAACACCTTGTACACATTCTGGACATGTACAGGCAGCGAATACAGTGAAAACTCCATCAGATGGAAACCTCTTTCCGCTGAGCGGGAGCCGGCAATATTGATGGTCTCCTGTAGCGCTCTGGCAACGGTATATTGAACACTTGATTCCGCAGCACCTTCAATCGAGAAAACCCGGTCATCGTCAATCTGCCACACCATGAAATTCGGTGGCAACCCTTCCCGACCATCCTTGATATTCAGCGAACGCCACTGCTGACCATCATAAACCTGCAGAAAGTATTCCAGATCCGAGTACTCTTTATTATCCTGCAGACGCAGACCACGAACGATACGGGAAGGAATACGAGCACCGGCCAGTATCCAGCCCATATTTTTTGCCAGACTACGTGTTTGGTTGACGTGCTTCAGCAGCAGTTTCAGCTCCGGCATGGAAGCAGCCGCGTTCAGCTGTTCAATTACACGCTGCGAAAAAGAAACGGTATCGGCAGATTGCTGACGCGCCTTATCCAGCAGCCCTTTAATCACCGGAGTCAGATTTTCCGGATATTCCGGAATCTTCGGATAAACCGGTGCCACATCCGGTTTTTGTGCAGCCTCCGCATTTTCGAATAATACAATCCGGTAAAACAGCGATTGCTTACCCTGCGCCCTTCGTTTGGCCCAGTGCGCAATACGACCAGCGTTATCCTGTTCGATTGCCAACCCGTAATCCGCGCTGACAAAGTCCTCATCAAGAACAGAGTAACCGGGAGGATCAAGCGGCAGTGGCAGCGTTACCTTAATCGCACTATCCGGTTTGGCGCGGAAACTGACGCGCGCCTCGACATCCCATACCTCAGCCTGTTCGGAAGCACTCAAAGGCAAACCAATTACAGCAACTTTGTAATAGGCCAGCCCCAGTCCTACAAGGCATAGTATGAAAGCCAGCAAATACAGATGTAGTTTTCTCATTCAGGTTGCCCGGAATCAATTGGCTCATCATCCTTCTTCTTTTTCTTGGCATGACCACACACGGCCTTGGTGAGATAAGCGCGTGCAGGATCAATCAGCACATAGCCGGCAAGCGCCTTGCGCCCAAGCAACACTGGATAATTCAGGGCCCGGCGATCAATCAGATTGAACTCGACTTCCCGGACTTCATCTGCCAGACAGATCTCCATGGAAATGACCGGACGTTCCTGGGAAGGTCCGTCGTGCTGCTTGATTTTAAGCATCCGAACCAACGGACGTTCTATCTCGACAGAACGTTCCCCGGAGCCCTTCTTGAAATCAAAGGTAAATTTAACCCATTGTTTGCCGTTTTTTCTGAATACATCAATATCGCGAGCGCTCATAGACGAAGTATTGGCACCGCTATCAACACGTGCAGGCATCTTGATTCCCCAAGGTTCCAGGCGGACAAATTCAACCCAACCAAGGATTTTCAGAGAATCCGGGGCAACATCAGATTTTTCTGCCCAGCAGGCAGCACTATAAAGCAACAGCAGCAAAACGGCAGACATGATATGCAACATCTGTCTGGTTGAACGAATAGTCATCAGGTATTCTGGATTTTTTATAACAGTTAAAGAATCACTCTCGGTAACCGGATCATTCCGATAAATAAAATTACATGGGTTGTCAGTCTCTGGATGAGCGGATGAAGGGAATCGAACCCTCGTCGTAGGCTTGGGAAGCCTCTGCTCTACCATTGAGCTACACCCGCATGTTAGAATGAATTGCTTGTTTTAAAGTCTACCTTACCTTGGGTATTTTTTAAATATTATGCAACTCATCATTAACGGACAACAACAAAGTTACAATGGCCCGATCAATGTCCAGCAGCTGGTTGAACACCTGTCACTGCAGAACAAGCGTATCGCCATCGAACGCAACGGTGAAATCATCCCCCGCAGCAGTTTTTCCGAACAGCTCCTCAATGAAGGAGATCAGCTGGAAATTATTGTAGCAGTGGGTGGAGGCTGATTTTCAGATTATTAAAACTCACTTTGGTTCTGCCAACTGACATAAAACAACCACTGGCACGCTTATGGACACATTCGTCATTGCTGGTAAAAGTTATTCCTCCCGTTTACTGCTGGGAACGGGAAAATATAAGGATTTCGCTGAAACCCGTATGGCAGTCGATGCCAGTGGCGCACAAATCATCACCGTAGCGATACGCCGTACCAATATCGGACAGAATTCCGGTGAGCCCAATCTGCTGGATGTACTGCCCCCCTCACAATTTACGCTCCTGCCCAATACCGCCGGCTGTTACACAGCAGCAGATGCCGTCCGCACGCTGCGTCTGGCGCGTGAGCTGCTGGATGGACATGCATTGGTCAAACTGGAAGTGCTGGGCGATCAGAAAACACTGTTTCCTGATGTGATTGCCACCATCGACGCTGCAAAAATTCTGGTCAAAGAGGGTTTTCAGGTGATGGTCTATACCTCGGATGACCCCATCGTCGCCAGACAACTGGAAGATATCGGCTGTGCAGCCATCATGCCGCTGGCTTCGCTGATTGGCTCCGGCATGGGGATCCTCAATCCATGGAATCTGCAGATCATCCTCGACAAAATCAAAGTACCGGTTATCGTCGATGCCGGTGTCGGCACTGCATCGGATGCCGCCATTGCCATGGAACTCGGTTGCGATGGTGTACTCATGAACACTGCCGTCGCCAACGCCCGTAACCCGGTACTGATGGCTTCTGCCATGCGCAAAGCAATTGAAGCCGGACGTGAAGCCTGGCTGGCCGGACGCATGCCGAAGAAAATCTATCAGGCCACACCAAGCTCCCCGTCAGAAGGTATGATCACCCAATCACCACATTCTGCCGCAAACAATTAGGCAGCAACAACGCTTCTTCAGGAAATCAGTTTTTGTCTTCCCACCCACCTATTCGCAGCTATGTGCTCCGTCAGGGATATTTTTCCAGCGCGCAACGACATGCCTACGAATCCCTGCTGCCGCGTTACGGTATTCCATTTTCGGAAAACCCGATTGATCTCAACCTGGCTTTTGGACGCATCACGCCGAAAATACTGGAAATCGGCTCAGGCATGGGAGAAACCACCGCCGAGATTGCCGGACAGCATCCGGAAAAAGACTTTGTCGCCATCGAAGTTCACGCACCAGGAATCGGCAATCTGCTCGGTCAAATCGAGAAACACGGTCTGACCAATCTGCGGATTATTCCGCACGATGCCAAACCAGTCTTGCAGCACATGTTCACTGATGAATCACTGGATGGCATCCACATTTTTTTTCCAGACCCATGGCCCAAGACACGACACCATAAGCGTCGCCTGATCCAGTCGGATTTTGTCTCGCTGCTGTGTAGTCGGCTGAAACCTGGTGGTTATCTGCATATTGCTACCGACTGGGAAGACTACGCCACCCATATCCTGCATGTCTTGCACAATGAACCGCGGCTCATCAATACCACCGCTGACTATGCCTCACGTCCCCCATACCGGCCACTGACCAAATTTGAACAGCGTGGCATGAAACTCGGCCATACCATCCGCGATTTGATATTCAGCAAAACTGCCTGAATCATCTACCCCGCTCTCATCATGTAGAGGTGGCGAATCAAATCTTTCTCCAGGGAATCCCTGATCAATTGATGTTCTAAGCACGCTCACCCAAGCCAGCCATTCTTGCTAAAATCGAGCGGAAGAAGTGCGGCATCAAGTGTTAAATAATCGAACTAATTAACACTACACTAGATGTCGTCCAAGCCGATGTGGCCCGTACACAGGTCGGTACCTTCCTTCGCAGAAGCACTACGGAATAAAAAGTCCTCACAGGCTTATTACGTGGTCCGGCGGGCTACCCGCCAGTGCACTGTACAACTGAGGGAAGCAGCCCAGGCTAACGCCAGTCACCAGCCCGCGCGACCTTACTTGTCCTGAACCACATTGCTCCAATGTGCCCTCCGCCAGATTACGTCGCACCGCGCACTGGTCACAGGCCATCAACAGGATGCTCTGTTCCTGCGCGACATGTGCGAGCCGCTCGCCCACCGGGTCGCCATGGCGAAGGCATAACAGGTTGTCGTCGAAGAAGAACATGCCCACCACCTGCGCGCCATGATTTCCACCTTCCAGCTGCGGAAGAATCATGGTGGCGAGCTTGAAGGTGGAGGCCATCGACGTGGCAAACACATAGGCGATTTTCATAGAGACTCCTTATCTTGTTAAGAAATTGTTGAGAAGGGCTGCTTGGTTACACGACACGTAGGCGTTTAGACTCTCCAGCCGATCCAGCAGCGCACAGCCACTGAGCAGGCTGCTGGATCGTAATATTAAAATCTGCCAAAGATCGCATTGACCGCGTGAAATCTTTTAAGGCAAGTAGTTTCCCGTCGGCATGAAAAGCGCCTACCGTATCCAAGGAGAAGAATAAAATTCCTCATCCCTACGATCAGTGGCGTCACTGCATCACTGTATAGTACGGCCTAGCGTCCCATCATCCGGTGCTGCTTTTTTTGTATTGAATGTTATGTTATAACATAATAAAATAAAAATGAGTAAGCCTGAAATTAATCAAGAGGAGTTTCCCGTGCAACTGACCACCAACCAGCAACGAGTCCTTGAGACGCTACAGCAAGCCAATGGTCCCCTGAGTGCCTATGCGCTGCTCGACCGGCTGCGGGAGCAGGGATTCAGTGCTCCCACGCAGGTGTACCGGGCACTGGAACGTCTGACCGAGCACGACCTGGTGCATCGCCTGGAAACCCTGAACGCCTACGTGCCATGTGCCTATCCTGGCAACTGCCAACACGACTTCAGAGCGTTCGCGATCTGCGACATCTGTGGGCATGTCGATGAATTTGCAGACACTGACCTGCGTCGCTGTCTTGGCCGTTGGATAAACAGCAATGCCTTCTCCCTGCACAACTCCACCATTGAACTGCGTGGCGAGTGCGCAACATGCAATGGGGCCCGCATACCGGCAGACAGCTAAGCGCCTTCAACAGCATATGCCGAGTCACATGCCTTCCTGCGAGACATCACGATGAATATCCAAATTCTGACACCCTCCCAAGCCGAAAGAGCTCCTGTTACTGTCCTTGCCGGTTTCCTCAACCCTGAGCTGTCGCGCACTGACGAGAAGCTGATGGCGATGAGCAACACCTGCATCAGCCGCATCTTGCGCGAAAACTTACCGATGGTAGTCGATCGTCTCGCCATGATCACTGCTAGTCGTTCCCAATAACGAACCTTGAGAAAGTCGTCATGAACCTTATCCCCGTCACTGTCCTTACCGGCTTCCTTGGCAGCGGCAAAACAACACTGCTCAATCGAATCCTCCAAGAACAACACGGACACCGGATCGCGGTGATCGAAAACGAGCTCGGCGAAACCGGGATTGACAATGAATTGCTGGTGCAAGATGAAGGCGAGCAGATTGTCGAAATGAATAACGGCTGCATCTGCTGTACCGTGCGTGGCGACCTGATCCGAATCCTTGGTGAACTACATACCAAGAAACAGGCCGGCACGCTACATTTTGACCGGGTCATCATCGAGACTACGGGCCTGGCCGACCCCGCGCCCGTGGCACAGACCTTTTTTGTCGATAAGAACATCAGCGAGCACTATCTATTGGATGCCGTGGTGACGATGATCGACGCGAAACACGCGGCGCTGCAACTCGACGAACACCATGAAGCGCAGGAACAGGTGGGTTTCGCAGATCGCATTCTCATCACGAAAACAGACGTTGCAGCGCCAGAAGATGTTGTAGCACTGAAAAAACGTCTGCTAAAGATGAATCCCCGTGCCAAGATCGCCGAAGCCCGTCATGGACAAGCTGCCATCAGTGACATCCTGGACATTCGTGGTTTCAACCTCGATGCCATTCTTGAGATCGAACCTGACTTCCTGACCAACGTGGATCACGAGCACGATGATGATGTCACCTCGTTCGTCTTCCGGGAGAAAAGGCCACTCGACCTCCTGCGCATCGAGAACATTCTTGGTGCCATGGTGCAGGTTTACGGTCCTCAGTTGATGCGCTACAAAGGTGTCCTCCAAATTCAGGGAGTTGACCAGCGTATCGTTTTTCAAGGCGTGCATATGCTCATGGGAAGCGATTTAGGCGCACCGTGGAAACCAGGGGAAACGCGCGAGAGCAAGTTTGTCTTCATTGGACGCGACCTGCCCGTTAGCGTATTGACTGACGGATTGAAGCAGTGCGTCGCCGATACAACCGCAGCTTCGCCGGGCACCTGAGAAATGGACGCCATGCTGAAAACCCAAGACTGCACGGAAGATCTGCCAATCCATCCGACGCATGAAGCCAAAATGAAACTCACAGCAACTTCCGCCTTTTTACATGAAGTCATCAAGGAATGGATTTGCGATCCGAAGATGACCATCGCATACGGCCGCTGGAAAGTTTGTGACACGATTACGTCGGCGACCCCGGCACACACAGGAGTCCTTGCATGACCATCGAATCTCCATCCAGCCTGATCCCCGTCATTTTGCTGACGGGGTTCCTGGGCAGTGGCAAAACCACCATGCTCAACCATCTGGTACACCAGCCCGAGCTGGCCGATACGCTGGTCATCATCAACGAGTTCGGTGAAATAGCGCTTGACCATTTACTGGTCGCCCACAGCACCGAGAACCTGATGATGGAGATGAGCAGCGGCTGCCTGTGCTGCACCATCCGCGGCGATCTGGTCAAAACCCTGCGCGACATCACCTGGCGCTTCTCACGCGGGAGCCAGCGGCAGTTCCGGCGCGTGCTGATCGAGACCACAGGCCTGGCCGATCCGGCGCCCATCATCCACACACTGATGACCCATCCGCAGATCGCGCCGAAGTACCGGCTCGACGGCATCGTGACGACCGTGGACATGGCCACGGGCATGCACACACTGAACCAGCACAGGGAAGCAATCAAGCAGGCAGCCGTAGCCGATACACTCTTATTGACCAAGGCTGATCTGGTTTCAGCCGAACAACGCAACACGCTGCTGCGCCGGCTGGATGGCATCAACCCGGCTGCCCCACGCTGGGAAGTGTGCAACGGCGAGATCGCTCCACAGAAAGTATTGAATCTCGGACTGTTTTCTACGGACAGCAAAACCCCAGACGTCGCACGCTGGCTGCGAGAAGAAGCCTATGCATCGTCGCATGAACATGGCCACGATCATCATGAACATGCGCATGACCACCACGACGTGAACCGCCATGACGATCATATCCGCGCCTTCTGCTTTTCCGTCAATGATCCCATTCCAGAGCCGGTGCTCATCGCATGGCTGGATATATTGATGAGCTTTGTTGGCAGCAATATCCTGCGTATCAAGGGCATCCTCAACGTCGAAGGGCAGGATCAACCGGTCGTCGTGCATGGTGTGCAGCATATCTTCCATCCGCCCGTTCCTCTACCGGCCTGGCCAGACAAGGATCGCCGCTCCCGTCTGATATTCATCACCCGGGATGTGGAACAGGACATCATCGAGACCATTTTTCGGGTATTACGCGAGATGTTGCCAGCAACCTCGGAGAATGCCACATGAGCGCAACGATCACTCTCTACAATACGCTCACACGCCAAAAAGAGGCACTGCGTACTGGACACCCGGATCGGGTAACAATGTACGTCTGCGGTCCCACGGTCTACAACTACGCTCACATCGGCAACGCGCGGCCCGCCGTCGTGTTCGACGTGCTGGTCCGACTACTCAGGCATGACTACCGCGAGGTGGTCTATGCCCGCAACTTCACCGATGTCGACGACAAAATCAACACGGCCGCTGCGGCCGCCGGCGTATCCATCGGCACCATCACCGACCGCTACATCGACGCTTACCACGACGATATGCGAGCGCTAGGCGTTCTGCCGCCCGATCTGGAACCGCGCGTCACCGAACACATTCCCGCCATCATCGAGCTGATCCGGGAATTGATCGAGCGGGGGCACGCCTACGTCGAGCGGGAGCATGTGCTGTTCCATGTGCCATCCTACCCTGCCTATGGACAGCTCTCGGGGCGGCGCACCGAGGACATGCTGGCCGGCGCCCGGGTAGAGGTGGCGCCGTACAAGCGCGACCCGACGGACTTCGTGCTCTGGAAACCTTCGATGCCGGATCAGCCAGGTTGGGACAGCCCCTGGGGCCGCGGCCGACCCGGCTGGCATGTCGAATGCACGGCCATGATCGGCCAACACCTGGGCCATACCATCGACATTCATGGTGGCGGGCAAGACCTGATCTTCCCGCACCACGAGAACGAAATCGCCCAGGGTACCTGCGCGCACGGTGCGCTCTACTGCCGTACCTGGGTCCACAACAGCTTCGTTACCGTAGATGGACAAAAGATGTCCAAGTCGCTGGGCAACGTACTCCTGGTGCGCGACCTGCTGGATCAGGCGCCGGGCGAAGCGATTCGCTTCGCGCTGCTCTCCACTCACTACCGGCGGTCATTGGACTGGAATGCCCAGCGCCTTCTGGCTGCGCGACAGACCCTGACACACTACTACGAAAGTCTGTCAAAAGTCACTCAGGTCGTTGTCTTGCCGCAGACTGCACCTGACCCGGAGGTGCTGGAAGCACTGAAGAATGATCTCAACGTCCCTGGCGCGCTGGTGCGATTACACGTCTTGCTAACGCAACTTGACGATGCGAACACAGATGTCCGACGGGCGCATGCCAAATCTGTTCTGTTAGCGTCTGCCGGAGTGATGGGGTTGCTACAGCAGCCGCCGCAAACTGCCCTGCGGGCGCTATGGCCTGCAACATCGATGCCATCTGCGCAGTCGTCCGACGACGCCTCGATCAAAGCCCTGTTGGAGAAGCGCGAACAGGCACGGCGGGATCGCGATTTTGCTAAAGCGGATGCACTGCGCGAGGAGCTGGAAGCCGCAGGCTTCATGGTTGAAGACACCCCTGCGGGTCCGGTGCTGCGGCCGGCTGCGAAGGAGCTCGCATGAGACACTGGCCCGCCGATTTGCTGGTGCTGCTGGTACGCGGCTACCAATTGTTCATCAGCCCGCTGCTCAGTCAACATTGCCGATTGCATCCCACGTGTTCGCAATACGCCATCGAGGCGTTGCGAACGCACGGTGCGTTCAAGGGCTCGTGGCTCACACTGCTGCGCCTGGGACGTTGCCAGCCGTTGCATCCAGGCGGGTACGACCCGGTGCCACCCGTTCGCTCCCGACAGACAGGTGACATGTGCTGATCCGTAAATTGTTCAAGTTCGAGAACGCCCATATCGTGCGCGGATGCAGCACACGACGGTGTTCGCACTCCATCCACGGCCATTCGTACAAGGTCGAACTGCTGCTGGAGGCACATGCGTTCGACAACGGTCAGATGATCTATGACTTCGGCTTGCTCAAAGGATACGTGCACGACCTGATCGATGCCTTCGACCATGCCGTCGCACTGTGGTCAGGCGACGATCCGGACTACCTGGCTGCTATGCGCAAGCATTCCGAACGCTGGGTGCTGATTCCGGTATCGCCCAGTGCGGAGCAGTTTTCACGTCTGTTGTTCCGGCTGGTCGATGTTGCACTCACTTTCACCGAAATGAACAACGGCGAGGCCGACATGCAACTTCACTCCGTCATCGTCCACGAAACGGAAACCGGCTACGCACAGTGTTTCCGAGAGGATGCTGACAACCCGCGCATGGGTCGTATCGACCTCGATGCCATCGAGTTCTCGCCTGCAATCACTCGGGAGTGGCGCGATCCAGTTTTGTTTGAACGCCTCAGAAGCAGTGAGCAGGTGTTGGCTGCCGTCTCCATGGCGGTGAATGCTCCGCATACCGGGGAGCTGACCCCTTGACCCCTTCTCATCAGACAGCAGCCGAAACACGGCATAACGAGACTCGACTCGACGTGATCATCGTCGGGGCCGGCGCGGCGGGAATCGGCATGGCCCTAATGCTGAACAAGTTACCAGGTCTGCAATACAGTGTTCTGGAAAGCGACCACGTGGGCGAGTCGTTCCGGCGCTGGCCGACGCAGACGCGGCTGATCACCCCGTCCTTCTACAGCAATCCCTTCGGCCTGGCCGATCTGAATGCAGTCAGCGAGGCAAGTTCGCCTGCCATCTTCGCCGGCGCAGAGCATCTGAGCGGCCAGCAATACGCGGACTACCTGAACTTCATCGCTGACGCACATGAGCTGCCGATCGCCTGCAACTGCAAGGTACTCAAAGTCGCTCCCGCAGCGGACAGCGGTGCCTGCACTACGCACGGATACCGGACTGGAAGACACTGGTGCCCGGCCACTACACTGTCATCGGTGGCTACGAAAGCGGCGTGGATGCTGCTGTGAATCTACTCAAACTCGGCCACCGCGTCCGTCTGCTGGCGCGCCGACCCACCTGGGATCTGCCGGAGGTCTACGATCCCAGCCAGATGCTCTCGCCCTACACCCGTGAACGTCTGCGCAAGATCGAATCCAGCAACCGGCTGGAAACCGTCTTCGGCGCGGATGTGACCGAGGTGACGACAGGTACCGATGGTGGCTTCCGCATCCATGCGGCCGATGGCCGCCACTGGGACACCGCCGTCCCGCCACAACAAACACATATAAAGAAAGGTCTGCATGATTCGCAAGAACCCGCGCGGCGATCTGCCGCACATCCATCCCAGCGCTTTTATTGATCCGACCGCCATCCTGTGCGGGCTGGTGATCGTTGAAGAGAACGTGTTCATTGGCCCCTATGCGGTTATTCGCGCGGATGAGATGGATGCCAATGGCCATATCGACCCCATCGTGATCGGCGCCCACTCCAACATCCAGGACGGTGTGGTCATCCATTCCAAGTCCGGTGCCAGCGTGCGCATCGGACAGCACACCTCCATCGCCCATCGCGCCATCGTTCATGGTCCGTGCACGATAGGAAACGGGGTTTTTATTGGCTTCAACAGCGTGTTATTCAACTGTACGGTTGATGATGGCTGCGTGGTTCGCTATAACGCTGTGGTCGATGGTGCCCACCTGCCTGCGGGCTTCTACGTGCGCTCGACTGAGCGTATCGATCCCAAGACCGATCTGGCCGCGTTACCCCAGGTGTCTGCCGCCGCCAGCGAATTCTCCGAGGATGTGGCGCGTACCAACAACGCGCTGGTACGTGGCTACAAGGCCATCCAGAATGAGTTTTGAAACATAAGCATGGCACTTTCTCATCCCGTCATCACACTTACCTTGTCAGATGGTTCGACGCGACGCTTTGAACAACCCGTCACTGTTGCCCAAGTTGCGGCAGCGATCGGTATTGGACTGGCTAAGAACACCGTGGCAGGCAGGCTTGATGGTCGGCTCGTCGATGCGTGCGAGGTGATCGACCACGACGCGGTGTTGCAGATCATCACACCCAGGGATGAGGAAGGACTGGAAATCATCCGGCACTCCTGTGCCCATCTGATCGGCCATGCCGTTAAGCAACTCTACCCGAATGCGAAGATGGTAATCGGCCCGGTCATTGAGGACGGCTTCTACTACGACATCGCCTACGAGCGCCCCTTCACGCCCGACGACTTGGCCGCCATTGAAGCGCGGATGAAGACGCTGATTGCCAATGACTACGACGTCATTAAGCGTGTGCTGCCGCGCGAAGAGGTGATCCGCATCTTCAAGCAGCGCGGCGAAGATTACAAGCTGCGTCTGATCGAGGACATGCCCGACGAACAGCAAATGGGCATGTATTTCCACGAGGAATACGTGGACATGTGCCGTGGCCCACATGTGCCCAATACGCGCCTTCTCAAAACATTCAAGCTCACCAAATTGGCGGGAGCCTACTGGCGTGGGAACGCAAAGAACGAGCAGCTTCAGCGCATCTACGGCACGGCCTGGGCCAGCAAGAAACAGCTCGATGCGTATATTCAGTGTATCGAGGAGGCAGAAAAGCGTGACCACCGTAAGCTGGGTCGGGAACTGGATCTGTTTCACTTTCAAGAAGATGCGCCGGGTGCCGTTTTCTGGCACCCGCGCGGTTGGGCAGTGTTCCAGGAATTGATCGCCTACATGCGACGCCGCCAGCAGGACGCCGGCTATGTGGAAGTGAATTCACCCGACGTGATGGATCGCAGCCTGTGGGAAATCTCCGGCCACTGGCAGAACTACCGCGATCACATGTTCACCACCGAGACCGAAGATGGCCGCGCGCTTGCACTCAAGCCAATGAACTGCCCGGGCAGCGTATTGCTGTACCAGCATGGCCTCAAAAGCTACCGAGACTTACCAATCCGCATGGGCGAGTTCGGTAAGGTGCATCGCTACGAACCTTCGGGCGCGCTGCACGGCTTGCTGCGCGTGCGCCACTTCACCCAGGATGATGCGCACATCTACTGCACCCCGCAGCAGATGGACGCGGAATGCCGCGAGATCGTGACCCTGGTGCTTGACATCTATCACCAGTTTGGCTTCGAGGACGTGCGCATCAAGCTCTCGACCCGGCCCGACAACCGCATGGGCGATGAAGCGACCTGGGACTTGCTCGAAGGCGCGCTGATCCGGACGCTGAAAGGCATGGAGCTGACCTACCAGCTCAACCCTGGCGAAGGTGCCTTCTACGGCCCCAAGCTCGAATTCGTGCTGCGCGACGCCATCGGACGGGACTGGCAATGCGGCACCCTCCAGGTGGACATGAATCTGCCCGAACGATTCGGGATCGAGTATGTTGATGAAAACGACCAGCGCAAGCAACCGGTCATGCTGCACCGTGCACTGTTTGGTTCGCTGGAGCGCTTCACGGGCATTTTAATTGAGCATCACGCCGGCAAGCTGCCCGCCTGGCTGGCACCGGTACAAGCCATGGTGCTATCGATCACCGACGATCACGCCACTTACGCGCAGGATGTTGCCCAGCTTTTGCGCGGCGCGGGCCTGCGCACCGAAACCGATGTACGCAACGAGAAAATTGGCTACAAGATTCGTGAGCAAACGCTACAGCGCATCCCTTTCCTGCTGGTCGTCGGGGCCAAGGAACGCGACACAGCTTCTATTGCCATCCGCAGCCGTGACGGGGAGGACTTGGGCGTAATGCCTTTGACGCAAGCCGTGGCGCAGCTACAGCTGGCAGCTCAAGCCCCAGACTTTGCTGCGCGCAAAGCATCGCAACACCGTCTGTGTGTTCTCCTGAACGGCCATGAAACCTCTGCTGCGGCCAACAAACCGGAAGCTGCTTCGTGAACACTACAGGCAATTTGCCTCCGCAATCGTTGAGCTGTCATGCCGATCTTCTGGTGCAAGGCGGAACTGTCATCACCCCCAACGGCACCGAACGTATCGACGTAGCCTGCGCGGATGGCCGCATCGTTGCACTGGGCAACTTGCAAGGTGCATGGAGCGCCGATACCAGGCTGGACGCCACCGGTCTGCACGTGCTTCCGGGTGTCATCGACAGTCAAGTGCATTTCCGCGAGCCTGGCCTGTTGCACAAGGAGAACCTGGAGGCCGGCACCCGTGGAGCGGTACTCGGTGGTATCACCGCTGTGTTCGAAATGCCAAATACCTTTCCGCTGACGTTGGGCAAGACCGATCTGCACGCCAAGCTCGATGCCGCCCGCGAACGTGCGTGGTGCGATTTTGCCTTCTACGTCGGCGGCTCGGCCGTAAATATCGAGCAGCTGGCTGCGCTGGAAAACCTGCCCGGCTGTGCTGGCGTCAAGATCTTCATGGGCAGTTCCTTCGGTGATCTTTTGGCCGACGACGATGAGGTATTGCGCCTCATCCTGCACCACGGCAAGCGGCGTTTGGCTGTTCATGCTGAGGATGAAAGTCGGTTGCGCGAGCGAAAAACCATTGCTCTGGAAAGCGCGGATGTGCGCCAACATCCGGTCTGGCGTGACGTTGAAAGCGCACTGATGGCGACCCGCCGCATCGTACGCCTGGCGGCAGAGGCCAGCCGCCGGCTGCACATCCTGCATGTCTCCAGCGCCGAGGAAATGACCTATCTTGTTGGGCACAAGCACCGTGTGTCGGTGGAAGTCACCCCTCACCATCTAACCCTGCAAGCGCCTGAATGCTACGAACACTTGGGCAGCCAGGAGAATAAGATATGAATTTTATTGATCAGCAGCTGCAAGCGCCTGAATGCTACGAACACTTGGGCAGCCTGGCACAGATGAACCCGCCAGTGCGGGAACAGTACCATCAACATGCCCTATGGCAAGCGATCCGCGACGGCGTGGTTGATGTCATCGGCAGCGATCATGCTCCGCACACGCTACCGGAAAAGGCGAAGCCGTACCCGCAGTCCCCTAGCGGGATGACCGGCGTACAGACCTTGCTGCCACTGATGCTCGACCATGTGCATGCCGGCCGCCTGAGCTTGCAACGGCTTGTGGATCTCACCAGTGCCGGCCCGGCCCGTATCTTTGGTATTGAGGGTAAGGGCCGCATTTCTCTGGGCCATGATGCAGACTTCAGCATCGTCGATCTAAAGGCGCGTCGCATGATCCGCAATGATTGGATTGCCAGTGTCAGCGGCTGGACGCCGTATGACGGCTGGATGGTCACCGGCTGGCCCATCCACACGGTCGTGCGTGGGCACTGCGTCGTTCGAGACGAAGCACTGCTCGGGCGACCACAAGGCGCGGCAATTCGGTTCCTGGAATCGGGGTCGAAGGAAATCACAGGAGCGTTTGATGCCTGAATCAACCGGACTCAGAAGCCGGGGCTTGCAGGCCACCTTGCCCCACCTGCAAATCCTGGAAATCTTTCAGAAAACGAAGATGCGGCACCTGTCGGCTGATGCACAAAACTCCATGCGAACACCGACGCTACGCTGCATGAAATATGACAAGGAAAACACATGAATTCCAATCTTGATACATCCCGCCCCATCGACGCTGCTGCGCGAGTGGCATTGAACCCTAGAACTTCCGTCGAGCAGGTCGAGGAAGGCCGAGAGCTGGCTCCCAAATTCGATCGGGACGGCCTGATCGCTTGCGTTACCACCGATGCTGATAGCGGCGAAGTACTGATGCTGGGCTACATGAATCACGAAGCCCTGGAGAAGACTATTGAGACCGGCGAGGCGCACTACTGGAGCCGATCAAGGCAGACGCTGTGGCACAAAGGCGCAACCAGTGGCCTGGTGCAGACGGTCGAGGAAATGCGCATTGACGATGACCAAGATGCAGTCTGGCTTCGCGTTCGCATCTCTGGCTCCGGCGCGAGCTGTCACGTCGGCTACCACTCGTGCTTCTATCGGCGTGTTCCAGTGGCCGCGCAGCGTGACGTGGGGAGCGAGCTGATCTTCACTGAATCAAGCAAGACCTTTGATCCCAAGCTCGTCTACGGAGATGCACCCAACCCAACGCTGCTGTAAGCAGGCATCCTATTTGATGAAACAGAGGCAGCAGATTGGAGATTCCCCATCTTCATTGCTATCTCGTTATGTTATAATATAACAAAACTGAAAATTCAGCGTATCAGCCTGCCTCTATGCACTCTCACACACCATCGCGCACTAAACCGCTTGTAAGCGGACAGAGCATCTATCAACGAACCACCATGGCCAAAGGGGTAGGATATCGCCTGTTATGGGTAGCTATCGTGCTCGCCGCACTATGGTTGGCCATTATCTGGGCCATTGCTATTCCATGAATACGTATGCAATCCGTTTGTCCGACGTCACATTGAGCTATGACCGGCATCCTGCCGTGCATCACCTGTCCGGCGTTTTTTCTCCCGGTAGTTTGACCGCTATTGTCGGCCCCAATGGGGCTGGCAAGACGACGTTGCTGAAAGCCCTGATCGGGGAAGGAGGACAAGTCGAAGGGACCATCGACTATGGCTTGCTCACGTCTGACGATTTTGGATACCTGCCTCAAGCGACGCGCATTGAACGGCAATTCCCGCTGACCGTGGCAGATGTCGTGATTCTTGGTGCCTGGAGGCGACTAGGGCCCTTTCGTGGCGTAACGTCCGAAATCGCCGAGCAAGCCGAGACAGCACTGAGTGCTGTCGGACTATCGGGATTTGAACGTCGCCGTGTTGGGACGCTCTCGGATGGACAAATGCAGCGCGTCCTTTTTGCACGACTGCTGCTTCAGAATACACGGGTTGTGCTGCTGGATGAGCCCTTCACGACCATCGACGACGCTACGACACGTGATCTGCTGAGTATTGTTCGCCATTGGCACCATGGCGGCCGTACGGTCATCGCCGTGCTGCATGACTTCGATCAGGTGCGCGCACACTTTCCCGAAACCTTGTTAATTTCCCGTCGGGCGATTGCATGGGGAAATACTGCGGATGTCATGACCGAAGACAATTTGAGGCGTGCTCGCAATCATTCCGAAGCATGGAACGACGGTGCTGCAGTTTGCATAGAGTCGGAAGTCATCGCGTGAGTCTCTATGCTGCCGCTGTTCAGCCTTTTTTCGAATACGGATTCATGCGTCGGGCACTGGTGGCTTCACTTTCGCTTGGCCTGAGTGCCGGCCCGGTTGGTGTGGTGTTGATGCTGCGCAGAATGAGTCTGGTTGGAGATGCGATGAGCCATGCTGTTTTGCCGGGCGCAGCAATTGGATTCCTTGTCTCTGGAGGATTGTCGCTGTTTGCTATGGGTATCGGCGGCATGATTGCGGGGCTGACCGTGGCGTTGTTATCTGGTGCAGTGAGCCGCGCTACAGTATTGAAAGAAGATGCCAGTTTTGCAACCTTCTATCTAGCTTCGCTTGCGCTGGGCGTATTGATTGTATCGTTACGCGGCTCGAACATTAATTTGCTGCATGTTTTGTTCGGCACGATTTTGTCTGTGGATCGTGATGCTATTGTGATGGTGGGATGCATCACCTCTTTTACGTTGATTACCCTGGCATTGATTTATCGGCCACTCGTCGCCGAATGCTTCGACCCGGCATTTCTGCGTTCGGTTAAGGGGCGAGGAGCACTGTATCACCTGATATTCCTGTTACTCCTGGTCATCAATCTCATCGCGGGGTTCCAAACGCTGGGCACCCTCATGGCCGTCGGGATGATGATACTGCCGGCTGCGATCGCCCAACTTTGGGGAAGAACACTGTTCACTATGGCAGCGCTGGCTGCGATTGTCGCGATTCTTTCCGGCTATCTGGGCCTGCTGCTGTCCTATTACCTGGAGCTCGCGTCCGGACCCACGATTATTCTCGTGGCCAGCATTCTCTATGTCATTTCGCTGTTAGCAGCGCCTTCTGGCCTGCTGATGCGACGATTCAACCGCTCGCACCTATCGGGCTGAGATAAGAAGAAGTCTGAATGCGATTTCAGCGATTCTTTCGCGCCGCTGGCTGCACCGTAGTTTTCATGGTCTGCATACAGGTGGCTGTGGCCAAGACGATCAATGTCGTCGCGAGCTTCACCGTCCTGGCCGATGTAGTAAAGAACGTCGGCGGAGATCATGTCATCGTCAAGAGTCTTGTGCCGGCCAACGGTGATCCTCATGAGTTTGAGCCTTCTCCGGGCGATGCCAAGTCCATCCGCGAAGCGGCAGCAACTTTTGTCAGTGGAGAAGAACTGGAAACATGGTTCCAACGGCTCGCCAAGGCCTCGGGTGCTCAGGTCGCGCCGGTTGTCGTATCACAGGGCATTAAGACGCACACGTTTGAAGAAGGTGGCAAAGTAGTCACGGATCCTCATGTCTGGAACAGTATTCCGAATGTGTTAGTCTGGGTAAACAACATCGAAACGGCATTGTCCAAAGTGGCCCCCGACGATGCTGAGGTCTTTAAGAAAAATGCAGCGGCATATCGTCAGCGCCTGAATGATTTGGATAAATCGATCCGTGCAAAAATCACGACTATTCCAATCGAACGGCGCAAGGTCCTAACCAGTCATGATGCATTTGGCTACTATGGCAAGGAGTATGGCGTGCAGTTCCTGGCACCTCAAGGACTTTCGACCGAAACTGAAGCATCTGCGGCGAACGTTGCAAAGCTCATCGATCAGATCAAGGCCGAACACGTACGCGTCTATTTCATCGAGAATTCAAACGATCCTCGCCTGATCAAACAAATTGCTCAGGCTACTGGGGCCCAACTCGGAGGAAATCTTTATCCAGAAGCATTGTCGGAAACCGCTGGCCCAGTGCCGACTTACGAGCGATTGATGCAATTCAACACCGACCAGATCGTTACGGCGCTTGGCAAATAGCGACTAGGACGCAGCACATGTCGATGTGCGCTGACTCTGTCGACGAAGTTTCTTCGTGGACGGACACTATGATGGCCGAAGCCACACGCTCGCGAAAGGGCGTGGACATATTCGAGGGGTATTTCAGCAACCTGCATCAGAGATCAGAGGCTGCCTTATTACGATAATACAAAAACAGGAGGCTGATTCCTAATGAATGCCTCCTGTTGATCATGTCAGATAAATAAAGAATTATCTGAGCGTGGAGATATACTCAGAGACTGCTTCCATTTCCTGTTCACTCATGCGTGAAACGATCATTCGCATGGTGTTATTGGTATCATTCTTGCGTGTTCCCAGACGAAACGCCTGCAACTGGGAGAGTGTGTAGGCGGCGTGCTGACCATCAATTCTTGGATAGTGTGGTGGAATGCCCTGCCCATTGGGAGAATGACAGCTGGAGCAGGCAGGAATAGAGTTTTCCAGATTTCCGCCCTGGTAAAGTCTTTTTCCTGCCTCTGCCAGTGATGCATTACCCGCCGTTCCGGGTTTGGGTTGCTGTTGCGAATAGTAAGCAGCAAGGTTTTCAATGTCGCTCTCGCTTAATGTTGCCACCATGGGCGCCATAATCATGTTGTCACGTGCGGCGACTTCTCCACCCGCCGCCTTGAAATCACGCAATTGCTTGGCGGTATATCCAGAATCCTGCCCGGCAAGAATGGGATAAATAGGAATGGTACTGTTACCATCAGCATTGTGGCAGCCTGCACATATTCCGGCTGCAATTTCTTTGCCTTTCTCAACATCGTCTGCGGCTGAGGATTCGGCAAACACGAGGCCGGAAAATATAAGTGCGATTGCTGCTACAGTGGTTCCAATGAATTTCATGATTGTTATGGGCTATAAAGGTTGGTTTTTAATAAAAAGACAGATATATACCTGTATTCTAGCAAGATTTGTTAGTTCCAGTAAACGCTGCTGTTGTTTACGCGTAAACACAAGATGAAAAAACTGTTTCTTTTTTTGCTGCTGGCAAATATGGGCGCTGCTTTTTACTTTCATAGCGTGCCGAAAAATAAATCTTCCGTACAAAAACCGTTGATTCACCCTGAGAAAATAGAGTTATTGCCGGCAAAGGTCGCATGCCTCAGATGGGAAAATTTGGTAGTGCCTGTTGCCAGACTGGCCAGAATGAAAATTTCCGAATGGAAAACAGGAAAAGAGCATGTTACTGAAAACACTCAAGGGAAAATCACGTTTAATTGGGTACATATTCCACCATTACAAAACGCATATGAAACTGCAAAGCAGATCGAGCAATTGAAAAAACTGGCAATTCCTCATCTGCATATCCATGAAAATGCGGATAACCCATGGCATAATGCAATTTCACTGGCAATCCTATCGAACAATTCCGATGCAATGGCATGGGTAGCAGACTTAAAAAGCCAGGGTGTGGAACACGCAACGTATGACGAACAAACTCTGGAGCAATTTGAGTTTGTGATTCGCAACCCGACTGAACAAATCACTGAAAACATTCAGCAGCTGGCTCACCAGCTCCCGAGCACGCAGCTTGAAGTTACCGAATGCAGCCGCTTATAAAAGCTGGCCGCGAGCATTTCTCAAGTAGTAAAATTAACAAATTGTCTATCTATGGTTTTTCATGGATTTTCTGAAATATTAATTATGATCGTTGGAACAATCTGGAGTGGGCGTGGCAGTTCATATTAAAACAGCGCAGGAAATTGAAACCATGCGTGTCGCTGGAAAATTAGCATCCGAGGTACTCGACTACATCGAACCCCATGTAGTACCTGGCATCACAACCGGCGAACTGGATGCGCTTTGCCATCGTTATATGGTCGATGTACAGAAAACAATACCGGCTCCCCTGAATTACGCACCACCTGGTTACAGCCCTTACCCAAAATCTATTTGTACTTCTGTGAACCACCAGGTTTGTCACGGCGTGCCAGGAGATAAAAAGCTCAAAGAAGGAGACATTGTCAATCTCGATATCACCGTTATCTATCAAGGTTATCATGGTGATACCAGCCGGATGTATTACGCGGGTGAACCTTCCATCCAGGCCAAACGATTGTGCGAATTCACCTATGAAGCCATGTGGCGCGGAATCGAAGAAGTACGCCCGGGCAAGCACCTGGGGGATATCGGCTACGTGATTCAACGTCTGGCAGAAAAAACCGGTTACGGTGTTGTCAGGGAATTCTGCGGGCATGGTATCGGCGCAAAGTTTCATGAAGATCCCCAGGTACTGCACTATGGTCGCGCCGGTGCAGGCATCGAGCTCAAGCCTGGCATGATTTTCACAATCGAGCCCATGATCAATGCAGGCAAGGCTGCCATCAAGCAACTTCCGGATGGATGGACAGTAATTACCAAGGACCGCAGCCTGTCCGCACAATGGGAACATACGATACTGGTTACCGACGATGGCTACGAGGTCTTGACGGTATCATCGGGCTCTCCTGCCAAGCCTGCTTACCATTTCTCCGCCTGATGACGTTATCCGACAGTGCGCTGAAATGATCCTTTCCCGATGTAAAAACAGATAATCAATATGCCGCGATACAATCACCGTACGCCTGCGCAAATGCGCCCAGTCAAAATAACCCGCCGCTATATCCAGCATGCCGAAGGCTCGGTGCTGATTGAATATGGCGCAACCAAGGTCATTTGTACCGCCAGCGTCATCGAAAAAGTTCCACCATTTCTCAAGGGAGCCGGCCAGGGCTGGTTAACGGCAGAGTACGGCATGTTGCCCCGTTCCACAGGCGAGCGAATGCTGCGTGAAGCTGCCAGGGGTAAACAGTCGGGGCGCACCATGGAAATCCAGCGCCTGATCGGGAGAGCATTGCGTTCTGTGCTAGCTCTGGAACAACTCGGTGAACGCACCATTCAGATCGACTGCGACGTCATTCAGGCGGATGGAGGTACCCGTACCGCCAGTATTACCGGCGCATTCGTCGCGCTGTCTGATGCCATCAGACATTTGCAGGCGGAAAAAATGATTTCAAAAAATCCGATCAGAGATCATGTTGCCGCCGTTTCAGTGGGCATCCTGCAAGGCCAACCCCTTCTGGATCTGGATTATGCAGAAGATTCCGGTTGCGATACGGATCTGAATGTCGTCATGACCGGCAGCCTGGGGTTGGTGGAAGTTCAGGGCACAGCGGAAAAAGTCGTTTTCAGCCGTCAGGAACTGGATGTCATGCTGAATATGGCGCAACAGGGGTTGCAGGAACTGTTTGATCTGCAACGTCAGGCACTTGAAATCACTGTTTCCTGACAATAACGCAGCGCCATCATGCAGCCATCCCTGAACAAAATCGTCATCGCCAGCAATAATGCGGGAAAACTTGCCGAGATCAGAAAATTGCTGGCTCCGCTGGGCATCGAAGTGATGACGCAGTCATCCCTCGGGGTCACAGAAGCAGAGGAACCTCACATGACTTTTGTTGAGAATGCGCTGACCAAGGCACGGCACGCGAGTCTTGCAACCGGATTGCCTGCGCTGGCAGATGATTCCGGAATATGCGTCAGCGCCCTGCGAGGGGATCCCGGCGTATTTTCTGCCCGTTATGCAGGAGAACCCCGCTCGGACGAACGTAACAACCGCAAGCTGGCCGAGGCACTACATGGCCAGTCCGATCGCCGGGCCTATTACTGCTGTGTCATCGTCCTGTTACGTCATGGGCGCGATCCGCAACCCATCATCATCGAAGATACCTGGCATGGAGAAATTATTGCCGAACCGATCGGTCAGGGTGGATTTGGTTATGACCCACACTTTTTTCTTCCGGAGCTGGATAAAACAGCCGCCGAACTTTCCATCGAGGAAAAAAACAGGATCAGTCACCGTGGCAAGGCACTTGCCAGGCTGGTACGCATGCTGTCAGAAAACAAAACAGCACCGATCGTATCGGCATAACGTATTTACGACCATACGGTCGGCTTGAAGAAAGATATGCCCGTTTTATCCGTACCGGATTCAAAATCCCCTCATCTGACTGAACTGCCTCCCTTGGGGCTGTACATTCACTTGCCCTGGTGCGTTAAAAAATGTCCTTATTGTGACTTCAACTCGCACGCAATCAATCCTGATGGCAATCTTCCTGAATCCGAATATGTAGCAGCACTCAAGCGTGATCTGGAACTTGCGCTACCGCAGATCTGGGGACGTCCGGTCACCAGTGTGTTTTTCGGAGGGGGAACACCGAGTCTGTTCAGTGCAACCGCCATCGATGCAATTCTTTCGTATGCGCGCATGCTGCTGCCTTTTATTCCCGAGATTGAAATTACGCTGGAAGCCAATCCGGGCACACTGGAAGCGCAAAAATTCACGGATTTTCGATCTGCTGGAATCAACCGGTTATCCATCGGCATTCAAAGCTTCAATTCCCGGCATTTGCAGGCATTAGGTCGTATCCACGATGGTGCCGAAGCCGCTCGCGCCGTTGAGCAGGCACTACAGCATTTCAGCAATATCAATCTGGATTTGATGTATGCGCTGCCGGGGCAAACCTGGGACGAAGCGTTGCAGGATATTGAAACAGCCTGTAACTGGGGCGTGGCGCATATTTCCGCCTATCATCTGACCATCGAGCCCAATACTCCATTTTATCGTTATCCACCGCAATTGCCGGACGAGGACACATCAGCCGACATGCAGATCATGATCGAGCAAACTCTGGCGGAACGAGGCTACCGGCACTACGAGACTTCGGCGTTTGCTCAACCCGGCAAGTCGTGTATGCACAATATGAATTACTGGCAATACGGGGATTATCTGGGAATCGGGGCCGGCGCCCACAGCAAAATCAGTTTTCGAGACAAAATCATCCGGCAGATGCGCCATAAACATCCCAGGCAATATCTGGAGCAGGCCATGGCTGGAAATGCCTGTCTTGAGAATCTGCTTGCAACAGAGCAGGAAGTGGGGCCGCAAGACCGGTTTTTTGAATTCATGATGAATGCGCTGCGCCTGACGGATGGTTTTGACCCTGGATTATTTCATACCCGTACCGGATTAACGATTGCATCGATTCAGCAGCAGCTAACCGTTGCCGAACAGCGCGGCCTGATCGACTGGCAGCACGATTGCATCCGACCCACGCCTGCGGGAAGACGATTTCTGAACGATCTGCTGGGGATCTTCCTAAAAACCACCAGGAATGAATGATCTGATTTCAAGACGTGCTTTTCTGAAAAGATCCGGTGCACTGGGCACATTTACCGCTCTGGACTGGATGCTGCCGACCTATGCCCGATCTGATGTCCTGAATACAGCTTCCCCCGCTACGCAGTTGAGTGGCGATGTGATCCACCTCGCTATTGCCAGAACCCCATTTCGCATTGGCGATCACACTGCAACCGCTACAACCATCAATGGTACGGTTCCCGGGCCTTTGCTGCGCCTGCGCGAAGGGCAGGACATTACCCTGAATGTCACCAATCACCTGGATGAGACTTCTTCAATACATTGGCACGGAATTCTCCTGCCTTCTGAAATGGATGGTGTGCCCGGCGTCAGTTTTCCGGGCATCGAGCCGGGGGCGACCTTCTCCTACCGGTTCACGATCAGGCAGTACGGCACGTACTGGTTTCACAGTCATTCGGGAGGCCAGGAGCAGGCGGGCGTATATGCGCCGATGATTATTGATCCGATTGAGCCGGATCCGGTCAGGTACGATCGCGAATATGTGATCATGCTTTCGGACTGGAGCTTTTCTTCGGTGGATTCAATGATCGCAAAGCTCAAAAAGCAACCCGGCTATTTCAACTTTCAGAAGCGTACTCTGGGTGATTTTATCCAGGATGCGATGCGGGATGGCTGGCGCCCGGCACTCGACAATTACTTGATGTGGTCCCAGATGCGAATGGATCCAACGGATCTGGCAGATGTGACCGGCTATGCCTATACCTATCTCATGAATGGGATGACTTCGGCAGCAAACTGGACGGGGTTGTTTCGCCCCGGGGAGCGCATACGGTTACGTTTCATCCAGGTAGGAGTGATGACCTTTCAGGACATCCGTATTCCCGGCCTCAGGATGACCGTAGTGCAGGCGGATGGGCAGAATATACAACCTGTTGCAGTGGATGAATTCCGTATCGGCCCGGCTGAAACCTACGATGTCATCGTTGAGCCCAAAGAAGAGCGCGCTTACACAATTTTTGCAGAAACACTGGATCGCAGTGGTTTTGCACGCGGTACGCTGGCGCCCCGTCCCGGGATGGCCGCAGCCATTCCACCACGGCGGCCTCGCCCGCTGCGCACCATGGCAGATATGGGCATGCAACACACAAATGACACAGATCACAGCAGCCATGAACTTGGCAATGTAATCCAGAGCAGGCCGGACAAAAGCATGCACCACGACACATCGGACATGCATCATGGGGAACACGCAAAGCAGAACCTGCATGGCACGTCTGGTGAGCACGTCCAACCCGGGCACCTCGACAGCCAACCGGTCAGGCATAGTGCTGATGATCATGGATCCGGCAACCAGTTCATTCCAGACTTCACGCAGAACCGCATGGATGAACCGGGTATCGGACTGGGAGAAGATGGTCGCCAGGTGCTGGTCTACACTGACTTGAAGAGCCTCCAACCTTATCCTGACCAGCGCGAACCGGAGCGTGAGTTCGAAATTCACCTCACGGGTCATATGGAACGCTTCATATGGTCATTCGATGGTGAAAAATACTCGGATACGAGTGAATCCATCCTCTTTCGTTATGGGGAGCGGCTGCGCTGGATTTTTGTCAACGATACGATGATGGAACACACGATGCATCTGCATGGCATGTGGATGTATCTGGAAAATGGCGCTGGTGCGTACCTCCCGCGCAAGCACACGGTGCTTGTCAAGCCGGCCGAGCGTGTTTCCGTGGCCATTACCGCAGATGCGCCTGGCCCATGGGCCTTCCACTGCCACCTGCTCCTGCATATGGAAACGGGGATGTTCCGTGTGGTCGAGGTTCTGAAAGCAGCTTCCGGGACAAAATCTTGAAATCCTGCCCACAATTTGTGGTTGGCATCGTTGTGATTCTGTTCCCGGCTGCGGATATGCCGATGGCAAATGCAGAAACCTTACTCAACAAGGAAAAACAGACCTTGTCTGATCGGCCTCATACCCGGGGCGAATACCATCATCCGACTCATAGCGACCAGAACCATGCGTTTCTGCGCACCGATGTTCTCGAATACCGCCCGGGAGGAGATGACAGCGATTTCCGCTGGGATATACAGGGTTGGTACGGAGGCGATTTTAACCGCCTGTGGTTCAAAACCGAAGGCGAGCGAAATACGGCTTTCAAGGCAGATCACGACATTGATATACAGCTTCTGTACGGCAGATTTATCGGAAAATACTATGATTTCCAGATCGGCATACGCGGAGAGACGCAAACCTTCAGAGGGAAAGACGTCGCCCGGGCGCATGCAGTTATCGGATTTCAAGGGCTTGCTCCCTATCGCTACGAAATAGAATCTGCACTCTTTATCAGCCAGGAGGGGGATGTTTCTGTGCGCTTCCAGACATCCCGCGATTTCCTGCTGACACAACGGCTGATCCTGCAAGGACGTTTTGAAGCCCATGCGGCAGTGCAAAAAGTGGAAAAATTCACCACCGGACGGGGACTCAACAATATCGAACTGGGGTTCCGACTGCGCTACGAAATCAGGCGGGAGATCGCGCCTTATATCGGGATCTCGTACGACCGCAGTTTTTTCAGGACTGCGGATTTTGTGCGGGAAGAAGAGGGGGATTCCAGCCAGGTTCGCTTTGTGACCGGCGTACAGCTGTGGTTTTAATCATCCATGCGTGCGCAGCAGCCGCGTAGAATGCGCTCCACGCACCAACTCAACCAACTATGCTCACGCCAACGTGGCAATCCAGCGACTGCAGTATTGTTCTGACTACTTCATTCCCACAAGATCCGTAAATCACAGATTATAAATCTGGAGTGTAGGGTGCACCATGTGCACCGACTCTCATCGTCCTCGCAAGGAAGCGTAGCCGAGTGCTTCTTCCTCAATCTCAAGATGGAACGCGTCTGGCAATCTATCAGGATGTCCGAAATTACTTGACCACTACAGACGGGCGCAAGATTAGATTTCATCCGTGCGCGACCGCCAGTATTCAGGCGACCGATGCAGATGTGCGACGGCGATAATGAAAATTTCCTGATCTGACACGACATAGATGAGTCCATACGGAAACCGATTCATCTGACAGCGCCGGATCGAACTGCATCCTTTAATTCACGGCGAGCAGGTGGCAGAAAGCAAATCTTCAAACCTGCTTCCCCAGATCTGCAAAAACTTGCTCAGCATCTACCGCCGTAAGCTCACCAGTTCGGTATGCAGCAAGTCGATCCTCGGCTTCTTTCAACCATTGAGCGTCCAGTAACGGATCAGGCTTATCCAGGCTGAGAATCAGGTTTTCCACTAAAGCTGCGCGGTCGTTTGCAGGAAGTTTTAGTGCTTGATCTAATACAGATTCTGCTGAAGTGGTCATCGAAAATCTCCAACACTTGTCGATAAAATGTAATGGTAGTTCTTTATGAAATCTAACGTCCGAATTAATCCACAGCACAAAGCAACGTTGGCTTGAATGGCTTGGGAAAATTTCATCGTCAAACCAACAATGGATGCGCGTTATTTTATGTCGGGTAAATATCCGCCGGATTATCTTAGCAGCATTGATAACCCAGGAGGCAGCGATCGAGATTATGTACCGGATCAGTCGTCTGGGGATAAAGATGACGAAATTTCAATCTTATATATCCAGATATCGGCAATAACAACATCACGTCATGGCAAGATCCAACGGGCCGTGGCCACCCAGTACCTTTTCAACCTCGACCCCGTCATGCGAGGAGGCGTAGCCAAGTGGCAATCCAGAGCTATCCTAACAATAAAGGAAACAGATAATTTTGTACATTCTGTTACAGCGCAGTGTATTGTGTAACCCTACACAATACAGTTCAATCCAGCAGGCTGAACTAATGAAGATCAAAAGTGTTGTACATAAAGGATTACGGAGATTCATCGAAAGCGATGATGCCAGTGGATTACCGCCCGATGTTCTCGCTAAAATCAGGCGTATGGTGTCCTTTCTTCAGGATATGGAAAAAGAGAACGAATTGCACACCATACCAAACTGGAAAGCTCACATACTGACTGGCAGCCGCAAAGGTACATGGAGCCTGTTTGTCACCAAAAATTGGCGAATGACATTCCGGATCGATAAGAATGAAATCAAGATCATCGATCTCAATTTTGAAGATTACCACTAAGAGATGACTATGAACGCTAACATTGAAATTCGCTTGAAAAGTCCTGCCCATCCCGGCAGCTTTATCAAACATGAAATTATTGAACCATTAGCTCTATCTGTAAGCAACGCAGCCGAAGTACTGGGTGTTTCACGAACGGCACTTTCAGCATTGCTGAATGAGCGCGCACATCTGTCGCCAGAAATGGCATTACGCATTGAGAAAGCCTTTGGTGTGTCAATGGATACGCTTATGCGAATGCAAAACAGTTACGATATTGCTCAAACACGCAAACGAGCAGAGGAAATCAAAGTTGCGCCGTTCGGTGGAAAGCCAATTGAATCAAACTCAGCAGTCTGATTAACTCAAGCTCGTGGCTCTACAACAAACTGCCCACTCCACCATTGCGAACAGCCTCAATGGCCAAAAGTAGACCTGGTTTCTATCTCCTCTCCTTCTCGCTTAAAACACGCCTATTCCAAACGAGAGTGTTCAAACATAGAAAGATGGAAGTGGTAATATTTGCACCCTGACCCCGTCATGACAAGGCCCAACGGGCCGTGGCCACCCAGTACCTTTGCCACCTTCTCTGCTAGATTGCTTCACGCCGCAGGCAGGTGGGCAAAAGCGGAGGTGGCCGTAGGGTGCACCGCGTGCACCAACCAATGACAACAGCAGATGCGGTGCACATGGCGCACCCTACAAAACTCGCAAGACAGTTTCCCCACCCAATGCTCGAATTGTCAGGAATCCGTTTTCAAACGCCGAAGTGTTGCAGCAACCTGCTCCAACTTTCTTTATCCAGCAAACCCGCTGCTGCGGGAAAAACAACCGCATCCCGATAACGCCACGCCAGATAATCACGCTTTCTTTCCTGGTAGGACTGCCCCTCGCCTTCGAGCTCCGGCAGATATTCCACCAACCACCCCAGCCGGGAGAAATAGGCAAAATCAGCCACATCTGTCACCAGAACAGGCGCCAGAGAAGGCATATCCTGCAAATACAGGGAAAAACCCTCGCAGGCACGCCACAATTCATCACACTCCACACCAAGCGCCCAAATCAGCAAAATACGTGCGTTTTCATCCGCAGAACCATGCTTAAGCGTTGGCAACCATGCTCTCCGCACCACATGCGGTGGCATCAAGCGCATCAATCTCATGCGGCAGTGCAAAAGGTGGAGAAATTCACTACCGGACAGGGACTCAACAATATCGAACTGGGGTTCCGACTGCGTTACGAAATCAGGCGGGAGATCGCGCCTTATATCGGAATCTCGTACGACCGCAGTTTTTTCAGGACTGCGGATTTTGTGCGGGAATGTGGTGGTCAAGTAATTTCGGACACCTCGATAGGTTGTTCTGATCAAGTAAAATCGGACACATTATTAAGCACTTTTCTCGAACTCATGTGCCAACTTCTTTAGGAATTGCTTTTAAATTAATATTAAGCCCATGCAGCACTTTAAATACCGTTTCAAACTGAGGTTTTGAGCCTGCACGAAAAGATTTATAAAGACTTTCACGACCCAGGCCTGTTTCCTTAGCCAGTTGAGTCATGCCACGTGCTTTTGCAATGTAACCAATAGCACGTAGTAATTCATTGCTATCACCTTCAGCCAACACTTGCGTTAAATATTCAGCAATATCCTCGTCATCACGCAAATAATCCGACACATCAAATTCAGCAATTTCATTTAAAAATATTTTTTTACTCATGGCCGTTTTCCCCCAGATCATTAGCCAGCTGAATGGCTTTTTGAATATCTTTACTCTGTGTTGCTTTATCACCACCTCCAAGCATCAGAATGATGGTACCAGCCCTGCTGGACGTAATACATGCGCCAACCCGAGCTAAAAAACTCACGCATTTCAAACACCCCTTCACCCACGGGCTTAACATCACCCAGCAAGCCTTGCCTGGCTTTATCCAGGCGACGAATTAAGCGGATCCTGGTAGGGCGATCCTTCAAACCATCCAGCCATTTATCAAATTCATCTAATCTTTTGACAATATACATGGCTTCTGTATCCTAATGAATACATCGTGATAGATAATATTGCCATTGTTGTTCAAGAAGACCCGGTAATCCGCCCGCAAAAGCGGAGGTAGTCGTAGGGTGCACCGCGTGCACCAACCAATGACAACAGCAGATGCGGTGCACATGGCGCACCCTGCAAAACTCGCAAGACAGTTTCCCCACCCAATGCTCGAATTGCCAGGAATCCGTTTTCAAACGCTGAAGTGTTGCAGCAACCTGCTCCAACTTTCTTTATCCAGCAAACCCGCCGCTGCGGGAAAAACAACCGCATCCCGATAACGCCACGCCAGATAATCGCGCTTTCTTTCCTGATATGAAGTCCCCTCACCTTCGAGCTCCGGCAGATATTCCACCAGCCACCCCAGCCGGGAGAAATACGCAAAATCAGCCACATCTGTCACCAGAACAGGCGCCAGAGAAGACATATCCTGCAAATACAGGGAAAAACCCTCGCGGGCACGCCGCAATTCATCACGCTCCATACCAAGCGCCCAAATCAGCAAAACACGTGCGTTTTCATCCGCAGAACCATGCTTAAGCGTTGGCAGCCATGCTCTCCGCACCACATGCGGTGGCATCAAGCGCATCAATACCAGGGATCGTCTTAACCAGTACCACAGACGCCCCCCCACACCTTTCGGTGGCTTATCTATCAGTAAATCATGGCGTGCCAGAAAGACTCGATCCATCCGATTTTCCCAAACTGCAAACGCTTTCCGTAAAGTATGTGTGGTCTGAATCATATCCATCATCTTTCCCTCACGGAGAGCAAAGCCAGGATCTCTTCTGCGGCCAGAGCAGCGCCATTCATCTGTATCTCTGGCTTCTCAGCAGGGATATCCGCCAGTTTTCCCAGCAGACTTGCAACCGCCCCGCTACGCTGCGCATCCGTTTCACAAGGAGACACCACCGCCGGAATCAGCTCAGCCACCATTTGTGCACGGCGCACCTGGTCATCCGCTAACTTATCATTCGGCACCAACAACGCCGGAATACCCGACTGCACCACTTCACAACAACTGTTATAACCCGTCGCCCCGACAAAAACATCAAAAGCACGCAGATAGCGTGCAAGCGGATATACAGAAACCGGTTTTACCCCGGGAGGCAGTTCAACATCGCGCATAGAAATCGGCGCCCGCGCCCATACCACCTGAAAACCTGCTGCGGTAAACAATCGAATTAAACCATGGCCGATCCCACTGACATCCTTAAGATTGCCCGGCCCAAGCGAAAAAAGGGCAAAACGCCCCTGCTCTGGTAAATTTAACGCTTTGCGCGCCGGCTCTCTCTCCAGCAATTCCTCGGGTTCCAACAAGCATACTGGCGGCACAATTACCCGTTTACTGCCACCCTCAAGCAATAACGCTGACTTTGTCGCACCCAGCTCACCCGGTTGAATAATCAGATCAAACAGTTTTTCATCCACCGTCGTGCGTGCAACATTTTCTTTAAGCAAGCCGCGATTAGACCAGACCAGGGCCGCTGCACCATACGCCTTACACGCCGCCAGAAACCCCTGAAACGGCCAGGTACCATCAAATACCACCACCCTGGGTTGTATACGTTCCAGCATCAACCCAAAACGGAAAGTCAGCTCACTATTCCAGTGAAACGAGGTATTGGTTGACCAGAAATGAGAAACAAAGTAATCCGCCTCAAACCCCATTTCCTCAATCATTTCAATAGCAGATGCCAGAGAAAAGAAAACCGGGCGCGCCCGGCCTCGCATCTGCCTGGCATACGCCAGACAACGGTTCAAATGCCCCATACCGGAGCCGTTTACATTGAAAAATAGAATAGCCGGCAACTTTGACGATTTAAAATCCTGCATCGATTTTGTCACAAGTCATTACCAAACTAATCCCACGTATAAACCTAGCCTTCATACCACCACGCCGGAACGGAAGCGTGGCTACTTTTACAAGCATTAAGACTAATTTGCACGAGATACAGCCTGTATCTAAACATAAGAATGTCCGTCTTGGACATCAGCTCATTTCAAGCATCAGAAGGCCTTGATTCCAGCCTCCTAGAAATAGATCAGTTGCTTCGTAAGCTTCCCTGTCAACTTGACAGGGAAGCTTACGAATTCACCGGGCGAAGCACCGCACAATCCATATCGGTCGCCAACGCACAAAGTCAATGTCAACCAGCGACCAGCGAATTGATCTTCTTGCGGTAGTGTTCGCCGACGAACAGGCGATCCTGATGGTGCTACGCAGCTTCATCATTTAAAAATATAGTGGGCTTCAGGACGTCGTAGTTTTACTAGGAGCGAGCAAGGCGAGGTTCTTGGCATACCTGATTACATTTCACATCCCAACCTAGAAAACAAGCTCATTTTGATGTCGGGAAGCCAAAGTAACAGCATAAAAATTTTTAGACAATGTTTCTTTACTAATGCCTCTGTTTTTTGCATCGACTATATCTTCATCCTTGCTAAAATGGATGCTCAATGGCTCAACGAGATTAATTTCATTTTTGAAGTTACTAAGAGCCCAGTGCCCATACCAAATAGCCTCCCATGGCGAATATAGAAGAAGATCCGAAAAGTTGAGATCAACCTCTCTCAAGGAATACCACATATCACAAACAATTTTGCTTGACCAAACTATAGGTGTTGGCATAAAAAATAAGCGTGTTTGATCTGCTCTACCAAATGAAAAATTGATCAGCCCACCCACTTCAGTAGGCTTTTTTCTTAAGTGAGTTTCATCACCAATTAGCCGCCTATCAATCTGGAATAATCTATCAACAAAAAACTCAACTTTATTCTTATCGAACGGTATCGGAGAAATTTCACCTAGGGCGATAGGAAGCAAGAATTTATTTTTACTTGAGTATCTATAATATCCTTCAGTGGCTATCAAGGGGGTAGAATCCTTCCCTCCAAACAAATCCATTTCAGAAAAATCTTTTATAAATTGACAATCAGAATCAAGAATCAAATATTTATTAGAGGGAAAGGAAACCCCAAACATAAATTTAATAAGCTGCTGCTCTCGCCATCCAGGTAATCTTTTATTTACCGTAAAATAGGCAATATCTTCTTCAGCAATTATATTAACAGAGGATGGCAACACGGATTTAAATCTGCCAATTTCATTATTAGGAACAGCAATAACAAAAGAAGTTCCATCTCTGTTATATCTCTGAACTGAGTCACATAAAATAGATACTCGCTCAATATCAGGAATAAATGTCTTAAGAAATAGATAGTTATCAGACATTAACTTCGCCTATTTAAATTTAAGATATTATTGAAAAAACTTCTGGATACCAACAGAGGTGAGAAATTATCTCTTTGTATCATTAAAGAATTCTTTATCGTAGAAAAATCTACTTTAATTATATTTTTCATTAAAACACCTAGTTGTCCCTGATAATTAATATTGTATCCAAAAGCACAACCATCTCTTATAAGGTCAGCAAAGCCACCTGAGTTTGGTCCAATCACTGGCAGTTCAAATGTCAAGGCCATAAATGCCGCCCCAGAATTCATGGTTCTACGATAAGGGCATACGGCAACATCAGCTGCTCGAAAATAAATCTGCAATTTTTCATTAGGGACAGGAACCATATCTAGTATGACATCAGCCTTAGTCCGTCCCCATCTATTAATTCGTTCAACCAGCGCTTTATCAGATGGTAATCCTGCAATAATCAGCCGGGTTTTCTTTACTGCCTTGTCACGTAGCTGATCATAGGCGGCCATGAGCCAGTCATAGCCCTTGTACTCCATAATCGCGCCGAAGGAGAGAAAGACGAACTCCTCTTCGCTGATCTTCAGATGGCTTCTCGCCTCGCCACGAGAGATATCGTCCGGCTGAGCTCCTTGATAGGTAGGATGTGGTACCAAGAATATCTTGCGCTCATCCAGCTGGTAGTAGGGTTCTGTCAACTTGGCACTGTCGCTTGCCATAACATGCAAAGCATCGGCAGCATCGGCCATCATTTGGTGGATTTTCTTATCTTGCTCCACCCATACAGCTTCGTGAGGCATCACGTTATGCACGGTCCAGACAATCTTGTGCCCATTTTCCTTGATGCGGCACAGCAGCCTCTCCCAATAGGCAACCGCCTCATTCGCCTCTGCTTCGGTCTTAGCGTTTTTGGTTTTATCGTGAAGCCAGTGGAAGTGACAAACAACTTTGCCAGGCCAAGGTATCTCACCGCACAGATCAAGGTTGTGTATAGGCAGAATGCTGACGTTGAACTGGTCCTGAGCCGAGTAAAGCAAGGATTGGAATTGATTACGCTGAGCAACCGGACCATAGGCCAGCACGAAGTGATCGGTTGGATCATCATAAAGCTCTGAGGCGATCACGTATGGTGTTTTGGCCAGCCTGGCACATTCCTGCCAGAGCTTTTCCGGAGAGTCAACGATATTAAGCATACCGCGCCTCCTTTTTACTGATATCGTGGTTCACTATCATGCGGCGATAGATCGCATCGTAACGCTTGGCATTAGCACTCCAGGTGCGTTCAGAAAACACCCAATCCCTGGCTGCCTTAACCTTACTCTGGCATATCACTGGATTATTAATGTAGAGTTGCAACTTCTCGATCAAACTATCGACATCTGCCGGCCGGGCAATGAGCCCCCGCTCTTCGTTCTCTCCTACAACTTCTCTCAGGGCAGGAAGATCGGTAACGATAATCGGTCGTTCAAGCGCCATTGCTTCATAGGGCTTGAGCGGCGTAACCCAGTCCGCAGCATAGTCTGGGATACGAGGTATCACGAATAGATCAATTGCCTTGTAATACCCGTTAATCTGGTAATGGTCAATTTCACCCGGAAAACAAATTATCCCCTCCAGCCCCAACTCATTAGTCAATTTTTGCAGGTTTACATGCTCGGGACCATTACCAACTAATAAGCCTCTAATATCAAGCTTAGTGCGCTTCCTCAATATATGAATTGCACGAATCAAGTATTCGTGCCCTTCTCGACGGGACATATTTGAAATATATCCAACTATAAAATCTGCACCCTTAAGCTCAGGAATTTTTACTGAGTCAAATTTCTTTCCCAAGTATTTTGATTCATCAATTGCATTCGGAATCACTTCAATTTTTTTTGATGGGATTCCACGTTCAATTAGAATTTTCTTCATGCTATAAGAGATTGTGGTTATAAAATCAACCTCATCCATGCAGAAATCTTCCTTGATCACCCTGAGTTGAGTTTTTTCTAGCTGCATTACATCACTACGTACCGGTGTCCATGTATGCTCATGAAAAGATCGGACTTCATATAGTACAGGTAAACCTGTAATCCTCTTCAGCGCTAGTGCTTGAAGAGCAAGCTCATATCCTCGAACACCTGAAGCAGCGTGAATGACACTAGCTCCACGCCTCTTGAGAATTTTTGCGATATGAAACACCGAGTAACTGATACGATCAGGAAACGATATACTCCTTAAGCCGTCCGTATCCGCACCAATTCTGAAGTGCTCAACCCCCTCAATGATTTCGTAGTTCTTTGCATTCAATATCCCTGCTGATCTCGGATAACCTATCGGAGTAACTATATATGGATCAATGCCAATACGTTTCTGTGACAATACTGTATTAAGGCACCGAATCGCACCTCCTGTATTTTCATATGGATACGCAGTCTTATGGAGATGAGCAATTGTAAGTTTATTGGTACGGGGCACCTGTATGGTTGGGTCGCGATAGATCAGTTTGGGCAGCCAAGTACGATCAAGCTCGACCATTTCCTGAATCGCACTATTAAGTTGGACCAAATCCTGCTGGTGATGAGACAGCGTGTATTTATAGTCCAGTAGTGCAAGACGCAAACTAATAGCTCCCTCTCGGCGTACATAAGCTTCAGCAACCTTGATCCATTCAACACCGGCGACACACAGACTCAGCCAGCGCGCCACGTCCTCCACTCGCAATTTGGCAAGCCTAGCAGCCCCTAAGACCAACACATCTGGAGTAGTAAATGCGATGACATCGACTTCTATGGAAGCAACATCGTCAGGGACATCAAAAATTGCTACTCGAAACGGACTTTTCGCTAGTGTAGTATCAACATATAGATATAGCGGATAACGAGCAGAAGTTGCAAAACCGAGCAGCTTCCTTTTAAGTAGAATGCCCTGCGCATCGAAAAATCGAAAGCTGCACACAATACCTTTAGGACTCCCTGCTGATGAAGAAAGAATCTGGAATTCCAAGTAATGAAGACCCGCACTATAAATTGTTTGTTTGATGGTATAACCAGTTTTGGGTTGTAATACAGCTACAGGTTTTATTTGCGACACTTGGCAGCTCGCTTGAGATATGACTCTAAACAAAGCTTCCCAACTATCAGGATCTTCTGGATAAAGGTAGTAACTATGGTCTGCTAACCTCAGACAAGTCTGCTCTATTTTATATTTATGGACAAAATCAAACTGCAAGAAATAATTCTGTATTTCTCTGTCCTGAAATACATCAGAGTAGTGGAGCTGCTCTTTAATAACGGGCAATGAGAGTTTTTTAGCCGCAATGATAGCAGGCAAAGCCGAGGTAAAATCTCCCACAGCCATGACAATTTTAGGACGATACTGTTTGAAATATTTAGCATATATCTCAACGCTAGCAGACAAATAGGCGCCGAGATCAATGGGAATGCAACCACTTTGCCATATACTCTGAACGTAACGGTGGCCTTCTGTTGTTATTTCCATTTCACTTTCAAGACCCGTAGCTCCGCAGCCATCTCTCTGCTCAGGCATGGGTATACAAACCACATCCCATCCTTGTACCTGTATGCGCTCGACTAGCTGCTGAATCCGTCTACTATAGTCAGACTGACTGGTACTCGGAATATGGTTACACACCAACGCAAGTACTCCTTCAACAGAAGGACCAAAAGATACATTGTCAACGCTATCGAGAAGCCTGTGTGCTAGTTTAATCAGTGCATCGACCTCAACCATTGCATCAACGTGCCCTTTCCAACCAGGTGCTGGGCGTATACTCAGCCTCTCATTCAGGTACAGAAAATGCTCTAAGCGTTTTTCGCACAATCGGATATTGACGGAGAAATACTCCATACCCAATATTTTCCCAAGTTGTTTATAAATTTCTAATGCTGCCAAATAATCACCTTTAGCGTACGCCATAGCAGCATGTTTTACTTGAGGGGTCTTCATGGAATCATTAAAGTAATTCATCAAAATATTTTTTGTCATATCAACGCACAATAACTTTATATTCCACGTTGAAGGAAGCTGGTGTTTCACTACTGTACGAACTATATTTTTCTGGCTCAAGACACTCACGAGAGATTCAGTATTCTTGAGATAAAACGGCTTAGACGCATCAGTAGTTGTTTTTCCTGGGCTGATTTCTCGTGTTGTATCCAGCTGTTTGTCTGCTGCAGCTGTACTTGCACATGCTTAAGTTCCGTAAGCTCACAACCACTTGCTTCAACCTGATTTTCTGATACCGTCAATCTTTCCGATAACGTGCTCTTGTCCTGAATCAGTTCTTTATTTTCAAGGTAATAGCGCTCAAGTTCCTCCTGAATTTGATGCATTTGTTGCAACAACAGCTCATTTTCTTGCTCATGCTGGATTTGTTCTTGTTTGAGAGCTTTGATCTCGCGCCCGTGTTCATCAATCTGTTGCACTTGTTCTGCGTTCCGAGCTGCAAGTGCTTCTTTCTCCTGTTGCAGCTGTGCCTGGGCATGCTTGAGTGTTTCAATTTCCTGATCGCGCTCGGCCACACATTTTTCGGCTGTTTCGCACTGCCTGGCTTGCGCTAGTTTCTCCTGTTCTAATTGGCTTTGTTTTTGCTTCAACGAGGCGAGTTCTTTTCCTGTTTTTTCAATTTCGCGGCCACGTTCAGCTGCCAGCTTTGATTGTTCATCTCGCTCCTGCGCGAGGCTATTCAATTGTTTTTCGATTTCAGCGCGGCGCTCAAAGAAAGCTGTTTGTTGCTTTGCCGTGCGCTGGCGCACATGCTTTGCTTCTGAACGCAATTGGTTAGCCTGGCGGGTTTCTGAATCGCTGAATGGGGTATCTGCCGGCAGCAAACCCAGCATGGCTTCGGCTTCGATTGCTTCCCCTGCTTCGTGCAGACGAAAGGCAAGCCATTTCAGCCGGAACGGTTTGGGGTCCAGAGTGTAGGCGCGGCGGGCGGCTTCAGCTGCCTGGGTGCGATCACTAGCCATCAGATGTCTGGCAAGTGTGGTCAATGCACTGGCGTGCATAGCGGGAGAAATTGATACAACGGCAACCAGTTTTTCTACTGCATCAAAACCGTTTTCATCGTACGCGGCAATGATCTTATCGAAATCTTTGCCGCCCAGCGATTTAGGGGGAGTTTGTTGATTTTCCTCTTTCCAGATTTTTCTAAGTTTGCCGGGTACTGAAAGCAATGATCCGGATGGAGCCACGCTTTCGATGAGAATATTACCCAACCTGACGTTCAAGGCATTTTGTGTTTCGAGCTGGTGAATTTTTTGTTGTACTTCAACCAGAGTTTGCAGGCGGCGATTTTCAGCCAGTGCATCCGGCAGTTCATCATCCACCCAGCCTTTGGCTGACGAGGCGGTATTCTGCAACTTGCCTGCCTGCCCGCTCTCAAGCGCTTTGTTTCGCAGATAGTATTTTTCCAGCTCTTCCTGTACCAGATGAAGCTGCGACAACAGCAGCTCATTTTCTTCTTGCAGTTCTTTAATGTGGGGGGCTTCGGCTACTTCAGCAGGGACTGACATATCCATTCTTAAGCTCACTGTTCGTTATTCTGGATCGCTGGAACCTGTTCATCCGCTTGAGGCTGGTAATCGAAGGAAAAGCGGTTCCGGTCGTTGTGAGCATTCTTCATCAGAACGGCATGAATCATTTCGACGAGTTAAGGGGATTTTTGGCGCCTTTCTGTATGCAATGCAGATAAGACCTTTTGTCATGTCAGAAAATGGCGAGAGGAGTCGGTGCACATGGTGCACCCTACGACTGCTGCCATGGTTGGTTGGTGGTGCACAGGGTGCACCCTACAGCTGCTGCCATGGTTGGTTGGTGCACATGGTGCACCCTACAGCTGCTGCCATGGTTGGTTGGTGCACATGGTGCACCCTACAGCTGCTGCCGCGGCTGGTTGGTGCACCCCACGGCTATCAGAAACAAGGAGGTAGGGTGCACCATGTGCAACAACCCGTCTCAACTCCGTGGCCGGAATGCCGAATTACTTCCATGTCAAACTACCGCAGAGTGCGTGCCGGGGGTGGGGTTTATTTTTTCACGCTTGTCACCCGGCATCGACAAAAAATTCTTTGTCATGAAAACATCCGGCAGGCGCTACGCGCCGGGATCGAAACCACGCGGCTTGCCCGGCCGTTTGTAATTCATGGCTGGGTGCTGCTGCCGGATCATCTGCATTGCATCTGGGCCTTGCCACCCGACGATGCTGATTTCAGTGTGCGCTGGTCCATGATCAAACGCTTCGTCACCCAACAATGCGGCCTGCAATCATCCACCGGACAACGAAAAAACGAATCCTCTCTCTGGCAACGTCGGTTTTGGGAACACCAAATCCGGAATGAACGGGACTACCGCCGCCACATGGATTATCTGCATTACAATCCAGTTAAACATGGACTGGTCACAAAAGTGAGCGATTGGCCCTATTCAACCTTTCATCGTCACGTTCGTCTGGGCACGTATGAACCCGATTGGGCGGGAACCACGCCGGAACCCGAACCTGCCACCACCGGCGAACCGTAGGGTGCACCCTGTGCACCGCGTTCGTCGTTCGCGTTGGTCACAACCCGCATTTTTCACCGTGGTGATACATGGATGTTGTGTCTCCGGCCCGGCTACGTGCCATGGTGGCTATGGCGAATCTCGTATGCCGCCTCCTGATTGGCAAATAAAAAA
>NZ_QRCC01000012.1 GCF_009833125.1 Nitrosomonas sp. HPC101
ACAGTTAAAGACAATCAAACAGAACATGTGTCGCGCTTCCCTTTTGCTGTGGGAACAGGAGGTAAATTCAAAATGAATATGTATTTCTGGCCATTGTTGATCATCATCGCAGGCGTTGGATATTTCTTCTTCTCAGCAAAAAAGAAAAAAGAAAAAAATATTTAGAAAAATCGATTGTACAGTAACATCAAAGTAAGCATTTTTTCAATGAGCGATAATCCTGATTTGTGTGTTTTTATTTAATTATCAATGAGGTAGAGATATGATAAAAAATAACTATTTTAAATTCATTACGTTGAAACTAGCTGCTATGGTGAAGATAAGTACAGTGATTCTGGGATTTGGGTTGGTGATCTTGATGTTACATCCAGATACTGTATTTGCACATGCCGAACTGGTTAAAGCTGAGCCTGCGCGTAGAGCTGCACTTACTACTCCGCCTAAGCAGATCAGACTATGGTTCAATGAGGAAATTGAAGCTGATTACGCTTCAATTTCCCTGCTTGATGCAGATAATAAGGTCTTAACGGAAGAAAAACCCATGGCATATCCAGATGATCCAAAATCTGTTTATTTAGATCTGCCGGAATTAGTGGGGGGGCGATATACAGTCAAATTTCGGGTGTTGTCAGTAGATGGACATGTTCTGGATTCGGAATACAAATTTACTGTTAGGGAAAACAAAACTGCTGAATAAAAGTAATGGAAGTTGTTGCGATACTCGTCCGCTGGTCACAGCTTGTTGCTAATCTGATACTGCTTGGCAGTTGTACTTATTTGGCCATAGCAGGTGCAAGAAAGGAATTATTTAGTAATTCCTGGGTTTCCCGTTTGGAAAAACTATTTCCATTGCTGGCCTGTATAGTTTTAGCGGGTCTCGTGGGGATTTTGGCAACGACTACAGGAAAAGCAACGGGTGTTGAATCAAATGTATGGGTGCCTGCTGCATGGATAAAAGTTGTCCAGAATACCAGTATGGGGCATATGTGGGCAGTACGTGCAGTATCAGCTTTGTTTTTGCTGGGCGCGGCTATATTTATTTTCCTGAAACGTGAACGGAGCAGGTGGCATTACGTTATGGTTGCAGGCTTGGCATCTTTACCCTTGATAGCTTCTATCATGGTAAGCCATGCCGGTTCGGATGAAAATTTTTTGTTTTATGCTCCTGTTTACGCCATTCATATTTTGATGGCTGGTGTGTGGTTTGGTGCACTGCCTGCATTTCTATTGATTATTTTTGATCGGCGTCGTTGTGAGGAAAAAGGTGCCCAATTAATTTTGAATGTGGAAAGTCTTAAAAAGTTTTCCTTCATTGCTTTGCCTGTGATGGTTGCAATTGTATTGACGGGCTTGGTTCTGACAGATCGAATGGTTGAGGATCACTACCATACATTGGTTGCAAGCACTTATGGTTGGGCATTGATCATTAAAATTTCTCTATTGGTGATCATTCTATTAATAGCTTTCCAAGCGAGATCACGATGGCTTCCTTCATTCGAACGTGTTTGTGATTCGCTTGATTCCGCTGGTATTGAAAGAGAAAACAAGCAAAAGAATACCTTACTTCCTAAATTAACGCATAAAACTGTTCGGACAGATAATCATGATTATGCTGGAGATGCTCCCGGTGTAGGTGTGCAGAAACTGAGGACATGGGTTCGAATTGAATTCGTACTTGCACTATTACTTGTGTTATTTGCGACAATTCTTTCCAATTCAATGCCCGCTAAGCATGTTGTGGTCGAGAATTGGCCTTATTCATTCCGTTTTACGATAGACGGAACTTTAGGAGCGGGAACATGGGAAGATCCGGGTGTTCAGTTCTTTCTGGTATTGGGGGGGGGGTTATTTACGGCGGCGGTTGGTTTATTCTTGTTGGGGATAAAAGGAGGCAGGCGCTCTAAAAAGTATAATGTAGTGATAATAGCCTTGGTATTAGGTTGCGCAGCTGTCACGCTCCCTCAGTTTGCTGTGGATGCGTACCCTGAAACATACCGGGATGCGTCTGTTCCATTTGATGCAATTTCAATTTCAAACGGAGCAGCTCATTTTTCTGAGCTTTGTTCCAGCTGCCATGGGCCACAGGGAAGGGGCAATGGTATTCTTGCTAAAACTTTGCCGAAGATGCCTGCAGATCTGCTTACTGATTTATATACGACGAAGCATACTGCTGGTGACTTTTTTCACTGGATAAGCTATGGCATTAAAGAAGCAGGCATGCCGGGGTTTTCTGAAAGTCTGGAGGAGGAAGATCGATGGGATACTGTTAACTATATTCAAGCAATGTCAAGTGGTTATCAGCTCAGGTGGTTAGGTCCCACGATTGTTTCACATAAACTTTCAACGATGCCGCCAGATTTCCAGTTTACAACCTATGCTGACGCTATCGGTACACTTAAAGAATATCGACACAATAAAAATGTTTTACTGACATTTTTTAGCTGGCCTGACTCTTTGAAACGATTGGAAGAGTTAAGTAAACGTCATGGAAAATTTAAAAACTTAAATACTGTTATACTCGCTGTTCCTCTGAATAAATACAGTGAGACAGCAATAGCTGACTTTGCCGCAAATAACTCTCTTGAAGTAGTCAGGGATGGATGGCTTGAAATAAAAAACAGTTATATCTTATACAGACGGACCCTTAAGTATCCTGATATTCTAGGAAAAGGTAATATACCTGATCATATGGAGTTTCTTGTTGATCGATTTGGCTACTTACGTGCCCGCTGGATACCTTCGATGGATCAATCAGGCTGGGATAATTTAGCATTACTTACCGATCAACTTCAACAACTTAATCAGGAAAAGGAGATATTGTCACAGCCACATAGTTATGCACACTAATTTTAGCAAGGAAAACCTTAGAAAAAAGAGTTTTGGTGGACCTATTTGAGTAGGTTTAATTAACAAAATTGTAGAGCTTGTAGAGCAATTTTTAATTGTGAGAGGGAGTGGTTATGAAAAATTTTCTAGTTGGTGTTATTTTTTCCGGTTTAATTGTTTTGTTGACCGGTTCGGTGTGGGCACATTCAAATGAAGGTTCCAGCGCTGTAAAAGGGGCGCATGGCGGGCAACTGCTTGCGGCAGGCCCGTATCACTTTGAATTACTGGCAAAGGATGGGGAATTACGCCTGTATATAACGGATCATAATAATAATGAGGTCCTTGCCAAAGGTGGGTCAGCAAAAGCAAATATTTTTGATAAGGACGGAAAAAAAGTTTCAGTACAACTGGTTCCCATTTTTTCAAATTTCATGAAAGGAACAGGTGACTTTAAAATAACCCCGGAAACAGTTGTGTCTGTTTTCGTAGTGGTACAGAACAATAAAACAAATGTCGCCCGGTTTACATCGCTTGTTCAAGGATCATCACCTGCCGATGTTAAAGAAGAAACGCATGAACATCACCACGAAGATGCGGAGAGTAATGAAAGTGCTTCCAATAATGACCATGATGAGCACGAATCTTCTGCGGAACAGGGTGAGAGTGATACTGACGAAGAGGATTAAGAGCGCTGTCCATTCGTAGTAAGCTCTAAAATAACAAAAAGCAGGGTGATTTAAGATACCCTGCTTTTTCTGTTTTTTCTGCCCGAAAACGCTTAATAGCTACTATCTTGTCATATAATCGCTAAACTATTATCAACATTATCGTAACCTGATACGGTTTGCGTGTTACGCTGATTTTACCATTCTTACCTTTTCGCGATGTCAGATAAGCGACCGGTGACTCAAATTGAACTACTGAGGCGCTTCTTAACCTGGAATGGATCTCATCGGACATCTTTTATATTAATCATTATTATTAGCAGTTTAGTTGCTCTGTCCGCTTCATTGATTCCATTGATAGCAGGGCAGCTATTTATTCAAATATTGCCAGGAGGTAACCGGCAATTACTCCAAGTATTTCCGTTGGTATTGGCAGTGCTTTTGATGACAGTCGTCATCGCCAGCTGGTCAGGATATTATGTGATTCATCGCTTGCTTGACAGGTTTATACTGGATATACGTACGGAGATGATCAAGAAGTTACTGATATTACCGCTGGCTCGTTCCAGTTTTTCTGCAGACACAATTTCTTCATATTTCTTCAAATCCATAAAAAATCTGTATTACAGCGCTATCTCGCTTGGAATCTGTTTGTCCAGAGATTTACTGGTTGCGGTCGGGCTGCTTTCAATAATGATCTGGCTCAACCCGGATATAACATTATTCATATTAACTGCATTGGTTGCAGCATTTTTTATCAGGCAAATATTGCACATTAATGCTCATCAGCGAAATATCCTAGATCAGAAGCAGCGTGAAGTTTCCAAAGTAATATCCAAAACATTGCGACATAGCAGAATTATTTTTCTGAATAAAGGCGATGAACAGGAGGTCGGGCATATCCGGAGTATGTTCAAACAATTGCAGCTTGTATCACTGAAGCAAATCCACCAGACGGGATTGCTGGAATTGTTAGCCTCCATTCTTCTGATAGGGACTCTTACAGGCTTTCTTTACTATTTTTTGCAACAACTTACCTTGGATCAATTAGCCGTAGAGGATGCTGTTGCATTTTTTACGGCAGGGCTAATGCTTGTTTACCCGTTGGAACGATTGCTACGTGTCGGTCTGTTGCTGAAGCAATGTAGTGAAGCGTTGTATCTTATTTTCTCATTGCTGGATCAGGATTTTGAAACGACTGCTGAAAACCGCCATGCAGTTCAGATTGGGCGTGCCAAGGGAAAATTGCGATTTGAAGAGGTCAGTTATAAGGATTACCCAAGAAATCTCTGGCTCTCTCGCTTTAACCTTGAAATCCCTTCTGGAAAAAAAATTGCGTTAATAAATCAGAATATTCGCATTAATCAGTTGTTTGCAGATCTTGTTTGTGGTTTCGAGCAACCATCAACCGGCAGAATTTTACTGGATGATCAAAATCTTAATCAGATGAGTCATGCCGAGTTGTGTAGCAATATCGCCTGGATTGCTCCGGATGAAGAGCTTTTAAACGACACGGTCGCGGCGAATATTGCCTATGGTAGTGTGCGCTGTAGTAATGAGATAGAGATTACTACAGCGGCACATGCCAGTCAGGCGATGGAATTTATTTGTAAGCTGCCACATGGCCTGCAAACGAAACTCAAAGAATGTAACTTTGTGCTTTCTGATGACCAGCGCCAGCGTATTCTTATTGCGCGGGTGCTATTGAAGAATCCGAGTATTGTCATTCTGGATGAAAGTAACACCTGTTTCGATACCGATAGTGCTTTCTTGATGCGTGCGCTGCATAGGTTACTCAATAATCACACGGTTCTTATTCTTTCATCGCGTCCGGTCATATTAGATCTTGCTGACCAGCTGTTAGATCCGGATTCTTTGGATGCGTCATCCATGGCCAATTCAACTGCATCATAAAGTAAATATTTTTGATTATAGGTAGTATGCAAATTCTGGAACTTCGTTCAAGATTCCACTGAAGGTGCATTGCGACGTTAAAAACGAGCTCGAATCTCACATTTTGAATGTGCTCCGGCTTTTCATTCTATATCTTCCTTGGTCGAGATCTTGAGCCGGTTCTAAGTATGATTACATTGGTAACATTAGAGGTATTTTGAATGAAATTTCTTTTTGATCTTTTTCCTGTAATCCTGTTTTTTGCAACTTATAAAGTTTACGGTATCTATAGCGCGACAGCGGTTGCCATTATCGCTACTTTTGCTCAAATTGGCTGGGTATGGCTGCGCCATCGTAAGGTTGACAATATGTTATGGGTGAGTCTTGCAATCATCATCGTTTTTGGCGGCGCAACACTGATCTTGCAAGATGAAACTTTTATCAAATGGAAACCTACCGTGCTGTATTGGTTGTTTGCTGTTATTCTCTTGTTAGCGTACAGAGGGTTTGGGAAGAACCTGATCAGAGTCATGATGAAGGATCAGGTCAAATTGCCCGAACCGATATGGATTAGGCTCAATACCAGCTGGTCGGTTTTTTTTGGTGCAATGGGAGCCATTAATCTTTATGTTGCCTACAACTATTCGACGGATACTTGGGTAAATTTCAAACTGTTTGGTTTCATGGGATTGATGTTTGTTTTCATTATCCTGCAAGCGCTCTTGTTGGGAAAATATATGGAAAAAAATGATGATAAGGAAATCTGATTGGTTATCAGATAAATGATTCGGCAAACGGTCGGACGGCCCAAGGTTTCGGTCGTCAGATCAGCTCCTTTTGCCAGCAGGTTGATCCAATGGCAGCTTGTATACGGACGGCATTCTCTGCCATGGCAGGGCACAAGGGATCCTTATGCTATATGGATATCAGAGATTATGTTGCAGCAAACCCAGGTCAGCACAGTTATTCCATATTACGAACGTTTCATGGCCGCTTTTCCAAACGTTGCATCACTTGCCAGTGTATCGGTTGAGGAAGTACTTACATTATGGAGTGGCCTGGGTTATTACTCACGTGGGCGTAATCTGCACCGGGCAGCATGTATGCTCATGGAGCAGTATAACGGTATGTTTCCACGGGACGTTGCTGCACTCCAGCAATTACCGGGAATTGGTCGTTCTACTGCAGCAGCCATTGCTGCTTTTGCATTTGGAGAACGCTGCACGATTCTTGACGGAAATGTTAAGCGTATTCTGGCGCGTTATTTCGGTGTCAACAGATACCCGGGCGAGAAAATAACTGAAGAACGGTTATGGCACCTGGCGGAAGGCTTATTACCCGTTGGAGAAGATCACGAAACCATGACGTCCTATACCCAGGCGCTGATGGATTTGGGGGCGTTGATCTGTGTACGTACTCAACCATGTTGTCAGTATTGCCCGTTACAGGCTGATTGCAATGCTTACCAAAATGATCTGACAGCTATTCTGCCTGTTCCCAGGCCCAGGAAAATACTTCCTGTTAAAGAAATTGTACATTTGATTCTTCTGAATCAAGGACAGGTTCTGCTGAAAAAACGACAAGCTTCCGGTATTTGGGGGGGGTTATGGTGTTTTCCGGAAATTACTGTCGATCAGGATGGCATTGATTACTGTAAAAAGAATCTGTATCTACGCGCAACAAAACTGACTGAGCTTCCTCATTTGAAACATACTTTTACACATTTTAAATTGATCATTCGGCCACAATTGCTGCAATCAGTCATGCATCAACCTGTGTGTGAAGAAAGCAGCAGGAAAGATGATTGTCTTTGGCTGACAATCGAGGAAGCTTTGCAACAGGCAATACCTGCTCCCGTTAAAAAATTGTTGTTAATGACTCAACCTGTACTCCAGTCTTGTATACATGAATGATGTAACTTCCCGACACTGGAAACAACGGCAGCGTACTCGTTTGCGTGAATTGCGCCAGCAGATTCCGACAGCGCAGCGCATGCTCTGGAATGAAGCAATTACCGTTGCACTGACACAAGGATTTCCTGTTCTTGAGAATAAAAAGATTGGTTTTTACTGGCCACACCAAGGTGAATATGATCCGGTACCGGCCATGATATTCTTGAAAACGCGCGGTGCTACTCTTGCCTTGCCAGAGGTGATCGGAAAAGAAGAGCCATTGAGATTCATTGAATGGTGGCCAGGAGTGCCGATGAAAAAAGATATTTACGGAATACCACTTCCTGACAACACCCGGGAAATTATTGTTGACAGTATTATCATTCCATTGCTTGGTTTTGATGAACAGGGTTATCGGCTTGGTTATGGCAGTGGTTATTTCGATCGCACACTTGCAGCGATGAATCCGCGTCCGCTCGTTATTGGTGTGGCATTTGAGATGTTGCGCCTGCCAACGATTTATCCGCAGCAACACGATATTCCAATGGATTATATTGTGACAGAACAACTCATTTTGTTCAGAACGGATACTGGCCTTGTGCCACTGTCAGTGGCCGATTGTGCATCCCGAAACAGTTTTGTCGGGGATTAGCCGACTGATTTTATTTCCAGAGTTGAGTGTATATCTGGAGAAAATAGATTCCGGCACTAGAGCTGTTCACTATCTCCCCAGCGAGGTATCAGAGTATGCGTTACGCCAAGCTGATCAAGTACACGTGCAACGATAAAATCGATGACGTCCTGAATGCTCTCAGGTAGATGATAAAACCCGGGGTTAGCGGGAAGTATCACTGCACCGCTGCGTGCAAGTTTTAGCATATTTTCCAGATGGATGATGGAAAAGGGAGTTTCCCGAGCAACAAGAATAAGTTTGCGTTGCTCTTTTAGCATGACATCTGCTGCACGTTCAATCAATTTTTGTCCCATGCCAGCCGCAACAGCGGATAAAGTACCCATGGTACAGGGGCAGATCACCATAGCATCGGCCGGGTTGGAGCCGGAAGCAACCGGCGCGAACCATTCTTCCCGGCCAAAAACCCTAAGTAAGCCTGGCTCAACATCAAAATAGTCATTCAGAAAAATTTCTGTTTCCTTGGGGCGGGAAGAGAGCGTGAGTGCCATTTCCTGTTGTGCCACGATTTGTGCTGCTTGCGAATAGAGTAAATAGACCTGATGACCTTGCTGCAGAAGTACCTCCAGCAGGCGAATGCCATATGGCATGCCGGATGCGCCAGTCAAGGCAATGGTAATTGTTTTTTTACTCATATTTCTCCGGTAAAACGCTGCAGAACGGCTACCATTATGTTTTTGCCTGAATCGGGTCTGAAATACACAGATTACCGTCTGTAAACTGTTTGGTTTCGCTTTGCCATAACTCATTTTTGCCAGAATATTTCTAATGGAGATGTTATGACTGCGGGGCAGTTTATGGTGAATTTTACTTTATTCAGTATGAGGATCATCGAAATGTTCCGCAGTGTTCCCGTTCATTTCTGATTCGTGGCGGCAAACGAACTCTCGGGTACTGTCGATTCCTCGCAACTGCAAAATGTAATTCCGAACGGCCGCTTCTACCAATACTGCCAGATTACGACCAGCGGCAACCGGAATGGTTACCTTGCGGATACTGACGTTCAGAATAATTTCATTAAAATTGCTCAGTGGCAGTCGTTCGTAAACATTAGTATTGCTGCCAGCCGTTTTTTCAAGCTGTACGATCAGCTTCATATTTTTATGCCGACGAATTGCAGTTTCTCCGAATATGGTACGGATATTCAGCATGCCCAGTCCGCGTACTTCGAGAAAGTCGCGCAGTAGCGGCGGACATTTACCTTCCAGCGTTTCAGGGCCGATGCGGCGTAATTCGACAACATCATCTGCGACCAGACCATGCCCACGACTGATAAGTTCCAGAGCAAGCTCGCTTTTACCGACACCGCTCTCTCCAGTGATCATGACGCCCATCCCGAGTACATCCAGTAGTACACCATGCCGGCTGATGACAGGTGCCAGTACTCGTACAAGATAGGTTTGTAATCCCCAGATAATCTCAAGACTGGCGATTGTTGAACGAATTAATGGGATGGATTGTTCATTTGCAAACTGCCTGATGGAATATGGAATCGGCGCATCATCCGCCACAATTAAACAGGCAAGTTGACTTCTGGCCAGCTGGTTCAGTCTTTTTTGCAGAGAAAAATCGTCAAGCTGTTCAAGATATTTGACGGATGTCTGGTTTAGAACCTGTATCCAGTTGGGATGAACGAAGTTGAGATGGCCTATCAGTTCCTGCGTCGAACTGGTGATCAGGTGATTCTCAAGCTGCCTGTCTGTAGCGGGTGGCGACTCACCCCATTGCAGACATAATTTTTCCTTATTTTTTTCGAACAGTTGTGTGACGCTAACCTGAGACATGTTCAGGTGTCCACTCGGCGATGAGCTGGTGGATTTCTTTGGCATCTTGGGCGTGGAGCAGTTTTTCGCGGAAGTTTTTATTACTGAACATTTGTGCCAGTTCACTCAGTATCATCAAATGCTGATCTGTTGCTTTTTCCGGTACCAGCAGGACGCAGGCAATACTAACAGGCTGGCCGTCCGGGGCATCAAAAGGGATGGCCTCCTTCATTCTGACCAGCACTGCAGCTGCTTCGCGCAGTCCCTTGATCCGACCATGTGGGATGGCGATTCCCTGGCCAAGCCCGGTCGATCCGAGTTTTTCACGTGCGAACAAACTGTCAAAAACCTGACTGCGCGCAATATGCAGTGTATTTTCAAATAACAGACCAACTTGCTCAAATACACGTTTTTTGCTGGTCACATCCAGATCAATAATAATATTGGATTCCGGCAATAATTGAGTAATGAGATTCATGGAGATTGAAACCACTTTAGGAAATTAGGTGATGCTTTTTATTAGAAACAGAACGTTTTTATGTCGCTGGCTGTAATACGCCAGAACCTGCTGTTGTTTTGCAGGCCAGTTTTCTGTCTCGTGGACAACATAGCTATAGTGGGTTGCTGATCAGGACAATCCTGTTTTTAGTAATCCTATCGCCATTGCTGTCGTAACCCTTTACAGATATATGAGGAGATGGCAGACGGACTTATTCGGATTGTTCAAATTCCTGGTCTTTCAGTCCACCCTGATCATTGCGTTGTTTGATATTTTTTTCCTTATGTTTAAGGATCTGGCGAGCCAGTTTGTCCGCCAGGCTATCAATTGAAGCATACATATCGGTGCCATCGGCTTCGACAAAAACCTCTCTGCCCCGCAAATGAACCGTGACCTCGGCTTTTTGTTTGAGTTTTTCCACGGAAAGGGTCACATTAATGGCCATGATGTTGTCAAAGTGGCGTGTGGCTCTCTCAATTTTGGATACAACATAGTCACGCATAGCGGGCGTAATTTCTATGTGATTACCGGTGAGATTCAAATTCATTATTTCTCCTTGTATGAGAGGATTGTGTTCAAGAGTACCATGGAAAGTCCTGAAAGTATCTGTCTGCTATCCTGAAATCGGATCTGGAGCGTGCACTGTCATTTGTAAACTGTGCTTCTTCACCTTTGTTTCATTGCATTGTGATCAGCTGATTTTTTCAGGGAATTTTACGCAAATTAGTCGGAGGAATATGCATGAACTCCCGATATTTTGCAACAGTGCGGCGGGCTACAACAATACCCTGTTGCGCGAGTATTTGCGAAATCTGACTGTCATTCAGCGGTTTTTTACGATCCTCATTTTGGATGAGCTGCCTGATAAGCCCACGAATGGCTATGGCTGAGTGTACCTCACCGGTTTCAGTGGATATATGGCTGCCAAAAAAATATTTGAGTTCAAAGATTCCATGTGGTGTCCACATATATTTCTGGGTTGTGATACGAGAAATAGTTGATTCATGCAATCCAAGAACTTCAGCAATTTCACGCATGACCAAGGGGCGCATAGCCGTTTCACCCTGTTCCAGGAAAGCTTGCTGACACGCAATAATTGCTTGACTGACCCGGAATATGGTAACCATGCGCTGGTCAATATTTCTGATCAGCCAGCGGGCTTCTTTCAGCTGTTCCATCAGAGGCTGGGTTACTTCATTGCGATGGCTTTTCAGGATGCTGGCATATAAATGGTTAACGTGTACACGGGGAACCGAGTCGGGGTTGAGTTGTACTGCCCAGCCTTTATCCGATTTGGTCACAATCACGTCTGGTATGACATAACGTGCTGTCGTCGCGTTGAAGTTATCACCAGGTTTGGGATTGAGTTGAGTAATCAATTGGTAAATTGACTGTAAGCAGGCATCATCGCAACCAAGCACTTTCCTGAGTAACGGAAAATTTTTGGCAGCAACACTTTCCAAATGTTCATTAACCAGTTTGAGTGCCTCCTCTCGCAGCGGTGTTGTATCCGATAATGCCAGGAGCTGTATGGACAGACATTCCCGCAGATTGCGTGCTCCCACACCGGGCGGATCCAGTTGCTGAACATAAGCCAGAGCGGACTCCAGGTCAGCGATACTGATTTCCAGTTCAGCCGGAAGCAATCTGGCAAGCTCTCCCAGATCCTGGGCAAGATAGCCGTCATCATCCAGACTGTCCACCAGCAGTGCGGCGATTTTCTTTTTTCGTTCGCAACGTTGCCTCAAACTGATTTGCATGAGCAGATGTTCTCGCAAGCTGACAGGTTTGCTAACCAGATGGGCATAATCCTGATCATGTTCCTCATCACGCCGTCTGCGCGTGTCGGAAAAATATTCCTGGTCTGTATACAATGCATTATCTGACCAGTCGTTCGGGGTTTCAGTATTTTCTCCAGTATCCGGAAATCCGTCAGTTTCTGCTGTAGCAGTTAAATCTGATGATGCTAATGAAGAATCCTGTCCTTCGGTTTCAAATTCTTCCCGGCTGATCCCTTCATCCAGCTCAAGTAAAGGATTTTCCTGGACGATGCGCGAGATTTCCTGATTGAGTTCAAGCGTGGATAGCTGAAGCAACTGAATTGACTGTTTCAGTTGTGGTGTCAATGTGAGGCCGGTGGAGAGCTTGAGTTGCAGAGTCGGCTTCATGTTTTCAGAGCCTGAAATGCTCACCCAGGTAGACTTCTCGGACACGCCCATCATTGATGATTTCATCAGGCGCCCCACTGGCGAGTACGGTTCCCTCACTGATGATATAGGCGCGATCACAAATTCCCAGAGTTTCCCTGACGTTGTGATCTGTGATGAGTACGCCAATTCCGCGTGATTTGAGGAAACCGATGACTCTTTGAATATCCATGACAGCAATAGGATCTACACCGGCAAAAGGTTCATCAAGCAAGATGAAGCGTGGCTGGGATGCCAATGCTCGTGCAATTTCCACGCGCCTGCGTTCACCGCCCGATAGGCTCATGCCGGAACTTTCACGTAGATGGCCAATATGCAGGTCGTGCAATAACCCGTCCAGATGCTGCTGTATTTCATCTTTCTGAAAGTGCTGTAATTCCAGTACGGCAAGAATATTTTCCTCGACCGAGAGCCGGCGAAAAATTGAAGCTTCCTGGGGAAGGTAACTTAATCCCAGCCGGGCGCGCTGATGAATCGGCAGCTGGCTCAGATTGTGTTTATCCAGAAATATTTCCCCTCCATTCAATGGAATCAATCCAACTACCATGTAAAAACAGGTTGTTTTTCCTGCTCCATTGGGGCCCAGCAAACCAACAACCTCGCCGCTGCGGACAGAAAAAGATACATTCATGACCACTGTGCGTGATTGATATTTTTTTTTCAGATTTTCCGCACGCAATTCACTCATATGCTTCATCCGGATGGGTGATGGTTCGTTTTCTGAAGTTTTATTTTGCTGTTTCTGCATCAGGTTGTTTCGCTTTCGGTTGAATGACAGCACGTACTCTGTGATCGGAATTTTTATCATTTTCAGGCTGGGGCTGGCCAAATACCTGAAAAAAGTCGCTTGCTATGTCATAGGAAATATAATCTCCCTCTACTTCATCAATACCCCGTTTCAGTCGTGCGCTTCCAAATAATTCTATTATGTCGGTTTTGTTGTCATATTCTGCGCGTCTGCTCCACGCCTCGACGTATTCATCAACGCCATCGCGCTTCTGGCGATAACTGACCAGGTTGCCATACGCTGTAGCGTGCCGGTACCCCGTGATATCTTCCTTCATAACGACTTTATCTGCCCGTAGAATCAGTGTTCCCTGGGTCAATATGACATTTCCGGTAAATGTACTGGTACGAAACGCGCCCTTTTGTTTGTAATCCTCAACGGTAGCGCGATCGGCTTCCAGATGGATCGGTTTGTCATGATCTGCGCGCTCAGCCAGGATAGCGGCTGAGAAAAACGTGAGGGACAAACTTAGAAACAGACATTGAAATTGCATAAACCAATAATACAAAAAGTAAAATGGAAAACCGGAGAAATCGAAATCTGTACCGGTGTAACGTTTCTAGCGGGATGAGCGTGGCGTACGTTCATCACGTGCTTTGACTCGAGATTGCATCAGAATTTCACCTGTCTGATTGTTCATAAACAGTCCGACTGCATTGAGAACGCTATTCATTCTTATTACAGTGACTGGTCGATCGGTTTGGGCGATGTCGGTATCCGGAATCAGATGCAGGAAATCAGTCAGCATGGTTACTTTATCCTGATCCAGATCCTCTCCCCGGATAATGGCAACATTTTCGGTCAGAAAAATATCATTCCCGTCCTCAGTCAATTCAGCTCGATCAGAAGTCACCCTGAGCAGTGGTTTGTCCGGTTCTATGCTGGTGAAACGTACATGTTCCAGCCGTGTTATGTCTCCTGTTTGATAGTGAGTCAGTTTGTCGGCCGAGAAAAAACGATTTCGCCCGAATTCATGATTGGCTTGTATTCCGTCAAGATTTTCAATGATGTAGTCTACCTCTTGTTGCAAATCGCTGCTCTGCTGCAGACCCGGACGTTGCAGAGCGTTATCCAGCCAGAGCGTAAGCAGAAGCAGAAGCAAAACAGCCAACCATACAGATGGCCTCAAGAGTAGTGAGCGTTTCATGTTAAAACATTTTACACATGGACCTTATTACGAACATGGCTTGCTTCCCCCGCTTTTTTGATCGGGCGATATTTATTTTCGGCAGGAATGTAGTGGCGCTGCAGAACAGACTTTTTAATTTGCATTTTTTGCTTAAATAAGTATCTTAATGTGATTACGGTCGTATTTCACAATAAATAAAGCTGGGTTGATTATGCAAGCACATGCAATCGATTTCGAAAACTACGAATTATTAGAAGATGAAGTATGTACGCAACGAATCGTCACAGCCAAACAGAAGCTGGGAAAGCGCGCCATTATATTAGCGCATCACTACCAGCGTGCAGATGTTTACCGGCATGCTGATCTGACTGGAGATTCACTGAAACTTTCTTACCTTGCAGCACAGACTGACGCTGATTTTCTGGTGTTTTGCGGGGTGCACTTCATGGCGGAAGTGGCAGATATTCTTTCCAGCCCCGCGCAGACTGTCATTTTGCCTGATCTTTCTGCTGGCTGCTCCATGGCGGATATGGCCAATTTGACTAAGGTGGAGCGGGCCTGGCGCGAGCTGGCGGAGGTGCTCGGCGATCCGGACAAGACGGTGACGCCAGTAACCTATATTAATTCCAGCGCTGATCTGAAGGCTTTTTGCGGACAGCATGACGGGATTGTTTGTACTTCCAGTAACGCTGTCAAGATTTTGCAATGGGCATTTGCCCGGCGTGAGAAAGTGTTGTTTTTTCCTGATCAGCATCTGGGGCGCTGGAGCGGATACAAGATGGGGTTGTCGCCGGATGAAATGCCGGTATGGGATTTTGACGAACCCATGGGCGGGTTGACAGCAGAACAGATTGAAAAAGCCAGGATCCTGTTATGGAAGGGACATTGTTCGGTGCATCAAATGTTTCAGCCACAGCATATTCTCCGTTTCCGCAATCAGTATCCGGATGGACTGGTTATTTCACATCCGGAATGCAGTTTCGAGGTATGCAAAGCATCCGATTTTGTTGGATCAACCGAGTACATTATCAATACCATCCGGGCAGCAAAAGCCGGTACTCGCTGGCTGGTTGGAACGGAATTGAACCTGGTTGGACGCATCGCCGAGGAATTCAAGCCCGAAGGTAAAATTGTCCAGTTCATGTCACCGATGGTATGTATGTGTTCGACCATGGCGCGGATCGATCCACAGCATCTGGCCTGGTCACTTGAAAATCTGGTCGAGGGCCGTGTGGTGAATCAGATTCGTGTTCCGGAACCGCAAGCCAGTTTAGCCAAATTAACGCTTGAAAAGATGCTTGAGGTTTCAAAATAATGTCTACAGCCGGACTATCTGCTTTACCCACCGGCCATGGAACTGATGTTGTTTCCGATAGCAGGGCGGTGTGTGAGTCCGAGCGGACATTAAGTATTGCAACTTATAACATTCACAAAGGACTGTCGTTTTTCAATCAGCGTGTGATATTGCATGAATTACGTGACTATTTACGCAGCCTGAATGTCGATATCGTTTTTTTGCAGGAAGTGGTCGGGGAGCATACGTTGCACGCCAGTCGTTTCCAGGACTGGCCGGGAGATGCCCAGTATGAATTTCTAGCCGACACGGTCTGGTCGGATTTTGCCTATGGAAAAAATGCGGTTTATGACCATGGTCATCATGGTAATGCCATTCTTAGCCGCTTTCCCATATCAAACTGGGAGAATGAAGATATTTCAGCGCACCGGTTTGAAAGTCGCGGATTGTTACATTGCGAGCTGGTTATTCCCGGGTGGAAAGATACCTTGCATTGTATCTGCGTGCATCTTGGATTGTTCAAGCACGGAAGATATCAGCAGCTGGATGCCATAGAAAGGCGTATCCGGCAGCTGGTGTCGCCTGATGCACCACTGGTGATTGCGGGGGATTTCAATGACTGGCGAGGTGTGGCAAATCAACGTCTGGCGAATCGTTTGAATCTGGTTGAAGTTTTTCAGCATGTGCAGGGTAAGGCAGCACGCAGCTTTCCTTCCGTTTTGCCGCTGCTGCGGCTGGACAGAATTTATATCCGTGGTTTTCAGGTGAAAAACGCCCGGATTTTTCATAATCGTCCCTGGTCCCGCATTTCAGATCATGCCGCGCTATTGGCTCAAATCGTACGTAAATGAGTTTGCCCGATTTTGTCGAGGGAAACCGTATAACGCTACTGCATTCTGGCACAGAATATTTTCCGGTACTTGAATTGGCCATTGAATCAGCCAGGCAGGAAATTCATCTTGAAACCTATATCTTCCAATGTGATACAACCGGTATCCGGATTGTTGAAGCGCTTAAGCGGGCAGCACAGCGCGGGGTGGCTGTCCATCTGCTGATTGATGGATTTGGTTCGCTTGGCTTGTCCCGAAAGATAATTCAGGAAATGCTTGCGGCAGGCGTGCGAGTGTTGATATATCGGCCGGAGTTTTTTTCGTTCCGGCTTAAACGTTCCCGCCTGCGTCGTATGCATCGCAAACTGGCGGTTATGGATGCCAGCGTGGCGTTTGTAGGGGGGATCAATATTATTGATGATTGCTACGAACCCGATGCGTTATTTCCACGATTGGACTATGCTGTTCAGATTATTGGTCCGTTACTGGGAAAAATTCACGCTGCGGCAAGACATCTGTGGATGCTGGTTGCGTGGGTTTATTTCAAAAAACGCTGGACAGATCACTCGCCCGTTGCAAGCAGCAATCTGCCAGTGGGTCATCAGCGTGCATCGCTGATTATCCGGGATAACTTGCGTAACCGGCATGGGATTGAACGCAGCTATCTTAAGGCAATATCGGCGGCTCATAAAGAAATCATCATAGCCAGTGCCTATTTTCTACCCGGAAAGAATTTCCGGCAGGCGTTAATCGATGCTGCACAGCGTGGTGTCTCGGTGATCCTTCTGCTGCAGGGGAAGTCTGAATACCGCCTGCAACATTATGCCACGCATGCTCTGTATGGCCATTTGCTGGATGCTGGTATCCGTATCTACGAATACCGACGAGGATATCTGCACGCCAAGGTGGCGGTTATCGACGGTTTTTGGTCTACCGTCGGTTCTTCCAATATTGATCCGTTCAGTTTATTACTTGCACGTGAGGCCAATATCATTATTCTGGATCGGATGTTTGCGACGGAATTGCAAGGAAGTTTGCAACAGGCGCTGCAAGTCTCTTGTCCGGTATTACAGCGTTCCTGGAGAAACCGGCCACGCATTAAACGTTCGCTGAACTGGATATGTTATTACTTTATCCGGATCGTGTGGGGATTGATGGGATACCGTCGGGATTAGGATTTACTGTTGGCTGCCGGGACGCACTTTGTCACGCTTTCCTGGCGCGACATGATCAAAGCACGCTTGTCGTTTTTTTGTGCGGGTTAAGGAGCTTCTGGAAAATATTAGCGAGACGGTTAATTCGAGGCAAAAGTCGACGAAAAAGTGGAGTTTATGCGTAATAAATGAGCATTTTGAGCCGACGATTAACGTAAAAATAGCAATGCAGATAGTTTTGCAGAGGTTCTCTAATGTTTCATCAAAGTCTAATTCGTTACCAAGTGTATAATTTGCCGTTCATAAGTATTGCATCCAGGCATGATCCGTAAATTTCTGCATTATATTTTTTCCTTCAACTCTACAGCCTCTGTTACAACAGCGCCGGCATTTCGGGCCATTACATGCGAGCGCCATGGAATTTCACGCAATAGTATCAGTTCCGGCTCACTGAAAGTTGTTCTGGCCTTACAGCAGGCAGGTTATTCTGCCTATATTGTGGGTGGAGCCGTCCGCGACCTGCTGCTGGGGCTGCAACCCAAGGATTATGATATTGCCACCGATGCCACACCTGAACAGGTGCGCGCAATCTTCCGTCATTCACGCATCATCGGCCGGCGTTTCCGGCTGGTGCACGTCATGAGTAAGGGAGAAACAGTGGAGGTGTCCACCTTTCGTGGCAAGGCGGCGGATGATCTGATTCAGTCTAACCAGGAATATGCTTATATTGATGCAACCGGGCGGTTGCTGCATGATAATTTTTTTGGCAGCCAGGAAGAGGATGTAAGGCGCCGTGATTTTACTATCAACGCCTTGTTCTACGATCCTGCCACAGAAGAGATCATCGATTATCTGAATGGTTTTGAAGATATTATGGCAAGGCGGCTGAGCATTATCGGGGAACCCGGGCAGCGTTATCGGGAAGATCCGGTACGGATGTTGCGAGCGGTACGCCTTGCTGCCAAACTGGGTATTCAGATCGATGACAGAACAGCTGCGCCCATTGGTGATCTTGCGCCATTGTTACTGAATGTTCCGGCGGCACGCCTGTTTGACGAGATGCTTAAATTGCTGTTTTCTGGCCATGCGCTGACAGCATGATTGATTTGCGCGCGCGTGGACTGCATCACGGATTATTGCCGATGCTTGATGTGATTCTGGAACAGCCTCTGGGTGAACGGTTTATTTCTCTAGCGCTGAGAAATACCGATGAGCGGGTGCAGCAGGGTAAACCGGTTTCAGCCGGATTTTTATTTGCTGCATTGTTATGGCATGAAGTGCTGACGGTATGGAATACACATCTGAACGCAGGTGAAAAAAATATTCCTGCATTACATCGGGCGATGAGCGGTGTTCTGGCGGCTCAGCGCCGCCAATTGGCCATTCCGCGCAGACATGACGGTATTATTTATGATATATGGTCCATGCAGCCAAGATTTCTGGCGCGCGCAGGTCGTAAACCATTTCGCCTGCTGGAGCATCCGCATTTTCCTGCCGCCTATGATTTTATGCTGCTGCGGTGTAAAAGCGGAGAAATCGACGAAGAGCTGGGACAGTGGTGGCAAACGTTCAAGAATACGGATAATACTGTCCGGGAAACAATGTTGCTGCAGGAAACTCCAACAAAACGTCGCAGGAGACGTCGCCGTAGCGGCAAATCAGAAAGCGCAAAAGCGGCATCTCTTGATCATTCGGAAATTTCATGACGCTCGATTTTTATTCTGCATCGATCAGCCGGGTTTTTATTGCCTTGGGTAGCAACTTGGAAAATCCTTTGTATCAGGTCAGGCGTGGAATATTGTTGTTGGCCGGGCTGGAACATTCGCATCTGATAAAGCGCTCTTCACTTTATCGCACTGCTCCGGTTGGCAATACCAATCAACCTGATTTCATCAATGCTGTGGTGCAGATGGAAACAAGTCTGACACCGCACCACCTGCTGGATGCGCTGTTGGAAATCGAGCATGCCTGCGGTCGTGTGCGTACTTTCCCCAATGCGCCGCGTATCCTTGATCTGGATATTCTGTTATTCGAAAATCTGCAACACAGTGATGCTGAACTGGTGCTACCGCATCCACGCATGCATGAACGGACTTTTGTATTGCAACCTTTGCTGGAAATTGTAGCGGATTGTGTGATTCCGGGGCGGGGTTCAGCGGCGGCATGTCTGGCTGCGTGCGTAGAGCAGCCCCTAGTGGAGTGTATTGCATCGTCATGAATCTTGAGCGTTGCCGTTATATTGTCATTGAAGGGCCTATCGGCGCGGGTAAGACCAGTCTCGCCCGCAATATGGCAACCCGGTTGAACTGTTCACTCATGCTGGAACAACCAGAGGCCAATCCGTTTCTGGAGAAATTCTACGAAGACACGCCTCGGTATGCTTTGCCAACCCAACTGTTTTTTTTGTTACAGCGCAGGCAACAGCTGCAATCAGTGCAGCAGAAAAATGGTTTTTCACAATCCATTGTGGGTGATTTCCTGTTTGAGAAAGACCAGCTGTTTGCAGATGTGGCGTTGAGTGAGCTTGAGCACGGGCTATACCAGCAGATTCGTGAACAGATGTTTCTTGACGCTCCCGTGCCTGATCTGGTGATTTATCTGCAGGTCTCGCCTGAAATTCTCATCAAGCGTATCAGACAACGTGGCAATGCACTGGAACAGTACATATCGGAAGATTATCTGCGACGGTTGGCAGAGCGATATATGCAATTTTTTCATGCGTACGATCGGGCACCGGTCATGATAGTGAACAGCGAGCATATCGATCTGGCAAACAGCATTGCTGATCTTGACCTGTTGCTGGCACGTATTGACCAGATGCGCAGTGCGCGTGAATATTTTAATGTCGGGGTCAATTAACTAATGGATCAGCCGGTTACAAAACGGATCACCGTTTCGACGTTACAGAGTGCTTATCAGAAAGGAGAAAAAATAGCAGCCCTGACCTGTTATGACGCGACATTTGCTTTGATACTGGAGAATGCGGGAATTCATGTTTTACTGGTGGGGGATTCGCTTGGAAACGTGATACAAGGCCAATCCAGCACCTTGCCGGTTACGCTGAATGAAATGATCTATCACGTCCGATGTGTAGGGCGCGGTACTCGCAGTGTATTTATCCTGGCAGATATGCCATTTGGCACGTTCCAGGTGTCTCCGCAGGAAACATTCAGGAATGCGGCCCGGTTAATGTCTGCTGGTGCGCAGATGGTCAAAATCGAAGGGGGAAGGCATATGGCTGAAACTATAGAATTTTTGACTTGTCGTGGCATTCCGGTCTGTGCTCATATCGGATTGACTCCTCAATCTGTTCATCAGTTTGGGGGGTATAAGATCCAGGGAAAAACGACAAATGCTGCCAGGCAATTGCGGGAGGATGCATTATTGTTGCAGGAGGCGGGGGCGGCCATGCTGGTAATGGAGTTAATTCCGGCCGCGTTGGGTGAGGAAATTACCCGGTCACTTGCTATTCCCACGATTGGTATTGGCGCGGGTGCAGTGTGTTCAGGACAGGTTCTGGTGCTGCACGATATGCTGGGCATCAGTTCTGGCACCCTGCCTCGTTTTGTCAGAAATTTCATGATGGGTACGGACAGCATTCAGTCAGCAGTCAGGAATTATGTGGAAGCAGTCAAGACCGGAGAGTTCCCTGCGCACGAGCATATGTTCTGACAGACGCGATACGAGTTATTTACGTGGAAATCATTACTGATATTGCACCATTGCGTGCGCGGCTGCAATGCGAAACTTCAATAGCTCTGGTGCCAACCATGGGTAATCTGCATACCGGGCATTTGTCTCTGGTACAGATTGCGCGGCAGCGTGCTGGTTGTACTGTCGTCAGTATCTTTGTCAATCGTTTGCAATTTGCTCCGCATGAAGACTATGACTGTTATCCGCGTACCCAGGAGAACGATTGCCGTTTGCTGGAAGAAAGTGGTGTGGATATTGTATTCATTCCGAGTGAAAAAATACTTTATCCTGTCCCGCAGGAATTTCAGTTGTTGCTTCCGCCTGTGGCAGATACGCTGGAAGGTGCTTGTCGTCCCGGATTTTTCCGTGGCGTGACAACGGTTGTGTTGAAGCTGTTCAATATCGTACAGCCTCATGTTGCGGTGTTCGGTGAAAAGGACTACCAGCAATTGCAGATTGTCCGCAGAATGGTTACCCAGCTGAATTTGTCTGTGGACATTGTTGCAGGTCAAACTATACGGGCAGAAGATGGTCTTGCACTCAGCTCACGCAATAACTATCTGGATGTCATCCAGCGGCAGAAAGCAGGTGAACTGGTTCGTAGCCTGAGGAAAATTGGGGAAAGTATTGTTTCGGGTAACCGAAATTTCCCGCAGTTGGAATGGTCTGCCATTGAGCAGTTGAATATGCATGGCTGGAAAGTTGACTATGTCGCAGTGCGTCAACAATGCACACTGCTGCCGGCAACAGTGTGCGATTCCGGTTTGGTCATATTAGGTGCGGCATGGCTGGACAAAGTCCGGCTGATCGACAATCTCCTGCTTGCCCCGTCATAACCAAATAACAATAGGCCGGCCGTCACAGCCATACCATCCTGCCCATCTCCAGAGGGTGAGTCAGCAGCGGATGGTGAGGGTAGACACGCAGATAGTACTGTTGCCTGCCGCACAGTTCGGGTATGTGGCTCAATTCGAACTGATGTTCGTTTGATTCGAGGGTACCGGTACATTCCAGCCGGAAATGCTGAAACTGATCAAGCTTGGTTTGATTGTATTGCCGCGAGAGCAGTAATTCCACAACAACATCTTCTGGTCGCAGACCGTTTAACTTTACGGCGAGTTTAAAATGCAGGACATCACCAAATGCAAGTTGCTTGCCGGGCGTATCTAACCTTCGTATGCTTACGCCGTCCCATGCTGCACTGATTCGTTTTTTCCAGGCGGAAATCTCTTGAGCGACGGCAAAATTATCCTGGCTGTAGCCTGCACCCTGCTGGCTGGCGAGTGTGTAAAATTTTTGGATATATTCTCCAACCATACGCCTGGTTCCATACTGTGGCAGCAGGGAGGACATTGAGTGTTTGGCCATGTTCACCCATTTGGTCGAGTAACCGAACTTGCCGTGATCGTAGTAGAGTGGAATAACTTGGTCCTGCAGAATTTCATAGAAAGCCCGGCCTTCTTCTGCGTCGCGTAATGAAGCTTCCATATTTTCAGAAACGGGTTTGATGCCCCACCCATTTTTGCCATCATAGCCTTCACCCCACCAGCCATCCAGGATGCTCAGATTAAGTGTACCGTTGATTCCTGCTTTCATTCCCGATGTACCGCTGGCTTCCAGTGGGTAGATTGGATTGTTGAGCCAGACATCAACTCCTGATACTAGGCGTCGGGCAAGGCGCAAATCATATCCCTCGATGAGCAGGATGTGTCCCCTGAATTCCGGCATATCTGCGATCTGATAGATACGCCGGATCAGCTCTTGCCCGGGTAGATCAGCCGGATGGGCTTTACCGGCAAAAATGAGTAATACTGGACGTTCGGGGTCGAGCAGCAGTTTACGTAGCCAGTTAAGATCCCGGAACAGCAGCGTGGCGCGTTTATAGGTGGCGAAACGGCGTGCAAAGCCGAGTGTCAGTATGTTCGGGTTGACCGGATCGGTAAATCTGAGCAGGCGATCGAGATGGGCTTCAGAGCCATGGTTGCGTAAATTTTGCTCGGTCAGGCGTGCACGGATACCGTAAAACATTTGCGATTTCAGGCTTTGCCGTACACTCCAGAATATATGATCCGGAATATCATGAATGCCTGACCAGAATTCGGGGTCGTGTTGTTTGTTGGGCCATTGCGAACCCAGACGACGATCAAACAGATCTGCCCATTCCTGTGCCAGGAATGTCGGCACATGAACGCCATTGGTAACATAGTTGATTGGGTTTTCTTCCGGCTCGATCTGTGGCCACAAATCCCGGCAGATATTGGCGGAGACATCTCTGTGGATTCTGCTGACACCGTTATGCATGCGCGACATACGGATGGCCAGCGCAGTCATATTGAAATCATAGTTGTTCGAAGTGTGACCAAGTGCCATGAATTCTTCCCGGGAAATTTTCAGTTCGTGCCAAATATCCTGAAAATAATGATGCATCATGTCTTCCGGGAAATGATCATGGCCCGCCGGAACAGCTGTATGGGTGGTGAAGATCGTATTGACTGCTACTGCTTCTGCTGCGCTGGCAAAATCCAATCCTTGTCGTACCAGCTCAAGCGCACGTGCCAGCATCATGAAGGCGGCGTGACCTTCGTTACTGTGCCAGATTGTGGGTTTGATATTCATCTCTCTGAGTGCATACACTCCCCCCACACCGAGAATGATTTCCTGCTCAATGCGCATGGTTTTGTTTCCGCCATAAAGCTGATGTGTGATCAGGCGATCATATTCGGAATTATCCGGAAGATCCGTGTCGAGCAGATACAAACTGACATGCCCAATTTGAGCTTGCCATACTTTGACCGTAATAATCCGTCCGGGGAATTGCACGGATATCCGAACTTCAGAGCCATCGTCATGCAATACCGGTTTTACGGGCAGATCCTCGAAATCCGAATCGCAGTAAACAGGTTGCTGATTACCTTGGCCATCAATCGTCTGGAAGAAGTAGCCCTGCCGATAAAGCAGCCCAACTGCCACAAAGGGGAGGCACAGATCGCTTGCTGCTTTGCAGTGATCTCCCGCCAGGATACCGAGGCCACCGGAATAAACCGGCAGACTTTCATGAAAACCGAACTCGAAACAGAAATATGCGACCTGGTCGCGGACACTGAGTCCCTTGACGGTCTGGTGGCGGGAAGGCTCTGAATGATAGGAGTCATAAGCAGATAGAACGCTATTGTAGTGACTGAGGAAAGACAGATCTTTTTCTGCCTGGAGTAGCAATGATTCATCTACTCGCCTGAGAAATGCCTTGGGGCTATGCCCTACAATTTCCCATAGTTGTAGATCCAGCCGTGAAAACAGAGCACGTGTAGCCCGGTCCCAGCTATACCACAAATTGTTCGCCAGCTCTTCCAGGCGAGCCAGGCGTTCGGGTATTTTCGGATTGACTGTCAGTGTAAATTCAGTGCGTTGAGTCATTCTTTTAGCTCTTCTTGTAATTGATGGAAACAGAGGTGTTCAGATGTTGAACAGATGTTGGCGATAGTATTTGAGTTCCTCTATCGAGTCGTAAATATCAGCCAGTGCTTCATGTTTACCTTGTTTGTTAAACCCCTGGACAATTTCGGGTTTCCAGCGTTTGGCTAATTCCTTGAGTGTGCTGACATCCAGATTGCGATAATGGAAATAGGCTTCCAGTTGTGGCATGCATCTGGCCAGAAAGCGCCGATCCTGGCAAATGGAGTTTCCACACATAGGGGAGATGCTGGTCGGGATATAGGGTTCCAGAAATGTCAACATGCGTGACTCTGCTTCAGCCTCACTCAGTGTGGAAGCCTTCACCTTATCGATCAGGCCGGATTTACTATGCGTGGACTGGTTCCATTTATCCATCCCGTCCAGGACACTGTCCGGTTGTGAAACGACCAGTACCGGTGCTTCTGCCAGTGTGTTGAGCTGCGCATCTGTGACAACCAGCGCGATTTCGATAATGCAGTCAGTATTCGGATTCAGACCGGTCATTTCCATGTCGATCCAGATAAGGTTGTTATTGTCTTGTGCCATAATTCTGAATGTTTGTTGCGTGAATTTTCAAGATAAGATTGTGTCACATCCAAGTATACTCGTCGTAACCGGTCTGTTTTCCCTGTTTCCCAGGGAGGGTGCATGAGGCGTAAAATCCCGGCATGCCCTGTTCAGATATTTAATTTTCAGGTGGTTTCATGCATATTTTCACAATTGTTTTTATTTTTGCACTGATATTGACTACGTTGGCGCAGTTTTGGCTGGCAGCCCGGCACATACGTCATATAACGGTAAATCGCAACCAGGTTCCGGATGCATTCGCTTCACAGATCGATTTATCTGCTCACCAGAAAGCAGCTGATTATACCTGCGCAAAAGTACGTCTGAGCTATCCGGGTATTCTGCTTAACGTGGGATTGTTGCTGGTGTTGACACTGGGTGGTGGACTGGAATGGCTGTCGGACTTCTGGTCTTCCTGGTTCAACGATCCGCTGTGGCATGGAATGGTGCTCATTTTTAGTGTATTGGCCTTACTGAGTATTGTTGAGGTTCCTTTTAGTTATTACCGTATATTCGTCATTGAACAGCAATACGGATTCAACAAGATGACACCAGCCATGTTTTTTGCTGATCTCGTCAAGCAGTATGCGCTGGGTGCACTGCTAGGTGCACCATTGTTGCTGGTTGTCCTGTGGTTAATGGAAAAAACAGGGGATAACTGGTGGTTATATACCTGGTTGATCTGGATAGGCTTTAATCTGTTTCTACTGGCAGTTTATCCTAACTGGATTGCGCCGCTGTTCAACAAGTTTTTACCGCTGGAAAACGATGCACTCAAGGCCCGTATTGAGAATCTGCTGCAGAAATGCGGTTTTGAATCCAGTGGATTGTTCGTTATGGATGGTTCCCGTCGCAGCAGTCATGGCAATGCCTACTTTACCGGGTTTGGTAAAACCAAACGGATTGTATTCTTTGATACGCTGCTGAGTCGTCTGGAAGCTGCAGAAATCGAAGCGGTACTGGCACATGAACTGGGCCATTTTAAGCGGCGTCATGTGCTGAAGCGGATTGTGCTGTCATTTGCAATCAGTCTGCTGTTTCTATGGGTATTGGGTTATCTGATGCAGCAGCCATGGTTTTATTCCGGATTGGGTGTCCAGGTAGCGGAGGTGCCATCAACGGCTATGGCGCTGTTGCTGTTTTTTTTGGTGATGCCGGTGTTTACCTTTTTGTTGCAACCGCTATCCAGTATCTATTCGCGTAAACATGAATTCGAAGCAGATGAATATGCAGCTCAACAAGCATCAGCAGCAGATATGATTGAGGCACTGGTCAAGATGTATCAGGACAACGCTGCGACGCTGACACCTGATCCACTGCATTCTGCTTTTTATGATTCGCACCCGCCAGCGGCGATCCGGGTTGCGCATCTCAAGAAAATAATTACAGCGGGAGTGGCAGCATGACCAATGTCTGTAATCTGACCGACCGGAAATGCAAGCCGTGTGAGGGAGGCGTGCCGCCACTCAAGCAAGAAGAAGCTGAAAATCTGTTGAAGCAGCTGGAGCAGGACTGGCAACTGGTGAATAATAAAATCAGCCGAGTTTTTTCTTTCAAAAATTATTACCAGACGATGGCTTTTGTAAATGCTGTCGCCTGGATATCACACCGGGAGGATCATCATCCCGATATGTTGGTTGGTTACAACCAGTGTCGCGTGGAATATACGACGCACGCCATCGGCGGATTATCGGAGAATGACTTTATCTGCGCGGCGAAAGTCGACATGCTGCTTATATCTTGAGAGCTGGAGACGCTGGCAAGAATAAAACCGGTTCGCCAGTGTCCGGCAGGGTTATTGCAGCCTATGGCCGCCGTTTTGAGGTTGAAACTACACATGCCACTATTTATTCCTGCGTGGTGCGCGGGAAGAAAAAGGGAGTGGTGTGTGGTGATCGAGTTGAAATTCTTGTGACAGCAGATGGCCAGGGTATTATCGAAACAGTTCTACCTCGTTCAAACCTCTTTTATCGGAGCGAGTCCTTTCGTGAAAAACGGATCGCAGCCAATGTTACGCAGCTGGTCTTTGTGCTGGCGGTTGTTCCGGCCTGTAATTTTGAATTGCTCGATCGTTGTCTCGTTATTGCTGAAAACCAGGGGATCAACCCACTCATTTTGCTGAACAAGATCGATTTGGTTGATCAGGATGCGCACCGACAGGTCATTATGCAGAGCCTGATGTTCTACCGGGAGCTGGGGTATTCCGTGCTGGAGATCAGTGCTGAAACCGACGTTCAGCCACTTGTTCCGTTATTGAGCGGGCAGATCAGTCTATTGGCGGGACAATCCGGCGTGGGTAAGTCTACGCTGCTTAACGCGCTCATTCCGTTGGCGCGACAGGCAACTGCAGAAATTTCCGATGCGCTGGATAGCGGGCGACACACGACCACTCACGTTCGTCTTTTTCATTTCGATGCGGATAGCAGCATCATTGATTCTCCCGGTTTTCAGGAATTTGGCTTACAACAGCTGGATGAGGAATCCCTGGCATGGGGGTTTATCGAATTCCGTCCTTTTTTGCGGCAGTGCAAGTTCCGCAATTGCCGGCATGTTTCAGAACCGGGCTGCAAATTGCTGCAAGCAGCTCAGGAAGGCGTTCTGAATTCACGCCGGTTAGCTTGTTACCATAAGTTGATAAAGAGCATAAGAACCTGTTCAAGATTTCATTGAAGGGCGCAGTTGGAATCGAGCTTGGAATGCCTGATTTCGAATATATTCTGCTTCTTCATTTGATTTTGCTCTACGCTGCCCTTCTTAATCGGGATCTTGAACAGATTCTGCAAATCTAGAACATGTGCGCAATCTGGCGCTGTAAGTTTTCCGTGGCCATCATCAGTATTTGTAGCAAAATCAGGGCAAATAATGGCGAAAGATCAAAATTGGCGACAGGAGGAATAAACCGGCGCAGCGGTTCCAGTACGGGCCCGGTAAAGATTTCCAGCACAGGTGCCAGCGGGCTGTGTGGATTGATCCAGGACAACAGGGCTTGCACAATGATCGCAATGAACAGAATGTTAAGCGTCATGCTGGCGAGCTTAACCAGCGCCAGCAGGGCAAATGCGAACATGCTGATACTTGTACCGGAACCTGCCAGCAGACTGATACCGATCAGAATGATGAATTGAGCTAACCAGGCCAGTACAAAAGTGGATAAATCAAGCCCTCGCCAGCTGGGGATTATTCGGCGCGCGGGCTTCACAATAAAATCTGTAATGGTTACCAAAAATCTTGCAACCGGATGATAGTACGGAATACGTGACCACTGCACGTAAAACCGCAGCAATAAAGCCAGAGAAAACAGACCAAGGACGGTGTCCAGCAAAAATATTATTATTTGATTGGGCATGGTTTATTCCGTTGAAAGTTATGAACACTTCTAAAAATGAATTCTTCAGGTAAATCACAGTGTGCGATCATGTGGGACATGATCAGAGGTTCTTTAGTGTGATTTATCCGGTGCTGCGTTTCGTGCATAACTGGATTGTGAGTACCTGTTCAAGAGTATTCTTGCAATTGTTTGGTATCGTAGTCTGTAAGTCCAATTAAGTACGGCTGAACTGTTCACCCATTTGTCGGGAACGATCGTGGGCGATATGCATGGCGCGGATAAATGCCCCCTTGATATCGGACTGTTCCATGCTCAGTAACGCCTGTTCGGTCACTCCGCCCTTCGAGGTTACACGTGTTCTCAGTGTCGCGAGTGTGTCATCACTTTGTATAGCAAGACATGCCGCACCCAGAAATGTCTGCATTGCAAGCTGTTTTGAGGTATCAGTTGTCAGACCCAATTCTGTTCCAGCTTGCTGCATCGCCTCCAGAAAATAGAAGACATATGCCGGGCCACATCCTGACAAAGCAGTGACGGCGTCCAGCTGTTCTTCTTTAGCTACCCAGACTACAGATCCGGTTCCTTCCAGAATTTTGGTGGCCTGTTCTTTCTGGCGGGCGTTAACACGAGGTAGTGCGTATAAGCCGGTTATGCCCTTTCCGATCAAGGCAGGTGTATTCGGCATGGCGCGAATGATCAGCTCATGTTGATTCAGCCACTGGCTCAGATCGTCTGCGCGAACCCCTGCCGCAATTGAAATGACAAGCTTGCCCTGGAAAAAGTGTGCTGCTGTACTTACTGCGGCGTGTAATTGTTGCGGTTTTACTGCCAGAATAACGATCTCGCTGTTTTGAATGCCATCGGCGACTGATGCGGTGACTATAATGCCGTATTCCCTGGCAAGTTGCTGTTGTTGCTGCGTATCAATTTCTACAACGTTGATCTGTGAAGGGGGATGTCCATGGCGGATCAGGCCACCAATCATGGTGCTAGCCATATTGCCCCCACCGATAAAGGTAATATTCATGAATAATCCTGATTTATGTGGATATATATGGTAGTGATAAGATCAGCTTGGCTCCGGAGAATAGTGAATTTACAGAAACATTTACTTCTTGAACAGATTGATAATCACACTCAGAATGATACTGACGATCAGCATGGAGGTGATGGGTATGAATACTTTGCTGTGTCGGGTTTCAATATGGATATCTCCTGGCAGTTTTCCAAACCAGCTGAATAATCCAGGAGCCAGGTGTAATACTGCCCCGATAACGAGCAAGATGATGCCAGCCAACATAAGCCAGCGTACAATCGGTTCCATATCGAACTCAGTCTTCCATGCCGGTAAAAATGGTTACACATGCATAAGCTGCAGCAGCATCAGTTCATAACTGATCAGACAGGCGTAACCCGATAAAAACAGATAGAGCAGGTGCCGGCACCGGAATCCTGCGTAAAGCCGCATTTCATGATGTATGGTCAATATGATTGCTGCCAAAGCAGTCAGTGCCAGTTTGGCGCAAACAAATTTCTGCATACTTTCCTCGATCAGCGCTGCCATGAAATAATTAAGCTCTGTTCCGCCGTCAGACAATATATTGATTGTTAAAAAAGCATCTGCTGCGCTGAGCAGTACGATGCCAAGTACACAGGCGACAAGATGCCATCCGTATTGATCGACATAAGCTGCACCATGGTCGGAACGTCGCTGCGCAATCCGTCTGCCTTGCCTGAGTCCCAGCTGATAAGGACAAGAAAATGAAATTTCGGCTCGCCTTTCCCACAATCGCTGATCTATTACCAATTGATTTGCCATTGTTATCTTTCCTTATTCGTATGCTGTAGCCTGATTGATTTGCGTGAATTTACCCGATACCTTACCTCATTTATGAGGGAATAAAGTGTAAAGATGCCAATCCGGCTGCGCAATATTACTGATATTCGCTACTTGAAATCTGCCAGTGCGTAATAAACGGGTTGCGTCATTTGTATTTCATCCGGCAACAGCGGTGTTGCTGAAAACACGTGTGGCGAAAACCTGCCGGATTAAGATATACTACTCGGCCCTGAAAGGATTGAGTCGGCAGTGTTTCTATGTTTGTCTGTGTGAGGAATCTGTCGGCTGCTCTTCGTATTTATAGTCAATAAAAAATAGGCATTTTATAAAATGAAACGTACCTATCAACCATCTGTTATCAGCAGAAAACGTACTCATGGATTTCGTGCTCGCATGAAGACGCGCGGCGGCAGAGCCGTTATTCGTGCGCGCCGGGCAAAGGGGCGAGTCAAGCTCAGCGTGTAAGGTAATGTTTTTTGATAACAGAGCATATCTATTCATTACCCAAACAGTGCAGGTTGCGAAAAGCGGATGAGTTTCGCGCTGTACTGAGAAACCGAACTGTGTTCGAAAGCCTTTCTCTGCGATTGCATATAAAAAAGACAAAGCCGGTCAGCAATGGCTGTGCACGTATCGGTTTGATCGTAGCCAAGAAGATCGAACGAAAGGCGGTCAGAAGAAATCGTATCAAACGATTGATCAGAGAGGCGTTTCGCAAGCATCGGCAAGCGGTTCAGGGTATGGATTGTGTTATGCAGCTACGGCGATCCGTGGAACCATCAGATTCTGCACATATCTATCAGGAAGCCATCATGCTTTTACAGAAAGCAGCCAGGCAATTATGAAGCAGCTGATCATCGGCCTTATTAAACTTTACCAATACAGCATTGGTCTCCTGATTCCACCTTCCTGCAGGTTTTACCCAACCTGTTCAAATTATATGCAGGAAGCATTGATAAAGCATGGCCTGATAAAAGGACTGTGGCTGGGCACAAGCCGAATATTGCGCTGCCACCCCTGGAATCAGGGTGGTCATGATCCTGTTCCGTAAATGGCTGATATGCCCATAACAGCCGTCTTTGCCTATCATATTCTTAAAGCGTTTTACTAAAACTTTTTCGCATCCCCGAGCTTCAGAAAAATGGACAACAAAAAAATCGTACTGCTTATCATTTTTTCGACATCACTGCTGTTTTTATGGGATGCATGGATAAAAGAACAGGAAAAATTCAACACCCCTCCCTCTGTTGCGGCTCAGGTGGATTCCGTAACCGGGGATGCACAATCTGGAAATAGCGATGGTCTTCCTGCTCCGGGGAGTGAACTCAGATCATCACAAACAGGATCGGACCTGGATGGGATTCCTTCAAGTGGAAATGTAACTGATTCAGTCACCCCACGTTTACTACCTTCGACTGAACAGATACGCGTTGTTACCGACACAGTCATTGCAGAAATTGATACCACTGGAGGTGATTTGCGGAAGCTTGAACTGCTTCAGCAACCTTCCTCTGAAGATGAAAACGTACCTTACGCTCTGTTGCATAATGAAGCCTCACGTACCTATGTTGCGCAGTCCGGTCTGGTGGGTGAAGGTTTACCCAACCATAAAACGATTTACCAGGCAGAATCGGATGTACGCAATTTCGAATTGGCTGCTGGTGAGGATAAGGTTGTCGTTCGCCTGCTGGCACCCAAAGTTCAGGGTGTTCAAGTTATAAAGACCTATACCTTTCACCGTGACAGCTATGTGATCGATGTGGGTTTCGAGGTAAAAAACGAAACGGATGCCACCATCCGTCCGTTCGCTTATTTCCAGATGTTGCGTGACAATGTTCCGCCACCAACACATACCATGATGATTCGCAGCTTTCTGGGCGCTGCTGTTTATACTGACGAAGAAAAATATCAAAAAATTCCATTTGAGGATCTGGATAAAGGCACGGCAGATTACCCGGCCAATGCAAATAATGGCTGGATCGCCATGTTGGAACATTACTTCCTGACCGCGTGGTTGCCACAGCCAGAAACCCCCCGGGAATTTTTTGCCAAACGGCAAAGCGAAAATCTTTATACAGCCGGTGTGATTGTGCCTGCCGGCGTCATTGCGCCTGGTGAGTCTGTCTCAACGACCATGCCGCTTTATGCTGGTCCGGAGGAGCAGGATACCCTTGCCGAACTGGCACCCGGCCTGGAATTAACTGTTGATTATGGCTGGCTGACCGTGATTGCCAAGCCGCTGTTTCGTCTACTTTCTTTTTATCATTCATGGACGGATAACTGGGGAATGGCAATTATTCTTCTGACCATAACCGTCAAACTGTTGTTCTTCCCGCTGTCTGCAGCCGGTTACCGATCCATGGCCAGATTGCGCCTGGTAACGCCAAAATTGAAGCGTATTCAGGATCAATACAAAGGTGATCGGCAACGCATGCACCAGGCGATGATGGAGTTTTATAAAGCGGAAAAAATTAATCCGATGGGAGGCTGTTTTCCCATACTGGTACAAATTCCGGTTTTTATCGCACTCTACTGGACGATACTTGCAGCAGTAGAATTGCGTTACGCGCCTTTTATACTTTGGATCGATGATTTATCTTCTCCAGATCCTAAATATTTGTTGCCGGTTCTGATGGGTATTTCCATGTTCATACAGACCAAACTGAACCCGACTCCGACGGATCCAATGCAGGCAAAAATAATGCAGATCATGCCTGTTGCTTTCAGTGCTATTTTCTTCTTCTTCCCGGCCGGTCTGGTTTTGTATTCACTGGTTAACAATATTTTGTCGATTGCACAGCAATGGAAGATTACAAAAATGTACGGGACTGCTCCCGCCAAGGACACTCCTGAAAAGGGTACTTCTGAATCTCCCGTCAGTGATCAGGTAAGCGATTCAGAGCAACATACCGAAACTGAAACAACTGATACCGACAGTTCGGCTGATAATCCCACGCCTCCCAAAACACCTAGAAAACCTGTTTCTCATTCAAGGAAGATGTACAGAAGGACGAGAAAGAAATAAGTGTATTTATAATTTTTTCTTTTGATCAGGCGTTCCTGTCGCCCCGGTGAAGAATGATGACACCATTGCAGCGATTGCTACGCCACCCGGTCGTGGCGGCATTGGGATAATCCGGATCTCGGGAAAAAATCTGAAACCGCTTGCCCGGGAAATCCTGGGTAAGCTTCCCGATCCGCGTCATGCAGGCTTATTCAGCTTTCTTGATCAGAACGGTCAGATCGTCGATCAGGGAATCGCGCTTTACTTTCCCTCTCCCCACTCCTATACCGGTGAAGAAGTGCTGGAACTGCAGGGGCATGGCGGCCCTGCCGTCATGAATCTTCTGCTGGATCGCTGCCTTCAGCTGGGTGCTCGCCTGGCGGAACCCGGTGAGTTTACGCTACGCGCTTTTCTCAACGATAAACTCGATCTTGCACAAGCTGAAGGCGTCGCGGATCTGATCGCAGCCAGTACCGCCAATGCTGCACGCTGTGCAGTACGCTCATTGCATGGAGAATTCTCAGCAACGATTCACCAGCTTGTCGATGCTCTGATCGATCTGCGTGTGCTGGTCGAAGCAACGCTTGATTTTCCGGAAGAAGAAATCGACTTTCTCCAGTCAGCGCATGCTGCAGAACAACTGACGACGATTCAAGCCAAGCTGGAACAGGTACTGGTCGCATCCCGTCAGGGCAATCTGCTGCAGGAAGGTATCAAGGTTGTACTGGTGGGGCAGCCCAATGTAGGCAAATCCAGCCTGCTCAACCGTCTTGCCGGTGACGAGATTGCCATTGTCACTGATATCCCTGGTACGACAAGGGATACTGTCCGGCAATCAATCGAAATCGAAGGAATTCCGCTGCACCTGATTGATACCGCAGGGTTGAGAGAAACCAGCGACATTGTTGAGCAGCACGGAATTGCCCGTACCTACGCCGCAATCGAACAGGCTGATCTGGTATTGCTGCTGGTGGACAGCCGCCACGGTGTAACAGAGGAAGATCGCTCCGTACTGGCGCGCCTGCCGGAACGGCTGCCAGTACTGACCGTCCACAACAAGATCGATCTGTCAGCACAGCCTCCCCGCATAGAAGAGAACACATCCGGAACCACCATTTATCTTTCAGCCAAAAACGGTGAAGGCATGGAATTGTTACGGACTGCACTGCTCAAAACTGTCGGCTGGCAAGCCAACATTGCCGGAGAAGGCGCCTATATGGCTCGCCAGCGCCACCTGCAGGCATTACTACAAACAAAAGAACTGCTGGAAAGAGCAGCTGCCTGGCTGCATCATGCAGATCAGCTGGAAATACTGGCCGAAGAATTACGCCTCGCACAACAGGCCCTATCCTCCATCACCGGCGAATTTACCAGTGATGATCTGCTGGGCGAGATTTTTTCCAGTTTTTGTATCGGAAAATAACAAGCCTTCCTGGCTTATCGAAATACCCCGAATCCGGATCAGCCGGATAAAAAGCAGGAAAATCACGGGTATAAAGAAAAATATGAAATCAGACCTTTGTGATAAGGTTAATGATCATTACTGTTCTATTCCAACTGCATAAATCCATCATTCTTTGGGTATGAAACCTATCGAACAGCAATTTTTCAATAATCTGGAAAAGAAACTCTGGACCGCTGCCGACAAGCTTCGCTCCGCCCTCGACGCTGCTGTTTACAAGCATATCGTGCTGGGGCTGATTTTCCTCAAGTATGTTTCCGATGCCTTCGAGGAACGGCAAAAAGAGCTACGTGAACAGTTCACCCATCCAGGCCATGACTACACCATGGATCCGGACGAGTACGGCGGTGCGGGTACGCAGGAGTACGAAGACAACATCGCCGCTGAGCTGGAAGTGCGCGACTACTACACCGAGAAGAACGTGTTCTGGGTGCCCGTGGAAGCCCGTTGGCAGACGCTGCGCGATTGCGCGCAACTGCCGCCCAAGGCAGCGCTGCCGTGGAACAAGCCCGGCAAGGACGAGCCGGAGGAAATGCGCTCGGTCGGCTGGCTGATCGACAACGCCATGGAAGCCGTCGAGCGTGAGAATGCCCGCCTGAAGAACGTGCTCAACAAGGACTTCGCCCGCGTGCAGCTCGACTCCAGCAAGCTGGCCGGGCTGATCAGCCACTTCTCGGATACCGACTTCGCTGCCCGTGAATACAAAGGCCAGCCGCTGGATCTGAAATCCAAGGACATCCTTGGCCACGTCTACGAATACTTCCTGGGCCAGTTCGCCCTGGCCGAAGGCAAGAAGGGCGGCCAGTACTACACGCCCAAGAGCATCGTCACCCTGATCGTGGAAATGCTTCAGCCGTTCAAGGGGCGCGTGTATGACCCGGCCATGGGCTCCGGTGGGTTTTTCGTGCAGAGCGAGGAGTTCATCGAACAGCACGGCGGCAAGGCCGCCAATGGCAAGAGTGGACAGATCAGCGTCTACGGGCAGGAAAGCAACCCCACCACCTGGCGCCTGGCCGCGATGAACATGGCCATCCGTGGCATCGACTTCAACTTTGGCACAGGCCCGGCCGACACCCTACTCAACGATCTGCACCCGGACCTGCGCGCCGATTTCGTCATGGCCAACCCGCCCTTCAACATGAAGGAATGGTGGAACGAAAAGCTAGCCAACGACCCGCGCTGGATCGCCGGCACGCCGCCGCAAGGCAACGCCAACTTCGCCTGGTTGCAGCACATGCTCTGGCACCTGGCGCCCACCGGCAGCATGGCGCTGCTGCTGGCCAACGGTTCCATGAGTTCCAACACCAACAACGAGGGCGAAATCCGCAAGCGGCTGGTCGAGGACGACTACGTGGAATGCATGGTCGCGCTGCCCGGCCAGTTGTTCACCAACACCCAGATTCCTGCCTGCATCTGGTTCCTGACCCGCGACAAGCAGAATGGCTTCGCACTGGACAAGAAGAAGCGCGACCGGCGCGGCGAATTCCTGTTCATCGACGCCCGCCAGATGGGCTACATGAAAGACCGCGTACTGCGCGACTTCACGCCGGATGACATCCAGAAAATCGCCGACACCTTCCATGCCTGGCAGCAGGGCAAAGGGTACGAGGATGTCCCCGGCTTCTGCAAATCCGCCTCACTGGAGGAAGTGCGCAAGCACGAGCATGTGCTGACGCCGGGGCGCTATGTGGGTGCGGCAGAGCAGGAAGATGATGGCGAACCCTTTGCTGACAAGATGCAGCGGCTCACGACGCAATTGGCGGAGCAGTTTGCAGAGAGCGCGAAGTTAGAAGCGGAGATCAAGGCGAATCTGAAGGGGCTTGGGTATGGCATTTGACATCTCCTCTTTTGGGATTGCTGAAAGCAGCCTTCCAAGCGGCTGGAAAATTGATCACATTAGCTCATTGGCAGATATAAACCCGGAACAAGTTGGAAGGACGTATCCACACAGTACGATTGCCTACCTTGACATTGGAAACGTCGCATCGGGATCAATAGGACCGCCCGAGACGATGCCCATTCACAATGCACCAAGCCGTGCAAAACGTCTTGTTCGTTCAGCGGACATAATAATATCTACCGTGCGACCTGGTAATCGTGCATATGCGTTAATGCGTGAAATCCCAGACAACCTTGTGGTTTCGACGGGGTTTGCAGTCCTGAGAGCGAAAAATTCGGTTAATCCGAGGTTTTTATACCATCTAGTTACAAGCAAACCACTTATTGAATATTGGGCTTCGATAGCTGATGAGAAATCGGCATATCCATCGATAAATCCAAGTGATATAGCCGAGTGTTTTGTCCCAATTCCATCGCTTCTTGAGCAAAATGCTATAGCCCATATCCTTGGGACCTTAGACGAAAAAATCGACCTCAACCGCCGCATCAACCAAACCCTCGAAGCCATGGCGCAAGCCATCTTCAAATCTTGGTTTGTCGATTTCGACCCGGTAAAAGCCAAAATCACCGCCATCGAACAAGGCCAAGACCCGCTACGCGCCGCCATGCGCGCCATCAGCGGCAAAACCGACGCCGAACTCGACCAGATGCCCCGTGAACACCACGACCAACTCGCCGCCACCGCCGCGCTGTTTCCCGATGCAATGGAAGAGTCGGAGTTGGGGGAGATTCCGAAGGGGTGGGGCTTTCGTCAAATAGCTCAATTTGGTGAGGTAGTGTGTGGCAAGACACCCGCCAAAAGCAATCCAGATTACTTCGGTCCAGGCACGCCATTTATAAAGATTCCGGACATGCACAATAATGTGTATGTCACTCAGCCATCTGAGCAACTCACTGTACAGGGAGTTGCATCGCAACCTAAGAAAACGATCCCGCCAGGTTCAATTTGCGTTAGCTGTATAGCGACGGTTGGTAAGGTAGTCTTGGTTCACGAACCATCTCAGACGAACCAACAAATTAACAGCATCATTCCGAAGCGACCCGAATACAGCTTTTATCTATATTTCCAGATGCTAGAAAAGCAGCAAGAGTTTGTTGATTTGGCAAGCGGAGGGAGTGCGACTTTGAATATGAATACTTCTACTTTCTCAAAAATAGAAACTCTATTGCCTGGCGATGGAATTATAAAAAAATTCAGCGAGAGCGTCGCGTCCGTTTTTTCTGAAATTCTTGCTAATCAAAAACAGGCTGATAATTTGGCGGCGCTTCGCGATGCCCTCCTCCCCAAGCTCCTCTCCGGCGAGTTGTCTATTCCAGATGCTGCAGTTGAAGGTGATAAGTAATGGCTTCTAATCAACTAAGCTCTACACCTGAAGCAGTGAGCCCAACCCGAAAATCAGTCCTTGATTTGAATTTCGACGAAGTGAGAAATTTCTTCCTAAAGGCCGAGAGCTACTGCAACTTAGACTTTCCGCCCTACATTCGTTTTGACGAATTGATTAATAAAGTTGTCGAAATTCTAAATAAAAATAGCTTGTCTGGATACTCTTCCAAGCCACGTGATCATGATGGCCTGAATTATACAATTCTTAATAATAAGGATGGTCGGTATGCGTGGCGCCCTTTTCAGCTTATTCACCCAGCTTTGTATGTTTCTCTGGTGCACCAATTAACAACGGAGCCAGCTTGGCAATTATTGCGTAATCGTTTTTCAGAATTCTCATCAAATCCAAATATAACCTGCTTAAGCTTGCCTGTTGTTTCTCTGTCAACTGAGAAAGACAAGGCCGAGCAGATATCCCATTGGTGGCAAGAAGTAGAGCAACGCTCAATTGAGATGTCTCTTGAGTACGAGTACTTGCTCGAAACCGATATAACGGATTGCTATGGGGCAATCTATACTCACTCTATCGCTTGGGCAATTCACGGCAAAACGGAAGCAAAAGCAAAGCGCACAGACAAGTCTCTGTTAGGCAACCAGATTGACTCTCATATTCAGGACATGCGTCACGGCCAAACCAATGGCATTCCGCAAGGATCTGTCCTGATGGACTTCATTGCAGAAATAGTATTGGGATTTGCAGATCTTGAGTTGGCAAAAAAAATCAATTCGGCAGAAATTGTTGACTACCGAATTCTACGCTACAGAGATGATTATCGGATTTTTGTCAACAACCCACAGGATGGTGAGCAGATTCTCAAGTTTTTGACCGAGATCACTATCGACTTGGGCTTAAAACTCAATCCTGGAAAGACAAAGGCAAGCAGTGATGTTGTTCGATCTTCCATAAAAAATGACAAGATGGCATGGATTGCTCGAAAGCATACGGAAAAAAGCATTCAAAAGCATTTGTTCATCATTCATGATCATGCAAGCCAATATCAAAATTCTGGAAGCTTGGCGGTCGCATTAAATGACTACTTTAAGCGTATCTCACGCTTAAGAAATATTGATCAAGTAATGCCATTAATTGCGATAGTCACCGATATCGCTTTTCGTAACCCTCGAACTTATGCTATCTGCGCTGCGATTCTCAGTAAGTTGATAAACTTCTTGGTGGAGGATAGTGCAAAACAAGCTATCTCAGAAAAAATCAGAAAAAAATTCGATTGCATCCCGAATACGGGATATATGCAGATATGGATTCAGCGGGCTACTCACTTGGTGTCAGATCAAATTCAGTTTGATGAACCTATTTGCAAACTCGTCCTGGGAGAAGATATCCAAATTTGGAATTGTGATTGGATTTCAAATAATAGCCTTAAGAAGGCGATTCTTAACACAAAAATAATTGATAAAGCCAAGCTTGCTGATATGGATCCAGTCATGTCGATTTCAGAGATTGAGCTATTTTCTTCACAGAATTATTGAGTGAGCTAGTCTATGAGTGTGAATGAACAACAGCTCGAAGATGCTGCTATCGGCTGGTTCCGGGAATTGGGCTGGCATTACGCGAGTGGCTTGGACATCGCACCAGATGGAGAAAGCCCAGCTCGTACCGACTACCGCCAAGTGGTGTTGCGCGAACGCCTGCTGGTGGCGCTGGCCCGCATCAACCCGCACATTCCCGCCACCGCGCTGGAGCAGGCGGTGCATGAGTTGCTGACGGTGAGCGAGCCGCTGCTGATCGCCCGTAATCGCCGTGTGCATCGGCTGTTGCTGCCCGGCATTCCGGTCGAATTTTCCCCTCATGGTGAAAAGCGCGATGAAAAGCGCAACGATCTGGTCAATCTGATCGACTTTGCCGAGCCACGCAACAATGACTTCCTGCTGGTCAGCCAGTTCACCGTGGGCGGCACCAAGCAGCCGCGTCGCCCGGATCTGGTGGCCTTCGTCAACGGCTTGCCGCTGGCGGTGATCGAGTTGAAGAACCCGGCCAACGAGCAGACCGACATCTGGGATGCCTTCAATCAGATTCAGACTTACAAAGAGGAAATCAGCGAGCTGTTCAACAGCAACGTGGCGGTGGTGGTCAGCGACGGCTTCACGGCGCGGTTGGGTTCGCTGACGGCGAATCAGGAGCGCATGCAGCCCTGGCGGGCGATTGCCAATGAGGACGACCGCCCGCTGCTGGAGTTCGAGCTGGAAACGCTGGTGCGCGGTTTCTTCAAGCCTGCGCTGTTTCTCGACTATGTGCGCCACTTCGTGCTGTTCGAGCAGGATGCCGACCGGATTATCAAGAAGATCGCGGGCTATCACCAGTTCCATGCGGTGCGCGAGGCGGTGAAAGCCACGGTGATCGCCGCCAGCAATCCGCACAAGGGTTTGCTGGAAGTGCAGGAGCCGCGCGCCACCTATGGCAAGGAGGTGCAGCCCGGCAGCCGCAAGGCCGGCGTGGTGTGGCATACGCAAGGCTCGGGCAAGAGCATCACCATGGCCTGCTACGCGGGCAAGCTGTTGCAGCAGCCGGAGATGAAGAACCCCACGTTGGTGGTGGTGACCGACCGCAACGATCTGGATGGGCAGCTGTACGGCACCTTCTGCGCGGCCGAAGACCTGCTCCGGCAGACGGCGGTTCAGGCGGGCAGCCGCGAGGAACTGCGCGAGATGCTGGCCTCGCGCGAGGCGGGCGGCATCATCTTCACCACGGTGCAGAAATTCGCCCTGCTGGACGACGAAGAACAGCACCCGCTGCTGTCGGATCGCAGCAATATCGTGGTGATTTCCGACGAGGCGCACCGCAGCCAGTACGGCATGAAAGGGCGGCTGGACACCAAGACCGGCAAGTACGTGTTCGGCTACGCCAAGCACATGCGTGACGCGCTGGCCAACGCCACCTTCATCGGCTTCACCGGCACGCCCATCGCCCTGGAAGACAAGGACACGCGGGCAGTGTTCGGCGATTACGTCAGCATCTACGACATCCAGGATGCGGTGGACGATGGCGCCACGGTGCCGATCTACTACGAAAGCCGCTTGGCCAAGCTGGATGTGAACCAGGCCGAGATCGACGCACTGAACGCCCAGGTGGATGAGGTCATCGAGGACGAGGAAGACTTCACCGCCCGCGAGAAGACTAAGAGCGATTGGGCCGCACTGACCAAGCTGGTGGGCGCGCAGCCGCGTCTGGAACAGGTGGCTGCCGACCTGGTACAGCATTTCGAGACACGCACCGCCACGCTGGAAGGCAAGGCGATGATCGTTTGCATGAGCCGCGACATCTGCGCCGAGCTGTATAACGCCATCGTTGCCTTGCGTCCGAATTGGCACGACGCTGACCCGGAAAAAGGTGCAATCAAGGTAGTGATGACCGGCTCGGCAGCGGACAAGCCCTTGCTGCAGCTGCACCTGTACAGCCAGCAGGTGAAGAAACGCCTGGAAAAGCGCTTCAAGGACCCCGCAGACCCGTTGAAGCTGGTGATCGTGCGCGACATGTGGCTGACTGGCTTCGACGCGCCCTGCTGCCACACCATGTACGTGGACAAGCCCATGAAGGGCCACAACCTGATGCAGGCCATTGCCCGCGTCAACCGAGTGTTTCGCAACAAGCCCGGTGGATTGGTGGTGGATTACATCGGCATCGCCAACGAGCTGAAAGCGGCACTCAAGACCTACACCGAGTCCAAGGGCAAGGGCGACCCGGCGCACAACGCAGCCGAGGCCCTGGCGGTGCTGCTGGAGAAGCTGGACATCGTGCGCGGGCTAATGCACGGCTTCGACTACAGCGGGTTTGAGACCCATGCAATGAAACTGCTGGTCCCGGTAGCCAACCATATCCTGGGCTTGAAGGACGGCAAGCAGCGCTTTCTCGATGCCATGCTGGCCGTGAGCAAGGCGTTTTCCCTGTGCAGCACGCTGGACGAAGCTGCCGCGCTGCGCACCGAAATTGCCTTCTTCGCCGCTGTCAAGGCTGCCATCGTCAAGTTCACCACGGTGGATCGCAAGCGTTCCGACGCGGACAAGAACAGTGCGCTCAAGCAGATCCTGGACAACGCTATCGTGGCGGACGGGGTAGCGGACATCTTCGCCCTGGCGGGCCTGGACAAGCCCAACATCGGCCTGCTGTCGGAAGAATTTCTGGAAGACGTGCGACAGATGAAGAGCCGCAACCTGGCGGTGGAACTGCTGGAAAAGCTGTTGCGCGACGAGATCAAGGCGCGGGCGCGTAACAACGTAGTGCAGGAGAAGAAGTACGGCGACCGCCTGCTGGAAACCTTGCGCAAGTACCACAACCGAGCGGTGGAAACGGCGCAGGTCATCGAGGATTTGATCCAGATGGCCAAGGACTTCCAGGCGGCGCTGGCACGTGAAGCCGCGCTGGGGCTGAATCCGGACGAGATCGCCTTCTACGATGCGCTGGCCAACAACGAAAGCGCCGTGCGGGAGTTGGGCGACGACACCTTGAAAAAGATCGCCGTCGAGATCACCGAGAAACTGCGCAACAGCACCACCGTGGATTGGCAGGTACGCGAGAGCGTGCGCGCCAAACTGCGGATTCTGGTGCGGCGCACGCTGAAGAAATGGAAATATCCGCCCGACAAACAGCCGGATGCAGTGGAACTGGTGCTGAAGCAGGCGGAATTATTGTCGAACATGTGGTCGGGGTGAGATGATCCGGATTTCCAAGGGCATCCACACAGACATGAATCCTGGTAGTCAGTTTGCCATGCGAGCGACCGATCGCTGGATTACCACTGTTTTTTGGTGCGTCGGCAATTTGCGTTAATCCGTATTGTTTCGATGTTAAAGAACCGGCTGTTTTTGCAGAACGCGATATCTCCAGGCAGGCAGTTCAAAATACAGGCGGGTAACAGATTCCTGCTGAACGGATAACGATTCATCCGGGTGTATCAGACTCTGCCAGTTGCTGGTTTTCGTTTCCCGTGGCGATTCTGTGAATTCCAGCCGACATCGGCCTGGTTGCGGGGCGTAGTTGACGATAACAAGCAGTGCATCGTCCTTTTCTTGCTGCCGCCACTGCCAGGCAATACAGTTTTCCCAGCTGTTGTCAGCTTCCCGGATGGGCAGGCAGGGCAGCAGCGTCCAATCCCCGTTGCGGAGCAATGGTTTACGCAGAATCTGCAGTAATTGCTGATAAAAAATGTTCAGTTCAGGATCAATTGATTCTTCCAGAGCCCGGCACAAATGGATCGAGGTGTGTATGCGCTTGCCTGTCAGCTGTCCGGCCTGGAAAAAACGCAAACCGGGCGAGAGATAGGTGGTGATGGCGGCTGCTTGATGTATCGCTGCGGGAAAGGCCGTGGCGGCACGCTGTTCATCGTGGTTTTCCAGAAACCGGGCCAGTTTGCGCTGATAATCCAGATCGGCTGTCAAATGAGCATGCACGGGATGGGCTGTTTGCGCCAGCAGACGATCATACAAGCGTTTGTCATAAGCGTAGTCAAATCCATCCTGCTGCAAGGCCCATCCCAGATCCCAGTACACTTCCGCCAGAAAGAGAAAATCCGGAAACTGTGCGCGAATTGTTTGGATCGCTGAGGGCCAGAAAGGCGACGCGGAGCGCTGCCAGGTACGTTCAAAAATTTTCGGTAATAACAGCATGGCCACGTCGCAGCGTACACCGTCACACAGTTGTGCAATGTTCAGCAGTTCTGCCTGCATGGCCTGGTGCACCGCCGGGTTGCTGTAATCGAGCTGCAGCGTATCCGGCCAGCCGGCAAAATAGGGATCACGGCCATAGGCAAAAATCTGTGGTGCTGAATCTGCAGCATCAGATCCGAGTGCAATGTAGTTTTGCGGTTCGCGTGCCAGATCTTCCCGTGTCCCGTGAATATAAAACTCCGGATGGGTCTGCGCCCAGGCGTGATCCAGTGCGGTGTGATTGGGAACGAAATCGAGCATCAGGCGCAGCCCGCGTGCATTGAGTTTGCTGCGTAACTGCTGTAGTGCCGCGTTCCCGCCCAGTTTTTCTGCAACCTGATAACGGGTGACGGCAAAAGGGGAGCCGCAAATATCTGTTTCGGTCAGATCTGGCAGACAGGCTTTGAAATCATCCTGCCAGGCAGGTTGTGTGCGGGAGACCTGACGCCCCGCTTGTCCGGTCTCCCAGACACCGAGCAGCCAGAGCCAGTCAAACCCCAGTTCAGCCAGCCGGTCCCATTCGCTGTCCGGCCAGTCGTTCAGTGGCAGCGGTGACGCCGCGTTGTGCGAGAGCTTATGCTGTCGAACGCGAGCATTGAGCTGATAAAGGAGTGGATAAGCAGGGGTGGACATTTATTTTTATCCAGTAGTAATTATTCCATTTCTAAATCAAGACTGACTTTGTCGGCTTGCCTTGCCGTATTATTTATACTGTCTGTGGTTCACCTTCGTGTCATTTTTGATTTGGAAATGGAATCAGGCAGATGGATTGCAGTTTTATGAACCGCAGTTTCCTGCCAGCACGGCTGCGATTTCCTGCATACCTGCCTCTGCCAGATCTTCCTGTTCCAGGGATCCAAAAATCATGAGCAGTGTTACCAATGTTCCCGTCCAGCCGGTCTGGTGGCTGGCACCGAGCCCGGAACCATCTTCGCCATGAAAGTATTCATAAAACAGCAGATGGTCGCGCCAGTGCGGGTCTGACTGGAATTTCTCCGCACCGCCAAACACCGGCCGTCTGCCGTATTCATCCGGCAGAAAGATGCGCAGCAGCCGTCCGGCGATCATTCTGGCAACCTGAAACAGGTTATGCTGCACACCCGAGCGGGCCGGACATTCAATCAGAAAATTCTCTCCGTAATAGGTATACAGCGTCAGCAGCGCGCGAATAATCAGGATATTCATCGGCATCCAGATCGGACCGCGCCAGTTGGAATTGCCGCCAAACATCTCCGAATCTGATTCTCCTGGCTGATATGCAACGGTAAACGTCTGTCCTTCCCAGTGGAACTGATATGGGTGTTCCTGATGATATTTGGAAAGAGAGCGAATACCATAGGGGCTGAGAAATTCTTCTTCATCCAGCAGCCGGGTCAGTACCCGGCGCAGTTTGTCTTCATCCATGATGGCCAGTAGCCGACGCCCGGCGATGCCACGCTTGTTCGGGCAGAAGATATGTGCCGTCAAATGACTGCGCCGGTCGACCAGCGCATCAAACTGCTTGGCGAACTGTGGCAGCTGATCCAGCACAGTTTTCTCGATCACGGTTACTGCGCATAAAGGCAGCAATCCAAGCAGTGAACGCGCTTTCATCCGGGTGGAACTCCCGTCGGGGAAACGCAGGACATCGTAAAAAAAGCCGTCCTCTTCATCCCACATATCGCGGTGCTCATTGCTGATATCCTGCATGGCAGCAGCAGTTGCCATGAAGCGGTTCAAATAGGACAGCACCCGCTGTTCATAATCGGCTTCATGCAGACTCAGTTCCAGCGCAATCTGCAGCATATTCTGCGAAAACAGGGTCAGCCAGGCGGTCGCATCGGATTGTTCCAGGTGTCCGCCGGTAGGCAGTGCCGCACTGCGGTCGAATACGCCGATGTTATCCAGCCCCAGAAAACCGCCTTCATAAACATTTTTGTCCGGCTCCCGGTGCGTTTCCCACCAGTTGAAATTATTCTCCAGGCTGGCAAATGCGGTCTTCAGAAATGCCAGATCATGGCGCTTGTGGTAATCCTGACAGATCCGGTAGACCATATAAACAGCCCAGGCATGAACAGGTGGATTTACGTCACTGAAATTCCATTCATAAGCCGGAATCTGTCCACTTGGATGTTGGTAACGATGATCCAGGAACAGGCTGAGTTGCTGTTTGGCAAAGGTCGGATCAATCATGGCCAGCGGCAACGAGTGGAATGCCGAGTCCCACACAGCAAACCATGGATATTCCCATTTATCCGGCATAGAAAGAATATCGTGGCACTGCATGTGGTTCCACTCCCTGTTGCGCGTACTTTTTGGATCGTGTTCATCCAGCCAGTGTTTTACGTCATATTCATAATACTGTTTTGTCCACACCATGCCTGCCAGTGCCTGCCGCAAAATGCGCTGCTGCTCTTTGCCCAGTTTTTTTTCTGTCAGTGCAAGATAGAACTGATCTGCCTCTTTTTTTCGCTGGTCGACTTGCTTGTCAAAATCGGCAAAAATCTTGTCTGAGGCAACCGCGTGTTCCCGGCACAGACGCAAGCGGATGACCCGGGTTTCACCGGGCAGTATGTTCAGCGTGTAATCAGTCGCCGCCTTGGTGCCGTGGCCTGCCGGGTTAACACTTTCCGTATCTCCCAGGACGACACAATTATTGATGCCGTCCTTGGTATAGCGGCTGGCGTTATTGCCGTGAAACAGTCGCCAGGCATTGGTCTCGTTCTCACAAAACAGCAACGCAGACGCTTCGGCACAGTGCAGCTGATAATCCCCCAGTTCAGGATGACTGGCGTGGATTGTCCGGCAATTGCGTTCATCTGCTGCCTGCCGTAACTGCGGCTTGACTGATCCGGGCATCCACGACCAGGTATTGCGGAACCATAGGGTTGGCAACACCCGTAAGGCTGCAGCTTCCGGTCCGCGATTGATGACTTTGATCCGGATCAGAATATCTTCCGGATCTGCTTTGGCATATTCCACAAAAATATCGAAATAGCGATTTTCATCAAAAACACCGGTATCCAGCAGCTCATATTCGGCTTCCTGCCGGGAGCGTTGCTCGTTGGTGGTAACCAGCGTTGCGTAAGGATAAGCAGCCTGCGGATATTTGTAGAGGTATTGCAGATAGCTGTGGGTGGGCGTGGCATCCAGATAAAAATAATATTCCTTGACGTCCTCGCCGTGATTGCCTTGCGGGTTGGTGACGCCAAACAGACGCTCTTTCAATACCGGGTCGCATCCGTTCCACAGTGCCAGTGCAAAACAAAGTTGCTGCCGGTCATCACTGAACCCGGCCAGGCCATCTTCTCCCCAGCGATAGGCGCGGGCGCCGGACTGTGAGTGCGGAAAATGATTCCAGGCGTCACCATTATCACTGTAGTCCTCTCGCACCGTTCCCCACTGTCGTTCGCTCAGATAAGGGCCCCACTTTTTCCAGGGCAGCTTGCTGCTATCACATTGGTGAATGCGCTCAAATTCTTTTTTCATGGCTTTATTTTGGTTATCGATGACAATATCGGCATGCAATCCCAAGATTGATTGAAGTAAGTGGTGGTGGAGCAGGCTGTAAAAAATGGAGTCCAGTATTTTATAAAATATCACAAATGGAGGATGCAATTGGGTGTGTAGCGTGCATCAGGTACCATCTGATAGATTGTTTGGGTTTAAGATGGATTGCATGTTATCCAGTCAACAGCCGGGATTCCGGTTTACTTTGAAAGAGGAAAATATAATGAAGCGAGAAACACTTGCCATTCATGGTGGTTTTGCCGGTGATCCACAGACGCATTCGGTTGCGGTGCCTATTTACCAGACTACCAGCTACTATTTTGACGATACCCAGCATGGGGCAGATCTGTTTGATCTCAAGGTGCAGGGAAATATTTACACGCGCATCATGAATCCGACTACCGCTGTGCTGGAAGAAAGAGTGGCGCTGCTGGAAGGCGGTGTGGGAGCGCTGGCACTGGCTTCCGGCATGGCGGCCATTACAGCCTGTGTGCAGACCCTGGCCAAGGCGGGTGACAATATTATTTCCACCAGCCAGGTGTATGGCGGGACCTACAATTTCTTTTGTCATACATTGCCAAATCAGGGCATTGAAGTGCGTATGGTGGATGGGCGTAATCCGGATGCGTTTGCGGATGCGATTGATGACAATACCCGGATGGTTTTTTGTGAATCGATCGGCAACCCGGCCGGTAATGTGGTGGATATTGCGGCATTGGCTGAAGCAGCGCATGCAGCGGGCGTTCCGCTGGTCGTGGATAACACCGTGGCTTCCCCAGCATTGTGTCGCCCTTTTGAGCATGGTGCCGATATTATTGTGCATGCGCTGACCAAATATATGGGCGGTCACGGTACCAGCATTGGTGGAATCATTGTGGATTCCGGCAAATTTCCCTGGAAAGACAGCCCGCGCTTTCCGCAATTCAACAAACCTGATCCCAGTTATCACGGTGTAGTGTATGTGGATGCGTTTGGCCCGGCTGCGTTTATCGGCCGTGCGCGTGTGGTGCCGCTGCGTAACATGGGCGCGGCGATTTCACCCTTTAACTCCTTCCTGATTCTGCAGGGCATTGAAACGCTGCCGTTGAGAATGGAACGCCATTGTTTCAATGCGCTGGCGATTGCACGCTATCTGCAGGCGCACCCCAGTGTAAGTTGGGTCAACTTTGCCGGTCTTGAAGACAGTCGTGATTACGTACTGGCGCAAAAATACATGGATGGCGGCATTCCATCGTCAATTCTGAGCTTCGGTATCAAGGGAGGGCGTGAGGCTTGCGCCCGCTTTATGGACAGATTGATGCTGATTAAACGGCTGGTCAACATTGGAGATGCCAAAACACTGGCTTGCCACCCGGCGACCACGACTCACCGTCAGCTCAACGATGAAGAGCTGGCCAGGGCGGGTGTCAGTGCTGATCTGGTGCGTTTGTGTGTCGGCATTGAACATATCGATGACCTGATCGCTGATATTGAACAGGCTTTTCAGGGCGTGTGAGAATCCGTTTTGGGCGGATTTACCGAGGTTTCGTCAGACATGTCTTGATCGGATAACGGTGTTTTGGCTGGCTTCGCGCGCGGTACTCCCCGGCTTTTCAGTAAAACGTACAACGCAAACAAAAAGGCGATACTCCAGCCGGATGCAGCTACTATCAGCAATATTTCCCGGTGATCACTGAAATCTGCTGCCATGCGTGTCATGGCAGCGATCGACATGCATCCTGTCATGGTAACGATTTGTGGTATGCGTGAAGGGTATTGCCTGATGTGCAGGAGCGTCACACGCACGATAACGTTCGTTGCCAGTGTGCCCAGTGCACCTACGGTAATGGCGTGCACTGCAGTGTTGAAATGGCTGCCACCATCCAGTTTTGCCAGCCCCAGTAATATCAGGCCCAGTGCCAGCCAGCCATAGCCCAGCCCGAGGCAGAGCAGATCCGGGCGTGCCAGGCAGTGCCATAATTGCCAGCGGAACAGGCGGATGCCTGCCAGTGTTCCGCAAAGAATCAGCAACATGCCGGAAAGCGGGGCGGCTACAGGCGCCAGCAGATAGGCGGCTGCAATGGTAATGATTAAACCTGCTTCGATATCGGGCTGTACTCTGGCGGTCAATTCCATGCCCTGGCGATAGAATTCCCCGGCAGCGGCAGGGGCCAACATTCTTCCCCCGATGAACAGCATCAGCAACGCAAACAGCTGCACACTTTCATCGATCAGGTAACGATACAGCAGAAAATTATCCAGCTGAGCAGCCAGAATGATCGCGACAGTGCTGGCGCAGATCAGCCCGATCAACGGGACGAGCGAGCGGTTGCGCCATTTTTTTGCAGCCCACAGGCGGGGGAGCAGTTGCCGGGCAAGCAGCAGGGCAAACAGTGCATTGAATAGCAGCGCAGACCAGGCAAAGGGTGCAATCAGGCCTGCTATTCTTGCCAGCAACCAGAAACCCAGATACCACGCCAGCCGTCGGGCAGGCATGGGCCCCAGCAGATAACCTGCAATCAGCGCCGGGGCAAAACCGAACAGCATTTCAAAAGCGTGTCCGGTAGGTACGGACAGTACGGCAGGGCCAAAACCGTACCTGGCCAGCAAGGTCAGCGGGATGATGAGTATCGCGTAGATACATGCTGCCGTGAAAAACCACTGATGAGCGTATGCCTTGGTTGTTCCCGGGAAGATGCGTGCAAACAGATTACCTGGCTGGATCGTATTCATTCCATTACAAATCAGCTTTTGGAGGAATGAATGGAGGTATGGAAGGAATACATGGTTGTTGTGCGTTGATAGTGATTGCTGCGTTTCAATCGCTATGCGTCTGCGCCTGAGTGATCCGGCTGCCGGGGGGAACGCTGCGCGTCAACCAGACATTGCCACCAATAGTAGAACCTTTTCCGATAGTAATACGCCCCAGAATGGTTGCTCCCGCATAAATGACAACATCATCTTCAACAATGGGATGGCGGTCGATCCCTTTCACCAGTGAACCGTGTTCATCCACCTGAAAGCTTTTGGCGCCCAGGGTTACTGCCTGGTACAAGCGTACGTTGTTGCCGATAACCGTGGTTTCACCGATAACGACGCCGGTACCATGATCGATAAAGAAGCTTTCGCCGATCTGTGCGCCCGGATGGATTTCGATGCCGGTCTGCGAATGGGCAATTTCAGAAATCATGCGTGCAATCAGCGGTGTTCCCGAACGGTATAGCTCGTGTGCCATCCGGTACCAGGTAATGGCGGCAACGCCGGGGTAACACACCAGCACTTCATCAATTCCCGGTGCAGCCGGGTCACCTTCATAGGCAGCCAGCACATCGCCATCGAGCAGACGACGAATGGCAGGCAGTCGTTTGGCAAATGTCCGGGTGATCTCGACAGCTTGCGCGTAATTTTTCTGATCGAGTTCCTCGGTGCCTGCATTGAAATGCAGCTCGTGCTGAATCTGAACCAGCAGGGCGCGTAATGTCGAATTCAGGATATGGCCAACGTAATGATCAACACCTTCCACTGCAAGATCGGACGGGCCCAGCCGGTTAGGAAATAATGCAGTACGCAGACCTTCGATAATCCCGGCCAGCACCTTGCGGGAAGGCAATCGGGGCGGCCGGAGATGTCCTTGCCGGTTGATAAGCGCGGTAGTGCGCACATTGCGCAGTTCGGCCACCACATCGTTGATTTGCAAATGTGTGCTTTTCAACAGCAAGTCACCTGCACCGTTGATATCTGTCACAATACCTCCCTGTTTTTTATTATGATTAAAGGGTGCCCTGAATGAACGGGTATCCGGAGTAAACCTGCCGGTAGTGTTCGGAGTCGGCCGGATTAATGGCAGCAAATCCGGGAAAACAGGGGGTCTATTGTACCCGCCCGCATTACTTTTTCTACTACGAGATTTCCAGCTTCTTCATGGCTCATGTTCTAATGAAGTTGCATGTTCTGATGAGCTTGTCATCAATTATGTCGGGAGGAAGATAACTGATGGATCAATATCTGTTGTACGGCGATATTGGCGGGACCAAAACCCTGTTGCGATCTGCTGTAATAAAGAATGAGAAAGCCCAGCTTCATTTTGAACATCGTTATGACAGCCGTGAGTACGGTGATTTTGACAGCATCCTAGAGGATTTTCTACAACGCTCCGGCTGTCAGCCAGTTGCGGTTTGTTTGGCAGTGGCTGGACCGATTGTAGATCAGCAGGTGCATCTGACAAACCTGCCCTGGATGATCAGTGCACCTGCCCTTGCAGAAAAGTTTCAGATCCCTGCTGTGAAAATTGTCAATGATTTCGAGGGGACGGCGGCTTCTATCGAAATTCTGCCGCAGGATGATCTGGTGGTGCTGCAGGCTGGCAAGCCTTCTGCTTCCGCGATGCGTGTTGTGTTGGGAGCAGGTACCGGGATGGGTGTTGCCTGGCTGATCAAGCGCGGGCAATACTATGAGCCACTTGCTACCGAGGCGGGTCATGTTGATTTTGCGCCGACCAGTGCCATTCAGATTGAATTACTCAAATATCTGATGACGAAATACCAGCGGGTTTCAATCGAACGACTGCTTTCCGGTCAGGGATTGACCCATATTTTTAATTTTTTGCAGGCCGATGCGGAAGCGGGTTCTCATCTGAAAAGTATCGCGCTGGATGGAGATGATGGTGCAACGGTTACTCGCCTGGCTTTTGAGCACCAATACCCGCTTGCTCTGCAGGCGCTGGAGCTATTTTCGGGGATTTATGGCGCTTACGCAGGTGATCTGGCGCTAGCCGGGTTATGCCGGGGGGGCGTCTACATTGCGGGAGGGATTGCACCACGCATTATCCAGATTCTGCAACAATCCGGTTTTATTGAGGCATTTTGCAACAAAGGGCGGTACAGTGGGCTGGTGTGCAAGATTCCGGTATATGTGGTGATGAATCCGAAGGCTGGTCTGCTGGGGGCTGGATTACTTGCGCAGCGCATGCTGCACCCACCCGCGCTATCTCTTACGGAATAACGGGAAGCTGACTGAATGAACGGTTATGAAACCCTGATTGCGACGCTGGCCTTGACCATGGGGAGTGCCTGGGCGAGTGGGATCAATCTGTATGCCGCGTTGCTGGTGCTGGGTCTGGGAGGTGTCACCGGCAATATTACTTTGCCAAATGAGCTGTCAGTACTGGAAAATCCGTTTGTGATCGGGGCAGCAGGCGTCATGTATCTCGTTCAGTTTCTCGCTGACAAGATACCGGGTGTGGACAGTATCTCGGATGCTTTACAGACCTTCGTGCGTATTCCGGCCGGAGCCATGCTGGCAGCAGGCGCAGTGGGAGATGTTTCTCCCGCGCTGGAAATTGCCGCGGGTATTCTCGGCGGCGGTACGGCGGCAACCAGTCACGCCGCCAAAACCGGAACACACCTGATGATCAACACCTCACCTGAACCGGTAACCAACTGGACGGCTTCGATCAGCGAGGATTTGATGGTGATTGGCGGATTATGGACAGCGCTGCACTACCCGATCCTGTTTATTGCACTGTTCATTGTATTCATCGGCCTGATGATCTGGCTGTTGCCAAAGCTGTGGGGGCTGATCAGAGGATTGCTGACGAGAATGGCACGATTCCTGAGAATCACATCTTCACCTGTATCAGCCGAAGATAATGCCCAGGAGGATAAAAAACCTTTTTAGGTTTTGGGGGATGTGCGGTCAGCATAAACTGGGTATTGAACATACAAGTCATGTCGTCACGACATGACTTGCTGACGACAGTTACGAGTCTGGCAGACTGGGAGTAATTCCATTCTTGTCGGAGCAGATCCATTGCGGTGCAAATTTACAGCGCAAATCTTCTAGCTTGGAATCATCCTTACCAATTACAGCTAGCGGTGCATAGTGGTGTTCGATGCCAAAGGGTGGCACGCCCTGGACATCTGATTCAGGCCATTCGATTTCACCGGTAGCAACCCGGGCAGGAATCAGCCAGTAATCACCAGTTCGGTAGCGATGAGAAGGAGGATTGTCACCACCAACCGGCATAAACTGAATCTCGATGCCATTCTCCAGCCCGATCCAGCCAGTATTATCTGAACTTTCAGTCACCAAGATTGGACCAGATTCCCAGCGCCTGACCCAGAGAGGAGATTCTTCATCAATCCCCTGTGGTAAAACTGGATTCGTCTTCAGTGTCAGCATATTACCTTCAATCTGGGCGATCTCGACTAATACCCCTGGCTCTCCTCTCAATTCCAGCGCTTTACCAGTTAATTCCACCCATCCGGGGGCTGTAAATCCGCGCGAACTATCCACAGTTAATTCCTTGCCATTCTTTGTGCATCCAGTGACGATCGCGCCATTGTCTCTGGACCATTTGAAAGTTGCCTGATCACCGTCATTCGTCTCTGTTGCGCTCGCTGTACCACTATGATGAATTTCAATCCGGTACAGCTGATTTTCCTGGCCCCGGTATCTCGCGTCAGGGGCAGTCAGGCAAGGCTCGGTTGAATTTTCTGAAGGCTTGACACGTGCCCTTAATAATCCGCGATTTTTGGACTGCCAAAGCTCGATCCAATTCTTCCAATTATCAGCCAATGCATCTTGATCCAAACTTTCAGGATTTAGCGCTAAATCACCAATATTTGACCTAATCTGCGTTTTAATCTGCCAAATCACTTTGGTACGGGTCGCGGTATCTGGTCCGCCAAGGGCTTTTTCGCGGATTTCGTCGTCCTCCAGTGCGGTGATATGCCGTTCCCAAACATCCAGATAGACCAGGTAAGGTGTATCAGGAAGTTTGGTATCCTTTTCAAAACTCTCCTGTTCTGTGTATTTGGTATCTATTTCGTTTTCGCAGAGAATGCCATCAACATAATAGCGACCTTCACCAATGCTTAAATCCTTCTCATCTTCCGTCAGAGAAATCTTGAAACCATCCGAACCTTCTGGCCCGGCATACGATCCGATCAGATCTGCTGCCAGGGTACGCAGGTAATGCAACAGGATCGCTGTTTGTTCATTCGTATCCGCATCCAGCTGCACGCGGCCCTGTTGTTGCAGCACGCGACTGAAATGTTTTTTGGCATTGAAAGTATCCCTTGAAAAATCGCCTTTCATCGTTATGCTCCTGATTCTGGATTTAACTGGCAAAAATAATGCCGACATCGGCTCCGGCCGGGACATACTCATCCAGGCGAGTGCGGAGATTGGCTTCACGCTGCGGGTGAAACAGATCGTGGAACACGCCCATTTCCGATTCATCCTCCGCGCCGCGCTTGATTTCCTGCGCGCAATTCAAAGCCAGCTGACAATAAGCCGGCATACCGTAATGCATACTGCTGAACTGAGGTTTTACACGCAGCCGTTCACAGACCTTGGCGGCTTCAATCTCATCGGCTTTGATTTCACCGCCTGCTTTCTTCTGCTTCCGCAGATTCTGTTCAACTGCGCCCTCAACCAGATCGGGTTGGCACTGAAAGCGGGAGGGCGTGCGTGAACCCGGTGTGATGTAGCTGAACCGCAGACAGCCGTATTGCCGCCGTGCGACGATTACACGTCCTGCAAAGATACTGTTTTCCCCCAATTCAATGGCATGCGCCTGTACCTGACCCAGAATGGTACTGCGCGCAATGATTAGGACCGCATGTCCCATAGAGCAGCCTGGGCCACCAATGGCTTCCCGATCAGTGCGGGTGGCATCGATCACACTGTCGTTGATACATAACCGAATCGGATCAGACTGGCTATTCCTTTCGTCCGCTACGCAGTGCGTCTGTTGCCCTTCTTCCGGATGATCCGGCTGTGTCTCTGGCGGTTCATCCGGGATCGACCAAACCGGATCGAGCTGAATTGGACCCACGATACTGTGCTCGATCACGACACAAACCTGTGGGCTGAAAACTTCAAGGGAAGGCTCCGTGATGCACTGTGGCTGGCAATCACTGTCCAGACTCCACCCCGGCACCAGTGTGGAGTGGCGAATTGTCACCTGTTTCAGATCTCCATCGAGCTGAACACCCCGGCCGGTAACCATCACGCCGTCCAGCGTAAAACGCTCCCCTTTGCTGCCGGTTACGGTCAGCGCATCCGATTGGCTCGTCCGCCAGTCCAGCAGCCGAATCACCGGGCGCTTTCCGCTGGCCGCACGCAGCTGCAGACTTTGACGACCCTCGGCAAATTCGATATGAATAGGCTCGACATACACCCGGCTGTCATCGATCTCTATCACCGCATGAGCGGGTTTCGTTTCTTTCCATTGCTTAAGTGCTTCATTGATCGTTGTATATGCATCCTCCTGCCTGACACGAAATACTTCATGATCAGCAGGCAGGGACAACTGGCGAGCATATTCACCGCCGCCGATATCTGCGCTGAATCCATAGTGATAACTGACCCACACCCCGTATTTCGGCACACTTTTCGGTGGAAACGCGATGCGCCCCAGTACCGGATCCACCGCGATCGTACCGCGACGCGGAAGGTATCGCCAGCCACTCAGATCCGCCGGAACGATTTTGTCCGGTGAAACAATGACTCTGCCGTTTTTAACCCCTGTCCAGATATAAAAACTACCCTGCTCCCTGTACAGATGATCCCTGTCCTTCACCAGCGCGTTGCGACGGATGGAGACCGGCAGATTGAATTCATCGGCAATATGAGTCGGATCCGTTTCAGGTTCCGGTTTCACAAACAACGGCGCATCATTGCCCAATACACTGAATGTGAAGCAATGCGGACTTTCCGCTTCCACGCAGAAAGCCGGTGTCTGGGTAACAGAGTAAGCCTTGAGCCGCCAGACAAATACCCTGATACTCGGAATATTATGACGGCCTGCCGTCAACCCGGAATTGATGCGCCGCACATCCACAGTATGAGCAATCTGATCAAAAGGACTGTCCAGCTGCTCCAACTGATCATTGTTGCGTAAATCGACCGTACGCCCGCGTTCCAGGTGCAAGTGATTGAGCGCCTGGTTCCAGCCGAGCAATTTGTAATATTCCACTGCACGGGCCGGCCATCCCGCGATATCGTTCACCAGTTGTTCCAGTAATGCCAATGAGCCCTTGCGCCGACGGTAGTGAATCGTATTCGCCACTTCACGCCGGGGTATCAAGATCTTGTTCCTGAGCTGATCTTGCCGGGTCGCTCCGGTCGAAGGTTCGCCGGCTTCGTGTACCGGCTCATAGCCGATCAACTCGCCTAGATAGGGAACCACCCAGTCCTCGCAGGTTTCAATAAACCAGTTTTGATAAAGCTGATAAATATCATCTTCAACCAGATTGACCTGCTCGGAAATGATTTGCAGCAATGCTCTCAGCGGCTCGCCCTGCTCTGCGTCCCGCATCCGGTAAATGACCGGAAGCAATTCATAGAGACGGTCTATTCTTGCATCGTTCATGGCTTCCTCATTTAATCTGGTTCAATATTAATGTTGCTGGAACATCGGGACTTAAAAACGCCAATTGCGCAGGGCGTATTGCGCCGTTTTCAAAACCGGCCAGATTGACTTGCAAGCGCTGCCTTACCCCAACCGTTTTGCCAAAACTGCCATAGTTTTTGCAATTTTCATATTTGTCACATTCCGCATCTGCCGTTTTATCCTCACAGTAGGTTTCCATATCTTCAGCGCTCCATCTTGTGGACAGGCAATCGACAGCTTCCGATATTTCATTGGGCGTTAACAATCTCCGGTTGCCATCTTCTTCGGAAATTTTTTCTGGAATGCCGCCGAATGCATCGACATCCACATAGGCGACACCGCGAACCGACTGCATGGCGCTAAGGATTTCACTCAAAAATACATCCTGACCCAGTTCACGTCGCTCGAAACTGAACTGATCGAGCAATGCACTACGAACTTCGGTAACAACGGATTCCCATTGATAATCGGGTAAGATCGCAATACCTGCCTCGATCACGATCATTAATAACTCGCGCACGGCCAGTTGTATTTTCTGGAAGGGATCGCCAAAATCGTACAATGCCCGAAGCAGGTTTCTGAGCAAATCGGAATTCGCGTCTATGGGAACATCGTCGACGCCGGCGATGGTGACGTGGATTAACGGTAACCTACCGTCGTTCAGTTCAATCGCATAGGCTTTGCCGACGCCCGCAAAGACACGGGAGAAATCCTCGCAATCCTGAGTCGACACCAAGCGATCCAGTGCTTTAACGGCCAACGGCACATGTCGGCGCGCCTGATCGCGGGTTTCCCTGTCGGCACCGCCCGATGCGCGCAAGGGATTGATCACTTCCTTGACGCCCAACGGTTTGGTCAGTAACAGCGAAATCTGCTCCGCCCTGACATTGCCTGCGCGGCCGATACCGTTACGGTATTGGGCGCGTATATTCTCCACACCGGATGGAAGTCTTGCGCCTTCTCTGCCGTTGCCGAAAGTCACCGCCGTTTTATCGTCGTTGTCGGTCTGGGTAACAAACGCGCGGTCATTGGCTTCCAAGCTGGCCAAGGAATCCGCCTCATGCCATTCGATATGATTCACAAAGACTTTTAATGTGCTGTCGATCCCTGAAGGTTTGGCCGCCGATACATGGGTTAACGGCTTTTGTTTGAGTTCAAACGTTTGCAAAGCCTTGGCACCATTCCCGCTGCCTAAAACCTCCAATCGGGTTTCTCCATGCGTGGCTTTGACGACGTTGCCGTAAATCGTTACGGTATCGCGCTTGAAGCAATAGGCGAGTTTTTCGGCAAATTGAACATAGGTATGAAGATTTTCATCGGGCAATTCTGTTGCTATATCGTGCGTTACCGACGCCAGTAGTGCCAATTCACTAAATCTCTCCCCCGCAACATCCTCGCGCTCACCAGACACAATTACCCATCGACCGGCCTCCAGGCCGCTATAAAAACTATTCAGTTCAATTGTTTCTTCTTTGCCTCCGCATACCGGTTTAGTAATTGGTTCTTCAGCGAGTTCCAGTTCTTCCGGTTGAACATATACCTTGGTCGTCCTGATTTTTTGAATATCTTCCTCGCTCTGCGGATTCCACCAAGTTTGACCTTGTCTCAGTTTAATTTTTGTTGTTTCTCCAGTGATTCCATAAGCAGATCTCGAAATATTCTGTACTGTATCAATGCTATAAACTTCTAAACCCGCGGCATCTGTTTTTTGAATAGCGATGTAGTCACCGGGAGACACTTCCTTGTAAATTCGATCCAGATAGAGAGTATCCCCCCCCTCATTGATTGAATCTTTATCAGCACCTAGATCAACCTTCCACTCCGGCCAAGGCTGAGGTTTAAGATTTCCTGCTTTAGGATTGCTTTGCAGATGTCCTTCACCACCGGGTATCAATGCTGGTTCATATTGAGGTTCTTTAGGCGCATTGTGTCCAAACAAGGACGCCGTTGCTCTAAAAGCATAAACCTTGATTTTTTTGTCGGTCAATTTGACCCGGGCCGTTGCCGTAGCCAAACGATCCTTAAGTACGGGAGAGAAAGCACCCAGAACGGAATAGCCTGCTTGCGCTACCGACTCTCTGGGGATATTGGAAACAACACCATGAAAGATAGCGTTAGAAAAAGCGTCCGCACTTTTTGAAGTAGCATTGCTTCGCAAGGCAAATTGTTCTGCCAGGCTATGACCCTGGCTTTTCTTTAACTGATATTTATTTGCTGGTTGTATGGAGGCCGGTATAACTAATTGATCAATAATTTTATTGAAAAAAATATTGATCGGAAATACAGCAAACCCGGTAAGCGGTTGTTTGATAAAAGTCACCAGCGTACGGTCTGATTTATTCTCAAGCAAAACTTCCTTAATATGTTTGAAATTGAGAATTTTGTCTTTATCACCTTCTTTTTCACCAAAATCTATCAATAAAGCATCATTTTTCTTTAAATCGGTACTAAGCCCTTTTAAGTAAATTTTGGAATCCGTTCCAGATGTGCCTTCAATAGTTGCCTTGGTCTGCGCCTGCGTCACCCTCGGCTTCAAATTATTCCACTGCGCCCTCGCCTTCAGATCCTCGCTGGTCTCGAATGGCTGTGGCAATTCACCGGGTCCGGGAATGCTTTGCGCGCGGCTTCCTGCCGGGATCACCACCTCTTCCTGGGTATTGGCATCGATGGTATAGGCGAGAAACACACTGGCCGCCACGCCAGGCCGTGGCCTGTAACCGACCAGTCTGGCTAGTTCCACGATGGAACGACGTTCGGCTGCGGTCCGCAGATAGCCTTCATTGGCGATGCGCTCCTGATAAAAGGTCAGGACATCGGCCACCGTTGCCCAGGCATCTAAGAAAGCAAGAGAAGGATCGGCTGTGTCCCGGGTCGTTAACCCCGTTAACGGATAAAACTTGCGGGTATTTCCTTCGACATCCTGTTTTTCCAGATAAAATCCGGTCAAACGCGCCGTCATGGTTTCCAGAAAACTGGCATGCGTGCCGATCCGATAACCGATTTGCGATAAGCCTGGGCGGTTGTAGGTAGGCAAAGGCGTGACAATTTCAATCCCTTCGCAGCAACCGCAAGCTGCTTGATCAACAGCTGCGGGATAACAGCAATCACAGCAATTCGTTTTCATCTTCCACCTCGCATGTCCAGGGTCAGTTTTCCGTTTTCGGGAAAGCTGGGGTCGTTATCCAGACGGGCGATTTCAAAAGGCCCCAAGGGCAACAGACCGGTTTCTATTTCGTTGTTTGCCGGCTCGCCGAAACGCTGCAGCCTGGTCACCTCGACGCTTTCTATGCCTTGAACCGATTGCGCCACCGCGACGATTTTGCTCAGATAGACATCATCGCCAAAGGTCAGCTGATCGGGATGGAAAAGGCCCAGTTTGCCGTTAGTTGATCTTTTATTACTGAAGACATTCAGCAATTCCGCCTTCACATGCCCTCTCAAATAATTTGACTGGACGCAAATTGCCAGTTCGATATCCAGCGGCACCCGGTGTGCGGACTTGACAACGAGGTCATGGCCAATGCGGCGATAGCGATGCAGCCGGCAGGTGATTTCATCAAGCAAGGCCTGGTCCGCCTCCTCCCGGCCAAAGGGATCGACGGCGACCCAGACTTCGTACCAGCTCCCGTTCCAGCGTAATCTGGCGATAGCGTTCTGGACTTTGGTTTTAAATTCGCGCAGCACGATGGCGGCATAGTCATCGGCAATGACAGCCCGCTGCAGTTCTTTACGAAAGGCGTGCGGCGCAAACAGTTTGACTTCGGAAATGGGTTCCCTCTCTGCTCCGCCTTGCGCCGGCATGGGGTTGCGGACATTGATAATTCCGTCCTGTGGGTTGTTTGTAAAAACCACGTGTGCGATCGATTCGGCGCCGACATTACCCGCCACGCCGTTACCGATGCGGTATTCGGCATGAAACTTCATACCGGCAGCGAGTTTTCTGCCCAGCTCCCCGTTGCCGAAACGCAAATGGGCACGCCCTTCCTCATCGAATTCTGCAATAAAATGTACGTCATCCGCCTGGCTGACCAGCAAATCTACTTGCGGCAGCCAGTTCAGTTGTTGCATATTTTCGTCCTGACTGGTTAACCGAATCGCTGGCACAGCATTATGAACGTCTTGTTCAAGCGATTGCGCTGCCGGTTTATCGCTGATAACAGCTTCGCTGATTGTTAAAGGGAAAAATTTTAAGGCCGGGTTGTAGCGCCCGGCACTGCTTACTGCCTCAGCTAAAACACCTTCGCCTTTGCAGCACTCGCTGGAATCTCCTGCCGGTACGTCGTCCAAATTCTCATCCACCGTGTGACCATGATCGACCAGGATGACATTGCCGCAGGCAATACTGACGTCCTGAATGATCTTGCAATCCGGCGGCGGCCCCAGTACGGAAAGGCACAACGGGAATGGCAACGCATCCTCTTCACTCCAGTTGATATGCGTAACAGGCTGATCGGTCAACGGATCGACATCGCCGCTTACGTCTGTCAAGCGCACCGCATGCCGGTGTCTGGGATTAGCGTCTTGAGGATTCCCGGTTTCAGGACCAATGACTTCTTCAAAAAGCAACACATCGCCCGGCCTGAGGCGCAGCTTCACCGAAGACACGGTAGAATCTCGTTCTCTGGTTGAGGCAGTGATTTCCGGCTGTTCCGCATGTTTCCCGGGTGGACACTCCGAATCCTGGCCGGATGCCTCGGGCGGAACCCATTCGCCTAGCAAGGTCGCGCTGGTTGCTCCTTTGGGAATGCAGCATAGCTGATCCCCCCAGGTATAAAATGCGATTCGGTTGTGATCCTTATAAAACCGAATATCCTTGTCAGCAATGGGTTCGAAAACTTCATAACGGGATGCGGGCAACTGCCGCAGTTCCTGCTCAGTGATTAAGGTGCCTTGCGCAAATCGGACACCGTCAAGCCGGGTGATAAAGTATATGTCACTCGCCATAATCCCCGACAAGTCGTTGGCTACTTCTACGCACAACCAGGCACGGGCGTTACAGCCTTCATGCATCCGATAATCGACCAGGCGCGCATGGCGGCGTACCGAAATCCGCTGCCGCGCCGTATCGAGGTAGGCTTCGGTGGCTACTGCGTCCTGATAGTAACTGAGGTGATCGCCGGCATAGGCCAGAACCTCGACCAGCGCAATGCCGATGTCGGGGATATGCCTTTCTTTCCAGTCCGGCATGGTCAGGGCCAGACGGTCCAGAATCAGCTGCCTGAAGCTGGCATAATCCTTGGCGAGATAATTGATATCGGGTTCTGTTGCGGGCTCTACGGGACAGGCAACCTGAGCTTTACAGTCCAGCTCATTGGGGCAATCTATTTTGAAATTGAATTCAATCCGGTCGTAACGCGGGTCAAACCTGGAATGCGGCTGCCAATGGCCTTGTTCATCCTGCTCGACCACCCGCAAGGTATAGGTGGAAAAATCCCCGGCCTTGTCGACGATGACTTCCATGAAATCATCGAATTCAATCCGTCTGGTCTTATGAATTTCGACACTGATCACACGGATATCCCTTACCCGCCGTCCGCCCTCGATTCGTATATTGATCTCCGTCAAATCATCCGGCGTCTTGCCCAAAAAATAAACCCGTAGATACCGCTGATCATCCAGTCCGGGTTGAGTCTCGAAAAGATGTCCCACTTCCAGATAATCGAGGCCGCTAAGTGCTTCCTGCTGCTGTACGCTTTCCCGACGGAGTCCACTGTTGCAAATGAGACTTTTCATGTCGAGGTACTCCGGGTAAATGTCGTTGCCGTAATCTCGCCGGTTCGGCGCACCTTGTACGTCAACTCGACGCGCAGACTGGCATCTTCGCTGCTGACCAATAACGCCTGAATCTCGATCAGGTCGCCCAGCCACTGTTGTAAACCTGATTGAATGGTAAATTGCAGCGTCGCCGCCAGTTCCGGGCTGTTCGGCGCGAAAATCAATTGCAGTATGCCGCTGCCGAAATCCGGCCGGTTGACACGTTCGCCGTTGTTGGTGAATAAAAACTGCTCGATCATGTCCCTGATATGATCGTTATCGTCCGTCAATGTGGTGCGTCCGCGATTGTCGAAATGGAACGGAAAGTCGATATTCAACATACCCTACTCCTTATAATGCGCTGATCCGAGGCTGGGTGGCGATAATCAACAATGGCGTACCGGTCGGTGCGCAGATGGCCTGGCTGCTCTGCACCAGCAGCGGTTGACCGTTGGAGAACACGCGCGTGGTGCCGCTAAGCCACTGCGCCGTCACACACGGGCCGTTTGCTGCCGGTGGCGGAGGTAAAGTACAGCCGGCAACCACGTAGGGCGTGGTTATCAGCACCGTCGGCTGGCTGCTGACGGTCACCCGCGGATTCGGCACGGTGGGCATCGCCTGGCCGGCATGCAAACACATCACTTGAGCGCCGACATGAACGAGAAATCCAGGCATGCTTATCTCCTAAATAATGACCAGAGCGCCGTTGTTGATCGTGATGGTAGGGCCGACCATGTTGATGGTGGCGCCCTTGCCGTTGGAAATAAAAATCCCCGCATCGTTGACTACGATGGACGCGCCTGTCGTACTGCGCAGAATGATGCCCCCGGTTGTCGGCGCCGGTGGCATGACCGGCGGCGGCACGGACGGCGGCAAATCGCTGATGATGACGGCCTGTTGCAAGGTGGACTGAAATACGAAACTCGGGGCGGCCGGATTGCCCGCCGTTACGGCCAGGGGCATCTCGGCAACCGAGCCATACCAGCAGCCGCTCCAGATCGGATAATCGGGATCGCCCTGCTCGAACTCGACCCAGACGCCGGCGCCGATTTGCGGCAGCACATAAGCGCCCATTTGTTTTCCCGAGCTTGGGAAGCAGGGCATTGCCCACGACGTTGGCACCAGCCCTGCCACATCGGGAACTTGCACCTGCAGACGCCCTATTTGCAAAGGATCGACATTGTTCAATACCGTGCCCCGGTATTTTCCGTAGTAAGGCTGGCTCATACAGGCACCCTCGGCGTAATGGATACCAGGCCGTTGCGTGTCAAGGTAAAGCTTTGCTTGAACTCGCCTTGTTTCAGCGTACTGGTCACTTTTTTGACAAAATACAGCCCATTGTAGGCCATGCCTACACCCCTGACGCCCACCAACTGCCGCGCCTTCAAAATTCGGCCGTAGCGCACCACATCTAGAGAGCCCTCGCCTTCCACCGCGTCGGCGGAACGAGAAGCCTCGGCCACGCCGCGCGAGATAGCTTCCATCGGCGGCAGTTTCGCGGTTTCCCGCAAGACCGTCACATTGGTGACAGGCGCCGGAATAATTCCCAACGGCGGTTGCAACGGATTGAGATTAGGGATCGGCAGAGGAATCGGGAATTTGGTGAGCTGGTTCTGGATGAGCACAATCGGGATCGTGGTGTCTGCAGTATTGAAACTGAAGGTCAGCGATTCCACGTTGGTGTGCGCGTCCATATCCATGTTCAAGGCCGGCTGCGGCGGACCAACCTTGATTTCCGGCCCCCAATAGGCAATGTTGGTACCTGGCGCGGGACCAGGGTCAATATAAAATACATAGCCCGCCAACCTCGCCAGCTCTTGGACATAGGCCAGATCATGGCCTTTCTGCGCAGGAATGCGCTCAACCGGAATAGGCACGTCCGTGAACAGTGTGGGAATAACCATGGGGATCATTCCGAACGCCGCATACTTGGCGATAATCAAGAGGATGCGCGCCTCCACCGGCATGGCCGGAAAAGGAAAGCCGCTGAAGTCGATCAGTTTCATCGCCTTGGTCAAATCATCCCCGAATACGGTCAAGGTCGATTGCCCTGGCTGGCTTCCAGGCGCAATTTGGTTGCGGGTCATAAGGCCATCCATCAACACTTGGGGTGTGCCGTCAATGGTAACGATGATAATGACGCGCAGCATCGGCGTTTGGCCTGCCGCCACCAGGAAAATGGTTTGCAAGGGCGAGCGGTTGCTCAGGTTGAATTTCAACTTGAAGGCGCTGGGCACATCGGTGTTGTGGGTGACTTCAACTTCCGTCAAGGCGTCGAGCACCGCTCTCGGCACCGGCACCGGTACCACTGGCCCCACCAGCAAGGTTAGATGAATGCCCTTATGCATCTGATACTCCCGGAATCCCCTGAGGCAAAGTGATCCTGAGTCTGCGTCCTATCGTCTCGGTCAATTCATCGGGACGCATCGCCCTGTTCGCATCGCACACTTGCCAGAACTGTTCCGGGTCGCCCAGATAATGCGCAGTGATATTATCCAGGCGCTCGCCTTCCGTAACGACGTGTTCCTGAAGCAGGGCAAAATTTTCCGGTTGCGGCAGAAAACGTCGTTTGAGATAGATAATCGTCCTGCCGTCCGGCGCGGTTAGCGTCGCGGTTTCAACGCCATAATAACGACTAGTAGCCGGAAATAGCGGCGTGCTGAATGTCCTGCCTTGCAACATCAATTGTAGTGGATCGGTCATCATCAACTCCTATAAACAAGGCGGTTATGGAATACCGTTAATACCCAGGCTGGCAAAGGAGCCACCCTGGTGTTTGGCCGATAATTGTTCTTTATTCTGCAAAAAGCTCATGAACAGATTGCCGCCTTTATGAGAGAAACCTAAATCGTCGATGCTCAAGACCCGCATGCCCAGGCTCACTTTTGCCCGAATCGGATTCAGCGACGGATCGAAAGCTTCTTCGGTAATGCTGAATTCGGTCAGCCGTACCGGCACGATCCGGTTCTTACTCCAGGTAAACAGCATCAGCGGCGTTTCCATCGGCACGATTTCCAGGGTTCCTGAATTCGCCAGACTGTTGTTAGCCTGCAGCTGGCTGCTGCTCGGATAGATCATTGTCTCCAGCGCGGCCAGCTGGGAATGCAGGCCGGATTGAACGATCGTGGCGTTCTGGTCCGGGAACTCCAGCTGGTCCGCCGCATCGATCTCGGCGTCCAGCTTGATGGTTTCAACCGGTGGACCTTTCAGGCGCAGCGCTTCCGAGCGGTCGCCGCTCCCCCCGCCCACGCCCTGAATCTGGAAAGAACGGGTCAAGGTATCCGAGTTGTATTGAAGGGCGATAATCCGCTGCACCGCGCTGGTGCCTGGATTGAGCAATACAATGCCGCCTTTGATCAACTTGGGTGAGACGGGAAACGTGGTCATTCAAAATCTCCAGTTACATCTTCAAAAAGCAGGGTACGTTTTACGCACCATGTCGGATGTTTTTAAAATAGTCATAATAATTTCATCAGTTATTTGGTGCATGGAATGCGGCCTGGCTGGTGTCTCTTCATTAGTCCATTCATTTACTGCCACCCGACTTCTTAGGGGCTTGTTTGCCAGCCTTGCTCCCGCCAGCCGGCACCACGATTTCTTCCGGTTTGTCTGGTGTTCTGCCGCTGAGACAGTGGACGTAGTTGGCCCATGAATCAGCGGATTCGAACGCCCCCTTCGAAGTGCAATCGAAAACAGGGAAATACTGTTCACCGGCATCGGCCTTCCCTATGCCCTTCACATGGGCCATCTCGTGGATCATCGTGCGGATCCGTCCCTCGTTGTTGCCAGGATCCGCAAAAAAACCTGGGCACAAGACGATCGGTTGCCGATGATCGCGAACATAGCCGGCCCGTGATCCACAGTCTGGGTCACCCACACCAGCCACCTTAACGTCCACGGTGACAAGCCCGCCCCCCATGCCCCTTAGCACTTCGCTAATCTGATCCATGTTCGGACTGGCCCAATCGAACTTGATCTGAGCAAGGCGGTTAGCCTCTTGAAACTGACCGGCTCCCTGAATCCCACTGGCTTTGAACATGGCCGTTTGTGTACGAACCGCCGCCGCACTGCGAGCTTCGTCGATCATTTTCTTTTGCGCTTTACTCGGTTCCACCGGTGAAACGACCTTCGGAGCTTGGGACTGGTTCTTCTTGTCCTTATTTTGCCGCTGCGGAGCGACTGTTCGTGCGGATCCGACTACGTGTGCAAATCCCGCCGTAACCACTTTCTGTGCTGCGTGATTCGCCTCGTGTTCCAGGCTATCATCCTCTGCAGTCAACCAATCCGGGGAAAACCGCTGGACACCTGCATCGACGCCTCTCTGCTGGATGGTGTGCGCCAACTCGTGGGCGAGCAACCACCTCCCCTCGTGCGACCCTGGCGCGAACCGGCCTGCACCGAACACAACGTTTTGACCCACCGTATATGCATTGGCGTTCACATCCTTCGCAGATTGTTCAGCGGTCGTTCCAGAATGAACCCGCACCCGCGAAAAGTCCTGGCCGAAGCGCTGTTCCATGTCCTGTCGTAACGCCGGTTCCAGCGGTCTGCCGGAGCCGACAAGGACACGGTCCACACTGGCGGGCGCGGTCTCCACCCCCTCGGTTGCCTGCCCCGCGTAGCGCTGGATGCGTAGTGGTGTGGTGCTAACTGGGGAATGTCCCGGCGCTGTCATCACCTGATCGGCAACCCGATCTGCTTCTTGTTCCCGCAGATCGTTACTTGCACCAATGCTAAGTTTACGTTGTAAGCCACTCTTGTTCTTCACACACTCCACGCACTCCCCACCTGTAACCTTATGTTTCCCGCAAGCGCACTTGCGTTGGAGAATGCCTCGATGTGGAGGCAAAAAAACTGTTGTTTTGGCTTGCTGAGCAACGGTTGTTTTATTCATGGCCGATTCCTCCCATACACCAATTGAGTGATTTTCGTCGCATTGTTCCCAGTCATTTAATGATGATTGTGGTCTGTAATTTATTATTGACTGTATTCACAATTTTCGCTCCTACTCTAGCTCATGTTTATGAACCTGTTTACAACTTAACTACGTATTAAAGCGCCTTCGACGGTACCGTTCCCACAATCCAGCCGTGATGCGGTTAGATTTCCAATCCTCCACCGATCCTAAGCATTCTGATCAATGCATCTGGCGAATGAGAACCTCCAGTTGGCCATCCTTGCCGATGCGAAACAGAATACGCATTTGATTTAAAGCCCCCGGGTTGCCAGGCAACAGGTCCACTTCCCACCAACCAGCCAAATCACCCGTTAGCTGTTTTGGTCTGTATTTCGCCAACACGTTCATAGCGTTAGGATCGCCCAGCCTTACGTCGTCGAATGCCTCACGTATCTCCTTTGCTCCTTTCAATTCGTCTCTCGTCAGCTGCCGTGGTGACCCAGCTAATCCTGTTCTCAATGGGATTGGTTGATTAAGAGCTTCGTCGGTAATCAGAGGCTTTAGAGGTTCATGCAACACAGTGCTCGAATGTGGAGGATCACCTAGGCTGACTACTCTTCCCTGGCCTTCACCTTTCCTAGAAACCTTTGAGCCAACCTTCAGATTGCCCTTCATCTCGGAGGCCTGGTATTCAACAACTCGACCATCCTTATACTGTACCCAGACGGAGGGTTCAGGCGCGGAACCTTTCGGCTTTGAACCTGTGGGTGGCTCGAACGAAGACTTTCCCGGTTTTCCTTTTGTGGTTTGATGTACGACAGCAGTGACACCCACCTGGGCTAGAGATGCCGCGCACTCGGCCTCCGTGCCGTGTGTGCATGCGTTATAGGCCTCACCAACCATAGCGCCAGTTTGCGTTCCGCCGTAAGCCGCGGCTACCAATGGACCAAAGGCTGCAAATGCAAATGGCTGGATTATCGGTGCAGGCGACCTGAGTTGTTCGCCCCGAGCTACCCAATTACGGTACTGTTGGATCTCGACGTTTCTTTTTTCCTGAGCACGAGCTTTACGCCTTCTGCCCTCGCGTTCTTCTAAATACTTCTCCCTATCTGCAATCACCGCTTCCTTCTCACTCGGGAGGAAGAGGTCCTTACTGCGGCCGGAATACCACACCTCCTCACCGGTTGAGGGTTCGGTAAGGTCTTTTTGATAAGTCCCAAACTGAGCACTCTGGAACCTCTTCTTATATGTCCGCCTTGACTGCTGCTGCGCATCTGCCTTTACGAACTTCTCTTCGCTCGGTAGGAAAAGGTCGTGGGTAACTCCCCACTTCCAGAGATCGTCTGGCGTTTGAACCAACAAACCTTCGTAAGAACGGATGCTAAATGCGTGCTCATCAATCGAATACGTCTCCTTGCTCATTCTGTAAAGCGCCTCCCAAAATCGGTCATAGTACGGCTTTTTTGAAATTTCTCGTTCCCTACTAATCTCTCGCTCTATTCTTTTATTTGCTTCCTTTAAAGGTCTGTAGATCTCCTCATCGGTAATGCACTTTTGCCCACCGCACAAACTGGGATCGTAGGCGGAAAGGTAAAGCGAGGTCGGCTTCGGTCCAATCTCAGCGGAGAGCTCTTCCTCTTCCTCTTCATCGTCATCTGGCTGGCGCTGGATTGACTTTGCGCCCTCGCTCTGTTGCATAACATGCACTAACTCATGCGCAAGGAGTTTCCTGCCCTCGGTAGATGTCGATGAAAACTGTCCGACTGCAAAAACAACATCACGCCCCACCGTGTAAGCATTGGCATTCAACTCCCGTGCCGATTGCTCAGCGGCATCGCCAGAATGCACCCGCACTTGTGAAAAATCATGGCCGAAGCGCTGCTCCATGTCCTGCCGCAGCGCCGGTTCCAGCGGCCTGCCGGGGCTGGCAAGGGCGTTATCTACGCTGGCGGGCGCCGAATCCATCTGCCCATTCGATGGTCCTGAGAAGCGTTGGATGCGGGGTGGTGCGCCGCTAATGGCGGGATGTGCCGGGGTTGCCATCACCTGATTGGCAATCCGGTCCGCTTCCTGTTCGTAGATATCGCCCGGCTCGTTAACCGTGAGTTTGGTTTGCAGATCCAATCGCTTCTTTTTACTGCACTCGGCGCATTCGCCGCCCGCCATCGTGTGGTTGCCGCAGGCGCATTTGCGCTGGAGCAGGCCTTGCGCGGGCTGCAAAAAACCCGAAGTTTTGGCTTGCTGGGCAACGGCTGCTTTATTCATGGCCGATGCCTCCATAAATCGATTGCGCGATTTGCCGGCCGAGTTGCGCCGGCTTGCCAACCTCATTTATTTGAATGCTGCGTCCGGATAGACGCGGCAGGTTCGTACCTTGGGCAAGATCGGGAGAAAGTGTGCCCTCTGCAAGCATCCGTGTCAGTTCGGCTGCTACGCTGGTTTGCAACAAATGACGCTGATCGGGTGCAACATTCACATCATCCAAAATCAGCCGTTCGATATGCAGATTGATGTTCATTTGCCCTCCGCCTGATCCAGCCAGCGAAAGTCCGATTCCTTTGCTGGGCGCTCCAGTTTTTTAAATTCGGTGCGCGCCGCGTTCAGGATCAATGGCATGGAAACCTTTCCATCAGAGTGTTGAGCCGCCAGAAATGCCGCGTTCAACGCCACGTTCTGGATGCTGCCGCCGGTCAGGTTGAGTGAGGCGAGCCGTTGATAATCCAAAGCCGGATCGACCGGTGTTTCTGGTGGAAACACTTTTTGCCAGATTTGCTTGCGTTCCTCGATGCCGGGAATGGGAAAATCGACGATGAAGCGCAAGCGACGAACAAAGGCTTTGTCCAGCGCGCTTTTCATGTTGGTCGCCAGTATCGCCAGACCCCGATAGGACTCCATGCGTTGCAGCAGATAATTAATCTCGATATTGGCATAACGGTCGTGACTGTCCTTGACTTCGCTGCGCTTGCCGAACAGGGCATCGGCTTCATCGAAGAACAGGATGGCGCCGCTGTCTTCGGCGGCATCGAACAGCTTGCGCAGGTTCTTTTCGGTTTCGCCGATGTATTTATTGATGACCGCCGACAGGTCGATGCGGAACAGATCGAGCTGCAGTTCATTGGCGATCACTTCCGCGGCCATGGTCTTGCCGGTGCCACTTTCGCCGGCGAACAAGGCGTTGATGCCCAGTCCCCGGTTCATTTTGTCGCGAAAGCCCCAGGCGTCGTAAACGCGGTTGCGTTGGGCCGCCTGATCGGTGATCTGCCGCAGCAGAGTTTTTTGCTCCGGCGGCAGCACCAGTTGCTCCCAGTCGGCCTTGGCGACTATCCTGGCCGCGAGTTGATCCATGCCGGCCCGCGCCGCGATACGGCAGGCCTGCCATAGGTCGCTGTTGAGAGCCTCCGGCTGCTGCGAACCAGCACTCAGCGCTGTTTTTGCCAAGCCTTTGATTTCGTTTTGATTGAAAGAAAATTGCTCGGCGAGACGTTGCGGCTGATCCTTCACTTGATCCTGGGCAATGTCCTTTAACGCTTCAACCCAAAGTTGTTGCTGCTCTTGCGGCGTCGGTTTATTGATCTCAACCGATAGCCGGTTTCTAAGCGACTCGGCCTTGGTATCCAGCACATCGAGAAATACCACGCCGCTGCTGCGTTCCAGAAAACGTCTCAACAGCGTTTTTTCATTGTCTCCGGCGCCATCGACACTGATATACAGCGCCAACGGCATCAGCATCGATTCCCTCTGCCAAAGCCGGGTGAAAGTCTCAAAATCACCGATTTGACCCGGCAAGGTCTTGATATCCATGGAATGCAGATTGAGCTTTAAGGCGGTTGCCACTATTCCGGCGATCATCTGTTTGCTGGCGCTATCGTGTCCCAGTAACGCTATGAAAGGCAGTCTTTCCTTGCCGTTGGCGGCTTTCAAGCCGCCAACAATATGATCGACGGCCTGTTGCTGCGAGGGAGGAAGCGTATCATTGCCTTGCTGACGCATCACAGGATCGATCAGCGGCGCCAGGCGATCGTCCAGATAGTTGAGCCCCTTGAGATAATTGAGGATGCGTTCGTCGATGCTCAAGGCGGATGCGGTTAACGCCTGGGCATTGGGCTGGTTGATTTCCAGTAAACGCCAGTAACGTAAGGGCGCATTGGGGGCCAGTGCATTCCAGTCGGGCTCGTCGAATAATGCAAAAGCCAAAGCAAAGGTCGGGTAAGGCTTGTTTGGGTTACCTTGCGCTTTTGCACAAAGGCTTGCGATGCGCGTATCCAGTTCCATGGCCGCGCACAGCGCCAGAGCATGACGATCAAAGGTCGATAGGCCCAAAGCCTTTGCCAACAGACTCAATGCCGGCGGCGGCTCGCTGTTTTCCAGCTTGACCATGTCCTGGCGAGCCGTTTCGATCACCTCGCTATTCAGCTTTGCCGGCGGCGGTGGGGTTTTCCTGGCTGTTTTAAACCAGCCGCCGCTTTCCTTGCTGGTTTCGTCAGTCTCTGTTCCCTGTTCGGCTTGTTGTATGAGTCGCTGCAAGCGCAGCCTGATCCATGCCACGTCGGCGGCCAGGTGCTTATCGTTGTTTTCCATCCAGTCGGCCTGATCGCTCATGTGATGGTCACCTTCTGGTTATCGGCGAATTGCGGTGTGTCGCCTGAAAAATCCACCGGGATGCTGTCGGCGCCGTCTACCCGCAAACGCAGCACATACGGCGTGGCCCTGGCTTCCGCATTCTCCACCGTAAACGTCAGTGTGGTTAATGCCGTCGGGTCGGCCGGGGTGACAATCGCATCGGCCTTGATGGTTCGATCGCCAAATAATAACAAAACCCGTTGGGCCAGCTGAATCTGCGGCAGGCATTCAATCGTCAAAACGACATTGCCTGCCGGCGCGTTTGTGGGATCAGCCGATTTAATTTTCGGGCACAGGGGCATGGCCAGGGTGTTGCTTGTCCAGGCTGGAGTATCCGGGCGCTGCATCAATAAAGACACCGAATAAAATCCAACCGGCCATTTCGATCCCACATCGGCATCCTCGGCCTGGGTCGGCAGCTTGACAGCCATTTCGGTGTCGGTTCGCCCCGGTTCCGGTAACAGATCGATCGGCCTTGGTTTCGAAGGATCCGTCGGCTCAACCAGCAAGGGGTGTTGAAAGCGGATGACAAGGTTATCGCCACCCAGACGTTCGCCAAGCAGGGTAATCGTATCGCCCAATTCGGCGCCCGGTTTCTGATTGGGAAAACGCAATCCGGTCAGGGAAGGTGACGGAGCCGCCGTCACATTGGCGCCCCGGTCCTCGGCTCCGCGTTTCAATACCGGTAGAGCCGCGCTATTGACCCGTGTGCTCTCGATCAGGACCACGGAGACCTGGTAGCCGGTGGAGAGCCGATATTCCGCCGAATGAAAACTACTCCACAACTTGAACATTTGATCCAGTTCCATGGCGTCAGGCGTAATACGTAATCGCTCGATTTGATTTTGTAGGCCGGAATCCGGGGTGATCCCTTCGATATCGATCCTGCCCAGCAAGGGGTGATCGTGAAGTATCCGCATGGCCCGGCCCATGATTTGCTGACCTGAAATATCATCATCATTCGCGCCGTAAGCCGTAATCATATAGTTCAGTATCAGGGACAAAGGCGGATGCGCATTCTCCCCGCTTCTTGCCTGTCCTGGCATCGGAAAATTACTGAATGCCGCGTTATACTGCGTGCTGTACAGAAAAATATTGAGCTGCTCGCCATTTTCTCCGACGCGGGCCATGCTCGGAGGCTTTGTACTTACCGTCGTCGCCGCTCCGGAAAGCAAATGGTGCAAGGTCGCGGTTACGGTTGCCAGCGCGTCCGGGCTGCTCATTTCCCCCCCTTGCTTTCACGTCGCTTTAAGTATTCCTCCAGGCTCATTACCCCCGTGGGTTTTTTCTGACCCGCGTCCGGTTTTGCAGGCGATGGATTAACTGCACGGACTTCGACGCGGCCAATCGTGACATTGATGACGGGTTCGGTTTGAGATTGAGCATTGATCTCCCGCCAGCGGTTGCTGAGCTCAGCCTGCATGCCCGACAACCATGCCGGCGTTTGAAGATATCCACTTTGGTTAGGGTTTGAATCAGTTTCTGGCTGATTCTGAGCAATAACGGATTTTCTGATTTGCTCGCCATCCCTTTCGCCTTTTGCCTCCGGCTGAGCCGGCAATATTTTCAGTGGATCGGCTTCAATTTTGATCGTGTTTATGGGCGATAATTGCGTGTGATCTTTGTGTCCGTGTTGGTCTTCTTTGCCAGTATTCGTTTGCTTTAGTAATCGTCTTAGGGTTTCCTCAATACGATGGGGTAAACCGCTTTCGTTTGATACAACGTTGCTAGCTGCTCGACCCGTTGCTTGGGATGTTACTGTCTGTTCGTGGCCGATTGCGTCATTCAAAGTTGCTGAAGTTTCAGATGCTCTGCCTATTCGTGCCATCAGACCTTGAATCTGTGCATGGATTGAATCCATGCGATTCTCGTTGTTCGAATCGAACTTCGTGTCTGCGACGCGCTTTTCGGGTTGAGGACGATTCTGGAACCTGTCCGGCAAAGGCGCTACCTGTGAAATCTCTGGCGAAGCGTTCTCTGCATTCGGAAGCTTTGAGTACGCTTGGATACTCTTCTCTGTATCCAGGTTTTTACCAACACTGACTTCCGCACTGCCGGTAAAGGCAGTGTCCGGGTCTGCCGCTGATAGAGGTCCCGGCTCGAACATCGATCTCATCCGAGGTTGCACCGTGTCAACCGTGCCCTGGTGGCGATGAATCATGTTAAGCAAAAAACCGGTCATGGTCCCACCATCCCCAGATAGAGCTGCCGGCGCACGGGGCTGAGATTCAGTATTTCCTGCTCAGTCCAGCCGTAAGCGCGGGCCAGCTTGTGTACCGTTTGCAGCATGCGCTCCGCCCACTCGTTGATTTCCACCCAGAGGAAACTGGCAATATCAAAAAACATGTCCCAATTATGTGAACAATCAGGGCAAGTCAGATTGATGCGGACTTCGGCTTGCAGGTCCAGCTCTTCAATCCGCTGGTTCAATGCCTGGACAACAGACTCAGGCAATTGATCGATATTACAGAATGCACCCGCATGTTCTGCCGACAGGATGCAGCGCCCCAGCAAATACTGCAGAGCTGATTCTGCGTTGCCGCAGCCTTCAGCTTCGGCCAGATCGATACTGTTGGGCAAGCGAAAGCACAGCCGATAATCATCCGACTCCAGACTAAACTGATGCGCTATTTGACTGTCGGACATATTGACTACAAGATCGGAAATATTCTGTTCCCATTCAATACGCATCGCGCATTGCGGACATACCGCGTTGTTTACCAGACGCGAGCCGAATAGTCGTTCACGCAACAACAACAAACAGGCATCACGTGTGCCGATACTCAGATTTGCAATATTATCGGGGCTTAATTCAGGAAATGCCGCAGCCAAAAGCATGAGCGTTCTTTGCAGCAGCGGCCGGTTCAGTCCCTGCTCCCAGACGTTCAGCACATCGATGGCATTCAGGTTTCGCATCGCGGCTTAGCCTTCAGGCTCGGTAAACTGTGGTTCGCTTGGCTCGGCGACCTCGTAATCGCGCTCCCAGCCTTCGTTTTCGAGCTTGAGGGTCTGTATCGCGACGGCATTGGCGTTGGCATCCAGGTCCGGCAATGCCTGAAATTCCGAAACCCAGCAACGATACACTTTATACGCAATAGCCAATTGTCCCGCCTCGTTATAAAGCTCGATAATGATGTCCTTGCGAAAATCCTTCAGTGAAACTTCCGCTCCTAGCCCCGAACCGAAATTCCAGACTTTGTTCGCCCATTTTTCAAACGCGGTATCGTGCGTGACGCCGCGCTCCAGGGTGATCGCCTCATATTTGGTGCGCCCCGGGGATTTGCGCGAGGTGCTGGGATCGCCGCCTTCGCGGTGTTCGACCAATTCCGTACTGCGTTTGAGCGCGCCTATTTTGCTGACGCCGGCGACAAAGCGGCCGTCCCATTTGATGCGAAACTTGAAGTTCTTATAAGGATCGAATCGTTGTGCATTAACGCTAAACTGTGCCATGACTGGGTCTCCTTAAACTTCAATTTGTCCAGCCATCTGCTGGATCTTGATGATGACGAATTCGGCGGGTTTCAAAGGCGCAAAACCGACCACGATGTTGACGATGCCTAAGTTGATGTCATTTTGCGTCGTTGTTTCCTTATCGCATTTGACGAAATAGGCAGCGCGAGGGGTTTGCCCTTGAAATGCTCCTTGTCGAAACAGGTTTTGCATGAAGGCACCGATGTTAAGTCGAATCTGCGCCCAGAGGGGTTCATCATTTGGTTCGAATACAACCCATTGGGTACCGCGGTAGAGGCTTTCCTCGATAAACAGCGCGGTGCGGCGGACAGGGATGTATTTCCATTCGTCGGCGAGTTGGTCGGCGCCTCGCATGGTGCGCGATCCCCAAACGACTTTCCCGATTACCGGGAAGGAACGCAGGCAATTTACGCCAAGGGGATTCAGTTGACCGCTTTCACCATCAGTCAGTTTGACGGAAAGCTCCACCACGCCAGTCAGAGTAGCTTCGATACCCGCCGGTGCTTTCCAGACTCCGCGGGCCGTGTCGGTGCGGGCAAAGATTCCGGCTATGACGCCACAGGGTACAAACGTTTCCAGGCGGTTTTCCTTCAATGGATCGGGCATTTTTACGCGCGGGAAAAACAGCGCGACATTCTTATCGCGTAGATTTAGGCTGTCCACGCCGGATGCCCCCGTAACATCGGAAGCCTCATCCCAACCGGAAGGGGAGTCGAGAATGAACATGGCTCGACGTGTTTGGCAATATTTCGCCGCCGCTGTCCTCGTTTGAGGACCGATGTCTGTTTCCCGTGTGAACGGCGGAATGCAGAGAATGTTGAATAAATCAGCCTTTTCCAGCAGCCACAGCCCCTGCTTGGCCGTCTCCAGACTGGGAGCTGATATTTGAGCATCGCCTATTGATTGACCGTCGTCACCGTCAGTATTGGCGCCGGTAGAATTGCTATCGGCGAAAGGATCGTCACCAGGGTTGATATCCGCATTGTTTGTGGGTCGTGTAGCGGGAACGGCGCCAGAAACGCGCACCAGATTAGACTCCTGCTCCAGAATGGTTTTAACGTAACGCCTGTGGTTCGGATCTACCGAAATGTTGAGAAAAGTCTCTACGGCCCCGGTCGAAAAGTCTTTGACAGAGAGATTGAATAGGGTGCCATCTGCTTCGCTTGGCTCCAAGGGCCGAGTCTTATGATCCACGCGCACCCGCAGGAATTTTCCCCATACGCCTGGATTTGCCGCATTCAAATTCAAACCTCCCGGTAAAGTCACCGTCGCGGCAACGGCACTGTTGTGTACGCGAACAATGACTGCATCTGTTCCACCGTTAAGGAAAAACTGGTAGACGGCATAGCCAAGTAGACTGTCTACCCAAAGTCCGCCGAACCTGCGCTCAAACTCTGGAAAACTTTGTACCCGTATTGGGTTATCAACCGGACCGCGCCGTGTGCGCCCGACAAACGCGGTGATTGACGTCGCGATACCGGTTATAGTACGAACCCCACTGGGAATTTCTTCGATATAAACACCTGGATAACTCACTGCAACTGGCATTTGCAACCTCCTTTTTTCCTTTTGGCTGGCGATCACTTAGATATCTCACCACACCTGATACTCTTGCGATAAAAAGTATCGCTGTCATTTTGGGTTGACATATTCTTGATTGGATCAACGGATCGATCTACTACTGAGCGCTACATAAAGTAATACTGAGCGCTACATCAATTACTAGGATTACTCGCTTTGAGATAAGAGGTTTTCCGTGTGCTTGTTTATCGATTGGCAGGAAGCTGAACTATCCGGTGCAGTAGGAAAGAAAAGGTGACTCAGGAAGAAACGCTGTTACGACTGATCTGCAGATTGTCGGAATAGATTTCGCGCTTCTGAAGGTGTCAAACCGAATCGTTGTTTGAATGCGCGATTGAACCAGGAAAGGTTATTGAAACCCAGCTCAAAAGCTAACGTGCTGATACAGTGATCGATGCACAGGGGATTGCACAAATGCCGATAAGCTTGCTCAAGCCGTAATCCAGTCACGTAATCGGCAAAGGTAGTATCTTCGCTGTGGAACAAGGTACGAATATACTGGGGCGATATACCCTGATGCAGGGCGACTTGGTTGATGGATAATTCACTATCGGCAATATGTTCCATGATGTCATGCTTGACTGCCCGGAGCCGTGCTGCGCGCAGGCCGCATCTGCCCGTCATATGTGCTTCTTTACGTTTCGTGCCAAACAGCAGCGTGACCAGATCGTGTATCTGCGTGGAAACCAGTGAAGCGAGATCAAGAGATAAGCTGCCTCCCAGCTGCATCAGCATTTTTGTATAGCCGACCAGCAAACGTAATTCGGGCACAGCAGTGCTGGCGACTTTCTGTGTCAGGCAGGGTGCCGGGCAGTTAACTCCAGATGTGATCAGCAGAACGGGTACATCGATGATTGCAATCGATACTGCGTCAGCAATATGTGCATGATGGATCAAATCATTTGATCCCAGTATGGCGTCTCCAGGCTGACAACAGACAGGATCGCCGTCATCCAGGTTGATGATTACTATTCCATTGAGCGGTACCAGCAATACCGGATTATCGCCGTTTTCAGTGGCGGGGCAGGCGGCCTGGGTGGATGAAGGGGTTGTTGTTACGACATAGACTCTCAGATTAGGCAACAGCTGTTCGGTCAGCTCTGCAAAAGAAGGTCGATCCGGATGGAATTGACCAGCTATGCTGGCAATTTCAGCAGAACTATCCTGACAGGCCGATACATGTTCATTTTCAGGAAAATCATGGGAGGAATATTTCAGCTGGCTCATATCAAAATCCTGCCATTTGGATACTGATTCGTTAGTCATGGTCTTCTCCTGAGGTTTGCCGTTATGTCATGATTTCTTCCTCAACAACCTGCTTTCTTATTTCGTCAGCTTCCCCTTTGTATTGTGAATCATCGAAATAAACATAATCTATATAGCATGAAATTAATGTTGTCTGACAAGAATTTATGTGACAAAAAGCACAATGTTTACAGCTTTGTGCGAGCTTGATTGACCAGAGATCTGGTTTAAGGAAATGCTCGATAATCGAGATATTTTTGTAATCCATAAGCTATGGATTACAACGCCTTGCGTCTACGTACACTATTCACGATCTTATTCCATTTCCACATAAAAAGACTTGATTAGCTGTCCAAGCTTTGTTCATTTACAAGGAAAAGAACTTACGATTGTGCAAACAGTAGCGTGTTTGGGTGGAAGTTGCCAACGTGATGCCGTGGAAAAATTCAATCCCAAGGCAGACGAAGACAAACAGTACTCCCACGAGGTGGCTCAGGCGTATGGTATGCCAGAGGCTGCGTTAATGTAATTGAAGCGTTGTCAGACAATGATCAAACTATTGCGTGGCTTTTGTCGATCAATTTCCCGCACTTACTATTTCACCACGAAAAATAAGACACACCGTACCGAGAATGCATAACCATGCCCAGAGATAGTCGAGTTTGAGTGATTCCTTCATGTAGAAAAGGGAACGAATATCGACAAGATGATAACCTCCTGCGGATTTTGAGCTGCCCGAGAGACAGAATATTGAACTTAGAAACCGCAGTTGATCGTTTATCAGACGAATGTCATAAATACGTTGCTGATGGACAGCAATCCGATGGTAAGGCCAATCTCATGTATGGTGAAATCCTCTGTGCGGCTAATCTGTCTCGAACAGTTCTACCGCTTTGAATTGCGTGAGCCGGACAAACGGTATATTTGAATCGGGTGATGCAATGAGCCGGTCGACCAGTTGTCTTTTTTCCTGGCCTGTAATCACCAGAATGATGCGATCGCTGTGGATGAGTGCACGCAGGCTCAGGCTGATACGCAAGGAGGGTGCTGCCGGAGGGGCGGCAGTCTGACACAGGCTGGCGCTATCGGGATCAAGAGTCATGCCGGGAAACAGCGAGGCGATATGGCCATCTGCTCCCAGTCCGAGGATGATCAGGTTGAATGGCAGTGGCAGCTCTGCCAGGCGTGCATCGATGTTGGCGATTGCCTGGTCGGGATGAGCGTGTTCGGTCTTGAGAGCGATGAAATGGGGTGATTGCTGCATATGTTGCAGGAAATGCTGACGTACCAGTCGTTCGTTGGATTGCTCGCTGGTCGGCTCAACCCAGCGTTCGTCACTCAGCGTGATGAAAACCTGTTGCCAGGGGAGATCCATCTGCGCCAATCGGGGAAGATAGAAGGTGGGGGTGTGTCCGCCGGGAACAACTAGGCTGGCTTTGCCGTGCTGTTCGATTGCAGAACGGAGTGTAGCAGCAGCTGACTGCGCCAGTGCCTCGGATAGCGAAGATAGATCGTTGAAAGCGTGACGTTTGATCAAAGAGTCAGTGGGCATAGGTCTGGAACAATTTCGACAGATTCAGGAAACGGATTGTCATCGCCGGGACGGACACGGCCAAGAAATGCGATTCCGTTCTGATGGGCACTTTCATAGTCCACCAGCGCATCACCAATCATTAGCACGCGCTCAGGTGCAAGCGGATGGGTTGACAGAATCTCTGCGATCAGCACCTCCTTGAGTCGGGGAGAGCCGTGTACTCCGGTAAAATAGTGTGACAGGCTACGTCGCTCAACAATCGCGCGCAATTCATTTTCCGGGGTGCCGGAAGCGACGAACAGCGGAATCTGATCCGCCATTCTGTGCAGCAGCGCTTCCGCGCCTGCGACCGACTGGCAGGCAATAACTGCGTTCATGACCAGTTCGGAGAATCGCTGATCCAATTCCTGTTCCTCTTCTTGGGTGAGCGGAGGATAATTCAGCAGGTTTTGCTGAAAATAGTGAAATTTCAGATAGCGTGACATGCCGCCATTGGCACGATGATAAGCCACGGCTGCTTCTGCAATCGTTTCACCATGGTGGCGGTACAGATCGGCAAAGGCTTGTGCTTTGATATCGCCGGATTCCACGATAACGCCATCAAAATCAAAAATGATGGCTTGCCAGTAGTCAGCAGGGCGGGTTGTGATGATATTCATGCCTGATTATCCGCCGGGGAAAAGGAAGAGTCATCTTCTTCGTGGCCATGATTGATCTGCTGGTGAATTTCCTGAATGCAATCAAGCAACCCCTGCCCCAGATCGACGTGTTCGTTGAGTACCAGCTTGCGGCCGACGCGAGGCTGAAATGCATACGGTGTAATCTGGTAATGGTGCCCCGGTTTAGCCTGATCAAAATGCAGCGCGACATCCCAGGGTAACATTTCCGAAATCATGGTCATGACATCGCGAATACGCAGCTTTTCCTGACCGGTCAGGATCAGGTGGCGGTTGGCAAATTCCGGGGCGAGCACCTGTATGCTCATGCGGGCAGCGTCCTCGACATGGATATATTCCCGGATCGATTCTCCGCTGCCGTGGTAAGTGATGGCATGTTGCTGTATGGCTTCGTGCAACATGCGGTAGATGCCGTTGCGTTTATCCGAGCGCCGGCCATAGAGCGATCCATAACGCAAAATGGTGTATTCCAGTCCGTAGCGTTCGTGATAGGTTTCAGTGAAGCGTTCGGCCGCCTGTTTGCTGGCACGATAGAAGGAGCCGGATTCAGAATAAACATAAATGCTGCTGGCAAAGATGAAGCGGCGCACGCCTGCCAGCCGGGATGCCTCCAGCGCATGCATGTTGCCGAGTACATTGATGTTGGCTGTGGCCAGAGGCTTGTCATGCGCTTCGTCGATATCGGCAATAGCCGCAAAATTGTAGACGGCTGCAGCGCCTTGAACGACATTGGATACCTGATTGATATCCATCAGATCGCCGATGATCATTTCCTGATCGGATCGTTGGAACGGGGAGGGGTGACGGTCGAACAGACGCACCTGATAGCCCGCATTGGACAAGGCATCCGCCACATGGCTGCCCAGAAAGCCGCCTGCACCCAATACAACAGCCGTTTGTCCAGGTTGTATCGTTTCACTCATTGAACAGACCTGCTTTGATCAATCCTTGTTTCAGATTTTCTGCGGCTTCGATTTCCATACGCTGTCGGGTTTCTCGCGCCAGTGAACCAATGTGGGAAGTCAGTATCGCCTGTTTGCATTCGCGCAAGGGACCCTGGTAGGGTTCCTGCTCGAAGCTATCCAGCGCAGCTGCCTCAATATGCCCCGAATTGAGCGCCGTACACAAGGCAGCTTCGTCAACCAGCCCGCCACGGGCGGCATTGATGAGAATTGCCCCTGGTTTCATGCGGGCAATGGCTTTGGCATCAATCAAATGGTGAACATCCGGAGAGTAGGGTAAATGGAGTGTCACAATGTCGGCCTGTTCGAGCAAAGTGGTCAGTGCAACGAGTTTAATGTCATCGGGTACCTGCTGTAAATGAGGGTCATGCGCGATGATCTGTGCGCTGAATGCCTGACATAATCTCGCAACTCGTCGGCCGATATGCCCCAGCCCGACGATGCCGATCGTGCGTGCGGCCAGCAGCCTTCCCTGTGAACGGGGCCATTCGCCTTCACGCACGGAGCGATCAATGCGATTGATCTGGCGCAGGCAATCGAGCATCAGCCCCAGTGTCAGTTCCGCAACGGCTTGTGCCGGGGCTTCAGGGGTGTTGGAAACCTGAATGTTCTGCCGCCGGGCGGCTTCCAGATCGACATTGTCCAGCCCGGTGCCGCAGCGTGCGATCACGCGCAAAGCACTGGCGCTTGTCAGTACATGTTCTGTCAAGGGTTCAACGCCTGCCAGCAGGGCAACGGTATCCGTGCCGAGTAAATCTGTTATTTCGTCTTCGGTAAGTTTACGCTGGTAAGGGTTGCCGGTGATGATGAAGCCGTGCGTGCGCAGCTGCTGAATGACCGGGTTGTGATCGAAGCCAAACGAGGAAGTGGAAACGACAATCTTGCTCATAGAGATGTTCTGATTATGTTCAGATGGGTGCGGCAGAGGGAATCGAGCATGCGGATATCCAGACTGTATCCCAGGAAGGTGAAGCCCTGTCCGATACGTTGTTGCAGCATAGCCGGATCAGGTTCAACGACATGAATGCCGCCTGCCTTGTGGTGGCGGAGTCCGGCTTGCAGTACCTGTTGTATAGCAGTTTGCACATCAGGATGCTCCAGTTCACCTGGCCGCCCCATCGATCCCGATAAATCATAGGGACCGATGATATAGGCATCAATCCCGGGCGTGGACAGAATGGCGTCGATATTTTCAATGGCCTGGATATGTTCGATCATTACAATGACGACAGCATTGTCGCGCAGCCATTGCCGGTATGCCTGAAAGCTGGAGCCATAGCCCTGGGCGCGTGCCAATCCCACACCACGGGTGCCCTCAGGCGGGTAATAAACGGCACTGACGGCGGCACGGGCGTCCTCTGCAGATTTGATCATCGGTACCATGATTCCAGTCGCACCGGCATCCATGACACGTTTGATCTGGTCAGGATGATTGGAGGTCAGCCGCACGATGGCCGGACAGTGTTGACCATCCAGTATCTGAATGAGTGCTTGTACTTCGCTGAGTTCAAGCACGCTGTGTTCGGTATCGAGTACCAGCCAGTCGAAACCGGCTTTGGCCATGATTTCAGCAATCGAGGAATGGCCCAGGGTGATCCATGAGCCGATGGTCAGTTCGTGGTGGGCGAGTCGGGTTTTCAGTGACATGCGCATTCCAGTCGTATTCAGGATTTTCGGTATTCAGCCAGCAGCGAATCAGTGGCCATCAACGCTGCGACACGTATCAGATCAGCTTCGGTATCGACCGCTTGTGTGTCATGGCTGGTTTCCACCATTCTGACATGGCGGCCATGTTCCAGCAGGCGCAGCATGTCGATCGATTCCAGTTTTTCCAGCGGAGTAGGTGGCAGTTGGCTGTATTCAATCAGGCAGGTACGTGTAAACGGGATGATGCACACCTGCTTGTAAGCAGCAGTTGCGCCAAAGCCGCCGGGAGCCAGTGTCGGGATCGGCTGACGGGTCATGTACAGTGCATTTCCCTGCTGATCCATAACGACTTTGATGGTATTGGGGTTGCGGAAATCGGCTTCATTATCAATGCGACGTGTCAGATTGACGCATTCCAGTTCCGGGTCAGTGTGGAAAGGTGTGACAGCAGCATCGATCATGGAAGGAAGCACCATCGGTTCATCTCCCTGCACCATGACAATCAGATCGGCGTCGGTATGTGCAGCAGCTTCTGCGATGCGGTCACTGGCCCGCTCGTGGTTGTCCGAAGTCATAATGACCGGAGCGCCGAAGGTGGTTGCAGCCTGCCGGATGGCTTCATCGCAAGTGGCAATATACGCTGCATCGAGGGATTTACTCATGGCAACACGCTGGTAAACATGCTCCAACATGGTGCATCCCAACAGCTGCGCAAGGGGTTTGCCGGGAAAGCGCGATGAGCCCATGCGTGCCGGAATGATGGCGATTGTTTTCATGATTATGTAAAGAAATGGCTAGCTAAATAAATGTGCAGTGCGTGATGAAGTAAATAAAACATTTTTACTTGTGAGACGGTGTGTTGCAGCTGATTTGCCAGATTTGTAGGTGTTGGCACTGTGTATAATGCCATTTTTGCAGATATCTTAGCCTCTGCTTGCCAGTTTTTTATAATAACACAGGTTTATTTATTCGCTCTTGCCCACATCGTCTGGCTGAAATTTATTAAGTCACCATGCATGTTCTTTGTTGAAGTAATCTGTTTTGTTTGTAAAGGCTTATTTTGAGTAACTGGATTGTACTGAATGGGCGTGAATTATTGATACGGTTTGCGCTGATGTTTTTTTGTCTCGCACTCTGGCCAAAAGGGGGTATTTACTGGGGAATGGGTGTGCTGGCGCTTGCCTGGTTGCTAGATGGAGGGATGTCCAGATCCGATCTGATTAAGGAGCCTTTGATTTTGGGTATCCTGTTATTTTGCGGTGTGTGGCTGCTGGGTCTGTTATGGAGCGATTTTGCAGCAGATCTCGAAGGAAAATGGATAAAGTACTTTGTCTTTTTTGTATTTATCCCTTTGTTTTCCCTTTTAAACAGGGAGCGTTTACCTTGGGTGGCAGGCGCGCTCCTTTGTGGTTATCTGGCAATGGTGATATTGGGCGGTTATCAATGGGTGGCAGAGGAAGAGCAGGGAATTTCTCTATTTGACATGTCCTATTTATCCTATTCTGCGGTGCTGGGGATTGGCGTTATTTTGGCAGTTTATGGAGGGTGGATTGCTTTATCCAGAGCAAACTGGCCTCTGTCAATTCTGTTGTGGCTGGCTGCGTTGCTATTATTGTTTTTTCAATTCCATGAGAATGCAAGAGGTATATTGCTTTCAACAGTAGCGGTACTGTTGTTGATGTTCTGCCTGCGCTATCGGGCAAAGAGCGGGATACTGGCAGTTTGTTTGGCTTCAATTGTTGCTGTGATTATATTATTCGCCACGAGCAGTGATGTTTTTCATGAAAGGCTGGAAGCGATTGGCTCGGATCTCCGGTTATTTCAGCAAGGAGATTATCAAACCAGTGTGGGTTATCGGCTGGCGACTTGGGATATTGGCTTGCATGGTCTTGCTGAAGCTCCTGTATTGGGGCATGGCTCTGGTATGGGGAAGCACTATCTCGCGAATGGTTTTAAATCTTATAAGGATGGAATATACAGAGATTTGCCTGAGTTTCATGAGGCAAAACATTTCCATAACGAGTTGGTTGAGATTGGCGTACATTTAGGACTGTTGGGTATTTCTGCTTTTGCATTTTTGTTATGGTGCTGGTTCAAAACGTTTAAACAGCAGCAGATGACCTTGTTGGGTATTGCCATAGTGTGTTTCATTTTTTTGTCCGGATTGACTGATGCTATTTTGCTGTACAGCAGAATTTCACCCTTCTTGCTGGCAGTGACGGCTGTGATCGTTTGCTGGCAAAGATATAAAGGAGGGCTTGATCTGGTTGATCGGAAAAGCTCGTAAGTCCAAGAGAGTATTCAGAATTTGTAAACGTTTGGAATTGTTTGAATGTCAACCCTGCAGCCACCTGTTGTCAATGGTCCAAATGGATTAATCCCCGTTGATCCAGTCATCGAGCAGTATATGCGCACACTGGCGGGGCAGTTTGATCATTCAATTCTCGACGAAATGGAGGCATTTGCTCAGGAGAAAGATTTTCCGATTGTTGGCAGACTGGTTGGCATCTCGCTGGAAATTTACGCAAAAATGATTGGGGCGCGCAAGGTTTTCGAGTTTGGAAGCGGGTACGGCTACTCTGCCTACTGGTTTGGCAGGGCAGTCGGGCCGGAGGGGCAGGTGATCTGTACGGACAGTAATCCACTCAATCAGAAAAAGGCGGAGCAGTATCTTGCAGCCACTGGACTGTGGGAGCGAGTGAAGTTCTGTACTGGTTATGCTCAGGATATATTTGTGCAGACTGATGGAGTATTCGATATCTGCTACAACGATGCAGATAAAAGCGGGTATCCGGATATCTGGTTGATGGCCAGGGAGCGAATTCGTCCTGGCGGCCTGTATATTGCTGACAATGTACTGTGGCATGGACGGGTCGCTATGAATGATGGCCCTGTAGAGGTCAAACCGGGCGGGACTGAGGCAATCAGGGAACATAATCAGCTGATTTGTAACGATCCTGAATTTGATGCCTTTATCAATCCAACGCGTGATGGCGTTATCGTGGCGCGCAGAAAAATGGCATAATACAGCCTCGAGTTATTTGTCTTTCTGTTATTGATTAATCAGGAGAACTTTTATGCAAATCCATGTGTACGATACCTATGTCAAATCCAAGCGTGGACACACTATGCACTTCGATGTGTTTACTGATGTAAGAGACGATAAAAAAGCGATAGAATTTGCCAGGGAATGGCTCACTTCGATCGGAGAAGAGGGTGCAACAGTGACCAGTGAAGAGTGTCGTTTCTGTCATAGTCAGAAGGCGCCTGATGAGGTGATTGAGGCGATCAAGCAGGATGGGTATTACATTTACAAAATGGAAGGATGTGATTAGCAGATTATCAGTGAGTCGAGATCTTGCGATAATTATGGAGTATATGCGATGAGGCGGATATTCGTGAAATTACTGATACTGTCAGCTGTTTTTTTTATGACGAGTATTGCAGCACATGCAGCCGAGCCAAAATCAATTGGAGAATTCAGTGATTGGGTTGCCTATGTGTACATGGAGGAAAATAACAAGGTTTGTTACATGATCGGCAAGCCTAATAAAGAGGAAGGTAACTATACCAAGCGAGGAAGTGTTTATGCGCTTATCACTCACCGTCCCGCTGAAAAAAGTAAAAACGTGTTCAGTTTCGTTGCGGGTTACCCATATAAGGCCAACAGTGAGGTGACAGTCAGTATCGGCAGTCAGCGTTTTAAATTGTTTACGCAGAATGAAACTGCCTGGGCACCTGATTCGGCTACGGATAACAGGCTGGTATCAGCGATACGCGGAGGTAACCAGATGGTGGTAAGTGGGGCTTCCGCCCAGGGAACGGCAACAACGGATACCTTTAGCTTAAAAGGATCAAGTGCAGCCTATGCCGCTATTTCCAAGGAATGCGGGATCAAATAAGGTAGATGCATGGGCGATAAAATAACTATTTATCAGAAACCTACTTGCAGCAAATGTCGGGAGGCACTGGCTATCCTCAAGGAAAGCGGTAATGAGTTTGAAAGTATTAACTATTACGAAACCCGGTTGACTGCCGATATGTTGCGTGAGATTGTTCGTAAACTGGGTATTCCGACGAGAAGTTTGTTGCGTTCGGATGAGCTGCTTGCCAAAGGTTTGGAGTCAGCAGATGATGAGGCGTTATTGCAACTGATGGCGGAAAATCCTGATTTAATTCAGCGCCCGATTGTCATTCGTGGGGATCGTGCAATAGTGGGAAGGCCACCAGAGCGAATAAAAACGCTACTGAAGGGTTGAAAGTTTATCCGATCAAGCCAATCAAAAAAGCAGAAGCTGCGAAGTGCAGACAATTAGGATTGCCTGCACTTAAAAGCCATATTATTCCGCTGCGCTCTTCTGAACTCTGCGTGCAGGTAGTTTTTCCCGGATTCTTGCAGCTTTGCCGGTTCTGTCTCTGAGGTAATAGAGTTTGGCCCGGCGTACCGCGCCGCGTCGTTTGACTTCCATGCTTGCGATGAGGGGAGAATAAGTCTGGAATGTACGTTCTACCGCTTCTCCACTGGATATTTTTCTCACAATAAACGAGGAATTGAGCCCGCGGTTACGTTTGGCGATGACAACCCCTTCAAAAGCCTGGATACGCTTGCGATCACCTTCTACTACATTTACGTTGACCACGACTGTATCACCCGGCGAAAAATCAGGAATTGTTTTCCCCAGTCTTGCTATTTCCTCTTGTTCCAGTTGTTCGATCAAGTTCATTTCATTGCTCCTGTTCTTTTATCGTATCTGTCTTTGCCTGGTCGGTAATTGCCAAGCATTGTGATTGCTTAAATTCTTCCAGTAATTCCTTCTCCTTGTCGGGGAGGCCTTCCGGATACTTTTCTGCGAGCAAATCAGGCCTTTTTAACCAGGTCCTGCCTATCGACTGTTGCAGACGCCAGCGCTCTATTTTTTCATGATTGCCGGATAATAGTACCTCGGGTACTGGTTTTCCCTTATAGATATCAGGGCGGGTATAATGTGGATATTCCAGCAAGTGATTGACGTGGGAATCCTGACTGGCTGACTGTGTGTCCCCCAATGCGCCGGGCAGCTGCCTGATTACCGCATCGATTAACGCCATAGCTGCCAGCTCTCCGCCAGAAATCACGTAGTCTCCAATCGAGATTTCTTCGTCTACCCGGTTTTCTATTAACCGTTCATCGATTCCTTCGTAGCGCCCGCAAAGCAATACAACTCCGTGCAATTTGGATATCCGCAGAACTTTCTCATGATTCAGTCGCCCGCCTTGTGGAGAAAGATAGATAACTCTGGTCCTATTGATTCCATTTCTGGTCTGCTGAATTTTTGCATCTGTAATAGCCCGATCCAGTGGCTCAGCCATCATGACCATACCGGGACCTCCACCGTAAGGCGCATCATCTACCGTGCGGTAGCGGTTTGCGGCATAGTCGCGAGGATTCCAAGTGCGCAGATAATATAAGTTGTTTTCTCTGGCTCTGCCTGTTATTCCATGCTGTGTGACAGCATCAAACATTTTGGGTAACAGCGTAACGACGTCAAATTCAAACGGCATGGTACAAAGCTCAATAATCCAGTTCCCAATCCACCGTGATTTGTCGTGACTTCAAGTCTACCTGCTTGATAACCTGATCTACGAAAGGAATCAACTCTTCCTTATCATTAGGGAGCTGAACGCGCACAACATCATTTGCTCCTGTTTCAAATAATCCAGCTACAGTCCCGATAACCTCCCCTTGCATGTTAACAACGCTGGTTCCAATTAAATCTGACCAATAATAACCATCTTCTCCGTCTTCTGATAATTGAGGCAGCTGGTTGCGTGGCACGGCAATCAACAATCCCTTCAATTCAGAAGCCCTCGTCCGATCATTATATTCTTCCAAGGTAATAACCAGCTGATTATTATGGATGGAGAAAGCAGTCGGATGTACGATCTGCCAGCTTTTTTCATCATTGCCAAGCCACCAGGAGGTGTATTCCATCAATCCATCGATGTACTCGGTGAAAGGAGCAACTTTGATCTGACCCCGAATGCCGTGTGAACCGATAACCTTGCCCAGTACAACCATTGGCTCCTTGTTTACGAGAACCCCGGTTTTATTCCGGTGACTGAGTGGCTTTTTGTTGCCTGTCAAGCTGTTTGACGAGCCTGGAGACGGTATCGGATAGTTGTGCTCCTTTGGATTGCCAGTGATTCAGACGATCCATCTGAATACGTAAACTTTCCTCGCCGCCCGTAGCCCGAGGGTTATAGAATCCTACCCGTTCTATAAACTTTCCGTCCCGATGGCGGCGGGAATCGGCCACTACCATATTGTAAAAAGGACGTTTTTTGACGCCACTTCGTGCCAGTCTGACTACTACCATGTTGCCCCTTGTGTAAAGTGGTTGTTTGCTAACTAAAACCCGCAATTCTATGGCAGCTTTCATATACTTAGCAAGTGGTAAATTGAATTGTGCCTTTGGAAAAAGGCCATGCCTGAAGCCTGGATCGATATAATCAATAGTTTCAATGATAGCTCCCCAAGTCATTGCGCTGCTCATAATACAATAACTTGATATTGAGGAAATAGTTGCCGAAGACCATGAAAAAATCAGATCAGAATTATTCCTTGACTGAAGAGTTGCTTGCCGAGGCTAATCGCTGTGTGGCGTGTGGGTTATGCCTACCACATTGCCCTACCTATCATCTGACATATTCCGAAGCAGATTCTCCGCGAGGGCGTATTGCATTGATGAGCGGAGTTGCCAGTAAACGTATTCCACTGAACGGGAAATTTATTCAGCATATGGATCGTTGTCTTACTTGTCGCGCTTGTGAAAATGTGTGTCCAAGTCATGTCGCTTATGGTCGGCTGATTGATGATGCGCGTGTCATGATTTATGAGGATTTATCCCTGCCTCGGAAAGAAAATCAGGGCAGAAAGAGCTGGTTGAGAAATTTTCTGGAGCGGGAATTGATTGCCAGGCCTGCTCGGCTTGATATGTTGCGGCCAATATTGCGCCTATTGGCCAAGAGCGGTTTGTTGTCGTTGTGCTTGCAGTTGAATATGCTGAAGAAAAATGTGCTGGCGCAGTCCTCTCTGTTTCTGACGACGCGCAGTTTGCCAGGGCAAATATGGCGGAGCTCATATTCAGCCAGAGGTTCTTTGCGTGGTGAGGTGGCATTGTTTCTGGGCTGCGTTGCGAGGCTGATTGATACCGAAACACTGCTTTCAACTATATCCGTATTGAACCGACTGGGCTATACAGTACATGTGCCGAAAACACAAACATGCTGTGGAGCGCTTCATCAGCACAGTGGTCAATTTGATGTAGCGGCGTCATTGGCACAACAAAATATCCGTGCTTTTGAGGGGTTGAATATTCAAGCGATTATTCATACTGCTTCTGGTTGTGGTGTTCAGCTGACGGAGTATTCGTTGCGAATGGATGCCGGGTTTCCTGTGCCGGTAATGGATATCAGTCAGTTTCTCAATGCGCAGGAATGGAATGAAATCAATTTTATACCCTTGTCGCGAAAGATAGTTGTACATGAGCCTTGTACGTTGCGTAACACGCTGCATGCTTCAAGACATCTGTATTCTTTATTGCAACATATTCCGGGAATTGAAGTGGTGGAACTTCCCGGGAATGATCGCTGCTGTGGTGCGGCAGGTACCTATTTTCTTGATCAGCCCGAATTTGCAGGATCTTTGCTGGATGAAAAATTACAGGCTTTCGAGCAAACCGGCGCTAATTGCTTGGTGACAGCGAATATTGGTTGCGCTTTGCATATAGCCAACGGGCTGGCAAAAAAAGGAAGAAATATAGAGGTTTTGCATCCGGTAACATTGCTTGCACGGCAAATATGTATAAAATGAAAACGATTGTTCCAGGCACAAGAGACGGGTAAAAATCTGTTCGGAATTTTGATTAATGGCCAGCACAAGGCGGAATTGAACGAGAAAGCGGAGCATGCTCGAAGTATGTGAGCATTCCAGGTTCAATTTTAACGCTGCAGTGTGTCTTTTGATGAAATGTTGAACAGATTCCAAGAGAGATCAATGGAGGAAATTTATGTTGAATATTGACAAAATAATCATTGGTTTTGATAGCGCTTTGCGTACATTGTTGGCGCCGGCGGCCACTTTACGCCCGGTTCCGGGAGGGGATCTGCCTGAAAATGAGCTAAGTGAGATCGAAAAGCGTGAATCAGCAGCATTGATGCGTATCAATCACGTGGGTGAGGTCTGTGCCCAGGCACTTTATCAGGGCCAGGCACTGACAGCGCGCAATGAGCAGGTACGTCAGGCACTGGATCAGGCGGCGCGTGAAGAGACGGAACATCTTGCCTGGACAGAGCGCCGGATTGCGGAGCTGGGTGGGCATAAAAGTTTCCTGAATCCACTGTGGTATGGGGGGTCATTCGCGCTAGGGTTGGTGGCAGGCGCGCTTGGGGATAAATGGAATCTCGGTTTTCTGGCTGAAACAGAGCGCCAGGTTGAAGCGCATCTGGCAGATCATCTGCAGCGATTGCCCCATCAGGATGTTCGCAGCAGAGCTATCGTGTCTCAAATGAAAGTCGATGAAGCGTGCCATGCTACCATGGCTGTCTCGTATGGAGGAGGGCCGTTGCCCGTGCCGGTTAAAGCCGTCATGAAATTCAGCTCCGGGATTATGACGCGTACGGCGTACTGGGTGTAATCACGGTAAATTTTTATAGAGACCACAACCGTCATGCAAGCCATCAACCTGACCGATCATTTTCTGATTGCCATGCCGGGATTGGGAGATTCGTTTTTTGCCAAAACGTTAACCTATGTTTGTGAGCATAACGAACAAGGTGCTTTGGGTCTGATTGTGAATCGGCCGACTGATTTATCAGTAGAGAAGCTGCTGATGCAATTGGGCATGTCTCCCAAGGATTCCGCTTCTTCCAATCTTTCGGTATTACTGGGTGGTCCGGTGCAAGTCGATAATGGCTTCGTATTGCATGAGCCAGTTGGGGCGTGGGAATTTACATTGTCTTCCAATGCGACGATTGGTTTGACCGCTTCTATTGATATTTTGCAGGCAGTTTCTGATTGTCAGGGACCAGAGAAAGTATTGGTGGCGCTTGGTTATTCAGGCTGGGCGGCCGGACAGCTTGAGCAGGAGCTCGCGCAGAATGCATGGCTGACTGTACCCGCCCAATCCCGGATATTGTTTGAACTTTCCTTCGAAGAACGTTTGCCTGCTGCCATGGCGTTACTGGGAATTGATTTTTGCAATTTATCGAATGAAGTGGGTCATGCCTGATCCCGCCAGAAAAAACCTGTCTGACACGGCAAGTGTAATCTTATCTGGTACTGTGCTTGCTTTTGATTTCGGTGTACGACGTATAGGGGTGGCTGTTGGTGAATATGAATTGCGATTGGCTCATCCATTAACAACGATTGATCAGGCTATGACCAAGCCTCGTTTTGAAAAAATTGCTGAGTTAATCGAGACATGGCAACCGGTTTTGCTAGTGGTGGGATTGTCAGTTCATGCCGATGGTACCGAGCATGAGATAACCCGGTTATGCCGACGTTTTGCGAGGCGACTGGAGGGGCGATTCGGGATTCCGGCTGTCATGGAAGATGAACGTTATACGACAGTGATTGCCCGCTTGACACTGAGAGAAGTGGGCGTTACAGGCAAAAAACAGCGGCCAGTGCTTGATCAGATTGCAGCGCAACACATCCTTCAGACTTTCTTTGATTCATCTTATGCAGCTTCCTGATGCCGAGCAGTTGCTGACGCTGCTTATCGAAAAAATACAACCGGATATCACTGATAATACGGTTATTGTTGGTATTCATACCGGAGGTGCCTGGCTGGCCAGACGTATTCATCAGACATTGGAAATTATGCAGCCGGTGGGGGTGCTGGATATTTCTTTTTATCGTGATGATTACAGTAAAATTGGCCTTCATCCGCAGGTCAGACCTTCTCAGCTTCCTTTCGAGGTTGAAAATAGCCGTATTATTCTGGTAGATGACGTGCTTTATACAGGCAGAACTATTCGTGCTGCAGTGAATGAATTATTTGATTACGGTCGCCCGGCCAGTATCCATCTGGCTGTTTTGGTCGATCGTGGGGAGCGGGAGTTGCCGATTGCTGCACGATATACGGGGGCTATGCTGACGTTGCCGGAAAACAGTATGCTTGAATTGAGGCAGGCGGATGACGGAAAGCTGAATCTGGATTTGCGGAGTATAACAGCCAGGTAATGTATGTTTCAGGGGTTCATCTGATGACTATTCCCACTGCTTCTTCAGCGTCATGTGCCTGCTTTGAACTGCGGATTATGTTGTGGCTGTTCAGATGATTCTGGCTGCTTTGTGCAAGCAAGTTTTATTTGTTGATACTTGAAACGTGTATATGCGCTGTTGTAATTCTTTTGGAATCGCTGCGTGATGGGCATACATCCACAGTTGAATAGAAATGGTGAACTGCGGCACCTGCTTACAACGGAAGGATTACCTGCTGCGATTCTGTACCATATTCTTGATACGGCAGAATCATTTACCGGCGTGACAGAACGGGATGTCAAGAAAATTCCCTTGCTGCGAGGTAAGTCAGTATTCAATCTGTTTTTTGAGCCGAGTACCCGCACCCGCACGACTTTCGAAATAGCGGCAAAGCGTCTTTCAGCAGATGTGATCAATCTCAATATGGCGATTTCATCTCAAACCAAGGGAGAAACCCTGCTGGACACGGTAAACAACTTGTCTGCCATGCATGCGGATATGTTTGTGGTGCGTCACAACCAGAGCGGTGCAGCGCATCTGATCGCCCGCCATGTCGGCCCGGACATTCATGTGATCAATGCAGGTGATGGATGGCATGCACATCCTACGCAGGCATTACTTGATATGTTTACGATTCGCCGCTATAAACAGGATTTTCATGCGCTGCGTGTGGCGATCATCGGAGATATTCTGCATTCCCGGGTAGCGCGTTCGCAGATTCACGCACTGACAACACTGGGCGTGCCGGAAATCCGTGTTGTTGCTCCCAAAACCTTGCTGCCGGACAGAATTGAGCAGCTTGGTGTGCATGTTTATCACAACATGGCACAGGGTTTGAAAGATGTGGATGTGCTGATGATGCTGCGATTGCAGCATGAGCGCATGGAATCGGCGCATTTGCCCAGTACCGAAGAATATTTTAAGTATTATGGGTTAACGCCGGAAAAGCTTGTGTTGGCCAGGCCTGATGCAATTGTGATGCACCCTGGTCCAATGAATCGTGGTGTGGAAATCGATTCAGAAGTGGCGGATGGCAACCAATCGGTCATTCTGCCTCAAGTTGGTTTCGGTATTGCTGTCCGTATGGCAGTCATGTCGATTCTTGCTGGAAATTAACGCTTGTATCTGCTATGCATATTTGTATCCGCAATGGCCGTCTGATTGATCCTGGCAGCGGGATGGATCGTATCGGTGATCTTTATCTGGCTGAAGACAGGATTATATCGATCGATTCCCGGCCCGCGCATTTTCGTGATGACCGGGAGATAGATGCGAGCGAATTGATTGTATGTCCTGGTCTGGTTGATTTGTCAGCACGTTTGCGCGAGCCGGGGCTTGAGTATATGGCTACCCTGGAGTCGGAGCTGGAAGCAGCAGTGGCAGGGGGGATAACCAGCCTTGCATGTCCTCCGGATACGGATCCGCCACTGGATGAGCCGGGTCTGGTGGAAATGCTTAAACACCGTGCGCGCAATCTTGATCGGGCGCAAGTCTATCCGGTGGGAGCATTGACCCAGGGGCTCAAGGGAGAGCGATTGACAGAAATGGTTGAGTTGCATGATGCCGGGTGTATTGCCTTCAGCCAGGCAGATGTGCCGATTGCTAACCTGCATGTATTGATGCGGGCTATGCAGTACGCTGCCACCTTTGGTTTCAAGGTCTGGCTGCGCCCTCAGGATATGCATCTGGCTAACCAGGGTGTTGCTCATGATGGAGAGACTGCCACCCGTCTGGGATTGCCGGCAATTCCAGTATGTGCGGAGACAATTGCACTGGCCAGTATATTGGCCTTGATGAAGGAAACCGGCGCCAGTGTGCATCTTTGCCGTATTTCCAGTGCTGAGGGCGTAGCGCTGGTACGCGCAGCCAAACAGCAGGGGTTGCCACTGACCTGTGATGTTTCTGTCCATCATGTGCATCTGATTGATATGGATATTGGTTTTTTTGATGCGAACTGCCATCTTATGCCGCCGCTCAGAGGGTTGGCAGATAGAGATGCATTGCGTGCTGGTTTGATGGATGGAACGATTGATGCAATCTGCTCGGATCATGCGCCCGTGGATGATGATGCCAAATTGCTGCCTTTTGCCCAGGCCGAAACGGGTGCAACCGGATTGGAGCTGTTGCTGCCGCTGACCCTGAAATGGGCGGTGGAAAACAGATTGTCATTACCGGAAGCGCTGGGGAGGATTACCGCGTGCCCGGCGCGAATATTGGGTATTGGTGCCGGGCGATTAGCAGTGGGTGCTCCAGCCGATTTATGTGTTTTTGATCCTGACGCGTATTGGATTGTCAGCAACACTGAACTGAAAAGTCAAGGCAAAAATACGCCTTTTCTCGGGATGGAGTTATGCGGACGTGCCCGGTTTACGCTGATCGGTGGGCACATTGTGTATGGCGAGTAGCACACATGCCGGGATGCTTAGCTTTTATCCAAAGCAGTTTGCTTTGAAATCAGATTGATCTAAGGAACTTCTGAGAAGCGTTAACGAGGCGTCAGTTCAAGGTAAAAGTCAGCAAAAAGTGGAGTTTATACGTAATAAATGAGCACTTTAAGCCAACCTTTAACATGGCAATGACAACGCAGTGGTTTTGCAGAGGTTCCTTAATAACAATAAATTTTTGGATTATATAACTGACATGAAAAACCCGTTACTCGATTTTTCCACGCTCCCACGTTATGAGGAAATCCGGAATGAGCATATTACATCTGCTCTGGATGAGCTGTTACGTGATTGTCGTGCCGTGATGAATACAGTCAAGAATGCATCGGAAGCCCCAGATTGGCAGGATTTTGTGCAGCCGATGGTGGATGTGAATGAACGTCTGTCGCGTGCGTGGGGTCAAGTGACGCATTTGAATGCCGTTATGAATAACCCGGAATTGCGCGAAATTTATAATGCCGGTCTGCCACGCGTTACGCAGTATTATGCCGAGCTGTCGCAGGATCCGGTATTGTTCGATAAATTCAGGCAGTTGCGGGCAGATCCGGCGTTCAATGATCTAAGTCAGGCACGCAGGAAAATTATAGAAAATCAGCTGCGTGATTTTCGGCTGGGCGGAGCCGAGTTGCCGCTTGAGGATAAAGCGCGATTTATGCAAATTCAGGAAGAGCTGTCAGCTTTGAGTGCAAAATTCAGTGATAACCTGCTGGATGCAACCAATGCATTCTCCCTGTTTATAGAAAATCGAGATGAGCTTGCCGGTATTCCGGAAGATATCGTGCAAGCGGCTCGTGAAGCGGCGATTCAAGATACTTCGATTACTGTGCCGGGCTGGAAATTCACGCTGCATGCACCATCCTATCTGCCAGTTATGCAATACGCAGACAACCGCAGTCTGCGTGAACGGATGTATCGGGCATATGCAACGCGAGCCAGTGAGCTTGAAACTCTTCTGGATCAGATTGCGAATCGTGACAACATGCCTTTGATCGAACAGATTCTGCGTCTGCGTCAGGAAGAAGCCAGGCTGCTGGGCTATGATTGTTATGCACAGGTATCCCTTGCTCCCAAGATGGCAGAAACACCGCAGCAGGTACTGGACTTTCTGAGTGAGCTTGCTGATAAAGCGAGACCTTATGCAGAAAAAGATTTGGCGGAGTTGCGTCAGTTTGCAGCGGATAAACTGAAATTAATCCAACTCGAAGCGTGGGATATTGCCTACGCGAGTGAGAAACTGCGGATTGAGCGTTATGCTTTTTCTGAGCATGATGTCAAGCAGTACTTCCCGGAAAACAAGGTGTTATCCGGCATGTTCGGGTTGGTAGAAGCGCTGTATGGTATACGGATCAGTGAAGTGGAACAGGTGCGTAATGTTCAGCGTTGGCACAAGGATGTAAAATTTTTCGACATTATCGATCCCGGCGATAATCTGCTGGGGCAGTTTTATCTGGATCTCTATGCCCGCCCTGGCAAGCGTGGAGGAGCATGGATGGATGATGCTGTCGCGCGACGACGGATTGAAGTACCTGAAATTGGCCGTTCCGAGATTCAGACCCCGGTTGCTTATCTGACTTGCAATTTTTCTGCTCCGGTAACGATTGATGATCAGTTGCGTCCTGCATTGTTTACGCATGACGAGGTAATTACACTGTTTCATGAATTTGGTCATGGATTACACCATTTACTGACTCGAATGGATGAGCTGGGGGTGTCCGGTATCAACGGTGTTGAATGGGATGCAGTTGAACTGCCAAGCCAGTTCATGGAGAATTTTTGCTGGGAATGGGAGGTGGTACGTGACATGACCGCGCATGTGGAAACTGGCAATTCGTTACCACGCGTGTTATTCGATAAAATGCTCGCAGCCAAAAATTTCCAGAGCGGTCTTCAGACTTTGCGTCAGATCGAGTTTGCCTTGTTCGACATGCATTTGCACACTGATTTTGATCCGCTGGGTAGCGAGACCGTACTGCAGCGTCTGGATAAAATCCGCCAGCAGGTGGCGGTTATTATTCCGCCTGCTTTCAACCGATTTCCCAATAACTTTGGGCATATATTTGCCGGAGGCTATGCAGCGGGTTACTACAGTTACAAATGGGCAGAGGTACTGTCTGCCGATGCTTACAGCCTGTTTGAGGAAAACGGTGTCGGTCAGGTAGTGAATGCGAAGACCGGAGAGCGTTTTTGGCATGAAATTCTTGCTGTGGGTGGTAGCCGTCCTGCACTCGAATCATTTGTTGCTTTTCGCGGACGCCAACCAAAAATTGATGCGTTGCTGCGTCATCATGGCATGACTGTTTGAGTTGTTTTTTCAGCGTGTGGCTCATGCCTATCAATACAAAGAATGGGCAGTCTCTGGAAAAACGCCCGTATCTCGCGTATAATTCACATTAGCGGCATGAAGTTGATTCGAGCCGCTTTTTTCTGTCTGCGTTGTATTACAAACTACTGGGGAGTTCTGTGTCTAACCGTCCGCATGCTGTACTCGTTTTGGCTGATGGTACTGTTTTTCACGGACACTCGATCGGTGCCGAGGGCGTAGCCATCGGAGAGGTGGCCTTCAATACAGCCATGACTGGCTACCAGGAAATTCTTACTGATCCATCTTACTGCCGTCAGATCGTTACACTGACTTACCCGCATGTTGGCAATACCGGCATTAATGATGAAGATACTGAATCTACGACCAGAGCCATCCATGCGGCAGGAATGGTGATTCGAGATCTGCCGCTTATTGCCAGCAACTGGCGCAGTCATCAATCGTTACCGGATTTTCTCAAACGGCATGATATTCCAGCTATTGCCGGGATCGATACTCGCAAGCTCACACGTATTTTAAGAATCAAGGGTGCTCAGGCAGGCTGCATCATGACGGGTCATGTCAACGAAAGCGAAGCTTTACAGCAAGCACAGGCTTTCCCTGGTCTGGCCGGAATGGATCTTGCGCGCGTGGTCAGCTGTACCCAGTCATGGGAATTCAGTGAAGGTGAATGGGTTCCGGAAACAGGCTATCGAGCCGCAAGCGAAAGTCAATACCAGGTGGCTGTGTTGGATTTTGGTGTCAAGCGTACGATTCTGCGTAAACTGGTTGAGCGAGGTTGTCATGTTACCGTTTATCCTGCTCAGACCAGAATTGAGGAGATTCTTCGTACCCAGCCTGATGGGGTCGTGCTTTCCAATGGCCCGGGTGATCCGGAGGCCTGTGATTATGCGATCATCGCTACGCGTGCATTGCTGGCAAGCAGAATTCCTGTGTTTGGAATTTGTCTGGGCCACCAGCTGATTGCTTTGGCAATTGGCGCCAAAACAATCAAGATGAGATTCGGTCATCATGGCGCTAATCACCCGGTATTGGATGTTGATAGTGGTCAAGTGATGATTACCAGCCAGAATCATGGGTTTGCAGTTGATGCCGATACTTTGCCAGCCAATGCACGTGTTACGCATCATTCACTGTTTGATGGGAGTCTTCAAGGGTTTGAGCTGACAGATCATCCTGTTTTTTGTTTTCAGGGACATCCTGAAGCAAGTCCGGGTCCTCGGGATGTTGATTATTTATTCAGCCGTTTCGTTGACCGGATGGCAAGAAACAAACAGTCAGCCTGAGTTATCAGAATAATTTTTACTTAAATGCCTAAACGTACCGATCTGAAATCCATCCTCATTATTGGTGCCGGGCCGATTGTTATTGGCCAGGCATGTGAATTTGACTATTCCGGTGTACAGGCTTGTCGGGCGTTACGAGAAGAAGGTTACCGTGTCATTCTGATCAATTCCAATCCGGCGACGATTATGACTGATCCGGAACTGGCCGATGCTACTTATATCGAGCCGATTACCTGGCAGGCGGTCGAAAAAGTAATTGAGATAGAGCGGCCGGATGCATTGCTACCAACCATGGGTGGACAAACAGCACTCAATTGTTCTCTGGATCTGGTTCGGCACGGTGTGCTGGAAAAGTACGGGGTGGTGCTTATTGGCGCTTCCCGCGAAGCCATTGACATGGCAGAGGATCGTGAAAAATTCAAGCAAGCGATGACGCGGATAGGATTGCAATCGGCATGTTCAGCTATGGCGCACAGTATGGAAGAAGCTATGCGGGCGCAAGCAGTGATTGGCTACCCGGTTATTATCCGACCTTCTTTTACGCTGGGTGGGAGTGGCGGCGGTATTGCCTACAATCGGGAAGAATTTGTAGAGATCTGTGAGCGTGGCCTGGAAGCTTCACCGACACGGGAGTTGTTGATCGAAGAGTCGGTGATTGGCTGGAAGGAATTCGAGATGGAGGTTATCCGTGACAAGCAGGATAACTGCATCATTGTCTGTGCGATTGAGAATATTGATCCGATGGGCGTTCATACCGGTGATTCGATCACTGTTGCACCTGCCCAGACGCTGACGGATAAGGAGTATCAGCGTATGCGTGATGCTTCGATTGCAGTACTCAGGGAAATCGGTGTAGAAACAGGTGGATCCAATGTCCAGTTTGCCATTAATCCCGAGAATGGAAATATGCTTGTGATCGAAATGAATCCACGGGTATCGCGTTCATCTGCACTGGCCTCAAAGGCAACGGGCTTTCCTATTGCCAAGGTTGCTGCCAAGCTGGCGGTTGGTTATACATTGAATGAACTGGCTAACGATATAGCGGGTGGTGTTATTCCTGCCTCGTTTGAGCCAACTATTGATTATGTGGTAACCAAGGTACCGCGTTTCGCGTTCGAGAAATTCCCGCAAGCGGATGATCGTCTGACTACACAAATGAAATCAGTGGGTGAAGTCATGGCGATTGGCCGCACTTTTCAGGAATCATTGCAGAAAGCATTGCGTGGCCTGGAGACTGGTGTGGATGGGCTGGATGAAAAAACTGCGGATATCGAGATCATCAAGGCTGAGCTGGGTCATCCGGGACCAGAACGGTTGTGGTATATCGCTGATGCATTCCGTTGCAATATTCCGTTCGATGAAATTCATGCACTTACCCGAATTGATCCATGGTTTCTGGTTCAGATGGAGGATCTGGTAAGGCAGGAGCAGGCGCTTGCAGACAGGCAACTGGATACATTGGATCGAGGTGAGCTGCGTCAATTAAAACGGAGTGGTTTCTCGGATCGGCGCTTGGCTGCGCTGCTTGGTACAAGCCAGGACAAGGTGCGTAACAGGCGGTATCAGCTGAATGTACGCCCGGTCTACAAACGGGTAGATACTTGTGCCGCCGAGTTTGATACGCAGACGGCCTATATGTACTCAACCTATGAGGAAGAGTGTGAATCCCGTCCATCTGACAGAAAGAAAATCATGGTGCTGGGCGGTGGACCCAATCGTATTGGCCAGGGTATTGAATTCGATTATTGCTGTGTGCATGCAGCATTAGCATTGCGTGAAGACCAATATGAAACAATTATGGTTAACTGTAATCCGGAAACAGTCTCAACGGATTATGACATCTCGGATCGGCTCTATTTTGAGCCTCTCACGCTCGAAGACGTACTGGAAATTGTGGTGGTAGAGAAACCAATCGGCGTCATCGTGCAATATGGTGGCCAGACTCCGCTGAAGCTGGCGCGTGAGCTGGAAGAAAATGAGGTGCCCATTATTGGTACTAGCCCGGATATGATCGACTGTGCTGAGGATCGTGAGCGGTTCCAGGCGATGTTGCAGGATTTGGGGCTTAAGCAGCCTCCTAATTTTACTGCGCGTACGCCAGAAGCTGCTATGGCAGCGGCGGATAGCATTGGTTATCCGCTTGTTGTCAGGCCGAGTTATGTATTGGGAGGGCGCGCTATGGAAATTGTGCATGAGGCGCGCGATCTGGAGCGCTATATGCGGGAGGCCGTTAAGGTATCCAATGATTCTCCCGTGCTGCTGGATCATTATCTTAACAATGCGATTGAGGTAGACGTTGATGCGATTTTTGACGGGGAAACTGTTTTGGTAGGTGGAATTATGGAACATGTTGAGCAAGCGGGTGTTCACTCTGGTGACTCTGCCTGTTCGTTGCCCCCTTTCAGCCTTTCTGCTTCCCTGCAGGATGAGTTACGGCGGCAAACCGGAGCTATGGCGCGTGCGTTGAATGTCAGAGGATTGATGAACATACAGTTCGCCATACAGGATAATGTAGTCTACGTACTGGAAGTCAACCCCAGAGCATCACGTACGGTGCCCTTTGTTTCCAAGGCGACTGGTTTGCAACTGGCTAAAATTGCGGCGCGTTGCATGGCAGGACGGACCCTGGCTGATCAGGGTGTTACCGAAGCAGTTCATCCAACCCATTTTTCGGTAAAAGAGGCGGTTTTTCCATTTGCTAAGTTTTCCGGGGTTGATACCATCCTTGGGCCGGAAATGAAATCAACTGGTGAGGTGATGGGCATCGGTAAAAATTTTGCGGAAGCATTTTTCAAGTCGCAGCTTGCAGCAGGCGTTCAGTTACCCGCTTCGGGTAATGTGTTTATCAGCGTCAGGGATAGTGATAAGTCGGAGGCTGTCGCGATTGCTGTCAGCTTGATCAATCTGGGATTTTCACTTTATGCTACGAGAGGCACGGCAGATCACCTGTCTCAGGCTGGACTGCCAGTTGTCACTGTCAATAAAGTGGCCGAAGGTCGACCCCATATCGTAGACATGATCAAGAATGGTGAAATTTCCCTGATTCTCAATACGGTTTCCAATCAAAGAAGTGCTGTGCGAGATTCCTATTCGATTCGGCGTGCAGCCTTGCAGGCCAGAATAACTTATTACACAACGGTCGCTGGTGCGCGCGCTGCTTGTACAGGCATGGCAAGTCGCCGGGAGTTGCAGGTTTATCGTTTGCAAAATATCGCTTCCTAGGCAACAATACTTTTTCAAATTTTACGAATTTCCGCTTGGAGCATTTCTGGTAATTAACCCCCTTGCTTCTTCAATTGGATATGGCTATACAGCCACAATTCGTGATATTCAAATGATTTTTTGAATCGTTGTTATTCAACAGATTCCGTTTTTATCGTTTTTCATGGAAAGAGAAATCAGGTTATGAATGCTATTCCAATTACACAATCTGGTGCAGAGAAGTTGCGTGCCGAGTTGCATGAAATGAAGACTGTTCATCGTCCCGCAATCATTGCTGCTATTGCGGAAGCGCGCTCCCATGGAGATTTATCTGAGAATGCTGAATATGATGCTGCAAAAGAAAAGCAGGGATTCATAGAAGGGCGTATAGCGGAGTTGGAAAGTAAGCTATCCAATGTCCAGATTATTAATCCTGCAGCACTGAATGCGGATGGCGCATGTGTGTTTGGTGCAACCATTGATCTCATGGATCTGGATACGGACACGGCAGTTACCTATCAGATCGTAGGGGATGATGAAGCTGACATCAAGGCGGGAAAAATCTCTATTAGTTCCCCTATTGCACGAGCATTGATCGGTAAATATGCGGGAGATGTAGCTGAGGTTCAGGCCCCTGGTGGTATTCGGGAATATGAAATATTGAATGTCAAGTATATTTAGAGACTTTAATCAGAGGTTCCTTGGGGTTAGATGCTTGTCTGCTAGTCTTCAGAAATTAAAGTGGGTATACCATTTTTAGCTTTAATTGCTGATTCTAGGGCCTGCTGGTCGATTCTGATATCCCGTGTCACTCTGCCGTCGGTATCTTGGGTTGTGTTTTTGAGGAATTCCGAAATCGTACGATGGATCTCTTCCTCAAAGTCGCTGGGTTCAATATTATCCTCCTCCAGTGGCGGGTGAAGTTCAATGTATAAGAAACGATCACCTTGCCATCCTAGTTTGACCGGCTGATTGACTATTTGTACCGGTGTGCCTGTAGGAATAAGCTGAAACAGCTTCTCAATATCTTCCGGATAGAGGCGCATACAACCATGTGTGACACGCATCCCTACGCCAAGTGGCTTATTAGTGCCGTGGATGAGGTATCCGGATAATCCCAGATAGAGTGCGTATCTTCCAAGAGGATTATCTGGTCCGGGCGGAACGATATCCGGTAGCGGTGGTCTGCCTTCTTTTACGGCTTCTTTCCGGAGTGATTGGGGAGGAGTCCATGTAGGATCTTTTTGTTTTCTGACAATAGTAGTTTTGCCCAGCGGCGTGTTCCAATCCATTCGGCCAATACTGACAGGGTGGGTAATAATTTCCGGGTTTTGTCCTTTTGTTGGTTTTGGAAAGTAATAAAGCCGCATTTCTGGCAGGTTTATTACAAGTCCTGTACGTTCAGCCCGAGGAATGATGAAGCGCAGTGGCAATATAACCTTTGCGCCATCTTCGGGTAGCCAGCGATCGACGTTGGGGTTAGCCAGCATCATTGCATCCTGACCAATATCATAACGACGTGCTACATCAAGTAATGTTTCAGTATGACTGGCTTGAATTATTTGAATCTGACCAAAGATATCTATGTCATCAGGCGGACGTATCCAATTGCTAGCATAAATATAAGGCGTAACTGACAACATCATCAATAATAGTAAGGATCTGATTTTAAATATCTGCATGTTCTGTTGTCTCATTTTGTATCGCATTATTTGCTGTAAGATAGCGGCATTATCAAGCTTGTTCCTGCTTTATAGGGGACAGATTATTTTACGCATAGTCAGCAGCGAAAAGTATCGGCTGCAGGAATTTATGACAGTGTCTACATATGACATTGCGTAAATATTACAAATGAGTTGCGCGGGTACGTTTTTAACGTTGATGAATCGCAGGAGGCCTAACTGTTTAGAGGGCTTCTGATCCACTCTTTTATAAATTGTTTATGGAGAATTGTGAGGACATATGATGCCATGAATGACGCTGTAGTATTGCGTTTGTTGCAGATTTTTCTGTCCTTGTGCACAACTGCCCATCCGCAAAACACAATGTGTGGCTATCCAGGCAAAACAAGTAAATGTGTTGTGTAAATGTTGGTTTTGAACGTATGTTGCTATAAAACAACACTGAAGCTGACGTTTTCTTGACAGCTAAACAGCACTTCTATAAGCTCGCAGCCCATACATATCATGCAGTGAATACGATGCGCGAAGCAAGAAAGATAGGCATCCTGGCCAAACTAACTGATTTTTGAGTGTGCGCATTCGATCTGTTCGGCAAATAATATTTCTAGGGGAAGATTTTGAGTTCGATAATAGCCAAGTTGGGTGATCCGTCAGTACAAGAAGGTGATTCCCTGCTTTCTTCCAAGACGAGTGTTGTTTCGGCAACGCCCACAATCAATTTGTTGAGCCAGAGAAGAGCTGATTTTACGACGTTGGTAGAATCACTTGAATACGCGGCACATGGAGAAACTGGATATAACTTCTATGATGCCAAGGGTAATCTGAAGTCTGTACTTGCATACAAAGAGTTATGCGCCAATTCTAAAACAATTGCAAGACGGCTGTCTGGTCTTGGGTTAGCACGTAACAGTCGTGTTGCTCTGATTGCCGATACGACTCCAGAGTTCATTGAGCTGTTTTTTGCCTGCCGATTTGCCGGTCTCGTCCCGTTTGCAATGCCGGTACCGGTTAACCTTGGTAGCCGTGCAATTTATGTACAGCAATTAAGAGGAATGCTTGAGGGTAGTGGGGCAAGTGTCGCAATAGCTAATCTTGATTTTATTGAGTTTCTCAATGAGGTGGTTGAGAGTCTAGAAAGCAATGAGCTCAAGTGGAGTGGCACACCAGAGCAATTGAATCTACTGCCCGAAGCTGATGTGACATTTTCTCCAAATACTCCAGATGAAACAGCTTACCTGCAATTTACTTCTGGCAGTACTCGTTTGCCCAGAGGTGTGGTCATTACTGAACGGGCTTTAATGACTAATCTGCACGGTATCGTTTGTAATGGTCTTGATGTTAGACCAGGTGATCGGTGCGCTTCGTGGCTGCCTTTTTATCATGATATGGGGTTGGTTGGTCTAGTACTGGCTCCTTTGGCAGCTCAGTTATCTGTTGATTATCTGACGACTCGGGATTTCGCTGTTCGTCCCTTACAGTGGCTTAAGTTGATCAGTCGTAATCGCTGTACTATTGCTTTCAGTCAGCCCTTTGGTCTCAAACTGTGCACTTTGCGTGCGCGGGATTCTGATCTGGTGGATCTGGATTTGAGTTGCTGGCGCGCAGCGGGTGTCGGAGCTGAGATGATCCGGCTTGATACGTTGAAAAGTTTTTCTGCCAGGTTCTCGGCTGCAGGATTTAATGAACGTGCGTTCTTGCCTTGCTACGGCCTGGCTGAATCTACATTGGCTGTATCTTTCCCCGATATTAATCAGGGGGTAAAAAGCTTATGTATAGATGCCAAGACATTGATCGAAAAAAAGATAGCGGTGAGAGTTCAGGCAGATGGCAGAAAATTTAATGAGTTTGTGAATTGTGGCCGCCCACTGCCAGGTCATGAAATCAGGATTGTCGATGACACTGATCAGGAAATACCTCATTTAATGGTGGGCAGTATTCTGGTTAGGGGAGAAAGTGTTATGGATGGCTATTTTAATAACACAGAAGAGACTGCCAGAACGATCAGATCAGATGGATGGTTAGATACTGGAGATATTGGTTTCCTGTTTGAAGGTGATTTATATATCACGGGTCGGCGCACGGATGTCATTATTGTTAATGGTAGAAATATTCGAGCGCAAGATGTAGAAGAACTGGCTGAACAGCAACCGGAAGTCAGAACTCGTGAGGCTTCTGCTTTTGGAATTAGTAATGAAGATGGTTCAACATCCGTCGTACTGGTTGTGGAATGCAGATTGGCTTCAGCTGTAGATCGGCAAGCGCTCATTAGTAGACTTCAGCAGATGGTATATATGGCATTCGGGGTCAGTTGTCTGGTTGAACTGGTACCTCCGCATACTTTGCCACGGACTTCCTCCGGGAAGTTATCGCGTTTTGCGGCGCGACAAGGGTTTTTGCGGCGTGCAAATATGGAACAGCCTGCTGTTGCCACTTGTACGGTCGGTTAATAGTGATCTTTCGTCAATAAAAACCTGCTTATTTTCTCTGGAGAAGAAATCAAAAGGTTTTTTCTCACATCCTGTAGTGTTTTATGGTTAGGACTGTTGCAGTAACGGGTGCCACAGGATTTATTGGCCGTGTACTTGTAGCTAAGCTGGCTGCATCTGGATGGAGAGTCCGTGCTTTGGCAAGGCGAGTATCTTCGCAAGAAGATAACCCGTTCATAGAGTGGATTTCTGGAGATCTGGGTTGTAGCGGTGCGCTGTGTAATCTTGTTTCTGGTACTGAAGCTGTTATACATTGTGCCGGCGCAATCAGAGGGAAATCCTGGGCCGACTTCTATCAGACTAATGTGATTGGGACGAGCAATATATTACAGGCAGCTTCTGATACAGCTTCTTGTTCAAGATTCTTACATATTTCCTCTCTGGCTGCGCGTGAACCACTGCTCTCCTGGTATGCCCGGAGCAAGTTTGAGGCCGAAGAGCAGGTATCGAGGTTTACACAGCTAGCATCTGTTATATACAGGCCTGCTGCAGTATACGGACCTGGTGACAAAGCGATGCTGCCTTTTTTTCAATCCATGCGATACGGTATATTGCCTGTTCCTGGAAATCCAGGCAATCGTTTCGGCCTGATACATGTTGATGATTTGGTGGCCGCCATCTGTTGCTGGCTTGAGACGGATCATCCGATGATCGGCACTTATGCAATTGATGATGGAACATCAGGCGGATATGACTATACATCGATAGCCATGCTCGCACAGCAAGTCCTGGAAAAGCCGGTACGTTGTTTTCGGATACCAGCAAGCAGTATGCGTATGCTGGCCCGTTTAAATTTATGGTCGGCTCGTCTTCTGAATTATGCTCCAATGCTGACACCGGGAAAAGTGATGGAACTAGAGTACCCTGACTGGACGTGCGATGTTTCTTTTCTGAGAAAAGAGCTGGTCGATTGGTATCCAACAATCAAATTACAAACGGCATTGCCATCACTTGTCAAAACATAGCGAATATTTTCCTGAAGTATTTAAAGATGCCTTATTGACAATCCGTGGTATTTATATGTCTTGGTCGCAAAATAAATTTGTCAGTCAATATGTATCCGTTCCGGGATTGATCACATGTCTGAAATAACACAAGTACAAATTACAGAGCTGCTTTGTCAGCGTCTGGCTTGTTTTACAGATGTTGACACGGAGATATCTCCAGAAACCAACCTCATCACACATCTTGCAATTGACTCGGTCAAACTACTGAATCTCATCATGGAAATTGAAGATCAGTTTGATATATCGGTTCCGCTGAATGCGCTTGTGGATGTCTTGACGGTCCAGGATCTTGCCAATCTGATTTATAAAATCAAATCGTCATCATGAATTTGCTGGAAAAACTCGATGCAGCCGCAGCGGCAAGGAAAGCACAGTTACCTGAGGGACTCGGTGCTTTTGGTATCCCCATAGAGGAATCTTATTCTGCGACCGAGGCCAGAATCGGAGAGCGCCGGGTATTAATGCTGGGTACGAACAATTACCTTGGACTCAGCTTTTCTCCGGAATGCAGAGAAGCCGCTCACAAAGCTATTGATCAGGAAGGCACCGGTACTACTGGCTCACGAATGGCCAATGGTAATTACTACGGGCATCGGGCATTGGAACGTGAGTTGGCGGAATTTTACCACTGTCACGAATGTATTGTTTTTACAACAGGCTACCAAGCTAATTTGGGAACTATTTCTGGATTGGTGGGAGCGGGTGATGTCGTGCTGATTGATGGGGATGCGCATGCCAGTATCTATGATGGCTGTATTCTGAGTGGGGCGGATATTATCCGTTTCCGACATAATGATGTGGCTGATCTTGAGAAACGTCTTCGTAGACTCGGTGATCGTAGCCAAAATGCGCTGATTATTATTGAAGGTATCTACAGCATGCTGGGTGATCAGGCTCCTCTGGCTAAAATCGTGGAACTGAAGAATGCCTATCAGAGTACTTTGTTACTTGATGAAGCACATTCACTCGGTGTCCTTGGAAAGACCGGGCAGGGGCTGGTAGAAAAAACAGGAATGATTAATGAGGTTGATTTTATAACCGGAACTTTCAGTAAAAGTCTGTGCGGCATCGGCGGTTTTTGCGTGAGTAACCATCCTCAGCTTGATCAGCTGCGGTACATAAGTCATCCTTATATATTTACGGCTTCTCCTTCTCCGGCGACTATTGCTTCGACACGCGCTGCTTTAAAGTTGTTGCATGATGGTTATTTATTACGTGAGCAGCTGTGGAAGAATGCTCACCAGCTTTTTTCCTGTCTCAAGAAAACTGGATATTGTCTGGGTCCGGAGCCCGGGCCGATAGTAGCCGTTTTACTTGATAGTCCCAAGCAGGCATTGACCTTGTGGAATGGCTTGATGGAGCACGACATCTATGTGAATCTGGTATTGCCCCCGGCAGCACCGGAAGGAAAATCGCTGGTGCGTTGCAGCATCAATGCAGCGCATACTGCCGAACAGATTGATCGGGTTTGCGAGACTTTTTCCAGACTGTATCCTGCTGTGGTGTAAGTGGATACGATTGCTGAGTCTCAATCCTGTTTTCGTCTAGAGCGGTTGAATGACATGAACTTCGCCCGATGATTGACAGAATTGTACCGGATTGGCCCTCTCCTGCAAATGTGAGTGCCATGTTTACTACCCGTAATACTGGAGCAGCCGTGGCCGGAAGGAACGCTTATGCCGGTCTGAATTTAGCAGCTCATGTCGATGATGATCCACGCGCTGTTCAGCTGAACCGAAACCAGTTACGCCAATACTTACCCGATCCCCCTCGCTGGCTGACTCAGGTTCATGGTTCCAGGCCAATCTGGGTGGATTCTGAAAATGAAACCCTGGAAGGGGATGCTGCAATGAGCCGGCATCCTGGGGTGGTGTGTGCAGTTCTGGTGGCGGATTGTCTTCCGGTATTGTTATGTGATAGAGCGGGTAGTGTAGTAGGTGCTGTCCATGCAGGGTGGCGCGGGTTAGCCAGAGGGGTTATCGAAAACACAATTCAGACACTGCGTGAATTCAGTCATAGTGAGCATATAATCGCGTGGCTGGGTCCGGCAATCAGTTCACGGCACTTCGAGGTTGGTGATGAGGTGCGAACGCTATTTACCGAGTATGATCATCAGGCGGCACATGCATTCTTCCCTGGAAAAGAAAAAGGAAAATGGCATGCGGATCTTTTTGCTTTGGCACGTCAAAGATTAGCTCATGCCGGCGTGTCCCGGATCTATGGCGGTAATTTATGTACGTACAGTAATCCCGAGAAATTTTATTCTTATCGTCGTGATGGTAAAACAGGCCGGATGGCTGGTTTATTGTGGATGACACAGTTTCCCGACAGTGGTTCAACCTGAAATCTTGACAGATTTTCTTCCTTGTTAACGTTCAATCTGCGCATGAATCCGCAAGCGGTGTAGTGTGCCTGTTCTGAGTATTTCTACTTATCTGGAAACATGATTTATGTCGGTGTTAACCTGGATTGTACTTGCCAGCGTAGCAAGTGGTTTGCTGAGCATTGGACTCGCGGCATTATTTGCTTTGAATATCCGTAGTGATAAGTGGATCAATATACTGATTTCATATGCTATCGGCGCACTTCTTGGAGCTGCATTTCTAAATGCATTGCCTGAAGCACTGGAGCTTACTGATACACCCAAACAGTTAACATTCATTTTGCTGCTTGGTATTCTTGTTTTTTTTATCCTGGAAAAACTTTTGTTATGGCGTCATTGCCATTTATCAGAGTGTGAGGCGCATGAACCCACGTTACAGGTGGCTTCTGCGGCTGACAGAGGGGTTGCAGGTACTCACGATAATGGCCGCAGTGGCATGATGATTGTACTGGGGGATACTTTTCATAATTTTGTAGATGGTATCCTGATCGCATCAGCTTTTATGGCTGATGTTCAGCTGGGAATGGTGACGGCTATTGCGATTACCGCACATGAGATTCCGCAAGAAGCAGGAGATTTCATTATCTTACTCAATTCGGGGTTTACACGTGCGGGGGCACTCTGGTCCAATTTGTTATCCAGCACAGCGACAGTGCTTGGAGGGTTGCTTGGGTACTTTATGCTGAATCAGTTAGATCATCTGATAGCCCCGATACTTGCCATTGCCGCAGCAAGCATGATTTATGTGGCCATGTCCGATCTGATTCCCAGTCTACATAAACGCCCTGAAATCGGTGCAACTGTTCAACAGGTCACACTCATCGTTCTGGGAATCAGTACGATATGGTTGATAGGGTTATTTTTTGGACATAATCACTGAGAACCTGCTTATTGTCCTCTTCCGCCAAGATGAAACGATCTCTTTTTTCAGACAATCTGAAGAGTGTCATAAGCCCTGATCCAGGGTTGGTGACTCAGGTTGCCACATGAAATTTGTTATTGCTCTGAAAATACAGGTCGTCAGGGCTTTTACCTCCCGAGGCAGCGTGAACCGCTCCACAAAGGTATTGTCGTGGATAGCAGCCGTGTTTGTCCATGCTGATCCAGATGTCTGTCGTGGGCTTTGAGTATTTCGGTGAACTGACTGCTCTGGTCGAGACGTTTGATTGCATGCCCCGTAGCCGGCAGGGATAGGTTTTGTGCTCGGGGTGTTAGTATGCAATCCCAGCGCGATCGCCCGCAGCTCCATTAACGCTATCAGTCGGCGTACACGTTTGCGATTGACCTTTTGGTCCAGTCGGTCTAGGTGATTGCGCATCTACGGGCCAAGGAGATTCAAACAGCTTCTCGCTGAAAAGTGACTTCGAGCTGCTTATAAGGCCAAGCTCTCTAAGCCAGTTTATTGCTAAAGTATTTGCACTCAAATTGAAATTATGAAATTCTGCTTTACTTTGGTTGCTCCAACATATGTATTCCACATCTCCGCCAGGTTTACCAAAAATATTGTATACAGTAGACATAATCGGTACATGGTCGCCAAACCAGCATAAACTTGCAGGTTGTCTGCATTTCATCAGTGTTTGACGTAGTCGGGCAATCATTTCATCAGCATTACGTAAATGTCGAAGATAAATTGTCAAATCATCGCAGCCTGTTGGCGGCGGTTCAATGTACAACGATTCAATATCCGAATGAGCTGCCTGTTCAAGATGTAACGGTCCGTGATTCTCCATGGTAATGACAAAGATAAAAAGTGGCCCCGTTGCATTGTGCAAAATGGCTTCCACTTTATCAGCAACAGCAGTATCTCCGATATAAGGACCTGACCGCATCGTGTTATCAAATATACGGATATCAAAAAACTCATCAAATCCGAGGCATGGATACACTCGATCACGCCGGTAGAAACTGGCTGAATATGGATGGACACAAATTGTACGATAACCCAGGCTCTTCAAAAAAGTTGCCAATGATGGCGTATTCCAACCGGCCGCAATAGCACGATAGGGGTTAAAGCGATGGACTCCCAGTCTGTCCTCAGCAATTCCGGAAAGAAACGCGAATTCAGTACGCACCGTATTGGCTCCCCAGGCAGGCACCTTTAATTTGCCATGGAATAAGGAGTCTTTCTTAAGACGATCAAACTCAGACAGCACATCGGGCCGGATACCCGAAAACAATGACCGTGGATCGAAAAAAGATTCACTTTGAATGGCAACCAGATGAGGCAAATCACGAGTCCGACGTTCTGGAACAGAAAAATAGAAAGGAGAAGCTATATTCAAAAGAATTTTCTCCTCCCTTCCATAGCACCAGAAGCTGGCCAACAAGCCCAATGCAGCAACATCTTGCTGCGGATTGAAACTGACTGGAAGTGACTTATAGTTGCCTGCCAGTAAAAATGATATTCCCAGTACAGATAAAATTAAAATTCCACCTAACTGACCAGATAGCGTAAATCGCTGTTCAGGAACGGATTCTCCCCATAATCCAATCGATACAGCCAGAATAAAACCTGTAGCTGCACCGAGAAACTTCCACCAGCCTAAAAACGGAATATAAAGGCGTGGATGCCGGATCGCATCAGTAAAGTATTCATAATCCTGAAAAATAAAAGGCTCATTCAGCGATTTTACTTTGGCGTTATTCACCAGCACCAGCATCAGCATAAAAGCGGAAACAATCGCCACAGAAAACCACGGACGACCTAAAGCCAGAGTAACCAGGGAATAGGACAGAAGCCATAATCCACCATGTACCGCCCAGGCAGCCCAGGGTCTCGCAAATATCGGGCGTGAAATCATCAGACGTTCAATGATGATCGACAATAGAAGTCCCGTTAGCGAGGCAACTAAAACCAGAACAAAACTTTTTTCAATCACCATAACCCAGCAAGCGAACGATAATGATGGAAATAGAAGCGGGCAGCACCGCCAGCCACCAGGCACCCCAATTCAATGGAAAGGGGAAACTAATACGAGCCTGATCTCGCTCCAGGCCACGCTTTATTACTTTTGCTGCACGCTTGGATGACCACAGGAAAGGTTTCGAACCTGGCATATCGTCACACATGGGCGATTTGACATACCCTGGCATGATCACATTGATCCTGATCCCTTCTTTCGCCAGCCAGCCACGCAGTGCTTCACCATAAGCCTTGAGACCCGCCTTACTGGCACAATATGCCGGCGTGATGGGCAAACCGAAATATGCGGCCAGGGAACTCACAAAGGCAATCTGTCCGCTGCCACGTACTCGCATGGATGGAGTCACGGTATGCGTAATGATCATGGCAGACTTCAAGTTTATATCCAGCAAAGCTTCTACCTCATTCAGGGGTTCAGGTTCACCTGCCGGCCCAATATGTGTATTCATGCCCGCATTGATGATGACCAGATCAAGCGGCTCCAATACGCTCAGCCAGCTCTGCAAAGCGGCAAAATCTCGCAGATCGAGACATTGTGTCAGAACACGCGCACCTTTCTGGCGGCAACATTCTGCAACCTCAGTCAACTTTTTCACATTACGACCGTGCAGATAAAGTGTTACTCCACGCTGCGCATATATTTCCGCCAATGCCGCACCAATTGCCCCCGTTGCACCAGTAATCAGGATATTTTGTTCACTTCTATCTGATGGCCTGCTCATTTCCATACGCTTCCTGCCAAGACCAAAAAAGAACCATACCAAAGCCTACACACACGGTGAAATTCAGCGGTATTAGAAAGTAATTTCCTTTTTGCATAGCCACCCAAATCGCAAACGTTGAATAAATGAAAGTAAATAACTCTCCCATCAACAATATTATGTTAATAGGTGGCATATTTACCTTGTACTCATCTTCTCCTTTAGGCGTGCGGTTAAATTCCCCATGCACGCCGAGAAGTGCCCGAATACCTCCCGCAAAATAATACAAGGCCATTGGCAAGAACATGGCAATGTACAAATAGATATCCCACAACGTGCTTGCAATACATGTCTTTCTATTCAGTCCGGCACCTTTATTTGCTCCGAAAGCATTATTCAGTCCCCAGACAGCTACCAGGCAAAAAAAGGCTGGCAATATCCACTGCATACTTGCTGCATCAAAATCAACCAGATAATTCAATGGCAGACTCAAGAGTACCAGCACGTAAATTGAAGCCAGCAGCACGGAAGAAAACATCATGGAAATCGCGTGTAATCTCTTGATCAGGGGCATGCGCTGGCGGAACATTTGCCGGATGTGTTTGAATCCGCTATGAATCAGGCCACGCCCCCAGCGCTCACGCTGGACACGAAACGCACTGATTGATTCAGGGAGCAAAGACATCGAAACCACATCTCGCAGGTACGCATACTTCCATTCACCAAGCTGAGCCCTGTAACCCAGATCTACATCCTCGGTTACCACCGAAGCATCCCAGCCCCCCAAGGCTTCAATACATGATTTTCGCCATACACATGAACTGCCACTCAGTGAAGCCATATCACCATCCTCGCTTAAACCCACAGTGACATATTGCTGATGCCCCATTTCCATAGCCTGAAAGCGGGTCAGAAAGGATTTGTTTTTGTTTTCGTAACCAATTCCTGTCTGCAAAAACCCTAACTGAGGATCCTTGAACCACGGAATGGTTTTCAGCAGAAAATCCGCTGGGGGAATAAAATCCGCATCGAAAACAGCAAGAAACTCTCCTGAAGCCTGACGAATGCCGTAAGTCAGGTTACCAGCCTTATAACCCTGCCGATCTCCACGACAGATATAACGGATATTGACCCCCTGGGCTGCGTACCACTCAACCCTGGTTTGTGCAAGTCTGGAAGTATCATCCGAAGAATCATCGAGTACCAGAATCTCCAGCCTGTCCGCCGGATAGTGCAATCGACAGACTGCGTCTATCAGGCGCTCCACTACAGATGATTCATTATGTACCGGCAGCAATACACTTACTGGCGGCCTGTAATCGTCCCCAATACAGAGAGAAGGTTGAGTCTCTTCAGTCAGTTCAGTTAGTTTGCGTTGTTCTACCTTGCGTGAGATAAACAGAATACGCAATTCCAGTAGGACATACAGTGCAAAGTAAACCACCACAACAAAAAACACGGCTTGAGTAAAGAAAGAAAGTAACTCAAAAAGCATTGAAAAAATTCCTTCAGATCTTCACAACAGCACAAATTTCTTCCAATCGGTGTACCCAGGTATGATTCTGCCGTACATACGCCGCTCCGGTTTCTGCACGCGCCATATCATCCGCTGAAGGACCATATTGAAGACGTGCAAACAGCTCCTGCGCCTCCTCACTGGAATTCACTACATGACAATAATCACGAAAATGACGATCAACTGCCCGGCTCGGATTGGTTACAGCAATCCCCCCACAAGCCAGTATTTCCAGCAAACGCCGTGAACACATTGTCTCGGAGCTGGTAACTGAATTTACATTAAGTGAAACCACATGCGATTTGTAGATTTGAGCTGTTTTTCGATGAGGCACTCTGCCATGCAAGCGTAACCGGTTATTTTTTGGAAAACGAAATTCAAAGTATCGCGATAAACGATCATGATTCCGGTCAAAAACATTTAACTGTAGAGGGGTTCTTTCACAAGCATCAAACACCATATCAAGAAACGATCTGCGCTCACTTAATATTCGTTGGTAATAGCTGCCGGTAAAGCAGGCTTCATTGCGCGTGAATTCGAAACCGGTAAAGTTGTGAAACGCTGGTTGATAAGGCATAACCAGCGGATTGACAGGCACATGAGCTGGCAGCTGCTGCCGATAGTTTTCAATACATGCTTTGTCCGTTGTAAAAACATAATCAAAAGCTTTGGCTACATCGATAAAGGCGTCAAAAAAAACATCATCATCCTTATTCCAGAAAACAGTAGGAACGCGACGACTTCTGGCAAATTTAACCAACTGGTAGATAGCCGTTGGCTTGCTCAGACGCAGCCACTTTGGCTGTTTCGCCAATTCATAACGCCAGGAGCCGTTTACTCCATGAAATGCTGATTCCACAAAAACCAGATCTGGCTTCCACTCGCCGATAACCATCCTGAAATTTCCGGGAGTCAGTGCTTTTACACGACATTCTGCAGACAAACAGTCAGCTGTGAAATAATCCGTAACCATCGCAATCTTCAAACGTCCAAACGGCCCTGGTCGTTCGGCGGCTTCCGAAATTTGCGGATACTGATATACCAGTGAACCCAGCTTCTTGATTGCTTTTCCGATCATGTAATTTCATACCTTTGAGTGTATCGATATTCCGTTGTCGGCTTATATAAGCTCCACCATGCTTAGGATTTTTTATTGTTACCAAGCCGTCATGGCTGCAAGATGTTATTTCTGTTGAAGTACCAGAGCTTCTGGCTTGTATGTATATGTAATAATACGGGGAGACAATGCGGGTGAATGTGGCCTCAAAAGCCATAATTACCCTTTATTTCGAACATCAGAAATAAAAAACCGACAGGAAGAATTCTTATGATCTGCAAAATTACTGCGGATGGATGCTAATTCAGTACAACCTTGTCCGTAAACTTCTTCCAGCAGCGTTTTTCCAACACATAATGTCGCGCCTGGGCACCTGCCTTCTTCAGCTTTTCCTTATCACCCAGAGCAGCCTCAATAACTCGTGCCAGATCTATCGCATCACCACTACGAAAAAACCAGCAGGCCGGATCAACTCCCAATTCATCCCGAAAAACCGGCAGATCAGGAACAATTACCGGCTTACCCATCGCCAGCGCTTCCACCAGTTTGATCGGAGGAACAATCTCACACACTCTGAACGGTTTACGCGGAATGCACACCAGTGCACAACGACGGAGCATATCTCGTGCAACTTCTGGAGAAAGCTTACCGTAAAAATAAATTCGATCGGACAAACCCAGACGTTGCACCTGGGCTTCCAGCTGCGAGCGAGCCTCACCATCACCGATGATCACCATACTGACAGCATTCTCCGCCCAGGTAAGCTTATCCACCGCATCAATCAGTGTATCTAATCCTTCATACCCGATCAGGGAACCGGCATAACCTATCGTATTTTGTGAAACATTTTCAGAATCTGCTGGCACAAACAACTCCGGATCAACACAATTTGGTAACAAATTGATTCGATCCGGATCAACTCCCCAATTTTCAATTACATAATTGCGAAGTTGTTCTGATATCACAAATAATCTGTCTGCATGCCGCGCGACCAATCTTTCCAGTTGTAACCCCTGTTTATAAGCTTGCGAGCGTTCAAAATCCGGTTGACGTGACACACGAGTGAGCTCCCACAAGCCACGCATCTCGTACTGGAAGGGAACACCTAGCCGTCGGGCTGCCAGCAAAGCTGGTAAAGCATTCACATGATTGGATGCTGCATGGATGGCGGCCACATGCCGCTGCAGCGCAATTTTTGCAATCACTGGTGCGGCCTGTAATGCATATAAAATTACGGGCCGATTATTCAAGGGCTGGCGAACGTGCTGGTAGCACACATCTTGTACTGCCGTTTCCTCACGATCCGCATTACAGCGACGGTCTGCGCGATCCCAGGGATAGCCCGGCCTGGTCAGCACATGCACCTTCCCGCCGGCGGCGCGCAACGCACGAATTACCTCATGAGTGCGAGTGGTATAACCACTGACGTGATAAGGCAGCGAACTTGCTGCCACATATAGCAAGCTTCTCGGTTCAGGTATATATGGCGTATTACTTGCGTATTGCCGAAGCTTGCTTTTCAGCAATTCAACTGTCAAAAAACGATTAAAGGCCAGCCAGTATTCAGTCATCCGGGTAAAGAAGGGATCAAAAAGTGAACTCAAGCGCGCTTACCTTGAAGTAATTTCAATTCTGCATGCGCAAGATCAACAGTATGCGTCGTCGTGATTTTTCCTTGTGCATGCAGATCCAGAAATTCGGCCGTTGTGATGACATCGTAATCCTTGACAAGCCGAGCGAGCAGTTTCCGGTATCCTTCCAGGCGCTGATTATCCCGGTAGGCAGCATGACCCTGTTCATCCCAGTAGAGCAAAGACCAGGAATGTAATAAAAAAACAGATAATGTCGGACTGCCACTAAAAACATCAAACAATAACTTTCCCCACCAGGGATGAAACTGGAAATAAGGGGATTCGGGATGAGTCAGGCGAGCCCACCATTCCGGTTTACCTACCTTGGGCAAAATTTTCTTCTCCGTCATCGGCACCTCGATAACACCATTCGACCAGAGGAATGGCAGATTCGTAGGCTCGCTGTACACACACTGTCCGGCATAAACCGCGCACATGGAATTATTGAAGGAAAGTGGTATGTTTGTTACCTTGAGTGCGCGAATCGTACTGGCATTCCAGCGAAAAGAACCTGCTCGATGAGCAAGTACCGGTTTTTTCGTCTCTTGTGAAATTAATGCTGCAAAATGTTGGATAACAAACGCGGCTCTGGAGTCTTCTGCATACTGGTTCATATACCGTGGGTGCCGGGCGAGACTATGCTCATCCCAGAATGAAGCGGGTAAATACTCGGGATGAGTATGCAGTTGAACATCCTGTCCTGCTTCATCTAACCAGCGAATAACTTCCTTTATCTCATCAAGATAAGAATACGCACCACACAAATCGATGAAAAAAACATGTTTAGCACCAAACTCATTTCCAATTGCAACCATCTCACCGACACCAGCACGACCGTTTTCATGCTGTCCCCACATCAAGCGCTTGATATGGTCCTGTGAAGCGCGCCTTGGCAACGCCTCAGTGTCTACTGTTAAAAGTGCGTAACGGTTCCTGCTCATCAATTACACCCCGTTTCTATCAATATTTTTCACTCCACTTGTCAGCCTGACTGATACATGAATAACCAGCAGGGCGGATTAACATACCGCATCCCGTCTGGGAACAGATTCAACACAAGAAGAGGATTTCTTCGACCACCAACATAGCATCTTCACCGATAAACCAGCCTTAGAACACCTGCCTTTTTATCCTTTATTCTTGATGGCTTTTAAATAGCTGTCTCTGAGAAATGAAGTAACAGATTGATTTTGCTAAACAATGGGAAATTCGGTTCGTCCCCCGAAAAAACAGTAAGCAGCAAGAGTTTTGTAGAGGCTCCTTAGGGAGACGCTGATTTATTCCGTCATCGCGAGGAGAGAAGCGACGTGGTGATCCATAAAACATTGATAAACATAAGAAACTGGATTGCTTCGCTTCGCTCGCAGTGACAACTTACGATTCAATCAGCGTTTCCTTAAATCTTCATTCTTCATTCTTGGAAAAGAAGGGTTATAACCAACTACTCCAAAAATTTACCCTGTCGTATAAAGAGTTATTCTTCTTGGGAATCATGCATATGTTTATGACATAAATATGAAGTTGGAAGGCCTGGCGGAAAGTTTTGCAGATATTTGCTTGTTTATATTTGAGTAAAGCCACGTTCCAAGCTTATCGAAACTAGCATAGTGTCATTTCTGAAGGATAGAAAAATGAACCGACCCATCAGCAAGCATGCTGCGGATGAGAGCAGAAGCGAGTCAGCAGATACCTGCACAAAGGAAAATGGTACAGATAAATCATCCTCGTTTCCTGTGGCTATCGTTGGCTTTGCTTTTCGTTTTCCGGGAGATCTGAGTGATGAAACCGATTTCTGGAATGCACTGAAACAAAAACGTGATCTGGTAACCCGGATTCCGGAAGATCGCTGGGCTGTCGATGAATTACAACATGACAAGCGTTCGGAGCGTGGTCGTAGCATTACTTTTTCGGCAGGAGTGCTCTCACACATAGAAGAATTTGATGCCAGCTTCTTTGGTATTTCACCACGTGAAGCAGGCGTGCTCGATCCTCAGCAACGTCTTTTGCTGGAGCTGACTTGGGAGACTCTGGAAAATGCGGGGGTTCCGCCTTCTTCCATGGCAGGATCGGATTGTGCAGTTTATATGGGGATTTCCGGGTTTGATTACGGCATGCGCTGGATGGATGATCTTTCCAGCATAACCTCACATACGATGACAGGAAATACGCTGAGTATCGCAGCCAATCGTATTTCCTACGTTTTCGATCTGCACGGCCCTTCTTTGGCAGTGGATACAGCCTGTTCTTCATCGATGGTAGCGTTACATCACGCTTGCAACAGTCTGCGTAACGGGGAGGCCTCTGCAGCTCTGGTTGGGGGTGTCAACCTGCTGCTTCATCCGCATCCGTTTGTTGGATTCACCAAAGCATCGATGCTTTCCAGTAGTGGGCGTTGCAAACCTTTTGATGCTTCCGGAGATGGCTATGTGCGTTCAGAAGGGGCTGCCGTTCTGCTGCTCAAGCCCATGGAACAGGCTTTGGCTGAGGGTGATAATATCCACGCAGTTATTCTTGCCAGTGGCATTAATGCCGATGGAGGCCGCAAAACCGGAATTACCATTCCCAGCAGTGATGGTCAGGCGGAATTGATGCAAGAAGTATTATCGCGCAGCGGCCTTGCATCAAGAAATATCGATTTTATTGAAGCACATGGTACAGGAACGGTGGTCGGAGATCCTGTTGAAACCAAAGCAATTGGCATGGTTTATGGTCGGGAGCGTGCTAAACCATTGCTTATTGGGTCGGTCAAGGCCAACCTTGGTCACCTCGAATCTGCTTCCGGTATGGCTGGATTGATCAAAACCATACTGGCACTTAAACACAAAGCACTGCCACCTGCCATCCATCTGCACAGACCCAATCCACAGATTGATTTTCAAGCACTTAATCTGCAGCTCGTCAGAAAATATAAAACATTGGGTAGCAAGAGAAAAAGGCCGCTCGTTGCTGGCGTTAACTCTTTCGGATTTGGTGGCGCCAATGCCCATGTTCTATTACAGGAATTCCCCATTCAGGAAGATAGGGCCGGTGCACCGAGCATAGAATCATTGCCTCCACTCTTCCTTTCCGCACGCACGGAAGCCGCCTTGCGCGCCATGGCCGGGCGTTACGCCGAATTGCTGAAAGATAAATCTCCACAGGAATTTTACGATATTTCCTATGCAGCAGTTTTTCGCCGTGAGCGTATGGAAAAAAGACTGGCACTACATACCGGCAAGGTAGATTCAGCGATTGATCTGCTTAATTGTTATGCCAACGGTGATATACCTTCCCGGATTTTTATTGAGGATCAGTTACCGCAAAGTGGTGGAGTGGCTTTTGTCTATTCGGGAAATGGTGCGCAGTGGGTTGGAATGGGTTACGCATTGCTTACTGAATCTCCAGAATTCAAAGTAATCCTGAGTGAAATTGATGCAATCATGTTGCCCCAGACAGGGTTTTCACTGATCTCCGAGCTGGAAGCAGAAGGTCAAAATTCCAGACTGGACGATACCCGTGTTGCGCAACCACTGCTGTTTGCTATCCAGGTCGGTATTACGATGCTGCTTCGTCAGCGGGGCATTGAGCCCGCAGCTGTCGCCGGCCACAGTGTGGGTGAAGTTGCGGCAGCCTGGGCCGCAGGTGCGCTTGATCTACAACAGGCCATACGTGTCATCTGTATTCGCAGCCAGCTGCAGGCGCTGACACGCGGAAAAGGCCGGATGGCAGCAGTTGGACTGTCTGCTGAGGCAGCACAGGAAATCATCACTACATCAGGAATGGGTGCCAAAGTGGAAATAGCCGGGATCAATAGTCCCGACAACGTCACACTTTCTGGTTCTCTGGAAGGTTTGCAGTGTATACAAAGTTTGCTTGAATCCAGAGGCGTTTTCTTCCGGTTGCTTGATCTCGATTATGCTTTCCATAGCAAACGGATGAATGCTATCGGAGGAACGTTGGTCCGCAAGCTCGGCAAACTTGCTCCTGCTCATACCCAAAACATCACAATTGTTTCAACCGTTACCGGGAGCGAGATTGATGGGTCCTCACTCAACGCAGATTACTGGTGGCGCAATGTGCGAGAACCCGTTCAATTTGCAGCAGCGATAAACAAAATTGCTGAACTGGGTTGCAGAATATTCATTGAAATCGGGCCACATGCAATTCTGCAGCGGTATATAGGTGAATGTCTGACTGCAGCAAAAATCGACGGGCGTGTGATTCCGACAATGCACCGCGAGAATAGTGGTTTGCAAAAAATTACCGAAGCCGCGCTGCGTACCCAGCTTCTTGCTGAGCGGCCATCACTGCAAACTTGTTTCCCCTTTCCCGGCCGGTGGGTTCGTCTGCCTAACTACCCATGGCAGCGGGAGCGGCACCAGGTGTCATGGACGAGCGAAGGATTACATTTGCTGGATCGTCGCCGGGTGCACCCGCTGTTAGGCTGGCGTATTCCGGGTGTCGATGCCGTCTGGGAAAACACGCTTGATCCGATTATCCTGCCCTGGCTGGCTGATCATAAGGTAGGCGATGTGATCGTGTACCCTGGTGCTGCTTATGCTGAAATGTCACTGGCTGCAGCGCGTGAATGGCTGGGGGGAGAGCATTTCATGATCGAGCAACTCGACATCATCTCTCCGATGGTTTTTGATGGTGAGCATGCGCGCACTATTCATTTGTTTCTGAATCCGCGTGATGGCGAATTCCATATCAAAAGTCGCCAGCGGCTCAGTCATGACGAATGGACGTTGCATGCTTCAGGACGTGTTCTGGAAACCACTGACAAGATTCCTGCAGCGCGTATCGATCCACCCGCGGTGCCTGTCAAGCAAATCGGGGGTACAGCCCATTATCGGCGTGCCTTAAAGCTTGGTTTGGATTATGGCCCGACTTTTCAAGGGATGCGTGACGTAAATGTCGAGGCAGACAGGCTCGAAGCTGCGCTGATTTATCCTGAATTATTGAACCTGAATGATTATTTATTGCACCCGGCCATACTGGATCTTTGCTTCCAGTCACTGGTTGATTTTTTTGGTGAAGAAATCGATGCCGGGCAGGGAACCGCCTTGCTTCCAGTCAAAATAGGCAGGCTGAATTTTTACAGCAATGAGAAGGCGGCACTTTTACGCGCCAGTTTGTGTCGTCGCAGCGCGCGTTCTGTGCTGGCGGATTTCGAGCTGGTGGATGATCAAGGTAATTTGCTTGCAAGTGTTTCTGCCTGCCGATTCCGTGCTGCCCCCCTCAAACGGCATATTCAGCAAAAAATATCAAACTGGCGTATTGTCCCCCGGCTTAATCCTCACCCACTCGACGGTATGACCGTGACCATGCCGCCTGTGTCGGATCTTGTCCAGCGGGCACGAGTGCAGCTCGACAGTATCAAGCAGGATCGGCATACCTTATTCAAGGAAACGCTTCCGCTCACTGAGGCTTTAACATTATCCTTTGCCTGGCAGGCTTTGCAGTATGTCCAGCAGCAGAAACCGCTGGAATGGCATCAAATTTTTGATGGACCCCAAGCGACCGCTTGCGCTCGCTGGCTGGCAAGCCTGTTATCCAGCGAAGGATTGCTCGGAAAAGACAGTGCCGGCCAATGGTCTGCTGTTGCCGATACTGACTTACCCTCACTGGAAGCACTCTGGCAATCACTGCTATATGATTCACCTGCGCATCTGCCGCAGCTGGCACTTTTGGGAAGGGCCGGTCGGCAACTGCCGGCATTGTTATGTGGAGAAACTGATGCGTTGAAATTGCTGGATGAATTGAAACATTCACCAGTAGCTGAAATGCGCTACCACGATGATCCGATTTATCTGGGGATGCGACTTGCGCTTGAAGGGACGCTCAAGAGCCTGGCGGACAGTTGGCCTGTTTCACGCCGTCTGCGCATTCTGGAGGTGACTGCTGGCTCCAGTGAATTGCCGGAAATACTGACGTGTTCGTTATCCCAAGACCGATTTGACTATATTCTTGCTTTGCCGGATGAGGCGACGCAGGCGCGTCAGCAAGCCGAATATCAGGACAATACCAGCATTGTCGTGGCGCGGTATGAGCCTGCCACGTTGCAGCTTACTGTGGACCATCCGCTGCCGGATACATTTGATGTCGTTATCCTGCGCTATGCGTTACACCGTACAAGCAACCCGTCCGCAGCGCTGATCCAAATCCGGAGCCTGCTTGCTGCAGGGGCGATTCTGCTGCTGGTTGAACAGCATTCAGACTGGAGTATCAATTTTCTGGAAGGTATAGATCCCGGCTGGTGGCGTCAGCATGATGCAGGTTCAGATATACCGCTTTCCCCGTTGTTGCCTCCCGCAACATGGCAGAAATTGCTGAACGATGCCGGGTTTGTGGAAACGGAAACCTTACTTGAGCCCGCTGCAGAAGATCTTGCTGAGGGAGCCTATCTGCTGCTTGCCAAACGTTCCACACAAGATAGTACCCTGCTTTCTGAGCCTGTCGCCGTTGCCTCATGGCTGCTGGTAGCTGACGGGTTTTCTGCAACCCTGGCCGGGCAGCTGAGTAATCAGTTGCGCGCATCAGGGCAAATAGTTGCCATTACCAGCCGGGTATCTGCGGATTTGTTACAAGATACAGATCATATCGTGCATCTGTCGGGCTGGAATGATATGCCTGACTGTGCTGCAGCAACCGTAACCATGCTCATGGAGAGCGTAAAGCTGATAGTGGCCCGGAGCGGAAAAACATCCAGACTCTGGCTTATCACCAGAGGGGGTGCGCTTGTGACCGGATATCCAGCCGAAGCAGAATCCAATCCGGCACAATCTGCCCTGTGGGGGTTCGGACGAGTCATCATGAACGAATGTCCTCAGCTTTCCTGCACGCTCATCGATCTGGCCTGTGACCTCACTGTTAATAGCCTTTCAGACCGGCTGGCAAATGAGTTGCTTTACCCGGATGGCAGTAATGAAATTGTCCTTTCTGTACAAGCACGCTATTGCCCGGTCATGCAGGAAGAATCGGGTGAGCAGATCAGGACGATAAAACAGCCGGAGGGACAGCGATTCCACCTTGATTTTCACCTCCCGGGACAATTGCGAAACCTGGTCTGGTTACCCGATGCGGAGCGCCTGTTAAGTGATGATGAGATTGAAGTGCATACCCGGGCGACCGGTCTTAATTTTCGCGACGTAATGTACCTCATGGGCCTGCTTCCGGATGAGGCTGTTGAGAATGGTTTTGCAGGCGCCAGTCTCGGGCTGGAGTTTTCAGGAGTTGTCAGCCGTGTCGGTGCGCGCGTGAAAGGCCTGTTACCGGGTGATGCCGTTATGGGTTTTGGTGCTTCCTGCTTTGCCAGTCATGTAGTCACGCGAGCGGATACCGTAGTGCCCATGCCTGAAGATTGGTCGTTTGAAGCAGCAGCGACTGTTCCAACGGTTTTCCTCACTGTTTATTATGCGCTCAAGCAGCTTGCCGCTTTGCAGCCGGGCGAACGCGTACTGATTCACGGCGCGGCAGGAGGTGTTGGTGTTGCTGCTATCCAGCTTGCACGCTACCTCGGTGCAGAAATTTATGCCACTGCAGGCAGTGATGAGAAACGGGATTTCGTCAGATTGCTGGGGGCGGATCATGTTTTCGACTCACGCAGCCTGGCATTTGCTGACGATATTCTAGACGCGACGGCTGGTGAAGGGGTTGATGTGGTGCTCAATTCACTTGCCGGTGAAGCGATGCGCCGTAGTCTTGCTGTACTGAAACCCTTTGGTCGTTTCCTTGAACTGGGCAAGCGAGACTTTTTTGAAAATACGCCAGTTGGCCTGCGCCCCTTCAAGAACAACATCAGTTATTTTGGAATCGATGCAGATCAGTTACTGACAGGGCGCCCCAAACTCGCTGCACAGCTCTTTCGTGAAGTGATGGCACTGTTTCACGAGCAAGCTCTGGCGCCATTGCCTTATCGGGTATTTACAGCCGATCGTGTTATAGATGCTTTTCGTGTGATGCAACAAGCACGTCATATCGGAAAAGTCGTTGTATCCATGGCGGATGCACAGCCTGACATCGAGCAGCCCTCACGGTCCGCGCCAACGATATGTTTTGAGAAAAATACCACATGGCTGGTGACGGGAGGTCTTTCCGGTTTTGGCCTGGAATCCGCTCGCTGGCTGGCTGAACGTGGTGTTGATCACCTTGTACTGGTGGGTCGCCGTGGTATGGAAACGCCAGGAGCCAGAGAGGTCGTTAAAAGCTTTGCAGATCGAGGCGTAAAAGTGATTGCCCAAGCTTGTGATATTACCTCGGCTATAGCGGTGGATACACTTGTCGAACATATCAGAAAAATCTTTCCCCCTCTCAAAGGTGTACTACATTCAGCTGCTGTTTTTGATGATCGTCTGATTGCCAGTCTTGACCGGAAAAACATCGAAAATGTCATGAATGCCAAATTGTTGGGTACCTGGCATTTGCACCAGGCTACGCTGAATACACCACTGGATTATTTCGTGCTGTATTCCTCTGTTACCACTGCAATTGGAAATCCCGGGCAGGCTAATTATGTAGCAGCCAATGCAGGGCTTGAAGGTATCACCGCCATGCGTCGTCAGGCGGGGCTGCCGGCTACTTGTATTGCCTGGGGGCCCATTGGTGATGCGGGCTACCTGGTTCGTAATGAAGCTGTTAAAAACGGCCTGGAGCAGCGCCTTGGCAAGCCGCCACTTTCTGTAGCAGAGGCACTGGCTCAACTCGATGACGCATTTGACAATGAAACAGGGCTTGCTATGCCAGCCAACTTTGACTGGAATACGCTTGCTCGCTTGTTACCTTCTGCAGCTGGTAACCGTTTTGACATTCTCAACCGGAACAGACAGGAGTTATCTCAAGCGGCTGAATCAACTGATATTCAGGTACTGATTACCGGAAAATCCCGAGAAGAAATAATAGAAATCGTGCGCAATCTGGTGATCAGGGAAGTAGCCCAAACCCTGAGCATCAACCCGGATCGCATCAAACCCAACCATTCCCTGCACGATCACGGTATGGATTCGCTGATGACAGTCGAACTTGCGTTGGGATTGGAACAACGTTTTTGTATTCAGTTGCCGGTCATGATGCTCAATGATGCGCCTACGGTTCATACCATTTCGGCGCGTATCGCCGATAAATTGGCGGACAAAGATGAGGTGCCGCAGGCAGAGCAATCTGCTCACTGGGTTTCTGAGTTTGCACATCAGCACGGAGAGGAATTGTTGCCAGAAGACGTGAGTGCCCTGAGAGAAGATGTGTACCACCTTGCACAAGAAGGAATCAGCCTGATCAAATGAATAAACCCAATCTCACCCGAAAAACGAGATCACACCTGATAGATCGTATCCTTGGGAAAAAAATGGAAGCATCGGGTGTCGCCGCTCCTGTACTGGCAGACCGTACAGCCAGCTACGCATCCATTGCGGATACTTTTACCCGTTTTGATCGCTTTCCCGGCTATGAAAAAATGCTGGTTCCCAAGGCAGCATCTGAGCGGTTGGGCTTGAAAAACCCGTTTTTTCGGGTTCACGATGGCGTGGCAGGAGCCACCACACTTATTGGTGGACGTGAATACATTAATTTTTCCAATTACAGTTATCTTGGCCTGGCAGGACACCCTGCCGTGAACCGGGCTGCAAAAGAAGCGATTGATCGTTATGGCACGTCCGCTTCTGCAAGTCGGTTAGTGGCAGGTGAGCGACCGGTACAGCGCAAACTGGAAGAAGCACTGGCCGATTTATACGAAGTGGATGACTGCGTCGTATTTGTCAGTGGGCATGCCACGAACGTCAGCACCATTGGCTACCTTTTTGGCCCGAAGGATCTGGTGATTCACGACAGCCTCATTCATAACAGCGTACTGCAGGGGATTCAGCTATCCGGAGCAACGCGCCGATCATTTCCGCATAACGATACAGTAGCGCTTGACCAAATCCTGGCCGAAATCCGTGCACAGTTCGAACGGGTGCTGATTGTTACCGAAGGACTTTACAGCATGGATGGCGATATTCCGGACTTGCCGGCACTCATCCGTATCAAGCAGCACCATAAAGCTTTTCTGATGGTGGATGAAGCGCATTCTCTGGGTGTATTGGGTGCAACAGGAAAAGGCGTGCGTGAACACTTTGGTATTCAAGGTAAAGAAGTGGATATCTGGATGGGCACGCTCAGCAAGACATTGGCAGGTTGTGGGGGCTACATTGCTGGAGAACGGGCGCTTGTTGAACATCTGAAATATGCTGCACCGGGTTTTGTCTACAGTGTCGGCATGGCACCATCATTGGCAGCTGCTTCTCTGGAAGCATTACACATCATGCGGCGAGAGCCGGAACGGGTGGCGCGACTGCATGAACGAGGGCAGCAATTTCTGGAGTCGATGCAGCCTCTTGGCATTAATACCGGTCTTGCGCAGGGCTATGCTGTCATTCCTGCCATTGTGGGAAGCTCACTGAAAGCGGCGAAGCTGTCAAACCAGTTTTTTGATGCCGGAATTAATGTTCAACCAATTGTTTACCCTGCAGTTGAAGAAAAGGCGGCAAGACTTCGCTTTTTTCTATCCGCTATGCATACCGATCAACAGATACAGTATGCCTGTGAAGTTGCAAAGAAGCTGATAGCGAATCGTTGATCTACAGAATGAAGGGTACAGGTATGGGCATAGGGGGCCAGACTGTTCGAGCTGGAGTTTTTCTGGCAGGAATGATTTTAATAAGCATTCTATCCGGTTGTGCAACATACCCGGGCTGGATTTCTTCCAGCGGCGCCAGCCGGGAACAGATTATTGAGCAGGAAAATGAAATGAACCGGATAGATGGAGTCGAGTTCATTGATGTTGACGATACCATCGCCAGAAAACTGGCTGCGAAGAAAAAACTGGGTCAATTTACGGATGTTTTCCCGCATACCTCCGCCAACAATTATTTGATTGGCCCTGGCGATGTGATCGATGTTTCCATTTGGGAAACACCCCCTGCCATGTTGTTTGGGGCAATTACCCTGAATTCCGGATTAGGCCCGGTGACAACCCATATGGTAACTTTCCCGGAACAAATGGTCATGCAAGACAATACCATTACCATCCCGTTTGCCGGGCGCGTTTCTGTCGAGGGAAAAACAATCCAGGAAATTGAGGAAGAGATTACCAGGCGGCTGTCCGGCAAAGCGAACGGCCCTCAAACATTGGTACGGATCACCAAGAGTAATTCGGCTAACGTTACGATTGTCGGGGAAGTCAATAACAGTACCCTGATGGCGCTCACCCCAAAAGGGGAACGCCTTCTCGATGCACTGGCAACCGGCGGTGGTGTTAAACAACCGATCAATCGCGTGGCCATGCAGCTTTCACGTGGGTCGATCACCGCGACCATGGCTTTGGACACCATCATCCGGGATCCCAAACAAAATATCCCCCTCAAACCGGGTGACGTAGTCACCGCTTTATTCCAATCACAAAATTTCCTAGTGCTGGGCGCATTGGGAAAAAACGAAGAAATTCCCTTTGAAGCGCAAGGCATTTCGCTGGCGCAGGCATTGGCACGCTCAGGCGGCCTGTCCGATAGACGTGCCGATGCACGCGGTGTATTCATTTTCCGGTTTGAAGACGCCGGGCTGATTGAAGCGGATCATCCACTTGTTCAAACAGCGGAAGGGACTGTACCTGTAATCTACCAGGTTGATCTGCGTGATCCTGCTTCACTGTTTGTGACACAGAATTTTCCGGTGCAGGATCAGGACGTGATCTACGTTGCCAACTCACCAGAAGCCGAGTTTGGCAAATTCCTGAAACTGCTACTGTCTGTTGCTATGCCGGGTTTGGCAATTAACCGGCTCTTTTTCTAGGGTTTGTTTCTATAGCTATGGCTGAAGCACGTAACCCCTTGATTGTTTCCTTTGCAGTCTGGAAGGCTATTTTTCTGCGCGAGGCCCTTGATCGTCTGTTTGATATGCGGGCAGCGTGGTTCTGGTTATTGGCCGAGCCTGCTTTGCATATTGGTTTTCTGGTTTTTGTTTTTACAGCCATTAGCCTTCGTACAGTGGGGAATGCCGATATGGCTGTGTGGATTATCGTTGGTATGCTGGCGTTCTTTCTGTTTCGGCGGACAGCTGTGCAAGTGACGTACGCAATCGATTCCAACCAGCCATTTTTTGCTTACCGGCAAGTGAAGCCTTTTGATCCTGCGATTGCGCGTGCGGTACTGGAAGCTTTTCTGATGTCGTTTATCTCAATTATTATTCTGGCAGCAGCCATGCTGCTTGGTCATGAGACGTTGCCGAGTGATCCTTTGCTGGTCGTACAGGCTGTTTTCGGGCTCTGGTTATTTGGAGTGGGTTATGGCCTGGTAGCGTCCGTGTTAATGGTAATGATTCCGGAAATGGAGCATGTGCTTAAAATCCTGATGTTACCGTTGTATCTGATTTCCGGTGTCATCATGCCGTTGGCCGCTATACCTCAACCCTATCTTGACCTCCTGTTGCTAAACCCGATTGCACACGGGATTGAACTGGCGCGTACTGGTTTTTTCTCTTATTACCACACCGCACAAGGTCTCAGCATGGAATATCTCTATGCGTGGGGCATTATTAGCCTGTTTCTTGGTTTGATGTTGTACCGCCGCTTTGCTTTGCAGCTGGTGATGAAATGATTGTCATCAAAGATGTGCACAAACGGTATAAAACCGACCATGGTCCCGGTAAATGGGTATTGCAGGGCATTAATCTGACTATCCCGCGCAATGTCAATGTGGGTCTGATCGGCTCGAATGGTGCAGGCAAATCCACTTTGTTGCGCATTATTGGTGGCATAGATCACCCGAACAAAGGACAGGTGGAGCGCCGTTGCCGGCTTTCCTGGCCGATGGGGCACGGTGGGCTGGAGCCTACTCTGACAGGACGTCAGAATGCCAAATTTGTCTGTCGCATACATGGCCATCAGGAAGATCTGGCCGAGCGATTGGCGTTTGTTCAGGATTTTTCTGAATTGGGCGCGGCTTTTAATGAACCGGTGAACACCTACTCTTCCGGAATGCGCTCACGCTTGCAGTTTGGATTATCACTGGCTTTTGATTTCGATATTTATATTTCAGATGAGGTCACTGCTGCGGGGGATGCTGCCTTCCGTAACAAAGCAGCGGCTGCTTTCAAGGGTATGGCAGATCGTGCCGGGCTCATCATGGTTGCCCACAGCGACAGTACACTTAAACAGTTTTGTGAAGCCGGTATTTTGCTTTATCAGGGCAAAGCACATTGGTTTGACAAAATCGAGGAAGCTCTCAAAGCATATAAGGATACAACACAAAAATGACGGAATTACAACAGGCTGTCAGTGAATATCATCCGGATAAATCCGTCAGGCAAAGCCGGTTTTCTATGCGGCCGTTTACAGGGTTGATATGGTTTGTCCTTGTATTGGCCGTGTTAACCGTGGTGTACTGGCTGTTGATTGCTTCTGATCGCTATGTTTCGGAAGCCAGTGTAATTATCCGTAAAACAGATTCGATTACGGCTCCCAGTTTTGATTTATCGATGGTGATTGCAGGAGCCGCTGGTACCAACCGTGCGGATCAGTTGTTGCTGCGGGAATACCTGCTTTCGGTGGACATGCTCAAAAAACTGGATGCGGAACTTCATTTGCGTGCCCACTACAGCAATGAAAACTCGGATCTCCTGTCCCGCATGTGGCTGCAGGATATGGAATGGTTTCACCGCCATTATCTCTCGCGCGTAACGATTGAATACGATGATTACGCTGGAGTACTTCGTATTGAATCACAAGCCTATGATCCTGAAACCGCGCAGGGAATTTCCAATCTTCTGGTACGTGAAGGTGAGCGTTATATGAACCAGATCAGTCATGAGCTGGCTGAAACACAGGTTAATTTTCTGATTACCCAGGTAGATGTAGCTCAACTGCGCTTCCAGCAGGCGAAACAGGTATTACTGGCGTATCAGAATAAAAACGGATTGTTTTCACCACAAGCAACTGCAGAGAGCCTCAATACCCTCATTGCCAAACTGGAGGAGCAGCGCGCCCAGCTTAAAACACAACTGGCTTCTTTGCCAAAAACACTGGATCATAATCATCCCAATCTGATGCTGATCAAGCAATCCCTCTCTGCGGTGAACCAACAGATTGCCACTGAAAAAGCAAAACTTGCCAATCCCACAGGAAAAACGCTGAATATCACAATGGAGGCATTTCAGCGGCTGGAAATGGAAGTCACCTTTACGAAAGAACTGTACAAGGCGGCCCTGACCGCGCTGGAAAAAGGCAGGATTGATGCGACGCGAATGCTGGATAAAGTCTCCGTGTTGCAGACACCTACTTTCCCGGAATATTCAATGGAACCCCGGCGTATTTATAACACCGTAGTTACATTGTTATTTGGCCTGATGCTGGCCGGTATTCTGAAACTGCTGGAAGGCATCATACTGGATCATGTGGATTGATTATTGCATTCGGCAGCCCGGTGCTTCAAAACGGAAATGTCTTGAGCTAATCGTGCCTTCAGCAGTGATTCCAGGCTTCGCTCATAAATGAGCAAAAAATAAAAGAATAGGGGACACAACTCAGCGATAAGCGTCGCAGCGATTACTGATACGGACGACCAGAACCACTAAAAGGTTATCCTGGACTTCATATATCACTCGGTACATGCCGACCCGTATCCGGCGTAACCCGGAACGCCTTTCAGAACAGATCCGGCACCGGGATATCTTTTCAGCGAATCAATTGCTTCTATGATACGCAGCCGTTCTGGCCTGGGAATTTTCTCAAGTGACTTTGCCGCACTCTGTTTAATCGAGACGGAGTAGGTCACTTCATACGTGCCCAGACGAACGTGACGATGAAAGGTTGAATAGGGCCAATCGCTCACTTTTGTAATGCTCAGCAGCTCGGCCGTAGGGTGCACCGTGTGCACCACCAACAATGGCAGTAGTTGTAGGGTGCACCATGTGCACCAATCAACCATGGCAGCAGCCAGGCCGGAACACAACATCCATGCATCACCACGGTGAAAAATGCGGGTTGTGGCCAACGCGAACGACGAACGCGGTGCACAGGGTGCACCCTACGGTTCGCCGGTGGTGGCAGGTTCGGGTTCCGGCGTGGTTCCCGCCCAATCGGGTTCATACGTGCCCAGACGAACGTGACGATGAAAGGTTGAATAGGGCCAATCGCTCACTTTTGTGACCAATCCGTGTTTAACTGGATTGTAATGCTCAGCAGCTCGGCCGTAGGGTGCACCATGTGCACCAATCAACCATGGCAGCAGCCAGGCCGGAACACAACATCCATGCATCACCACGGTGAAAAATGCGGGTTGTGGCCAACGCGAACGACGAACGCGGTGCACAGGGTGCACCCTACGGTTCGCCGGTGGTGGCGGGTTCGGGTTCCGGCGTGGTTCCCGCCCAATCGGGTTCATACGTGCCCAGGCGAACGTGACGATGAAAGGTTGAATAGGGCCAATCGCTCACTTTTGTAATGCTCAGCAGCTCGGCCGTAGGGTGCACCGTGTGCACCACCAACAATGGCAGCAGTTGTAGGGTGCACCATGTGCACCAATCAACCATGGCAGCAGA
>NZ_QRCC01000013.1 GCF_009833125.1 Nitrosomonas sp. HPC101
GAATCTATCTGAGTGTACGACTTGGCCTCTCCACCAAATTTTCTGGTCAGTATCGTCGTGATCGCCGCCGTTAACGTCGTCTTACCATGATCCACGTGACCTATCGTCCCTACATTCACATGCGGCTTTACCCGCTCAAATTTACTTTTCGCCATTACGTCTGTTTCCTTTTATTAATTCTTGCATCAGCAATCCAACAACCCTGGCCGCAGCATAATCTGGTGCCCATGGCCAGGATTGAACTGGCGACCTCTCCCTTACCAAGGGAGTGCTCTACCACTGAGCTACATGGGCATATAGAACAAGAATATCATCCTCGCCGCATATGGTGGAGCGGGTGAAGGGAATCGAACCCTCGTCGTAAGCTTGGAAGGCTTCTGCTCTACCATTGAGCTACACCCGCTTGTGCCCGGCTCACCTGCCTTACACTTGAACAAACAGCTACACTATCCGCAATAGCTAGCGCGATCAGATTAATCCAGCACTACACACATCTCTGATTTGCATTACCACAACTGGTGGAGGGGGAAGGATTCGAACCTTCGAAGGCAGAGCCGTCAGATTTACAGTCTGATCCCTTTGACCGCTCGGGAACCCCTCCAAAATAGCAGGGCATTATGAACGTTTACCCTGGTCAAGTCAATGCTATAAGCACAGCTCGGCACACAAAATCCCTGACACTGTCTCACCTGTTTATTTTCAGATTAATTCAGCGCGGATCGAATACTATTACTCAGATTCTCGTTCAGGATACGGGGCGTAACAAATATCAATAGCTCCCGTTTATCGTCACGCTGCGCGGTGTTTTTAAATAAACTCCCCAATATTGGCACATCCCCCAGTAATGGCACTTTGTTACGATCCCGCTTTTCGACCTGCTCAAATATGCCGCCAATAACAACCGTACCACCATTCTCAACCAGAACTTCGGTAACAATCTGCTTAGTATCAATGGCCGGACCGGCCGGTGTATTCTCTCCACGGGTATCCTGATTAACCTGCAGCTTCATAATGATATTGTCATCAGGGGTGATTTGCGGTGTAACTTTAAGACCAAGAACAGCTTTCTTGAACTGAATCTGTGGCCGCGTCACACTGATTGTTTGAAATGGAATTTCCGTACCCTGCTCAATGCTCGCTTCCACACGATTAGCCGTCACCAGACGCGGACTAGCAATAACGCGGCCCTGACTATCCGATTCCAGCGCAGAAAGTTCCAGATTAATCAACGTGCCGTTGTTAATCTTGATCAGACTCAGACCAAGCGCCGCTGGCCCGCCTGTAACACCTGCTAACGCGGCTGCCGGCAGATTGACGTTGAGATTATCTCCGCCGGCAGGCACTCCGCCAGCAGCCAGATTACTGGAACTACCCAGGTTGCCGGAAATACCAAGATTCCTCCCATTAGCCCGGCTTCCGATCCGGGTTGCATTCTGCACCCCAAAACGCGCTCCCAGATTACGACTAAATGTATCGGTTGCCTCAACGATACGTGTTTCAATCATGACCTGGCGCACCTGGGTGTCGAGGTTGGCCACATGCCGAGCCACCTCTACAAGCCTGGTGGGAATATCCGTAACAGTCAGGGTATTGCTGATATCATCAACCTCCACCGAACCACGCTGGCTCAAAATACCTTTAAGCGGAATCGAACTGGCAGTCCTGTAATTCAATCGAAAGGCCTCTGTTTGCAACACCTCCAGCTCGGTTATCTGCTGATTCTGCTCCAGCTGCAATTTTTCCCGAGCTGCCATTTCTTCCCGTGGAGCGATAAAAATCACATTACCCACTCTGCGTTTATCAAGATCATTCGTTTGCAGCACAATATCCAGCGCCTGATCCCAGGGAACATCTTTCAGTCGCAAGGTCAGATTGCCTTTAACCGAATCGCTGGCAATAATATTCAGATCAGTAAAATCAGCAATGACCTGAAGAATCGAGCGAATCTCGACATCCTGGAAATTAAGTGAAAATTTCTCGCCGGTATACCCTCCATCAATCAATTTCTTGTGAATGGGCACATCATCACCTTCAATCACCGATCTGACTTCCATCACAAAATAAGTCCCTGTCTGATAAGACGTATGCTCCCAACGTCCCTTCGATTTAATAACCATCTGCACGTTACCATCCCGTGCAACGGTCTCGATCGTCTGCACAGGCGTGGCAAAATCCAGCACATTCAACCGTCGCTCAAGATTAGGGGGTAAATAAGTTTTCATGAATTCAATAAGTAGCCTTCCATCCTGGCTATGTACATTAACTACCGCGCCTGGCTGTGACAGCTCCACTTCCACCCTGCCCTCGCCTTGTGTGCCACGATGGAAATAAATATCCCGCAAACTTAATTGCACCTCACCTCTTGCTGACGCGGGAACTGAAACAGCAGCACGATTAGGTGAATCAGTCAGCTCATCGCTCTGAAGTGATATCAGCAAATGGTTACCTTCGATACTGGTTTCATACCTGGCTGATTTTGACAAATTCATAACCAGACGTGTGCGACCCTCAGCAGGTACAATATCTATATTCTTTATCACGCCACGACCGGATATCTTGCCAGCAGATGTACCCAGCGCACTGGCAACCTGTTCCAGATCGAAATAGAGACGATAGGGATTATTCAGCAATACACCCGCAGGCGGAGTCGCAATCGGTCGATCCAGAACCACTTTAACAATCAAACGGCCATCCGTCCGGGCTGAAATATCCAGTGCACGGAGGATATTTACTGACGTTGATGCAGCCACAGCCTGAGCAACCCATACCGCCAGCAAAAATACCAATAAATACTGCCAAACTCGGCGGACATCCACAATTATGTAATACATGCTCCGTTTATTTTTTATTACCCAATTCATTATTTCCGCTCCTGAGTTTGCAGCATAAGCACACTGGCTCGTTCAACCCATTCGTCCGCGCTACCGCGTGTAATCTCCCTTAATTTGACTTCCTCTTCAGAAATCTCTGTAATCAAACCGAAATTCTGCCCGAGATAATTGCCGGCTCTGACGCGATGCACCGTGTTATCCGGCGCCTTGACCAGGGCAAAAATATACTTCCCGCGCCGCAGTGAACCGACCATAATCAGATTTTCCAGCGGAAAACTTTCCAGCGCCTCCTTGGGGCGTTTCAGATCAGGCTGCAATTCATTCCGGTCAGATTTTTCCTGCCTGTTCCTGTGGCTGCTGAAAGGATCCGGAATTTCAAAAGCCTGATACACAAAATGCTCCAGTGGTTTGATTTCAGGCAAGGGATCCACTTTTCCCTTCAACCCCGCCCCCGATTCCCTGACAAAAGATTCCAGATCTTCATAGCCATTCTGACTGCATGCAGCTGTAAACAGCGCTATCATTACAAACACTTGGCAGCTGAATCGATCCTTCATGACGCTCCCTTGGCATTCTTCTGCTTGTTTTTTTCTGCCATTTCCCTTTTACGCTCCACAATTTCCTCATCGTCTAGGTAACGAAAAGTTTTTGCCGTTGCGTTCAATATCAATTGACGATCCTTACCAGGAAGGATTTCAATATCCTGCAAAGTGACAATACGCGGCAGCTGGGCCACATCACTGCTAAAAGCACCAATATCATGATAATTACCCGTTACCCTGATGGAAACCGGAAGCTCGGCATAGAATTCACGCACTGTTTCCTTGGCATTGGGCTTGAACAGCTCAAACTGCAATCCCCGCCCAAGTCCGGCCCGGTTAATATCCACCAGCAACGCATCCAGCTCGGACTTGTTAGGCAGCTGTTTCAGCAAGGTACCCAGCGTTCGCTCTACCTCTGCCAATTGCACACGCAAGAGATCGAGATTGACTGCACTGTTTTTTTTAGCCTTAAACATATTTTTTAATGCATCTTCTTCTTGCTGTACCTGTTCCAGAGCTTCCCACTGTTCCTCCCAATCCAGAAAATAACCCGCCACCATAAGCGTCCCCAACAGCACTGCAAGTACACCTGCCTTGAGCGAGACAGGCCAGCTGCCCGGCTCATTGGGATCAACACGGCGCAACTCTTCCAGCAGGTTCATGGCTGTCTCGCCGCTGAGGTAATTCCTGATGCCATTTCATCTTCTCCGGCAAGATCATTCTCTTTCGAGAATTCGACCAACCCGACATTCAGATCAAATTCACTGAGTTTGACGCCATTTTCTGTAGCCGCCTTAATTTCAATCAGCAATGGCGCCTCCAGCCAGGGTGAAGCATCCAGATGACGCATCAGCGTTGAGACCCAGGCATTGGATTGGGCATAACCCGTAAGATGAAGATGCTCATTCGTCTGTTTCAAACTCTTCAGATAAACCCCCTCTGGTAACCGCCTGGCTACTTCATCCAGCATATGCACTACCTTGATACGATTTTCCTGCAGTGATTCGACAATCTCCTTGCGTGCCAGCATCTCCTGAATTTTTTTCTTGATTGATTTTATTTCGGCGATTTGCCGATCGAGAACAGCAATCTCATCTCGCAGATACTGATTACGCCCGTTTTGATGATCAATTCTGTCCATCACCATTTCATGTACCCCCCAGATAATCAGCACACCCAAACCGACAACAAGACCAGCCAATACGGCAAATTGCTGCTGGCGCGCCTTACGTTTGAGTTCACGATGCGGGAGCAGATTAATACGTATCATGATGCTCGAATCCTCGCATGGCCAAGCCACTGGCAGTTAATAGCACCGGGGCATCCATCTTCAGCTGCCGTGGCGCAATCCGACCAGACAGCGTCATACCAAAAAATGGATTAATCACTTGGGTAACCACCCCGGTACATTCAGATATAATTTCCTCAAGCCCCGGAATCACTGCACACCCTCCTGACAGGGAGATATAGTCAACCTGGATATATTGGGTGGAGGTATAGAAAAGCTGTATCGCCCGAGCCACCTCCAGCGCGATCGTTTTACAAAATGGTCGCAGCACATCATTTTGATAATTCTCTGGCAGCGTACCGTTACGCTTGACCACCTCAGCTTCTTCCGGAGAAAGATTGAACTGATTCTGAATTTCCTGCGTCAGTTGATTTCCACCAAAGGATAAATCCCGCATATAGATGGAGATATCGTTTAACAGTACATTGATCTGGGTAACACTCGCACCAATGTCTATGAGAGCGACTACCTTATCCTTGCCGCTATCAGGCAGCTGACAACCAACCACCCTGGAAAAAATAGCCTGGGCAGAAAATTGCTCGATATCCATCGCCATCACCTTCAAACCGACAGACATTGCCGTTGCCACACGATCTTCCACTTTGTCTTTACGCGCAGCCGCCAGCAGCACTTCCATTTCTTCCGGATGATCGGGAGATGGCCCGATCACCTGAAAATCAAGATTGACTTCATCCATTGCAAACGGCACATACTGATTAGCTTCTGTTTCAACCTGAAATACCAAATCATCTTCCCGCAAGCCTGCGGGCACATTGACTTTCTTGGTAATGACTGACGTCAGTGGCAAAGCCATCACAATTTTTTTCTGCCGCGTTCCCATTCGTTTCAAGGCGCGCTGGAGACAGTCAGTCACCTGTTCGATCTGATTAATATCTCCATCCTGCAAAGCGCCCATCGGCATTGGTTCGATAACATAACGTTCCAGGCGATACGATTGCGGCGCTCCACCTTTTCGGGACAGCTCCACCAACTTGATTGAAGACGCGCTGATATCCACCCCCAGCATTCTGGATGTACCCATCAGCACACCGAAATTGATATCAAGGAATTTCTTCAGGAAAGATTGATTCAAAATCATGTCAGCTTCCATTTACGCAATATCCCGACCATAAAATTCTCATCTGGGTGCGGTACATCAACCGAAACCGATTCTGACAGGCAGGTGCAAAAATCAATTCATGCAATAACAATTGATATACCCTTTATAATCTTGTTCTGGATCATTTTTTACTGACACGACACTCTGCCTCTTGATGCTATTCCGCTGGTTTTTCCGTTTCCTTCTGACCATTCTGGCTGCTGGTTTACTTGCGACGTTACTGGTGATATTCGCAGCCTTGGTCACGCTACCTTCCTTACCTAGTCTTGATATGCTGACTGATTACCGCCCGAAGATACCTTTACGGATTTACAGCGCTGATGGTTTACTGATCGGGGAATTTGGTGAAGAACGCAGGGATTTCGTAAAAATAGAAGATGTGCCGAAATCCCTCAAACAAGCCATTCTGGCAGCTGAAGACGATCGTTTTTACCAGCACTACGGAGTTGATTACATAGGTGTTTTGCGTGCTATTTATTCAAATTTCACAGCGGGCAGCACACTCCAGGGTGCGAGCACCATTACCATGCAAGTGGCGCGCAATTTCTTTCTAACCAAGGAAAAAACATTTACCAGAAAATTCAGTGAGGCATTGCTGGCCTTTAAAATTGAACACAGTCTGGAAAAAGATCGTATTCTCGAGTTATATATCAACCAGATTTACCTTGGTCAGCGTAGCTATGGCTTCGCTACCGCAGCACAGACTTACTTTGGCAAAAAACTGCCCAACATCAATCTAGCTGAAGCAGCCATGCTGGCCGGACTCCCCAAAGCACCTTCGCGCTACAATCCAATTGTCAATTCTGAACGTGCAAAAACACGGCAGCAATACGTATTGAGGCGGATGCACGAGCTCGGATACCTCTCTGCCGATCAACTCGCGCTGGCAAGGAAAACCCCTGTTGTAATCCAGCGCCAAACCAAAGTATTCGCCATGCCGGCTGATTACGTCGCAGAAATGGTGCGTCAGGTTATTTACAACCGCTATCGTGAAGAAGCTTATACTCGCGGAATCAGGGTTTACACCACACTGAGAAAGGCGGATCAGGAGGCAGCCTACCGCGCGCTGCGCGAAGGTATCATGGAATATGACAGCAGACATGGTTACCGTGGTCCGGAAGCATTCCTGAAACTGCCCGAAGATCTCGGGGATCATGAAGCATTGCAAGACATCATGCAGAATATCAGCAACAGTGATGATATTCTGGCGGCTGCTGTCCTGTCTGCAGCACCCGGTACTGTTGAAGCTTTTCTCAAGAATGGGGAAACAATTCGCATTACTGGCGACGGTCTGAAAGCAGCCAGCAGGTACCTTGGCAAAGACCCTAAGATTACTGAAAAACGCATACGTCCTGGTGCCCTGATTCGGGTAAAAAAGACGGGAAAAAACAGCTGGCAGATCACTCAACTACCCGAAATAGAAGCAGCTTTAGTTGCAATAGATCCAAACGATGGCGCGATTCGCGCACTGGTAGGCGGATTTGACTACAACCTTAACAAATTCAATCATGTAACCCAGGCTTGGCGCCAACCGGGATCAAGTTTCAAGCCGTTCATTTATTCCGCCGCACTTGAAAAAGGCTTTACCCCGGCTACCATTATTAATGACGCCCCGCTGTACCTGGGATCCGAGCAGACAGGTGGCAAGGCTTGGGAACCCAGGAATTATGACGGCAAATTCAGCGGTCCGATCAGAATGCGCACGGCATTGACTCATTCGAAAAATCTTGCATCCATCCGTATTCTTCAGGCCATTGGTCCCTCCTACGCACAGGATTACATCACCCGCTTCGGCTTCGATAAAAAACACCACCCGGCAGTCCTTCCCATGGCGCTTGGCGCCGGATCAGTCACTCCGATGCAAGTAGCCATCGGCTATGCCACTTTCGCCAACGGGGGATACCATGTCCCTCCCTACTATATTGAACGGATTGAAGACGAGCATGGAAAGGTTATTGAACAGACACGTCACGCCACTGCAAACCAGAATGCCAAACAGGTTATAGATCCACGTAATGCATTTCTGATGACAAACATGATGCAGGATGTCGTTCAGAGAGGCACTGCTGCCCGGGCAAAAGCACTTGGCCGCAATGATATTGCCGGGAAAACGGGAACCACCAGCAATGCCTTCGATGCCTGGTTTTGCGGTTTCCAAAAAAATCTGGTCGCTGTTACCTGGATAGGTTTTGATGACCCCAAATCCCTGGGAAGTAAGGAAACCGGAGGGCGCGCCGCTTTGCCTATCTGGATCAAATATATGGCCAGCGCACTTAAATCAGTACCTGTCACAAAAACACCTCTTCCAAAAGGAATTGTTGTAGCCAAGATTAATTCTGAGACCGGCTTGAGAGATCGGTTCGGGACGCTCAACGAATACTTCTTTCAGGAACAGCTCCCCCCCGAAACTGATTATTCTTTTCAGGATCCTGATTTTATTGAACAATTTGGAACCCTACCAAGCTGGTAAAGTACCAGAATCCGTTTTCTGCCAGATTTTTCTTGCGTATCACAATTATTGGCGAGGCATTCGGATAGCAACCGACTTCTCAGGCAAATGCGTCAATTAAAGACGGCGTATGTATTATGGTGGAGTTGGCGCGGGAGGAGGGAGCTGCTTGCAGCAACATAAAAGGTATTCTCCTATCCATCTTCTGCCTGTTGTGGAGTATCTGCGTTGACCCGAGTCTCTGCCAGTGTAATGCCGTTTAATGCAGATGCCGGATTCTCAGTCCCTTATCGCCCCCTCTTCAACTGCGGGCTCAACATTCTCCATCATACTAGCCGGGATACTGTCAAATATCTGTTCAACCGGCTGTTCTGGGACAGACAGAATAGAAAGATCCAACAAACGGTTGTCATGAGATTATTTGCTGTGGCAGGCAAACCTACATCAGACATGGCAAGTAAGTTCAGCATGGTTATCCTCAGAGAAATTTGCTCTTGTATCATTAATATCAAGCAATTCTGATGCCATTATCTTGCTTTCATTGGCTGCTTGCGCAAAGTTATGCGCCGTATATTTATCCAGCTGGCGCTGTTCCTGTTTTTGCAGGCGGAATTGGTCATCAGTGATGTACAAATGCGCCAATGGATGGGGCTATACGCTGCTGCAGGCCATCAGACGAAGTCATCCGTGATATGTGCTGAGATTGCCGCTTATAGTGAAGTGGACAAGGCTGTGACTGCGATGCGTGCCGGAACAAACGATTACCTGCCCAGACCATTTATCGCACAACCCGCTGACGCATATCAAGCGCTACCTGCTGACTATTCGCGATGAGGATGCGCAGGTAATCATGGCAGATAATTCAAACCGCCTCGCACCAGGGTAGCACCTGCTGAATCGCCGAGTATACCAGAGGAGGATCAGCTCATTGAATAAGGCAGCGACTGGATGACCAACTGCGGGCCATCCAGAGTTTTGCAATGAACGGGATGTGCTTCTGCGCTGCTGACCTGGATCACCGCCAGCACATCAATCCCGCCTGTGGGTGAGGGAGCTGCGTTGACAATCATCCCGCATGCCTGATCACGAGCATCCGCGCTAAACAAACTATCGCCTGCTGCAATTTCCGATAAGGCATCCAAAGCCAGGTGTGCCCGATACATGCGACGTTTTACCTTGCCAAGGTATTGAGTACGGGCAACAATTTCCTGGCCAGGATAACACCCCTTCTTGAAACTGACCCCGCCAATCGCATCCAGATTGATCATTTGTGGAATAAATTGCTCCTGAGTCGCTTTGAAAATTGCCGGGATTCCCTCCCGGATTTCCAGCCAGTCCCAGATTGCAGCACCCACACAGTGTGCCTGCCCGTTCAATTGTTTCCACAATAAAGGCGCATGCGCCGGCGATACCAGGATTTCAAACCGATTCTCATTGTGGCAGATCACCTGTCCGTCCAGAATGGACGTTATCGACAACGGCTCGGTGGAGAAGGTCACACCCGGTAGAATATCCTGTAGCAACGCGTAAGCATTCCTGCCGGCAACACCAATACGGATGCATTTATCTGTATCATCCTGAATCGATACCTTTGCCCGCAGTACAAACATTTTCAGGCGCTTGGCAATGGCATCCACCAGCTCTACTGGGAGCTGCATCAGATAGCCTTGACTCGAAATATCCCGCCACAACAAAAAACTGCTAAGCAAGCGACCTTTGGGCGTGCAATAACCGCCATAGGTCGCTTTGCCGGAATCGGTTGTGCGGATATCACAACTGAGCTGGCCCTGCAGAAAGTTGTGCACATCGTCACCGGAAAAATGGATCAGACCGAGGTGGGAGCCATCCATCAACAGCAGTGCCGATTCTGCTCGCGCCAGCTCAACCGCAGGTTGGCCAAAATGCACTACCCGGTTTTGTTCAATGCAGGCATTATGGCTTGTCAGAAATGTAAACCAGTCGGGATTCATGAATAAAACGGAAAAATATTACGTTGGACAATACCCATAACCAACCGATGAATGAGTTGTCAATCCGGCTGCAACCCTCCAGACAACTGGCCATTTTGCTGGGTCTTGCGCATTGTACGGCAGCCGGCGTGTTCTGGCCATTGATGTTACCCGTAATGGTGAAGATTATGATTACCTTGCTGCTGGCAGGCAGTCTTTACTGTTATTTGCGGCGTTATGCCTGGCTTATTTCTCCACAATCTGTCGTGGCGCTGCACCTGACCGGTAAAAGCAGTTGTAAAATAGAAACTTACGAGGGCCAATCTATCCACACCTTCATTGATGCCAGCACCTTCGTCGCACTCTACATGACTGTGCTCTGTCTGAAAACAGCACAAAAAAACCGCTACCATACGGTGATCATCCTGCCAGACAGTATTGAAACGGACAGCTTCAGGCGATTGCGCGTCTGGCTAAGGTGGAAATGGCAGGAACAATCTTCAAATAAAGAAAAACAGCATTGATCACGAATCGACCGGAACAAGGCACTGCATAGCGCACTCGCCACACCAGACCGAATGAACTTTTTTATGTGAAAAATATGGATTCCGAATTTTCAGGACATGCAATGATGCCGGTTGGCAACCCGGTACCAAACTGGCAAAATCAGCTGCTTTCAGGAACCCGTTCAGGAGCTTAAAATCCCTGCTCTTTTACCCTAAGGCGTGTTGAAACCACGGCATAATCATATGCACTGTACGATTCGTACCGGCGGCACGGAAACTGCATCGAATATACGACGTCTGTTCTGGTCGTATAGCCCGTCATAGAATCTTGTCCGCTTCCACCGTCAATTCAGCAATCAATCTGCCTAAAACCGACATCCACAACAATTTTCAACATGAAAGCTCTGTTTTTTCTTCGTCACTATAACGACATCGATCACATTACTCCGGTTGTTTCAAAATGGATCGAATCAGGTCACCACGGGGACGTAATACTGCTGGGACATCCGAAATTTCTTGATGACTATCGCATTCAATTTCTGGGTAGCCTCAACCGTGTTCGTATCGCACATATCCGGGAACTACTGCCTCCCTTGGAGTTTTTTCGGTGGCGCCTGCAGACATTCCTATTGATCAGAGGTGTCAGGCGCATTTTTCTCCTTGGCAAACTTGCCGAAGTGCTGGCAAAGCTGTATGACGCTCATAAACGTGCACCGATCTGGCAGAGTTCGGCCGAACGGTTATTGAACCGTACTTTTGCTGATAGCGATGAGGGTGTCATCGTGTTCGATTGGGTAACCAGCGCCTCGCCCATCGCGATCGAATGGATCGAAACGATTGTCACGATGGCAAAAACAAAAAGGCTCGGCGCGATATCTCTACCGCATGGTGACAGCCCTCATGCCAACCAGCTGATACGCCACCATGAACGGGCTATAAAACCCAATATCCAGTACGCAGACGCAAAAATATTTGACAAACTCGTGGTACCCAACGAGTTATGTGCGATTCGCTTTCGGCCATTTCTGAGCAACCAGGCGATCGCCGTACTCGGATCGCCACGCTATTGTGACGAATGGCTGAATAAACTGGCCACGTTGTCACCACCTCCCCGGCTAAACACCAATCCGGACACCCGACTGAGAATCGTCCTGTTTCTGAGAAAACGTGAATTCACCACATTCTGGGAAGAGGTTAATGTAATTGTGGACATGATCGCCGTATTCCCTGGCGTGGAGCTGATCATCAAGCCTCATACACGTGGTGGCTGGAGACAACCTTTAACCAAAAACGCTTCTCTGCGCCGTCTTCTGAATGTCAGCGTGGCGGAAGATCATGTTCATTCCGTCTCCCTGATGAACTGGGCGGATGTCATTATTGATCTGGCCACCTCAGTAGTGTTTGAGGCGGTCAAAGCCGGGAAACCTGTCCTGGCTGCTGATTACTTGCACGCCGGGCGATCAGCCCTTGCACACTTCATGCCTGAAACCGAGCTGAGATGCCGTGACGATGTATACAGGCTGATCGACAGATTCTTAACCATCGGTTGTGATAATTTTTACGTTGAAACACATCGTCAACGCTTCATCAATGAAATGCTGCATGTCGGTGGAGCCAATGTCCTGCCGCGTTATGTCACTTTGCTCGAACAACAGGCAAGGCGGGTACAACCCGGAGAAGCCGATGAAACAGCCAATCGGAACCAGCCTCATCAATCAATGCGGGAACGAATTAAGACATTATGTGGATTTTATTGAGCAAAGTCCTGGCTTTACAGGCAAAAACATTCTCCGCGCCCGAGATCCACTTTGGCGGCCCTGACTATCCTCGCGAGAGATTACGCAACCTGCTGGAAGATCGGATTGCTGCTGTACCTGCCGGCGGGTCTATCAATTGGGTAACCTATTACTTCCGTGATATCCGTCTGGCAAATGCGCTCATTCAGGCACACCAACGCGGTGTTCAGGTCACCTTGAGCCTTGAGGGTAGGCCACGCATTCCTTACGCCAATGATGCGGTAATCGCTCTTCTCAAGGGACCAAGAGGCATTGGTAGTGCACTTCGTATTATTACTATTCCCGGCTTGCCATCACCTTCATCAAAATCATGGAAACCTCAGATGCACGAAAAACTCTATTGTTTTTCACACCCTGAGCCAGTTGCCTTCATCGGCTCGTTTAATCCGTCTGGAAATGGTCTGGAAGATGATCCCGAAATTATCCGGGAAATTGGTGACCAGGATCGTGGTTATAACGTTTTGATCGGGCTTAAGGATCCGGTACTGGTCGAAAAACTGACAGAACACGCGAGACAGTTACACCAGCATCCCGTCGGGCTTTTCCATCGTTTCACCATGAACGCAAGCAGCGATATCCGTGGTACAGACACCGATATTTATTTCTGGCCCAGAACAGATGCGCATCCTGTTGTACGATTTTTGCCCAACACCGGTAATAGTACTCGTATACGTATTGCTGCCTCGCATATCCGAGCGGAAAGTGTAGTTGGCATTATGGAAAAACTGGTAAAGCAAGGTGCCGACCTGGAAATACTGGCAGAATCGACGTTCAGACGCGTTACCAAAAATGTGGAACAGCGCCTGCTTAATGCCGGAATCCGCTTCAAACGGATCCAGCACTCCGAATCACTGCCCATGCACCTCAAGTTTGCACTGATTGAAAAAGATGGTTGTGCGTGGTCAATCTTCGGGAGTTTTAACTGGACCAAACCTTCATTTTGGCTAAATCACGAAATTGCCGCTATTTCCAGCAATCCGGTTATTTTTGAGTCTTTGGCAGACTGTTGGAGCAAATTAGAAAAAAGAAGTGCCAGGCCGGCATCGGATCCGGCGGGTTATTAAAAATAATCCAATCTTTCTTCCAATAGCTCAAACGTAGCGACATCACCTTCTCTGCCATATTTCACATCATAATTCCTTGTGAAATATGGCTGGAGAAATTGCGCGTTATTGATCCGCCCATCAACGAGAAAAACGCGCCAGGAAAAAGCTGATTCTATCAACAACAGGTCACCCGACATCACTGTGCGTTCATCACAGCTAAAGCTCAAACCATTAATACCTCCCTGCACATCCTTAGGAGAGGATCCGTCAAGAATTCATTTCTCAAGCAATCACAGATTTCTTCCGGATATTTCAGCTGAACACAATGAAAAACAGATATCCCTGGCAGGAATAGCATTCGCCATTTACAGAATCAAGATAGGTTTTTATTATGGAGCAGGCAATACCGCAGAACTTACAAGAACCAACTGGTTGAAATACTACCCCGAACCCACTTTATTTCATATGGATAAATGCAAGAGCTCATATCACAAATGAACAAGAAGAACCCGGGGTAGTTACAAACAATTACCTTATTTATGCATCGCACGTTTAAACATGCGATCAATCTTAGTCTCGGTATCAATCGAGCGCGCATTGGCTTCATTAGCCTTATCCATCGCTTGATTAGCAATATTTACTGCATCGTTAGCAGTTGCCCTGGCAGCTGCTGCATCTGATTGCGCTGTAGAAGCATTGGATTCCAATGTATCCACGCGAGATTTAAGTGCATCAAAATCACCCGTCGTTGCACATGCTGACAAACCTGCACAAGCACCCACCAGCGTCAACATTGATACCAATCTTTTCTTATCCATATCATTTACCTCCTTAATAAAAACAAACACAACTACTCCACATTTTTACTCACTACTTCAGGAAAAACAGTGAGTAACCCTGCCCACTTTGTATTGCATTGCAAAACAAATATAATCAAACCAGAACCTCAACCGATCATTTTAAGTGCCAATGATAACCATTCCGGTTTGCACTCCACCCACTTCAGTGTAAGGATCAGGTTTCACATCACCACATTTGTCGCGATTTTCCATGGCTCTGAAAAATACCGCATGAGAAATACGCCTGTCCTATGTCTTCAGTAATGCCTTGCTCAGTTCAGCACTGGGTCGCGCTGCAATACGGTCGAACCAAGGACCTATATTCGGCAAACTGTGATCAAACGGCTGATTGACTGTCTGACCAAAATCCAGCCATACATAAAGCCAGATATCGGCAACCGTAAAACGCTCGCCACACAGATACGAACCTGCTTCAAACATATCATCCAACCAGTGCAGACGATCCTGCGCTACCCGCTTCAGCCCCTCTGCCGCTTCTGGCAAAACTGGGATTCTGGACTCAAACCGCTCCAACCCCTCGGCATAATGGTATGCGTTGTGTATGAATTCTGTGATATTGAGCTCTACCCGGCGCCACCACTGACGGGTTTGTGCACGCTGTTCGGGCGTGTTCCCGATCAAAACGGGCGAAGGGTTGAGTTCTTCGAGATATTCTGCAATAGCAACAGCTTCAGCTAATATACTATCGTCATCCAGACGTAAAGCTGGAGTCTGGCCCGCCGGATTGACAGCCAGATAGGCCGACTGACGATTTTCTCCTGTCATAACATCGACCGTTACCGCTGGTAACTGTAATTTTTTTTCCAGCAAGAACATTCTCAGACAACGCGGTGCAGGACTATGAGCATCATAAATCAGCATGGATCAACTCCGTTATCGAGCGTGCTCACTATACAAAGTAAAGTATGCATCCTAATCATTATCACTTACATGAAAATGCCTCGTCCGCAAATATTTTATTAAGCTTAAACCCTTTATTTACTGTATGTCCAACTGTGATTTCCGGAATCATTAACATGCACACCTCCGACTTCCTGCATTAGTATATACAATTATGCAACCAGAATATGCAGCATTGAAAAACAACCTAGAACATGACGCAATCACTGCTATTTAACTGATAATGATGCTTGTAGCATTCTCATCTTCTTGCATTCTGAAGAACCACTTTCATGCCACTATTCCGGATTATGACAGGCACTAATGTACTCCTCTGTCTTCCACACCGATCACGTGACAGATTCAGTAGATGCCAATTTGCTTCTGCCCGCTGATAAAAACAACACTGACTATGATGTTAAACTAGCCACAGCAAGCACGCAATTTGCAGACATTTTCTGTAGTAATCTGGGATTTACCAGCAATTATGAAGAAACCACACTACCATTCGCATGGATGAAAACGCCAGCTTGCTGGCACTCTTTACCAGCAGTTTTCTTGCCGCAACATTACTACCTGGAGGATCCGAGGCGGTGCTTGTCGGGGTATTAATCGCCTATCCGGATCTATTTTGGCCAGCGCTGAATGTCGCCACGCTGGGGAATACACTGGGGGGATTGAGCTCTTATGTGATTGGTCATTTGCTGCCCGATGAACAGGCCCTGTCAAAGAAGATTAGCCGCCACGCTCATGGACTGGAATGGACTCGCCGCCATGGAGCCCCCATACTCTTCTTCTCCTGGCTGCCACTCATCGGCGATGTATTATGTGTGGCTGCCGGATGGTTACGAATCAACTGGGGCTCCGCGGCATTTTTCATTGCTATCGGAAAATTTGCACGCTACTGGGTAATCGCTTCAGCAATCAGCTAGGAATTAACAAGTAGGCAAATTTATTTTTCCAAAAGTTTCTTCAGTTCGCCATTCTGAAACATTTCAGTCATGATATCTGATCCACCAACAAACTCGCCGTTGACATACAGCTGAGGAATGGTAGGCCAGCTGGAATAATCCTTGATACCCTGTCGTATTTCCGGATCAGCCAATACATTTACTGCAAAAAAATCCTCAACACCACAGGCATTCAGTATTTGTATGGCATTAGCAGAGAAACCGCACTGTGGCTGCTGCGGAGTGCCTTTCATATACAAAACCACCGGATGCGTTGATACCTGTTGCTCAATAGAATCAGCGATATCCATATTTCATCTCCTCTTTAAATTGAAAAAGCAATGACCTGTTCCCCGAATAACAGACACTTTAGCCAGGATAAATCTATATGAGCCCCCCCCAGCCGATATCCTTCATTCTACTTGGATCTTTATATTCCGGATCGGAATACGAATTGTCATGCTGGAATCGAGCCATATTGCCCGCCTGTTACCCTATCTATGCCGGCAAGATCCGGTCTGGTGAATATATGGATAAAACCGGTTTTATCCAGCAATCTGCGGCAGGCATCGGCCTGATCGTGCCCATGTTCAAACATTAGCCATCCGGAATGTTCCAGATAGTCCGGAGCCTGAGTAACGATTTTGCGAATACAATCCAGACCGTTATTCTGAGCCACCAGTGCGATAGCAGGCTCAAAACACAGGTCGTCCAGATGCGAGTCTCCCTCAGCTATGTAAGGTGGATTGGCCACAATCACATCGAATTTTTCATTGATAAAACCCGAAAACCAGTCGGCTTCAACAAATACCACATTCTCTGCAGAATGTTTTACGGCATTTCTACGTGCCACCGCTAATGCCTGAGGAGAAAAATCAACTGCCGTCACATTAACATCAGGACGATGTCTGGCAATTGTAATTGCAATGGCACCGCTTCCGGTCCCCAAATCAAGAATGTTACAACGCCGACCGCATGGAATTTTAGACAATGTTGTTTCCACCAGTAGTTCCGTTTCAGGGCGAGGAATCAAAACATCCGGAGTGACTTCAAAAACCAGATCATAAAACCCTCTTTCACCCATCAAGTATGCGACTGGTTCTCCTGCAATACGTCTCGCAAGTAGCTGTTGAAAACATGCGATTTGTTCCAAGCTGAGTGGCAGTTCCGCATGCGTCATCAGAAAAACTATATCCACGCTCAGAACACTTTGTAACAGCCAGTGTGCGTCAACCCGATCTATAACACATGCGGCACTTCGTAAAATCGCGCCGATTGTAACAGACGCGTCCATACTTTCCTGTTGTTGTACTGAAACAAGCATATCCTTCGTCATCTTTCGATCATGGCAGCTAACTGTACGGCCTGATGTTCGGCGGCCAAAGCAGAACATAGCTCATCCAACTCGCCATCCAAAATCTGTTCTATTTTATAAAGAGTAAGATTGATTCTGTGATCAGTAATTCTCCCTTGTGGAAAATTATAGGTGCGAATTCGCTCTGAACGTTCACCGCTGCCAACCAGCGACTTCCGGGTAGCTGCCTGTTCAGCTTGCTGCGCACGCACCTGCTTGTCAAGAATACGGGCAATCAGAACACTCATCGCCTGTGCTTTATTCTTATGCTGGGAGCGCCCTTCCTGACATTCAGCCACAATTCCCGTCGGCAAATGGGTAATTCGTACAGCCGAGTCTGTTTTATTGATGTGCTGCCCACCCGCTCCGGAAGCGCGAAATGTATCGATTCTTAAATCAGCCGGGTTCAGCGTCACATCGGAAACTTCATCCGCTTCCGGAAGAACCGCAACGGTACAAGTCGAAGTATGCACACGCCCTTGTGTCTCAGTCACCGGAACACGCTGTACACGGTGCGCACCTGATTCAAATTTAAGTCTGGAATACGCGCCATGACCAATAATCCGGGCGATAATTTCCTTGTACCCGCCAACCTCGGAAGGATTTTGAGAAACGATTTCCACTCGCCATCCCTCCCGTTCTGCATAACGGCTATACATGCGAAACAAATCACCTGCAAACAAAGCGGATTCATCTCCTCCCGTACCTGCCCGTATTTCCAGAAAAATATTGCGCTCATCATTTGGATCCCTGGGTAACAGCAGCTTGAGCATCTCGGTTTCAATACTCGCTAGTTTCTGTTTGTCCGCATCAATCTCGGCTTCAGCAAAATCCCGGAATTGCGGATCCGCACTCATTTCCCTGGCTGTGACCAAATCTCGCTCAATCTGCTGATAAGCATGATAAAGCCCGGTCACCGGTTCAATTTCCGATCGTTCACGCGAAAGTTTTCGATAATTATCCAGATCAACCGTAATCTTTTCATTGCTCAACTGCCTGTCCAGCTCCTCCAGCCGTACACTCAGTCGGGTAAGCTGATCAATGATTCCCTTATTCATTGCGGGTGACGTAGCTGATACAGTCGATTGACAAGTTCGATGAGTTGCTCACGTTCGCCATCGGTTGCCTGGTTAAGCACAGAGGAAGGAAGGTGAAGAAATTTATTGATCAATCCCCTGCTGAGCAGCTCCAGCACTTTTGCAGGATCTTCTCCCTTGGCCAGTAATTTATGGGCGCGACCCAGTTCATGCTGACGAAATTCCTCGGCCTGGTCGCGTAGTGCGCGAATGGTTGGAACAGTCTGCCGAGTGGCAACCCAGTGCATAAAGTCCATGACATTCAAATCGATAATTGTCTCCGCTTGGGTAACCGCACCCTGACGATTATCCAGCCCTTCCCTGACAATATCAGCCAAATCATCCACGTAATACAGAAATACATCATCCAGTTCCGCTACTTCTGGTTCAACATCCCGTGGTACAGCCAAATCAACAATAAAAATCGGACGATGCTTGCGCAACTTGACAGCACGTTCCAGCATTCCCTTGCCAAGTATTGGCAACGGACTTGCAGTCGAGGTGACAACGATGTCATGCAGCGCCAGTTGATCCTGCAATTCTCCCAAAGAGATTGGGTGCGCATTAAAACGCCGTGACAGTGTTTTTGCCCGCTCCACAGTACGATTTGCAACCGTTATATGCATGGGATGTCTGGCAGCAAAATGGGCAGCACATAGCTCAATCATCTCACCGGCGCCGATAAACAACACCTTTTGCTCGCTAATGTTGCCAAAAATCCTCTCGGCAAGACGTGCTGCAGCTGCTGCCATGGAAACCGAACAGGCACCTATTTCTGTGGAAGTACGTACCTCCTTGGCTACAAAAAATGTGCGTTGAAACATTTTATGCAACAGCAGTCCCAGTGTTCCCGCCTGTTCAGCTGATTTCACTGCATTCTTCATTTGCCCCAGTATCTGCGCTTCGCCCAGCACCATGGAATCCAGTCCGCTGGCAACGCGAAATGCATGTTTTACAGCCTGCTCCCGCGGCAATTTATACAGGTAGGGTTCAAGGACTCCGGTCCGGAGATGATGAAAATCAGCCAGCCAGCCAACAGCTTTATCAGGTGTATCAGTGTTACAGTATATTTCAGTACGGTTGCACGTTGAGACGATAGCCGCCTCCTTAACCAGCTGGTGACTCACCAGATCATGAAGCGCATGCTGCATCGACTCTTCCGTAAAAGACACATGCTCCCGTACATCTAAAGGTGCAGTATGATGGTTGACACCAAAAGCAAAAAGTTGCATGAAAAATATCCTGATGACGCCAATTCAAAATTGGCTAATTATAACGGAAGTTATACCGTCCCAATCAATGGAAGTTCCATGGCAATACGCTGCACGGTATGTATCCCGACTGTTCTGCTTGCGGGAATCCTTGACACCCGGGTAGAGACATTTCTACCATAGCGGTTTCTTCGGGGAGTCATTGTGTCAATCGAGTCAATCAGAAACGTTATCGCCAAAGATATGAGCGAAGTTGATAACGTTATCCAGCAAAAGCTTCATTCTCAAGTTGTTCTTGTTCGGCAGGTCAGCGAATATATTATCCACAGTGGCGGAAAAAGACTACGGCCAGCATTAGTCATTCTGGCTGCAGGATTATTCGATTACAAAGGTGCTCACCATCACAATCTCGCTGCCGTCGTCGAATTTATCCACACAGCCACACTATTGCATGATGACGTGGTAGATGAATCCCGGTTGCGCCGTAATCAGGTCACAGCCAATGCGCTGTTCGGCAACGCTGCCAGTGTTCTGGTTGGTGATTTCCTGTATTCACGCGCTTTCCAGATGATGGTAGAAGTCGATAACATGCGAGTCATGGAAGTACTGGCTGATGCAACCAATACTATCGCCGAGGGCGAGGTGCTGCAGTTACTCAACTGCCGTGATTCGAACGTTGAAGAAGAAAACTACCTGCAGGTTATCCGCTTCAAAACCGCCAAACTGTTTGAAGCAGCCAGCCGGTTAGGAGCGATACTCGGCCAAGCCACTCCGGCTGAAGAAGAAGCGCTGGCTGCCTATGGTATGCATCTGGGCACCGCGTTCCAGCTGGTAGATGATTTACTGGACTATTCGGGCGATGATCACGACACAGGCAAAAATCTGGGTGACGATCTGGCAGAAGGAAAACCAACACTGCCACTTATATTTGCCATGCGCGCCGGCATGCCCGATCAGGCAAATACTGTCCGTCACGCCATTGAATCCGGTGGGAAAGATGGCTTTGAACCCGTACTCAGAATCATCCGGGAAACCGGCGCGCTGGATTACGCAAAACAGTGCGCCCATAAAGAAGCCAGTATGGCCACCTCCGTAATCTCTACGCTCCGTGATTCTATCTATAAGCAATGTTTGCTAGAATTGGCAGAGTTTGCTGTTTCAAGAAATTATTAACGCACGCTGTGATCGCCAGTTTCAATAATTTCCACTGGATAGCCTGAATATTTTCTTACGGATACTGTTTTATTCGATAAACTTTTTCATTCGGGGTGTAGCTCAGCCTGGTAGAGTACTGCGTTCGGGACGCAGGAGCCGGAGGTTCAAATCCTCTCACCCCGACCAAACATTTAAATAAAATCAATA
>NZ_QRCC01000014.1 GCF_009833125.1 Nitrosomonas sp. HPC101
TCTTTTTTTTTTTTCAAGCAGAAGACGTCATACGCGTTTCGTCCGGTACCGTCGATATGTCCGCATATGTGTAACCACATAACATCATACCCGCACACAGCATGACCCCCTTTATCCACTCCCCTAATCTCATCTCTCTCCTCCACTACCTGTCGGTATTCCCAGTAATCAAAATAATAATCCGCTACCTCAAGCCCTCTCAGGTAACCAGTTATCCTCACTGCCATAATACTCAGCCGCCAAGACTACTTCCTCATCAAAACTTAGTCAAGACATGCCACTCGATGATAAACGCTTACCATCAAGCTGGCTCGACTGTAATAAGATAAACAGGCAACAGCAAAGAGCTGGCAAGCGCAGATAAAAAAGGAAGTATGCCCTTCAGCGCGATTCTGAACAAGCTAAGGAACCCCTGAAAAATGTCAGCGAGGCAAATTCAAGACGAAAGTCGGCTCACAATGCTCATTTATTACGCACAAACTCCGCTTTTCGCCGACTTTCAATGCAGAAATGACAGCGCAGGTAATTTTTCACTGGCTCTCTAAACAGGCCTTCCTGTCATCCATTTATCCACGATGACGACAGCAGTCAGATCACCGGTAACATTAATGGCCGTGCGGCACATATCGAGAATGCGATCGACACCCAGAATGATGCCGATTCCAGCAGATGGCACGCCGATGCCCGATAAAATAGTGGCCAGCACGGCAATACCGACACCCGGTGTGGCCGGTGTACCAATCGAAGCACCGACCGTAGTGCATAACAGCAGGATCATTTCTGTAAAACTCAGATCCACCTTAAATATCTGGCACAGGAAAATAGCGGCTACTGCCTGATACAGCCCAGTGCCATCCATATTGATCGTCGTACCAATAGGAATAACAAAACGACTGATATCTTCCCTGATACCGAGATTTTCTTCAGCTGCACGAATGGATAAAGGCATAACGGCAGCCGAGCTGGAAGTGGAAAAAGCCAGCAATTGCACATCCCGTATCGCGCGTAGAAATTCGAGTGGTGAATGATGACCGAAAACAGCCACGCCGAACAGATACAAGCAGAGGATGATCACAAGTCCCAGTAATACACACCCCATGTACCAACCAATCGCAGCCAGCGCATCAAAGCCCAATCGTGCCATAGCATCGACCATCAGACCGAATACAGCATAGGGTGCCAGTGCCATGGCCCAGCTGATGATCTTCATTGCCGCCACTTGTCCGAATAAGCATAAATCCTCGAACGGCTTTGTGATTTCGCGCGGGATTGTCAATGCCGCCACACCGAGAAAAATCGCACCAATTACGACTTTGAGCATATCCGTCTGCATGGCTGCTTCAATGAAATTGGAGGGGATGAGGTTGACAATGCGTTGCGGAACCGTCAGATCGTCGAATATTTTCATGCCACCGTCAACTGTCATGCCAGCCACCAGCGCATCCATACTGGTGCCGACCGCATATCCCGGCTGAATGACGAGCGCAATGGCAAGACCAATTCCTACGGCAACAAAAGAAGTGATAACGAAGTACGGCACGATGAATCCTCCCATTCGCTTCAATTGAGATGGAGAGCCGCTGGTCAGAATACCGAGCGCAATAGAGCAGACAATCAGCGGAATGACCACCATTTTGAGCATTTCCAGAAAAATGACCCCGGGCAGCGCAATCCACTCCACTGCCGTGAGCACCGTATCGTTTTCCAGCAATGCCAGACCACCAGGAGATAATGCAAGACCCGTGAGGGTGCCCAGCGCCATCCCCAGCAGAATTTTTGCCCACAAATGCTGGGCGATCAGGGCACCGATGGATTGGCTTAAAGATTGTTCACGTCGGGAAGACACCATAGACGCCAGCATATCATCGTTCTCACACGAACAGTTTTTGGAAGCAAAGGGGCCCATCGATTGCACCTTACCAGATGCATCGTATGCTGCCGCAAACTGCCCGCCCATACCTGACCATGAAGCCAGACACAAGGTCAGTGCAATCAATCCCCTGGAGATCAAACGTTATGGGCAGATGAAGCTGCTGCGCGCCAAGAGTGATCGCCACTCTGATCATGCAGTACGCTCAATATAAAACGCCTCTTTTGTGAGGAACCAGCCAATGAAGAAGTCCAAGAGCTGCACAACAGACGCGTGACTGGCCAAATGATCTGATTAATGAACAAACTCGCTGCTCAATCGTCAGCAGGCCCACGCTCACCGGGCCAGATCCGACGCTTTTGTGGAAAACAGAGAATGCAGTTCACACAGCTGCAACAACGAATTGATGCGTGTAGCGTGTAAACAGAATCTGGAAATACTGATAAAAAAGTCTTTTTCCGGATCACATAACGGTTGCAAACTATCCCTTCGATAGGCGCGAAGATAATTTATTCATAAAATGGATTAATGCCAAGGCATAACCGGAATTACGGATATACTGTTTTGTGGTGAGCCTTCAATGACGCGATCACTATAACTCAGATAGATCAACACATTCCGTTTGGCATCGTAGAATCGTACTACCTGTAATGTTTTAAACAGCAGCGAGGTGCTCTTCTTGAATACTTCATCTCCATCTGACTTACCATTTTTTATCTTCTCCGACAATACAATCGGCCCTGTCTGGCGGCAGGCAATGGAAGCCTCTGATCTGTCTTCGGCCACCCCCACCGTACCACTTATTCCACCCGTTTTTGCCCGACTCAAATAGCATGTCGCACCCGCCACCTCCGGATCATCAAACGCCTCCACCACGATTTTATCGTTGGCACCCAACAACTTGAACCGGGTTGATACACTACCGATACTTTCTGCCAGAGAGGGTAATGAATAGATACCAATAACAGCTGCCATCCAGATCAGCCCCCCGCGTTTTATCCAGCCTGACAAAGTGATCGGGCTGATTCTTCTCCTTGTATGCCGTTTCATGAAATCTCTCCTGTTTTTGACAATGACGCTATGACAATCAGGATTATAGCTTTCAGACGAATTGGTTGCGGCCGAAACTTTTGAATGATAGACAACCGATAATCAGAGGTACTATCCCTTTACCAGGGTAGTTTTTATCACTTGGTAAGCCTACGTCTTTCTATGGCAAATCTTCGATCAGGTTCAGCCCTGTAACCCACAGAAGTGGATACTCTGCATAAATCTTGCGCATCCGGGAACAGCATTGATCAGCTTTTTGCTTTTGAGAGTAGCGTCATTGGATTTTTCCACGATTGGCATAGGCATTCCTGTTATTGTACCTCTCTCAAGCGCTTCCATACAGGATGACGGAATAACATCTGGGGCATTATTCAAAGTGCTGCAGGCGGTCCTTTATGAAAACATAATCAGGCAACCAGCACATCGAGCGGAGACGTATAGGGTAAGCCGAAAACCTCGGCCACTGCTGAATGCATCACTTGGCCATGATGGATATTCAGACCATTCATCAGCGCCTGATTGTTCTGCAGGGATGCCAGCCCTCCATCTGCCAGGCAGACGACATAGCTGATAGTCTGATTGTTCAGTGCAAAGGTGCTGGTACGCGGAACCGCTCCTGGCATGTTCGTCACACAATAATGCAGCACGCCATCGACTTCAAAAACGGGATGACTGTGTGTGGTCGGCCAGGTTGTTTCCACACATCCGCCTTGATCGACCGCCACATCGACAATCACTGAACCGGCGTGCATTTTCGGCAACATTTCCCGGGTTACCAACCAGGGCGAACGTCCGCCGGGGATCAATACTGCGCCGATGACGAGATCTGCCTCGTAAACTGCCTGGCGGACGTTGACTGCATCACAATACCGAGTTTGCAATCGCCCGGAAAAACGGTCATCCAGCGCTTTTAAACGATCATGATTGATATCCAGCACTGTAACCATCGCCCCCATGCCAGTAGCAACAACCGCAGCATTGGTACCTACAACACCCGCGCCCAGAATAACCACGTTGGCGGGCGCAACGCCTGGTACGCCACCCATCAACACACCCCGGCCCCCTTGTGTTTTCAGTAGATAGGTTGCACCAATCTGCACAGCCATTCGCCCAGCCACCTCGCTCATGGGTGTCAACAATGGTAATGCGCCGGATGCCACTTGTACGGTTTCATAGGCAATTGCGCTGATACCGCTAGCGAGCAGTTTTTCTGTCAAGATTCTGTTCGAAGCCAGATGCAGATAGGCAAACAACAACAAATCTTTTCGCAGATATTGATATTCCGCCTCGGTTGGTTCTTTTACCTTGACAACCAGTTCGGCTGCCCAGGCATCCGCAGCGTGCATGACAATTGTTGCCCCGGCTTCCCGATAATCCTGATCGGAAATAAGGCTGCCGATACCCGCCCCGATCTCAACCAGAACCTGGTGTCCCCGTTCAACCAGTGTATGCACGCTGCCCGGAGTGAGCCCGACCCGGTACTCGTCCTCTTTTGTCTCTTTGGGCAATCCAATAATCATTCGCGCCTCCCCCAGGCTTGTTATCCCATCTCTACATCAAAGTTGGCTTTGTCGGCTTCACCTTGCCGCATTACTTATACTGTCTGCGGCTCGCCTTCATGTTATTTTTAATTTGGGAATGAAATCACACACAGAATTCTTATACTTGTCGCTTACGCCAGCTCCACCCATACCGGTGCATGATCTGATGGCCGCTCCAGTTTCCTGGGTGCTTTGTCCACTTGCCAGGCAGCACACCTGTCCGCTGTTTCGTGACTCAGCAAGATATGATCAATACGCAGCCCCCTGTTCCGGCGGAAGGCCATCATACGGTAATCCCACCAGGTATATATTTTTTCCGGCTGTTCGAACAAGTGAAAACTGTCTACAAATCCGGTATCCAGCAATCCGCGAAAAGCCTGTCGCTCGGCCTCACTACACAACACTTGCCCCCGCCAGGCTTCAGGATCATAAACATCACGATCTTCCGGTGCAATATTGAAATCTCCCAGCAATGCCACCCTGCCGTAGCGCGCTCGTTGCTGTTGTAGAAAAACGTTCAGCATCGACAGCCATTCCAGTTTATAGGCATATTTTTCAGAATCGACGCGCTCTCCGTTCGGCACATATACACAGATAATACGTAAATCGCCATAGGTTGCTGCAATCAGCCTTTTCTGCGGATCATCCAGGCCGGGCAAAGCTGCGCATACATCTTCCCCTGCCTCCTTACCCAACAGTGCAACGCCGTTATATGTTTTCTGGCCGGTGTAGATCGGCTGATAGCCCGTCTGTGCAATGGCATCCAGCGGAAAAAATTCATCCTGCAGTTTGGTTTCCTGCAGACAGAGGACATCCGGCTGGTTAACGTTCAGCCAGTCGATTACCTGCTGCAATCGGACTTTAAGCGAATTCACATTCCAGGTAGCGATTTTCATGATCCAGTCCGTAGTAATGGAAGGGGAGTATTTTCGGCTACTACAGAGCAACCGGGCTAAAAATGGTATTTTACAAGCACACCACATGAGCTTGCAGCAATGATTCAATCAGGGCGGATAGCAGCTATAATAACGGCCCTTGTCAAATGGAGAGAAAAATGAACGAAACGATCGGATTATTGGTGATTTCTGCAGCAATCGGACTGACGGGATGTGCGAAGACTGATACTTACACCCCGGCAGAAACTGCCAGTGGCGAAGATATTTTTTTCGCCAGCTGCACCAAATGTCACAAACCGGAAACAAACGGTAACGTCATGCTCCTGAGTGCCAAGATGAATACCAAGGAAGCAATTATCGAGAAAGTCCAAAAAGGCGGCATGACGATGACTGCTTTCCCGAATATTACGGGTGAACCGGCACAACGTCTGGCGGAATTTATTCTGGAAAACAGTAAAACCAAATAATCGACCGCTGCGGATGCTGATTCTACTTTCAGCCGGAGATAGAATCAGCCCAGTCGCTCAGAAGCCATGCGCCGAGGAATACTCACAGGCCACTGCAGCTGTTCTCGGATTGCATGGGCAAAAGCCTCAGCGTTACCTGGTTCGCCATGAACAATAAAAGTTTTTTGCGGGGGGCGGCTGAATCCTCTTAGCCAGTCAAGCAGGTTTTCTTGGTCTGCATGAGCAGAAAGCCCGCCAACTGTATGAATAGATGCACGCACAGGGATTTGTTCACCCAAAATACGAACATTTCTGACACCATCCACCAGCCTGCGCCCCAACGTGCCTGCCGCCTGAAAACCGGTGAATAATATGCTGCATTCCGGTCTGGGCAAATTATACTTCAGGTGATATTTGATGCGTCCAGCCTCACACATGCCACTGGCAGAAATAACAACTGCACCGGATTTCATATAATTGAGTCGGATTGAATCCTCAACTTCCCGTACGAAATGAATCCGCAGGTTTTTGTTATGCTGGCTGTGCCAGTTCATGATGTCGATTGTTTCCCTATCAAATAATTCCCTATGCCTGAGCGTGATTTCTGTAGCTGCCAGTGCCATGGGTGAATCCACGTAAATATCCATCGCTCCCAAGCGCCCCTGACATTGCAGATCTGCCAGCAGAAATAACAAATCCTGAGTACGCCCGACGGCAAAAGCCGGCACGATAATATTGCCGCGTTTATGGATCAGCGTTTGACAGATAATTTCCACCATCTCATCGCGCGTGTCTTGCATACTGCGATGACAGCGGTTGCCATAAGTAGATTCAATCAGCAGATAATCAGCCTCTTTGATAAATACTGGATCGCGTACGATGGGATGACCTGGCTGTCCCAGATCGCCCGAGAAAACAATTTTTTTCTGCCTGGTACCGGATTTCAGCCAAACCTCGATAACGGCTGATCCAATAATATGCCCGGCATCACGGAAACGACACTGCACCGATAGGTGTGGCTGGCACATTTCATCGTAATCAATACCTCGCATTTGCTTGAGAAACGTTTCCGCCTGGGTAACAGTGTAAAGCGGTACACTTTCATAACGCAGCGAACGTTTCTTATTACGTAACGCCGTTTTTGCATGCCACTCCGCTTCTTTTTCCTGAATGTGAGCACTGTCTCTCAACATGATTGAAAGCAGATCTGCCGTGGCTCGAGTCATGTAGACGGATCCTCTGAACCCAAGCACGCTCAGGCGCGGCAATAACCCGGAATGATCCACATGGGCATGGGTCAGCAAAACAAAATCGATTGATTCCGGATTGAAGTCGATTGCAGCAAAATTTTTACGACCTGCATCCCGCCCGCCCTGGAACATGCCGCAATCCACCAGGAAGCGCACATCCTTCGTTTCAATCAAGTAGCATGATCCCGTTACTTCCCCTGCCCCGCCCAGAAAGGTAATCTGCATAACTGCTTACAGCTCATTGAGAATGCGCAGAATGCCTTGGGTCATCAGTTCCATTTCCTCCTCATTAATGATATATGGCGGCATGATGTAGACCGTGTTTCCCAAAGGGCGTATCAAAAGCTGCCGCTCCAGCCCCTTTTGCGCAAAGCGATGTGTAAAACCTGGCCGAGGGTCAGCCACTTCAAACGCCCAGATCATGCCGCAGTTGCGAAAATCTCTGACATCCGGATGTTCCCGGACAGGCTGCAAACACTGATTCAGAAAGTCAGCTTTTTTACGATTTGTTTCGATCACATGATCCTGCTCCAGGATATCAAGTGCAGCCAGTGCTGCCCGACAGGCAAGAATATTACCGGAATGAGAATGGGAATGGAGAAAGGCCTGACTGGTTTCATCACGATAAAATGCACGATAGATCGTGTCATTAGTCATCACCACCGACAAGGGTAAATAGCCTCCACTCAATCCTTTGGCAAGACACATGAAATCTGGCGTAATGGCAGCCTGCTCACACGCAAACAGAGTACCGGTCCGACCGAATCCAACAGCAATTTCATCCGCGATTAAATGTATCTGGTAGGTATCACAAATTTCCCGTGCACGTTGCAAATAGACCGGGTGGTACATGCCCATCCCACCTGCTCCCTGAATAAGCGGCTCCAGAATCAGGGCCGCTATACTGACATGATGCTCCGCAAGATAACTCTCCAGTGCGGCGGCAGCCTGCAACGCATGGATTTCCGGCGTTGTTCCTGCTTCAGCAAAGCGCCAGTCAGGCGTGGGAACCGGATGCGCAGGACGTAACAACGGCGCATAAATCTGTCTGAAAAGCGGGACATCCGTGACTGACAATGCTCCCAGGGTTTCTCCATGGTAACCATTTTGCAGACTGATGAATTGGGTCTTATTGGAGAAACCGCTTTGCTGCCAGTAGTGAAAACTCATTTTGAGCGCGATCTCATTGGCTGACGCACCATCACTGGCATAAAAGCAATGACTCAGATCGCCTGGCGTTATCGCACTCAATCGTTCTGACAGTCTCGCTACAGGCTCATGAACCAGTCCGGCCAGCATAACATGCTCCAGCTTACCCAATTGATCAATAATTGCAGCATTGATGCGGGGGTTACAATGTCCGAACAAATTGACCCACCAGGAGCTGATGGTATCCAGGTAGCGCTTGCCATCCGCGCCATACAACCACACACCCTCCCCCCTAGTAATGCATACAGGCGGAAACACTTCGTGATGCTTCATCTGGGTACAGGGATGCCAGACAGCCTGGTAGCTGTGTAAAGAGATATTTTTATCGTTCACTGTCTTGAAATTCCTTATGATAGCCTCTATTATTAGCACTCAACCGCATTGAGTGCTAATAACGGGTTGTCGTGAGGCTTAAAGCGCGTTGATAAGACTTGCTTAGCCAGATTCAAATTATTATTGATGGACTTTTTATTTTTTTCTAACCATTGTAGGAGAAAAGGACTATGAATATTCGCCCTTTGCATGATCGTGTAATTGTTAAACGACTGGAAGAAGAACGCAAGACTGCATCCGGCATTGTCATTCCTGATACCGCTGCAGAAAAACCGGATCAAGGTGAGATCATCGCCGTAGGTAAGGGAAAGATTGGCGAAGACGGTAAAGTCCGTGCGCTGGAAGTCAAGACCGGCGACAAAGTACTCTTCGGCAAATATGCCGGCCAGGCTGTAAAAATCAAGGGCGAAGAGTTCCTGGTCATGCGTGAAGAAGACATCATGGGTGTGATTGAAGGTTAATACTAATAGATCGTTGAATAACCAACTGAAATCAGGAGAAAAGATATGGCAGCTAAAGAAGTAAGATTTGGAGATGCAGCGCGCAGCGCCGTAATCGCTGGTGTAAATGTACTGGCAGATGCAGTCAAGGTGACCCTCGGCCCCAAAGGCCGTAATGTTGTACTGGAACGCTCGTACGGCGCCCCAACCATTACCAAGGATGGCGTGTCGGTTGCAAAGGAAATTGAACTGAAAGACAAGTTCGAAAACATGGGCGCCCAAATGGTCAAAGAGGTTGCCAGCAAAACCTCGGATACTGCTGGAGATGGCACGACGACTGCAACCGTTCTGGCGCAAGCTATCGTCAAAGAAGGCATGCGCTACGTCGCCGCCGGAATGAATCCAATGGATCTGAAGCGCGGAATTGAAAAGGCAGTGACTGTTGCGGTAGAAGAATTAAGAAAATTGTCCAAGCCTTGCTCCACCAGCAAGGAAATTGCTCAGGTTGGCAGCATTTCCGCCAACTCCGACACTGAAATCGGCAAAATCATTGCAGAAGCAATGGATAAAGTCGGCAAGGAAGGTGTCATTACCGTTGAAGATGGTTCCGGCCTGGAGAATGAACTGGATGTCGTGGAAGGCATGCAGTTTGATCGCGGCTATCTCTCTCCCTATTTTGTCAGCAGCGCTGAAAAACAGATTGCAGCACTTGAAAGTCCGTTCATTCTGTTGCATGACAAAAAAATATCCAATATTCGTGATCTGTTGCCAATACTGGAGCAAGTGGCAAAAGCCGGCAAACCTCTGCTGATCATTGCTGAGGACGTTGATGGTGAAGCGCTGGCCACGCTGGTGGTCAACAATATTCGCGGCATTCTCAAAACCTGTGCAGTCAAGGCACCTGGTTTCGGTGATCGTCGCAAGGCCATGTTGGAAGATATTGCGATCCTGACGGGTGGTACCGTTATTGCTGAAGAAGTCGGATTATCCCTGGAAAAAACCAGACTGGAAGATCTCGGTCAGGCCAAGCGCATTGAAGTCGGCAAGGAAAATACCACCATTATTGATGGTGCTGGTGATACCAAAACCATTGAAGCGCGCGTTACACAGATCCGCAAGCAAATTGAAGAAGCAAGCAGCGACTATGATCGCGAGAAGCTTCAGGAACGCGTGGCCAAGCTGGCAGGAGGAGTGGCCCTGATCAAGGTGGGCGCTGCCACCGAAGTGGAAATGAAGGAAAAGAAAGCCCGCGTTGAAGATGCTTTTCATGCAACACGCGCTGCGGTTGAGGAAGGTATTATCCCCGGGGGTGGCGTCGCCCTGCTGCGTACAATTGATGCTGTGAGCAAGACCAAAGGTGAAAACCACGATCAGGACTCCGGCATCAAGATCGTTCTGCGTGCACTGGAAGAACCGCTGCGTCAGATCGTAACCAATTGCGGTGACGAAGCTTCCGTGGTCGTCAATAAAGTCAAAGAAGGTCAAGGTAACTTTGGTTACAATGCCGCAACAGGTGAATATGGCGATCTGGTAGCCATGGGTGTACTGGATCCGACCAAAGTAACTCGCTCCGCACTGCAGAATGCTTCATCAGTTGCAGGATTGATTCTGACGACGGATGCAATGGTTGCGGAGCTTCCCAAAGAAGATGCACCCGGAGCAGGTGCTGGTATGGGCGGCATGGGCGGTATGGGCGGTATGGACATGTAATCGATCCGAATCAGTCTATCTGTTAACAATAACAAGCCACAACGGATCGGAATGCAAAAACCGGACGTTGTGGTTTTTGATTTTCATCGATCGTGCCGAAATAACCATAGTGGAATACTTTGAAAACTTATTCGGATAACCGGAATTTGCTTGCGGATCGGGTGATCCTAGTCACAGGTGCAGGACAGGGCATTGGGCGCACAGCAGCACTCACTTTCGCTGAGTATGGCGCCACAGTCATCCTGCATGGGCGTAAAGCTGGAAAACTTGAGCGGGTGTATGATGAAATCGAAGCACTTGGCAAGGCATCAGCCATCATTTTGCCATTCGATTTCGAGCAGGTTACTGAAGCTGACATTACGAAGCTGACTGAGGCGATTCACTCCCAAATCGGCCAACTGGATGGCATTTTGCACAATGTCGCTTGGATCAACGGCCCAATGCCGCTTGAGTTCCATACGCTTGAGCACTGGCAAACCACTCTACAGGTCAATCTTCTCATACCTGCACTGCTGACTCGCGCCTGTTTTCCATTACTCAAGGCCGCTTCTGATGCCAGCGTGATTATGACAGGAGATACTCACGGACAGGTACCCGCAGCTTACTGGGGTGCTTTTGCAGTAGCAAAGGCCGGTATAAGTGCACTGGTCAGGATTCAGGCCGAAGAATGGGAGATTTATCCCAATTTGCGCATTAACGCGCTGATTCCTGGTGCCGTAGACACGCCACAACGGACAAAAACCCACCCAGGAAACAATAATCGCTTGCTACCCAAACCGGAAGATCTGATGGAAACCTACCTCTTTTTGATGGGGCCAAATAGTCGTGGAGTAACTGGAAAAACTTTCAATTGCCAGAAGGAATCACTGCACAATGGACAGGAAATCTGTCCTGACAGTTAGAAGAGAGTATAATCTGGTCATAAAAGGGTGTGGTGTGATTCGCTGCAAAACAAGCTGCGCCATGGCTGTGTAAGCAAAAATTGTTTTAGGAATTCTGATCCTGTTGCCTTTTGAACGACCGGCGCGCGAAAGTGGCGGAATTGGTAGACGCACCAGATTTAGGTTCTGGCGCCGATGAGGTGTGGGGGTTCGAGTCCCCCCTTTCGCACCACAGGAGCAAGAAATATTCAGATCACTCCGGCAAGATCATACCATTTGATTAATCGAAATGTTACGTATCCGCTCAGGGAAATAGATGCAAATACAAGGGAAAGTCTCCAATCCACTGGAACGCAATATTGAACTTTCTGTTTCACGGGAAAAAGTTGAAGCCGAAGTGGGCCAACGCCTGAAGCGCCTGGCTCCAAAAATCAAGATTCAAGGATTTCGTCCAGGCAAGGTTCCAATAAAGATCGTGGCCCAGCAATATGGCCATCAGGTTGAGCATGAAGTTCTGGGAGAATTGTTGCAACAACAGTTTAGCGAGCGTATCAGTCAAGAAAACTATCGTATTGCTGGTGTTCCAAACTTTGAATCTCGAAATTCCGGAACAGATAATTCAAGCTATGAATTCCATGCAACCTTTGAAACCTATCCTGATATCGAGCTAGGTGATTTAAGTTCGATTACGATAAACAAGCCCGTTTTACAAATCGGTGATGCGGAAATCCAGAAAACACTGGACATTTTACGCAAACAGAGGACAAGCTATACGTCAGTAGATCGTTTGGCACAAACAGGTGACCGGGTCAACATCCATTACCAGGGATCTCTGGATGGAAAGAATTTCGCTGGCGGCCAGGCAAAGGACTTCAACGTCATTCTTGGGGAGGGGCGTCTTCTGGAAGATTTCGAGGCATCGATCCTGGGTATGGGTACAGGACAGGAAAAAACGTTTGACATGATTTTTCCTGAAGACTACTCAGGCAAGGAGGTCGCTGGAAAGAAAGTAGTCTTTACAATCCAGCTCAATCGCGTTGAAGCCCCCGAATTACCGAATATTGACAGTGAATTCGCTAAGTTACTGGGTGTTGAGGATGGCAACATCGAAAAAATGCATTCGGAAATCAAAGCCAATCTTCAGCGTGAAACTACCCAGCGCATCCGGGCGAAACTCAAGGAACAAGTCATGCAATCCCTGCTGGACAAGGTTTCAGTACAGGTTCCAAGGACTCTGGTTCAGCAAGAGGCAGATCGGTTGATTGAAGAAATACAAAGCACCCGGGCAGCACGTGGTCTTCATAAAGACCCGAGTCTGCAAAGAGATGCCTTTCTGGAAAAGGCTGAACAACGTGTCAGGCTGGGACTTGTTTTATCCAAACTGATTGAAGAACATGAGCTGGGTGTAAAACCCGAGCAAATCAAAAGTTTTATTGAGGAACATGCCCAAAGTTATGAGAACCCCGAACAGGTTGTCAAGTGGCACTACACCTCTCCTGAACGGCTCAAGGAAATAGAGCCGCTTGTCTTGGAGGATAACGCCGTATCATGGATACTGGACAAAGCCAATATCGTTGATCAAAATGTTACCTTTGATGAATTAATGGGTTATTCACATGCAACCAATGCTTGATTGGGAGAAAAACGAATTGAATACGACAGGCTTGGGCCTGATTCCTATGGTAATCGAGTCCAGCGGTCGAGGAGAGCGCGCCTACGACATTTATTCCAGGTTGCTCAAAGAAAGAATCATTTTTCTGGTGGGCCCGGTTACAGAAACATCTGCCAACCTGGTAATAGCACAGCTTTTGTTTTTAGAGTCTGAAAATTCAGAAAAAGATATTTCCTTATATATCAATTCTCCCGGCGGGCTTGTCACAGCAGGACTGGCTGTATACGACACGATGCAATTCATTAAACCGGATGTCAGCACACTTTGTATAGGTCAAGCTGCCAGCATGGGTGCCTTGCTGCTTACTGCAGGTGCCAAGGATAAGCGCTATTGTCTGCCTAATTCACGCGTCATGATTCACCAGCCGCTGGGAGGATTTCAGGGACAAGCATCCGACATAGAAATACACGCCAAGGAAATCCTGGCGTTGAAAGGACGTTTAAATGAAATTCTGGCAAAACATACCAGTCAGACGATCAAGACCATTGAGAAGGATACTGATCGTGACAATTTTCTAGGTGCAGAAGCTGCAGTCAAATATGGTTTGGTGGATGCAGTGTTAACGAGCAGAAAAGTGAAACAGGAGTAATATAAATTGCTCTTGCTGAACAAGAGCAGTATTCGTATGACGATTGTGGGGTGGGATAATGTCTGAAAAAACAAATGACGAAAAACTTTTGTATTGTTCTTTTTGCGGAAAAAGTCAGCGAGAGGTCAGGAAGTTAATCGCCGGACCATCTGTATTCATTTGCGATGAGTGTATCGATCTTTGTAATGACATCATTCGTGAAGAAATTCAGGTTGATGAAACTGCCAAGTTATCTAAAACAAGCTTGCCAACCCCACATGAAATTTGTGAAACCCTGGATCAATATGTCATCGGACAGGAATCCGCGAAAAAAATACTGTCTGTCGCTGTTTACAACCACTACAAACGATTAAGAAATCTATCAAAAATTAATAATGGTAGCGATGATATTGAGCTTGCCAAAAGCAACATACTACTGATAGGACCGACCGGATCCGGCAAGACTTTACTGGCGCAGACACTGGCAAGATTGCTGGATGTCCCGTTCGTTATTGCCGATGCAACAACACTAACGGAAGCAGGATATGTTGGTGAAGATGTAGAAAACATTATTCAGAAGCTGCTGCAGGCAAGTAACCACGATGTTGAAAAAGCTCAGCGCGGAATTGTGTACATCGACGAAATAGATAAAATCTCGCGTAAATCAGACAATCCCTCCATCACCCGGGATGTCTCGGGAGAAGGTGTACAGCAGGCACTACTCAAACTAATTGAGGGCACAACCGCTCTGGTACCTCCTCAAGGTGGGCGCAAACATCCCAACCAGGAATTTATCCAGATTGATACCACAAATATACTGTTCATTTGCGGCGGAGCATTTGATGGTATTGACAAAATCATACGTGCACGCTCTGAAAAAAGTGGCATAGGCTTTGGCGCAGATGTCATCAATCAGAACGATCGCAAGGAACTGAACAAGATACTGAATGACATTGAGCCGGAAGATTTAATTAAATACGGTCTGATTCCAGAGTTTATCGGACGCTTACCGGTTGTGGCAACACTACGTGAATTGAACGAGGCAGCGTTGATTCAAATTCTGGTCGAACCCAAGAATGCGTTGGTTAAACAATACGGCAAACTATTCAGTATGGAAGGGGGCGTTGAACTGGAGTTCCGCGAGCAGGCGCTTGTAGCAATTGCCAGGAAGGCACTTGCACGAAAAACCGGAGCACGAGGATTACGTTCCATCCTTGAAGAAACACTGTTGGATATTATGTATGATTTGCCTTCAATTGAGAACGTCTCCAAAGTAGTGATTGAAAGCAACTCCACCAATGATGATCTTCAACCCATCATAATTTATGCCGAAAAACCCAAATTGGCCAGAGGTTTGAAATAAGTACAAGTTCTTTTAAAGGTTTGCTTCTTAGGGCATTATGAGTATCTGTTTTCAACAGTGTTACCATACCTTTGCACCCCATGTTTTCTGCAGGATACAAATGATATGACATCGGATACTCTCGAAACTAAAGAATCAAACGAGTTAGATTTACCTTTGCTCCCGCTACGTGACGTAGTGGTCTTTCCACATATGGTTATTCCGCTGTTTGTGGGGCGACCCAAATCCATCAAAGCTTTAGAAGCTGCGACAGAAGCTGGAAAAAACATTCTGTTAGTCGCTCAAAAATCAGCCACTAAAGATGATCCTTCTCCTCAGGATCTTTACAAGGTCTGTTGTGTTTCAAGCATTTTGCAAATGCTGAAACTCCCCGACGGAACAGTCAAGGTGCTGGTGGAAGGAAGCTATCGAGCAGAGATCGAATGTTTTAATGACTCCGAAACCTCCTTTTCAGGCAAAGCTGTTTCAGTTGAGATCAATGAAATTGATACATCAGAAATTGAGGCATTGCGGCGTGCACTGCTTTCTCAATTTGATCAATACGTCAAATTAAATAAAAAAATTCCATCAGAAATTCTCGCTTCCCTGACAGGAATTGATGAAGCAGGGCGATTGGCTGATACGATCGCCGCCTATCTTCCCTTGAGATTGGAACAAAAACAGGAAATTCTGGAAATTTTTGAAATTCAGCCTCGCTTAGAACGCCTGCTCGGGCTACTGGAAGCCGAGCTGGATATCCTTCAGGTGGAAAAGCGAATTCGTGGCAGAGTAAAGCGCCAGATGGAAAAAAGCCAGCGAGATTACTATCTGAATGAACAGGTCAAGGCCATTCAGAAAGAATTGGGGGAAGGGGAAGATGGTACCGATCTTGAAGAGATTGAAAGAAAAATAAAACTGGCTTCCCTGCCTAGAGAAGCATTGGCCAAGGCAGAATCCGAGCTGAAAAAACTGCGTTTGATGTCTCCTATGTCTGCTGAGGCAACAGTTGTACGCAATTATATTGATACACTGGTAGCACTACCTTGGAAACAGAAAACCAAAATCAGTAAAGAATTAAAAACTGCTGAATCGATCCTGGATGAAGATCATTACGGCCTGGAAAAGGTAAAGGAAAGAATTGTTGAATACCTCGCGGTACAACAACGAGTTGCAAAATCCAAGGCGCCTATTCTGTGCCTCGTCGGCCCACCTGGAGTAGGCAAAACTTCGCTGGGTCGATCCATTGCCCGCGCTACAAACCGTAAATTTGTTCGCATGTCTCTTGGAGGCATGCGCGATGAAGCCGAAATCCGTGGACACCGTCGAACTTACATAGGCTCCATGCCCGGCAAAATTCTACAAAGCATAACAAAAGTCGGTGTCAAAAACCCACTGTTTTTACTGGATGAAGTTGATAAAATGGGGATGGATTTCCGCGGCGATCCCTCTTCTGCTTTGCTCGAAGTACTTGACCCAGAGCAAAATAACACATTTGTTGATCACTATATCGAAGTGGAATATGATCTGTCGGATGTCATGTTTGTCGCTACAGCAAACACACTGAACATTCCTCCCGCACTTCTTGACCGAATGGAAGTCATCCGACTTTCAGGTTATACCGAAGACGAGAAACTGAATATTGCAAAACGATATCTTCTGCCCAAGCAAATGAAAGATCACGGTTTAAGTGAAGGCGAGTTATCCATTTCCGAATCTGCATTGCGCGACATTGTTCGTTACTACACCCGAGAAGCGGGAGTACGTTCGATGGAAAGAGAAATATCCAAGATTTGCAGAAAAGTTGTCAAAACCTTGCTGGTCAAAAAGAACGAGAAAAAAACCATTATCAACTCCCGCAACCTTGATAAATATCTTGGTGTGCGTCGCTACTCTTATGGTATGGCCGATGAAAAAAATCAGGTTGGACAAGTCACAGGATTGGCCTGGACGGAGGTGGGTGGAGAGTTATTGAGGATCGAAGCAGTGGTACTGCCAGGTAAGGGGAAAACGATTACAACCGGCAAACTGGGTGAAGTCATGCAAGAATCTATTCAGGCAGCCCTGTCTGTTGTTCGGAGCCGCTCGATAGTGTTAGGGATATCAGATGATTTTTACCTGAAAAATGATATTCATATTCACCTGCCAGAAGGCGCCACACCTAAAGACGGACCAAGCGCAGGTATTGGTATCTGTCTGGCAATGGTTTCTGCTCTGACCGGAGTTCCTGTGCGGGCATCCGTTGCGATGACCGGGGAAATTACACTTAGAGGCGAAATACTTCCAATCGGTGGGCTCAAAGAAAAGCTTCTGGCTGCTCATCGCGGTGGGATAGGCACGGTTCTGATCCCGGAAGATAATGTCAAGGATTTGAGTGAAATCCCTGGAAACATCAAAAGCAAGTTGGATATCCAGCCTGTAAAATGGATCGACCAGGTATTGGAAATTGCTTTGGAATATAAACCTGATGCGATACCGCCATCGGCAATCATTGGACAAGTCATTGCGTCCACATCTGAAGATAGCGTTACGAGAGCCCCTTCAATCAAACACTGATAGCGTGTTTCTTTTAACAAGCTATTAAAGCTACCTTCCACGGACAGGCAATAGTAAATTTCACGATCGCTTGATAAAATCCCTGCTTGATTTGAGTACGCTCTGCGCTTTCGCTCAGTCTCGCCTTGCATTGTTCTCTTGATCGAAATCTCGAACAGATCCCAAGGAAGATGCTGTTTATCCCGATTCGGGGTCAAAAATAGAAAATAAAAACGCAAAAATAGAAACCGGATTCAAAAAACAATATTTTTTACTCACACTTACTAGGAATATCCATGACCACTAACAGCTTTCGTCCAGAAAAAAAAATAACCACATTTTATCCGCCTCAACGTACTCTGCTGGGCCCGGGACCATCCGATACACACTCGCGCGTCTTATCTGCCATGGCTCGCCCGACATTGGGTCACCTTGACCCGGTTTTCACCGAAATGATGGAAGAATTGAAAGGTTTGCTACGGTATGTATTCCAGACAACCAATTTACTGACTTTCCCCGTTTCCGGGCCAGGTTCGGTTGGAATGGAAATGTGTTTTGTTAACATGATTGTGCCCGGAGACAAAGTTGTTGTTTGCAGGAATGGTGTCTTTGGCGGACGGATGATTGAAAATGTTGAACGCTGTGGCGGAATTCCCTTAGCGGTAGAAGATAAATGGGGAGATCCGGTTGATCCTCAAAAAGTGGAAGATATGCTGAAGAAAAATCCAGATACCAAGATTGTGGCATTCGTACATGCCGAAACTTCTACGGGAGTTCAATCAGATGCCAAGACTATCGGCCAGATAGCAAGAAAGCATGATTGTCTGACAATTATGGATACAGTCACGTCACTGGGTGGAACACCGGTTTATATGGACGGATGGGATATTGATGCTATTTATTCCGGTAGCCAGAAATGCTTGTCCTGTCCCCCAGGATTATCTCCTGTCAGTTTTTCAGAAAGAGTAGTAGATCTGGTCAGAAATCGTACGGAAAAAGTACACAGTTGGTTCATGGATATCAGTTTACTACTCGGCTATTGGGGGGCTTCCCGTACCTATCATCACACTGCGCCAACCAACTCTCTATACGCTCTGCATGAATCATTGGTGATCTTGTACGAAGAAGGGCTGGAGCGTTCCTGGGCGCGGCATCATCGTAATCATAAAGCACTAAAAGCCGGTCTGGAAACTCTGGGTATCGGATATGTCGTGGATGAAGCATATCGTCTGCCACAACTGAATTCTGTGCATGTCCCAGCAGGTGTAGATGAAAAAGAAGTGCGTCGCAAACTCCTGGCTGATTACAATCTGGAAATCGGTGCCGGTTTAGGGGATTTTGCCGGAAAAATCTGGCGTATCGGTCTGATGGGTAACTCAAGTAAGCTGGAAAATGTCATATTCTGTCTGGATGCACTGGAACATGTGCTGGCCGATCTGGGCATGAAAGTCAATAAGGGCGCGGCATCATCTGCCGCACACCAATATTACGCAAACAATCCCGCTGTATAGGTAGACAGATAGCTGATCCAACAGTCTACTGGATCCGGGGACATTTACCCGGATCCAGCGAAAGATAAACTCCAATAATTCATTCGAGTATGAGACAGTTTGATTGCTTGAGAGAAGTCCATAGACACCAGGCAAGCATCGGGTGTCATTTAATGGATTATTTGGGATAACCGTTTTGTTCGCGTTTGCTCCATCTCCAGCCATCAGATTTTTCGATGAAAACAAGCCGGTGTGTCACCATTCATTGTTGCAAAGCATTTTTCATGCACTTCATATCATCCCGCTGTCGGTGTACTTGTTGACATAATGTCAGGAATACGCCTGATGATCATCATCCACATTTCAAAGTTTTCTTTGACAGTATATAAAATATTACCCCAGCGCCATGAGATGACTGAGTTATAACACACTTGGGCAACACTGCTGACATCGATAAAAACCTCGAAATACTGTCCACTTATCCTGCCTAAAGCACGTTATTTTTATCTGTTTCCGGTATCGAACAATATTGAGCATGCCGGATAATTTTCAAATTACTTCCAATCCTCAAGAATCGAAGACATGCCAATAACCCGATTAGAGCCGGGTGCACTCAGTTTAACGATTGATCCCGGCTCTCTGGAATTCCCGGATACATCTGCTCTGATTAATCAGCCACTTGACTGGATCGGTCAGGAGCGTGCCAGACAGGCAGCTTATTTCGGGCTCGAAATGGAGCACCTGGACTATAACCTGTTTGTATTGGGAGAAACGGGCAGTGGCAGATCATCCCTGCTGCGGCAGGCGATGACGGAAGTTGCCGCAGGCAAGCCGGTACCACCTGATCTATGCTATGTACACAATTTCGATGTACCAGAACGCCCTCTGGCATTACGCTTACCCGCAGGTAAAGGCGACTGGTTACGACAGCAACTTGCAGCATCCATGAGTTACTTACTGCAGGAAATACCCGAGCGCCTGAACGGAGATGATTTCAAGGCAGAGACGGAAGGTATCGAAAATCGTTTCAAACTGGAAGAAGGCAGTCATTTTGAAAAGCTGAATACATATGCAGAAGCATTGAGATTTGCGATTCGGCGTGAATCAGGCCAGCTGGTTTTTACGCTTTTAAATGAGTCCGGAAAACCATTGACAGAAGAAGAAATTTTAACGCTGCCAAGAGATCAGAGAGCGATCCTCGAACAGGATGAACAAACACTACGCAATGAAATTACATCTTATCTCCAGAAAATTCGCATCCTTGAACAAAAACGTGATGAAGAGCTCACTGCATTCTGCCGGAATTGGATCGAACCGCTGCTGAATCAGGCGCTGGATATTCTATCGGACAAGTCAGATCAATCTTTTGTGGATCATGCCCGGATTAAACAGTACTTGAACGGAATCAAGCACGATATTCTCGAAAACCTGGATATATTCCAATTAAACAACATCAGTGAAGAAAAAAACCCAGAAGCACTAAAGGAACTATTCAATCGCTACCGGATAAACATTGTTGTAGACAACCGGAATGCAACCAGCGCGCCCGTTGTAATCGATGACAATCCATCATTCAAATCCATGATTGGCAGCATCAGCTACCAGTCCGTTGAAGGGATGCTGGTTACAGATTTCATGCGTATCCGTGCAGGCAGCTTACTGAAGGCCCATGGCGGCTTCCTGATGCTGCATCTGGATGATCTGCTGACAGATGCTTATTTGTGGGAAAAAACTTGTCGTTTTCTGCGTAACCACATATTGCAAATCGAAGAATCCTGGACAGCAAATGCAGTAACGCCAGTCATACCCATTGAACCTGAATCTGTAAAAATTGATGTCAGAATCATTCTGATCGGCTCGCGGGAGCAATATTATGCAATTCAGGAAGAAAATCCGGAACTGGCACGTAGATTTCGAGTAAAAGTTGATTTTGCAGCCTCATTCCTGGCCAGTGCACAAGCCTATCGTATGCTGTCTGTTTTTATATCCCATCTTTGTCAGCATGCTTGCCTGCCCCATTTTTCGCAGAAAGCAGTCGTCCGCGTGCTGCAAACCTGCCACCGAACCGCTGAAGATCAGAAACGATTAAGCGCAAACTTCAGCCACACAGAAATGCTGGTTATAGAAAGCGCCCTGCAATGCAAGGCGCGCGGAGGCATTGTTGTTGAAGAGAGCGATGTTACAACTGCCCGCCAAGCCCGAACACTGCGACATAATTACCCGGATCAATGTGCACAGGAGGCTATTGCTGATGGAGATGTAGTCATTTCCGTATATGGTGAAAAAATCGGGCAGATCAACGGCTTGAGTCTGATTGAGCTGGGAGATCACAGCTTCGGTATTCCTGCACGCATCACTGCGCACACCTTTGCCGGAGAAGACGGCCTGCTCAATATTGAGCGTGAGGTCGGTATGTCTGGACCGATTCACGATAAAGGCGTATTTATCCTGCAGAATTTTCTATCTGCCCTGTTTCATCACAATGCACCACTCGCACTCAACGCATCCATCGTATTCGAACAGGAATATTATGGCGTGGAAGGTGATTCCGCCTCGTGTGCAGAGTTGTACGCGCTGCTTTCGGCCTTATCAGGATTGCCGTTCAGACAGAGTATCGCGGTCACGGGTGCGATCAATCAATTCGGTGAAATGCTTCCGGTGGGAGGCATCAACGAAAAAATCGAGGGGTTTTTCAGGGTTTGTGAAACCGCCGGCCTGGATGGTACCCAAGGTGTGCTGATCCCGAATCGTAATTGTCGCCACCTGATACTGAATGATAGCGTGATCGATGCGGTATCCAAAGGAATGTTCCACATTTACGCTATCGACTACATGTATGATGGGCTGGAGTTATTATCCGGTTTTGCTGCCGGAATCAGTAATGATGTCGGACCGCACGAGATTATCAATTACTCGCAGGATACAGTTCTGGGTCATGCACAAAAGACGTTGCGCGCTTACCGCATGGCTTGCCATCAGCAACCGCAGCGCACAAAAATATCCTCTAAACGACCAAGTGAACAATCGGACAGATAGTCTTTTTGATAGACTCCCTAAAAAACAGGAAAATCAAAGCAGTGCATTAACTTCCAGCAGGTCATCTTCATCCAGATCACCCACTTCAGCCTTAAGCTGGAGCCGGGCCATCAGATAATCATAATAAGCCTGAGCAAGATCCCTGCGAGCTGAAAAATACTGTTGCTGCGCATTGAGTACGTCTATTTCCATCCGGACACCTACTTCTTGACCCAACATAGTCGAATCAAGCTGGCTGCGGCTGGATGTTAATGCCTGCCTCAATGCCTTGATCTGGGCAATACCATTGGTCACATTCAGATAATTCTGGCGAACCTGCAGCGCGATCGTGCGATGCACATTTTCCATATCTTTACGAGCTTTATCCCGGTTGGCCAACGCTTCCCTGACTCGAGACTGCACTGACAATCCCTGAAAAATAGGAACCGTCAATTGTAATCCGACCGATTTACTAACGAGATCCAGCCCCCGCCCGGTAAAAGCACCGCCAACACCATGCTGATCACTGTATTGCGCAACCAGATCAAGCGTCGGATAATGCCCAGCTTTGGCACGGTCAATATCCTGCTCTGAAATCTCATAAGCAATGCGTTGTACTTTCAACTGGAAATTTTGTTCTTCTGCCAGTCCGACCCATTCATCCATACTATAGTAAGGCAAAGAAAGCGGATCGGTAGTAATCTTATCCAGACTGGCATCCTGCAGATCATTCGGGAGACGATTGATAAGAACCTCTAGTGCATGCTGGCTGATTTCCAGTTTATTTCGGGCAGCAATCTCCTGCGACAAGGTTAAATCATAACGCGCTTCGGCTTCATGCGTATCGACAATGGTCGAAACACCCACCTCAAAATTCCGCCTGGCTTGTTCCAGCTGCTCATAAATCGCTTTCTTCTGGGATTCGACTACTTCAAGGTCAATTTTTGCCTTAAGTACATCAAAATAAGTTTGTGCGACCCGCAAAATCAAATCCTGTGCTGAAATGATAAATTGTGCATCCGCCTGCGCCACTTCATTTTTTGATTGCTGATAAATAATGAAATTCTCGAAGCGAATGATTGGTTGGGTTAACGTCGCAGTAAACCCCCGGTTCTTGATTTCCCTGCTTGGCAAGCCATTTGGTTCGATATACTGATTCTGAGCGATTCCAGTCAGGCGGATATCAGGCAGCAATCCTGCCCTCCCTTGGGGCATCCGTTCCTGCGCAGCCACATAGGCAGCGCGTGCTGCACCGTATTGCGCATCCTCTGCCAGAGCTTCACGATAAATCTGCATCAGATCAGCGGCTTGTAACTGAATACAAAAAAACATGCTCAGATATAGCAGACAAGCCAGACTGCGTAAACTTTTCGTCATTAACTGGCTGATTTCATTATCTTCATATTTCTGTGGCTTGATGATTTTCGCCGAAGCTATCAGTCTCTTGGCTTTTATGAAGCAGCTAATGGGCAGGATTAAAAATGAAACTGCTCGCGCTGTAACGCATTTCTGAATGGTGCCGTGCAGGTTTCGAACAAGCGAATCGAACTATAATGACCAGGTGTGATACAGGTTATCAACATTGCCTCCATAACAGGTTCCTCACCAATTATGGCAAATAGTCGGCCTCCTGCCGTCAGACTTTGCTGAAATGCTTCGGGCAGTATCGGCGTAGAGGCTGTCAAAACAATTACATCATACGGACCATGATCGGGCCAACCACGCGCTGCATCACCCTGCTCAAGGGTGATGTTGGTAATGTCATGTGCCTGCAGGTTGATACGAGCCATGGCGTGTAACTCCGGTACGATTTCCACGCTATAAACATGCGCACCAAGTTTGGCCAGCAATGCAGTCATATAGCCTGTTCCGGTACCGACCTCAAGAATTTTATCAGTCTTATTGATGTTCAGTTCCTGCAGGATACGCGCTTCCATTTTGGGTGTTAACATTACAGCATCATGCTCCAGCGGAATCTCCATATCCATGAATGCCATAAAACGGTAGGCCGCGGGCACAAATTCTTCACGCTTTATCTGATATAACAAATCAAGCACATCCTGATTGAGAACATTCCAGGTCCGGACTTGCTGTTCCACCATATTGAAGCGACTTTGTTCGAGGTTCGTCATAGATTATTTAATTTTATTATCAATAAAAGAATCAGACTTGCAATTATTCCATATTTACTTTAGCTTGGCTGCTTTGGCTAGGGGTCCTTATTTCCGGGAGACCGGAATGTCGGTGAGATAGTCCCTTAATACCTGATGCGGATAACGCCGCCGGAGGGAAGCCGGGAGCCATTTCCCCGCTCCTTGCGGCATTCTTGATTGAGGAGCATAGCATGAAAACACCTGTTTCCAGATTGGAAAAATTCACCAGCGACAATGCACGGGTAGATACGGCTGCAATACAGCCTCTCCCGAATTCACGCAAGATCTATATTCAAGGCTCCCGTGCAGATATCCAGGTACCGATGCGGGAAATCAGCCAGTCTGACACTACTACCAGCCGGGGAATCGAAAAAAATCCTCCCATCTGGGTCTACGATACCTCTGGTCCCTACACAGATCCTGACGCCAATATAGATATCCGCCGCGGGCTGCCTCCCGTGCGCGAAAAGTGGATTGAAGAACGTGAAGATACGGATGTTCTCCCGGAATTATCCTCAAGTTACAGCCTGGGACGCTTGCAGGATCCCGCTTTAGCAGCGATGCGCTTTAATCTCAAGCGGCCGGCTCGTCGTGCTAAAAATGGCGTGAATGTTACCCAGATGCATTATGCCCGACGCGGCATCATTACACCGGAGATGGAGTTTATCGCACTCCGGGAAAATCAGTGCAGAGAACATGTAACCGATCTGACGAAAAATGAACTGCTGGTTCGGCAACACCCGGGACAAGGTTTTGGTGCTGCCATTCAGGAACGAATTACTCCTGAATTTGTGCGTAGCGAAGTTGCGTGCGGACGCGCCATTATTCCTGCCAACATCAATCATCCGGAAGCAGAGCCAATGATTATCGGCCGCAATTTTCTGGTCAAAATCAATGCCAATATCGGTAATTCCGCGCTGGGTTCCAGTATTCAGGATGAAGTAGAAAAAATGACCTGGGCAATTCGCTGGGGCGGCGATACCGTCATGGATCTCTCCACTGGAAAAAATATCCACGAAACACGTGAATGGATTATTCGCAACAGCCCGGTCCCAATCGGCACAGTGCCAATTTATCAGGCACTGGAAAAAGTAGACGGCAAGGCTGAGGAGCTGACTTGGGAAATTTTCCGCGATACGCTGATCGAACAGGCAGAACAGGGTGTGGACTACTTCACCATTCACGCCGGAGTACGCTTGCCTTTCGTACCAATGACAGCCAGACGCATGACCGGTATTGTCTCCCGTGGTGGCTCTATCATGGCCAAATGGTGTCTGGCACACCATCAGGAAAGTTTCCTGTACACGCACTTCGAAAATATTTGCGAAATCATGAAGGCTTACGACGTTAGCTTTTCGCTGGGAGACGGATTGCGTCCTGGCTCAATTTACGACGCCAATGATGAGGCTCAGATCGCGGAATTAAAGACACTGGGTGAATTAACACAGATCGCCTGGAAACACGATATACAGACAATGATTGAAGGACCTGGCCATGTACCCATGCATCTGATCCGGGAAAACATGGATCTGCAACTCGAACATTGTCATGAAGCACCATTCTATACGCTGGGGCCACTCACCACCGATATTGCTCCTGGTTACGATCACATTACCTCAGCAATCGGTGCTGCCATGATCGGTTGGTACGGGACCGCCATGCTGTGTTATGTCACACCCAAGGAACATCTTGGCCTGCCCGACAAAGATGATGTCAAGGACGGAATCATTACCTATAAAATCGCTGCACATGCTGCTGATTTGGCCAAAGGGCACCCTGGCGCACAAATTCGTGATAACGCACTGTCCAAAGCACGTTTTGAATTCCGCTGGAACGACCAGTTCAATCTAAGTCTGGATCCGGACAAGGCCAGACAGTTTCATGATGAAACCCTGCCGCAGGAAGGTGCCAAGCTTGCTCATTTCTGCTCCATGTGCGGACCTAATTTCTGTTCGATGAAAATTACTCAGGATGTACGTGACTATGCAGCGCAACAGGGAATTTCTGAATCCGAGGCACTGAAAGAAGGCATGTCCCAGAAAGCAAATGAATTCATTGAAAAGGGCGGAGAGCTTTACAGCAAACTGTGATGCTTTCCCATAACTTTTCATTTGCCTCAACTAAACTAAATTAAACGAACTCATTAGTTATGGATTGGCTGTTTCTTCTCAAGGCATTTCTGCTTGGTATTGTTGAAGGGCTCACCGAGTTTTTACCGATCTCATCCACTGGGCACTTGATAGTCGCCGGAGATTTGCTTGATTTCAACGATGACAAAGCCAAGGTTTTCACTGTAGCTATTCAACTGGGGGCGATTCTAGCAGTCTGCTGGGAATATCGGGAACGCCTGATGAATGTCATCCGAAATCTAGGTACCCGGCAGGCAAACCGTTTTGTAATGAACCTGCTTATTGCCTTTTTACCGGCTGCAGTCCTGGGTTTGCTATTTATTGAAACAATAAAACACTATTTGTTTCATCCCATGCCAGTCGCCATTGCACTGATCATCGGCGGAATATTAATACTGTGGATCGAACGTCGGGAACACCGGGTGGAAATAGAAACAGTCGATGACATGGATTGGAAGCGCGCACTGAAGGTGGGCTGTGCGCAATGCCTGGCACTGATTCCGGGCACATCCCGCTCTGGTGCAACGATTATCGGTGGGTTGTTCTTTGGCCTCTCACGCAAAACCGCTGCGGAATTTTCTTTCTTTCTGGCAATCCCGGTAATGTTTGCAGCAACGTTTTATGATGTTTATAAGCATCGGGAGTTCTTGCATAGCAACGATCTGGGAATGTTTGCAGTGGGGTTTACTGCCGCTTTTTTCAGTGCACTGATAGCAATACGCGGGTTTATCCGCTATGTGAGCCATCATGACTTTACCCCATTTGCGTGGTACCGGATTGGTTTTGGTCTGATCGTATTGTTGACTGCTTATTTTGGTGCAGTCGACTGGTCTACCGGCTAATCATCCTTGAATCCACGGCAAACCAGCAGCTTTCCATCCGTTTTTTAGCCCACGATGGCCGATTTCATCTTTCTCGCCCTCAAAACCTTCCAGAACATTGTAGCAATTGGTAAAACCATATTGCCCCATGAGGGTTGCCGCCTTGTCCGATCGTACACCGGTACGACATATAAATAGAAGCACGGCGTCATCCGCAACCTGCCCGGAAAGCTGATGCGGAAAGCCGGGATTAGACTGCATTCCAGGGTAAGTCAGCAACTCGACTTCAATTGCCCCTGGAATACGCCCAACCCAATCCAGTTCAGCCCGACAACGGACATCCACAATTCTGGCTTCCGGCACGGCTTGCAGCACCCTGTATGCTTCTGATGGCAGCAGCGCACCCTTGTAGCAAACCCCCAGCTCCTTTGCTCGATTTTGAGCTGTTTCCAGAATTTTAGTGATGTCCATCATTTCTACCGAACGTTCATTTATAAAATACAGGCCAGATTCCTTTTTGTGCCAGATGCGCTATTTATCTGGATTTTGCTCAAGCTCGTTCTGCTTTCTCAATGATGACATCTTCCAACGGTACATCCTGATGTCCGGCTAAGCGGCCGGTTTTCACCTTTTTGATCGCATCTACTACCTCTTTTCCTTCCACTACCCGGCCAAACACGCAATAACCAAAACCTTGTGGTGTCATGCTGGTGTGATTCAGGAAGCTGTTATTTGCAACATTAATAAAAAATTGCGAAGTGGCCGAATGCACATCGGAAGTACGAGCCATGGCAATCGAATAGGTTTCATTCCCAGCTCCCAGTGCAGCTTCATTCTGAATAGAAGCCTGAGTCGGTTTTTCCTTCATTCCTGAGGCATAGCCGCCCCCTTGAATCATGAAACCATCAATCACACGATGAAACAGGGTATTGTCATAATGTCCGCTATCGACATAGCGCAGAAAATTTTCGACAGTAACGGGTGTTTTCTCACTGTCGAGTTCCAAAGTAATTACACCGTGATTTGTATGTATTTTAACCATTTTGGGGTTGCCTTAAGTTTATGGATTTTCGGAATCAGCAGAAGCAGGAAGGAGCTTAATACTTTCAATCACTATCATTTTTTGCGGAACATCTCTGTTAAAAGGCCCATTTGCTCCAGTGGCTGCATTGGCAATATTCTTGACGACATCCATACCGGCCGTGACTTTACCGAAGACAGCATAACCATATCCCTGCATGGTAGAAGCGGTATAGTCCAGGAAGTTGTTATTGGCGACATTGATGAAAAACTGTGATGAAGCAGAGTGTGGATCGTTAGTACGTGCCATTGCAAGAGTGCCGATTGTATTTTTAAGTCTGTTGGCCGCCTCATTCTCAACCGGCTGGCGGGTGGATTTCTGGGTATAGTTTTGATCGAATCCCCCTCCCTGAATCATGAACCCGGCAATAACCCGATGAAAAATCGTGCCAGTATAATAACCATCATTCACATAGCCCAAAAAATTCTCGACTGTTTTGGGTGCCTGATCGGCATAGAGCTCCACCTGTATTGCGCCAAGATTGGTTTTAATTTCAACTCTGGGATTCGCCGCAAAAACGGATGTCGCCAACATCGCCAGGCTCAAAGCAAGGTATAGTGTCACGGAGACAGCCATTTTTACCGGGTGCTGCTCAAAGGAGAAGATTGTCATTATGTTATACTCATACGGTTTTGCCCCTGGCTCCCCAGCGAACGGTTATAAAGAAAAGATCTAATTCTATCAACAAAGCAAGCACTTCCACACAACTATCTCTCTGCATACATCTCCAATGCTCAAAATCTACGATACGCTCACTCGATCCAGACGCGAATTTATCTCGCTCACGCCCGGGGAAATCAAAATGTATGTGTGCGGCATGACCGTCTATGATCATTGTCATCTTGGACATGCTCGCGTGCTCGTCGTGTTCGACAGTGTAGTGCGCTGGCTGCAAACCTTGGGCTACAAGGTGACTTATGTCCGCAATATCACCGACGTTGATGACAAGATCATCCGCCGGGCGCTGGAAAATCATGAGCCTTTCAGTGCGCTGACCGCCCGTTATATTCAGGCAATGGAAGAAGATGCAGCAACCCTTGGCGTCATCAGCCCTTCTTTCGAGCCGCGGGCAACCGAATATATCGATAGCATGATTGCAATGATCGAATCCTTGTTGAACAAGGAGCTGGCCTACGTAGCCAGTAACGGAGATGTGTTTTACGATGTGCGGCGTTTTCCTGATTATGGCAAGCTTTCCGGGAAATCGCTCGATGATCTGCGTGCTGGTGAGCGTGTAGAAATCGATACCAATAAGCGAGATCCACTGGATTTTGTATTATGGAAAGCCGCCAAACCCGATGAACCCAGTTGGGATTCACCATGGGGTAAAGGACGCCCAGGCTGGCATATCGAATGCTCAGCCATGAGCGAACATTATCTGGGTGAGCAGTTTGACATCCATGGAGGGGGACAGGATCTGCAATTTCCACATCATGAAAATGAAATTGCCCAGAGTGAAGGTGTACATGGCCATCCCCACGTGAATTACTGGATGCACAATGGTTTTGTACGGGTGGACAATGAAAAAATGTCCAAATCACTGGGTAATTTTTTTACTGTACGGGAAGTGCTGACCCGTTACCAGCCTGAAGTTGTTCGTTTTTTCATTGTACGTGCACACTATCGCAGCCCCCTCAACTATTCAGATGCTCATCTCAACGATGCCAGAAGTGCACTGGAACGCCTTTATACGGCGTTGAAGAATCATCCATCCCAGGATTCTGAAGCAGCCATTGTTGTGATTGATTGGGCAAATAATGTTTATGCCCAACGTTTCATGGCAGCGATGAACGATGATTTCAACACACCGGAAGCGATTGCGGTGCTGTTCGATCTGGCAAGCGAAGCAAATCGGACGGGTGATCCACATTACGCCAGCGTACTCAAGGCTTTGGGCGGCGTACTGGGTCTGTTACAGCAATCACCGCAACAGTATTTGCAGCAACAGGTGCAACAGCAAGACAACGGCTTTTCAGCGGAAGAAATCGAAAGCATGATTCAGCAGCGATTGCAGGCGCGCAAGGAAAGGAATTTTGCACAAGCAGACGCGCTACGCCAGCAACTGGCGGAAGCAGGCATTATCTTGGAAGACGGTTCGCATGGAACGAGCTGGCGACGAGAGTGATGCTCTGTGTTGTATTAAGGTTTGCCAGATATAAAGCATGGTGCCACTGAAATCATCCAACCGGACACAACCTGCATCCAGGTCAATCAATTAAAATCGTGATCCTTCGGTAACTATTCAACCAGTGTCTCAACCGCTTCATGACTGGTCAGGAAAAATAGTATCCAGGTGTGATATATCCTGCCAAAAATCAGGATGAGCATAATAAAACCAGAGATACCATAAGCAAGCAGACTCAGTGTTGTTATCACAACAATATCGGGAAAAAGAACAGATGGCTGCCTGCCAGAGCAAACCCATCAAATACGGAAACAATGACAATAAGATATCTAATAATTACCAGCATGATGAAAAACCTCTTATGAATTTCAGATTTTGTTAGCTGCTGGCGGGCTGACTTTAATCTGGCGATCATGCTCAACAGCGTATTTTCGATTTGCCTGTTTGCATATCCGCATAAAACAAAGGAATTAGCACGTTTATCGGAGGCAAACGGATTCGCACGCTGCCTGTCTTCATGCACAGAGTGTTGGGCTTCGTTTAACGATCTAGCACAACAGAGCTTTTTGATATCTGGAGAACGTTTTCACGACTGGATTCAGATCAAACGATTATTGCAAGCAGGTGAGAGAACAGTAACTGGCGGATATTGGCTGGCTACCCTTAAACCAAATGACAAGCGGAAGAAACTGTCATCTGTACCAGATCGCGCACTCAGCAGACCAGTGACAGGGCGGCATAATTTATTGATGACAATGGCAGGAATTGTTCCGTAACTCCATTGATGCAAATGGAGTTACGGAACAGCAGATTGTTTTTATCAAAAATCAAGTTTAATACTGGCCTGGTAAAAATTACTGGATACATCATCCTTCACATCAAATCCACCCGCAAAACGCAAAGCAAGATTTTTCGGTAGACCAAATTCGATGTAAGGACCCACCCAGTTATACACGACTCCCTCCAGGCTGCTATCTATACGATTTTTAGCTGCCCAAAGGTGCTCCCAGTGAATACCGACAGAATTGATCGGCAATACCTTGTCAAAACCGAACAAGGCAGGCTTTACCCCGACACTGATCCAGTTGTGCAGAAAATCCCTTGCACGTGGACCGCGTGTAGCCAGGTAGTAAGCAACGTAAAGGTTTGCTGTAACGTAATCATTATCGTAATTAACGACCAGATTAGGTACAACCCCTTCACCAGCACGAATATCCTTACCGATGACTCTGGAAGACAACAACGAGCCGTTTAGCATCCCGATATTAGGATTGACACTCAACGTATTGTCAAAAAACCTGAAATTTAGGCCAATACCAAACTCTGTCCAGAGCCCCTGTCCGCCCACATTGTTTTCATTACCGCTGCTATCAACTGTTACCACGCTGCTTTTCCCGAAATTGGGATTGGTCCACAACCACGCGTAGAACATGAAATCAATATTGTCAGCAACTTCATAACCTGCATCTACGATAGTCTGAAATCCGAAAAAATTGTCCTGTTTCAGGGTTATGCCCCCATGAAACTTATGGCTATCGAATCCATGGCTATCGTCATGTTCCTCATTTTTTGAACGCCCTTCAAGATCAGCAATCTTTGCCTCCAGAGCTTCCACTTTCTGCCTGAGCTCCCTGTCTTCCTCGGCAGATACATTTATTGCAGTACATGCCAGACCCGAGAATACCAAGCCCGCTATCTGCTTTTTCATTGGTAAATACCTTTCTCAATTAAAATTGAAATTGTTGTTTTTCCGTATCAGACAACGTCACTGCCTTCATCCAGAAAAACGATTAATAATATAATTGACCGTGTATAACCAATCCGTGAACTAATGAATTAATAAACTGTCAGATTGGCCAACCCGGAGTTTCGTTAATTTCATTTTTCACCCTACAATTACTCTCTTGTCATCAGGATGAAATTTTTTATAACTGATTTAAAAAAGTGGGTCAAGATTTTTCTGCTGAAATTTAGTCCAGCCCTCATATAGCCGAGAATTTGCAATCACGCTCCCAATGCCGTAACTTTTCCTGTTTAGCACTGCGATGCGATCAGTCTTATTCAAAAATAATCTGCGGCTGGATATGGATTGATCATCCATTTCTGCAAACATTTTCCTTTCTTTAACATGAGCTTGGTTTACGACTCTGTTAAAATCGCCGAGGAAGCCAGCCAGACAGTCGCTGCCTGGTAACAGGGAGAGGAAAGTCCGGGCTCCACAGAGCAGGATGCCGGTTAACGGCCGGCCGCTGTGAGGCGAGGAACAGGGCCACAGAGACGAGCGTATTAAGTTACGGTGAAACGCGGCAACCTCCATCCGGAGCAAGATCAAATAGGCAGATGATGACGCTGCTCGCCGAGTCTGCGGGTAGATCGCTTGAGCACACAGGTAACTGTATGCCTAGAGGAATGACTGTCCACGACAGAACCCGGCTTATCGGCCGGCTTCCCCCTGTTACCGGTATAGTTATAGTCCAGCTTTCAAAGAGAAAGTGACGTGGTTCAATAGATCCAGACACTCCCATTAAGAGAGAGTAATCTTAACTGGGGGAAGAAATGGTCATAAGAAAGCAATATACAAAGGTGAACTACCCCATAAATTGAGGAGGCTCTACCCTTTGATAGATCAGCTGACACAGTTATCGGCCGCACGGCCGCACTTGGGAAAGTTAAATATTTACTGACCGACAACGGCTTTTACAGCGCAGACAATGCGGCAGCCTGCGAGTACACGGTATTGAACCGCTGATGGCAATCGGGCGCGAGCTGTACCACCCCAGCCCGTTTGAACGGTTCACCGAACTTCTTGCCTTGCCGGATAACCCCAGCCCGGCAAACGCATGGCACACACACTGAAAGGCCAGGCAGGATGTAAATGTACCCACTGCACAAACAAACCGTAGAACCCGTGTTTGGTATCCCCAAATCTGTAATTGGATTTCGGCAATTCTCACTGTGGAGTCTGGATAAGGTCAAAGGAGAACGGACGCTGGTTTGCCTGGCGTGGAATCTGAAACGCATGACCTCATTACGTCTTCAAACAGAAAATTGAACAAAAACAGGGAGAAAACCATCAAGAATGACCCTTTTGATATCTTTTTCAACAACATGTCACTTCGTATTGTTCAAGCAGGAGTCAAATCCGACAGCCGCTGGCGCCAAACCCCGCTCAACTGGTACCACCCGTTTGACACATCGTGGAGCAACAGTCTGGGAATAGCAATGATAAAGCCGGACGTGTCGAGTAAATGAATTCTTGAACCGTGAGAGTGTATGCCACAAGACCAGGGTGATTCGTCTCGTGCGACCAGGCTCGCGCGGCATGCTGTGCGCACAGGTGTTGCGTTTCTGACCGTCCTGATAGTAGGGTGGGGAACACTTGCATTATGGTTTCAGGCCGCGCCGCCTTGGCGTATCCCGGCATTGTTGGTTTGGTGCGGACTTGGCATAGCTGCAACAGTGGCCCCGTGGCAGCGTGCTCGCCTGAAAATTTACGTGGTAATGGCCTGCGCGATAGTGCTGTTGCTGCTTTGGTGGCAGTCTGTGACTCCCTCTCACGAGAGGCTCTGGGCAGACGACGTTTCACGCTTACTTGAGGTCGAGGTTGACGGAGACCGATTGACGTTGCATAACGTGCGTAACTTCGACTGGCGCAGCGAAACCGACTATACAGCCCGCTGGGATACGCGTGAGTACAATCTTTCTCAACTTGAGTCTGCAGACCTTTTCCTGTCGTACTGGATGGGGCCTGCTATAGCGCACACCCTTATTTCATTCGGGTTCTCGGACGGGCAGCAACTGGTGTTTTCTCTAGAGATCCGTAAGGAGCGCCATGAAGCCTTCTCGGCGATTGCGGGTTTTTTTCGCCAGTACGAGATGGTGTTGATCGCGGCAGATGAGAATGACATCGTGAGAGTGCGAACCAATGCCAGAGGCGAGGATGTCTTCCTTTACCGCTTGGCGCTTGGTCCAACCGAGCTGCGTAGTGCATTACTGGGGTATTTACGAACGGCTAACGATATCCGTCAGGGACCTCGTTTCTATAACACCTTAACCAGCAACTGCACGACCATTGTTTTTGATCTTGCCCGTCAATTTGCGCCGGGCCTGCCGATAGATTATCGACTCTTATTATCTGGATACTTTGCCGAGTACGCCTACGACCAACAGGGGCTTACCTCTGGAGAGAATTTCTCTACACTGGTGGCTAGAGGAAACATCACGACGCGGGCCCGGCAGTTTGATGGTACCCCTGAGCAATTTTCCAGAGCTATTCGAAAGAACGTGCCTGGGATACCCCTTCCGAGTTCCAACTTCGCACCATGATTTATACCTTCAAGCATTTACTGAATCGATTGCTTCTTATCACCGTCATAACGGTGAGCTTGGACGGTTGCTCCATTCTGAGCGAGTTCCAACCGTCAGTTTCCATCCATCCAATAGAGCCGGAAGAATATGTCGCTCAGCAACGTGGAGACATTCTCGCCACAGGAGAACTAAGTGCTATGACCGAGCAAACTATCCATGTAACCGGGCTGGATCTGAACTCCTGCGCATCGACATCTGTTCCTGCATGTATGGCAGCGTTATCGGAAGCCTCGGGCATTTCAGAAGAACGACGCCTCTCGACTCTTGCAGAACTTTGGCTGCAGGAGGCAATCCGCATCGCTGAGTCCCCGGATTCACAATTGCATCCTGTGGCGAGCTTTGGTGCGTGGATGGAAGCCACCCGCTATGCGTACGCTTATCTGTTTTTCACTTCTCGTGCACCTGGTGAACGCGCACTTGAGGATAGGCAAACTCAGGTTAGGGATTGGTATAACTACTCTGTTCAGCAAGCGGTGACGTTGCTGTTCAAAAATCGCACAGAAGAGTCGGGGGTAATCAACCAGCGCCATTCCACTGTACGCATTGGTAACTGGACATTACATGTCAAAATGAAGGTCCGTTTGCCCGAGAATGCTTCCATGCCACAGGAGTTGTTGCCGGCGTCGTCCTTGTCATTCAAGGGCTTGCGCAGCGTTTATCGGCGGGATGGTTTTGGAGCGGAATTGGTAGCAGTGTTGGACAACCATCCATTGGAAGTCACTCATTCGGAGAGCAGGCATGAGAATGAATCGCGTGGACGCCGAGGGTATCGGCATCGAGTCCCCAGATGGAGTGAGATGCCGTCACCCAATTTGACCGTGCTGTTTCGCTTTGACAGCGAAGATCTTGAAGATCTGCTTCAGCGTCAGGAAGTCCACGTCAGCGTGCATGACCCGCTGGTCGAGAGTGAACTCAGGCTACACGGGGAGCGTATCCCCCTGGCGGGAAACTATACAGCTGGCTACGGAGTATGGCTCGCTCGTTCTGGGTTTAATGAGCAGTCACTTCGAAGCCTGCTTGGCCGTGATCGTGGTATAGATCGGCCACATTTGTACATGATGCAGCCGTTCGATCCTGATCGTCGGATTATCCTGATGCTTCATGGTTTGGCCAGCAGTCCGGAAGCGTGGGTGAATGTCGCTAATGAAATTCTTGGTGATGAAGATTTGCGCAGAGCGTTCCAGATCTGGCAAGTCTATTACCCAACCAACATGCCCGTTGTTCTCAACCATGCTGCCATCCGACGATTGTTTGAAGACGTACTTGCCAGTGTCGACCCTTCAGGTCAAACTGCAGCTTCTCAGGGAGTTGTTGTGATCGGCCACAGTATGGGCGGCATGATCAGCCGCTTATTGGTGTCTTCCGCCGACGAACAACTCTGGAATTGGGCGCTGAATGTTCCCAACGTCGACGCAAACGGGACCACAAGCGCTCGCGATCATATAGATCCAATCTTACGGTTTGAGCCATTACCGGAAGTTGGGCGTGTCATATTTATCGCTGCGCCGCACCGTGGCACGGCAGTGGCAGGACAACGCATAGTGAGGTGGCTGTCGGGGCTGATCCGTCTACCGCTGACGATGCTGAAGAATATGGGCGGTGCCGTCCAGTCTGCTTATGCTGGGCCTGCGAACGTGAGTGAACTGTTGAAAACCATACCCACCAGCATTGACAACCTCGATCAGCAAGATCCCTTCGTCAAAGCTGCTGCAACATTACCCATTTCCCGACACGTGCCTTATCACTCCATCATCGCCCGGTTGAACGCTAAGGGCCCTTTGGAAAAGACGGACGATGGGTTGGTGCCTTATGCAAGCTCTCATCTGCCGGGGGCCGCATCTGAAAAGGTGATTGTCTCGGGCCATAGCGTTCAGGAAACCGCTGCCGCCATCTTGGAAATACGCAGGATTCTTCATGAGGACATAGAGCAGCATCGTCAGCGTCCGTAACATAGTTCCGGTTACAGGTGCTGACACACAGTTCATCCAGCTCTCATTTTTGAGAAGCTCGGGGAAGCTCTTCAGAGCCTGATGTAAAAAACGGAGATGCGAGTAAGACACCATAAGAAGTACAAGGCAACCACTGATAGCCATCATAAACAACCGGTCATCACAAGACAATTCGCCCCCAAAGAGGTGTAATCAGAAGTAGAATTTTCTTATTGAAGAGTTCTACGAGATGAAGCCACGGTTCACGAATAATCAGATCATCGAAACACTCAAACAGACAGAGACTGGCTTGACGATGCTGGAGCTGTACAGGAAGCCAGGTATAAAAATGGGAGCGCAAGCAATGGCCGATGTTATTCGTCAATGATGTGGTAACAGCATCAGCTCACCGCCGAGAAATCGGCTGAAATAATCTGACAAAGCAGACTTTATAAAACAATTCTGCTGTTGGTTTGACTGGCATGTGTCCATTATGCATGTAGTATGCATTTTCGAATTAGCGGAGAGAAAAAATGAATACTTCTGATAAATTACTGAGATTCATCGTCTTAGTATTGTGTTCGTGCGCTTATAACGCAGCTGCTGAAGGCTGGCAAAAAATAGAAGTTCCAAGTACAACAATGACCGTAATAGATAATAATGGTCAAAATAGAAATATCAAACCAGGCTGCGCATTCAGCTATTTGCCGGATGAAATGGGAATGCCCAATCAGCCTTTTCATTTCTATTTCAGAGAGGGTATCCGAAAGGATAAGACATTGATCTATTTCAATGGTGGCGGGGCATGCTGGAATAGTGCAACCTGCTTGACTTCCTTGGTGGTCGGCGAGCGTCCGGTTTATAACCCAGACATTGAACAGGAAAATTCGCCGGAAATAGCGGGCGGCATTATGGATTTGACGCCAGGAGATAACCCCGTTCGGGAGTGGAATATTGTTTTTATTCCGTCTTGTACTGGTGATGCGCATCTTGGTTCGCGTGACATGCAGTACAGAGATGCGAATACCGGCAACCAGATCGTGGTTCAGCATCGGGGATTCGATAATTTCATGGCAGTCAGGGAATGGATCAGGAATTCTTTTAACAGAAAATACTACGCTAAGCATGTGATGATAGCTGGTTCCAGTGTAGGATCCTATGGTGCACTATTGCATTTCCCTCGTTTACACAGTCTTTTTCCACCAGAGACAAAGTTTAGTTTTCTGGCTGATGCGGGTGCGGGAATCTTCACCCAGGGGTTTATTGATCTGGTTTTTGCGCCTACGGATAGCCCGTGGGGAGTTGAGGGTACATTGACATCCGTAACACCAGGCATTGGCCAGTTAAACTCATTCGATGCTGAAGTGTTTTATCAGGAAATTTTGACTGGTATGGCGAATCATTTCCATACGAGTCAGTTTGCGCACTATACAACCGCCTGGGATGGCGTGCAGGTGTTATTTCTAAACATAATGCAGCAAACAGATGCCGGGTCGATCAATCCGGATGAGTGGAGCAAGGTTTCTCCAGCAGTTTGGCAGGAATGGCATCGTAAAATGCGCGAATCATTGCGCACAATGGCCTTAAACAAAAACATTCATTACTATATTGGTGCCGGTATGTTTCATATGGGGTTAGTTGATATGTTCAAGCCGATACCGGGTTACTTTTACCAGGAGCACAGTGCGGGAAATACCTTCCTTGCGGATTGGGTGGCGCATTTGAATACCAATGGCAGGAATCAAAGCCTGCCAAGTCTGATCTGTGAGGGCGATTGTGCGCCTCCTTCTGAAGCTAAATAAATGTAGTACATGCGTCTGGGATTCGTGCGCTTGCCAGCAATAATCGAGTATTAGTGTAGAACACACGTTGAGTGTATGGTCAGGGAGGGCAGGCTGCACGAAAACTTCTATTGCGATCCCAAGTATTTGTAAGGATGCATGCCCGAGATCAGATCGCGAAACTTGTTATATTTTCTTGATACGGAGATCGCACAATGAATGAGCCTCGTTCAACCGATGATCAAACGTCACATACTGTAAACCATGGCTGTCCGGCTGGTACTGAGCACGACCGGGAAGTCCCGGAAATCGATCTGCTCAGTCCGCTGACGCTCCGGGGAATCACGCTTCGCAACCGGATCGTGATGTCCCCTATGTGTCAGTATGTCGCAGAAGAGGGGGTGGCCAATGACTGGCATCTGGTTCATCTTGGCAGTCGGGCTGTCGGCGGAGTGGCGCTGGTGGTGGTTGAAGCTACGGCCGTCAGCCGGGATGGCCGAATCGCTCCTGGTGATCTGGGCATCTGGGGTGAGCAACATGTCGAACCGCTGGCACGTATCACCCGGTTCATTCGCTCCCAGGGAGCTATTGCCGGCATTCAACTGGCCCACGCCGGCCGGAAGGCCAGTTGTGAGTCCCCCTGGATTGGGGGAGCCAGTCTCAAGACACCCGAAAAAGGGGGCTGGCCTGTTATCGGTCCCAGCCCGATTCCGTTCAACGAGGGTGATCCGGTACCGATCGCTCTTGATGAAGCCGGTATCAATGAGATTGTATCCAACTTTGAGGCCGCTGCTCGCCGAGCCCTGGCGGCCGGATTCCAGATGATCGAGATTCATGCAGCTCACGGCTACCTGTTGCATGAGTTCCTCTCGCCCCTGAGTAACCATCGGACAGATCGCTACGGCGGGAGCCTGGAAAACCGGATGCGCCTCCTGCTGCGGGTCGCCAGGTGTCTGCGCCAGTTGCTGCCTCAGGACTTGCCGCTGTTCGTGCGCATATCAGCAACCGACTGGGCCGATGGAGGCTGGGATATCGAGCAATCGGTGGTTTTATGCCAGCATCTGAAAGATATTGGCGTAGATCTCATCGACGTCTCCTCCGGCGCCCTGGTGCCGAAAGCACGTGTCCCGGTAAGCAAAGGGTACCAGGTTCCATTTGCACGAAGAATCCGTGATGACGCAGACATCATGACCGGCGCAGTCGGGCTGATCACCGAACCCCGCCATGCCGATGAGATCATAACCGGCGGAGACGCCGATCTGGTATTCATCGGGCGTGAATTGCTCCGGGAACCGTACTGGGCGCTCAAAGCAGAACATGAACTTGGCACAGAGCCTTCCTGGCCAACACCCTATGGCTACGCTGTCAGTCGGCGAGCGAAGTAATCCTGAAAATTACACGATTATCCTCCGCACAGCAGCGAACCCCTGCCAGTCTTCTGAAGGGATTCCCTAATCAGCTGTGGTGGTATTTACTACCAGCCCGGAGCTATCTACTTTCTTGACCCCCTGGACGCTCATGGCGATTGCCTCGGCCTTTCTGATTAACATTTCGTTTGGTTGCGTCCCGGTGAGTATAACGACCCCATCGATTGTCTGAACTGCTATATCACCACTTTTGATATCTTCGGTGATGGCCAGCTCCGCCTTGACTTTGGTTGTAATCAACGTATCGCCTAATAGCTGACTGCTCTCCGGAGATTCGTTGCCACCAGCAGGTGCTTCCGGATATTGAGGTGCTTCCGGATATTGTTGTGCTGTTGCTACACCAGCATTGAAAGGCAACATAGCCATTACTGCAATGGTAGAAAGCAAGATTTTGATTTTCATGATGGTTCTCCTTGTCCCGTTTTATCGAAAGTAGAGTTGATCTGTAGTGTTCGGCACATGCACAAGTCAACTGTGCCTCTAATCAGGCTACCTGCCTGTCATACTTTTGCCGCGTGTGACTACCGGATGCCTGCACGGAATAACCAGCGATCCTTTATCGATCAACCGCGCTCATTAGAGCATGGCACTATTCAGGCACGTAAGACTCAAATTTACTGAATGATATAGTACTTCTATACCATTATCATTTCGTGATTGAGTGTAAAACCTCAGACTCCGGTAGAGAAATTTGCTTTGAAGGAATGTATATGGATATGACACGGAACGAGCCGGATACCAGCCGAGAGCAGCTCCAGCAACTTATCTCGCATCTGGTTGAGGGCGTTCTTCTGGTCGACCCGAATGGCAAGATTACATGGGCCAACAAGGCTGCACTTGCCATGCATGGTTGTGAGCAGCTTGCAGAGCTCGGTGCGACTATTGCCCGGTACCATAAGCGCTTTGCGCTAATGTACCTGAATCACCATAAACTTACTGCCAGACAATATCCGGTGGCGCGTGCTGCCTCGGGTGAGGAATTTGATAATGTCAGGGTGGAGCTGACCTTACGCCGGGAAGACACCGATTTTCGTCGTGTGCTGGTGATGCGCAGTGTGCCGTTCACAGGCGAGCATGATACGGTCGAGGCTGTGGCCGTTCTGATCCGGGACGAGACCGAACAAGCCAGTGCAGAAGAGCACTTTGAGCGGGCTTTCGCAGTCAATCCCGCACCTGCGGTGGTGTGCCGGTTGTCGGATACCCGATATGTCAAAGTGAACGGTGGTTTCCTGAAAATGACGGGGTATAACAGTGATCAGGTCGTTAACAAATCACTGTATGAACTGGATGTGCTGCGCGAAGCTGAATATCGCGAACAGGCCATCCAGTCCCTGCAGCAAGGTGAACCCATTACGCAACAAGAGGCAGTTTTGCGGGTACAGGGGGGAAACGACAAATCTGTAGTGGTAGCCGGGCAGCCCATCGAGGTTGCTGATGAAGTGTACATGATGTTTACCTTTATCGATCTGAGTACATGCAAGCAGACTAAGGAATTGCTGAAACGCAGCGAAGAGGATTTTTTCAAGGCATTCGACCTGGTACCGACCCCGATGATGGTTTGTGTCGAGCCAGCATGGCACGTGGTTGCTGTTAACGCCGCTTTTGAATCCGTTACAGGATACGGTAGCAAGGAAATTCAGGGTAAGGCCGCAGCTAAAATTGATTTGTGGGAAGATGCGGGGATACTGAAAGTCATACGCGATGAACTGCATAAGGGAGGCAGTATTCGCAACCACGAAGTGTCGCTGCGTGGATCGGGTAGTATCACGCTGGATACACTGATCTCGGCAGAGCCTGTCACAATTGATGATGATGCGTGCGTGTTATGTGTATTTGAAGACATCACGGATCGCAAACGTACTGAAGTTGAATGGATTACTGCCATTGATGCGGTCATGCAGGACGCATCCTGGTTCAGTCAGACTGTGATGGAAAAACTGGCCCAAGTGCGTCATTCCGGAGTAACCAACGCAAAGCCGGCGCTTTCGATTCTAACGGCGAGAGAGAGAGAAGTGCTGAACCTGATCTGTCAGGGTAAAAGCGATGCCGACATTGCGACCGCATTGAAGTTGTCGCGCAATACGGTGCGTAACCATGTTGCAGCAGTATATGACAAAATTGGCGTTCACCGTCGAAGCGCTGCGGTTGTCTGGGGGCGCGAACGCGGGCTGGCCAGCTATTGATGTAAGCAGAAAATTTTTCCGCTTTTTTCGGAAAAAACATATTCCTGTTTGTTTGGTTTGATATGCAGGTATCCCATTATTTATCCCGCAAACGGGTTCGCAAGCGAGAGATGGCCTGAGTATGCAACTGGCAGATGCGTGATTCACTAACGCCCAGCACTTTGCCGATTTCACGCAGATTCATTTCCTGCTCGTAATACATGCCCATGACCAGCTTTTCCTTGACAGGCAGTTTTTCGATGGCAGCGACCAGCAACTCCCTCAGATTTTTCTCCAGCAGTTGATCCAGCGGCTCGTTGCTTTGATTGCCACACAGGTGATCGAGAAAATGATCTTCTTCACCGTCCTGAAAATCCTCGTAATAGATCAATTGTCCACCACCTGCTTCCTGCAGCATTTCCTGATATTCAGCCAGTGGCAGGTTGAGCTCATTTGCGATTTCCTGTTCACCGGGTAGACGGCCAAGACGCTGCTCCAGTGCACGCATAGCCGTTTCAATCTGACGCATTTTTCGGCGCAGGCTGCGTGGCAACCAGTCCGCTTCCCTCAGTTCATCCAGAATTGAGCCACGGATACGCTGGGCAGCATAGCTTTCAAACTGGCGTCCGTAGGAGCCCTCGTAACGATTAATGGCATCCAGCAGCCCAATCATGCCTGCCTGGATGAGATCATCAACCTGAACGCTGGCTGGCAGCCTGGCCATCATGTGGTAGGCAATCCGCTTGACCAGCGGTGTAAATTCGGTAACAAACTGGTCTTTGTCAATAATTCCCGCTTCTGTATACATAGGTTACTCACACCATAAAAGGAGCATGGCACTGACAATCAACAGAAAGATCAGGTTGACCAATCGGCCCATGCTGGTCAACCCGGCATCCAGCGGCATACCAATCAGATCGAGTACATCCTGTTTGTGATCCCAGATCATGGGTGGCAACACCCCCAATGATGACTGCCTTGACGATTGTCTTGAGCGGTTCAATCAATCCGCGTGATGAAAATATCCTTTTAAATCCATTGGCCGGGTTGAGGCGTTTAAAATCCGGGAACAGTGCCTTGGAGCTGAACAGCCATCCGCTCAACATGGGGGGCAGCAATAGTGCTGAATTGAAGGCAACCGCCTGTTCTATCCGCAGGCCACTTTCCAAAACAGCAGACAATTTCTGAATGATGATCGAACCAATTACCCACAAGCTGCCAGAAGCGGCAACCAATACAGTAAATGTGGTGAACTCGTGTGAATGTGCTACCGGCCCTTCTTCTCTGGCTTTCCCCAAACGTTGTCTAGGTGAGGCCGGTTCAGTGCGTTCAAGATCGTTATCGTCTGCCATAGCGGAATTCCTCTCGATGAACCGAAATTATCCGCACTCATCCGAAAAGCGATGCGGCAAACAAACAGAGATTTGGGTTGTTAATTAACGGCAGAGCGCAGGGAAGGCGCCATCACTGCCGAACGAATCATGTTTTGTATAGTCGATCCGGGATGTATCATCCGTATCCGAGCAGGCTTCCTTTCTGGCAGGACGATGTTTGAGGGATCTCGGGAGAAAAATGATAGACTTTTCATTACTCTGCTGTTTAAAGAGGGGTGGCACAAACCTCTCTTTTTTTATAGGCACCGTAAACACTACGGCTCGCCTGAAAAAAATTTTTAGAAGTCCTTACAAAATCGTATGTCCACAGAAAATAAAAATGAGGTTATTTCCGAGATCGATGATGCTTCCTCAAAACACACAAACAAGCATTTGCTGCGCAACACGCTTCTCATTATTTTCATACTGGCGGCTATTGCTCCCGTGGTCTATCGTCTGATAGATCGTAATGCCGGAAGCACACATACCCGCCCCGCTGCAATTGTTGGCACTGCATCCGCTATCCGTACCGATATGCCCGTAATGGCAACGGCACTTGGCACGGTACAGCCTCTGGTTACGGCAACAGTTCGTTCGCAACTTTCCGGTGTACTGTTCAAGCTGATGTTCCAGGAAGGCCAGATGATACGGGCAGGACAAATGCTCGCACAGATCGATCCGCGTCCCTATCGGCTGGCACTGGCGCAGGCCAGAGCTGATCTGGCTCGTGATGAGGCTCAGCTTGCAGTCGCCAGGCTTGATCTCACACGTTATGAAACATTGCTGAGTCAGGATTCTATCGCCAGCCAGCAAGTTGATACCCAGCGCGCACTGGTTCGTCAGTTAACTGGAACCGTCGCGGCTGACCGGGCAGCCATTGGTACAGCTGAGCTCAATCTTGAATATACTGCGATCAAATCCCCCATTGATGGCCGAGTTGGTATCCGCCAGGTGGATATCGGCAATTATCTGACCCCATCCGATACCAATGGTATTGTCGTCATCACCCAGCTCGATCCAATCGATGTTAGTTTTTTTCTGCCGCAAACCCAGCTTTCCATCATTGGCCACCAAGCCGATAGTGGTGCTGGTCTGCTGGTACTAGCGCTGGATCAGAACGACAATAAGATACTGGCCGAAGGACGTTTTCTGGCTTTCGATAATCAAGTGGACACAACAACGGGCACTGTGCGTGCCAAGGCACGTTTTGATAATGAAAACAACACACTCTTTCCGGGTCAGTTTGTCAATATTTCCCTGCTTGTCACCACACTGCATGATGCTGTCACTGTTCCCGTCAGCGCCGTTCGGCACGGAGTGCCGGGAGATTTCGTCTTTGTCGTCCAGCCGGACAATACAGTCAGGTTGACTCCGGTAACGATTGGCCCCAGTGCTGATGGACAGATTGCCATCACATCCGGTCTGGCAGCTGGGGCAATCGTTGTGACCGATGGCGCAGACGGGCTTGAAGAAGGTTCGCCTGTTCGCCTGACGGAAAACAGGAATCCGGATGATGACAAATCGCATCAGGACGATCCCCATTAATCTGAATCCGCAGATCAGCATTCATGAATAGTGATACAGAAAAAGCAATGGCCTCACTTCCCGGTGGGCCGTCACGTCTTTTTATCTTTCGTCCGGTTGCGACCAGTCTGCTGATGATCACGCTGCTGTTGGGCGGCCTCATCGCTTACCGTTTTCTTCCCTTGTCTTCCCTGCCGGAAGTCGATTTTCCGACCATCCAGGTCACCACCCTTTATCCGGGGGCCAGCCCGGATGTGATGGCGCTAACTGTTACCTCCCCGCTGGAAAGGCAGTTCGGACAAATGCCCGGCCTCGTGCGTATGACTTCCACATCTTCTTCCGGTGTATCGGTCATTACCCTGCAATTTCGTCTCGATCTTGCGCTCGACATTGCCGAACAGGAAGTTCAGGCAGCGATCAATGTAGCGAGTACGCTGCTTCCGAACGCACTCCCTACGCCACCTGTTTATGCCAAAGTCAATCCTGCAGACGCACCAATCCTGAGCCTGGGCATCACCTCGGATACCCGGCCCCCGGGCGAAGTGCAGGGCATCATCGAGCGACAATTTTCCAACAAGATCTCGCAAATATCCGGCGTGGGTCTGGTTTCCATGATGTCCGGACAAAGACCGGCCATACGTATCCAGGTCAATATCGCCGCGCTGGCCGCACGTGGTTTATCACTTGAGCGCTTGCGGACTGTGATTAATAACGCCAATGTGAATGCCGCCAAAGGCAACATCAATGGCGACAGCAAAAACTGGACAATTGATGTCAACGACCAGCTGATAAATGCTGACAGCTATCGCAACCTCGTCATCGGTTTTGCCAGTGGCGCGCCGATCCGGTTAAGTGATGTCGCTAATGTCATCGAGGCAACCGAGAATGTTCGCCTGGCAGCCTGGATGAATGACACTCCGGCCGTCATTCTCGATGTACAACGGCAACCTGGCGCCAATGTCATCAGCACGGTGGATATGATCAAGACCGTCGTGCGTGATCTCGAAGCGCAATTGCCTGCTGATGTTCATGTCACATTGCTGACTGATCGCACTGCTGGTATCCGTGCCTCAGTGAAAGATGTGCAATTTGAACTGATTCTCGCTGTTTTTCTGGTTACGCTCGTTATTTTCCTGTTTCTGGGATCTGTGCGTGCAACGGTTATTGCCAGTGTCTCCGTACCCCTTTCCCTGATTGGTGCCTTTACCACCATGTATTTTCTCAATTTCTCCGTTAATAATCTGACGCTGATGGCGCTTACGATTGCTTCCGGTTTCGTAGTGGATGATGCCATCGTTGTGCTGGAGAATATCGCCCGTCATATCGAAAACGGGATGCGCCCCTTTGAGGCTGCGCTAAAAGGTGCCGGCGAAATCGGCTTTACTATCATTTCGCTGACCATCAGCCTGGTAGCCGTGTTGATTCCGTTGCTTTTCATGGAAGATGTGGTCGGTCGTCTGTTTCGAGAATTTGCCATCACACTGGCAGTCACCATCCTGCTGTCAGCAGTAATTGCACTGACACTGGTACCGATGCTGTCTGCCCGTTGGCTGCGGTCACATGAGGAAGAACGCGGACACTACATTGTAGAGTTGACGCACCGGTGGTTCGAGTGGTTATCCAAGCATTACGCCACAGCACTCGATTGGGTCATGGCACACCGCACGCTGACATTGCTGGTGTTTGCCGCAACGCTGGTAATCACCATCCTGCTCTATGTATTGATCCCCAAAAATCTGTTTCCGGAACAGGATACAGGACAAATCGCCGTCACCACTTCCGTCAGACAGGATATCGGTTTTCAGCGCATGGCGGAACTGCAACAACAGGTGGCCCGCGCATTATTAACCGAACCAGCCGTCGCCAGCCTCAGCTCCTCGATTGGTGTGGATGGACAAAACCCCGCGCTTTCCCAGGGACGCATGCTCGTCAATCTCAGGCCCCATGGGGAACGCGCCAGCCTGGCATCGGTATTGCTTAATCTTGAACGGGCAACCGCCAATATTGCGGGTGTGCAAGTCCATTTCCGCCCCGTACAGGATCTGACCATTGATACCTCAACTGGGATCAATACCTATCGATTTTCCCTGCAGGGCGCGAATGAAAATCAGGTTACACAGTGGGGAGAAAAGCTGGTGACAGTGCTTCACAAAGATCCACACGTACGTAATATCACTTCCAGCCTGTTTTCAGGCGGTCGTTCCGTCACGGTTGATATCAATCGCGATACCGCCAGCCGTCTGGGTCTCAGCGTGCTTGCCATCGATAACGCACTGTATGATGCGTTTGGACAGCGCATTATTTCCACCATCTATACTCAGTCGAGTCAGAATCGCGTCATCCTGGAAGCAATGCCCGGATTCATTACCGATCCGCAATCACTGGGGATACTGCAGATTCCACTACCTGACGGAACCAATATCCCCTTGTCTACGCTCGCAACGATTCGCACCGGTGCGGTGCCCCTGGTTATCTCACGGGAAGATCAATTCCCGGCAGCAATCATTGGTTTTGATCCGGCGCCGGGTGTCTCACTGGAAAGCGCAGTGGAAGCGATCGAACGGGCAGAACAGACAATTGGCATTCCTGTCGCTCTGACGACCCGCTTCTCCGGCGCGGCCAGCGCGTTTAAATCCTCTCTCGGTAATACATTGTGGCTGATTCTGGCGGCCATTGGCGTTGTCTATATCGTGCTGGGGGTTCTTTACGAAAGTTTTATTCATCCGATCACCATCCTGTCCACCCTGCCACCGGCAGGAATCGGTGCGTTGCTGGGTTTGTGGTTAACGGGGTCGGGGCTGGGTGTCATTGGTATCATTGGTATCGTATTACTGATCGGGATTGTGAAAAAAAACGCAATCATGATGATCGATTTTGCGCTTGATGCCATGCGCTATGAACAGGCCGACAGTCATCATGCTATCCGCCAGGCTGCATTGTTGCGTTTTCGCCCGATTATGATGACCACCTTTGCTGCTTTGTTTGCTGCACTGCCGCTGATCTTCGGCGGTGGTACCGGACATGAGTTACGCCAGCCGCTGGGTATTGCCATTGGGGGTGGCCTGCTGTTGAGTCAAATACTGACTTTATTTACGACTCCGGTTATTTTTCTCGTGCTGGAAAACTGGAAAGAACGCAGACAACAGCCGAATCGCGTCCCCATTCGGGATGACGTCTCGTGAATATTTCCGCACCCTTTATTCGCCGTCCGGTAGGTACCTTTCTGCTTACGCTCGGTTTGATACTGGCCGGAATCAGTGCATTTTTCAAGCTGCCGGTAGCAGCGTTACCACAGGTTGATTTTCCAACAATTATGGTAGAGGCAAATCTTCCTGGTGCCAGCCCATCTACCATGGCATCGAGTGTGGCCTCTCCCCTGGAACGTCGTCTTGGTCTTATCGCCGGGATAAGCGAAATGACTTCCAGTTCCACTACCGGTTCGACTCAAATCACATTGCAGTTCGATCTGTCTCGCGATATTGACGGCGCGGCACGCGACGTTCAGGCAGCAATTAATGCTTCGCGCGCTGATCTGCCCGCCACACTTAAAACCAATCCCAGTTACCGTAAATTCAACCCGGCTGAATCACCAATTCTGATTCTTGTTCTCAGCTCCCCAACGCGTAACCCATCCGAAATCTATGATCAGGTTTCAACCGTCGTTCAGCAAAGATTGCTGCAGGTACAGGGCGTGGGGAATGTCGAACTGGGTGGCGCTGCCTTACCTGCGGTACGGGTGGAAGTCAATCCGCTGGCGCTTTCCCGTTATGGTATTACGCTGGAAGATATTCGTACCGCCCTTCAGTCAGAAAGCGCCAATCGTCCGCGTGGTACGGTAGATTCCGGTAATCAGAGCTGGCAGATTTATTTGAATCAACCCGGACTGCAGGCTGCTGACTATCGCGACATCGTTATCGCCTGGCGCAATGGCGCCGCGGTACGGCTGTCTGATGTAGCCGAGGTTGTCGATGGCCCGGAAGATATCTACACCATGGGTTTGTATAACGGCAGCAAGGCAATACCCGTTCTGATCAGACGTCAACCCGGGGCCAATATTGTTCAGGTGGTGGATGCACTCAAAGCTCAAATTCCCGCCCTGCGCGCCACCATGCCTCCCGATATCCATCTGGATATCGTCTCGGATCGTACTCTTACCATTCGCTCATCGCTGCATGAGGTGGAAATCACATTACTGATCGCCACGCTCCTTGTAATACTGGTAGTCAGTCTGTTCCTCAGAAGCTGGCGCGCTACGCTGATTCCGGCAGCCGCTGTGATCACTTCATTGCTGGGCACCTTCGCGGTGATGTACCTTGCCGGTTACTCTCTTGATAATCTGTCATTAATGGCACTCACGGTTGCTACCGGCTTTGTTGTGGATGATGCGATCGTGGTAGTAGAGAACATCAGTCGTCACATCGAAAAGGGCGTAGCACCCTTCCAGGCCGCACTGGCAGGTGCACGTGAAGTCGGCTTCACCGTCCTTTCCATTTCACTCAGCCTGATTGCTGTATTTGTCCCACTCATTTTTATGGGGGGGCTGGTGGGACGGTTATTCAGGGAATTCTCGCTCACCATGACTGTGGCAGTCGTCATCAGTCTGATCGTTTCACTCACCATCACACCCGTGCTGGCTGCACGCTGCCTTGGCAAAGAAACAGATCAGGGAAAAATTATGCGCCTGGCACAACGCAGCTTCGACTGGATGCAAGCCTGGTATGAGGGTGTGCTCGACTGGGCGCTCGCACACCGCAAAACAGTACTGATGCTGTTAGCAGGTGCAGTAGTACTCAACATTTATCTCATTATGATTGCGCCCAAGGGATTTTTTCCAGGACAGGACACGGGCGGTATTATGGGGGGCATACGGGTTGATCAAAGTATCTCTTTCGATAAACTTCAAGACAAACTGACCCAGGTTGCCAATACTGTCAAAGATGATCCAGCGGTGGCAGCTGTCATTGCCGTCTCGGGGGGACGGCGCCCGGGTAGCGGTTTTCTTTATGTAACACTCAAACCCAGATTGCAGCGCCCGCCAGCTTCGGTCGTTATCGCCCGTCTTCGTCCCAAACTGAGCCAGGTTGAAGGTATGAGTGTTTTCCTCAATCCAACCCAGGATCTCCGGGTTGGAGGACGTCAGACTACCAGCACCTATCAGTATGTCTTGAAGGCGGATGATACCGAGACACTGAGAACTGTCGGACAGCAACTGGTGGATGCACTGAAACAGCATCGCGATACGCTGGTCGATGTCGATATTGACCAACTGGATGCAGGTTCTAGTGTTTTTGTAGAAGTAAATCGCGATACCGCTGCTCGTCTGGGAGTTTCAATGCAGTCTATTGATGGGGCTTTGTATAATGCTTTTGGGCAACGCCAGGTCGCCCGCATCTATTCAGGTCTTAACCAGTATTATATCGTCATGGAAGTTCCAAGCCCGTTCCGCAATTCACCGGATGCACTCGACAATATTTACCTGCCAGTGACAACAACCAGTGAAGAAGCCCCTTCCGCCAGCACAGGTGGCACGGCCAGTGGTGGCTCGGCTACTGCCCTTGGCAGTGCAGTCAGTACAACAGCCAAAACAATGGTTCCACTTTCTGCTTTTGCCCGCTGGTCAACCGGTTCGGCCAGTACATCCATCAACCATTCTGATGGCGAACCCTCAGCCACGCTTTCTTTCAATCTTCCTCCCGGAAAATCACTCGGAGCAGCAGCCAGTAAAATCGAAGAAGTCCAGGCCAGCCTGGCTCTGCCCACCACTGTCCATGGAGGATTCAGCGGAACCGCCAGAGTTTTTGAGGAAACAACGGCCAGTATGCCGCTTCTGATTCTGGCTGCACTGGTTACTATTTATGTCGTGCTGGGCATACTGTATGAAAGCCTGATCCATCCGCTCACTACACTTTCCACGCTCCCCTCAGCCGGGGTCGGTGCCATGATTGCACTAATGGTAACTGGCGGGCAGTTTGACATCATCGCCCTCATCGGGATTATTTTGCTGATAGGAATTGTAAAAAAGAACGCAATCCTGATTATCGACTTTGCGCTGGAGGCAGAACGCAGCGGGTTAAGTCCGCTTGCTGCTGTGCGAGAAGCTTCTTTGCTGCGATTCCGCCCGATTCTGATGACTACACTGGCAGCGGCGTTGGGTGCGTTGCCACTTGCTCTTGGTTTTGGCGATGGTTCAGAACTGCGCCGACCACTGGGTATCGCTATTTTTGGCGGGCTGGTTGCCAGCCAGATTCTGACATTGCTGACTACACCTGTCGTCTATCTGACACTTGATCGCTTCCGTCGACGCGGAGCCTACGAACGACATCTCACCCGACACAATGATACGTCCGTACCTTTTTAAATAATGAGTACTGCATGAAACCCGTTCTGCTGCTATTTGTTCTGTTTCTAGCCGGCTGTAACCTGGCTCCGAAATATCACTCACCTGCCATTACCCTGCCGGTGAACTATAAGGAAGCACCCGGCTGGGCAGCGGCAGAACCATCCGATGCAGTCGCGCGTGGAGAATGGTGGCGACTGTTCAATGATCCCGTTCTCAATGAGCTGGAATCCAAAGTAATTGTCACGAATCAGAATGTTGCCTCTTATCGTGCCGCCTATCAGGCAGCGCGTGCTCTCGTTATTACACAACGGGCTACACTTTTTCCTCTGATCAGTCTGACCGGCAGCCGATCCCGCTCGACTCCTTTTGTCGGCTCCTCATCCGGCAGTGGTGGTTTCGTTTCAGGCGCGGGTGGTGCGCTCTCTGCTTCATCCAATTACATGTTTGGCATTGGCGCAAGCTGGGAACCGGATCTCTGGGGAAAACTGAGCAATGCCGTATCGCAGGCAGAAGCAGGTGAAGCCGCCAGTGAAGGGGATTTGATCAATGCCGCTCTGTCTGCGCAGGGGGAACTGGCTGCCAATTATATTCAGCTGCGCGGAATTGATGCCCAGCGCACACTGCTTGATCAGATTATTCAGGATTATCGACGTGCGCTCAGCATTGCTTCCAATAAGTATGAAGTCGGCGTAGTCGCACGTTCAGATGTTTTTCAAGCACAAACCTCACTGAGTAACGCACTTGCCTTGCGACAGGATCTTGATCGCCAGCGCGCAGTACTGGAGCATGCGATTGCTGTATTAACTGGAGAAAATCCCTCAACCTTCACTTTAACGCCTGAAGCCTGGCAACCCGTTGTACCGGATGTACCAGCAACACTACCGGCAACACTTCTGCAACGTCGTCCCGACATTGCTGCTGCCGAGCGCCGGGTAGCTGCTGCCAATGCCAATATAGGTATTCAACGTGCAGCTTATTTCCCACAAGTTACGCTCACGGCAGGCGTCAGAACAACCACCAGCGTAATGGATCAGCTTTTCAAGGCTTCCACCGGCCTGTGGTCTTTTGGTTTAAGTGGGGTTGAAACCTTACTGGATTTTGGTGCGCGTCGGGGACAAGTCCTTCAGGCAAAAGCACTGTTTGATCAAACCGTTGCTCTTTACCGACAGACCGTCCTCAGTGCTTTCCAACAGGTTGAGGATAATCTGGCTGCAACACGCGTGCTCGCTGATGTCACACACAGCCAGAAGGAAGCAGCGGATGCGGCTGCCCATGCCAAGACCATCATCAACAACCAGTACCTGAGCGGAATGGTTGATTATTCTCAGGTAATTATTGCACAGACCACAGCATTAAACGCCCAGCAAGCGCAAATCCAGGCAGTAATCAATCAACAGGCAGCAGCCGTCGCGTTGATCCAAGCCATAGGGGGACACTGGTTACCTGTGCTGGATATTGATAAGAAATCGCCACATAACGATGTAAGTAACCTGTTTTAGCAGTTAGTACTGGATTGGAGAAATCCTGTTACTAGATCGGCGTGGCCAGCGGTGGAATTCACTAGCCACCGTGGAACGAGATCGACAGAACCTGATACGCGAGCGTTTCTGGCTCGCGGTGAATCGCCGGCCATCTGTTTTTTGCAGACCGTGCCAGACGCGGAAAAACCTCGATGGGCTGTCTACGGATTCAAGCTCCACGCTATTATCAACTCCAAAGGTGCTGATCCGTCTGCGGCTCACTGCGAGCAATGTCGACGTCCGTAGTCCATACCTGACCTCTGCCAGGGGTTGTTCGGCCAGTTGGTTGCCGCTAAGGGCTACATTTCTCACCGGCTTACTGAGACACTGGCCCGGCAAGACATTCAACGCATCACTCCTCTCAAGAAAAACATGAAGCCTGTGCCTCGTACTGAGTTCGAGAAAGCCATTCTGCGCCGCTGTTCCCTGTCGAAGCAGTCTTCGAAATCTCTGCCAGATCGAGCATACGCTCCTTCTCCAATTTCCTCGTCAATCTTCTTGATTCAATCAAATCTTTATACAGTTACTGTCGGCATAATCGGGGCAGATCACTTGCTCTATCAGCGTTTACCAGCGAAACGCCAGACTGGTCATGAGAAAGCTCACATCGGTGCCGCCCGCCTGGGTCAGGGCGCTGCCCACCCGAAAATGGACCGCGGCAGCGCGGACTTCCCATTGCGGGTTGAGACGGTAACTTCCTTCCAGTTTGATCTGATCCCCGATATACCTGCCGGTTCCGATTGTTTCAGGTATCACTGGGGGTGAGGAAGTGTATACCGCATCTTCTTTCTGGTGTTTCCACAGAAAATTCCAACTCAGAACAAATGTTAGCCCGCGGACGGGCCTGAGCGTCAAGGTCGGTTGCAGGTCCATGATATTGGCTGGCGAGAGCAGTGACGCTTCACTGAAGTAGGTGGTATTGGGATAGAGCAGATTAAAAGTACGAAGCTTGCCGTCTGCGGGATTTCCGTCACCGCTGGCGATATTCGCTTTCAGGCCGAGCCTGGGCGACCAGGGAACGCCATCGAACGTAAAACCGGTGTCAGACGCGATCGTCCAGGCAAAGATGGACCGATCGCCAATATGGCCGGTCTGAAGTACAGCTTCGGCATTCCAGTCCCAGCCCTTTATGGAACCAAAAAGCCGCGTACCGAACGAATGCCGGGATTCCCGTCCTTCAGCTGCTGCAAAAATGGCCTCATCCCTTTTATAGCCAAACCAGTAAAGATCAGCCTTGAAGGGAGCCAACCGTGCAGGGGCCAGAGTGGCATACACACCTAATAGGCTCTCGGATTTATCCCAGGTGTCGTCAAAGGCACCAGATTTATTGAGAACCGGGCGAAAGGCGAATACGTCTACCCGAGTCGATTCCTGTTTCCAGATGGCGCGTACACCGTCGAAGGCGCGACGAATATTGGGACTATCCCGTGCCGCGATCAGACGGGAAGTACCCAGCGTCATTTCCTGCCGGCCGGCGCGAAGGGAAAGCTTCTCGCCATTCCATGCGAGGAAACCTTGTTGCAAGTCAGGGAGACTCTGATCCGTGCTGACGGGTCCCCCGGATCGACTGATTTCGTCGTACGCCCCAAATTGCACGAACATCTGGATGTGTTTCCCGACCCGCACGTCACCATGCGCAAGACCCCGGAACAGGGTATAACCATCATTGCCGCTCCCGATCCCGAAATTGTCTGGCCAGTAGCCCTGCGCGCGTACTCGCGCGTCACCACCAAAGGTCAAGGTCACGGCCTCGCTGAGGCGCCAGCACTTGGGGCCGACTTCGTTACAGATTCACCCCCAGTCTTCCTCGAATCGCAAGGATTTATAATCGGCCGCAGGCATCATAGCTGCCAGCAACGCAATGGCCAGGCTCGTGCGTACGCACTTTGCCATTCTAAACATGGCAATGCATTTCAGGATGAACGGCGCCACCAGCTTGTCAAGCAAAGGAAAGACGGCAGGTACTCATATTGCCCAGCAAGAGCACCTAGCCCCCTCGAAAACCGCTTTGCTCATCGACATTCACAGCGTCCTGAGATACCCATCCATGCGCATGGTCTGAATGCGAATTCCAGTGAGCCAAGTTTTATCAGAGCATCAGCCAGTTTGCTGGTTGAATGATCCCAGCGAAGGCTTCCAGTCACAACAGCAATCTGATATTGGCTCATTTCGACTCTCTCTCCTACTCCGCAGCACATCGCTGATCATCTAACATCCCCAGACTGCTTTTCAGTTCATTGGCCAGACCGTTCGTCCATCTCGTTTCCTCCAGTAGAGTACCATCACTCTTGAGCATGGCCTCAAAAGACACCGCGGGGGACCATGCCGGGCTGACAGAGAGCAGGGCAGCAGGTGCATACTGCGTAAACTCTTGAGACACATGGACAATATTGCCGCCGGTGGCTGTAAGCACCGATTCCAGCAACAAGATCTCCTCTTCCTGAGAGAATCACGCGCTGCCAATAGTGAAAAGGCTCAGTACCTCATCTCGACTCAGCTTGTTGTCCCTGGCAAAAACTTGCGTGCTGCACCGGGCAACTCTTCCATGATCGGTCCATTAGGGCCATCGGGTTCCGACGCAGTGTAGATAATTGGGATTATGGCCTGCTCGGCAATCTTGGCAAGTGCCACCGTATTCGCTCGCAATACACTTACAGGGACGTCATTGACGATCTGAAAGAGTCCTGTCTGATGATCAAGCAGCAAAACAACAGCGTCGCTCGGGTCGAACAACACCTTATTCAACTCTTGTAATTTCATATATAGAACGATTGAGAAGATTAAGTTGGATGTTTTCCGTTTACATCTTTACAAGGTCGAACACCAACACTTCAGCTTTATGCCCATTTGTCAGACGCAATTCTGTTTCATCTTCCAATAACGCACCATCACCTTCTTTCAGGTCGTGCCCATTGACAGTTAGTTTGCCGCGAGCCAGATGCACATAGATCAGGCGACCTGTATTCAATTTCCGGGTCGTCGTTTCGGCATTATCAAACAAGCCGGCGAAGATGGCAGCGTCCGCATTCATACTAACGGAACCGTTTTCACCAGTGTGCGAAGCGATCAAAACCAGCTTGCCACGGCGTTGTTCCTGATCGAAGTGCTTCTGCTCGTAGCCAGGTCAAATACCTATGAACTTTGGCTTGATCCAGATTTGAAGAAAGCGCGTGCTGCGATCTTTCAGGTTGTTAAACTCACTATGCATGACGCCAGTACCCGCACTCATGCGCTGCACATCGCCGGGGCGGATAACGCCGCTGTTTATAGCGCTTGCCTCCCCGTTGCCCATGCTGTCCTTGTGTGCCAGTTCTCTCTCCAGGACGTAGCTGATGATCTCCATGTCGCGATGGCCATGGGTACCAAAACCGCGGCCACCGGCCACCGTGTCGTCATTGATGACGAGCAGGTTGCCATGGCCCTGGTACTTGATTCGAAGTAGTCCCCGAAGGAAAAGCTATGGGCGCTTTGCAGCCAGCCGCCATGTGTTGACCGACCGCATTCCTCAGATTTGCGCAGAGTAATCATGCGGTGGATTACACTGATATATTGGTGTTACAGGAAGCTGCGGACTGTTCCGCACGAACCTGTTTACAGTCCTTGAATGCCACATTTTTCATTGCGTAGCTGTGGGGAAAGACTTCGTTGAACAATTGACCGTTTTCATCGTACATCATTTTGCCTGGTGCGAATAACTGCCTTGAATTGGGCGCAGGTTGCAGGACCATAATCGGCTGCTATAGGTTGGCTGGCGAAAAGGACCCTGGAAGCGGTAGCGGAAATTTGAGTGCGTGTCATGGATACCCTTTAAGTTACGGGTTACCCGGAAGCTCGATAATGGTCTGCGGTCAGAGAGACAAACAGGATTTTCAGGAGTATCTACACAGGCATGGTCTTGGTAGTCGATCTGCCGCGTAGGCAGCAGATCGCTTGATCACCAACGTTTTTTAGTGCGTCAGCAGCATGCTGGAAACAGAATATTGCTGATGTTACGTTCTACACTTGACGAGAATCAGAACATTACTTGGCTCCGGAACATAAAGGTGTTGAGGCCATCCGGTTTGCCGCCACTGGCTGTTACCAGCGGAGAATCCTTGATATCCAGTATCCTGTCATAATTGAACATGAAACGAATATTACTGTTAACGTACCAGTTAAGGGCAGCAGTAAAGTTTTTCATTTCACCCCCCTTGAAAGCACCGTCATTCATGTCTAGTCCGCCAACTCGCACCGCTAATTCCCAAGCGCCCCATCCGCCATTAGATAAGCTGAAGTTTTTTCTGGGTTCCACTTTGTAAAATTTTCCATCCTTGTATTTGCGCGATTCGCCGGTAAGCGTCCATGCGGCTTCTCCGTACCAACCGTTGAAGCTCAGTGAATCTACACCATTCTTGCGTCCGATCCAGCTGTGCGTATATTCGCCTCCAGCGCTGAACGGACCATAGACGCCGCTGGCCTCCAGGCCCAGCATCTTGACATCCTTAATATCGTGTACGGTGCGATTAATTGGGAAAAGATCGGTCATATGTGCGGTTTCATAGCTAAACTTCGTGCCGGTGACGCCTCCGAATGTCCCTTCATTGCCACTTGGCTCACGATAGTTTCCCGCCACACCCAGATGGATAATCCTCGTCTCTTCATTGATTGGTGCAAACGTCGCACGAGCACTGGTTCCCCAGCTTTCATCCAAACTGTGTTTGTTGGCGTCGATCGACTCGCCATACAGCCCAATCTGCGCAGTCCAGTTTTTTTCCTGCCGTGCCACATTCAATCCAATGGCACGATCCACGACGGGTGCGTTCAGCACGTTCATCAGAGACCTTTCCATAAACATGAGATCGTTGGAACTTTCCAGCAGCTCTCGGCTGAAAGCCTGTTTCTGGTGGCCCAGGGTGATATGTGCCAGACTCAGTCCCGTGTACGAAACAAACATATCTTTGACACCTACTTTATTATCGGCGAAATCAACTTGGGTTTTAAATTTCCAGTCCTTGAACATAGTCCCTGAAAATTCCATCCGCCCCCTGCGCAACTCTGTTCCGTCGTTAGCCTGAACGGGAGTCCCTTTTGAGTCAAAAAAGTCATCATCGCTGCTATGGGTATAATCCAAATGTATTCGACCACCAAGCTTGAACTTAAAATTCTTGTCTGCTGATTCAAATTGCAGCCCGTTTTTATCCAATGTGAATTGATTTTCTGCTTCCTTGACGGGTTCCTTCACGGGGTCAATTTTTTCATACGTCCCCAAGGGCATGCGCTCTGGCCCAGGCTCGGCAAAGATCTGCTTGGTTTTTTCATCCACATAAAGATCGATCGTAAAAGCAGCGCTGCTGTAGGCTGTTGAGACCAGTGCAATCGCCGCCGGTAATATAAGTTTTGCGAAGTTCAAGGCATGCTCCTTGTTGGGTTATGATCAAAAAGCAGCAGCATACTGAAATGAAATGACAGTTCCTTTACCTTTATGTGACTGTTTTGTGACAGCGTGAATAACATTCAATCAGCTGGGCGGAGCTGAACTGCATGGAGAGAAATGATTCATTTAAAAGACCTGGAAAAGTTCCCCGAAATTACGACAGAGAAGATGATCAGGAAAGAATTGTCAGAAGAAATCTGAATTACTACATCTAATTCTAATCGGCAGGAAAATCATGATGATTACAAGCAGCACAACGAAGGCCGTAACTATCCTACGATGCCAAGGAGTGTGACACAGCGAGCGCATGATTTTTTCGCAGCCCTTTGGAGACTGGTTTTGCAGATGAACTGCGGTGTTGAGTTCGTTGTGAAAGGCCAACCATTCACTGCTCGACTTGTCCTGCATTCCATCTGCAAAACACAGTATGTGGCCGTGTGGGATTTAATCAGAGGTTTCTTAAAGCCATCTCCGCATTAAAGGTTGGTTCAAAATGCACATTTATCCCGTATAAATGCTTTTTTACCAATCTCTGCCTTGAATTGACTACCTCAACAACGTTTTTTGAAAATTCCTTAGTCATCATGCTGTTTGAAACATCAGGCCGGCATGTTCCCGCATTTTATGGAAGCGGATGTCGGGCCAGTTTTCTTCAGCCACACTGATTTCGGCAGAAAAAGAAGCCAGAAAGGTGGGAGCATCCACCGCATCGTAGGCGATACGGTGCGCATTAGCGTCGATGAAACGCTGCAACTCCCGGGGTGTTTCCGCAGTGACCCATCGTGCCAATTGATATTTGGCCGGGGCAATACGCGCTTCGACACCGTATTCATGTTTAAGGCGATGGGTGACGACTTCAAACTGTAACGTACCCACTGCACCCAGCAGCAGCATGCTGCCAATGTGGGGGCGGAATACCTGGATAGCCCCTTCTTCTCCCAGCTGAGTCAATCCCAGTTTGAGCTGCTTGCTGCGTAATGGATCGGCGATTTCAACGGTCTGAAAAATCTCCGGTGCAAAAAAAGGCAACCCGGTAAATTGCAGTTGATCTCCTTCGGTCAGGGTATCGGCTAACTGCAGCGTTCCATGGTTGGGGATGCCGATGATATCGCCCGCATAGGCAGTTTCCAGTAACTCGCGCCGTTGTGAAAGAAAAGAAACGACCGTACTGGTGCGCACATCTTTTCCACTGCGCACCACCTTGAGATTCATGCCACGCCTGAATTCACCCGAACAGATCCGCACGAAGGCGATGCGATCCCGGTGAGCGGGATTCATGTTAGCCTGAATTTTGAAAACCACGCCGGAAAATTTCTTTTCGGTGGGTTGAATTTCGCGCTGAATGGCTTGGCGCGGTCCTGGTGAAGGTGCCAGTTCAACCAGCGTATCGAGCACTTCCTGTACGCCAAAATTATTAATGGCGGAACCGAAAAATACCGGTGTCTGTTGTCCGGCGAGAAATACTGCCTGATCAAATTCCGGTGCAGCACCATTGATCAGGTCAATTTCCTGTTGCGCTTGTTCCAGATTTGTTCCGAAGCGTTTTATAACCGTTGGATCGCTCAGGTCAGTGATGATGGTCGTATCTGTCTGTTCGGCATGATCCATGCCAGGCTGAAAAACACGCATCAATTTATGGCGCAGATCATATACACCGTGAAAGCGTTTGCCCGAACCCACCGGCCAGGTGAACGGGGTCACATCCATGCCGAGTGTACGCTCGATTTCATCGATCAGATCGAGTGGCTCGCGTACCTCACGATCCAGTTTGTTAACGAAAGTAATGATCGGCGTATTACGGGCGCGGCATACCTGCAGCAGACGCAAGGTTTGTGATTCCACACCGTTAGCCGCATCAATGACCATGAGTGCAGCATCGACAGCAGTCAGCACCCGATAAGTGTCTTCGGAAAAATCCTGGTGACCAGGGGTATCCAGCAGATTGATCACGCAATCGCGGTACTCCATCTGCATGACAGAGCTGGCAACGGAAATACCGCGCTGTTTTTCGATTTCCATCCAGTCAGAAGTAGCATGGCGGCTGGCTTTGCGTGCCTTGACGCTTCCTGCGATATGAATGGCACCGGCAAACAGCAGTAATTTTTCCGTGAGGGTAGTTTTACCGGCATCCGGGTGGGAAATAATAGCAAACGTCCGACGACGCTTCACTTCATGGTCGATCGTCATTGAAGATCCTGTGGCTCCTGAGAAACTGGGTGATAGAGATGGCAATGTGTGGTGTGGGTTGCGCTGAAGCGGCTGACCGGCGGATAAACTTCCCGGCAGATCGGCATGACATGCGGACAGCGTGGATGAAAGTAGCAGCCCCGCGGTACATTGGCTGGTGAAGGCGGTTCCCCCTGTAAACGTATGACTTCACGCCGGGTACCCGGTTCATACATGGGCACAGCGGATAGTAATGCCTGAGTATAGGGATGTTTCGGATTATCCAGCACTTCTTCAGTGCGCCCATTTTCCACGATTCTGCCCAGATACATAATGGCGACGTCATCCGCGAGATAATCCACGACAGCGATGTTATGCGTGATCAGCAGATAGGCAAGCTTGCGCTCCTGTTGCAGTGTTTTCAGCAAATTGAGTATCTGTGCCTGTACGGAAACATCCAGCGCGCTGGTTGGTTCATCACAAATCAGTAATTGCGGGTTGACTGCCAGCGCACGTGCGATGGCAATCCGTTGACGTTGACCACCAGAAAATTCATGCGGATAGCGCCATTTGGCTTCCGTTGGCAACCCTACCTGCCTCAGCAGGGTATCGACATCATGCTGATTGTTTTCACTGGTGGTGATTTTATCCGGATTCCGGCCGAGTGCCTGCATGCCTTCTTTGATTATATCGACGATGCGCATGCGCGGATTAAGCGACGAATAAGGGTCCTGAAAAATAATCTGGAATTCAGCGCGTTTTTTCAGTAGCTGCTTACGGTTCAGTTTGGACAACACTTCATCCCGCACGCGGATACTGCCTGATGTTACCGGAATGAGTTGCATGATGCCTTTCCCTGCCGTGGTTTTACCGCAACCGGATTCTCCTACCAGTGCCAGCGTTCTGCCGCTGCCAATTTGTAGTGATATGCCATCGACTGCTTTGACATGTCCTGCTATCCGCTTGAACACCCCCTTGTATACCGGGAAGTGTATTTTCAGATGCTTCACCTGCAGCAGAGGGGTATCTGTATTTCGCTCAGCAATTTGAGCACTGACTGAAAGATTATCGGCTGTTACGTACGTGCGACTGAACAATGATTCTATGGAATGCTCTGGATAAAGATGGCATCGGACATGATGCTGTGGCGAAATTTCCACCCAGGGTGGAATGATCTGATGGCATTTTTCCCATGCATAATCACAGCGATCGGCAAAACGACAACCGGTAAAAACATGTGAAAGCGCTGGCACACTTCCCTGAATGACAACCAGCTCCTGATTGCGTTTTCTCCTGGTTGGCAGCGCAGCAAACAGTTTGTGAGCGTAAGGATGTGCCGGTGATTGAAAGAAACGTTCCCGATCCGTAGTTTCAATGATTTCTCCAGCATACATTACAGCGATACGCTGTGCCATTTCTGCCACTACACCCAGATCATGCGTGATCAGAAGAATGGCCATGTTTTCCTGCTGTTGCAGATTGCGCATGAGATCCAGTACCTGCGCCTGGATAGTAACATCCAGTGCAGTTGTCGGTTCATCCGCAATCAGCAGCTCTGGCTTGCTTGCCAGTGCCATCGCAATCATGACGCGCTGTTTCATGCCGCCCGAGAACTGAAACGGATATTCCTTTATACGACGCGCCGGGTCTGGAATACCGACTTGACGCATGAGCTCCAGAATGCGTGCCTGGATCGCTGCGCCACGCAGACTGAAATGTTGTAACAGCACTTCTTCAATTTGTGCACCGGTGGTCATGACCGGATTCAGACTCAACATCGGTTCCTGGAAAATCATACCAATGCGGTTACCGCGCACCTTGCGCATGGTGGATTCCGGCAGAATCAGCAGTTCATCCCCATTCAGACGGATGCTGCCATGCGTGATTTCTCCGGCTTCCGGCAACAGGCGCATCACAGATAGCGCGGTCATGGATTTTCCGCAGCCTGATTCTCCCAGTAGTGCAAACGTTTCACCCGGATGAATGACAAGTGATAATCCGTCTACAGCGCGTATCGGTTGCCGATCGGTGCGCAGTTGTACCCTGAGCGCATTGATTTCAAGTAATGCGGTCATGTACGCGATGCGCTTCTGTCTGAGGGTGTTTTTTCCTCTGTTTGGTTCTGATTCTTGAGGAATCTGTCTGAATTACCGGTGAAGACTTGGCTATGTGGATTGAATGCGTTTTGTATCGCATCCGAAAAAAGATTCGCGCTCAGCACCAGCGCAAGCATGAAGGTAAAAGCCGCGAATAATATCCACCAGACCATGGGTTCGCGCGCCATTTCCAGCCTGGAAGCATTGATCATTGTTCCAAAACTGATGGTGGATGGATCCACACCTACACCGACATAGGAAAGAACCGCCTCGGCCAGCACCAGACTGCTGAAATCCATCACGGTGGTAATCAGTACAATGTGAATGACATTGGGCAGTATATGACGAGAGATGATGCGCCAATGAGATACACCAAAGGCGTGTGCTGCCTGGATGTATTCCATTTCACGCAGCTTCAATGTCTCGCCACGCAACAATCTGCATAGGCCTGTCCAGCTGGTAATGCCCAGAATGATACAAAGAAACAGCAGGCGCAAATCAGCGCGCGCAGCGGTTGTATCAAGCATATCGGCGTGGGTTTCGATATAGACCTGCAGCATCAGTACGGCAGCCGCAATCAGCAACACGCTGGGAATGGAGCTGAGTGTGGTGTAAACGTACTGGATAACATCATCGATCCAGCCGCGAAAGTACCCTGCGGCAATACCCAGCAGCAGGGCAAACGGCAGCATGATCAAGGTTGTCAGCGTTCCGATGACAAGCCCCGTCCGGATGCTTTTGAGGGATAAATACAATACATCCTGACCCACCTTATCTGTTCCCAGCACATGATAGTGCGTGGTGAGCGCCACAGTTGCGCCGCCAATGACCAGAATGATGGCCAGTGTCATCAGGATGGCACGCCAGGGAATTTCGGTTGTGGCGTGCCATATGGCGGTTTGCATACGGAAAAATGAGATGTGGTAATGTCTCGCCTGTATACGACCCAAGCTAAAAACCAACCCCACCCAGATCAACAATCCTGCACCTGCACCTGAAACAGATCGCCATAAAACATCACTGGTCAGCTCTGTTTCCGGATCGTTCAGGTGCGCACCCCCAAAGGTAAGTCGGGCAAAGTCCCATATCTGCTCTCCTTCGGCGGTGATCACCATTTGTTTGGCGTAAAGATAAGCGGACAAGGGAGCGGAGTAGGTTTTTTCCACCTGTGATCGCAATGGTGCGGCCAGCAGATCAAGCAGACTGAGAACTTCTGCGCTGTAGATATTTTTTTCGGTATGGGATTGTTCCAGAACCGGGCGAAAATGGATCGTATCGAGCAAACCGATCAGAGTGAAGCATAACAGAATGGTCAGTGCAGACATTCCACTGGCACTACGCACAACCTTACGCCAGGAAGCCAGCATATGTTCATGGCGTCTGGCATACATACCAAGCATGATACCTGCTGCCACCAGCAGGTAAATCAGCGCATCTGTCCAGAGTATGACGGGATAGAAAGACATTATGACAAGGATGAAATTCAGACTGCAATAATGCAGTATTGTAGCGTAGTGGTAGCAGACAGTAACATCGAAGAAAAATAGAATACGCTGTTCCTGATTTTTTCAGGGATCAGACCAGCAGCACTTCTACTGCGACGATAGATATAATCTGCCCTGCAAGGATGTTCCCGTCGTTTTTGTTGCAATGTACAAGGATAGTGTATTGTTACAAAAAATGACAAAAAAATATCCTGGTTTCACTAAAGTTCCGAAAAGGACAGTCGTTAAACGAGCGTACTATATGCGAATATTTATTTTAGAAGGAACTCCGTCGTGAAAATAAACCAGATATCCTCAGGACGCACAGAATTTGCTGTAGGGAGAGACCAGAAAAAAGTAAGCAAAATAGACAATGCAAAAACAGATGCTGTTATTAAAAGCGATAATGCCCATACAAAAAAGACATCTTCAGCGGATGTTCTGATATCAGACGCCGATAACAATGTTATTAATACCGCAAAGGTTGCTGAGATCAAACAGGCAATCAGTGAAGGCCACTTTAAGGTGAATTCTGATGTGATTGCAGATCGCCTGCTGGAAACCGTTAAAGAATTGATTCAACACAAACGATCCATCTGAAATAATAGCAACACCGGATAGTTTCTCCAAAGAGAAATACACTGCAGTATATTCCAGGGTTCCTAGCTGGAAAATACCCGTTTGTTTCTTGATCTTCTCGAGCGTAAACGAAGCTCGCCACAGGAAGTGTGGATAATCCAGCTTCGCTGGTTGCAGACAAGGATCGGATTGTGAATCGGATCGCACGATTAGATTCACAGCCGATCAATTTCTGGTTGCGATGGGGCTGCCCAAGGACACACAAGGAGTGAACGCCTGGATTGCAGCCAATCATTCATGTCACTCTTGCCTGAAAAGAATCATTCAATCTTGTTCATCCTACCCAACAGTTCAATCAAGCGAATACATATTACTTTCACCTGGCTGCACTATACGCGACAGGGATTGAATGTCCTGTATAACGCAGCCAAACATATCACCTTTTATGCTCCCAGAGACCGAATAGCTTAACATCTGTTTTCCCGGGATGTCTTTTGAAATTGATTTTGGGTGAACTGATATGTCGTGTAATATTATTTTACCTTGTTCGTTCATTTGATATGGCGCTTGTTATAAAGATGTTTCACGTGAAACATCTTGTGATTATCACCTTTATTTCGCTCTGCCAATCTGATCAGCTTCATCCTTAGTAAACTGAATTTTTCATCAACCCGATTTGTTTGAAAAACATCTTTTATGGCAACCTGTCCGGCTAATCCGCTGCAGGATGTACCCTGGCACGAGTTTGCAGAAGCGCTTTTGATTCATTGCATGCAGAGAATGCGTTCCCGGCAAACCGATTCAGCTAATGGTTAGATTGCTGGTTCTTAAACGAATGGAAAATTTGAGCGATAAGGCGCTGATCCTGCAATGGCAATAGAAACGCGATCCGTATTGCCAGGCTTTTTGCGGCAACGCTAGAAGGCACTCAAACAGGATAATCGTTACCAACAGAACAAAGAACGGAAACAATGCAAAAGACGCGCTACAATTGAGCTCATCATCAGTCATTTGAAAGCGGGATCACATGGTAAGAATTACCTGAAGGGACTATCGGTGATCGCATTAATCTTCTGACGGGTCACCTGCGCCTGAACAATGGTTGCTGGCCATTTTTTGGCTTTTTCATATGGAAAATGCATCGACCGCACCCGTTTCAGGTTTTGCGTGTGCCTCTATTCCGGGTGGGTACGTATTGAAGCTCAGTAGCTCGTAATTGAATGGCTAGTTTATCCAGTACGCCGTTGACGTATTTATGTCCATCTGTCCCACCATAACTCTTGGCCAATTCTATTGCTTCATTGATGATGGCTCGGCAGGGTATTTCAAGATGATGCACCATTTCATAGGTGCCAATCAGTAGAATTGAACATTCCACTGGACTCAGTTCAGACAGCTGTCGGTCAAGATGAGGCTGAATCTGTGCTTCCAAAGTATGAATATGCTCCAGCACGCCTTGCAGCAAATCAGAGAAATAGGAACCATCTGCTCTGCTGTAGAAATTGACCTGCTGTAGTTGCAAATCAATATCCCGGGCATTCCCTCCGGCAAGACGCCATTGGTAAATACCCTGCAAGGCCAGCTCCCGCGATAGACGTCGACGGTTTTTATAGCCTTTGTGCCGCGCGGGGGGTGAAACAGCATCTGTTGCTATCATGAAGGTGTGAATTGATCCATTTTGCCAAGCATTAATGCCAAATTGGCCATTTCCACCGCGACACGTGCCGTCTCGGCTCCTTTCTCGGTCATCCGGACAGACGCCTGCTCTTCATCGTCCGTTGTAAGAACGCCATTTGCAATGGGAATATCATATTCCAGTCCGACTGTTATCAGGCCGCGTGCAGATTCGTTGGCAACCACATCAAAATGATACGTTTCACCGTGTATTACGGCTCCCAAGGCGATCAAAGCATCATATCGGTCAGATGCAGCCAGTTTCTGCAGTGCAAGCGGAATTTCCAGCGCACCAGGGACAGTTATCAGAACGATATCTGTTTCCTGTACGCCCAGTTCAGCAAGTTCCGCTGTACAAGCGCCCAAGAGTCCCTCGCTTATATCGATATTGAAACGGCTCATGACAATACCAATGCACAGTCCGCTCCCCTTGAGATCTGAATCTATTTCTAGAATATTGTCATAGTAGGACATGAAAGATACACCTCCTGCTGTTTGTTTTTTAGGAATTTCTGCAAAAAAAACCATCTGCGTTAACAGCTGGTATTAAAACACTCATTTATTACGATAACCCCCTCGGTGCGAGCGCCTCGCCCTCCGGGCCAGCCTTGCCGCTGTTTGCTGCGTTTTGCTTGCGGCACCGACTTTTGCCCTGAAAACTGTCTTCTCTGATCAAAATATTGAATAAGTTCTTATGTGCAATGATGATCTTCCGGCTCCAGATAGCCGGTGATTTCCAGACCAAAACCAGTCATGCTTGGCATTCTGCGAGGTGTTGCCAGCAGACGCATTTTGCTGACACCCAGATCTTTGAGGATTTGCGCACCGATACCATGCTGACGCAATTCTGGTACAGGTTTGTCTGATGGAAGCGGTATGGTCTGCAGAATTCGTTCTGTTAACACATCAGCATCATTCTTGCGATGCAACAGTACAACTACACCTTTTCCAGCCTGCGTGATAACTGCCATTGCGTCATGGATACTCCAGGAATGGGTGTAATCATCAATTTCCAGCAAATCAATCACTGATAGAGGCTCATGTACCCGTACCAGCACTTCTTCACCGGCATTCCATGTTCCTTTTACCAACGCGAGATGAGTAACGCTGGCAATTTTATCATGGTAGGCAATCAGCCTGAATTCTCCGTGCACAGTTTGCAGTGGCCGTTCGGTAATCCGTGTGATCAGACTTTCTGTAAGACGACGATAATGAATGAGATCCGCAATCGTCCCGATCTTGAGATGGTGTTTACTGGAGAATTCGATCAGGTCTGGCAACCGTGCCATTTCACCATTTTCTTTCAGAATTTCACAAATGACCGCGGCCTCGGTTAATCCTGCCAACCGTCCCAGGTCGCAGCCTGCTTCGGTATGGCCGGCGCGTGCCAGCACACCACCTTGCTGTGCCTTGAGTGGAAAAATATGCCCGGGTTGAACCAGATCTTCTGGTCTGGCATCCGCTCTGACTGCTGCTTGAACAGTACGGGCACGATCAGCTGCGGAAATACCGGTTGTCACGCCACTGGCTGCCTCAATAGAGGCAGTAAAATTGGTACCGAGCGGCGAATGGTTATCTGCCACCATCATGGGCAACTTGAGCTGTTGACAGCGCTCTTCTGTCAATGTCAGGCAGATCAACCCCCTACCGTATTTAGCCATGAAGTTGATTGCTTCAGGCGTAATGAAATCAGCTGCCAATACCAGATCACCTTCATTTTCGCGATCTTCCTCGTCGATGAGGATAACCATTTTTCCATTTTTGAAGTCTGTCAAAATCGCTTCAATCGATGAGATTGTCATACTTGCCTGCCTTGTGCCTGATCGAGTAAATGTGCCACATATTTCGCTATCATGTCGGTTTCGAGATTCACTTTTTTGCCCGGCTTAAATTGTTTGAAAGTTGTATTGGCCAGTGTATGGGGAATAAGATTAATTTCAACCTGCCCGGATGTTACCCGATTCACTGTAAGACTGACGCCATCGACCGTGATAGACCCCTTGGGGATAATATATTTAAATAATTGTGATGGAGGCTTGATTGCCAGCAGGCAGCGATCACCTGTCTGCACGAATTGTACGACTTCACCGATTCCTTCCACATGGCCGTTGACCAGATGGCCGTCCAGCCGATCAGAAAACCGCAGCGCTTTTTCCAGATTAACCCGGTTGCCGGGAATATCCAGTCCGTGTGTGCAATCCAGAGTTTCGCCGGAGACGTCGACGGTGAAACATCCTTCCTCGAACGCAGTCACTGTCAGGCAAGCACCATCAACAGCAATACTATCTCCGATAGCGACATCCGTCAGATCCAGCTTGCCAGGATCAATGTGAATACGAACCGCATCCTCTTCGGAAGAGACGTGCCTGATACTGCCAACTGCCTGAATGATTCCAGTAAACATGTTTTCCCCGGATTATTGAAATAAATTTAACTGCAAACAGATAATACCCCGATCAATCTGACAGTTCGAACACTGTTATAATCAACAGTTTATCCGGGATTGCCCGGGCTGATTTCCGAGGAACCTTTAATTATGACACGCCTGCTCCGTAATATCGCCATTATCGCTCATGTGGATCATGGCAAGACCACGATGGTGGATAAGCTGCTGCATCAGGCCGGTACTTTTGCCGCCCACCAGACTATTGCTGAACGGGTGATGGATTCTGATGATATCGAGCGCGAACGCGGAATTACCATTTTTTCCAAGAATTGTGCAATCGACTATGCTGGCGTGCATATTAATATTGTAGATACCCCGGGTCACGCCGATTTCGGTGGCGAGGTCGAGCGTGTATTATCAATGGTGGATGGCGTGTTGTTGCTGGTGGACGCAGTTGAGGGTCCTATGCCGCAAACCCGTTTTGTCACTCGCAAAGCGCTGGCTGTTGGTTTGCGTCCGATTGTGGTGGTTAACAAGATCGATCGTCCCGGCGCCCGTCCGGACTGGGTAGTGAATCAAACCTTTGATTTATTCGATAAATTGAATGCTACCGAAGAGCAACTGGATTTTCCGGTCATCTATGCTTCCGGGCTCAACGGCTATGCCACACTGGACCCCAAACTGCCCGGCAGCGATATGCGTCCGTTATTTGACCTGATACTTCAGCATGTGCCAGCGCCGGTAGGTGATCCGGATCAGCCGCTGCAACTGCAAATCAGCGCGCTCGATTATTCCAGTTTTGTCGGGCGTCTTGGCATCGGCAAAATCAATCGCGGCCGCCTGAAATCAGGGCAGGAAGTCATGGTGATGACGGGCGGACAAACATCGAAAAAAGCACGTGTCAATCAGGTATCCGGTTTTAGCGGACTGGATCGGGTTCAGTTAAACGAAGCGGCTGCAGGCGAAATTGTGCTGATCAGTGGCATTGATGAACTCAGTATTGGCACGACGCTGGCAGACGTTGATCGCCCGGAAGCCTTGCCGATGCCGAAGGTGGATGAACCCACGCTTTCAATGAATTTCCAGGTCAATACTTCACCCTTTGCCGGCAAGGAAGGTAAATTTATCACCAGCCGTCAGTTGCGTGAGCGCCTTGAGAAAGAGTTACTGACCAATGTTGCGTTGAAGCTGGAAGAAACGGGGGAAACCGATTCATTTCTGGTTTCCGGACGTGGTGAGCTGCATTTGACGATTTTACTTGAAAACATGCGCCGGGAAGGCTATGAGCTGGCAGTGTCTCGCCCCAAGGTGGTTATCCGGGAAATAGATGGTGTCAAGTGCGAACCGTTTGAGATATTGACGATCGATATCGATGAAGCCAATCAGGGAGCGGTGATGGAGACATTGGGAACGCGTCGTGGCGATCTGCTGGATATGGTGACCGACGGGCGTGGCCGGGTCAGGCTGGATTATCGTATTCCTGCGCGTGGTCTGATTGGATTCCAGTCTGAATTCATGACGCTGACACGGGGCACCGGCATCATCAGCCATGTTTTTGACGAATACGCGCCGATACGGCCAGATATTGCTTCACGTAAAAATGGTGTGCTGATCTCGGCAGAATACGGTGAAGTTGTAGCTTACGCACTTTGGAAACTGCAAGAGCGTGGACGCATGTTCGTCAGTCCTGGTGAGCCGGTTTATGAAGGCATGGTGATCGGCATACACAGCCGTGAGAATGATCTGGTCGTCAATCCAATCAAGGGCAAACAGCTGACCAATATCCGGGCATCCGGTCACGATGAGGCGGTTGTGCTGACGCCACCGATTCAGCTGACACTGGAATCGGCGGTTGAATTCATCACAGATGACGAGCTGGTTGAAATCACCCCGAAAAGTATCCGTGTCCGTAAACGTTTCCTGCTGGAACATGAGCGCAAGCGCGCCTCCCGTGCCTCCGCCTGATGAGGCTGGTTGGCAGAAATGGAAAAACCGGTTTTGTGGTACATAGCCGATCCCATGTGCTCATGGTGCTGGGGGTTTGCACCGGTTATCGAAAAAATCTGGCAGGAATATGCAGCGGCATTTACCGTGAAGGTGCTGCCGGGCGGGTTGCGGCCGGGAACGGATACGCCGCTACAGCCTGAAAAGAAAGCCCAAATCCTGCATCACTGGCATGCGGTGCATAGCGCCACTGGCCAGCCGTTCACCTTTGAAAATGCCTTGCCGGAAGGTTTCATTTACGATACCGAGCCTGCTTGTCGCGGGGTTGTCAGTGTTTCATTAATCGAGCCTGAAAAAGAATTTCCCTTCTTTGCTGCAATCCAGCATGCCTTTTATGTCGGGCAGGAAGATGTAACGCAAAGTGCTGTCCTGCAAAAACTTGCTGTCAATCTCGCTATCCCGGAATCATCATTTACCGCGATATTCCAGTCAGATGAAACGAAACAGCAAACGCAGGCTGGTTTCCGGCAGGCAGCACAGTGGGGCGTCAGTGGATTTCCAACGCTGGTGCTGGAAGATGGTACCCACCGTCATCAGATTACTTCCGGTTATCGCCCGTTTGCAGCCTTGCGCCATTCTCTGGATAGCTGGCTGCATCAATACAGACACTGATTGATTCAGGCTGATTCGGCTGGTTTCTATTGCTGGCACTGCGCGCAGAAAAAAGTAGATCGTTGCCCCTGGCGGGTTTTGTTTATGGGTGCTCCACATTGCCGGCATGGTTGGCCAGTCCGCCCGTATACCCAATACTGCTGCTGAAAATAACCCGGATTACCTTCGCAGTCGGTGAAATCACGCAGACTGCTTCCTCCCGCTTCAATGGCACGCAACAAAGTTACTTTGACTGCTTCAGCCAGTCGTTCGCACTGCGCTCTGCTCAGACTGCCGGCGGCAGCCAAAGGAGAAATGCCAGCATGAAACAAGGCTTCACTAGCGTAGATATTGCCTACACCCACCACGATATGCTGATTCATGAGCACTTCCTTGATGCTGGTGTTACGGCCATGTATTTTTGTATGCAGAAATTGCCCGTCAAAATCGGTACTCAGAGGTTCGGGGCCCAGTTTCTGTAAGAGCGGATGCTGACGAATATCGCCATCCCACCACAGGATGGCGCCAAACCGTCGCGGGTCGCGAAAACGCAATATTGCTCCATTATCCATTTGCAGATCGAAATGATCGTGCCGCAAAGGGGGGGTGGATGCAGGCAGCACGCGCAAACTGCCGGACATGCCCAGATGCACGATGAGCGTGCCTTTGCTGCAGGCAAACAGGAGATACTTTGCCCGTCGGTTAACTGCATTGATCTGCTGCCCGGGCAACAGCATGGTGAGATCGTCAGGAACCGGCCAACGCAAAACGGAATGACGAATTTGCGCCTGTGTAATGGATGCGCCGATCAGATGAGTATGAATACCACGCCGGGTAACTTCGACTTCAGGTAGTTCAGGCATGATCAGGCCCGGATCCAAGGCGAACGCAGTCAAGCGGAATCTTCATCATCTGCGCCTGCGGTACCAGCGGATGAAGATTCCGCTTGCAAGAAATATCAAAGGCAGCGTGATAAGAAAACTGGTGGCAATCAGGGTTAATTGCAGCTCACTGAGCTCCAGTCGGTTGTCAAGGGTGACACGCGGTTGGATCGGGATAAACGCTTCATCCCCGGCAAGCCAGTTGATCATGTTCATGCCCAGATCCAGATTGCCACCGTTCCCGAGATAACCATTGGCCAGAAAATGCCCGCTGCCAACGACGATAACCCGCTGTTCGCGATCTTCCACCAGCCGACTCAATGCCACGGCGACACTCACCGGGCCGCTAACATCGTTTTCCGCATCAAAGCTGATCTCTCCTTCCAGCGGACTGGTTTCTACCCAACCCTGCGGAGCCACTTCTGCCAGGATAACGCTGCGCCAATCCGCGTTTTCCCCAGGAATAAGCTGGCGCGCAAAAGGAAATACCGTAATATAATCAAAATTCTCTGTTACAGCATGTGTGCCGTAGAGTGTTGCCAGTGCGAAAGCGGTAGGTACTCTCAGCCGGTTTGCCTGAGGATCGACAATGACGCCGGGAGTAAATACAATCCCCAACTTTTCGGCCAGGGGCAGTAATCCGTTCAATGAGCCGATATCTACCAGCCACAGCAGATTTCCACCGCGGGCAAGGTAATCCAGAATTTTTTTCACTTCTCCTTCCAGCAATTCGATTTGCGGAGAGGCAATAACCAGTACGCCGGTATCCGGTATCTCAGGTTGATCGATAAAGCTGAAGGATATGCTTTCGAAGCCGGTTTCCCGCAGTTTTTTACTGAAATTTCCCAGATCCCGCTGGGTGATACCATCCATTTTCCGTTCACCATGACCTGACAATCCCAGCAACTGTTTTTTTTCGGTTCGCGCCAATCGCACCAGCGCGTTTGAAAATGCCTGTTCGTTAATGGCTGCAAGGCGCTCCGTGCGATCTTTGAAACGGATGACGATTTCGCCATTAAGCCTAATACCAGCATTTTGCGCTTGCTGAGGTTGTTCCACCGGATCAATGAAATCCAGAGTCAGATCAGATTTGATGCGCTGGTACACGCCGATGAAGTTGCTGATGATTCCGCGAATATCTCCCAGTTGCAGATCTTGTTGTGTTGCATAAACCGTAACATGTACCGGGCCATCGAACTTTTGCAGGACATCAATACTCGCCCGGCTCAAGCTGTTGCGATTGTTCTGGCTGAAATCCCACTGTGTGTGGAATTCCAGTGCCAGGTATCCCAATACGCCCATTAGTACCAGAAACAAGGCAATGAACAGGCCGTTTCTCCAGTGGATTCGTCCCCCTGGTTTTTTGTTGAAAATGCTCATAAGAACCCGGATTGGAGCAGAAATCTAGCCATTCAGCCGTTCTCCATTCAGGTGATATATGGTCAACCCCAGAAAGGTCATGGCAAACAGAAGAAGAAAAGCCATGCTGAACGTGTCGATCAGACCCACATTGAAATTTTCAAAATGCCTGAACAGGGAAAAATAGTGCATGGCGCTTCCTGATTCGATTGTCATAATATCCATTACCCACAGGCACAGTAACGCGCCCAGACTGCCCAGCGCAGCAATGGCAGGGTGGGATGTAAGACTGGAAACATACAACCCCAGTGCACCGAAACAACCCGCCAGCAGAATCAATCCGATTACATTACTGCCCAGCAGCCCGAAATCCAGTGTACCTCCCGTCAGTAATGAAGCAGACAACATGACTATCAGCAGTGGTATCAAACAGAAAAAAATCATCAGTGCCAGAAACTTACCCAGCACGATGGCTGATAGGGAAACCGGTGCTGAAATCAACATGGCCAGTGTATTGTTACGACGTTCCTCTGCGAACAGACGCATACTCAGGACGGGGGTGATTGCCAGCAGCACGATGGAAGCTACGGAAAATACCGGTGCTACGATTACTTCGGTTATACCCGGAGAGTTGGTGAGCTGCACCAGTTGGGGTTGTATTTCAAGAAAAGTATTTAACCGCCCCAGGAATACCCAGGCCAGTACTAATTGCATAACCGCCAGAAAAACCCAGGCCAGCGATGATGCAAGCAATAGTTTGAGTTCCTTGCTGATAATAGTAAGTATCATCATTATGTCCACTCCTGATCAGGAACATTCTCTGTCGTGAGGCGCACAAATATACTTTCCAGATTCATGTTTCGCTGTTTCAGGTTATCCAGATTATCATCCAGCACCAGCTTGCCTTGATGCATGATTTGTATGCGGTTACAGACACTCTCCACTTCCGGAAGGATGTGGGAAGAAAAAATAATGGCGTGGTTTTTGCCGAGCTCGCGAATCAGCGCACGTATTTTCTGGATCTGGTTGGGATCAAGACCGGCAGTCGGCTCGTCCAGAATGATCAGTTGCGGTCGGTGGATGATCGCCTGTGCAATTGCAATACGCTGTTGATAGCCTTTTGACAGGATGCCAATCAGCCGCTTTCCCACATTATCCAGATCACACTGGTGTTTTACTTCATCCAGCGCAGTCTGCAGTGATATTTTAGCAAGGCCATGCAACCGAGCAGCAAACCGTAAATATTCATCCACTGTCAGCTCTTTATAGAGGGGAGGTATTTCCGGCAGATAGCCAATATGCCGTTTTGCCTCGAGGGGATTTTCCAGCAAATCCACTCCACAAATCCGGACGCTTCCGCTGCTCGGCGCAAGATTGCCAGTCAACATCCGCATGGTGGTGCTTTTACCAGCGCCATTCGGACCCAGAAATCCGAGGATATCGCCACAATTCAATTTCAGATTTACATCATGCACAACAACACGGTGACCAAAGCAGCGTCTTAAACCCACTGCTTCAATAATCGGATATGTATTATTTAAGGTCACGGCAATATTTATTATCAGATTCGCATATTATGTTATTTGACCATGTCAACTAACTTGGTTTAATTAAACTAGGTTAGTTCCCTTATACGGCTTTCTTTGACCAATATCTTGAATAAATTTAAGAGTATCTGAATAGATGACGATAGCGAGCGATGTAGTTTGATACAGTGTTGTGCAGAAGATACACTTCAGTTTGACAAAGATAAATGGATCAACTCATAATCGCTGCCGGTAGTATGCGAGCCATGCTGATCTGGTTACGGTGGACAAAAGAGTCGTAACAGTATGAATGATCGTATAAAAAATGATCGTGGTGGTTGTGACACAGGTTTTTACACTTAAGGACAAGGACAATAGCATGAGAAAAATGATATTAGCCAGGAAATATCTGATGGGAGCCGTTATTTTACCCGGATTGCTGGCATCGGGAGTTGTAATGGCTGATTTACATGAAGAACAAAGACAGGGGTTCAGTGCGGCAGAAAAAGCTGAAGCTTATGCCGTGGATGATAACGGAGTGGTCGCCAGAAACTCTACGGGTCTATGCTGGCGTACCGGCTATTGGACACCTGCCAAAGCCATTTATGAGTGCGATCCTGACCTGGTAAAACAACCGGAGCAGATTGTTGAGGCACCTCCACCACCTCCCGTTGTAACTGAACCTGAGAAAGTAGCTTTCTCAGCAGATGCATTGTTTGATTTTGACAAGGCTGTTCTGAAACCAGCTGGTATGCAGGCACTCGATGATTTTGCCGGGAACCTGGAGGGTGTAAACTACGATTTGATCATTGCTGTAGGCTACACCGATCGCATTGGTTCAGAAGCTTATAACAAGAAACTTTCTGTAAGACGTGCAGAAGCTGTCAAAAATTATCTGACTTCCAAGGGAATCGGTGCAGATCGTATCTTTACCGATGGTAAAGGTAAAGCCAATCCGGTTACCGGTGATTCCTGCGAGGGCACCAGAGCCACCAGAGCGTTGATCAATTGCCTGGCACCGGATCGTCGTGTAGAAATTGAAGTGGCTGGTACGAGAGAAACGATTAACTAAAATTCATTTCATACCAATCCTGATCAACAAAAGCCCTGCCGGTGTGCAGGGCTTTTGTTATGGTGCACCAGGCAGGGCAATCTGCCTGAAGGTGCAAGCCCCTACTCACCAGAGAAAGGGAAGAATCAGTCGAGTGGCAAAGGTATCGCAGGTTTTAACTGCGAACCCGAAGGAAGCCGAAGGTAAAGCGCTGATCTGACGAACGGGAAAGCGGATATTGCCAGGCAATCGAACTTGTTATCCCGGGCAAAACCGAACTATTCAGCAATGTAGTGATCGACAAAAGTATCTTTCCAGTTAAATTCGCAGGTAAATAATGTATGAAAAATGACGGCATCAACGCAGATCCAATGGAGCTGGAGAAATTCAGTCAACTGGCACATCGCTGGTGGGATCCAAACAGCGAATTCAAACCGTTACATGAAATTAATCCACTTCGACTGGATTATATTGACGAAATCGCAGGATTGAATGGGAAAACAGTGGTTGATGTCGGTTGTGGCGGCGGAATATTGTCAGAATCCATGGCAGCACGCGGTGCCAGCGTGACGGGTATTGATCTGAGTGACAAAGCGCTGAAAGTAGCAAAATTACACCTTCTGGAAAGTGGTCATCAGGTTGATTATCGTAAAATAACCACAGAAGCGCTAGCAGCGGAGCTTCCTCGACATTATGACATCGTTACCTGTATGGAAATGCTGGAGCATGTGCCGGATCCCGCCAGCGTAATTCAAGCGTGTTCCCTCCTTGTAAAAAGAGGGGGATGGGTATTTTTCTCAACCCTGAACCGTAATCCGAAAGCTTATCTCTATGCCATCATTGGCGCTGAATACGTTCTTCGATTGCTGCCACGGGGAACGCATGAGTACGCAAAATTTATTAAACCTTCTGAACTGGCACACATGGCGCGTACTGCCGGATTGATGGAATCCGGGATCATCGGCATGACCTATAATCCAATCACAAAAATCTACACTCTGGAAGCCGATACCAGCGTCAACTACATCATGGCATTTCAATTCTGATTCAATACAGGACACACGAGAGTATTACTGATACTGATGACCAGAAAAGCAATTCTGTTCGATTTCGACGGCACCATTGCGGATACCGCACCAGATCTTGCTCGCGCGCTCAACCGGCAGCGCATTGCACGCAATCAGCCACTTTTGCCGATTGAGCTGGTTCGTACCGTTGCTTCCGCCGGCGCGCGTGGATTGTTAAACCTTGGTTTTGGCCTGACACCGGATAATCCTGATTACCAGGCTATGCGAGAAGAATTCCTCTCCTTTTATGCCGAACAGCTGTGTCAGGATACGCGCCTGTTTCCAGGCATCCCTGAGCTGCTGGAACAACTGGATGAACAAGCCATCCTATGGGGAATTGTCACCAATAAGCCGGCAAGGTTCACTCGCCCGCTCATGCATCTGCTTGGATTACATCACCGTGCAGCCTGTGTTATCAGTGGGGATGATACTGCCTACACCAAACCTCATCCGGAACCACTGCTTACTGCCTGTCGTCAGATAGATGCAGCTCCCGATCATTGTATTTATCTGGGAGATGATATTCGTGATGTACAAGCCAGTCTTGCAGCCGGAATGAAGCCCATCGTAGCGCTTTACGGCTATCTTGGCGACAGTGATCCACCGGAAACATGGGGAGCATTTGAACTAATCAGTCATCCGGGTGATCTCTTACACTATATTTAATCTGTTACAATTCGGTCCTGATTGAACTTTACCGTTAATACCATCATCTTAGATGACAAGAATTTATTTATAGCAGGGGGCGATCCGGTTTCGACGTGGGTTGCAAAGCAGTGCAGGGCATACCGAGGTTCAGTACCCTCGTAAAACAGCTGAAAAAAAATAGTCGCAAACGACGAAAACTACGCTTTAGCCGCTTAATCCGGCTAAACTCCACGCCGATGGGCCTCAACGTCGGGTCTGGCAACAGAGAGTGGAGTCACTAACGAGGATCGCGTTTTGCAGGGTTACTTTGTAAGACGCTAAAAAATAGGTAACTCGCCTGTCATCAGCTTGCCGGTTGGCGGATGCCAGGTTAAATTAAACAACATGGCTAAGTATGTAGAACTGTCTGTAGAGGACTTGCGGACGCGGGTTCAATTCCCGCCGCCTCCACCAATACTTAAAAACCCAACCCTTATCGGTTGGGTTTTTTCTACCTGGAGCGCCAGTGTTGGCGCGGTTCCGAGCCTTGGCCTCTTTAGCACCACTCCTCTGTCGGTGTCGGTTTCCGGGCCTTCTCACCCCATTTTCTCTCTCTGTTCTCTGTCCGGCTCTTTACCTGAAAACGCCCCACACCCAGCAAAAACGTGGGCTTGCGCGCGTCGGGTTGCGTTTTCCGTCTGCTGGAGGCGGCGTGACCGAGCAGGCAGCGGGTGCAAAAAAGCCGCCCTCGGGCGGCGCGAGGTGGAGGCGCTGGCCATCAGTTTCTGGCCTGGATCATCCTGCGCTGCTGTTGCCAGCCCAGCGGCAGGCCGCCGTTGCGGATCAGGTGTTCCAGCGCTATCTTGGGTTGCAACCCGCACCTCGCCGGTGAACTTGTCGATGTCTTTCTTCGCCATGTCGCGTCTCCTACTCGAAGGACTGGATGATCTGGCGCTGCCGATGGAAATCATCGATATCTAACTCCCGATCTTTTCTGCTTACCCCTGAACCCGCCTTGGTGCCACGTGTATCGGGCGGGTTTTGCATTTCTGGAGACCTACAATGACTGAACCCGAACAACAAATGCCCGCCGTCCTCGTGGAGAACATGCTTCTTCTCCGCAAGGAGGACTTCGACGAGTTGCTCGACCGCGCCGCCGAAAATCTGCCTGCTCGACGACTGGCGGCGACCTTCACGGCGGCGGAAGTGGTGGTGCCGCTGTTCGGGGAAGCACTGCCGCGCGAAGCATTCGTGCTGTTGGTCTTCGCCGTCAGCAACGCCAATACGGAGCATTACCCATGAGCAACAGATTCAAGCGTGCCGTCATCGACGACGTGATCTCGCGCAACATCAACGCCAGCCTGCAAGACCATCGGCTGGTTCGGTGCGTTTCAGCGTGGCGACGAACGTGTCGAGGTCATCGGCCACCTGGAATAGGCGGGTCAATCGTCCAGATCGGGAATGTCCCAGTCTGCCGGGCGTGCCTCGCCGGTCTGGTAGAACTGCTTCACCAGCTTCACATACTCCAGAAAATCCCGGTTCTCCGTGGCCAGACGATTGGCCATGTCCCAATCGATCTCGTCGCGCTCGCGGGCTGGAATCAGCACTTGACTGTCCGCAGGGTTGTCCACATCCAGCTTGATGAAGCCGATGCCGTGGGCGGCGAACAGCATCCGCAGTTCCTTCAGCGTATCGGTGCCGCCGATTTCCGCCGCGACCAGATAGCTGAAATTGGCCCACGACGAATTCGATACCGCCTGAAAAAAACACTCGCGCACGTTCGAGCGGTTGATCAGCAACTTGGCCTCGAACGACCACAGCTTGGTGCGTTTGTCGGAATATTGCGTGACACAATCGCGCACCTCGCGGTGCCACTCCTTGCTCAAATCCTCCATGCCGACCACATCCGGGTACAGCCAGCGGTTGCCGTTGGGCCCGCGCTTGTTTGAGGAGCGTTTGTCGTCGATGCGTTTGGAGAACACCTCGAACTCCTCCCACAGGTACTGCGATAACATCGAGTACAGGGCGTGCTCATTGATCTTCAAGGTACTCGCATCCGTCATTGGCGCCACCCCGTCGCTCTCGACCGCCGCCACCTCGGCGCTGTCTGTCCGATCCGAGTAGTAATGCTTGCGCGGCCGCCCCTCGGTCGTCTTCAGCTCCAGATGCTTCCTTTGCAGGCGCGGCAACTGGGAACTGATCTCGCGCACGATCTGCTGCAACAGTTCGGCGTCCGTTTCGAGGCGTTGGCTGCTCTGCTTCTTGGCCTGACACTGCTCGGGATAGGTGGCAAACACCCACTCGGCGATCTGACGCGCAGTGAACTTCTCATCCGGGTGCGCCTTGAGGTACCCGACGACGGTTTTCGCCAGATTCAATTCCATACCCATCCTTCTAACGCCCCGGTCCTCACGCCGACGCCCCAGCTTGCGGCGGTGCCTTCGGCGGCACCGTGCCCTGCTGATAGGTCGCATCAAACACCGTGTCCGTCAGCCAGCGCTTGAAGTTAGGGTTGTCGCTGAACTGCTTGAACAGTTCAGTGTGGTCGGACAGCAGCTCCAGCACCACGCGGTTGAGTGCCTTGTCGTGCTCCAACTTGGCGTTTTGCTTGTCAGAGTTCGCCTGCGCGTTCTGGTACGCCTTGTCCTGCGCCACCCGCGCCGGGATCTCCTCGGCTATGACCTTGCGGATCTTGTCCTCGTCCTTCCACTCGATGTTGCCGAACAGGTCGTTGAAGGTCTTGATGATCGCGGAGAGTTTGTCGATGTCTGCCTCGCCCTTGCCACCACCGCCCCCCGGCGGCACTGGATCGACCGTGGCGTCGGCGTCGGCCATAGCCATCTTCAACGCCGCCTTGGCCTCCACCCGGTAGCTGTCCATGTCGATGGTCTCCAGGACACCCTTGGAGAGGTCTTCCTCCTTGGGCGCGGGCAGCTTCGGGATGAGGAAGTTCAGGAAGATCGACAGCTTCTCCCACGTCGGGTGGCCGTAGCTCAGGATCGCGGCAAGAAAGCCGTAGCTGCGCACAAAGGCCTTCGCCTTCCCCTTGAACTTGACCTGATCGTCCTCGCCGAGCTTGTCGGTGTATTCGACCACGCAAGCATCGAGGATGGGGTCGAGTTTGTCCCGGTCTGCGCCGCTCAAGTACAGCGCCACCAAGTCTTCCACCTGTTGCCAGCTGTACACCTGCTGCCCGTCGAGTTCGGCCTTCAGGTCGTGCAGTTTGTTGGCGTCGGTTTCGCCGGTCTGGATGGTCGCGCGGTAGTAGTCCTGGAACGCCGCCTTCACCGCCTCGGCGTTGTCGGCGAAGTCGAGCACAAAGGTGTCGTGCTTCTGCGGATGCGCGCGGTTCAGGCGTGACAGGGTCTGCACTGCCAGCACGCCCGCCAACGGCTTGTCCACGTACATCGTGTGCAGCAAGGGCTCATCGAAGCCGGTGACGAACTTGTTGGCGACGATCAGGAAGCGATACGGGTCTTGCTTGAGGTTGGCCGGAATGTCCTTGCTCGGAAACCCGTTCAGATCGGCCTCGGTCTTCTTCTGACCACCGATCTCGAAGTCGCCCGAGTACGCCACGATGGCCTTGTACGGGCTCTTGATCTGCGTGAGGTAGTCCGACACCTCGCGCCAGTAGTCGATGGCGCGCGCGATGCCGTTGCACACGATCATCGCCCGCGCCTTGCCGCCGATCTTCTGCTTGCCCGCCACCTGTGCGATGAAGTGATCGACCATGATCTCGGCCTTGCGGCGGATGGCCTTGTCGTGCGATTCGACGTAGTGGCGGATTTTCTTCAGCGCCTTCACCTTGTCGAATTCCGGGTCGTCCGCCACCGTCTTGGCCACTTGGTAGAAGCTGTCGTAGGTGGTGTAGTTCTCCACGACGTCGAGGATGAACTTCTCCTGGATCGCCTGCTTGGTGGTGTAGGTCAGTTCTTCGGGCGAGCGGAACTGCACCTTGTCGCCTACGAGGGTTTTCTCGCCGAACAACTCCAGCGTCTTGTTCTTGGGCGTGGCAGTGAAGGCGAAGTAGCTGGCGTTGACCAGCAGCTTGCGCGAGGCGATGCGTTTCTCGATTTCCGCGTTGACCGCATCCTGCGTGCTGTCCTCCTCGAATTCCTCTTCCGCAACCTTGCCGCCGAGGGCTTCGTGCATCCGCGCCGTGGTCTTGCCGCCCTGGCTGGAATGCGCCTCGTCGATCAACAGCGCAAACTTTCGGTCGCTCAAGTCACCCAGCTCATCGAGGATGAACGGGAATTTCTGCACCGTGGTGACGATGATCTTCTTGCCCCGGCGCAGGTACTCGCGCAGCTCCTGCGCGTTGTCGGAGTGGCCGAAGATCGCCGCCACGTGGTCGTACCCCTTGATGGTGCGGGCAATCTGCGTGTCCAGCGCGCGCCGGTCGGTGATGACGATGATGGAATCGAACTGCGCCGTCATCGGATCATCCTTGCGGCGCAGCTCCACCAACTGGTGCGCCAGCCAAGCGATGGTGTTGCTCTTGCCGCTGCCTGCCGAATGCTGGATCAGATAGCGCTTGCCCACCCCATCGGTATGGGCGCGGCGCAGCAGGGCGCGCACCGTGCGCAACTGATGGAAGCGCGGGAAGATCTGCTTACGCTTCTTGCCGCTGGCGTCTGCTTCTTCCTCCTCCACCACCTGCGCATAACTCTCGATGATGTTGGCCAGCGACTCGCGGGTCAGCACCTGCTTCCACAGGTAGTCGGTCTTCAGGCCATCCGGGTTGGGCGGGTTGCCTGCGCCGCTGTTCCAGCCCTGGTTGAATGGCAGGAACCACGATGCCTTGCCCTTCAGCTCGGTGCAGAACGCAGCCTCCGCGTCATCGACCGCGACGTGCGCAACGCAACGACCCAACTGGAACAGCAGCTCCTGCGGGCTGCGCGTGGTTTGGTACTGGACGATGGCGTCGGCCAGGGTCTGCTTGGTCAGCGAGTTCTTCAACTCGAAGGTCAGCACCGGCAGGCCATTGATGAAAATGGCCAAGTCCAGCTCGTTGCCGGAATCATTGCAGTAGCGCACCTGCCGGGTGACGCTAAAGATGTTCTTGCCGAAGGCGTCCGCTGCCGTAGCGTTGCCGGGCGTGGGCAGCAGCTTGTAGAGATCGACGTGTACCGGCCCGTGGCTCACGCCCTTGCGCAACACGTCCACCACACCGCGCTTGGTGATCTCTCCCTGCAGGCGGTGCAGAAACTGGGTGCGTTTGATGCCGTCCACCGCCAGCTTCAGTGTCTCCACCGCCTTGGGCTGGGTGGCCTGCAAGAAGGCCAACAACTGAGCCACATCCAGCGCCACGTCGCTGTTGTAGTCGGTAGGCTTGCCCTGCACGTAGCCGTTGTGGGTGGCGGCAAAGTCCGTGGGAGCCAGCGCATGGCTGTACTCGGGCTGGGGCACACCGGTCAAGCCGCGTACCACGCGCGCCTCAAACCAGCGCTCGCTGGTGTCAGTCTTCGCCATCGCCATCCTCCTCTTCGGTCACATCCTCTTGGTCATCGACCAGCGCGGCCAGCGCCACGTCGTCCACCACGTCGTCCGGGCCGGGCTGCCAGCCGCGTACATCCACTTGGCCCGTGACCACATCGGCAATCAGGCGGTCGCGGTATTCGCGGATCAGCTTGATTTCCTCTTCCGTGCGGGCGATAGCGTCGTCCAGCGGTTGGCACTCAGTGGTGATCCAGCGGCAGATGGATTGCTGTTCTTCGACCGGCGGCAACCCAACTACCGCGTTTTTCACGTCGTGCTTGCCAAGTGCAAAGCGTGTGACGCCGGTGGCGAGAACGTGGAACTGTTGCGCCGTGCGCGCCGAGCCGATGGCGCGAAACAGGAACTCGCCCAACACCCGATTCGATACTGGGCGCAGCAGGCCGAGGTGATATGCGCAAACCACGCCGGGCAAATCCTCCGGCACCCAGGCGGGTACCCCGATGTCGTCCGGCGTTTCGGAATCCTTGGTCAGAATGACATCACCCGCTTTTAGCGTCAGGCGGGCGATCTCCGCCGCCGTAGCTGTGGCGCGCATCAAGTCCATATCGTCGGTGATACGGTCATTCTTGTAGACGTCGGTGTAGTTGCACAGGCGCACCGGCGTTTCATCGTCGTGCGAGTGCTTGTCCACGCCGCTGAAGCGCACGTCCGCGATGTGCTTAATGAGGGCCACTTCCCAATGCTCCGGCACTTCGCCCAGCCAATCGATACCCGACGGCTTCAGCGCCACCGATGTATCGAGGCCGCGTGTGACGGCGTGATCGATGATGCGCAGCTTCTGCTCGGTGAGCAGCTTGATCAGGTCCCGCTTGGTCTTGATGAAGCGGGCAATGTGCGCGTCCTGCGCTCGTAGGTAGGCGACGATCTGGTCTTGCTCGGGGCGCGGGGGCACGAGCGAGGGCATCTGCTTAAAGGACTCCCAATACAGCCGGTTGCGATCCGCCACGATGCCGCGCGAGAACTTGTTGACCTCCTGCATGTACGCCGCCGTGCGGAACAGGTAGCTGTAGTAGCTGCTGTTGGCCTCGTCGTAGGGTTTCACCACGACATAGGCCGGGCTGACCAGCCCGTCAACTGGCGCGGGGCCGACCGCGCCTTGCCACATCCGCATCATGTTGTAGGCAATGTCGCCCTTGGCCGCGCGTTTGTACTTCTCCTTCTGGCTCATAACCTGCTTGCGCTTCAGGTTTTCCATGTCACGCACGCGCACGCCGGTGCGCAGCGACACTTCCAGAATGGGCAGATCGGGAAAGCCTGTTTCGACGCGATGGCCGAAGAGGCGACCATTACGAAGCACCTGCCAGTCCTCCGGAAGCCGAGGAACCCAGGGCAATCCAGATGGGCGATAAGTCGGGTACGCGCTCGCCGTCGCCATCACGCGCCCCCCACGATCCGATGCAGCAAACCTTCGCTCTGCTGCTCCAGCGCGAGGATGTCCGCGCGGATTTCTGCCAGCGTGCGCAGCGGCGCGGGCTTGTAGAAATAGCGGGCAAACGAAATCTCGTAGCCGATCTGGGTCTTGTCCGTGGCGATCCAGGCGTCCGGCGCGTGCGGCAATACTTCGCGGGCAAAGAAGGCGTCGATGCCGCCCGGTTCCTTCAATGGCACCTGCTCGGTGTCGCGCAGCTCGCTGTCGGGCTCGTACTCGACCATGAAGCGATCCTTGCCCACGGTCTCCAAGTACGCACCATCGAAGCCGGGCTCGAAATGCTCGCCCGCCTTGAGCTTGCTGCGCTTGGCAATGACCGGTGGTGCGGTTTCGTCGCGCCAGCTCACCGCCTTGTAGATGGCCTTTTTCTCCGGCGCGCCGAGCTTGTCGCCCTGCACCTTGAGGGCAGCATCGAAGCGGGTGCGGAACTCATTGTGGTCGTCGAACACGGCGCTGCCCAATGCCTGCTGCGCCCGCTTCGCCACCTCCATCAGCCCCTTGTCACGCTGCCAAGTCGAAGCATCGAGCAGCTTCTTGCGGCGCTTGGCGGGCACGGCCTTGCGGGTGGTGGTGGCTTCGCCGTCATCACTGCTGTCGCTGTCTTCGCTGTCGTCGTCTTCGTTCTCGTCCTCGCCCTTCAGCCACGCCTCGATGGCTGGCTTGCGCTTGGCGAACTCGCTGTAGAGCGCCTCACCGTGGGTGGCGTAGATCTCGGCGCGCAGCGCCTCGTCGCCGGTGGCAAACCGCAGGGGCTCGATGCGTTCGTCTGAGAGCTGGCTTTTCAGGCGCAGCGGGCGCTCGACGGTGATCTTCCAGTAGCCGAAGTTTTGGGTGTCGAACCATTTGGACTGGGCAGTTTCCTGCGCCTCGCCCAGATACAGGTCGAGGATTCGCTGGATGTCTCCATTCGAGAGTTCGCAGTTCTTCTTGCCGAGGTTGCGGCGCAGCGGCTGGAACCACTGCGATGCGTCGATCAACTGCACCTTGCCACGCCGTGCTTCGGCCTTCTTGTTGGCCAGCACCCAGATGTAGGTGGCGATGCCGGTGTTGTAGAAGATGTTGAGCGGCAGGGCGATGATGGCTTCGAGCCAGTCGTTCTCCAGCACCCAGCGGCGAATGTTGCTCTCGCCCTGGCCTGCGTCGCCGGTGAAGAGTGCCGAGCCGTTATGCACCAGCGCGATGCGGCTGCCCAGCGGCGTGTTGTGCTTCATCTTTTGCAGCTTGTTCACCTGGAACATGAGCTGCCCGTCGCTGGAGCGGGTGAGGAGCTTGAACTCGTTGTTGCCCGCGTGGCTGACAATGAAACGCGGGTCGTTGAATTCCTTCTTGCCGCCCATGCGCTCCAGATCGGTCTTCCAACTCTTGCCGTAGGGCGGGTTGGAGATCATGAAGTCGAATTCGCGGCTGCGGAACTGGTCGGCGGACAGGGTGGATTTGTCCGCACCACCGACGATGTTCTCGGCTTCCGCTCCTTCGCCCTTCAAGAGCAGGTCGGCCTTGCAGATAGCGTAGGTTTCGTCGCTGATCTCCTGCCCGAACAGGTGGATCGACACTTCCTTGTCGTGCTGCTCGGCCAGTTCGTGTAGCGCCTCCTCGGCCACGGTGAGCATGCCGCCGGTGCCGCAGGAGCCGTCGTATAGCGAATAGGTGCTGGACTCGATCCGGTCGGCCACCGGAAGGAACAGCAGCTTGGCCATGAGCTGCACCACGTCGCGCGGAGTGAAGTGCTCGCCCGCCTCTTCGTTGTTGTCTTCGTTGAAGCGGCGGATCAGCTCCTCGAATACCGTGCCCATGCCGTGGTTGTCCAGCGCGGGCAGCTTGATGCGGCCGTCAGCATCCTTGACAGGAAGCGGCGCGAGATTGACCTCGGGGTCGAGGAAATCGTCGATCAGGTAGCCGAGGACGTGGGAATCCACCAGCTTCTGAATCTGGTTGCGGAAATTGAACTTGATGAGGATTTCCTGCACGTTGGGCGAGAAGCCGTCCAGGTACGCAATGAAGTCATCGCGCAGGCGCTGCCCCGCCGCGCTGGCCTTCAGCTTGGCCAGGGTGAATTCCGAGACGTTGTAGAAGGCCTGGCCTGCCGCCATGCGCAGCGCGCCGTCCTGCTCGGCCACCTTGTGGGTGTCGAGGAACTTCTTGCGCTCCAGCACCGCGCCCTTGGTGGCTTCCAGTACGGCGTCGAGCCGCCGTAGCACGGTGAAAGGCAGGATCACGTCGCGGTACTTGCCGCGCACGTAGACGTCGCGCAGGCGGTCGTCGGCAATGTTCCAGATGAAGTCGGAAATCCACTTGATCTGGCTTTGGTCTTGGTGTTTTACGGGTTTCATCAAACCTGCCCTTGCGTAGCTGTTGTTGTGTCGGGCGCTTTGCTGACCGATTCGGTTGGCGACACTTCAAGAGCCCAGTGCTTCTTGAGCACGCCGACAAGGCGCTCTTGGCGATCAATCAGCATCGCCGGTGTCCACGTGTTTTCCGAGCGGACTTCCTGCGTCAAGATGAAGGGTGACGCGGTGCCCTTGCCCTTGAAGTACACGTTCTTCTTGGTGGCGAAGTCGTAGTTGCTGGCGGCCGGATTCTTGCGAACGTGCAGTGGCACCAGATTGGCCAGCCGATGTGTCCAGGCGTCACGCTCGTTTTCGTCCGGGAACCACTTGATCCAGTCCGAGGCGGCAGACGGCGTCTGCGGCAGGACATGCTCCAGCGACAGGTGGTCGAACGCCTGCTTCTTGCTGCCGTCGCTGACCAGGGCTTCGAGACGAAGCATCAACGCCATGCGTGCTTTGGGCAGCTTGCGGTAGATGTCGCCATCGAGCGCGGCGAGAAACTCACGCTTCTGCGCGTCCGTCAGGGCCAGCGTGGTGAGCGCTGCCAAATCCCCTTTGAAGGTCTCCGGTTCGATTTCCTTCGTGAGCGCAGCGTAGGTTTCGATGCGCTCGTTGATGCCCACTTTGGTGACCAGCAGGGAATAGGTCAGGCGCTCCAGTGCCTGGAAAAATTCGGCAAGTCGCTTGGGTTGCTGCCGGAAGCGCTTGAAATACACCAGTGCCGAGGGCACCCAGTCCTTGAAGTCCACGCGGTTGAGCCAGGACAGGTGTTCGTTGATTATCTCGGCGTGTTCGGTGGCCTCGAAGTCGGCGTCGCGCACGAAGTCCCACACTTCGGCGTAGGGCTTGATGACCTTGTCGACGAGGTCGATGGGAGCCTTGTACTCGGTGACGTGCTCCTGGAATTCCTTGACCAGCGTGGCCCGCTGCTTCTGTTTGGCGTAGATGGTTCGAATGTGGCCGAACAGATCGCCAAAGGCGTCGCGGCCCAATGCGCTTTCGATGCGGCTCCACTCCTTGGCGTAGGCGCGGCTCTTGACGTCGCCTGCCGTGGTGCGGATCAGGCCCAGCACCTGTGCCTTGATGATGTCGATAGGCGCGAGGTCGAGCCCCCGGTTGTTGAGCACGGAGAAGATGCGGTACGCGGCTTCGAGATCGGGCGTGGAGATGACGACCAGCGAGCAGTCGTTGGCGAGGAACTGCCACAGCGCGATCAGGTCGGCGGGCGGCAGCGCCTTGGCCTTGGCAAGCAGCAGCGTGGCGTTTTCGCGGTAGCGCAGGCGGCTGTCCTCCAGCTTGTCGGTACTGGTGACCAACTGCGCGATGCCACCCGGCTCCTGAATGTTGGCGCGGAAGTAGTCGGCATCCTCCTCGCGGGCGGTCAGACGGTATTCGTTTTTCTCGCCGAGGCTGACCTTGCCCTTCTTGTAAAGGAAATCGGTGATGTCGTCGGCGGCGTGCGGCATGGCCTCGCGCAGCACCGCGAACAGCATCGTCAGCGTGGACAGGCGCTGCTGGCCGTCGACCACCGACGATTTCGGCTCCCGGTCGTTCTTGATCAGAACGATGCTGCCGAGGAAGTATTGACTGGTCGCGCCGGAGACACGGGCGTCCTGCATCGCCGAGATCAGATCGTCGAACAATTCACCCGCCTGCTCGGTCGTCCAAGCGTAGGGGCGCTGGTAGTCCGGAATCTCGAACTGGTAGCTGCCCTCGAAAATCTCGCGGATCAGCTTGTCGTGGGCTTCAAGTGTCTTGGCCATTGCGTTTGTTCTTTCCTATCGTTTCTTGGGGCTGCTCGGGGCTTGATAGCCCGGAGCCAGCTTGGCGTTCTCAACGCCGTACAGGGCCAGCGGATCGCTGAGCCATAGGCGGTACTGTTCTTCCTTGAGCCGATGGTCGGGCGAGCAGTCCACGCTCCAGCGCAGCAGCATGTAGCCCGCGACGGCGGCGCGAACGCGCATCCGGATCGAGCCGTCGGTCATCCCGTAGTCCATCTTGATGATCTCGGGCCGGGCCAGACGTGGGTGCGGCACGAAGTCCAACTCGACGATGCGCGTCCACTGGATGTCGTTGTCTGGACGCTCGTTGGCCTGAGGCTCCTCATCGAGCAGGGTCGGCGCTTCGATACGGGTGACCACGAAGTCCCGAAACTCTCTGCTCTTGCGATCAAAGGCCCGGACGTGCCAGCGCAGGCCGGTGTCCACCAAGGCGAAGGGCACGATGACCCGTTCGGACTCGCCGCTGCTCATCGAGTGGTAGCGGATGGCGACGGGCCGCTTGGCGTGGATCGCGCGGCAGACCGGGGCCAGCACATCCATCTTCGGGTTGCTCAGGGCGGTGGGCGACTCGCACGTCAGCAGCGGCTGCGTTGCGCCGTTCACGCCATCGCCGAAGCCCAAGGCCAGTGCCGATAGCACGCGTTGGGCGGCGTGGTCGAACAGCGGGGAGAACACCTGCCCGATGCGGTAGATCTTGTTGCTGCCGTCGAAGGTGATGTTCTGCGGCGCGATTTCCCGGTACAGCGCCAAGTCGCGCGTCGCCCCCGCCGGTGCCACGCCAAAGCGGTCGATCAGATCGGGGCGACCGATCTCACCGAAGAAGTAGAGCCGGAAGTCGATGTAGGCCAGCCGCTCGCGCTGGGCGTGGCTCAGATTTTCGACGTGCTGGGGTAGTGTCACCGGCGGCTCCTCATCCAAGACGGACGACCGAAAGACTGCGTTTGGTTTTATGTGTGTTCATTGCTAGGCTGCTTATATCATCAAACTGATGATATCATGCGTCATGAGCTTCAGATTCGCAAGGGGGCGACAACATGAGCGATGAGGATCGATCTGTGGACAGCGGCGAAGAGAAGCCGAAGACGTTAAATCTGGACGCGTTACTACCAGCAAAGACACCAATTGCGACTTCGGTTGGGACGCTTTTTGTACGCTACCCCCACACTAGCGACTGGAAATATCTGGATCTGAATGACCCCATCGAATTAGCGCGCGTTTCCGTCCAACGACTTTGTAGCCGAGTAGAAGACAAACGAGACAGCAGCTCCCTTCTTGATGACGATCTGAATAGGCTGACGGATACTGACTATCAAGCACTCGTACCAGCAATTGCGAAGCAAGGCGGGTGGCGAAATTTGCCTGATGGATCTGGGCTCGCAGAGCTTGGCGCTGTCATTAAGAAAGAGAAGCAGCTAATGACTGAGCGTCACGAGAAAATGCTCGGAGACATGCGAAAGTCTATCGAATCCAGCTATTCTTTTTTAGGAAAGGGAACGCTCCAAAAGCTGCAGGAGCAAATGGCAGGCATTGCGGATATTCGCAGAACCTTGGCAGGCACAGACTCAATCCAAGCCGCACTGCGTGCAGCAATGTTGCCGGAGGAGTCGTGGCGAAAGTCCCTGGCCGACATCGATACGGTAGGCAAAGTAACGCGCGGCCTGAATACCGAAACTGCAGCGGCGCAGATCGAGTCTTCCAGGGCTTATGACGTCCCAAAAATCTTGATGCCTCCTCGGTTCGAAGAAACCCCCATGCCCAGCGGCTTAAAAAGCTAGAAATGGTGTCCACTTAAATCAGGTGGACACCATCGCCTTTGGCGTCGGGGCCAGGAAGGTGTGTTGGCCGGACGGATACACAGAATCGGCCAAAAGCGGTCATCAGGGCTGGCTTGAATCGGGGCCGAAGGATTACGCTCTCAGCCCCATAATTGCTGGTCGGACAGTTACCACGATCTTGCCGATCTGCTGATTGGCTTCAAGGAAACGATGGGCATCCTGGATGTCGCTAAGTGCGAATGTCTTTGCGATGATCGGGCGCAACGCACCGGACTTCAACCCTTGCAGAATAAAAGCCTTCGCTCTCTCCAGGGCTTCAGGGTCGGCCACAATCTCTGCGTAGAGATAACCCTTCAAAGTCAGGCTTTTGCCCAGCACGGTAAACAGTGGGAATGGTGTCGGTTCAGAGCTGAGTGCGCCGTACACCAGCAAAATTCCGCCCCGCGCCATGCTCTGCGTGAGAGGTTCAAAGGACGGCCCGCCTACAGGATCGAATACAACGCGAGCGCCTTGACCGGCAGTTATCGTCATAACACGCTCGACGATATCCTCTTCATCGCTGACGATGACATGCGCAGCGCCTGCATCAAGCAGGGCCTGCTTCTTCGCGTGAGTTCGAGTGATCGCAATCGATGTGGCGCCGACCATACGAGCCATTTGGAAGGCGGCCAAGCCAACACTGCTTGACGCGGCGGTAACGATGACAAAATCGCCCTGCCGTAGCTTCGCCTGTTCAATCAATGCCCCCCAGGCGGTGACGTACTGCATCCAAGACGCCGCAGCCTCTTCAAAGGACAAGTTCTCAGGGCTCTTTACCACCAGGTGGGCCGGTACATTGGCCAACTCGCCGTAGGTGCCCCAGCGAGCAATATCCAGAGGTGGGATCAGAGCGACCGAGTCACCAACCGTGATCTCGGTTACGTCGCTCCCGACTGCCGTTACGATGCCTGCGGCCTCGTAGCCTAAGCGGCTGGGGAACTCCGCTTCTTGCAGGTATGCGTGATTGCGAAACATCACTTCGGCTCGGTTCAAGCCAATAGCTTTAACACTAATTTGCACCTCGTTTGCTGCTGGTGCCGATACTTCCAGATCTTCCAGCTTCAGAACGCTGGCGTCACCGTATTCATGAATTCTGACAATGCGTGCCATCATAAATACCTCGTTTATCAATGGGCCTCGACGTACATCCGGAAGGTATCCGGGCACTCGAAAGGTGACACAAATTTAGTCATTGCTTGGCGCTAGATAAAGGCCTATGATGGCGCATTACTAGAAACAGAGTGTTTATAATGGATCGCCTGACCCAGATGGCCACGTTCGCCAAAGCAGTTGAGCTGGGCTCATTCAGCGCCGCTGCGGACGACCTGAATCTGTCCCCTCAATTGGTAGGGAAACAGGTGAAAATGCTCGAACAACATCTGGGTGTTTCCCTGCTGCACCGGACTACGCGCAGGCAAAGCCTCACCGACTTCGGCAGGGCGTTCTACCCGCGAGCAAAACTGATCCTTGCAGACATGCAGTCTGCCGAGAACCTGGCCGCCCTCACTCGGGGCACACCAAGCGGCCGCCTTCGCATCAACGCGCCGGTCACGTTCGGAGTTCGCACGCTTTCGCCACGCCTGCTGGAATACATGGTTCGGTATCCTCAGGTGTCTGTTGACCTAACGTTATCGAACGAGCTGGTCGATATCGTTGATGATGGTTACGACGTGGTATTTCGCATCGGCGAGCTGGTGAGCAGTGGGTTGAAGGCAGTGCCACTGGAGCCCTATCAGATGGTTTTATGCGCTGCGCCGTCCTATCTTGCACGTCGCCCTCCCATCATCAATCCGTGGGATCTACAGCAGCAGGAGTGTCTGGGGTTTACCTATTCTGATGGCCGCTCACACTGGAGCTTCGACAGCCCGGAGGGGCGTATAGATGTTCCTATTACAAGCAAATTAACGATCAATCAAGGTGATCCACTGCTGGCAGCGGCTGTAGCTGGCCTAGGTGTGGTTCTACAGCCGATAGAGTTGGTTAGCGATGCACTGCGCGATGGGACACTGGTGCGTCTGTTGCCGCAGTACCCGGTGCCGAATACCGCAATGCACATCCTCTATGCCCCTGACCGAAGAATGACTCCAAAGCTGCGCAGCTTCTTGGAGTTTGCGCGTGAGGCTTTTGGGCAGCGAGGCCCTCTCTAACGCACGAAAATCAATGTCTGCGCTATCCGGTAATCGAAAAGGACGACGTTTACCGTGGCTCACCGGATATGACCAAGCACCCCTTGCTGAGGAAGTACCTGCTGGAGCACTTCGCGGCGGAAGTCGAAGAACTGAAGGATGCCGTGTTCGTTGGCCTGGGGCCGCAGGTCCAGAGCGTGCTGGACCGCCTGATCCAGGAGCGGGTTCTGAATCCCGACCGGGTGATTGGCGGCATGCTGCCCCCCCTCCGGAAACTGCACCTACCGGATCAACTACCTCATCGGCGACAGAGGCGCGCTGGTCCCGCACGCCACCAGCCCTGTGCCTTACGACCAGGTCCGGCGAGCATTTCGGGAGCGGTTCGTCACCGCCTGATCGAACGTCGGATGAGTGGATGCTGACGCGGGTGCCTGAAATCCAGTAAATACGGGGCTTTCAGCGTTGTCACGATCCGATACGTCCGGTCTCGCTGACGGTTACGCCGGTAGGCATCGCGTCATGGAAGGCAAATACCTCGTTAATCACACCAATCGGCCGAGCCGACGGAGCGCTTGCCGGCAGCGGCTGGAGTTGCGCGGCGAAGGTGACTGGACTGGCTAGCGCCAAGGCCAACAGAGTGTGGCGGAACCGCTTTTCGATGCGCATGTTGGGTCTCCTGCCCGCGTGGCGGGCGCTAATGCATGGATAAATCAGAAGCCTTCCAAGACGATCTTGCCCATGGCCTTGCCGCTTTCGATCAGTGCATGGGCACGCCGCAGGTTGGCCGCCTCGATGCGCCCGAAATGCTCCCCTACAGTCGTCTTCAGCACACCAGCGTCGATCAGCTCCGCCACGCGGTTGAGCAACTGGTGCTGCTTAATCATGTCGTCCGTCCCGTACAGCGAGCGGGTGAACATCAGCTCCCAGTGCAGCGCCAGCGACTTGCGTTTGAGTGGTACTACATCGAGCACAGCCGGATCGTCGATCAGTGCCAGATGACCCTGGGGCCGCAACACCTCAATCAGTTGAGGAAGGTAGCTGTCGGTGTGGGTGAGGCTGATCACATAATCCACCACCTCGATACCGATGTGCTTCAGCTGCTCGGCCAGCGGTCGGCTGTGGTCGATCACATGATGCGCACCCAGGGCGCTGACCCATTCCCGGGTTTCCGGGCGAGACGCAGTACCGATCACCTTCAGGCCGGTCAACTGGCGGGCCAGTTGCGTCAGGATCGAACCCACACCGCCCCCGGCACCCAGGATCAGCAGACTCTGCCCTGCTCCACCGTGCTCGCCGATGCCCAGGCGGTCGAACAGCAGTTCCCAGGCGGTAATCGACGTCAATGGCAAAGCCGCCGCACTGGCATCGTCCAGGCTACGCGGCTTGCGCCCGACGATGCGTTCGTCGACCAGATGCAACTCGCTGTAGCTGCCAGGACGGTCGATGGCGCCGGCATAAAACACTTCATCGCCGGGCTGGAACAGCGTTACGTCGGAACCCACGGCGCGCACTACACCGACCGTGTCCCAGCCGAGCACTTTGGGCTGGGGGGTGGCGCCCTTGCCGGAACGCACCTTGGTATCGACTGGATTCACCGCGATGGCCCTGACCTGCACCAGCAGGTCATGCGGGCCAGGGGTAGGTTCTGGAAGCTCGCTGTCGAACAATGCACGAGGGTCGTCGATTGGCAGGCCGTATTCGGTGAAGACGATAGCTTTCATGTGGGGCAATCCTTGAAGGTCAGGAACAAGTAAAAGTTTGGTGATTTTCGTCTACCAATACCTCTGGGAAAAAGCTCAAAATCCACCAGCACTTTCATCGCAGGAGTGAAAATGGTTCGGATCGAAGACCTGCAGTTGTTTGTACGCACAGCCGCGCTGGGTAGCTTCTCCAACGTCGCTCGCGAGGTCGGCCTGCATCCAGGCCAGGTGGCTGCGGCGATCAAACGCCTCGAGCGAGAGCTGGATATCCGTCTATTCGCTCGTTCTACGCGCAGCCTGCGGCTGACTGCCGAAGGAGAGCAGTACTTGCCGTTTGCCCGCGAGGCGCTAGATACGTTGCACGAAGGTCAAGACCGGATACGCCGGGAAAGTACCCGGCTGCAGGGTTTGCTGCAGGTTTCGGCTCCATCAGATCTAGGGCGCAACCTGCTGTTGTTATGGCTTTCCGAGTTTCGCCGTCAGCATCCAGCGCTCAGTCTTCGTCTACTAATTTCCGATCAAGTGGCGGATGTTTTTCGAGATCCGGTCGACGTTGCCCTGCGCTACGGCGTGTTTGACGATGCGAGCTGGGTGGCACTGCCGCTAGCTCCCTGGAACCGCCGTGTTCTGGTGGGCGCTCCCGATTATCTAGAACGTAACGGCAGACCTCAAAAGCCCACCGATCTAGCCCAGCATCACTGTCTGCTGTATTCGCTCAATGGGCGTGCGCATGACCGCTGGCAGGTAGGTGATCAGACAGTGCAAGTCACCGGTCCACTTTTCAGCAACGATGCCGACATCGTGCGACGCTTGGCGGTAGCGGGGGAGGGACTGGCCTACAAATCCTGGCTGGACGTACACGATGACATTGATTCGGGACGGCTGGAGATAGTGCTGGCCCACTACCAAGGCGAGCCCACACCGTTGAACCTGGTGTGCCCGCATCGCAAGCAATATTCGCCGGCCGTTCAGCAATTACATGCACTGTTGCGCAGTCGTCTTGATCCGCTGAAGCAGGAGCTGCCGCCGCTCGCGCCTGATCCTGGTTTGATCGATTGAACGGCAACGCCAAATAGCGCCTGCCAGAACCAGCAGCGGATCCCACGGTTCTGGCAGCCCTAAGCTGGGTGCTCAAGCCAGCAGCGACAGCTTCATCACGTCGAGCGTGATATGCCCTTCAAGCGTTTCGGCCAATTCTCGAAAGACCGGCCCTTCGAGATGGTCTCGTAGCGCCGCCTCGTCTCGCCAGCGCTCGATCATGACCAACCTATCCGGCCGCTCAGTGTCTTCATGCAGCTGATACTGGTCGCAGCCTGGTTCCTTGCGGCTTCGTGCAACAGCTTTGCGAAGCGCCGCTTCGGCCGATTCACGGCTGCCGGGTTGTAGGGTAATTGATGCGACCACAATGATCGGGATATCCATGAATCAGTACTCCTAAGGTTGATGTTTTGGGGACAAGCCCGATCGACATCCACACGACGGTACTGGGCTAGATACAGCTGACGATTAGGGAAGATCGAAGGTTCTGTTATCCAACCAGAAACCCTCACTAGCCTGCACGGCCCGATGCTAGGTCGTTGATTTTCAACAAGTCGCTCGATCGATCCGCGCTTGCGGACTGCGGACTTCCAATGGGCCGGAAATCTGGCTCGCCCAGACGGCTCTCGGTACCGACACGTTGCAAACAGTCGGTACTTCTCGATAACTACCCGACGAATCGGAACATCACAGCCAGCCCTGATGTTGCCCCTGTTTGCTGACGCAGCTTGGAAGTTCTGGCTGCAATATTGCCCCCTCCCAATCGCTGTGGAAGGTAGCTCCCTGGCCAAGTGCAATCGAGAGGGGGCGCTGCGTAGGGTCGTGTGACCCCCATCCTGCAGCGTGACCTGATGGGGTCAAGGCTGGGTTGTCATGCAGGCAGTTTGGCTGCAAGCAGTTCGACCTTCTCGATATTGGGCGGAGAACTGAGCAAGGTCGCGGCGTTGGCCATCAAGGCCGCGGCGATCTGGCCGTTCAGATGTGCTTGGCGACCTGCCTCATCGGCAAAGGCATCGAACACACCGAACGTCGAAGGGCCAAACTTCAATGCGAACCAGGCAGTGGTGCCGGACTCGGCGTTGGCGAGCGGCAGTGCGCTGGCCAGGAAGTCGGCAAGCGCAGCCTCCTGGCCGGGTTTGGCTTCGAGGCGAACAAACAGGGCGAGCTTGGTCATACTGTAATCCTTTGGGTAAATGGGTTAGGTGAATGGATCGACGAGCCTGCAGTCTAAGTCTTCATGACAGTCATCTCTATAGACAATAATGACAACATTGATATCATTGTTGCCATGAAACTCCACATCCTTGTTTGTGATGGCGCGTTTGATCTGGGGCTTGCGGCGCTCACCGACACAGTGGGCTTGGCCAATGCGATGGCGGGCTCGCTGCCACAGGCTCCCGCGCACATAGAGCTCACGCTGGTGGGCGTTCGGCGTCGCATCCGAACTGCGCAAGGCTTGACGGTCCCCGTGGTCCCTGCGCGTAGTGTGCCGGAACCAGACGTCGTGCTCGTGCCCGCGTTTGGTGACAAGATGCCCGACACGCTCTCGGCTCGGCTCACACGCCCCGACGTGCCCGATGCGGTCGCCGCGCTACAGCAGTGGTCCACCGCTGGCGCGCACCTTGGTGCCGCCTGCTCCGGTAGTTTCTTGCTTGCAGAGAGTGGCCTGCTTGATGGGCATCGTGCGACGACGTCATGGTGGCTGGGGCCGATGTTTCGGCAGCGCTATCCGAACGTCACGCTGGACGAGTCACGCATGATCGTGAACTCGACACGCTTCACTACCGCGGGTGCCGCTTTGGCCCACGTCGACCTGGCCTTGCGCATCATCCGGGGGCGCAGTCCGGCGCTGGCGGCCCTAGTAGCACGCTATCTGCTGGTCGAGGCACGCAGTTCGCAAGCCGAGTTCGTGATTCCCGACCACCTTGCGCATGCCGACCCGATGGTGGAGCGCTTCGAGTGCTGGGCCAGAAGTCAGCTCGCGAAGGGGTTCTCGCTGGCCGAGGCGGCCAGCGCCGCGGGCACAAGCGAGCGCACCTTGGCGCGGCGGCTGCAAAGCGTTTTGGGCAAGACACCGTTGTCGTATTTCCAGGACCTGCGCGTGGAGCATGCCGTCCATCTCTTGCGCACCGGAAACGCGAGCGTCGACCAAGTCGCCGCACAGGTCGGGTACTCGGATGGGGTGACCCTGCGGGCCCTGTTGCGCCGCAAGCTGGGCCGGGGTGTCAGGGAGTTGCGACGCGGTGGATGACCAAAGGCGTTTGGTGCCAGCACGGCCGTAGACCGCCGCGAAACTGTCGGTAGCAAAGCCTTCCCAACCCGTGTCCACTACATCGTGCGTTGGGTGCAAAAGCACCAGCCGTGCCAAAGCCGTCTTCAGTGACCTTTCAAAGTTCAGTGACCTTTCAAAGGTCTGAGTATTGGGTATACTGTTAGCTTTACCATTGTTTTCTGTTCACTAATCTGGGTTTTCATCCACATGCTATTCAATCCACTTCAAGTAGGTTCTCTCACCCTGCCCAACCGCATCCTTCTGGCACCACTGACACGCGCCCGTGCCGACGCTGGCCACATGCCCAACGCGCTGATGGCCCAGTACTACAGCCAGCGAGCCACCGGCGGCCTGCTGATTTCCGAATGCACCATGGTGGCGCCCGGTACATCGGCCTTCGTCAATGAGCCTGGCATCTACAACGACGCGCAGATTGCAGCCTGGAGGCAGGTGACCGACGCGGTGCACGCCAAGGGCGGACGCATCTTCATGCAGATCTGGCACGCTGGCCGCGCAGCCTACCCTGGCGCTGCCGATGGCGCCCCCATTGTCTCCAGCAGCGCTACCGCTATTGAGGGTGAGATCCACACGCCCCAAGGCAAGGTGCCGCACGCGGTGCCCCGCCCCCTGACCGCCCAAGAGATTCCCGGCATCGTAGCTGCGTTTGCTCAAGGCGCACGCAACGCCATTGCCGCCGGCTTTGATGGTGTGGAAGTACACGGCGCCAACGGCTACCTGATTGACCAGTTTCTGCGCGACACGCCCAACCAGCGCACCGATGCTTACGGCGGATCGCTGGAAAACCGTGCACGTTTGCTGTTCGAGGTACTCACTGCCGTGACCCAGGCGATCGGTTCCGAACGTGTGGGTCTGCGCCTATCGCCCCTCAACAGCTTCAACAGCATGAAGGACAGCGACCCGCTGGCCCTCATCGGCTTCCTGGCCGATAGGCTCAATGCCTTCAAGCTGGCCTACCTGCACGTGATGCGTGCCGATTTCTTCGGCGTGCAGAAGGCCGATGTCATGCCCGTAGCGCGTGAAAAGTACAAGGGTGTGTTGGTGGGCAATATGGGTTACAGCGCTGATGAGGCAGAGGCAGCTATTGCCGAAGGTAAGCTTGACGCTGTGGCCTTTGGCACCGCCTTCCTGGCTAACCCGGACCTGCCCGCACGCATCAGGGCCAAGGCACCGCTGAACGCGCCTGACTCCAACACGTTCTACGCAGGTGGCGCCAAGGGCTATACAGACTATCCGACACTGCAGGTCGCGTAAATCACCGCCCCAGAAGACCGAAGAAACGAGCCACTTTATACCCAAGGCTCTGCCCTTCGATCTTGCGAAGCTGTGAATCGATGGCATCTACCGAGTGAACCGCACCGGGTTTCGTGGAGGCAGTTTGGTTTAAGTCAGGTCGCCACCGAGGTGGCCTGACTGGCGAGTTGCCGGTAGTAGTTTGCCTCAGCTTCTGCGGGCGGAATGTGCCCCATGGGCTCAAGGAGCCTGTGGTGGTTAAACCAGGACACCCATTCGAGGGTGGCCAGTTCCAGAGTTTCTTTCGTTTTCCACGGTGCCCGGCGGTGAATCAACTCGGCTTTGTACAAACCGTTGATGGTCTCGGCCAAGGCGTTGTCGTAGCTGTCACCGCGACTGCCCACCGAGGGTGCAATTTTGGCCTCTGCCAGCCTCTCGGTGTAGCGAATTCCGACGTATTGAGACCCTCTGTCGGAGTGGTGGGTCAACGACCCATCACGCTCGGGTCAGCGGGCGTACAGCGCCTGCTCCAGCGCATCCAAAACGAAGTCAGTGCGCATCGAACTGCTGACCCGCCAACCGACGATGCGCCGGGCGTACACATCAATGACAAAGGCCACGTACTGCCAGGACTTAAGCTCCATATGCGCTTTTGCACTCCCCTCCGAACCAAAGAATTTTTCAATGACTAAATTCGCTCTGTTCGTCCGTCTCGAAGCCAAACCAGGTCAAGAGGCGGCCGTTGCTAACTTTTTGTCTTCTGCGCTGCCGCTCGCCAACGCCGAATCAGGCACAACCGCATGGTTCGCACTGAAATTCGGCCCGTCAACTTTCGGTGTGTTCGATGCATTTGCCGACGAAGCGGGTCGTCAGGCACATCTTAATGGCCAGATTGCGGCAGCCTTGATGGCCAACGCCGCTACGTTGCTCAGTTCGCCACCGGTCATTGAGAATGTCGACTTGCTGGCGGCGAAATTACCTGGCTGAAGAACCGCTTTATCCACCAGCCGACTCTCGCCTAGTCAGGCGTTGCCTCGCCCTGTTTGAAAGCGTTGGCAATGGCATCGAATACAAGACGTACCCGCTTGGGAACAGGCCCTCTCTGGGGGCGGTACACATAGACATCCCACGGTGGCGGAGAGTCGGTTTCCAGAACCTGTATCAAACGTCGGGCTTGGACATGGGCCAGCGCAAGGTAGTCTGGCAACTGCCCAAAAGCCACGCCTGACAGAACCGCATCGCATTCGGCCTCCGGATCGTCGGTCACAAAAGCAAACGGTTCCGGCAAAACGCGACGTTCTTTACTGAAGAACCAATGCCATGGCCGACCCGTGCTGTGGTCGATCAGACCGGTTGTAGGCAACCCTGACAAATCGGTGATCCGTTGAGGCTCACCGTGGCGCTTGATGAGTGCTCGACTGCCATAGACCCCGAAGCCCACCGCACCGACCTTGCGCACCACAAACCGGTTGTCCTTGAACAGCCCTATGCGCACGCCGACATCAATCTGCCCATCGACCACATCGGCAAGTTCATCGGACAGCCGGATGTCGATCAAGATACCTGGATGAAGTCGTGCCACTTCGTTGAGTGCGGGAAGCACCCGCAACCGGCCCAAACTGCGCGGGGCCGTGACGCGAACCCGGCCCACCAACTCTGTTGCAGATTGGGGCGATGAAGGCGCAAGCACAGCATCCATCTGATCCAGACAAGCCCGAACCCGTGGCGCCAAGTTGGCGCCGAAGTCCGTGATGTTGACGCTGCGGGTGGTGCGGTGAAACAGCAACTCACCGTAGTGGGCCTCGAGATCCTGAATAGCGCGGGTCACCCCCTGGGGCGACATTCCCAAACGAGCTGCGGCGTCGCGGAAGCTGTCGGCCTCACCACGTTGGTGATGGCAACCAGCCTGTCGGCGCATGCCGCCAAGCTTGTTGCAACCACAGAATGCACCGCCTTGCCCTCCCACACCCAACTGCGTGACGCACTGGTTGCCGCGCGAAAGGCCGATAACGCCGGCTTCAACCTGGATATGTGGGGCGCTGTGGTGGCACGAAGCGGCACCGTGTGCGCAGTGGCATTCACCGGCAAGAGCGTGGGTGACCAATGGCCGGGCAGCCGGGCAATCTCGGCGCAGAAGGCCTATACCGCCAATGCCTTCAGCCTGCCTGGATTGGCCCTGGCCACGGCCAACCTGTACAGCGCCGTCCAGCCCGGCGGTAGCCTGTTTGGCTTGCAGGAGAGCAACCCAGTCAACCCCGCCGTAGCGCTGCAAGGCCCTGTGGCGGCCTGGGGCCAGCCCAACGACCCACTTGTGGGTCAGCGCATGGGCGGCATCAATGTGTTCGGTGGCGGTTTGGCCCTGTACAACGAGCAGGGTGCATTGTTGGGTGCTGTGGGCGTGTCTGGCGACAGTTCGTGTGCCGACCACGCTATCGCTTGGCGCACCCGCAACAATCTCAAGCTGGACTACGTGCCCAGCGGCGTGGGCCCGGGTGGTGTTGACCAGATCGCGTACCAAGGCGACTGGAAGCAGCCGCATTGCATCAAGGCGGAACTGGAAGACACTGTGGTTCGAACCTTGCCGTCGACTCGGAGTAAGCAGGCAAGTCGTTGAGAGTCTGGGGCGCTGTTCAGCTTGAACCTTTTAGGTCGAACTGGCCAGCGCAATGCCTTGAGAGCGTCTGTGAATCGCCAGAAAGCTTTGCCTCTCATTGGAACGGGGCAAGCATTCGCAAGCCGAGTTCGTGATTCCCGACCACCTTGCGCATGCCGACCCGATGGTGGAGCGCTTCGAGTGCTGGGCCAGACGTCGGCTCGCGCAAGGTTTCTCGCTGGCCGAGGCGGCCAGCGCCGCGGGCACAAGCGAGCGCACCTTGGCGCGGCGGCTGCAAAGCGTTTTGGGCAAGACACCCCTGTCGTATTTCCAGGACTTGCGCGTGGAGCATGCCGTCCATCTCTTGCGCACCGGGAGCACCAGCGTCGACCAGGTCGCCGCACAGGTCGGGTACTCGGATGGGGTGACCCTGCGGGCCCTGTTGCGCCGCAAGCTGGGCCGGGGTGTCAGGGAGTTGCGACGCGGTGGATGACCAGAGGCGTTTGGCGTATGTACGGCTGGAGACTGCCAGGAAACTGACGCAGGCCAAACGGCGCATTTGGACAAACTGACAAAACTACTGCCCGCCACGGCGCGCAAGCTCCAGTTTGACCCCGGACAAAGTTTTGCTGGCAATGTCGTGGTTGAGCAAATCAATACCTTGATTGAGCAACGCTGTGCCCTGACGATTCGGCGGCTCACCGACCCCGCCGCCAACAATGACGCAGCCGCCGAGCCCACCGTTTGGGCTACCGTGCGGACACGGGTTCGATTCCGGGTTTGGGAATTGAGCCGACATCCCATCGCAGACGAGTTTGATGCCCGTTTCCGGCGACCAGCATGGCTGAGAAACCTGCTTGCAGGTCTACAATCGGGCAGGCTTTACGATCGAGCTCGCAATGGTTCGCAGCAGCCCGCAGCGCTTCTATTGCGTACTTCAATAGTCGTTTGGTGCCGGGTGCTGCCCCTCCACCAGCCACTAAAATTCAGATGCTGCCACATACGTCTGAATAACCCTGAAGCCCCGCCAAGTGCGGGGTTTCTTGTTTCTGTATGTTTTACCAATACCCCAAGCCGCTTACCGGGCCGTGTCTGGTGGGTAAAAGCACCTTGTCGCCTACAGGAAAAAATACGGCGGCGGGTGTCGGCAGGTACCCCATAAATTGCATAAATTCGCCAAGCTGTCCACATACCAGCCTGGCTAAAGAATAAAGGTAATCCACCAGCACACACCAAGGCTCACAACGTGAGGCGTTGAGTGTGTTCTCACTTATCAAATACAACATCTTGTCCGTGTCGGCTCAACACATGTGCGGCTGGAGCATCTTTCAAATGAAAGCAGGATGCGCTATCGGGTTGCCGCGATGTGAGCGTTAATTTTTGCGGTTTGAACGGTAAAAACAATTTTTATCCAAATTAAGGCCAATTTGATTAAAGGGTTACGTCAAATCGTATGCAATTGCATACTTATCCCAAGAAGCCTTGGATGATTCTGTGGATAACTGAAGCAAGTCACCGGTCTGTAACAATTAATCGGGCTGCTTATTATTCAGGCAACAAACAAAACGAGAGCTGCTGTTGGAGAAAAATAAAGATGCCAGGCGTGAAGCCAGACAGAAATTTCATAAGGATTTCAGGCGGCTTGGGAGCGTCCGGAAAGCAAAATAACTGGTGCTGTCACTGGAGTGATAACCAGTGGAAAAATGACTGAATCCAACTGTGTTGAGTACAAACGCGAACTCAAGGTCGGTGCGGCAGGATGCGGTTCTACTTCACCGCATCCCGCTGAAACTACTGGCGCAATGTTTTAAGCGCTTGCGCCCATTTGTACAGCTCATCCAGCATGGTTTCTGCAGAGCGGACATGAGAATCGATCGGGGTGAAATGTTTGTTTTCATCAATGAGGGCAGGAGCATTCTGGATGGTGACGGCTTCTACTATCGGCATGATTTTCAGAGTGGTGAGGGTTTGTTTCAGAAACTGTGCCGCACGCAACCCGCCAGATATTCCTCCGTAACTTACAATACCGGCAGGTTTGTAATTCCATTCCTTGTACACATAATTAAGCGCGTTGAGCAGTGAGGGCGGCGGGCCGAAATTATATTCCGGTGTCACAAATACATAAGCATCTGCCGCGTGGACACTGGCCGACCAGTTTTTGGTATGCGCGTGCTGATAGCGCTGCTGCACAGGGTGTTCTGGTTCGTTGTATATTGGCAGATCAAACTCCGCCAGATCAACCGGCACACATTCAAATTTGCCGTGCTGTACGACGGCTTCGCAGAACCATGTTGCGATATATGGCCCGATACGCCCGGGGCGGGTGCTGCAAGTAATGATGTGAAGTTTCAGAGTCATTGTTTTTCCTTGTTTTCATACATAAAATTCCGGAAATTTTCTGTCAGTCCTGTTCAATCCGGTAATTGGCAACCAGCCGGAATTCGCTGCCGGGCTGAATATGAACCCGGTCGGTAGCAGCATTGGTCGTCTCCACGCAAATAAAACGCAGATAATCGTCATCTTCCAGATCTGCCATTTCTGTCGAAATCTTTGCCCAGGGATTCCACACGACAGCTGTCCTGTTGCCCTTGGAAGTAATACGGATGCGGCGTTTACGGGCAGTATCATGAATGACGAGATCGCTGCCAACGGACTGGTAAATCCGATCCACTTCCGTATCAATAGTAACAGCACCGATCTGGTTTTTTTCCAGATTATCATTTACTTTATCGATATAACGGGTATTTTCCAGGCTGGATAGATGGGTCTGTCGAATATCTCCCACGCTGAAGTAGGTATGAAAAGCCTGTGTGATGGTACATGACTGTGAACCGGGGTTACGGGTAATCAACTCCAGATTGAGCGTCTCGCCGATGGTGATTTCCAGCCTTAAAATGAATGACCGGGGCCAGATTGCTTGCGTTTCTTCCGTATCCGCTGATCCCAGCACAATCCGGGTGCCACCTTCCGGAGTAGCGGATGTGCTGATGACATCCCACATACGGTTACGCATAAAGCCGTGTGCTGAACGCCCCTTGCCTTCCGGATCCGGGCCGAACCACGGCCAGCAAATCGGCACACCCCCCTTGATTGCCTTACCCTGCTGATAATAGGCGCGCTTACTTAAAAACAGCAGATCGTCCTGCGCGTGTACCGGCCGGAATGCAAGCACCTGTCCACCGTAAATCGAGATTAGCGCACTGGCCTTTTCATTCCGGATATGCATAAAAGGCAAGCCGCCTTCTCCTGCTGCAAAAACCACCTGCTCTCCAATTCCGTATTTTTGATTTAGTTGTTCGATATTCATCATTCTCCCGTTTAAAAATACAAAAACTGCATTCATTGCTGTCAAGTCAAGTATTTGGCCGCAGCCAGTGCCGAATGATAAACTCAATCGGTCACCGCATAAATACAAAAAGCCCGTTGTCTCTTATTCAAGGAACCATCATGGCCCATAATTTATTCAATAGTTTAACTACGTTACCCCTGTCCAACGGCGCAACCGCCCGGTTTTATTCCCTGCCCGCACTGGAAGCTGCCGGATTAGGCAATATCTCGCGTTTGCCGGTTTCCATTCGGATCGTGCTGGAATCGATTCTGCGCAATTATGATGACAGGAAAATCACCGAGACCCATGTCAAACAGCTTGCCGGCTGGCGGCCTAACGCCGAACGCACACAGGAAATTCCGTTTGTAGTCGCACGCATCGTGCTGCAGGATTTCACCGGTGTACCGTTGCTGGTTGATCTGGCCGCAATGCGCAGTGCAGCCAGCCGGTTGGGCAAAAATCCGGAACTGATCGAACCGCTGGTGCCCGTGGATCTGGTGGTGGATCATTCGATCCAGGTGGATTATTACGGTAACAGCCAGGCGCTGACACGCAACATGGAAATTGAATTCCAGCGTAACCACGAACGCTACCAGTTCATCAAATGGGGAATGCAGGCATTTGATACGTTCGGCGTGGTTCCGCCGGGAATCGGAATCGTGCACCAGGTCAATCTGGAATACCTTGCGCGTGGCGTACATCAGAAGGATGGGTTGATTTATCCGGATACGCTGGTAGGCACGGATTCACATACCACCATGATCAACAGCATCGGCGTGGTGGGATGGGGCGTGGGAGGCATTGAAGCAGAAGCCGGTATGCTGGGGCAGCCGGTCTACTTTCTGACACCGGATGTGGTGGGCGTCAATCTGGTCGGCCACTTGCAGGAAGGTGTCACGGCCACTGACCTGGTACTGACCGTGACCGAAATGCTGCGCAAGGCCAATGTGGTCGGCAAGTTCGTCGAGTTTTTTGGTGAAGGCGTCACTTCACTGAGCTTGCCGGATCGCGCCACCATTGCCAACATGGCGCCGGAATATGGCGCAACCATGGGTTTTTTCCCGGTGGATGATGTCACGCTTGCCTACTTCCGCTACACCGGCCGTACCGCAGAAGAAATCGATGTCTTTGAGCATTATTTCCGGGAGCAGGGATTGTTCGGTATTCCTCGCCAGGGGGAGATTGACTATAGCCAGGAACTCATGCTGGATCTGGCTACGATCGAGTCTTCCCTGGCCGGGCCAAAGCGCCCGCAGGACCGGATCGCACTCAGGGATCTGAAATCCACCTTTACCGGATTGTTCAGCAAACCTGTCAGGGAAAATGGCTATGGCAAGGCGGCAGAAGTACTGGAGAATACTTACGCCACCCGTGATGATGGTTCTGCAGAATCAAATCTGTGCATCACGCCCGACAGCAGCCCGGGTGAGCCAGGCAGCGCACGTAACGCAGCCGAGATGGCGAATAATCGTCCGACCCTGCAAACTGCTACCAACGGCGCTCCGGCACAGCCGATCAAGCTACGCCATGGTGACATCCTGATTGCGGCCATCACTTCCTGTACCAACACCTCCAATCCGAGTGTGCTGATCGCTGCCGGCCTGCTGGCTAAAAAAGCGGTCGAAAAAGGGCTGAAGGTCAAGCGTCATATCAAGACCTCACTTGCGCCCGGATCCCGGGTTGTAACAGAATATCTGCGCGCCGCCGGTTTGCTGCCCTATCTGGAGCAGCTTGGGTTCAGTCTGGCGGGCTATGGTTGCACGACCTGTATCGGCAATTCAGGGCCACTGCCGGAAGTGGTTGAGGAAACCGTTGTCAAAGATGATCTGGTGTGTGCAGCGGTATTATCCGGAAACCGCAATTTCGAGGCGCGTATTCATCCCAACATTCGTGCCAATTTTCTTGCCTCTCCTCCATTGGTAGTCGCCTACGCCATTGCCGGAACGGTGCTGAAAGACCCGACACGCGAGCCGCTGGGGGAGAATCAGGAAGGCAAACCAGTGTGGCTGCGTGATATCTGGCCCAACAGTGCGGAAATCGAATCCATGATGCAATTTGCGACCCGGGCGGAAACTTTCCGCCGTCTGTACAGCGATTTCACCCGGGATCACACCCTCTGGAACAATATCACCTCGGCCACCGGCAGATCGTATGACTGGCCGGATTCAACTTACATCGCCGAACCGCCATTTTTCGAGAATTTTTCCCTGGAAATCGACCAGAGCAAAATACCGGATGCCATTTATGGTGCGCGCGCACTGGCGGTTTTCGGTGATTCGGTGACAACTGACCATATCAGTCCCGCAGGTGCTATCAAGGAATCTTCACCGGCCGGACAATATCTGCTGACGCATGGTGTCAGCCGGGCGGATTTCAACAGTTATGGCTCGCGCCGGGGGAATCACAATGTCATGATGCGCGGCACGTTCGCCAATGTACGCATCCGGAATCTGATGGTGCCCGGCAGCGAAGGAGGCGTGACGCTGTATCGCAGCAATAGCGATCCTGACGGAAAGCAGATGAGCATCTTCGATGCGGCCATGCAATACATTGCAGATGGCACGCCTACCATCGTACTTGCCGGCAAGGAATATGGCACCGGCTCAAGCCGTGACTGGGCCGCCAAAGGGACGCAACTGCTGGGTGTCAAGGTGGTGGTCGCGGAGAGTTACGAACGTATCCACCGCAGCAACCTGATTGGCATGGGTGTGCTCCCGCTGCAGTTCAAGGAAGGCGACAGCACCGCTTCCCTCGGTATTCAGGGCGATGAACGATTTGACATTCTGGGACTGGATGATCTTCAACCACAACAAGAAGTTACATTGGTCATTCACGGTCAGGATGGTTCACGTCGGGAAGTCCGACTACGCTGCCGCATCGATACTGCGATTGAAGTGGATTATTACCGCCACGGTGGCATTTTGCAGTATGTACTGAGAAAAGCATACGCCGCATAAGCGCCTGTGTATTGCTCGCCTTGCCCACGGGCAAGGCGAGCAATACAGCAATTCAGAAATGCATGTAACGCCTCATTACAAAACAAGAATGCTCCGATAATCGTTTACATTAGTACAGGTCGGTCCGGTGACAATCAGATCATCCAGCATGTCAAAAAAAGTCCAGGCGTTATTGTCATTCAGCAATGCCACCGGATCTACACCGGCCTGTTCTGCCCGGCTGAGGGTATCAGGCGTGATCACTGCTCCGGCGCTGGCTTCGCTGCCGTCGATGCCGTCCGTATCACAGGCCAGCGCGTAAACATCTTCCAACCCATCGAGCGCGATGGCAAGCGATAACAGAAATTCGGCATTACGCCCACCCTTGCCAGAACCCGTTACCGTCACCGTTGTTTCTCCGCCGGAAATCAGGGCTACGGGCGGTTTAAACGGGTTGCTGTAATGGCGTACCTCCCGCGCGATGGCCGCATGTACTTTGGCAACTTCCCTGGCCTCGCCGGTTACGGTATCACCGAGAATAAGCGGTGTAATGCCCCGCGCACGAAAAAATTGTGCCGCTGCCGCGAGGGATTGACGTGACGTTGCAATGATCCGGTTTTTCGTATTCCTGAACACCGGGTTGCCCGGTTTGGGCGTTTCGTTACTGCCTGTGCTGACGTTTTTCTGCAAAATTGCCATGATGTGCGGAGAAACGGTAATCGCATAACGTTCCACCAGCGTCAGCACATCCTGCCAGCTGGAAGGATCTGGCGCACAGGGCCCGGAAGCAATGGAAGAGGGGTCGTTATCCGTCACATCCGAGATAATCAGGCTGTGAATCGGCGCCTGGCTGGCCGCTGCCAGTCGCCCGCCCAGCACCATGGATAAATGCTTGCGCACGATATTGATTTCCTGGATCGGCGCACCGCAACGCAGCAGCTGACGGGTGATGCATTGCAGCTCATCCAGCGTTATCCCGGGAATAGGCACCGACAGCAAGCTGGATCCACCCCCGCTGAACAACCCCAGCAGCAAATCATCCGGCTTGAGCATGCGTGCTGATTCCAGCATGGCGCGAGCAGCCATTTCACCTTGCGTATCAGGCACTGGATGGCTGGCTTCAATCACCATGATGCTGTTCGTCGCCCGCCCGTGACCATACGGTATCACGACAATCCCTTCCAGAGGATGAGCAGCCGGCCAGTGGGCCTCCACCGCACATGCCATGGCAGCTGCCGCTTTGCCTGCACCGACCACCAGCGTGTTCCCCTGCGGCGGCTCGGGCAGATGACAAGGTACAATTTTCAGCGGATCGGCCGCATCAACCGCGGCACAAAAGCTGTCAAGCAGACAGTCGCGTGGATTCATAAGAAAGATTATCGGGTGGAAAGTAAAGACTGGAGAAATTGTCCGGTAAAGCTGCCGGGAATCGCTGCCACCGCTTCCGGCGTGCCCTCGGCGATGATTCTGCCGCCCCCGGCACCCCCTTCCGGGCCAAGATCAATGATCCAGTCGGCCGTTTTAATCACATCCAGATTATGCTCGATAATCACTACGGTATTCCCGTTATCACGCAAGCGATGCAGCACTTTGAGCAACAGGTCAATATCCTGGAAATGCAGGCCGGTAGTCGGCTCATCCAGAATATAGAGCGTGCGGCCGGTATCACGTTTGGATAATTCCAGAGACAGTTTAACGCGCTGCGCCTCGCCGCCGGACAGGGTTGTCGCTGACTGACCAAGCGTGATGTAACCCAGCCCCACATCCAGCAAGGTTTGCAGCTTGCGGGCAATCACCGGCACTGCTTCAAAAAACGCATGTGCACTTTCAACCGTCATTTGCAGGATCTCGTGAATGTTTTTGCCCTTGTACTGAACTTCCAGTGTCTCCCGGTTGTAACGCTGTCCACGACAAACATCGCAGGCAACATAGATATCGGGCAAAAAATGCATTTCCACCTTGATGACACCATCCCCCTGACAAGCTTCACACCGCCCGCCCTTGACGTTGAACGAGAATCTGCCCGGCAAATAGCCACGCTCCCTGGCCTGTGGCACACCAGCGAACAATTCCCGCACCGGAGTGAACAGACCGGTGTACGTGGCAGGGTTGGAGCGGGGCGTACGTCCAATTGGGCTTTGGTTGATATCAATCACCTTGTCGAAAAACCCCAGCCCCTCTATTTCCTGATAAGCGGCCGGATCAGCCAGGCTGCCATAGAGATGGCGTGCCACAGCACGGTATAGCGTATCGTTGATCAGCGTGGATTTTCCCGAGCCGGAAACCCCGGTTACGCACACCAGCAACCCGACCGGCAAATTAAGCTGTATCTGCTTGAGATTGTTCCCGGTCGCTCCGCGTATGGTCAGCATCCGCTCCGGATCAGGAGGAGTGCGTGTCACCGGGATCGCGATGGAGCGCTGGCCGGAAAGATACTGCCCGGTCAGCGAGGCAGGATTTGCCTGAATAGCTGCGGGTGATCCTTCTGCAACCACGCGCCCGCCATGTTCACCGGCACCCGGGCCCATGTCGACCACATGATCCGCCAGCAGAATGGCATCCTGATCATGCTCCACCACGATCACGCTGTTGCCGAGATCGCGTAGATGCTTGAGGGTTTCCAGCAAACGTTCGTTATCGCGCTGATGCAGCCCTATGGAAGGTTCATCCAGCACATACATGACACCCGTCAATCCGGAACCGATCTGGCTGGCCAGGCGGATACGCTGTGCCTCCCCGCCGGAAAGTGTATCTGCGGATCGATTGAGCGAAAGATAATCAAGTCCGACATTGTTAAGAAACTGCAAACGACTGGATATTTCCCTGACAATACGCTCTGCAATGGCTTGTTTATAGCCTTCCAGCTTCATTTCATCAAAAAACTGCCGGGCCTGCCGCAGTGGCCAGGCGCTGATTGCAAAAATCGTCTCGCCACCGACCGTAACATGCCGCGCTTCACGACGCAGCCGTGTGCCTTCGCATTCCGGACAGACGCGCGCATTAATAAACTTGGCCAGCTCCTCACGTACGGTTTGCGATTCTGTTTCCCGATAACGGCGTTCCAGACTGGGAATAATGCCCTCAAACGCATGTGTCTGCTGATGTGCTTTGCCTTGTTCATTGAGATAGGTGAATGTAATTTTTTCCTTGCCGGAGCCATACAGCACCGCCTGCTGCGCGGCTTCACCCAATTGTTCGAACGGCACCTCAAGATTGAAGTGGTAATGGGTTGCCACTGCCTGCAACATCTGGAAATAGAACTGATTGCGCCGATCCCAGCTCTTGATGGCGCCCGCAGCCAGCGACAGATATGGAAAAGCCACCACCCGTGCCGGATCGAAAAACGTGATCTGCCCCAGTCCGTCACAGCGGTGACATGCGCCCGCAGGGTTGTTAAAGGAAAACAGGCGGGGTTCGAGTTCGGACAAAGCATAACTGCATAGCGGACAGCTGAATCTGGCTGAAAACAGGTATTCCTTGCCGGTATCCATTTCCACAGCCACTGCCTTGCCTTCGGCATAGTGCAGTGCGGTTTCAAAAGATTCTGCCAGGCGCTGCTTGACCTCCGGAGTGATTTTGAGCCGATCGATCACCACTTCGATCGTATGCTTGCGGTTCTTCTGCAGCTTCGGCAGAGCGTCAATATCATGCACTTCCCCATCCAGCCGGATGCGCACGAATCCCTGGGATCGCAATTGATCAAACAGCTCCAGCTGCTCACCCTTGCGTGCGGTAACTACTGGCGCAAGGATCATCAGCCGGGTCTCTGCCGGCAATGCCAGTACCTGATCCACCATTTGTGAAACACTTTGTGCCGCCAGCGCAATACCATGCTCCGGACAATGCGGCTCCCCCGTCCGGGCAAACAGCAGGCGCAGATAATCATGTATTTCAGTAACGGTTCCAACAGTGGAACGCGGGTTATGCGAAGTGGCCTTCTGCTCAATCGAAATGGCCGGTGACAGCCCTTCAATCAGATCCACATCCGGCTTTTCCATCAACTGCAGAAACTGCCGCGCATACGCGGAAAGGGATTCGACATAGCGCCGCTGGCCTTCTGCATACAGCGTATCGAAAGCCAGAGAAGATTTGCCGGAGCCAGATAATCCCGTGATGACAATCAGCTGGTTACGCGGCAGATCAAGATCTACGTTTTTGAGGTTATGTGTCCGTGCGCCACGGATCCTGATGAATTCCATCTGCTACCTAAGAAAGAGTCAACCTGCTAATATACCCAACTTCCCGCTTTCATCACAATTCAAGATTACGTTTCATGTCCGCAACATCCGCACCCAGAACAGTCACCAAACTTCCTGAAAAAATGTCCCGAGTGGAGTTGCGCGCCTCTATCAGCCTGGCGAGCGTTTACGCACTTCGCATGTTCGGTCTGTTTATTATTCTGCCGGTCTTTACTTTTTTCGCCCAGGAACTGCCGGGTGGGGACAGTTACACGCTGATCGGTATTGCGCTGGGCGCTTATGGATTGACACAGGCGATCCTGCAGATCCCGTTCGGCTGGCTGTCTGACCGTATCGGGCGCAAGCCGGTTATTTATTTCGGCCTGATCCTGTTTGCCGCAGGCAGTTTTGTCGCAGCATCCGCAACCGATATTTACTGGGTGATTTTCGGACGTATTATCCAGGGAGCCGGTGCCATTTCAGCCGCGGTCATGGCGCTGGCAGCCGATCTGACACGGGAAGAACATCGCACCAAGGCAATGGCGATGATCGGGATCAGCATCGGCGGCGTGTTCGCATTGTCACTGATATCCGCTCCCGTACTGAATCAATGGGTCGGCGTCCCGGGTATTTTCGCCATTACCGGCTGTCTGGCCATACTGGCAATGGGAGTCATGTACAAGGTGGTGCCCAATCCGGTCATCAGCCGTTTTCATTCGGATACCGAAGTAACCGCCAACCGCTTTAGTAACGTACTGCGCGACCCGCAACTGCTGCGATTGAATTACGGTATTTTCGCATTGCACGCGGTGCTGATGGCGCTCTGGCTGGTGGTGCCGATATCCTTGCGGGAAACCGGCCTGGTCGCTGCCCAGCACTGGCAGGTTTATCTGCCGGTCATGGTAGGTTCGGTCATACTGATGGTGCCCGCCATTATCCATGCCGAGAAAAAAGCCCGGATGAAACCGGTTTTTATCGCTGCAGTGGCATTATTACTACTGGCACAGGTTTTACTGGTAATCTTCAATGCTTCCTTCTGGGGCCTGGTTTTCGCATTACTGGTCTTTTTCACTGCATTCAATCTGCTGGAAGCCACCTTGCCATCGCTCATCTCGAAAATTGCACCGGTGGGCGCCAAGGGAACAGCCATCGGCGTTTACAGCAGCACCCAGTTTCTGGGTGCATTCGTCGGATCTGCTCTGGGCGGGTATCTGCTCCAGCATTTCGGCTTTTACGCCATGGCGATCATGTGCAGCGGATTGCTGATTATCTGGCTGGTATTGGCCATCACCATGCGGGCACCGGCGGCCGTTCGCTCCAAAATGTACCAGGTTGGAAAAATAAATGCCGATCAAGCTAATGATTTATCACGCGAACTGGCCGCGCTGCCGGGCGTATATGAAGCGTTGGTACTGGCTAACGAACAGGTGGCTTACCTGAAGGTTGATCTGAAGGGTTTTGATGAAGAAAAAGTGATTCAGTTACTGGAAGGAAATATATAAATGGCTTCGTTGAACAAAGTAATGCTGATTGGCAATCTTGGCCGCGATCCGGAAATTCGTTACATGCCCAGTGGTGATGCCATGGCAAATCTGAATATCGCCACCACTGATACCTGGAAAGACAAGGGGGGCGAGAAACAGGAACGCACCGAATGGCACCGGGTGGTTATGTTCGGCAAACTGGCCGAGATTACCGGAGAATATCTGAAAAAAGGTTCGCAGATTTATATCGAAGGTCGTCTGCAAACACGTAAATGGACGGATAAATCCAATGTGGAGCGCTATACCACTGAAATCGTCGCCGACCGCATGCAAATGCTGGGGGGACGCTCAGGTGGTAGTGGCGGCGGTAACTATGGTCCTTCCGCCGACCAGGGAAGCGAATACGCCAGTAACGCACCTGCCGCGGCTGGCACCACGGGCAGCGGCACCGGTTTTGACGGTATGGAAGACGATATTCCATTCTAGAATATACCTTTAAATCCCCAATAAACGTTGTTTTTACTGGGGATTTTTGCTGTTTACTATTTGGGATATGCACCTGTAATTTCTACGATCGTATCCCTGTATAAATCGTAAACAATGTCTTCAGGCTACCGCGTCAAAACTGTTGTTCTTTCCTTGGGTGAACGGCTCCCTGTATTCATTGATGGCGATACGAGAGTTCCTGACTCTGAAATCACGCTCTTCGTCCTGACACAGCTCAGAACCAGAAACCGCTCTACTCGCCGCACCTGAATCCGGACGAAACGGTCCGGGTGCTGTAAAGCACGAGGTTTCGCACCAACCGGGAGAGCAAGAACGAGATGAAACGCTGCACCCCCGGTGTGCTGCGCAGCATCCAGAAACGCCCCGAGCTTGTGAAATCATTCTCCCGACAGCCAGAGTGCTTCTATATCCTGGGGATGACTTTACTGATTGAAAAGTTAGTAACTGATCTGTTCCGCGTTACCGACCCCTATTTACCATTTAAAAAATAATTCACCATGACCAGCACCCAGCAACGTGCCGAACTGCAACGCCGAATCTGGCAAATCGCCAACGATGTTCGTGGTGCCGTCGATGGCTGGGATTTCAAGCAATACGTGCTCGGCACCCTGTTCTATCGCTTTATCAGCGAAAATTTTGCGGTATACATTGAAGGCGGTGACGACAGCATCCACTATGCAAAGCTGCCCGATGACGTCATCACCCCGGAAATCAAGGACGACGCCATCAAGTCCAAGGGCTATTTCATCTACCCCAGCCAGCTGTTCGCCAATATTGCCAAAGGCGCGAATAACAACGACAGCCTGAATACCGACCTGGCTACCATCTTTGCCGCTATTGAGGCATCTGCTAACGGTTACCTCTCCGAGCAGGACATCAAAGGCCTGTTTGCTGACTTCGACACCACCAGCAACCGCTTGGGCAATACCGTCAAAGACAAGAATGCGCGTCTGGCCGCCGTGCTCAAGGGGGTGGCCGAACTTGACTTTGGCGGCTTCGACACCAGTCGCATTGATCTGTTCGGCGATGCCTACGAATTCCTGATCTCCAACTACGCGGCTAACGCCGGCAAGTCCGGCGGCGAGTTCTTCACCCCGCAGCATGTCTCCAAGCTGATCGCCCAGCTCGCCATGCACCAGCAAACCAGCGTCAACAAGATCTACGACCCGGCCTGCGGTTCAGGTTCGCTGCTGTTGCAAGCCAAAAGCAGTTCGACGCGCACATCATCGAAGAGGGCTTCTTCGGGCAGGAAATCAACCACACCACCTACAACCTGGCGCGGATGAACATGTTCCTGCACAACATCAACTACGACAAGTTCAACATCCAGCTTGGCAACACTCTGATCAATCCGCACTTTGGCGATGAAAAACCGTTTGATGCCATCGTCTCTAACCCACCCTATTCAGTGAAGTGGATCGGCAGCGACGACCCCACCTTGATCAACGACGACCGCTTTGCCCCGGCCGGCGTGCTCGCCCCCAAATCCAAGGCCGACTTTGCCTTTGTGCTGCACGCGCTCAGCTACCTCTCCAGCAAGGGCCGCGCCGCTATCGTCTGCTTCCCCGGCATCTTCTACCGGGGTGGCGCCGAGCAGAAAATCCGCCAATATCTGGTGGACAACAGCTACGTCGAAACCGTGATTGCGCTTGCGCCCAACCTGTTCTACGGCACCACCATTGCCGTGAACATTCTGGTGCTGTCCAAACACAAAACCGACACCACCACCCAGTTCATCGACGCCAGTGCGCTGTTCAAGAAGGAAACCAATAACAACGTGCTGCTGGATTCCCACATCGAGCAAATCATGGCGGTGTTCGACAGCAAGGCCAATGTCGAGTACTTTGCCCAGTCCGTGCCCCTGGAGCAGGTAGCCGCCAACGACTACAACCTGTCGGTCAGCAGCTATGTGGAAGCCGAAGATACCCGTGAAGTGGTCGATATTGTCCAGCTCAATGCCGAGCTGAAAACCACCGTCGCCAGGATCGACCAGCTACGCAAAGAGATTGATGCCATCATCACCGAGATTGGAGAGGCTTGATCCATGGGCAACAAACTCAGCAGTCAGCAAGGTTTTTTTGAAGACATTGCCAAAATACTGCACTCAGGGCGCAGCCAGGCTTACCAGGCCGTTAATTCGGCAATGATCAACACCTATTGGCAGTTAGGCCAGCGGATTGTAGAGGAGGAGCAGCGGGGCGAGGTTCGCGCCGAATACGGCAAAGCATTGATCAGTAATTTGTCACGCTATCTGGGGGATAATTTTGGCAAGGGGTTTTCCGCTGCAAACCTATGGAATTTCCGGCAGTTTTATGTGACCTTCCCCAGCCTTGAGGAATTCTCTACGCACTGTGTAGGGAATCTTTCCTGGTCACATGTACGCCTGATCATGCGGCTGGAAAGCGCTGCCGAGCGCAATTACTACCTGCAAGAAGCCAGCAGCCAGAACTGGAGCACACGCCTTTTGGAGCGCCATATCAAAAGTGGCTACTACCGCCGTGTTCTGGCGCACCAGGGCCCACTGAATGGTGTGTTGCCCGGCAGCAGCGTAGCCCCCTTCATCAAAGACCCCTATGTGCTGGAGTTTCTGGGTTTGCCCGAGGATTTAACCGGCAAAGAAAGCCAGCTGGAACAAAGCCTGATCAACCATCTGCAAACATTCCTGCTGGAGCTGGGCAAGGGGTTTTCCTTCGTGGCCCGACAAATGCGCATCAGCACCGAAACCTCACATTTTTATGTGGACCTGGTGTTCTACAACTACCTGCTCAAATGTTTTGTGGTGGTTGACCTTAAAGCCGAAAAACTGACCCATCAGGATATCGGCCAAATGGACATGTATGTGCGCATGTTTGACGACCTCAAGCGTGGCGAGGACGACAACCCCACCCTGGGCATCATTCTGTGTGCTGATAAAGACGAAACCCTGGTGCATTACTCGGTAGTGAGCGAAAGCCAGCAATTGTTCGCTTCGAAATACCAGACCTTGCTGCCTACCGAAGAAGAGCTGGCCGCCATGCTGGAACAGGAGACCGCAAAACGGCTTGATGATAGGCAGGCTGATCCGGCAGGAGATAAGGCATGAACGGCACGAGTTTTTTGGAAAAGCTGCTGGATGGCGTTGGGGTCGAGTGGAAGGCACTCGACACGGTGATTAAAACTGTAACGGCACCCTCAAAGCTCAAAAGCCAAGCCTATCGCGCAACAGGGAAACTTCCAATTGTTGATCAGGGCATCGAATTCATCGCCGGCTACACTGACGAGAATATAACTCCCGTTGAAGCTGGAGAATACGTGATTTTTGGCGATCATTCGGAGCATATAAAATACGTAGACTTTCCCTTTATTCAAGGCGCTGATGGGCTAAAAATTCTTAAACCTATCTCGGCTAACGCAAAGTATATCTACTATGCTTTCCTGAACTTTTATACGAAGGAGATGAGTTACAAAAGACATTGGTCAGCTGCGAAGCAGACATTAATCCCCATCCCCTGCCCAGACAACCCGAAAAAATCCCTTGAAATCCAGGCCGAAATCGTCCGCATTCTGGACGCCTTCACCGAGCTGACCGCCCGCAAAAAACAATACAACTACTATCGCGACCAGTTGTTGAGTTTTGAAGAGGGGGAGGTGGAGTGGAAGACGTTGGGGGACGTAACAAAGAAATGGTACTCGGGTGGAACGCCAACAGCTGGCGAACCAGAATATTATGAGGGCGGCGATATTCCTTGGCTAAGAACCCAAGAAGTGAAGTTTTCCGATATCGAGTCCACAGAAGTAAAAATAACTCAGGCTGCCGTAAAGAATTCGGCGGCAAAGTGGATTCCAGCGAATTGCGTAATTATTGCGATATCGGGGGCGACAGCAGGCAGGTCTGCAATCAACAAGATACCGCTAACAACGAATCAGCACTGTGGTTGTTTGGAGATTGACAGCGCCAAGGCGTTATATCGCTATGTTTTTCATTGGGTGAGTTTTAATTATGAAAACATTAAGGCACTAGGACAGGGGGCCAGAGGCGACCTAAATTCAAGCATCATCAAGGGCTTTAAACTTCCCATTCCGTACGCTGACGATCCTGAAAAATCACTTGAAGAACAAGCACGCATCGTCGCCATCCTCGACAAATTCGATACCTTAGCCAACTCCATCAGCGAAGGCTTGCCCCGAGAAATCGAGCTGCGCCAGAAGCAATACGCCTATTTCCGAGATTTGCTGTTGAGCTTCCCCAAGACGGAAGAAGTAGAGGCCTGATATGGGCAAGACGCTAAATGAAATTGCCGAAGAGCTGAGAAACATTCCGAAGAAGATTCAGCTGATCTACGCCTTCAACGGTACAGGCAAGACGCGCCTGTCGCGTGAGTTCAAGCGGATTATTGCCCGGAACGCTAACGGCGCTGAAGACGGTGATGAGGCGGATCAACCAGGGTTGTCGCGCAATAGAATCCTCTATTACAACGCCTTTACCGAAGACCTGTTCTACTGGGACAACGACTTGGCCGGTGACGCCGAGCCCAAGCTGAAGATCCAACCCAATACCTTCACGGATTGGGTATTGATGGATCAGGGGCAAGACCAGAACATCATCGCCACCTTTCAGCGTTACACCAACGACAAACTCACGCCACGGTTCAATGCAGAGCGAAAAGACCGAGACAAGGATGGTAACGAGGTAACTATCAAGGCGTTCTCGGAAGTTACGTTCTCGATGGAGCGTGGCGATTCGACGCACTCGGGGAATCTGAAAATCTCCAAGGGCGAAGAAAGTAATTTTATCTGGAGTATTTTCTACACGCTGCTTGAACAGGTTATTGGCGTGCTCAATGTCGCTGAGCCGGCTGATCGCGAGACCGACCAGTTCGATCGGCTGGAATATGTGTTTATTGATGATCCGGTCAGCTCTCTGGATGAGAACCACCTGATTCAGTTGGCGGTGAATCTGGGGCAGTTGATCAATTCGAGTGAGTCGGGCGTCAAATTCATCGTATCTACGCACAGCGCGCTATTTTACAACGTGCTTTACAATGAGGTGAGTGCCAGGAACGGCTATATTCTCAGTTGCTTGGATGATGGCACATTTGTGCATGAGGAAAAGAAGGGTGACTCAAACAAGAGCTTTTCTTACCATCTGCACATTAAATCGCTTATCGAACAAGCGGTCGCGACCAACAGCGTGCAGCGCTACCATTTTGCGCTACTGCGTAATCTGTATGAAAAGACCGCCAACTTTCTGGGCTATCAAAGATGGTCTGAGCTGTTGCCGGAAGATAAAAAGGCTTATTCCGCTCGGGTGATGAATTTCTATCCGCACAACACTTTGTCCAACGAAGAAATTGCAGAGCCGACACCGCCCGAAAAAGAGATGGTTGGTCTACTGCTTAGAAACCTGAACACCTATGGCTACTGGCAACAGGAGCAAGAAAATGATTGATGAGCATATTATTTTGGCTGGCAGCGGTTTTCCCTCTTGAGCATCTAAGGCATGACCAACATCACCCACCACACCGACTACCGCGAGGCGCTGGCAACCATCAAACAGCGGATTCAGGCATCGCGAACCCGTGCCATACTCGCTGTGAATACTGAGCTGCTGAACCTGTACTGGGACATTGGTCGCCAATTGGACGCCTGGCAGCGTGAACGTGCTTGGGGTTCGGCTGTGGTGGAGCAGATGGCGCGGGACTTGCAGAACACCTACCCCGGCATGAAAGGCTTTTCGCGTACCAGCCTGTTCGCCATGCGGCAGTTCTATGCCTTCTTCAGCCCGCAGTTTGAAGTTGTCCCACAAGCTGTGGGACAAATGCCCTGGGGACATGTGCGCGCCTTGTTGACCAAGGTGAAGTCGGTGGATTTGGTACTTTTTTACGCGCAAGCTCGCATTGAGCACGGCTGGAGCCGCACGGTGCTGGAGTGGCAGATTGAGCAGCGTTTTCACGAGCGTGCGGGCAAAGCGGTGAGCAATTTTTCTCAGACGCTGCCTGCGCCGCAGTCCGAGCTGGTACAGAAAAGTCTGAAAGACCCGTATGTGTTCGATTTTCTGACCCTCGCACCACAGGCAGTAGAACGCGATATCGAAAATCAACTGATCGCGCAGATCACCCGGTTTCTGCTGGAGCTGGGCAAGGGCTTTGCGTTTCTCGGGCGGCAATATCCGTTGGCGGTACAGTCCCAGTTGCCGACCGTACAAGAGATTGAGAGCGAGCTGGCCGCGCTGATTCGTGACGATGAGGATAAGCCAAATGACTGACTACAAAACCATTGCCGAATCGAACAGCTTCATTATCCTGGATAAGTACGTCAAGAAATGGCAGGCGAACGAAAGCTATCAAAGCGAATATGACCTGGAGCGGGAGTTCATTCAGGATTTGCAAAATCAGGGTTATGAATACCTGCCCGGCCTGAATACGCCCGAAGCCTTGCTGACCAATGTGCGCGTGCAACTGCAAACGCTCAATAACGTACAGTTTGCCGATGGCGAATGGTTGCGTTTCGTGGACGTTTTTCTGGACAAGCCCAGCGATGGCATTGTCGAGAAAACCTGCAAGATTCATAACGATTACATTCACGACTTTGTGTTTGACGATGGCCGTCTCCAGAACATCACCCTGCTGGATAAAAAGAACATCGCCCGCAACAAGGTGCAGGTGATCAAACAGTTCGAGCAGACAGGCAGCCACGCCAGCCGCTACGACGTGACCATTCTGGTCAATGGTTTGCCACTGGTGCAGGTGGAACTGAAAAAACGCGGCGTGGCGATTCGCGAAGCCTTCAATCAGGTGCACCGCTACAGCAAGGAGAGCTTTAACAGCACACAGTCCCTGTTCAAGTATTTGCAGCTGTTTGTGATCTCCAACGGCACCGACAGCCGCTACTTCGCCAACACCACCCAGCGCAACAAGCACAGCTTCGACTTCACCATGCACTGGGCGAAGGCGGACAACAGCCTGATCAAGGATCTGAAGGATTTTACCGCCACTTTTTTCCAGAAGCACACCCTGCTCAATGTGCTGCTGCACTATTCGGTGTTTGATGACAGCAACACGCTGCTGGTGATGCGCCCGTACCAGATTGCCGCCACGGAGCGCATTCTGTGGAAGATCAAGAGCAGCCATCAGGCCAGGAACTGGAGCAACACCGAAAGCGGTGGCTTCATCTGGCACACCACCGGCAGCGGCAAGACGCTGACCAGTTTCAAGGCGGCGCGGCTCGCCACCGAATTGGATTTCATCGACAAGGTGTTTTTCGTGGTGGACCGCAAGGATCTGGACTACCAGACCATGAAGGAATACCAGCGCTTTTCACCGGACAGTGTGAACGGCTCGGACAGCACCGCGGGCCTGAAGCGCAATCTGGACAAGGACGACAACAAGATCGTCGTCACCACCATCCAGAAGCTCAACAACCTGATGAAGAGCGAGGCGGACTTGTCCATCTACGGCAAGCAGGTGGTGTTCATTTTTGATGAGTGCCACCGCAGCCAGTTTGGCGAAGCACAGAAGAATCTGAAGAAGAAATTCAAAAAGTTCTATCAGTTTGGCTTCACTGGTACGCCGATCTTCCCGGAGAACGCCTTGGGCGCCGAAACCACCGCCAGCGTGTTTGGTCGTGAACTGCATTCGTATGTGATTACCGATGCCATTCGCGATGAAAAGGTACTGAAGTTCAAGGTGGACTACAACGACGTGCACCCGCAGTTCAAAGCGATCGAAACCGAGCAGGATGAGAAGAAGCTGAGCGCGGCGGAGAACAGGCAAGCCCTGCTGCACCCGGATCGCATCCGCGAGATCACCCAATACATCCTGAACAACTACCGGCAGAAAACTCACCGCCTGCATACGGGCAACAAGGGTTTCAATGCCATGTTCGCGGTCAGCAGCGTGGATGCCGCCAAGCTGTACTATGAATGCTTCAAGACCTTGCAGAAAGACAGCGACAAACCACTAAGGGTAGCCACCATCTTCTCGTTTGCCGCCAACGAGGAACAGGATGCGATTGGCGACATCCAGGATGAGAGTTTTGATATATCGGCCATGAACAGCAGCGCCAAAGAGTTTTTGGGCGCGGCCATTGCGGATTACAACGCGTTGTTCAAAACCAACTTCAGCGTGGACAGCAAGGGCTTCCAGAACTACTACCGCGATCTGGCCAAGCAGGTCAAAGCCAGGGAAATCGACTTGTTGATCATGGTAGGCATGTTCCTGACCGGCTTTGATGCCCCCACGCTGAACACTTTATTCGTGGACAAGAACCTGCGTTACCATGGGTTGATGCAGGCCTATTCGCGCACCAACCGCATTTTTAACGCCACAAAAGCCTTTGGCAACATCGTCACCTTCCGCGACCTGGAGCAGGCGACCATTGATGCCATCACCTTGTTCGGTGACAAGAACACCAGGAACGTGGTGCTGGAGAAAAGCTACACCGAGTACATGGCGGGTTTTACCGATGTGGTGACTGGTGAGGCGCGGCGTGGCTTCATGGATGTGGTGCAGGAACTGGAAGCACGCTTCCCTGACCCAGCAGCCATCGAGAAGGAGGCCGACAAGAAGGCTTTCGCCAAGCTGTTTGGCGAGTATTTACGCGTCGAAAACGTGCTGCAAAACTATGATGAGTTCACCAGCCTGAAGGCGCTGCAAAGCGTCGATATGACCGACCCGGTGGCGGTTGAAGTGTTCAAGGCCAAACACTATCTGAGCAACGATGATCTGACCGCGTTGCAAGCCATCACGTTGCCGGCCGAGCGCAAGATTCAGGATTACCGTTCGACCTATAACGATGTGCGCGACTGGCTGCGCCGTGAGAAGGCGGGGGCCGAGAAAGAGAAATCCACCATCGACTGGGATGACGTGGTGTTTGAGGTGGACTTGCTCAAGTCGCAGGAAATCAATCTGGATTACATCCTGGAACTGATCTTCGAGCACAACAAGAAGACCAAAAGCAAATCGGATCTGGTGGATGAGGTGCGGCGCGTGATTCGCGCCAGTCTGGGCAATCGCGCGAAAGAGAGTCTGGTGGTGGACTTTATCAATCAGACCGATCTGGACACGATTGGCGACAAGGCCAGCGTGATCGACGCCTTCTTCAGCTTTGCCCAGGCAGAACAACTGCGTGAAGCGCAGGAGCTGGTTACCACCGAGAACCTCAACGCAGAGGCCGCCAGGCGATACATCACCACCTCACTCAAGCGGGAGTTTGCCAGCGACAGCGGCACTGAGCTCAATGCCGTGCTGCCCAGAATGAGCCCGTTGAACCCGCAATACCCGACCAAAAAGCAAAGCGTTTTTCAGAAAATTGCCGCTTTTGTTGAGAAGTTTAAGGGCGTGGGAGGGCACGTCTAGTGAGGTCAGGCCAGGATTTCTCCAAAACGCCGCACACACCGATGCTGCCGGATGAGCCGATTCCTTTTTTATTGCATTTTTTCCGGCACTATTACGGCTGGTGTGTGCTGGTTATCCTCCTGGAAATTGGCGCCACTGCCAGCGGTATTCTGACGCCATATGCAATCGGCCAGATCGTGGGCGGCGTTTCGGACGCACTGGGAGACCGTGAACAGATTTTCCAGGCGGTTGCTTTCCCGCTTGGGCTCTACATTCTGCTCAACCTCGGCGAAGTGATATTCAGCCGGGCCGGAACAGCCTGCCGCATCATTGTTGCACCCCGTTTACGCGCGCAGGTGACAAATGAGCTGTACGGCTATCTGCAGCAGCATTCACATCGTTTTCTCAGTAACAATTTTGCCGGCGCGCTCGCCAGCCGTATCTCGGAGACCTCAACCGCCGTCAATATGACATTGTGGACTCTGGTGCTGGATTTTCTGCCGATTGCCGTGGCGTTATCTGTTTCAGTTGTGATGTTGTGGCAGGCCAGCGTGCCATTGTCATTGTTCACCCTGATCTGGGCACTGTTGTTCCTGAGCCTTTCCTACTTTCTGGCACGACGCTGCCGGCCTCTGGCACATAAAGCGGCTGAAGCGCGCAGTGTGACTGTCGGTAAAATCGTAGATGCTGTCACCAACCTTGCCAGCGTGCGTCTGTTCGCCCGACTCGGTTTCGAGCGCGATTATCTGAAAGATTACCTGGGGAATGAAATTGCCGCTTCCCGGCGCTGGCTGTGGTCAAATGAAAAAGTGCTCTGGCTGCAGTTTACGCTGGCGATGCTGCTCAAGATCGGCACGCTGCTGTTTGCGTTATGGTTGTGGCAGCATAACCAGATCACGGTCGCCGATTTCGTGATGAGCGTCAGCCTTTCACTGCTGATCATCGGCGAGGTGCGCAACATCAGTCGCCGCTTCATCGAACTGTTCGAGTATATCGGTAACATTACCAATGGCGTCTATACCATTGTACGCAAACACGAAATTGTTGATCAGCCCGGCGCAAAACCGTTACAGATAACCGCAGGCTGTATCGAACTGCGTGGGGTTCATTTTGGTTATTCTCCCGATGCTCCCGTGTTTGAAGATCTCAATCTGCGCATTGAAGGTGGGCAGCGCGTCGGGCTGGTCGGCTACTCCGGCTCGGGCAAATCGACCTTGCTCAACCTGATTCTGCGATTGTACGATCCCCAGCAAGGCAGCGTCCTGATCGACGGCCAGGACATCCGGAAAGTCACCCAGCAATCCCTGCATCAGCTGATCAGCCTGATTCCGCAGGATCCGGGGCTGTTTCATCGCACGCTACTGGAAAACATTCGCTACGGCCGCCCGGATGCCACTCGGGAAGAAATCGAACTGGCTGCACGCAGTGCGGATGCACATGAATTCATCGAACGCATGCCCAATCAGTACGAATCGCTGGTGGGCGAACGCGGCGTGAAACTTTCTGGTGGCCAGCGGCAGCGGATCTCCATTGCCCGGGTCATCGTGAAAAATGCCCCGATCTTGATCATGGACGAAGCCACTTCCAGCCTCGATTCAGTTACCGAACAAGCTATTCAGGACAGCCTGGCTACGCTTATGCAGAACAAAACCGTGATCGTGGTCGCCCACCGCCTTTCCACCATCGCACATCTGGATCGCATCCTGGTATTCAGCCGGGGTCGCATCATCGAAGATGGCAGCCACGCGCAACTACTGGCCGCCAACGGTGCCTACACCCAACTCTGGAGCCGGCAGGCAGGTGGGTTTCTGGTCGAAGAAATGGAACAGGACGACTGATTCAATCAAGGTGGCATCTATTACTGCCCCGGGCCCCCTTGACCATCAATCCGTGCGATTGAATCTGTTCATTGATCGCTGCCAGCAGACCCTCCAGTTTGTTGTTAGCGACCAGCCGGTTACGGAAGCGGCACAGAGTCGTTTCATCTGGAACGACTTGTTCAGCGATCTCTTTGGCGAGGATCTGCTCGTCCATTGCGCTTAGCTCTCCGATTTAGTCGCCCAACGTGGAGTTGAGCTGCCTGCGCGGCTTTTCGCACAGGTCAGCTCGAACGCGGGGTTATCCCTCATGTTCCCGCAACCTCTTCGGAAACATGCGCGAGCATCTTTATGGCCTCTCGAAGTTCATCAAAGCTGACTGCGTGCTCTCGGGTATGCATTGCCTGATCACTTAGCCAGACCGGGTGGGTGTCGCCTTGCGGAAGAGCTTCTGGATCAAAGTGACGAGAAACGTTGTAGACCCAGTTCATGCGCTCGTAGACGCTCCCGTCTCCATTCTTGAAAAGATTTTCACCTAACGACTTTCGAACGAACTCCAGTCCTTGCCAGACGGAGCTAATGCAGCTTTCCAGATGGCGAAGTACGCTGAAGAAGGTGCCAATACTCCGCAAATCGTCTTGGGCAGCAGCGCTGGCGAGTTCCCATTCCTGCAACGACGCGTGTGTTCGACGAATTATTGCAAACGCCAGCGCAGCTTTCTCATCTGACACATGCGCTTGGAAAATTCTCCGAAGGACAAACTGCTCAAGCCACTTGTCTGCGTTCGGGAATTCTTCAGCCAACGACTGGATCGAGAGCTGTGTCAGCTTCGACATATCTTGCGCGACAAACTTGTCCAAAGCGTAGTTGCTAATGCTCATGGTGACCTATAAGGGATAACGTGGAAGTGAGGGGCAGCCGGAGCGCGTAGCGCGGAGGGCACCAACAAACGCAGCTTGTTGGCTGTCCCGCTCGACTGCCGGGTTATGCCGTTTTATAGAGTGGGGTAGACCGTCTTTTCATTGTGTTGACTGAACTCGTCAGACCAAATCAATTTGATCGCGTGCTTGCTTTTCGTGTCCATATGGACTGCAGCAATAAGCTCGACCGACTGATGTGTATCCAGCGCCTCAAGAGGGAATTTTTCAGATACATCAGACTGGACAATGCAGTCGTTTCCTTCTGGAAATTCGATTGATACATTTCGGGCCGTGGTTTTTCCTTTGTTCCATATCTTTAGCCTGTACTTACTGCTACCGAGCTTTATGAAATTTGCGCCAAGGTCGGCTTTCTTGTCGGAGATTGATTCGGATTCTTCTCTCTCAAGCAGGCGTTGATTTAATTTTTCTTGGCTTTCGATAAGTGACTTCTGTCTGTCATTGAACTGCACTGTCTTCCATGCTGCATATGCGGAAATTAACAGCGCTAATCCGGCGATGACGTCACTGGCTGAAATTGATAGTGGCATCATTTGATCTTGATGAATTTGCTGCCTTTGAACACGGATGCAAGTTGTTTCTTGAGTTCATTCGCGACGTCTTCAGTCATTTCCTTTTTGATTTCATTCACATGCTCATTAATGTTCTCGCTGTTTTCTCGGATTAGCTCATCGCGCGTAATTTCTCTACTGCACGATGCACATTTCTGAAGTTCCGACTCGATGTTGTCTGGCGATACGGGCGAAAATTGCGTGCCTCCGCACGTAGGGCACAGAAGGGTTACTGAGCGATTGTATTTCTCTGCATCCATGGCGAACTCCATTAGTGAGTGGCACCTAACGCCAGAGGTAAGCGGACGTAAAGACCGCGCAGCGGGATTTGCGTCCGCTTGACCGGGATGTTAGGCGCCAATGCTACCCGAAGAAGCATGCGTGTTTGTCCTCGCCTACAAGTGCCAAGAACTTCTCGATGCTACCGACCTGCGGAGTCGGCTCATAGCTGTGCCACTTTAGATCAGCCCGTTGCCAATAGACCCGCCAAAGATCGCGAGCCCTGACGTACGTAGCTTTTGCCACAGCCTGCTCCATTGTTTCGCCCGGCGCACCTCTCCAACGCGGCCGAATCTCGAAGATCTCGATGCTCTGTCCCTTGAGACGGTATGCAAGATCCAGCTGTGGCCTGATGTGTGCCGGAGGACGACGCGCATTTATGAACGCGCCAACGACCTTGTTGATTCTTTTTGTTTCGAATTCAGTGAATGCCATGTTTTGACCGTTGGTTCTGTATTGGCGTCTAACGCCTGAATTAAGCGGCGTCGGCTTGAATGAATTGTTAGGCGGCCCTCTATTGCCTATTCATTCTTGAGCTGTGATAGATCTGAACCTTCGGCTCATTTGGATTGCTGGGGCGCTCGAAAAGCAGAAAAATTCCGTCCATTCCTTGATAGTCGGACGACATGCTCGTCAGCTTCCAACCTTCTGATTCCCAGTGCGCAACAACTGTCGCCATTGCTTCTTTTGTTTGCTCCATACCGCGCTCGTACACGGTATTGACCAGATAGCTCATAGAGTCGGCGCGCGCTGTCTCCTGTAAGGCAACTAGCCGATCAATCTTTGCCCCTTCTTGCGACAAGATCTCACCCAGCTCCTGAACACGAGCATTTATATTATTCACTGTTTCGTTTAGATCGCGGCCAACCACACGCGCATTGTCTCCAAAGTTCGCTCCTGAAGCATCCACACGAGAGACGTTAGAGTTTGCATTGCCTGAATCGGCCTTCGCGCCAAACAGGTATCCCGCAATAGCCCCAAGGATGCCCATCGCCGCTGTTAAATTATCTGACTTTGCAATCGCTAATAGTGATGCCAGGATTGCGATTAGCACCAACCCAACAGCTCTCAAGTTTAGAGGGCCAAAGCCACCCTGCATCTTCCAGAAAACACCAATGAGTGTCGCGGCACCCAAGACCGCGACTATCCAAAGCGCTTGATAGTCCATAAATCCCCCTCTCTGTGTTGTGTCGCCCAACGCGAAGCTAAGCCGACCGTCGGAACGTAGCGGAAGCGGGTCGGCTTGAGCGCAGGGTTATACATTATTATTTCCAACACGGTAAAAAACTTCTACGTGGCTCACCGACCACTTTCCCAATGGCACCAAGATGAGTGATTTTAAATCCCTCCGGATACTTTAGGCCGTAACCCAGCATCCGATCAAAGCCAATGTGTACAAACCAAATAAGAGCTAAGACCAAGAACAAGGCATTGCTCATTACGATAGCCCCAACTGCTAAGGCACTAGGCAATAACTTCGAGTGCGTAATGTTATACAACCGTGCGCCTACCTTGGTGTTAATAAAGTAGCCAAACAGCGCCAGGTCAGGAAGTAATACGGTTGACCAAAAGAACGACCAGCTAAACGACTGTTGCCAAAAAATAGCAAGCGCCAAGAGAAAGACCGCAAGGCCTTCGAGCTTTAATAAAACGTTTGGTTTTTCGAATACTGTAATCATGGGCAGTGCCTCTCTGGAAATGTATAACGTAGAAGTCACCGGCACTGCGCGGCTTTATCGCGCAGCGTCCGTGTGGACTGCCGGGTTGGGGGCGGATTACGCACCGAGCATTTCTCTCAACATTGGGCGCCAACTACCAAATATGTAGCCTTCCCCTTCCGCGTAGAAACTGCGGTTCTTTCCAACGAACCCCGGAATAGTTAGTGCCCTATAGAACTCTGAGCCGTTGAGACGATCTGATTCTTCCATCGTGGCCGATGTCATCAAGTAGAGAAGGTTCTCAACTTGGTCGGTGGGAAGCAATCGAACTATTCCGATGCCATTTGCTCTTGCGTATTTCAAAGCCCCCTGCTGCACTGCTCCAGTAATGGCCATGATGCCCTTCTTGTTCGCACCAGCAATTTGATCGAGTTTTGCTTTGAATTCTTCGACGTCGTCAACAGGGATAGCACCACTATAGTCTTTGCACTCACAAACCCACAGTAGCGACCACTGATCTGCATTCGGTAGCCATACCTCTATCGAAATATCGACAATGATGTCTGAGTCTCGATCGCGGGAGTAGTAACCTTTCTTCTGAAACGCAGAAGCCGACTTTGGCGATAAGCCAAGGCGTTCACCATTTAGTTCATCCGTAAGTGCGGTAAACACTCGATCTTCGAAAGCGTTACCTTTTGCGACGGTACTCATACAAGCCCCCAACGTTTCGCTTGAGGGGCGCGGAGACAGCAAGCGAAGCTTGCTGGCCGAGCGTCCCTCTCGAAGCGATTGTTATGCTACTGACTGCATACCCCTTTTTGGGCCATGCTCAACTGGGAAACTTCTTTTTTCCCCTCATCATCGTTCACCAGTTCAAGCCCGGCACCGCCAACAAATACTCCCATCTTGATGTACTGACGAACAAAATAATTCTTTCCAGCAGATGTGGTTAGCATTAAATCGTTTGGAGAAAATTCGGATTCCGTCGAAAGCTTGTGTTCCGCATCCCCTTTTACTTCTTCATAGAAAAACATGTTTGGGGCGGTTTCTCCTATGCATTTGCCATCAATCCAGATATCTTTTTTTAAGGCTCCACCAAAGCTTCCAGATCGATATACATACACACCAGATTTACCATTGTTTGGTGCAATAAACTTTTTCGCTTCCGCGCTTTTTTCCGTACTCTCCATTGGCACAGAAGCACAGCCAGCCAACGAAGACAGCGTGAGACCAGCGACAACTACAATTTTCGACATGATTAACTCCTTGTGGTCATTGAAGAGGCATAACGTTTGAATTCACCGGCCTGTGCGGCTTTTCGCGCAGGTCTGGTGGAATGATGGGTCGGCCACATATTTTCATCGCTGACTATCGAAGCCCTCAAAGACGGGATTTAGACGGCACTGTAGAAACGACTCAAGAAGTGTGAGTACGGGAATGCCACACTCCGAATTGAGAAGAAAGTTCACGCGATCAACGTTGGCTTTGATCCAAGCGCCGACGTTTGACTCAGTGATGCCGGATAACCCGAGCTTGCCGTGGCCGACCACAAGAGACTTGGCCAGGTTGCTGTTTGAACTGGCCGGGCTGTAGTGCTGGCTGGTGAAGCGAGCCTGACTCTTTTGGCCGACTTTCCCAACCTTGAGGCAGCGACCGTTCCAGACAAAAACGTAAACAGCCATCTTGCCGCTTGGGAGCGCGGACGGTGGTTTGTGAGGAAAGGGCAACGTCTCGAAGGAAAGTGCGGTAGTAGGAAAAGAAACGCCAGCAAGAGCAACAACCTTTCGGAAGTCGTCGAGCAATACGGTCAGATCACCGAGCGATTTCATGGAGCCTAACGCCCAGGATACACCGCTTGCGGTATATCCTTCTTTTCAAAAAGGTGTATAACAAAATTCATTTTTTTATAAATAGCTGAATCAAATGAATATTATGAATGAAATACCACCATCCTCGCACCGACTGCGCCCAGGTTGCTTGATCAGCTTCGTAACCGGCTGCGTTTGAAGCATTACAGCATAAGGACGGAGATACAGTATGTCCAGTGGGTACAGTGGGTACAGTGGGTACAGTAGGTACAGTGGGTACAGTGTTTTATTCTGTTTCACGGCAAACGTCATCCACAGGAAATGGGTGCGACGGAAGTAGAAGCATTTTTAACGCATTTGGCAGTGGTTGGTAAGCTATCGGTCTCGACCCAAAACCAGGCGTTATTAGCTTTGCTGTTTTTGTATCGGGAGGTGCTGGAGATCGATTTACCCTGGTTGGATAACGTGGTGCGGGCGAAGCGGCCGGCACGCTTACCGGTAGTGCTGACGCATAACGAGGTGCAAGCGGTGCTGGGCCGTTATGAATTTGTTTTCAGGTCGGAGCCGAGGTCACTTTCTTGTGGTCATTTCTCGATCGTCAAGTCGAGATAAATCATCCCTGAACCGGGTTGGTCAATTTTATTGAACCACAACCTGTTCCATGAAAATGCTCAATGAAGCCGACAATGCAGTTCGGTGTGTCGTTCGTCTGCATCCACATTGGCAACAGGAAGAATAGCTATTCTGGCGTGTTGAATGATTATCGGCTTTCTATTTCTGAACCAATCCAGCTGTTCAATAAATCTCGGGCAACAGGAATAATTTCCGATGCGGTCATACCGACGGGCCCGTGTTGCTGTTTCAGTAAGACATCTGCTGCTGCGCCGTGCAGATAGACCGCCAGCAGCAGTGCATTTTCTGCAGATACTCCCTGTACCAGCAGCGCCCCCAGAAAACCGGATAAAACGTCGCCAGTACCGGCACTGCTCAAGCCAGGATTGCCGCTGGTATTGAAATGGCAGGCGCCTTCCGGAAAGGCACAGATGCTGCCCGCGCCTTTCAGTACGATGGCGCAATTAAACTGCCGTGCAAGGTTTTGGGCTGCCTCCAGCCGGTTCCGCTGGATTTCAGCCACGGTTGTGTTCAGCAAACGTGCTGCTTCGGCGGGATGTGGGGTCAGGATGGATGACGCCGAACGTGCCTGCAGCGCGCTGTGCAGTTCCTCATGTTGCGCAATCAGGTTGAGTGCATCCGCATCCAGCACCAGCGGCAGATGGGTTTGTAACGCCTGCTCCAGATAAATACAGGCCGTAATTTCAGTACCAAAGCCGGGGCCGATTACCAAACCGTCCAGCCCATTCAGATGATCTGGATCAAAAAAATCAGCGGGGGGACGCAGCATCAGCTCAGGCTGTACCAGATCCACCACCGGTGCGTTCTCTTGTGCCAGCAATCCCAGATAAACCCGCCCTGCCCCCAGTTTGAGTGCAGCCCGTCCCGCCAGTAAAGCTGCGCCGATCATGCCGGTGGTACCACCTAAAATTCCCAGCCGGCCATAAGTACCTTTGTGACTGTTGGCGCGCCGGGGGGAAGGCAGTCTGGTAGCAATGCTCGCCCTGTCCAGCAGCCAGTGGTGTGGTGGAATCAGCGCGGCAGCATCCAGTTCTAGGTCGCATACGATAATCTCGCCGCAGTAATCACAACCATCACTGGTCAGCAAACCCGGTTTGAGCGCAATGAATGTTGCTGTGATCGCCGCCCTGATCGCCACGTCCGCGACCCGGCCGGAATCACTAAGCAGGCCGCTGGGAATATCGAGCGCAAGCACTGGCAGATTGAGCTGGTTGATCTGCCGAATGAGCTGCTGGTAGTTTTCCGCCAACGGGCGTGTTTCGTTCAGGCCGATCCCGAACAGACCGTCGATCACGGCATCCCACTGCCTGCCGGCGGGTATCTCTGGAATCACCGTTCCGCCAACCGCTTGCCATTGCGCCAACGCCTGCCTGGCATCCTGTGAGAGTCGTTCTGCTTTACCAGCGAACACCAATGTAATCTGTTTTCCCCAGTCATGCAGATAGCGGGCAGCTACCAGCGCATCCCCTCCGTTATTGCCCGGCCCGGCCAGAATCAATATCCGCTCATGATTACTCGTCAGCAATCGGGTTCTGACAATCTCTGCAGCCGCTCGCCCGGCTCTTTCCATCAACGGCGGCGGATGGGCGACGGACAGCGCAAGCGATTCTATTGTGCGGATTTCAGCTGTAGTGTAGACAGGGATGTTACTCACGTGATCCCTCCAAAATTGTTGCTCCCCCGCGGATTGATTGTTCTTAATCGCAGACACACTTTATGCATTCAAGTACAGCACGACTGATCCTGTTGCCGGGGCGGGCATGGAACAGTGCCATACGAGCAGAATACACAACAATCACCGGGCAGCGGATGGAGCAATAGATGGCACGATTTGCATTCGTAGTACCATTGGCAGGCATTAACCGGCATTTCTTCAATTTCCTGATGCCTGCAATGCGGACAGGTAATCGTTGACTGAGCGATTATATTTTTCATAAGCTTTATTCAAAAATAATAATCAATTATTTCTGAATAAAGCGGCAATGTCACCCCGATTTGGCAGACTTCACGCAAGCAGCATTCATCCACCAACAATCTGTCAACGGGTTACTCGTGTAAAATCATATCTTTTCATTTATTTAACCAGTTACATTCCCGATGCTGCAATTTTACGGGCGCGATGCGCTTTCTCCCTTTCGTCTGGAACGCTTGCTTCATTCTATTCAAACAAACGTCCCGCAAATTTCCGGCATCACTGCCGATTACCGCTATTTCTGCCAGGTTCAGCGTGATTTAACGCCCCAAGAAACCGATCGGTTGCGGCAGCTGCTCGATGGAGAAGATACAGCGGTGCTGCCTGCTCCGGACAACATGTTGCTGGTTGTACCCCGTCCCGGCACGATTTCTCCCTGGTCTTCCAAGGCTACTGATATTGCGCATTGTTGCGGTCTGGATGAAATCGAGCGGCTGGAGCGCGGCATTGCCTTCGCGCTTCGCTGCCAGACAATGCTGCTGCCTAAGCACATGCTACAAATCGAGGCATGTATTCATGATCGCATGACCGAAATCGTGCTGCATTCACCCTCTGAAGCGGCCATCCTGTTTCAGCATGCGGCGCCGGGTGCATTGAGCGAAATCGATCTGACAGGCCGGGGAATGGATGCCCTGTTGCAGGCAAATCGGGCAATGGGGCTGGCGCTGTCTGCCGATGAAATCGATTATCTGCTGGATTATTTTACCCGCGTTCAGCGCAACCCCACCGATGTCGAGCTGATGATGTTTGCGCAGGCCAATTCGGAACATTGCCGGCACAAGATTTTCAATGCTGACTGGATAATCAATGGCGTACAACAACCGCATTCGCTGTTTGGCATGATCCGGCATACCCATCAGTGCCATCCTGAGCATACAATTGTTGCCTATTCGGATAATGCTGCGATTCTGGAGGGAGAAACCATCGAGCGGTTTTATCCTGGCAAGGGCAATGCATACGGGTACGAACCGGAACTCACCCACTGGTTGATCAAGGTAGAGACGCACAATCATCCAACGGCCATTTCACCTTTTCCGGGCGCAGCCACCGGTGTGGGGGGTGAAATCCGGGACGAAGGCGCCACTGGTTCCGGTGCAAAGCCCAAGGCCGGGCTGACCGGATTCAGCGTCTCCAATCTGCGGATTCCTGAAGCGATCCGGCCGTGGGAAATCAATGATTATGGCAAACCGGGGCATATTGCCTCCGCGCTCGACATCATGCTGACTGCTCCGATTGGTGGCGCGGCATTCAGCAATGAATTCGGCCGTCCCAATCTGGCAGGGTATTTCCGTACCTACGAGCAGGAAGTGAACGGCAAGATGCGTGGCTACCATAAGCCCATCATGCTGGCCGGTGGCATCGGCCAGATTTCCGCTGTGCACACGGGCAAGGAATCTTTCCCCGCGGGTACGCTGCTGATTCATCTGGGCGGGCCGGGCATGGCCATTGGACTGGGGGGCGGTGCGGCCTCCAGCATGGATGCCGGTACCAATGAAGAAGCGCTTGATTTCAACTCGGTGCAACGGGGTAATCCTGAAATGCAGCGCCGGGCACAGGAGGTGATCGATCGCTGCTGGCAACTGGCACGCAGCGGACAGCCCAATCCGATTCTGGCGATTCATGACGTGGGAGCGGGCGGGCTTTCCAATGCGCTGCCCGAACTGGTGCATGACGCCGGGCGCGGCGGTCGTTTTGATCTGCGCGCAGTGCCATCCGATGAACCGGGCATGTCGCCTCTGCAGATCTGGTGTAATGAAGCGCAGGAACGCTATGTTCTTGCCATCCATCCACAATCCCTCCCCGTGTTCCAGGCGATTTGTGAACGCGAACGCTGCCCCTTCGCGGTGGTAGGCGAGGCGCTGGCAGATCCTCAACTGATCGTGACAGATGCATGTTCGACCACCCATCCGGCAGATATTCCTTTATCCGTCCTGCTGGGCAAACCGCCTAAAATGGTGCGCGATGTCAAACGTATCCACCCTGCCCCTGCGCCGCTGGATAACACCGGTATCCGTCTGCAGGAAACGGTCAGCCGCGTTCTACGCTTGCCGGCGGTGGCGAACAAATCCTTCCTGATCACGATTGGTGACCGTACTGTCGGTGGCCAGACGGCGCGGGATCAGATGGTTGGCCCGTGGCAAGTGCCGGTAGCCGATGTCGCGGTGACCACCTCGGGCTTTCAGACATATCTGGGCGAAGCATTTGCACTGGGTGAACGCACGCCACTGGCCGTCATCGATGCCGCCAGCTCGGCACGCATGGCGGTAGGGGAAGCGCTCACTAATCTGGCTGCTGCCGCAATTACTGATTCCGGAATGATCCGGTTATCTGCCAACTGGATGGCTGCTGCCGGGCATCCGGGCGAGGACGCCGCATTGTATGAAGCCGTACATACCGTGGCCATGGAATTGTGCCCGGCACTGGGCATCAGCATTCCGGTCGGCAAAGATTCATTGTCGATGAAAACCAGCTGGCATGATTTACAACAAAAAGAAGTCGTTGCGCCCCTTTCGCTGATTGTTTCGGCCTTTGCCAAAGTCTCCGATGTACGCAAAACACTCACGCCCCAACTCCGGCTGGACAAAGGGGCAACGGAGCTGATTCTGATTGACCTGGGCAACGGCAGAGATCGTCTGGGCGGATCAGCACTGGCACAGGTATACGGACAATCAGGCGATGCAGTCCCTGACCTGGAGAATCCGGAGCAGCTCAAAACCTTTTTCGCCGCAATACAAACCCTCAATCAGCAAGAATTGCTGTTGGCGTATCACGATCGTTCCGATGGTGGCCTGTTCGTCACGGTATGTGAAATGGCCTTTGCCGGGCACTGTGGTGTCGACATTGCGCTTGATTCGCTGATTTTTCAAACGGATGATGATGGAGATGGACAGATACTGTCAGCCTTGTTCAGCGAAGAACTAGGAGCTGTCATCCAGATCGAAACCCGGCATCATGACGCAGTGATGACGATTCTGGCGGATGCAGGGCTGAGACAGGCAAACCATCCGATCGGCAGCCCGAACCGGCAAAATGACATCCGCCTGATGTACAGAGATAAAGTGGTATTTCAGGAAAAACGGGTCGCATTACAACGCATCTGGTCGGAAACGAGTTTCTGGATGCAAAAATTGCGCGATCATCCCGAGTGCGCACAACAGGAATTTGATCTGCTGCTGGATGTAGAGGATCCGGGACTGCATGCACAGCTGACGTTTTCCATCACAGAGCCGGTTTTTGCACCGGGTATCCTGACCAGCCGCCCTGCGGTCGCCATTTTGCGCGAGCAGGGTGTAAACGGTCATGTAGAAATGGCCGCCGCATTCGATCGCGCCGGATTCGATGCAGTGGATGTCCACATGAGCGACATCCTCTCCGGACGGACAGAACTATCCGGGTACCAGGGGTTGATCGCCGGAGGCGGGTTTTCTTATGGCGATGTGCTGGGCGCCGGCCGGGGATGGGCGCAGTCCATTCTATTCAACCCCCGGGCGCGGGATGCGTTTACCGCTTTCTTTGCCCGTACAGATACTTTCGCGCTGGGCGTGTGCAACGGCTGCCAGATGATGAGCCATCTGCAGGCGATCATCCCGGGAACCACCCATTGGCCGCATTTTGGGCGCAACCGTTCCGAACAGTTTGAAGCACGTTTTGTCATGGTCAGAATCGGCGGTAGCCCTTCACTGTTTTTTGACGGCATGGCTGGCAGCCTCTTGCCAATAACCGTTGCACATGGTGAAGGTCTGGCGGTATTCCGCGATAACGGACAGTTGCTTGCAGCACAGCCTTATATCGCACTGCAGTTTGTCAACAACCGGGGTGAACTTACAGAAAACTACCCACTCAATCCCAATGGCTCACCTGCGGGCGTTACCGGCATGACTTCAACCGATGGCCGGGTAACGATTCTGATGCCACATCCGGAAAGAATATTCCGAACGGTACAGCATTCATGGCACCCGAACGATTGGCCGGAAGATTCCCCCTGGATGAAAATGTTCAGAAATGCCCGCAAGTGGGTGGGGTGATAAAAATCTGTTCAAGCTAGCGTTTTCCACACATTTTATGAATACTTAAAAATACATAACAAGATAATGATTGATTTCAAGTCTGACTGGTGGTTCACCCTGGCCGGTTTACTGTTGCTGGGCGGAATGGTGAATGTTTCCAATCTTTCCGCCCAAACCGGACCGGAGAAAAAAACAATTTCTGCCAGTAAGAAGGCTGCATCGGACACCTGTGTCCCGGTTGCACGCTGGGTAATCCCCGGCAAGGGAGAAACAACACTGCCCAGCGTGATAGCGTCGATAAAAGACAAATCGGTGGTATTGCTCGGCGAGACACACGTTAATCCTGAGCACCATCGCTGGCAACTGCAAATGCTGGCGGCATTGTATGCTGCCCGTCCCGATATGGTGATTGGCTTCGAAATGTTTCCGCGCCGGGTACAGAAAATTCTGGATCAATGGGTGGCAGGTGAGCTGACGGAATCCGAATTTCTGGCTCGATCCGAATGGCAGTCCGTCTGGAACACGGATGCCAATCTGTATCTACCTCTATTCCACTTTGCACGGATGAACCGCATTCCAATGCGCGCACTCAATATTGATATCCACCTAAGACGGGCTGTCACCCAAAAGGGGTTTAACCACGTGCCGGAAAAGGATCGGGAAGGCGTCACCCGGCCGGCTCCGCCTGCACCGGAATATCTGGAATTTCTGCTGCCCATTTACGCACAGCATGATCGTCCGAAACAGAAGCATACCAACCGACAGGAGAAACCCAGCCTCTATGATCCTGATTTTCTGCGATTTGTCGTCAGTCAGCAGTTATGGGATCGGGCGATGGCGCAGGAAATTCATGCGGTGCTGAGCAGTTATGACAAACACAAGAATCCGCTGGTAGTAGGTGTCATGGGATCCGGGCATATTCTGAAGGGATTTGGTGTACCTCATCAGCTGAAAGATCTGGGAATAAGCACAAACAGAGTGGCTTCACTGTTACCCTGGGACACCAATCGATCCTGCAAATCGCTGACGGCCGACTATGCCGACGCGGTATTCGGTCTGACGCCGTTTACAACGGCATCCGCCTCCCCTTTGCAGCAGCGCCTGGGCATTGGCTTTGAATTCGGCAAAAAAACCAAAGGTGCGCTCGTGTTGCAGGTAGAACCGAAAAGCATTGCTGAATCAGCAGGCTTGCAGCCCGGGGATGTCATTCTTGCAATGGCTGGCACCCCTCTTGGGGAAAGCAGTGATGTAATCGCTGCAGTCAAACGTCAGGCGCCGGGCACCTGGTTGCCTCTGAAAGTGCTGCGGGAAGGTGTGATCATTGAAATCATTGCGAAATTTCCGCCATTAATGAACTAAACAGAAAATCAGACTTTTTCCTGCAAGGATTTATACAGCGTGAAATCAAGCTGATGGCGTTGCAGCAGTTTATAAAACTCGGTGCGGTTGCGCTTGGCCAGCCTGGCCGCCTGAGTGACATTTCCAGCAGTCATTTTCAGTACTTTGACAAGATAATCCCTTTCAAATTGCCTGCGAGCCTCTTCAAATGAAATCATCTGCTCTTCATCCTTGTGCATGGTATCGCGGACAAGTTCGCTGGAAATGAGCGGAACCGCACTCATAACGACACTTTGTTCGACAACATTCATGAGCTGACGAATATTTCCCGGCCAGGAAGATGCCTGCAGAAAGCTGATTGCTTCCGGGGAAAATCCGCTAATATCCTTGTGATGTTTCTCGGCAAATACACGCAGAAAATGATTGGCCAGCAGAAAAACATCTTCACTGCGCTGAGCAAGCGAAGGAATCACCAGACCCACAACAAAAAGCCGGTAGTACAGATCTTCACGGAAATTTCCGGCCTGGATCTCCGATTTCAGATCTTTATGCGTGGCAGAGATGATACGTACATCAATCGGGATGCTCTGCGTAGATCCAACCGGGCGGATAACCCGCTCCTGCAACGCATGTAACAATTTCGCCTGCAGCAGCAAAGGCATGTCACCAATCTCGTCCAGAAACAGACTGCCTCCCTCAGCCAGCTGGAACAGTCCCTTGTGTTCCCGTACCGCTCCGGTAAACGCACCTCTGGCATGGCCAAACAGTTCGGATTCCAGCAGTTGTTCAGGAATGGCGGCACAATTAATGGTAACGAACGGCTGGTCACAGCGTCTGGATGCCTGATGAATGGCACGGGCAAACAATTCCTTGCCGACGCCACTTTCACCGGACAGCAGCACGCTGGCATCTCCCTGTGCAACCCGATCCACTTTGGCAAGCAGATCTTCCATGAGGGCACTCCGGGTAATGATCGCCTTACGCCACGTCAAGACGGGTGCTTTGCTGGGAAGGGTGTCTGCAACGGAAACCAGATCCATTGCACGCTCAACCTGATTCAACAGAATTTTAGGATTGTATGGTTTTGTAAGATAGCCGAAAATCCCGCGCTGTGTCGCTGCCACAGCATCCGGTATGGTACCGAATGCTGTCAGAATAATAACCGGGAGCGTTGGAATGTGCCGATGGATATGCTCGAACAGCGCCATACCATCCATTCCGCTCATCTGCATATCACTGATGACGAGATGCGGGCGCGATATGTCGAGATAATTAATGGCTGCCTCAGCACTGTCTGCACGAACCGTTTCATATCCAGCTGCCGTCAGGCGGATGGAAAGCAGTTCAAGCAAATCCGTATCATCATCCACCAGAAGAATTTTTTTACTTTGCATCATTTAGCCAGCCATTTGATCAAAATGTACTTTTGCGCATGAAATTTTTTTCAATATCTTTAATCGCGTTGATCTTGTTCTGCAGTATTTTCACTTCAGCCTCGGTTGTCCGGACCTTTTCAGTCAGGTTCCGTATTTTGAGATTTGCTGCCCGCTGCTGCTTGAGTAATGATATCAGCAAGTCTCTAAAAGCAGTCGTAGCGGGAGTCGTTTCGATCTGCTCGGGGGTATTTTTCATGAGATCCAGTGCAGCATGCGTACTTTGAAAACCGGTATTGGGCAACAGCAGCAGTAGTAGTAATTTGAGTCGTTGTTGTAAATCGGCGCTGTCACGATAATGAATGTTGGCATACTGATACTCTTCGATGAGCTCTGATCCGGATTTGTCCTGCAGCGAACTGTAGTAATGCATCAGCTCACCCAGATCATCTGTTTCCCGGACTAACCAGGGTTCCTCAGGATCGGGCGGCGAATGTGCCGGCTGAACGGAGGTATGCATACATCCGGGAAGCAGCGTAATTAAAGCCAGCCCTGTCAATAATTTACAAACTGTTTTCATCATGTAGATTCAGAACGGTTGATGGGTAGCATCAAGCGAAAATGTGCACCACATTTTCCGGTGTTCCGGACAAGTTCGATATTTCCACCATGTGCAACAGCGTATTCCTTCGCAATCGCCAGACCCAGGCCTGTACCCTTGGCATGATTTTCAGGTGTATTGCGCCCCTGGTAGAACGGCTCGAACACCCGATCTTCATCAATACTGGCAACCCCCGGGCCTGAATCCATAATATCGATTTGCACCTTGTCTTCATCATATAAGACAGTAATTTCAATATGACTATATTCCGGAGAAAATTTGACTGCATTGGAAAGCAGATTATCAAGCATGACATCCAGTTTCTGGATGTCACATTCCAGAAACAACTCCGGACAATTCAGGTTGATTGTAAGACTTTTGCTCAAAATGGAAAGATTCTGCGCCCGGATGACTGAATTTATCAGTTTTTTCAGATTAACACGCTGTTTGACAAGCGTGATGATCTCTGCCTGCAATGCGCTGAAATTAAGCAAATCTTCTATGCGTTTTTGCAGCTGCATGCTGCTGGTGTGAAGAATCCCGGCAATAACTTGTTGTTTCCGGTTGAGCGTGCCTGTAACGCCTTCGGCTAGAAGATCAGCACCTTCCCGAATTGCTGTCAGCGGTGTTTTTAGTTCATGGGAAATATGACGGAAAAACTGTATTTTCTGGTTTTCCAGCCTGAGCAGACGCAGCCTCAGCCAGTCCAGACGCTCCCCGATGTAGGTAAGGTTTTGTGGCCCGTTAACATGGATCGGCCGGGAAAGGTTGCCACGACCCATTTGAGCAATCGCTTCATCAATCTGACGGACAGGACGAGCGATAAATACAGAGAAAATCAGCGCAAGAAAAATAACCAGCGGAACCAGAATCAACAGCTCCCATTCGACCAGTGAACGGGTTTGTGTGGCAATTTCACTTACATTGCCGACACTTTGTCCGATCATGCGGAAACTGTCAGTTGAAAATTCACGGGCAAGGTTGAGCAGAGCAGCAAAACGATCGAGCAGATATTGTAAATCCTGCGGATGTGTTTTCAGATCCAGTATTTCCCGAAAAATTCCGGTTTCCAGTAACCGCAATTTTTCCAGCGAAAGCTGCTGTTCCGGATACGTGGAAATAATGGACAGATGATTCGTAATGCTTTCAAACTTGGTATGCGCAATGAAATAACCTTCCAGCAAAGTTGCGTCATCCAGTACCAGTGCATGTTGCACACTGCGCTCCATCGCCATGATTTCGCCAATGATAACACTGGTACCATTGGTAATCTGGGTAGCATGATAGACGTTGTAACGGCTTTGTTCGGATAATTGATCAATGCGTATGGCACTGTATATCAGTGCGCTGATCAGTGGCAGGCCAACAATCGAAAATCCGATCAGGATTAAAGCCAGAAACGATTTCGGTTTGTATCTGGATCTGTTTTTCCGACTCATTCGCTCTGAAGGTGAAACATCAGTAGAAAATTTCATATATCAGGTTTACCTTTCGTGCGACCTGGGCGAAAATACCCGGATAGAAAGATTCTGGCCATTTTCCCGCATTCACTCTCTGTACAGCTATTTTTCCCCGGATATCGAATAACGATTGTACTCGCCATGTTGCTGATGATTGATAATTACGATTCCTTTACCTATAACCTGGTGCAATACCTAGGTGAGCTCGGCGAGGAAATCACAGTTGTGCGTAACGATGAGATTACGCTGGATGTGGTTCAGCAATTAAAGCCGGCCGGTATTGTCATTTCGCCTGGTCCATGCACGCCTGATGAAGCAGGTATTTCCATGGAGTTGATCAACCGGTTCAGTGGAAAAATTCCTATACTGGGTGTATGTCTTGGTCACCAGAGTATTGGCCAGGCTTTCGGCGGACGAATTGTGCGCGCCGGAAAAGTCATGCATGGTAAAACCTCGCCGGTTTTTCATGATGGTCAGGGTGTTTTCCAGGGAATCGCCAGCCCGTTCATGGCAACCCGCTACCATTCCCTGGTTATCGAACCCTCCAGTATACCTGACTGTCTTGTTGTCTCTGCCTGGACCGAAGAAGGTGAAATCATGGGTGTGCGGCACCGCACGTTACCAGTGGAAGGCATGCAATTTCATCCGGAATCCGTTTTAAGTGAACATGGTCATCAGCTGCTCAGCAATTTTCTGCATGCTCATCATATTCAAAATTAATCATCCAAACCGTGCAAAGTGTGAAACCACAAGCCATTCTTGCTCGTATCCTTGAGCAGCGCGAAACACCTTATGAGGAAATGGTTGAGCTGATGCGTGCAATCATGTCAGGAAACGTTTCGCCAGCGATGACTGCTGCTCTGGTTATGGGATTACGCATGAAACGCGAGAGCATCGGCGAAATTACGGCAGCAGCTCAAGTCATGCGCGAACTGGCTTTGCATATCGAAGTGGCCGATTCAACCAATCTGGTCGATACCTGCGGTACCGGCGGCGATGGGTGTAATACCTTTAATATTTCAACGGCTTCCGCTTTTGTAGCAGCTGCTGCGGGTGCGCAGGTAGCCAAACACGGCGGACGTTCCGTTTCGAGCAAGGCAGGCAGCGCGGATGTACTGGAGGCAATCGGTATCAATCTCGATCAGACCCCTGATCAGATCGCCCGATCCATCACCGAAGTAGGCATCGGCTTCATGTTCGCCCCCAATTTTCATCACGCCATGAAACATGCAACCCCCGTTCGCCGGGAACTGGGTGTACGCACGCTGTTCAATATCCTGGGGCCGCTGACCAATCCTGCAGGTGCCAGGAATCAACTGCTGGGTGTATTCAGTGAAGATCTGACCGGTCTGCTGGCACAGGCCTTGCATCGCCTGGGAAGCCGGCACGCGATGATCGTGCACGGCAGCGATGGGCTGGATGAAATCACCATTTCCGGCCCAACCCGGATCGCAGAACTCAAAGCGGGAGAAACCCGGGAATATACGGTGCAACCGGAAGATTTTGGATTGGAACGCACTTCAATAGAGGCTCTGCGGGTAAGCGGCACGGAAGAGGCGCGGGTAATGTTGCTGTCTGTACTGGATAATCAACCGGGGCCTGCCAGGGATATCGTTCTGCTGAATGCAGGCGCAGCGATTTATGTCGCCGGAAAAGCAGACTCCTGGACTCAGGGGGTTGAAATCGCGCGCGACACGCTGGCCAGTGGCTCTGCCAGAGAAAAAATGCAGGCACTGATCGAATTCTCCAACCAGATAAACCATTAGTTCGCATGTCAGATATTCTTGATCGTATTCTCGCTGTAAAAAAGCAGGAGATCGCAACCGCCCGAACACAAAAATCACTGGATAAAATCCGCAGTGAAGCGCAGGCAACACCCGCTCCACGTGATTTTCTGCAAGCCATACGCAACCGTATTAATCAAAACCACGCCGCTGTCATTGCAGAAATCAAACGAGCCAGCCCAAGCAAAGGGTTATTGCGTGGCCGGGCAGAATCACAAAACATTTCCGGATCGGGGCACATGAAAAATTTAGCCGCACAGCATCCGATCCCGGAAGATTTCATCCCGGCAGATATTGCAGCCAGTTACGCCAGGAATGGTGCGGCCTGTCTATCCGTGCTGACGGATGAACAGTTCTTCTCAGGCAGTGCCAATTTTTTGCAACAGGCACGCGCCGTTTGTGATTTACCGGTATTACGCAAGGATTTCATGCTAGACGAATATCAGATCTACGAGGCACGTGCGATGGGAGCAGACTGTATCCTGCTGATCGTCGCAGCCTTTTTTTCACCGGTTTTCCAGCATGATCCCGCGGTCAATCAGGGTGACAGTGCACTCGAACGCATGCACAAACTGGAAAATGTTGCACAAACACTGGGCATGGCGGTGCTGGTGGAAGTACATGATGCCGATGAACTTGATCTTGCATCGCAGTTGTCTACCCCGTTGATCGGCATCAATAACCGTAATCTGAAAACATTTGAAACCACACTGGATACCAGTGTGCAGCTGGTCAGGCGTATTCCGTCCGGGCGAATTACCGTGACAGAAAGTGGCATCCGCACACCTGCTGACGTAGAGATGATGCGATCTCACGACATTCATACTTTTCTGATCGGGGAAACCTTCATGCGTGCGCCGGATCCCGGCATTGCGCTGGCAGACCTGTTCACAACAAACCTGGCGTAAACTACGCCGCGCCGCCGCCGGACAAGCCGGAGGATGACAATTTTGCTGTCCATCAATTAAAAGGAGATGTTTATGAACTTCAAGCAACAACTGATAGGTAGTTTGAGTGGTCTGATTCTTTCTGCTGTGATGACTAACTGCGCGTTGGCAGCAGGTGTGGCCGAGTTTAATGACAAGGGGGAGCTGCTGTTACCAAAGGATTATCGTGAATGGGTCATGGTCGGCACCCAGGTGACGCCCGACGAACTGAATGATGGCAAAGCACCTTTTACTGAAATCAGAACAGTGTACGTCGATCCTGAAAGCTATGCTCACTGGAAAAAAACCGGAGAATTCAGGGATGGCACCATGACGGTAAAAGAGCTGGTCAGCGTGGGTGATCGCAAAGGTCCGGGCAGTGGTAACGGCTATTTCATGGGCGACTACATCGGCCTGGAAGCGTCAGTCAAGGATTCAAAACGTTTTGCAGATGAGCCGGGAAACTGGGCTTTCTATATTTTCTATGTACCCGATATGCCACTCGTTACCGCAGCTAAAAATCTGCCTACAGCTGAGTGCGCTGCCTGTCACAAGGAAAATGCCAAGACAGACATGGTTTTCACGCAATTTTACCCCGTACTACGCGCAGCCAAGGCAACCGGTGAATCCGGCGTGGTGGCACCGAAATAATCTGATACCAATCTGACATAGAAAAACAGGAGTATTTGGGTCGCGGATAAAATACTCCTGTCTTCTTCATTTGATGTCCGCTGTTGTAACAAAGTCCGTCACCTTCAACTTGCAGACCGTTTCTTCAAACCGGCTGATTGCAACCCGGTGATAAAATATTGGTTATGACCAATATTACTACCCGCAAATTTTCTTCCCATGCATACGCAGCACTCGCTGCACATGGCTTGCCGCCGGTACTCGCACGTATTTTTGCTGCACGTGGCATAGAAGATCCGAGCCAGCTCGATACAACATTTTCCCGCATGGCACCCTTTCGGCAACTGAAAAATATCGGTCAGATTGCAGTTTTACTGGCGGATGCCATCGCAGCAAAAAAACGTTTACTTGTGATTGCAGACTATGACACGGACGGTGCGACGTCCTGTGCCGTTGCCTTGCGCGCATTACGCCGGTTGGGTGCAATGGTGGAATATCTTGTACCCAACCGTTTTGAATACGGTTATGGGCTGACGCCGGAAATCGTACGGCTGGCAGCAAACTGTAATCCTCCTCCTGAAATCCTGATCACAGTGGATAACGGTATTGCCAGCGTGGAAGGCGTTGCAGAAGCCAACCGGCTGGGTATGCAGGTGTTCATCACTGATCATCACTTACCGGGAGATCAACTCCCGGATGCAGCCGTTATTGTTAATCCCAATCAGCCAGGGTGTGATTTTCCCGACAAGCATATTGCCGGAGTCGGCGTGATTTTTTACGTAATGCTGGCATTGCGGGCAGAATTGCGCGAACGGGGCGTTTTTACTGCCGGAAGCAGTGAACCCAACCTGGCCAGTCTGCTTGATCTGGTCGCACTGGGCACCGTTGCCGATGTCGTCAGGCTGGAAGGAACCAACCGCATCCTGGTACAACAGGGATTGCAGCGCATTCGCAACGGCCATTTCTGCACGGGTATGCACGCGTTGTTCAAGGTAGCCGGGCGTGATTTCGAACGCGCCACAACGTATGAACTGGGATTTATTCTTGCTCCCAGATTAAATGCTGCCGGACGGCTGGATGATATGTCGCTGGGAATTGAATGCCTGTTGGCTGAAGAAGCAGCCCATGCCCTGCATCTGGCCAGCGAGTTGGATGAACTGAATCGCCAGCGTCGTGAAATCGAATCAGGCATGCGGGATGAAGCAATGAACAAGCTGGAAGGGACGATCAATATTCTGAACCAGATCGACATGCCCACCAATAGCAATACACATCCTGTTTATAACAGCCTGTGCCTGTATGATCCGGGTTGGCACCAGGGCGTCATCGGCCTGATTGCATCGCGCGTCAAGGATAAGCTGCATCGACCAGTTATTGTGTTCGCACAGGGAAAGAATGGAGAAATCAAGGGTTCCGGGAGATCCATTCCCGGCTTGCATCTGCGTGATGCGCTGGATCTGGTTACCAAGCGTCACCCGGGATTAATCATCAGATTTGGTGGCCATGCCATGGCAGCCGGTCTGACAGTACACGAGCAGTATTTTGAGCAGTTTCGCACGGTATTCGAGGAGGTTGCACAGTCACTGCTGACACCTGCTGATCTGATACAAGTCATCGAAACGGATGGCGAACTGGAAGAAGCGGATCTAACTTTGGCACTGGCACAATATTTAGCGGATCAAGTCTGGGGACAAGGTTTTCCCGAGCCGAGTTTCAATGACCATTTCCGCGTTGAAAATCAACGCATTGTCGGGGAAAGACATTTGAAACTGAAGCTGCGCAAAGCAGGTGCCAGACAAATACACGACGGCATTTTGTTTTTCCATACTGAACGACTACCCGTCGAAATTGACGCTGTCTACCGAGTACAGCTGAACGAATATAACGGCAATACCCGTATGCAATTACTACTGGAACACTGGTTCGAATCCGGATGTACACAAAATGGATGATCTGTTTTTTCCCGAACGTGAGCAGATTTATCTGGCCAAATTTGCCACCAGCATGGCGATTGGATTGCTTATCGGCCTGGAACGCGAACGCCATCCGGCAGCCAAGGCCGGGCTGCGTACCTTTGCTCTGATGGCCATGTTCGGTACACTGGCCGCTATGCTGTCGCATAAGGCACAAACACCCTGGCTGCTGATCAGCGGATTATTGCTGACTGGCATCATGATGATCTCGTCCTACCGGGACAAACGGGATAAACGGGAGGATCCGGGGACTACCACAATTGCCGCAATACTGATCTGTTACGGGATTGGCGCATTAGTATGGTACGAAGAATCAATCTTGGCAGTCATGCTGGCCATTATCACAACCATTCTGCTTTATTTTAAAACCGAGCTTCGGGGAATCTCGCAAAATCTGAGCCGAAAGGATCTGATTTCGATACTGCAATTTGCAGTACTCAGTTTCATCATACTGCCGATCCTGCCGAATAAAAATTACGGCCCTTTCGATGCACTCAATCCATACCAGATATGGTTGATGATGGTGTTGATATCGGGCGTGAGTCTGACAGGCTATATTGCATTGCGTTTTACCGGACAGCGCTATGGTGCGGTTCTGCTCGGTCTGCTGGGTGGACTGGTTTCGAGTACCGCTACCACCATAGTATTTTCGCGCCGTAGTAACAATAACCCCGACTTTAGCAGCTTTGCTGTCATCGTGATATTGCTGGCCAACTTAACTCTGCTGATCAGGCTGGCATTGATTAGTGCTGTGGTTTCTCCGGAAATTTTCCCCTATCTCTTGCCCATCCTGGCGGGTGGTTTTGTTCTGGGATTGGCTGCTTCGGTATTCTGGTGGCGCGAATTCAGCCAGCAACAAACAGCAGTTCCCATGCCGGATACTCGCAACCCGGCAGAACTTCAGACGGCAATGAGTTTTGGCCTGCTTTATACAATTGTATTGCTTCTCAGTGCATGGTTGTCGGACATTGCCGGCAGCAGCGGATTGTACGCTGTGGCGCTCATTTCCGGGTTTACCGACGTTGATGCCATTACGCTGAGCAGTCTGCGTTTGTATGGACTGGGCAAGCTGGAGGTCGTGGAGGTAGTCACTGCGATAACACTGGCGGTGATTGCCAGTCTCATTTTCAAGCTGGGACTGGTGTTTTTTATCGGTAATGCTTCGCTGGCCAGGCGATGTGTCCCGGGGATGGTAGCGATCATCGCAGGCATGGGTGGCGCATTTTTCCTGGCTTCGTATCTGGCATATTTCTGAACAATCAAACGCCGTTGGTAAAACAATGTCATTCAAACCAACCCAAATCCGTCCGGGACAGCTGCAACGTTACTCCGGTTTTACAGGATCCAGTGATGCCTATGCCTTGGCACAGCTGGCGCAAGATCAGAATAATCAGCTATTGGCGATTGTCACTGCCAATGCGCAGGATGCACGAAGATTGCTTGAAGAAATTTCCTTTTTTGCACCCGGCCTGCGCGCGAGTTTGCTGCCGGACTGGGAAACCTTGCCCTACGATATTTTCTCCCCGCACCAGGATCTGATTTCAGAGCGTCTGGCCACTTTTTACCAGATTGCAAACAATGCCTGCGATGTATTGATCGTACCGGTTACAACCGCGCTGTACAGAATGCCACCGCAAGCGTTTTTAGCTGCATACTCATTCTTCATCAAACAAGACAGTACACTGGATTTGCAGGCATTTCGCAGCCAGATGTCGCTCGCCGGCTATTCTCATGTTTCACAAGTTATTTCACCAGGAGAATACAGTATTCGCGGTGGACTGATTGATCTGTTTCCCATGGGCAGCCCACTACCTTATCGCATTGATCTGTTCGATGATGAAATTGAATCAATCCGTACATTCGATGCGGATACCCAGCGCAGTATTTATCCAGTCAATGAAATCCGGCTGTTACCGGCACGAGAATTTCCACTCGACGATACCGGTCGCAGTCGTTTTCGTACCAGTTTCCGGGAAAAATTTGAAGGAGATCCGACTCGCAGCTGGCTGTATCAGGAAATCAGCAAAGGGAATATTCCTGCTGGAATAGAGTATTATTTGCCCCTTTTTTTCGAACAGACCGCTACGCTATTCGATTATTTACCGCAGAATTCCACATTATGTCTGCATGGGGAAATTGCTCCCGCTATTGAAAATTTCTGGCAAGATACCCGGTCGCGCTTTCAGTTGATGCGCAACGACATCGATCGTCCTTTACTTTCTCCGGTTGATCTGTTTTTACCAGAAGATCAGTTTTACGGTTACCTCAAATCATACGGCCGGATAGAAATGCAAACCGGTGATCAACAGGCGATTGACAAGCCGTTTTCTCACCCTCTTCCACCCGTACGGGTGGATCGTCGTGCTTCCAATCCGATCGAGCAGCTGACCGCTTTTGTCAGCACATTCACCCAGGACGGCGGCCGGATTTTACTGCTGGCAGAAAGCCTGGGACGACGCGAGCTGATGGCAGAATACCTGCGCGAGTATGGTCTGCAACTGAAACTCTGCGAAGACTATGCTGCATTTCAATCCGATAGCGCGTCTTGCATGCTCGGTGTGGCACCGTTGCACAGTGGTTTTATCCTGGCCACGGAAAAACTGGCACTGATCACCGAAAACGAACTGTATGCGACATACGTACGCGGACAGCGCACGCGGGATGCACGCAAAACCACTTCGGCTGATTCTATTCTGCGCGATCTGTCCGAAATCAAACCCGGCAGTCCAGTGGTACACGAACAGCATGGTATCGGACGTTATCTCGGCCTGGTCAACATGGATACCAGTGGGGACGATTCAGGCCAGTCCAGTGAATTCCTCGCGCTGGAATACCTGGGAGGAGACAAACTCTATGTGCCGGTTACACAGCTTCATCTCATCAGTCGCTACAGCGGTGCAGCGCCAGAAGCAGCTCCCTTGCACAAGCTGGGAAGCGGTCAATGGGAAAAAGCCAAGCGCAAAGCCATGCAGCAGGTACGTGATACCGCTGCCGAACTGCTAAATCTGTATGCTCAACGCGCTGCTCGCACAGGCCATCCGTTCCAGCTTGATCAGCATGATTACAACATCTTTGCAGATGGTTTCGGTTTTGAGGAAACGCCGGATCAAGCTGCAGCCATTCATGCAGTCATTCAGGATATGGTTTCCGGCAAGCCAATGGATCGGCTGATTTGTGGAGATGTCGGCTTCGGCAAAACGGAAGTCGCCCTGCGTGCTACCTTTATTGCGATTGCCAACGGGAAACAAGTGGCAGTACTGGTTCCGACCACGCTGCTGGCAGAACAGCATTATCAGAATTTCTCCGATCGTTTTGGATTGATTGCCGATCAGTGGCCGGTAAAAATTGCCGAACTTTCACGTTTCCGTTCAGCTAAAGAACAGTCTGAAGCACTGCAAGGTCTGGCGCAGGGAACAACTGATATTATTATCGGCACGCACAAACTGATTCAGGACAAAGTTAAATTCAAGAATCTGGGATTGGTTATCATCGATGAAGAACATCGTTTCGGAGTACGCCAGAAGGAGCAGCTCAAAAAACTTCGTGCTGAAGTAGATGTACTGACGCTGACTGCAACGCCGATTCCACGTACGCTGGCAATGTCGCTCGAAGGTCTCAGAGATTTTTCGGTGATTGCCACCGCACCCCAGCGAAGACTGGCAATCCGGACATTCGTACATCCTTATACAGAAGGAATTATCCGCGAAGCCTGTTTACGCGAACTGAAACGTGGTGGACAGATCTATTTTCTCTACAATGAAGTCAGCACCATTCAGAACATCTACACCAGGCTGAGCAAACTGCTGCCGGAAGCGAAAATAAACATTGCCCACGGGCAAATGCGGGAAAGCGAGCTGGAACAGGTGATGCGCGATTTCTACCAGCAACGTTTCAATCTGCTGTTATGTACCACTATCATTGAAACGGGAATCGATGTTCCCACTGCCAACACAATTATTATCCATCGTGCCGATAAGTTCGGTCTGGCACAGCTACACCAGTTGCGTGGCAGAGTGGGACGTTCGCACCATCAGGCGTATGCTTATCTGCTGACACCGGAAAAAGCAGCCCTGACAACGCAGGCAGTCAGACGACTGGAAGCGATTCAGGCAATGGAAGAGCTTGGCTCCGGATTTTATCTGGCTATGCATGACCTGGAAATACGTGGTGCAGGTGCTGTGCTGGGTGATTCGCAAAGTGGCGAGATGCAGGAAGTAGGATTCAGCCTTTACAATTCGCTACTGGACGTAGCGATCAAATCATTAAAAGCAGGTCATGAGCCGGATATGCAGCAACCTCTCGGCATTTCAACAGAAGTTAGATTGCACGTCCCTGCGCTGCTGCCGGAAAATTACTGCAGCAATATTCACGAACGGCTCGTTCTGTACAAACGCATGGCGGGTTGCAGTAACGAGACAGAACTGGATGAGATTTACCAAGAGCTGATCGATCGCTTTGGTCTGTTGCCTGATCCGGCCCGCGCATTACTGGACAGCCACCGACTACGTATTGAAGCCAGAAAATTGGGTATTATGCGTCTTGATGCAAGCCCGGACAACATTCAGCTGCAGTTTGAACCCGATCCCCCGGTAGAAGCTGTCAAGATCATTCAGCTTATCCAGAGTGGCAAGGAATACAGCCTCTCGGGACCTGATCGCCTGAATATCCGGCTGCAGATACCGGATGTGAGCAAGCGAGTAAAAAAAGTCAGGGAGTTGCTGGCATTGCTAAAAAACTGAAACGGACGAGACACACCAATTATCCGTACGTGGTTTCTTTGTTGAAATCCTGCCAGATATAAGGTGGACGAACTGTCGGCTGAGTCGGAATTAAAAAGGTTATGGCATCCAACGCACCGAACACAGTACGCCCAATTGTATGCATAATGCCGGTCACCAAGCCGATGGTCAGCCCGTACCCAGCTCCATCCTGTTGACTAGTAAGAATTACATTTTTAGGAAGTTCAACAAAACCGGTTGCTACATTGACAATTCCGTTGACCAGCTTTTCACTTGCTGCAGCGGGATAGCTTTGAGCTACACCACGTTGCGCGATGACCGTCTGCGGAAGTACACAGAACGCCATCAGAAAAAGAGCCCGTATAATTACAGTTTTCATTATTGGTATCTCCTTAATCCCATTTTCGCAACAGTGACTTGATTCAGCGCTCCAGTTTATCCAGTTTATCTGTAACGGACGCCCATTCATCTGCATCCGGCAATGCGTCCTTTTTCTCGATAATCGGTTCCCAGATTTTGGATAACTCCGCATTGAGTGCAATAAATTGTCGCTGATCCTCAGCGACATCGTCTTCCGCATAAATCGCTTCTACCGGGCACTCTGCCACACACAGCGTACAATCAATGCATTCATCCGGATCAATTACCAGGAAATTAGGGCCCTCGCGGAAACAATCCACAGGGCAGACGTCAACACAATCGGTATATTTGCATTTGATACAACTTTCAGTCACTACATAAGTCATGATGGTATTCCTCGAGCGGCGCTTTCTATAACAAACCCGTAATTTTATCAGAATACGGATGAGTTCCACTACACACAGCAAAATTACCGATTATCCCAATGATCATGATGCATACGCTATTTCCACGAAGTATTTTACGATGATCGGTAGGACATACTGTAACTTATTGATACAGAAAAATAAATTTTACTACGTGGGCGACATGACTTGGCAAGTGAAGTTATCCGTGATGCACTGCACAGAATGCTGGACAAAGAGAAACGAAACAGCTATTTACGTGATCTTGATGCGATGAATGGTGCCCGGAGCCGGAATCGAACCGGCACGGACGGTTATGTCCGAGGGATTTTAAGTCCCTTGTGTCTACCAATTTCACCACCCGGGCAATTACGAAGAACTTCTGATATATGGAGGCGGGGGTCGGAATCGAACCGGCGTAGACGGCTTTGCAGGCCGCTGCATAACCACTCTGCCACCCCGCCGTGAGCTGTTTTTAATGATGTCGTCTGCTTTACAACATCAAAACATGAAAATTTGACGTAACCTAAAAAATTGCTGGTGAATTCTGGACACAGCTAAAACAATAAACTGGAGCGGGAAACGAGACTCGAACTCGCGACCCCGACCTTGGCAAGGTCGTGCTCTACCAACTGAGCTATTCCCGCACACTACTCCGGGCTCAAACAAATGAACCAGAATTTGCCTCTCGACAGACGGGTGATTATAGAGCCCCCTTCAATTTTGTCAAGAATTATGGTTTTAAGCAGACTCTGGCTCCGGTACATTCAAAATGATTCATTCCTGCCAAGATAACGCCATTTTCCTTCCGGCAGATCGGCTAATTTGATCCGGCCAACCCGGACACGTTTTAATCCAACCACGTTTAAACCAACCAGTTCACACATTCGTCGGATCTGTCTTTTTTTACCTTCCTGTAAGATAAAACGAAGCTGATCCTGATTCAAACGACTCACCTGGGCGGGTTTCAATACCTGACCATCAAGTTTCAAACCATGGTTAAGCAGCGCCAATCCCGCACGCGTCAGATTACCGGTTACCCGTACCAGATACTCCTTTTCAACTTCCGAGTATTCTCCAATCAACTGCCTGGCAATACGTCCATCCTGGGTAAATACCAGTAATCCCTGTGAGTCAATATCGAGCCGACCGGCGGGAGCAAGATTTTTAAGGTGTTGCAAGATAAATCCAAGAGAAGAACGATCCTGAAGAAAGCGGGAATCGTGACAGATAAGGCTGACAGCCGGTTTGTAGCCGGGCTCCGGTTGACCGGATACGTAACCGACGGGTTTGTTCAGTAAAATTGTTACCCGCTGGTTCTGTTTGATCTGCGCTGTTTGAGCAAGCGTGATTTCCTGGCAGGGAAAAATCTTGGTTCCCAGTTCGCGAACTGGCTGTCCGTCCACATAAACCCAGCCTTGTTCAATGTAAACATCTGCTTCTCTGCGCGAACACATTCCCTGTGCGGACATTAGCTTGGACAAACGAACTTTTTCCATCAATGAACAAGTTGCTTTGCTGTCAGGAAACGAAGAACAGGCATGATTTATTTGTTTTCATCTCGCACAGGCAAGCGCCAGATAAATGTAAATAAGATTGTGGCCAGCAAGACCAGCATGCCTTTCAATTTCCAGGAGGAAACAATCAGAATTGAGCTTCCGAAGGACAACAACATCACCAGATATGCCCAACGTTTGACCTGACGCTTCACACTGCGATATTCGCACCATTCACGGATAATTGGCCCGGCGATGCGATGACCCAGCAGATAATTGTGGAATCGTTCGGAGCTGCGTGCAAAACAGCCTGCAGCCAGTAAAATAAAGGGAGTTGTTGGCAATATGGGTAGAAATATGCCAAGTATGCCTACAAACAGGGCGGTTACGCCGATACACAGGTATAGCCAACGTATGACAGGTGAATCATGCAGCTGAAGCAGGTGAATATTCGCTTGTGACTGATCCATTGATTTATTCAGTTCTGTCGACATAAAACATCCCCATAAATTTACCTAAATGTCGATATTCCTTGCACGAAGGGCATTATTTTCAATAAATGCCCGGCGAGGTTCGACCACGTCGCCCATTAAGGTAGTAAAAATTTCATCGGTCAGAATGCTGTCCTCAATCTGTGCACGTAACAGACGACGATTACTCGGATCCATGGTTGTTTCCCATAGCTGCTCAGGATTCATTTCTCCCAGTCCTTTGTAACGCTGGATAGTAATGCCTTTTTTAGCTTCCTCCAGCAACCATTCCAGGGCTTCCTTGAATTCCAGAATGGAAATTTCCTGTTCACCCCGTTTAACTTTTGCATCTTCACTGATCAGACCCTGTAATACCTGCGCAGTTTGCCTGATCTTGGCAAAGTCACCGCTTTTCAAAAAATCAGCATCCAGATAGCTGATTCGAAGATTACCGTATTGTTTACGACTGATTTTGAGACGATAGTTCTCTGAATCTTCATCGTATTCTGCAGTAATTTCCACATCATCCAGTAACGGCGCCAGTCTGGCGGCGCTGTCCTGCGCGCTGACTTCCGAACTCAGATCGATATCCGGTTGTTTAAGTAACGCATACATCACTGCCCGGTCGATCAACTGACTCATACGCTCAATTACCGCCTCAGCCAGCAGGTATTCATCTGCAATCTTTGCCAGTGCTTCACCCATAATCGGTGGATTATCCATTCCAGGATGCAGTTCTGCATCAATCAGCGCCAAACTGAGAATGTAGCGCTTGAGCTCGTAATCATCCTTAAGGTAACGTTCCTGCTTGCCATGTTTGATTTTATACAAAGGCGGTTGTGCGATATAAATGTGACCACGCTCGATCAGTTCAGGCATCTGCCGGTAGAAAAAGGTCAGCAGCAAGGTACGGATATGCGATCCATCCACATCCGCGTCAGTCATGATGATAATGCGGTGGTAACGCAGTTTGTCCAGGTTATATTCATCCTTGCCGATGCCCGTTCCCAGGGCGGTTATGAGTGCCACGATTTCCTGGGAAGAAATCAGTTTGTCAAAACGGGATTTTTCGACATTCAGAATTTTGCCTTTGAGCGGCATGATCGCCTGAAATTTGCGATCGCGTCCTTGTTTGGCAGAACCACCGGCAGAATCTCCTTCCACCAGATAAAGCTCACATAGTTTCGGGTCTTTTTCCTGGCAGTCTGCCAGCTTTCCAGGTAAACCCATACTGTCCAGCACACCTTTTCTACGTGTCAGTTCGCGGGCTTTTCTGGCCGCTTCTCGTGCCCTGGCTGCTTCAATGATTTTGTTGCAGATTATCTTTGCTTCATTTGGATTTTCCAGCAAAAAATCGGAAAGTTTGTGTGAAACCACTTCCTCTACAACCGGACGCACTTCGGATGAAACCAGCTTCTCCTTGGTCTGAGAGGAAAATTTGGGTTCGAACAGCTTGATCGACAGCACACAGGTCATTCCTTCGCGCATGTCATCACCGGTGGTATCCACCTTGGCCTTTTTGGCCAGTTCGTTTTTTTCTATGTAGTTGTTGAGCGTGCGTGTCATGGCTGCCCGCAATCCGGTCAGATGAGTACCGCCATCCTTCTGCGGAATGTTATTGGTGAAACACAGTACCTGTTCAGCATAACTGTCATTCCATTGCATCGCAATTTCGACGGTAATATCGTCTTTCATCCCCTTTGCATAAAAAATGTTCGGATGCAGCACAGTTTTGGTACGGTTGATGTATTCGACGAAATTTCGGATACCGCCGGAAAATGCAAAGATCTCCTCGCGGTTGTCACGCCGGTCAGCCAGTCTGATCTTGATTCCGTAATTGAGAAAGGAAAGCTCGCGTAATCGTCTGGCGAAGATGTCGTAATGGTAGGTTATATCGCCAAATATCAACTTGCTCGCGAGGAAATGAACTTCTGTCCCTTGTTTTTCAGTTTGACCGGTAATTGCCAGCGGAGCAACCGCCACACCATCTCGGAACTCTATCTGGTGAATGTTTCCCTTGCGATAGATCGTCAATCGTAACCATTCCGACAGCGCGTTCACTACAGACACTCCGACACCGTGCAACCCGCCGGATACCTTGTAGGAATTGTCATCAAACTTACCACCGGCATGCAATTCCGTCATGACGATTTCCGCAGCAGAACGTTTCTGTTCATCATCCTGCTTGATATTGGTGGGAATTCCTCTGCCATTGTCGTGAACGCTAACGGAGTTGTCCGCATGGATAATGACGGATATTTCATCGCAATGACCTGCCAGAGCTTCGTCGATGGCGTTATCGAGAACTTCAAACACCATGTGATGCAGCCCGGTGCCATCACTGGTATCACCAATATACATACCGGGACGCTTGCGAACGGCATCCAGTCCTTTCAGGATTTTGATGCTGTCCGAGTCATAGTCACGTTGATTGCTCTTGGTATTCGGGGTGAATTCTGGCTGGTTTGTATTCATATTTGAGTTATCTGTTTTTTAGTTTTTGATCGGATGGACAGATTTGTACTATTCGCGCATTGGCATCAGGATATGTTTGAACCAGTCGTCGTCCGGTAATGTGATCAATATAGCGCTTTGCATACTCTCGAATGAGCACTTGACATGCTCGCTATCCAGATTGTTCAGTACTTCCATCAGGTAAACAATATTGAAACTGGTATCGATAGTTTCATTTGAGTAAACAATCTCGATTTCTTCCTGCGCTTCTTCCTGTTCCTTGTTTTTGGCTGATATGTTTAATTTTCCATTTGTAATATTCAGGTGGACGTTGCGAAACAAATCATTGCTGCTGGAAATAATCGCAGTACGCTGAAGTGCATGGAAAAAATCAAGACGGTTGATATCAAATTGAAAAACACTGGCTTGCGGAACTGCGCGTCTGAAATCGATAAATTTTCCTGAAATAACCTTCGACACCAGCACGGCTTCCGAGAAACGGAAACAGATTTTTTTGGGATAGATCTCAATAGTTACCGGTTTGTCGCTGTCTTCCAATTGTCTGATTAATTCCAGTACGGTTTTGCGAGGAACAATCGTCTCCAGTTTTTCAAGCGGCTCATTCAAACCAACGGAAGTAATTCCCAGTCGGTGGGTGTCAGTGGCAACCATAGTGAGTCTGTCTGCTTCGATCAGCAGCAGCATCCCGTTCAGGTAATAACGCAAATCCTGTTGTGCCATGGCATGTGCTACCCGCTGCAGATGTTTTTTCAATACCTGTTGTGTCAGTGTGAACGCAGCGCTGCAAGGCTCATCATCCTTGGCCATCCTCGGAAAATCTTTAGCTGGAAGCAGTTGCAAGCTGAAGCGGCTTTTCCCGGAAGTGATCTGTAAACGGCTTTCTGACCGGATTAACTCAACCGGGGAACCGGATGGCAAAGCGCGCAATATGTCTTGCAGTTTTCTGACAGAAACAGTCGTTTGCAGCGAATCTTGATTTTCCAGTTCTGGAATAGTAGAGGTTGCCTCAATTTCTATTTCCAGATCTGTCGTAACCAGTACCAGCTTTCCATCACTGATTTCAATCAGGGTGTTTAGAAGTATGGGAAGCGTATGCCTGCGTTCCACAATACCGCTCACTATCTGCAGCGGTTTGAATAGCAAATCCCGGTCGGAAAGTGTTAGTTTCATTTTATTTAAAAACTAAATAATAATAATTAATCAGCGAAAGAAATTGGTAAAACTCATAAAATTACTTACATATTATATACTTGCGTACATCAGAAATTCTGTATGATTTAAGTATAGCTTGTGGATGAATTGTGAACGAAATTTTACGATTGAAATTTTATTCAAGTTATCCACAAAATATACAATGATTGTCAGGGTATGATGTTATCCCCGCAGAATATGTATCAACGTGCTGTAATCCCGGTTTATTCCAGGATCGGAAGCACGTAATTCCACAATTTTGCGATGAGCGTGCAGTACGGTTGTATGATCTCTTCCACCGAAAGCCTCACCAATATCAGGCAGACTCAGCTGGGTCAATTCTTTAGCGATGGCCATTGCAACCTGTCTGGGCCGAGCGATCGCCCGGACGCGTTTCTTTGAATACATGTCGGCCACTTTTATCTTGTAGTAATCCGCGACGGTTTTCTGGATATTTTCAATTGAAATCTGTCGATTCTGTATTGCCAGCAGATCCTTCAGCGCTTCTTTGGCCAGATCAAGGGAAATCGGATGACCGGTGAAGCGTGAATATGCCAGAACCCGCTTCAGCGCTCCTTCCAGTTCCCGTACATTGGAGCGGATATATTTGGCGATGAAAAAAGCCGTACTTTCATCCAGTTCAATTTTCTCGGCGAAAGCTTTTTTCAGCAGAATAGCCACGCGCATCTCAAGCTCGGGCGGTTCGATTGCTACGGTTAATCCCCAGCCGAACCTTGATACCAGCCGTTCTTCCAGCCCGGAAATTTCTTTCGGATAGCAGTCGGACGTAATGATGACCTGCTTGTGTGCCTCGATCAATGCGTTGAAGGCGTAGAAAAACTCTTCCTGTGTCCGGTTTTTACCGCTGAAAAACTGAACATCGTCTACCAGTAGCAGATCAAGCGAATGATAGTAAAGTTTGAACTTGTCGAATGATTTATGCTGATAAGCGCTGACAACATCCGATACATATTTTTCAGCATGGACGTAACGGATTTTGGCTTCGGCGTCCAGCTCCATAACATAATTGCCAACCGCGTGCATTAGGTGCGTCTTACCCAGCCCTACTCCTCCGTATATGAATAAAGGGTTATAAGCAATACCAGGTCGCTCCGCTACTTGAATGGCACCGGCACGCGCCAGCTGATTGGCTTTTCCGGTAACAAAGGCATCAAAGGTAAAGGCAGGGTTGATTCGGCTGGAGTTGGCTCTTCTGGTAGCGCTGTGTGTTTTATTTGCAGACAGTTTTTTATCTTCCCTGCTTTCTGCCTCGGGTGCCCTGGTTGCTGTTTCAGTTTCGGTCGGGTCTTTCAGCTCCAGTTTGAAATGGATCTTTTCGTTGAAATGATCTTGTGCCATATTATCGATACGATCGACAAAGTTGTCCTTGATCCATTGCAGTACGAAACGGTTGGGCGCAATTAAAATCAGGGTGTTTTCCACATCCGGACAGACTTCCAGCCTGAGTGGCTTGATCCAGGTATTAAACTGCTGCCCATTTAATTCTTGTTTGAAATGTTTAAGACAGGAATGCCAGAAAGTCTCTATTTTCTGCATGACAGATGGAAGAAATTAATCCGGATTTGGAAAAGTGTTCCGGTAAAACTTGAAAAAACCAGAGAGGAAAAACAAACAGTTAACTGCGGTATAAAAGCAAACTGGGAGTTGTAAATATGCGTAAATCCCGTTGATCTGCCGACGGGTTAGTATAATGAAATTTTCCCGTAAAGGTTGCTTTATTACGCATAACCTTGCCAGGTCTTGGTTACAGCCATTCCGGTTTCATCTGACCAGGTATGTTGTTCCAGGAGCTGGCCGACAGCACTCGGATTTATCCCCTTGCTTTTGTTTTATCGACTCGGAAAGGTGTGGTAAAAAGCAACCTCCACAAAAATTTTTAAAAAACTTTCTGAGTACAGAGGAAAAGCCTTCTGACAATGACTTTTGCAAATCAAGAATACAGAAATATTTTCTTATTATTCATTCAGGATACTAGAAAATTCTGGATCAGCTCTTTGGCAACAGCATGCTACTTAACCTTTTTTGCGTTGGTATTCATGGTTCTGCCGGTTGTTGCTGAAAATAGGGTTGTCAGTGCAGAATCGATACAGGAGCAGCTGGCAAAAAGTGTTCAGGGCAGCCAGGATAATGTGGCACAAACAAACTTGCGACGATTTTACGCACAGCGTAATTATCAACCGGTCTGGACTCTGGCTGATCATGCTACCTTGCAAGATACTGCATTGATGCTTATCAAGCGGGCCGATGAAGAAGGACTGTCCAGTAATGATTATCGTATTGAGTCCTTGCGACAACGTCGTGACGAGACACCTGATCAGGTTTCCCTTGCGTTTGAACTGGATCTGACCCGATCATTACTGGCACTTGCCCATGATTTACGTAGTGGCCGGTTGGTAGCTTCCCTGGCGGATCCTGACTGGCATATCCCGCAACAGCAATTCGATCCGGTCATGTTTCTGCAACAAGCCGTTACTTCGGGAAAGCTGGAAGAAGCCTTTGCCGATTTACCGCCCGGTATCCCGCAGTATCGTTCGCTCAAGCAACTGCTGCTCAAGTTTCGAGCGCTAATGGCTACAGGTATAGTATGGGCCCGGATACCGGAAGGAGCTTCATCGATTCATCCACGTACCAGCCACGCCTTCATTCCGTTGATTCGTCAGCGTATCCAGGAGGCATACCGTATTTTTGAAAGACCGGAATATGACGTTGCTGACAGTGACAGCGAGTTTTATGATGATCAGCTGGAAGGCGCGGTCAAGGTCTTTCAGCGTCAATATGGATTGAATGCAGATGGCATCATCGGTAAAAATACGCGGCAGGCACTGGATATGACTCCAGACGAGCATATCCGGCAACTGCGTATCTCGCTTGAGCGCTTGCGCTGGTTGCCGAGAAAGCTCGGTAATCGGTATATTCTGGTCAATATTGCCGGATTCTATCTGGTAGCAGTTCAGGATAACGCGCGCGTATTCGGCATGCGTATCGTGGTGGGCCGTGATTACCGATCAACACCAAGTTTCAACAGTCGTATTTCGCATCTGGTACTCAACCCGTACTGGAATATACCCACCAGCATTGCACGTAAGGATTTACTGCCAAAACAGCGAAATAACCCGGGTTATTTCGCTTCCGAGGGCATCCGGGTATTTTCCGATTATCAGTATGAATCCGAGCTGGATCCCGATTCAATTGACTGGTATTCAGTCAACCATTTTCCTTACGTTCTGCGACAGGATCCCGGCAGAAAGAATGCACTTGGCACCATCAAGTTCATGTTTCCCAATCCCTTCAGTATCTATCTGCACGATACACCCTCTAAATATTTGTTCCAGAAAGATATTCGTGCTTTCAGTTCGGGTTGTATCCGTCTGGAAAAACCATTGCAGCTGGCGGAGTTTGTCTTGGGGAAATCATTTGAACGAGCTGACATTGCTGAAAGGATCCGCAGCGGTAAAACGCAAACCGTGAATTTATCCGAACGCGTACCGGTTTACTTGTTGTATTTGACAGCCTGGAGTAACGGGCAGGGCGAGGTTTATTTTTCATCTGATGTTTACGGGCGCGATCGGCGGGCACTGGCTTATGCCCGCTGGTAATTCCATTTCTAAATCGAGACTGACTTTGTCGGTTTGCCTTGCCGTATTATTTATACTGTCTGCGGCTCACCTTCGTGTCATTCTTGATTTGGCAATGGAATAATCGCCGGAAAAGCGCCTGTTACAGTCTTTTTATCCGGCACGATCATGGAGACCAATATGTCCAAACGTATCATTACAGACAGTCCGGGAATACTTACCGATCATGGCAACACTCGCCGCCGCCTGTTACAGGCTGGTCTGGGTGCGTGTGCATTGTTTGCCATGCCGGCAGCCAATGCTGCTTATTCCCGCATTTATGAAAAACGGCTGTCTCTACTGAATCTGCATACCGGAGAAAGAATCCGGACAGCTTACTGGGAAAAAGGGAAATATATTCCAGAAGCATTGCAAGCGATAGCCAAGGTTTTGCGTGATCATCGCTCCGGTGAACGTCACCCAATCGACCTGGGATTACTTGATCTGATTCAGCATTTACACTATAAAACGGGCAGCTCAAAAGAATTTCAGGTGATCTCCGGATATCGATCACCCGCTACCAATGCCACGCTTGCCGCAAGGAGTCACGGTGTCGCCAAAAAGAGCCTGCATATGCAAGGCAAGGCAATCGATATCCGTCTGCCCGGGATACCATTGAATACACTGAGACGTGTAGCTACATCCATGCGTGTCGGAGGGGTTGGTTATTATCCCGAATCGGACTTCATTCACGTGGATACCGGTAATGTTCGTTACTGGTAAATATCGGGTTTTTGATTAATCAGCGGATTTTTACAATAACGATGATTTTTCCCTGCTAGTTTTCTGACCAGCTTGAATTCTCTTAGGAGCCTCTGAAAAACTACCCGCATTGTTATTTTTGCGTTAAAAGTCGACTCAAAACGCTCATTTATTGCGTATAAACTCTGTTTTCGCCGACTTTTTCCTTGAACTAACCGCCTCGCTGACGTTTTTCAGAGGTTTCTTTACAATTGATTGATCGGTATTTTTAAATATACGGTTCCGTTATCTTCGGCAGGCGGCATCTGGCCCGCACGGACATTAACCTGAACAGACGGCAGAATCAGCATCGGTACATCCAGTGTGGCATCACGCGCGGTACGCATTGTAACAAATGCGTCTTCGCTGATGCCGTCATGCACGTGAATATTGTCGGCACGCTGATCAGCAACGGTGCTTTCCCACTGTACCGGGCGATCACCGGGCGGATAATCGTGACACATGAACAATCGTGTTTCCGGCGGATAGTTATCCAGTAGTTTGCGGATGGAATGGTAGAGCTGCCGCGCATCTCCTCCAGGAAAATCAGCGCGGGCCGTTCCCACATCCGGCATAAACATCGTATCACCGATAAAAATTGCATCGCCGAACTGGTAAGCCAGATCAGCCGGGGTGTGCCCAGGCACTAAAATCGCCTTGCCTTCCAGTTCACCCAGCTGGAAAGTATCACCATCATCAAACAGATGATCGAATTGCGAGCCATCAGGCTGGAAATCCGCACCCATATTGAATAATTTTTTGAATACCTGCTGTACACCGGGAATCCGGCTGCCTATGGCTGTTTTTCCACCCAGCTCCTGCTTGAGATAGTGTGCAGAAGAAAGATGGTCCGCATGCGCATGGGTTTCAAGGATCCAATCCGTCGTCAACCTCTTTGAACGCACAAATTTAATCAGCACATCAGCGGAATGATGCTTGGTTCTGCCGGATTTGGGATCGTAATCCAATACCGGATCGATAATGGCGCAATGCCCTCCCGGTTGGTCAAACACAACATAGCTGACTGTCCAGGTAACAGGATCAAAGAAAGCTTGAATATCAGGTTGCATTACGATCTCCTTGTGTTAATTATATTCATACAAATTAATATATTAAATATTAAATCATTAAAATGTATAATGTTCTAGCATAATTTGTATGTCAAGGAGGAAAATTTATGATTGACTGGCAAGCATTTACCCCGATCAGCGCATTTACAGGCGGCATGATCATCGGGCTGGCAGTGACACTGCTATTGCTCGTTGCAGGCCGGATTGCAGGTATATCGGGAATCGTTGGCGGATTAATCGAATTGCGAAAGGGAGATCTTGCCTGGCGAGTTGCATTCATTACCGGATTATTGCTCGCTCCATGGCTGTGGCGCTGGTTGGGTGAATTACCCCCGGTTCATGTTGAAACCAGCGATGCGGTTCTGGTGCTGGCCGGACTGGCAGTCGGGATCGGAACGCGCTACGGCTCTGGTTGTACGAGTGGTCACGGCGTCTGCGGTTTATCACGCCTTTCACCGCGTTCATTAGTAGCAACAATTTTGTTTATGGCCATGGGAATGAGCGTGGTTTATCTCATTCGTCACAACATAGATTAAAACTGATTTTTAAAGGAAAACATATGTTTATCTTAATTACCGCATTGCTTTCCGGATTGATTTTTGGCTTGGGATTAATTTTGTCTGGTATGACGGATCCTGCAAAAGTACTGGCGTTTCTGGATGTTACCGGATATTGGGATCCTTCACTGGCCCTGGTTATGCTGGGTGCGATCAGTATTGGATTTTTTGCGTTTCGGGCAGCAAAACAACGTGGGCAGACATTGTTATCCGCGCCGCTGCGTTTGCCAGTTTCCCATGTGATTGATCATCGGCTGATCTTGGGCAGTCTGCTGTTTGGAGCTGGCTGGGGATTGGCAGGCCTTTGTCCGGGACCAGGGTTGGTACTGGCGGCATCGGGTCATTCTGCGGGAATTGTTTTCGTGACGGCCATGTTGCTGGGCATGGCTGTTTTCGACGGGCTGGAAAGGTATCGTCGGGCTGATTCGAAGCCGGATGATCGACATCAGGAAAAGATTGGCAGACAATGACAGATTCATACGTGCAAGCAGATCTGTCAGCTATGGTGGAAAAAAAGGCGGCTGCAATCAAAGCTTGCTCCATACTGAAAACTCTGGCCAATGAAGATCGATTGATGATTCTGTGTCAATTGATACAGGGAAAAAGGAATGTGGGTGAGCTGGAGCAGTTGCTGGGTATTCGCCAGCCGACCCTATCGCAACAACTTACGGTGCTGCGCGAAGAAAAACTTGTTTCCACCGAACGGAAGGGGAAGTATATTTATTACAGCTTGGCCAGCCGGGAAGCCGTGCAAATCATTGGCACATTGTTTGACTTATACTGTGCAAGTGAAAATGAACGGACTTCGGACAGCACAAATGATTCTGATGAACCGTGTGGCATCGTCAGCAACGATCACGCTAATGGATGACATTTGGAACAGCAGGATTAACGCACATCGATACATGACCGGGCAAGCCGGTAACAACAAAAAACCAAAGTAAGGAGAAACCACTATGAGTGTCGCCCCTGAAACAAAATGGAAAGAACTGGATAAAAAAATAGCGGTCACTGGCCAGATCAGTGTGGACGATATTGCCGGCATTGCGGCTGCAGGTTACAAGTCGATTATTTGTAATCGACCGGATGGAGAAGGCGGAGAAAGTCAGCCGGCCAGCGCGGCATTAGAAAGCGCAGCAAAGGCGGCAGGATTGCAGTTTGCTTACATGCCGGTTGAAATTGGTCAGGTTTCAGATGATAAATGTTCTGCTTTTCACCAGTTGATGCAAACATTACCTGGCCCTGTACTGGCTTTTTGCGGCTCAGGTAATCGTGCTCAAGCACTGTACACCCATGATACAGGTGCTGCTGCATCTGCTGGTACTGGCACGCAAGAGAAAGGAGAAAATTCTGCTGAAGTTTATTGTGAACCAGTGGATAAGCGTGAGGCTGAAACAGTTGCTGCCTGCAACTGGGACAATATGTTTGATGTTGTAGTGGTAGGTGGCGGATCAGGTGGCTTAGGGGTGACTGCAAGTCTGTTGCGCCGGCGTTCATCTCTGCGCATTGCTGTGATTGAACCGAGTGAAAAACATTATTACCAGCCCGCCTGGACCTTGGTCGGAGGAGGAGCGTATGCGATTGACCAGACTGCTCGTAATACCGCTGATGTCATACCACCGGGTGCAGAATGGATCAAGGCAGCAGCTTCGGGATTTTCCCCTGAAAAAAATCTGGTTCATCTGGCGGATGGTCGTTCCATTGGCTATCGTCAGTTAGTGGTATGTCCGGGTATTCGTCTGGCCTGGGAAAAAATAGAAGGTGCTCATGAAACCCTGGGTAAAAACGGCGTTACCTCTAATTATCTGTTTGATCTCGCCCCTTATACCTGGTCACTGGTACAACAGCTTAAGAGTGGCAAGGCGCTGTTTACGCAACCTCCCATGCCAATCAAATGCGCTGGGGCGCCACAGAAGGCGATGTATTTATCGTGTGACTACTGGCAGCGTCAGGGGGTGCTGGATAAAATTGAAGTTGAGTTTGATCTGGCGGGAGCGGTATTGTTCGGGGTTCCCGAATTTGTACCACCCCTGATGAAGTATGTTGATAAATACCACGCCAGCTTGGTATTCAATTCCGATCTGGTCAAGGTTAACGGCCCGGAAAAAGTTGCTACCTTTGAAGTCAAGAATGAGGCGGGAGAAGTTACCCGTGTTGATAAATCATTTGATATGTTGCACATCACACCGCCACAAGTCGCGCCTGATTTTCTGCGTAACAGTGCGCTGGCAAATGCTGCCGGATTTTGTGAGGTTGACCCGAAAACGCTACAAAGCACTTGCTTTTCCAACGTCTTCTCGCTGGGGGATGCCTGTTCCGCACCGAATTCCAAAACGGCGGCAGCTGTTAGAAAGCAGGTAGTTATCGTAGCTGAGAATTTGCTGGCTGCGAAAGAGGGCCGTGAGATGCGCGCCGTTTATGATGGCTATGGTGCCTGCCCATTGACAGTTGAAAACGGCAAGGTGGTTCTGGCCGAGTTTGGTTATGGTGGAAAATTGCTGCCAACCTTCCCGCTCAGCCCGGTTATTCCCAGAAAATTGTACTGGTGGATGAAAGTCAATCTTTTTCCGTGGGTATACTGGGATTGTCTGCTGAAAGGGCGTGAATGGCTGGCCGGATCGACTGAATCAAAATAGGTTCTGCATGGAAATTCAGTGGTTGGGAATTTTTCCTGGTGTTTTTACCGGATTTGTACTGGGATTGACCGGTTCGGGAGGCGCCATTATTGCTGTTCCCTTACTGATTTTTGGTCTGCATGCCACCGTAGCAGAAGCTGCACCGGTTGCCTTGCTGTCCGTGGGTGTATCGGCGGCAGTTGCCACTTATTCATCCTTCAGGCAAAAAATAGTTCGTTACCGGGCAGCCGGCCTCATCGCAGGGATCGGTATGCTGATGACACCTGTCGGCGTATGGGTGGCGCAGCAGCTTTCAGATGCGTTGCTGACAATCGTGTTCTCCGCGGTACTGATTTATGTCGCTTTGTACATGTATCGCAAGAGTCATGAATTTACCTCGCAGTCGGAAAGGGTTGTTTCTCCACCCTGTCAGCTCGATCTGGAGAACGGTCGTTTGATATGGACTGTTCCGTGCGCCAGGGGATTATTGGTTTCAGGCGCTATAACCGGATTTTTATCTGGCTTGCTGGGTGTGGGCGGCGGATTCATCATCATCCCCGCATTGAGAAAAGTATCTGATTTACCCATGAAAACCCTGATTGCCACCTCGCTTTCCATCACAGCACTCATTTCCCTGGCAGGTGTTGTTTCAGCAACCTCCATGGGATTCATGAACTGGGCGCTTGCGCTGCCTTTCACTGCAGGAACAATTGCCGGGACATTGATCGGCAAACGTTATACCCACCGTTTCGATGAAACAAAATTGCAACGCAGCTTTGCCATTCTGGCCGGGTGTATTGCACTCGGAATGCTAATCAAGGCAGCTTATGCGTTTTACTGATGTTTTTTCCTGACAATACTGATTTGCCATGACTGAAAAGGGCATGCAGGCCACAGGCGAGAAATTCCGCATCGATAAGTGGCTGTTTGCTGCACGGTTTTACAAAACACGTTCACAGGCAGCAGATGCGGTCGAACGCGGTCAGGTGCAAATCAACGGCATGCGCGCCAAACCCTCCAGAATTTTGACTGCGGGCGACATGCTGGAAATTCGTATCGGGCCTTATCATCATCTGGTGAAAGTGCTGGCGCTGTCCAATCAGCGTAGGCCTGCGACGGAAGCCCGCCTGCTTTACCAGGAAACAGAAGAAAGCCGGCTGGCGCGTGCGGTATTGGCGGAAAATATCAAATCACAACCTGCTCCGCATTATGCCGGTAAAGGCAGGCCCACCAAACGTACACGGCGTGATCTGGATCGTTTCATGAGCGAGAAATGACCGCGCAGGCACAAACGTTGCTGAAGGAAATTTTCGGCTACAACGAATTTCGTGGCCAGCAGGCCGAAATCATTTCTCATGTAGTGAACGGAAACAGTTGTCTGGTGCTGATGCCCACCGGTGGTGGCAAATCATTGTGTTATCAGATTCCGGCATTATTGCGAAAAGGCGTGGGCATTGTCGTTTCGCCGCTGATTGCGTTGATGGAAAATCAGGTGGCTGTGCTGCGTGAACGGAGTGTTCGGGCGGCCTACCTCAATTCCACGCTCACACCCGGGGCGACCGCAGCGATTGAACAGGGGATGCTGGCGGGAGACTATGATCTGGTTTATGTGGCACCGGAAAGATTACTGACCCCCCGGTTTCATATATTACTGCAGCGTATTCCCATTGCCTTGTTTGCTATTGATGAAGCACATTGTGTTTCCCAGTGGGGGCATGATTTCCGCCCGGAATATGGCAAGCTTTCGATTTTGCCGCGGAAATTCCCGCAAATACCGCGTATTGCTCTGACTGCCAGCGCAGATGCGAAAACCCGGGCGGATATCCTGCGATGCCTTGATTTGCATCGGGCACGAACATTTACCAGCAGTTTCGATCGTCCCAATCTTTGCTATCGTATTACAGCCAGATCAAATGGCCGGATGCAGTTGCTTGATTTCATTCGCAATCAGCATCCAGGAGAGGCGGGCATCATCTATTGCCAATCCCGTAAAAAAGTCGAAGAAACAGCAACGTGGCTCAATGCTAACCATGTTCCGGCGCTTGCTTACCATGCCGGTATGGAAACGGTTGTTCGTACCCGGCACCAGAAAAAATTTCTGCAGCAAGAGGACATCGTAATGGTGGCCACCTCCGCATTCGGACTTGGTATTGATAAACCTGATATTCGTTTTGTCGCTCATCTGGATTTGCCCAAAAGTATTGAAAGCTATTATCAGGAAACCGGCCGTGCCGGACGGGATGGCTTGCCAGCTGATGCATGGATGGTGTACGGGCCGAGCGATATCATCCGGTTGCGCTATCAGGTTGAATCCGACACAGAACCCGTGTCCATTCCAATCAGACAGGCGGCAGCTGCCCGGCTGAATGCCTTGCTGGCGCTGTGTGAAACAACAGCCTGCCGCAGAATACAGTTACTTGAATATTTTGACGAACCGTCCGACTCGGCTATATCGGCATGCGGCAACTGCGATGCCTGCCTGACAACCACACCGGTTCAGGATGCCACGATTGCTGCCCAGAAAGCTTTGTCCTGCGTTTACCGCACAGGCCAGAATTTTGGCATGGAGTATCTGATTGATGTACTAATTGGGAAACGGACCGATCGGATCAGGCAATGGGGGCATGATCACGTCAGCACTTTTGGTATCGGCCGTGAACTCAGCGTTGAAGGCTGGCGTATTGTGTTCAGACACCTGCTGGCACTGGGCTATTTCACCACTGGCGAAGAGCGGTTTACCCTGCAGCTTGCACCGGCGGCCAGGAGCGTGTTGCGCGGAGAAATCCGTATAAAACTGCGCTTGTCGCCCTGCCATTATGCTATTTCACATCAACCGATTTCTACTGATTTATCTGCATCGTCCATGCCGGATTCACGTGAAACTCGATCAGGAATTTAGGGGATCTCTGCAAGACCACCTGCACTGCCATTTGCGTCAGGGAAGCGCTGATTTATTCTGTCATTGCGAGGAGAGACGTGACACGGCGGTCCATAAGGCGTTAAAAAATGATGACTTCGCTTCTCTCGCAATAACAACTTACGATTCAATCAGCGCTTCCTTGTTTTCATACGCATATCCAAAAATGGAGGCAGAGGTATGTTCAATAATTTCAGTACGCAGTTCAGGCTGACAAAGCCATCCGCATTGGCTGGGGTGATTTTTTCTGCAATATTGCTGGTCGCTGCGGAGGCATCGGCCACTCCCTTTGATACCAGCGTGTCCATCACGGCATCGGTTAATTTGAATGTTTTCAGTAGCGAGGCACCGGCCGGACTTACCCAGTCCGGGACTTTTTCTCAGGTGATCGGAGGGGCGATGATCGCTTCCACCGTGGATAACACGCTCAATATTACCGGAACACTGCCTCTCGGCGGCACACTGACCGACATTGATGACGGTGTGGGCATGCGCTTCCAGAGCAGCGGAAATTCCTCTGACGCCACTGATTCCTTCGAGCTTTTCGGAGACTATCGCATCTCACTGGCCAATACTTCGGTGACGGATACTTTTAAAATTACCCTTGGCCTCGAATTCGTCAATAGCGTGGATGCCAGCGGCCAGGATGTTGGAAGCGAGGGGGAAATCATTTTGGAAGAAGAGGGGACGAAAATCTTCTTCAGTAATCTGATTTCTGACACGCTTATTGGAGATGGTGCCGGTGGATTATCCTTTGGTAATCCCTCGTACGACATAATCCTCGCAGACCTGGGAACCGCCGGTGCTGCGTTACTGGATGAGAATAGTATCCTGTTCGATTTTATACTTGCCCCTGGCCAGACGGTAAGCTTGACCGGCCAGAATGATCTGATGGTGGATCTGTTCAACGGTGATTACCGCGCTCTGGTCGAGAGCCGGATCTTTGTCAGCGCCGTGGCTAATCAGGCCACACAGCCGCAACCTGTTCCGGAGCCTGCCGGTCTGTGGCTGTTTGTTGCTGGTTTGATGGGGCTGCGGGCAGTGCGCCGGTTCTGTTGATTTCATTGATTTCAACTTTGTTCTGTCCTGATTGATGCCCTGCACACACAAGAAAATTGAAAGAATTTTTGTAAATGGCGTCAAGAGTGTTGCAATAACACAACATAATTTGGCGAAAAAAGCATAAAAATCGGGATTGGTGTTGCACAACAGATTCTGCTTGGGCACAATCCGTCCAACCCTTCTGATCGGAAAAGTGTGCGGTATGCAACACCTTTGATCAGGCAGGAATAGAAGTAGCAAAGAATGTAGATGTATGGCATCAAGATCCAGATTTGATCCAGGTATTTTTCTTAAGGAGAGCTTCAAATGAATAAAAAACTGATGGCACTGGCAGTTGCCGGCGTGTTGGCAGCCCCGCTGGTTGCTTCTGCAGATGGTACACATGTCACCATTTTCGGCCGCTTGCAGGCTGAGTACGCAACCGTTGACATCGACGGATTTAATGCACAGACCGCTGTTTCGGATGATGCATTGCAATCCCGCTGGGGGCTGCAGATTGCTGAAGATCTGGGCATGGGGTTACGCGCTCTGGGCCGTATCGAGTACTCACTCAATCCGGGTGGTGGTGAAGATAAACACCTTGCTCGTGAACAATGGGTTGGATTAGGTGGTGATCAATGGGGTGAACTGAAATTTGGTCGTGTTCAATCTCCTTTCAAGGATTTTGTCGGAGGTCATGAAATCGATCCATTTGCCTATACCAGTCTGCACGCAAACGGGAGTGGTGGCTTGATGGTGTCATCCAACAATGGTTATGGCTCAGGTGATCATGGGTTTGTCAACAGTGCAGTGCGCTTTGATTCACCGGTGGTGGAAGGTTTTTCTGTAGCTGGTTTGCTGATGCCGGGCGATGCGGATAAAAACGACCCAACAGGTGCTACTCGTTATAACGGTACCAATGTAGCGAGCGCTCTTGCTTTGGGGGATGGATACGCAGGTGGTGAAAACGGTGAATGGGATTTCCAGGTTGGCGCCAAGTACAGCGGCCAGTTTGATGCTATTGGTGTAGATGTGTTCGGAGGCTATTCCAGAGACAATGCCAGCAAATTTCAGAAAACATTCGGGGTTAAAGATGAACAAATCTGGCGTGGTGGTGCCATTTTCAGCGTAGCTGATTTCCGTCTGCGTGGTCAGTATGAGTACGTGATTGATGCCAATCCGTTTGGTGGAGCGGCAAGCTGTACCCATGCTGCTGCATTCGGTGATGCTGCTGGAAGCGTTAGCATGGATGGTGGCCGCGGCCAGTGTAACTCTGCGATGAACCCGAATGGCAATGGTAGTTTGTGGATTGCGGGGGTCGATTACACCATTGGCAACACTATGCTGGTTGCACAAGGCGGTATGGCGCAAGCTAATAGCACTGGTGGTGCTCTTGAGCCATTTGGAGCATATGCAAAACGTAATGTTGAAAATATCACCCTCGGGGTGGTTCATAATCTGAGCCGCCGTTCCAGCCTGTTTGGTGGTTATCAGCGCGTTTGGGTGAAAGACAGAAATCTTGCAGCTGGTGTAGATGCTGATCGCAACGTTTACACAGTAGGGGTACGTCACGATTTCTAATCGGTAACGATCAGATATCAAAGTTGCAGAAAAAAGGGGCAGAGTTATCTGCCCCTTTTTTTATACAGACGATCTTTTTATAGGATGACTGGATAAGAATAGAATCGATCCACGCGTATGAATCCCGCCTATTATTCCATTCCCAAATTAAAGATGACACGAAGGCGAGCCGCCGACAGTATAAATAATATGGCAAGGCAAAGCCGATAAAGCCAGTTTTGATTAGAAATGGAATTGCACATCAAATTACCTGCTTTCCTCATACAGGCCAATACTGAACCGCGCACGCTGATTGAACCGGAAGCACGCATGGATTATGTGCTGGAATTAATGCGCATCAACATGGCGACGGAAGGGGGGCCCTTTGCCGCAGCAGTATTCGAGCGCGACAGTGGTTTGCTGATTGCAGCCGGCGCCAACCGGGTTGTACCAAGCCGGTGTTCCGCTGCGCATGCTGAGATGCTCGCGTTATCACTGGCGCAGGCAAAACTGGGCCATCATGATCTGGGAGCAGATGGCCTGCCTGCCTGTGAACTGGTAACCAGTGCCGAACCCTGCGTAATGTGCCTGGGCGCAGTGATCTGGTCCGGTGTCCGCAGCCTGGTGTGTGCTGCACGGAGTAGTGATGTGGGGGCAATTGGTTTCGACGAAGGCCCTCGACCGGAGAACTGGATCAATGAATTGGAAGCACGTGGGATCACCGTGACAACCGATCTGCTGCGCGATGCTGCCTGCACACTTCTGCATGATTACATTGCCCACAACGGCGTGATTTACAATGCACGTCGCAAAGTACGCAAGTGAGCGACCGGCTGTTTTATCGGCTGACCAATTCCATCGCAATGATCGTAATGCTCCTCTACTGCTTCCGGATTGCTTCGCTGCTTATGCAGCTTGCGAGGAAGCGTAGCTAACGCAGTAATCCAATATCCAGCCAGCGGGTCCGGGCGAGCGCTTCCCGACCGGGAATGGTAAGCAACCAATTTACCACAGCCAGTAAACGAGACCATTCTCCTGCCAGCTCCGGCGCTTGAGGCTGTCGATTTCCGTTGTCAATCCGGAGTGTTCGATACGCTCTTGCTGCCAGAGGACGGCTTGTTTGGTACGGACGACATCGAATCGTTGTACCAGCATATTCATGCTGTTCTATTCAGCCACCAAGAGACCCTGTTTCAACAGACTGAAATAGCTGCGCCGGGCGTCGAGAGTAGCGAAATCGAGAAACATCAGCAGTCAATCCTAGAGTGTGTGGCAATGAACAAAGTGACTGATGAAATATCAAATGATTCAGTATAAATGGAGATTGTCAGGGAGCCTCTGATGAATTGTGTCTGATTCCCGTCGGGTTTTGCTTGCAGCTACAAAAAAAATACGGAAAACTGTCACCCATGATGATAAAAAAAGTTTCTTTAATGAAAAAGAGGGAGATTCCGGCATATGAGCGGTGAGACGTTTGATCTTGACAAGCAGCAGTTGATGGAACGCGAATTTGCTCAAATGGAAAACAAACTGCCCGGTGCGGTTTATTCGATCCGCCAGAAAGTGGCTTTGACGGCCCGCATTCTGTTTGATAACGGTCATGATTCCGGGCTGGCCGGACAGATTACCGCACGAGGGGAAGTGCCAGGTACTTTTCTGACACAACGGCTGGGATTCGGTTTTGACGAAATCAGTGCCGGGAATTTGTTGCTGGTTGATGAGGATTTGCAGGTACTGGAGGGAGATGGCATGCCGAATCCCGCGAATCGCTTTCATTCCTGGGTGTATCGTGCTCGCCCCGATGTGCATTGTATTATCCATACCCATGCGCTGCATACAGCAGCACTCAGCATGCTGGAAGAACCACTCGTTATTTCGCATATGGATAACTGTGTGCTGTATGACGATGTGGCTTTTTTAGCCAAATGGCCGGGGGTGCCGGTGGGCAATGAAGAAGGTGGGCTGATAGCGGATGCGCTGGGTGATAAACGCGCACTGTTGCTGGCGCATCACGGGCTGCTGGTGGCTTGCGGCAATATTGAGGAGGCCTGTCTGATTGCGCTTGCGTTTGAACGGACGGCACGTATGCAGTTGCTGGCAAGTGCGGTTGGCACAATTCAACCCATCGATCCGGCGCTCGGGCAAGAGGCGCACGACTGGATTTTACATACACAGCGCAGCGCGAGTACCTTTGCTTATTACGCCCGGCGTACTCTGAAACAGTGTTCCAACTGTCTGCTGGAGTGATGATTCTCACATCGCTGACTCAGCGGTTCGCCATCTGGTTCGCGCTGGTGGCGCTCTTGCCGATTGCACTGGTTGGCTATGGCTTGCTGCATATTTTTGAGGGTGAAATCCAAAAGTCGGCGATTCAGCAGGTTTCGTCGATCGCTGATAAAAAGATTGAGCAGATTGATTCCTATCTGCGTGAGCGAATACAGGATGCAGCTTTTATCCAGACAAGTGACACGACTCGCCAGTCAATAGACGAATTTTCACAGACATTCAGTCAGTCTGGTGTCGATTCTGAAGCTTATCGCGCGCTGGACGCACGCTACCGGGCGCACTACGGACGTTATCTTGGAGGTACAGGTTACTATGATCTGTTCCTGATATCCCCGGATGGCTGGATTATTTTTTCTGTTAGCCATGAATCCGATTTTGCTACCAATCTGTTGACGGGTCCTTACCGGAATAGTGGGCTTGGCCAAGTATTCCGCCGGACAAAAGAGACATATCAAAGCAGTTTGTCCAATTTTGAATACTATCCGCCATCGCATGGCGCAATTGCTGCGTTTGTAGCTGTGCCCATCATGATCGAGGGTGCTTTCCACGGAGTGCTGGCGTTGCAGATCTACAGCGGGCATGTATTTGATGTACTGACGAATAATGTGGGGCTGGGCGACAGTGGCGAGACGATTGTTACCTACAAAGAAAGCGAGCATTTGGCCCGGGTGCTGGCTCCTCTGCGGGAAGATCCTGATGCCGCCCTGAAACGGACCATATCGCTTGACGATCCACGGTTTTCACTGGCGATCAGGAAGAGTCTGAATGGTGAACACGGAGACGGAGTGACCACTGATTTTCACGGGAACCCGGTGATTGCAGCATGGCGATATTTGCCGCGCGTGAACTGGGGGATGGTGGTGCAGATCGATACCGAAGAGGCCTTTGCTTCGGTGATACAGATGCGTGTCATGGGGCTGGTGGTGCTTGGCATAACTTTTCTGTTGGCCATTCTGGGGGCGCTATTGTTCAATCGGCGAGTGGTGATGCCTCTCAAAAATATGAATGAATGTGCCCAGGCGATTAATGCCGGAAATCTTCAGCATCACATTCCTGAAGAAGGATGGGATGAAATCGGGCAACTGGCCAGTGTTTTCAATATGATGACCAATCGCCTGGATATCAGTTATCGCCATCTGGAAGCACGTGTGGCCGAGCGCACCGCCAGGCTGGAACAGCTTAATGCCGAACTGGCGATCAAGGAAGAGGAAACCCGTTCGGTCGTTGAGCATATGGTGGATTGCGTGGTGACCACTGATGAGCGGGGGGTGATGCTTTCGGTGAATCCAGTTATGGAAAAGCTGTTCGGCTATACCGTGGAGGAGGCAACCGGACAGAATGTTTCAATTCTGGTGCCGGAACCGCATGGGAGTATGCATGAATACTATATGCAGCGCTATTGCGAAACCGGATATGGCCAGCAATATGTGGGCCTTCCGCAGCAACCAGGTGGACATCATGTCGGGCTGGGGCGCGAAGTTGAAGGCCTGCACAAGGATGGGACGGTGATTCCTTTGTATCTTGCGGTCAGCGAGTATTTCGTGGGGAATGAGCGGCATTTCACCGGAGTTATGCGCGATATGCGTGAACACGTCAAAATCAGGCAGGATCTGGAGCAGGCGCGACACGATGCGGAGCTGGCCAATCAGGCCAAATCCGCTTTTCTTGCCGCCATGAGTCATGAAATCCGCACACCGATGAATGGCGTGATCGGCATGATCGATGTGCTGGACCAGACCAGCTTGAGTGCATATCAGCGGGAAATGACCGATCTCATCCGGGAATCTGCTTTCGCGTTGCTTGAGATTATTGAGGATATTCTCGATTTTTCCAAGATTGAGGCCGGCCGGCTGGAAATCGAACGAATGCCAGTGTCCCTGGAGAAAGTGGTGGAGCGCGCATGTGGAGCGCTGACCCATATGGCTGCCAGCAAGGAAGTTGTGCTGACTTTGTTCGTAGATCCGACTTTACCCGGGAATGTACTGGGAGATGCGTTGCGCCTGCGGCAGATACTGATCAACCTGATCAATAATGCCATCAAGTTTTCCAGTAGCATGTCGCGGCCGGGGCGTGTTGCTGTAAAAGCCAGTCTGGCAGAGACGATGGATGATGGGACTATAACAGTGATGTTTCAGGTGATCGATAATGGTATCGGTATGAGTGACGCGGATCGGGAGCGCTTGTTTACACCTTTTTCCCAGGGGGATGCTTCCACTACTCGCCGCTTTGGTGGAACCGGCCTGGGTTTGACCATCTGTCGTCGGCTGATCGAGTTAATGAAGGGCGAAATCTCGGTGGAAAGTAAACTGAATGAGGGTTCCACGTTTATTGTTCGTATTCCGTTCGAGGTGATTCAGGGAGCGGTAATTCAGGAGGCTGGATCAGAAATAGATCTCACAGGATTATCATGTGTGGTGATAGGAAGTGAGGACGATGGATTGGGTTCTGATCTTGCGGCTTATCTGGAATATGCCGGTGTTGCGGTTGAATATGTATCAAATTTGGCTGCCCTGCGTGAGAGAGTTAAACAGCTTCCAGCGGATCCATGTTTACTGGTGGTGGATGCGGGGGAGGGAGAATTGTCTGTTGACGGGTTGCGTGCGCTGTTTCGTGATCGGCCTGGTTCGAACATGAGTGACAAGCTCCGGTTTGTAATTGTCAGACGTGGCCGGCGCCATCGCAGTCGTATGGAAAACGAGGGTGTAGTGACACTTGATGGAAATGTGCTGTATCGCCGGGTTTTTCTCCACGCAATAGCGGTTGCAGCTGGCCGGGCAAAGCTGGAGGAAGATCAGGATATTCCTGCGGAAGTTATCAGCAAGGCTGTTCCTTTATCCCGGGAAGAAGCACTGCAGCAGGATAATTTGATTCTGGTTGCCGAAGATAATGAGATCAACCAGAAAGTCATTCGCCAACAGCTTGCCTTGCTGGGATTTTCTGCGGATATCGTCGTCAACGGGCATGAGGCGTTGCAGAGATGGAAAAGTGGAGAGTATGCGCTGATATTGACGGATCTGCACATGCCGGAAATGGATGGATATCAGTTGACACAAGCGATTCGCTCCGGGAAAACGGGTCGTTATCAGATTCCGATTGTTGCCCTGACAGCAAATGCGTTGAAGGGTGAGGCAGAAAGATGTCGTGCACTGGGAATGGATGATTATCTGAGCAAGCCGGTGCAACTGGAGCAGCTTAAATCGGTACTGGAGAAATGGTTGCAGAGATCAAAACGGGTAGAGCAACCAGACAAGAATATTCAGCAACCTCCAGCCGCTGCTGAAGGAATTACGGTAGATGTGAATGTACTTAAATCGCTGGTTGGGAATGATCAAGGCATCATCAGGGAATTTCTGCAGGATTTTCTTCGTGATGCCGAAAAGATTGCCGAGCAGCTGCAAAATAGCGTGGCAGATTGCAAAACGGATGAAGCGAAATTTGCTGCGCACAAACTTAAATCTTCAGCGCGGTCGATCGGCGCACTGGCTTTGGGTGAATGGTGTGCACAAATGGAGAGTGCTGCAAAGCAAGGTGATCTGGAAAAACTGGCCAGGCTGTTGCCGGGCTTTAAACAAGAGCTGGCTGAAGTAGGGGAATATATCGAGCAAATATTGGTACAACCCGATATTTGAGTGCAAAAGGATGAAATATGAAAATTCATGAATACCAGGCTAAAGCAATTCTCAGTCGTTATGGGGTAAGTGTGCCGGCTGGGATTGCCTGTTTCAGCGTGGAGGAAGCCGTACTGGCTGCCGAGAAGCTGGGTGGAGACAAATGGGCAGTTAAAGCACAGATTTACGCCGGAGGGCGTGGCAAGGCCGGGGGAGTGAAACTGGCGAAATCCATTGCGGAAGTCCGGCAATTTGCTGAAACCATACTGTTTGCTCCCCTGGTTACGCCTCAGACCGGTCCACAGGGTCAGGTTGTTCGCCGGCTCTATGTCGAACAAGGGGTTGTTGTCAGTCACGAGTATTACGTGGCACTGGTAGTTGACCGTGCTTCACAGTGCGTCAGCCTGATCGCAAGTGATGCAGGTGGCGTGGATATTGAGCAAGTAGCAGACAGCACGCCGGAAAAAATACACAAAATTCAGATTGATCCGCTTGAGGGATTGATTCTTCAGGATGCAGCGCAAGTTGTGCGTCAGATCAATTTACCTGAATCATGTCAGGGGGAGGCTGCATCCATGCTGAGAGCGCTATATCAGGCATTTGATGAAAATGATGCCTCGCTGCTTGAGATTAATCCATTGATTGTTACGCCAGATAACCATCTGATTGCTTTGGACGCCAAGATGAATTTTGATGATAACGCCCTGTTTCGTCACCCTGAAATTGCTGCCTTGCGGGATCCGGATGAGGATGATCCGCTTGAGGTGGAAGCCGCGCGGCATGGACTGTCCTATATTCCACTGGATGGTGATATTGCCTGTCTGGTCAACGGAGCTGGTCTGGCAATGGCAACCATGGACATCATTAAGATTTATGGAGGGAATCCGGCTAATTTTCTGGATGTGGGGGGCGGAGCAACCGTAGAAAAAGTAATTGAAGCATTCAAGCTGATGCTGGAAAACAGCGGATTGCGGGCCATACTGATCAATATTTTCGGTGGGATCATGCGCTGCGATGTGATTGCTGAAGGTGTGGTATCAGCAGCACGCGAAGTGAAACTGACTGTTCCATTGATTGTTCGACTGGAGGGAACCAACGTGGAGTTGGGGAAAAAAATTCTGGCAGATTCGGGATTAACAATTATTTCTGCCAGCAATATGGCGGATGCTGCCAGAAAAGCAGTGGATGCGGCTGCTCAGCATCGATCTGGGACTGCAACTGCAACCGGAGGGCTATGACGATGACTATTCTGATTGATCGTCACACGCGTGTCATAACACAGGGTATTACGGGCAAAACCGGACAGCTTCATACCCGCCAGTGCCGTGATTATGCTTATGGCAGAGATTGCTTTGTAGCAGGAGTCAACCCGAAAAAGGCAGGAGAAGATTTTGAAGGTATTCCGGTGTTTGCGACGGTGGAAGAAGCGAAGCGGATGACAGGTGCGACTGTATCGGTAATTTATGTGCCGCCTGCCTATGCGGCTGCTGCAATTGATGAAGCAGTGGAAGCCGGGCTGGATCTGGTGATTTGCATTACTGAAGGTATTCCTGTCCGGGATATGTTGCGAACACGTGCTCGTATGCGTGGAAAAAGAACGCTGTTGATCGGGCCCAATTGTCCGGGGATTATCACACCAGGCGATCTGAAAATCGGCATCATGCCAGGTGCTATTCATCAGCAAGGAAGAGTTGGAGTGGTCTCAAGATCGGGTACGCTGACCTATGAGGCGGTAGCCCAGCTGAGTGAGCTGGGCGTGGGACAATCTACTTGCGTCGGTATTGGTGGTGATCCGATCAACGGTCTTAAACATATCGACATTCTGAAGTTGTTCAATGAAGATAGCGAGACGGATGCTGTGCTGATGGTGGGTGAAATTGGGGGTACAGATGAGGAAGAATGTGCTCGTTGGGTTAAAGATCACATGAAGAAGCCGGTAGTGGGTTTCATTGCCGGAACGACGGCACCTCCTGGCAAACGAATGGGACATGCTGGCGCGATTGTTGCTGGAGGTAAAGGCACAGCACAGAAAAAAATTGAAGTAATGGAAGCGTGTGGCATTCGTGTGACACGTAATCCCGCTGAGATGGGCAAGTTGCTGAAAACAGTGATATAGCAAAAATTCAATGAATGGAAGGGAATAAAAAATGCTCCGAGCAAATAGTATTGCAATGGTAATCGCTTTATTGGCAGGCTGTACGATGACTAAACCCCCTGTGCCTGGCCCTGGTCTTCCAGCGCCAGATCCTGTCGTGAAGCAACGACCATCCGGTCCACTGCCTCCCAGTACGCGCCCGACCTATAATCTTGCTGGTTACCCCAAAGCGGCTCAGGAGGGATATATAGACGGCTGTGAAACAGCAAAACAATCAGCCTATGGATTCAAGGATAAAAAACGATACGCGGCCGATACGCAGTATCGAATGGGCTGGGATGACGGGTTGTCTATTTGTCGTGGCACACGCTGATCACAATAAACTGATCTGCTGACTGCTATGAAAAATTTGCTAAAAACAGCGTGTCTATTGTGGGGTGTGTTGGTTCTTCCGGTTTATGCCGTTGATTTGCCGGATAGTGTCAGACAAGCCCTGAAAAGGGCGAGTATTCCCGAGACGGCTATCGGGGTTTATGTCAGAGAAGTTGGTGCCGAACGGCCGCTGCTATCTGTTAATGCGGATGTGTCAATGAATCCTGCATCAGTCATGAAGATTGTCACAACGTATGCCGGGCTGGAAATGCTCGGACCATCATATACATGGCGTACCGAGGTTTATGCAAATGGCAATCTGGAAAACGGCAGGTTGCAAGGTGACTTGATTATCAAAGGATATGGTGATCCCAGTCTCAATCTGGAAAATTTCTGGTTGTTGCTCCGTCAGGTTCGTCAGGCTGGATTGAAGGATATCAGCGGTGATCTGGTGCTGGATTACAGCTATTATAATTTTCCGGCAGAAGACCCGGGAGCTTTCGATGGCAAGCGCTATAAAACCTACAATGTAGCCCCAGAGGCGTTATTGGTGAATTATCGTACATCAATGCTGCATTTGTTTCCTGAATCGCGGCGTGGTGGCGTGCGAGTTACAGCTGATCCGGAGAGTCAATTGCTGAGTGTGCAAAATCATCTCAAATTGACCCAGAAAAAATGCGGTGCTAGTGGCGTTCGCGTGAATATTCGTGATGGTGTTCCGCAGCAGGGCCATGTGACAGTAGTGCTTGACGGCGATTATTCGGCTAATTGCGGTCAAACTACTTATTACCTGAGTTTGCATGAGAGTTCGGCGTATATTCATCAACTGTTTAGTGTATTGTGGAAGCAACTGGGTGGCGTATTTAAGGGTGGCGTGCGATACGGAACAGCACCGAGAACATTAAATCCAATGAGTGTTTATCATTCTCCGCCACTGGCTGAAGTTATTCGGGGCATTAACAAATTCAGCAATAACGTAGCGGCAAAACAGCTGTTTTTATCGTTGGGTGAGACAGAGTCTCAAGGTGGCGAATTTGTTTCGCCCAATCTGGCACGATCTGGTATACGACAGTGGCTGTTTTCTAAAAATATGGATTTTCCAGAGCTGGTGCTGGAAAACGGATCAGGATTATCGCGTAGAGAGCGAATTAGTGCGCGGCATTTAAATAATTTATTGAATGCGGCTTATTTTTCATCCACGATGCCCGAGTTCATGGCCTCTCTGGCGGTGGTCGGGGTGGATGGGACGGCACGAAAACGCTTGAAGAAATCTGCCGTTGCCCAGAAAGCACATATTAAAACAGGCACGTTGAAAGATGTATCTGCGATAGCAGGGTATGTGCTGAACCATAAAAAAAAGCGTTATGTGGTGGCATTTATTGTGAATCATCCGAAATCAGGTGGTGCAAAAACGGCCATGGATGCGTTATTAGAATGGTTATATCTGAAAACATGAGGGATGAGGAAGGGTATGGATAACGAATCGAATAAAAATCAAAAAAATTTTTGAGTCAGAACGGGGGTGTGCAAGGTATTGCAACGCATGATCGCAAAAGATTGGTTTTTTAAATAATAAACAAAATCAATATCTTGCGATGCTTTGCGAAACAAAATCAAAAATGTTGTCTGATATCGCTTGACTTGGGTTATTTAATCTATATAATGCGCATCTCTATCGCGATGACGCAAGTCAAAGCAAAGATCTTTAAAAAGCAAATAACCAATAAGTGTGGACGCTTGGCAGTATAAAAGTTGTAAGATCCAGTAATTGGATCGGTAGATGATTAAGCGTCTGCGAAGATGGCCTGTCAAACAGGCTTGAGTCAGATGAAAAAGAAATAAAACTGAAGAGTTTGATCCTGGCTCAGATTGAACGCTGGCGGCATGCTTTACACATGCAAGTCGAACGGCAGCGGGGGCTTCGGCCTGCCGGCGAGTGGCGAACGGGTGAGTAATACATCGGAACGTGTCCTTGAGTGGGGAATAACGCATCGAAAGATGTGCTAATACCGCATATTTCTCAGGAAGAAAGCAGGGGATCGAAAGACCTTGCGCTAAAGGAGCGGCCGATGTCTGATTAGCTAGTTGGTGAGGTAAAGGCTTACCAAGGCAACGATCAGTAGCTGGTCTGAGAGGACGATCAGCCACACTGGGACTGAGACACGGCCCAGACTCCTACGGGAGGCAGCAGTGGGGAATTTTGGACAATGGGCGAAAGCCTGATCCAGCCATGCCGCGTGAGTGAAGAAGGCCTTCGGGTTGTAAAGCTCTTTTAGTCGGAAAGAAAGAATTATGGTTAATAGCCATGATTTATGACGGTACCGACAGAAAAAGCACCGGCTAACTACGTGCCAGCAGCCGCGGTAATACGTAGGGTGCGAGCGTTAATCGGAATTACTGGGCGTAAAGGGTGCGCAGGCGGCCTTGCAAGTCAGATGTGAAAGCCCCGGGCTTAACCTGGGAATTGCGTTTGAAACTACAAAGCTAGAGTGCAGCAGAGGGGAGTGGAATTCCATGTGTAGCAGTGAAATGCGTAGAGATGTGGAAGAACACCGATGGCGAAGGCAGCTCCCTGGGTTGACACTGACGCTCATGCACGAAAGCGTGGGGAGCAAACAGGATTAGATACCCTGGTAGTCCACGCCCTAAACTATGTCAACTAGTTGTCGGATCTAATTAAGGATTTGGTAACGTAGCTAACGCGTGAAGTTGACCGCCTGGGGAGTACGGTCGCAAGATTAAAACTCAAAGGAATTGACGGGGACCCGCACAAGCGGTGGATTATGTGGATTAATTCGATGCAACGCGAAAAACCTTACCTACCCTTGACATGCTTGGAATCTAATGGAGACATAAGAGTGCCCGAAAGGGAGCCAAGACACAGGTGCTGCATGGCTGTCGTCAGCTCGTGTCGTGAGATGTTGGGTTAAGTCCCGCAACGAGCGCAACCCTTGTCACTAATTGCTATCATTTAAAATGAGCACTTTAGTGAGACTGCCGGTGACAAACCGGAGGAAGGTGGGGATGACGTCAAGTCCTCATGGCCCTTATGGGTAGGGCTTCACACGTAATACAATGGCGTGTACAGAGGGTTGCCAACCCGCGAGGGGGAGCCAATCTCAGAAAGCACGTCGTAGTCCGGATCGGAGTCTGCAACTCGGCTCCGTGAAGTCGGAATCGCTAGTAATCGCGGATCAGCATGCCGCGGTGAATACGTTCCCGGGTCTTGTACACACCGCCCGTCACACCATGGGAGTGATTTTCACCAGAAGCAGGTAGTTTAACCGCAAGGAGGGCGCTTGCCACGGTGGGGGTCATGACTGGGGTGAAGTCGTAACAAGGTAGCCGTAGGGGAACCTGCGGCTGGATCACCTCCTTTCATAAATTATTGTCAAGTGTTCACACTTATTGGTTATTAAATAAATACAAATTTGGGTTTGAGGTGTGGGTTTAAACTTGGACTCGTAAGGGTCTGTAGCTCAGTTGGTTAGAGCACACGCTTGATAAGCGTGGGGTCGGTGGTTCAAATCCACCCAGACCCACCATAGGGGGTGTAGCTCAGCTGGGAGAGCACCTGCTTTGCAAGCAGGGGGTCATCGGTTCGATCCCGTTCACCTCCACCATAGAAATTTGATTTATTTGCGTTCTTTAAAAATAAAATTGGGTAAGATTGTGCATAAGCATGATTAAAGTAACTATAAGATTGCTAACAAAGCACTGTATTTGTAAGGATGGTGCGTGAGTTTTCAAGATTATAGGATCAAGTGAACAAGTGCATGTGGTGGATGCCTTGGCGATTACAGGCGATGAAGGACGTGGAAGCCTGCGAAAAGCTTCGGGGAGCTGGCAAACAAGCTTTGATCCGAAGATGTCCGAATGGGGAAACCCACCCGTAAGGGTAGTCTTTCCTGAATATATAGGGAAATGATAGCTAACCTGGCGAACTGAAACATCTAAGTAGCCAGAGGAAAAGAAATCAAAAGAGATTCCCAGAGTAGTGGCGAGCGAAATGGGATCAGCCAGCAATATTTAATATTTAGATTAATCGAATTATCTGGAAAGTTAAACCATAGTGGGTGATAGTCCTGTAGATGAAAATCTGAATATGGAACTAAGATTGCGGAAAGTAGGGCGGGGCACGTGAAATCCTGTCTGAATATAGGGGGACCATCCTCTAAGGCTAAATACTCGTAATCGACCGATAGTGAACCAGTACCGTGAGGGAAAGGCGAAAAGAACCCCGGGAGGGGAGTGAAATAGATCCTGAAACCGCATGCATACAAACAGTGGGAGCCTCGTAAGAGGTGACCGCGTACCTTTTGTATAATGGGTCAGCGACTTACATTCAGTAGCGAGCTTAACCGATAGGGGAGGCGTAGTGAAAACGAGTCTTAATAGGGCGATGAGTTGCTGGGTGTAGACCCGAAACCAGATGATCTACCCATGGCCAGGATGAAACGAGGGTAATACCTCGCGGAGGTCCGAACCCACTAATGTTGAAAAATTAGGGGATGAGCTGTGGGTAGGGGTGAAAGGCTAAACAAATCTGGAAATAGCTGGTTCTCTCCGAAAACTATTTAGGTAGTGCCTCATATATCATTTTTGGGGGTAGAGCACTGTTATGGCTAGGGGGTCGTCAAGACTTACCAAACCATTGCAAACTCCGAATACCAAAAAATGTAAGTATGGGAGACAGACATCGGGTGCTAACGTTCGGTGTCGAGAGGGAAACAACCCAGACCTTCAGCTAAGGTCCCAAAGATACAGTTAAGTGGTAAACGAAGTGGGAAGGCATAGACAGTCAGGAAGTTGGCTTAGAAGCAGCCATCCTTTAAAGAAAGCGTAATAGCTCACTGATCGAGTCGTCCTGCGCGGAAGATGTAACGGGGCTAAACTGTACACCGAAGCTAAGGACTTGCAATTATTGCAAGTGGTAGGAGAGCGTTCCGTAAGCCTGCGAAGGTAATTTGTAAGAATTGCTGGAGGTATCGGAAGTGCGAATGCTGACATGAGTAGCGATAAAGGAAGTGAAAAGCTTCCTCGCCGAAAACCCAAGGTTTCCTGTGCAACGTTCATCGGCGCAGGGTTAGTCGGCTCCTAAGGTGAGGCAGAGATGCGTAGCTGATGGAAAACTGGTTAATATTCCAGTACCTTTATTTAATGCGATGCGGGGACGAAGAAGGCTAGCTTGGCCAGGTGTTGGATGTCCTGGTTGAAGCAGGTAGACATGCTATTTAGGTAAATCCGAATAGCTAAGTTGAGATGTGATAACGAAACTTCCTTAGGGAAGCCAAGCAAGTAATGCCATGCTTCCAGGAAAAGCCGCTAAGCTTCAGTTAAATAAGGACCGTACCGTAAACCGACACAGGTGGGAAGGATGAGAATTCTAAGGCGCTTGAGAGAACTCAGGAGAAGGAACTCGGCAAATTGACACCGTAACTTCGGGAGAAGGTGTGCCTTTGGTATGTGAAATACTTTGCGTATGGAGCAGAAAAAGGTTGCAATAAAATGGTGGCTGCGACTGTTTAATAAAAACATAGCACTCTGCAAACACGAAAGTGGACGTATAGAGTGTGACGCCTGCCCGGTGCCGGAAGGTTAAGTGATGGGGTGCAAGCTCTTGATCGAAGCCCCGGTAAACGGCGGCCGTAACTATAACGGTCCTAAGGTAGCGAAATTCCTTGTCGGGTAAGTTCCGACCTGCACGAATGGCGTAACGATGGCCACACTGTCTCCTCCTGAGACTCAGCGAAGTTGAAATGTTTGTGAAGATGCAATCTACCCGCGGCTAGACGGAAAGACCCCGTGCACCTTTACTGTAGCTTTACATTGGATTTTGATTATTCTTGTGTAGGATAGGTGGGAGGCTGTGATACATGCTCGCTAGAGTATGTGGAGCCAACCTTGAAATACCACCCTGGAGTGATCGAAATTCTAACTCAGGTCCATAATCTGGATCGAGGACCGTGTATGGTAGGCAGTTTGACTGGGGCGGTCTCCTCCCAAAGAGTAACGGAGGAGTGCGAAGGTACGCTAAGCACGGTCGGAAATCGTGCTGATAGTGCAATGGCATAAGCGTGCTTAACTGCGAGACTGACAAGTCGAGCAGATGCGAAAGCAGGTCATAGTGATCCGGTGGTTCTGTATGGAAGGGCCATCGCTCAACGGATAAAAGGTACGCCGGGGATAACAGGCTGATTCCTCCCAAGAGTTCATATCGACGGGGGAGTTTGGCACCTCGATGTCGGCTCATCACATCCTGGGGCTGTAGTCGGTCCCAAGGGTATGGCTGTTCGCCATTTAAAGTGGTACGTGAGCTGGGTTTAAAACGTCGTGAGACAGTTTGGTCCCTATCTGCCGTGGGCGTTGGAAATTTGAGTGGGGCTGCTCCTAGTACGAGAGGACCGGAGTGGACGCACCTCTGGTGTACCGGTTATGACGCCAGTCGTATCGCCGGGTAGCTAAGTGCGGAAGAGATAACCGCTGAAAGCATCTAAGCGGGAAACTTGCCATAAGATTAGATTTCCCGGGAGTATAACTCCCCTAAAGGTTCGTTGGAGACTACAACGTTGATAGGTCGAGTGTGGAAGCACAGTAATGTGTTAAGCTAATCGATACTAATTGACCGTGAGGCTTGATCCTATAATCTTGAAAATTAATTTTATTCTTGTGATTAGTAAGTAGTTACAATAATACTACCCAATTTTACCTTTTATGCTTGGCGGCCATAGCGCTTTGGACCCACCTTTTCCCATCCCGAACAGAGAAGTGAAACGAAGCAGCGCCGATGATAGTATGTTTTCGCATGTGAAAGTAGGTCACCGCCAGGCTTTCTATTCAGAAAGTATTTTTGAACAGTGGATTTAAAAATACTTTACTCAAGATCATGGTTAGGGCTGTTCTATGCCTTAGCCATGATTTTTGATTCTGATTAGTGTTTTTTAAGATATTGATTAAATATCGCATTACCCTTTCTTCAGATTTTATATCTCTTCTTTATTTATTATAGTCGTGTAGAACATGGCTTTAATAAAGTCATTTTTGTAGCCTCATTCTGTTTTCATCTCCAGTTTTTATTTTAAGGTAATTTACTAGTGGTTAAAAACCACAAGTTTTGTTGTCGCTAATAATTTATCTCATGTTGGAAGTGGCTCGCATACACGAGTTGACTTTATCTTGCTGCTGTTATTAACGCAGAGGTCATTGTTACGTTTTTCTAGGTCCAGTGAGACATTCTCTTGTCTGCCGCCCTTACTAGTTGTCATTATTATCGGCTATGGTTGTGCCTTTTTCTTCCTTTCTCTCACGTTGAAAGTCATTCCTGCTGGCGTGGCCTTGGTCAGGAGCGGGGATCGCTCTGGTAATTCTGATTGCCTGGTTGTATACGGACGGTCAGAAAATCGATTTGTCTAGCATGGCCGGGATTGGGTTGATCATAGTCGCTGTAATTATACGAAATCTTATTTTCTAAAATAAGCGGACACAGACTGTACTGATGATATCAGTACATAACTGGAATCGGATCAAGACTGCGCCATAGATACCAAGTGGCAACGGATCGCCAGGGTTGCCAGTTTTCGGCTATAGCAAGAATGCCACGTTTATCAATTGGCTGACCCTGGCTGTAATGTTTGCTGACAGCGCGTTGCAAGCCAATATCATCTAACGGCAGCACATCCGGACGATGCAAGTAAAATATCAGAAACATTTCTGCTGTCCATCGACCAATCCCTTTGATCTGAATAAGCCTGCGGATAAGAAGTTCGTCATCTAACTCATGCCGGTTTATTGTTGCCAACATGCCTTCCAGAAAATGGTGAGATAAATCTCGTAAGTAATCGACTTTGCGTGCCGACACGCCACATGTTCTCAATACACCTGTTTCTGTAGAAATCAATCTTTCCGGGGTAAATTCTGGGATTGAGGTGGTTATCCTCTGCCAGACACTGGCTGCTGCCTTGATTGATATCTGTTGACCCACAATTGCACGTGCCAGTGTCGTGAATGCGTCACTTTCTTCTTCGGACAGGGAGCCGTCATAACACTGAATAATTCGGCACATCACCGGATCACGTACCGACAAATCATTCACTGCCTGTTCCCAAAATATCAAAGCCATACTGGTTTAATTTGCAATATTTTCTGAATTTATCCTGGAAACCGTAGCTGAATACACTCAAATGTGCATCTGGCACACCATCTGACAAGCAGGTTTGATGAGGCAGACGATGTGGTGATTTCCTGCAAAGAGGATCATATAACTAAGCAGTGTATCAGGCGTGCAATTAGGTGCGTAGCAATTTTGCCTACTGGCAACTTATGAGACGGATTTTATCCGAAGTGGCTATTGGAAGAATTTGTTAAGTGGCTGTCACCGCAATATAAAAACTCTTCCTGACTTGACCCTGAAAATTTTATTGAGTAAAGTGGGCAAAAGTGGTGAAATATGCAAAATTGTGGATACTGGTGGGATAGAGTGATTTAAATAGTAAACGGACACCTTCATTGGAATTAAAAGAGATGAAATGTTTCGCGGCTCCACCCAATTAAATCTTGATAGCAAGGGAAGGCTCGCGATTCCTGCCAAGTATCGGGATGAGTTATTCGCCAGCTGCGGAGGCAATATTGTCGTGACCGCTGATCCCTCTAGGTGTCTATTGATATATCCCCAGCCCGTATGGGAGCCAATTGAAAAGAAATTGAATGGTTTTCCCAGTTTCAATCCGCAGATCCGGAGTTTGCAGAGACTTGTTATCGGGAATGCCTGTGACCTGGAAATGGATAGCTCTGGACGTATTCTGATCAGTACTCCTCTGCGGCAGTTTGCCGGTTTACAGAAAGAAGTCGTGCTTGCGGGACAAGGCGAGAAATTTGAACTCTGGGATATGGAAAAATGGAATCTGGAAATCGATACAGCAACTGCTTGCAAGGATGGAGATATTCCACCCGAACTGGAGGGATTCTCACTGTAATGTGTTGCCGGTAACGCCGTGCACGTACCTGTTTTGCTGGAAGAGGCTATAGATGCACTGAACATAAAAAAAGACGGTATTTATGTGGATGGAACGTATGGTCGAGGCGGTCACAGCCGCCTGATTTTGTCACGACTGGGTAAATCAGGCCGCTTAATTGCATTTGATAAGGATCCGGCAGCCATTTCCGATGCCCGATCCATCCTGGATGAAAGATTTCATGCCGTACACGGTAGTTATGCGGGAATACATGCAGCACTCCAGTCGATGGGCATGTATCGGGTCGACGGCATCCTGCTGGATCTTGGCGTATCGTCGATTCAGCTGGATGAAGCTTCGCGCGGATTTAGCTTCCGCCATGATGGACCTCTGGATATGCGTATGGATTTCAGTCAGGGTAAAACAGCAGCAGAGTGGCTGGCTGCGACATCAGAAACAGAATTAAAGGAAGTAATCAGAACCTATGGCGAAGAACGATATGCTGGGCAGATTGCAGGTGCGATTACTCTGGAACAGGCACACCAGCCCATTGTCACTACGTTTCAGCTTGCCGGAATCATCGCAACAACTATGCGTAAGCACGGCTATCGGGACGATCGACAGCATCCGGCAACACGTACTTTCCAGGCGATACGGATTCATCTCAACCAGGAACTTAAAGAACTGTCAACAGCATTGCCGCAATGCGTGGAGTTGCTAAATACGGGCGGCCGGCTGGTGGTGATCAGCTTCCATTCACTGGAAGATCGCATCGTCAAACGTTTCATGCGTATGCAGGCCGGAACGAATACTCTGCCGCGAAAATTGCCTGTCCGGGAGGAGGAAAGCCGTTTATACGATCAGCATAGGCTAAAGATCATCGGTAAAAAAATTCGCCCGGGACCGGATGAAGTGTCCATTAATCCACGGGCACGCAGCGCTGTCATGCGGGTGGCAGAAAAACTGGAAACCAGCAATGCGATAAACAGATGATCAAACTGAATATTTTTTTATTTGTAATGTTGGTTATCTGCGGTTTGGGCATTGTGACCGCACGGTACGAAGCGCGCAAACTTTTCATGGAACAGGAAAAGGGACAAAAATTGACCGAGCAGCTGGAAATCGAGTGGAGTCAGCTACAACTGGAGCAAAGTACACTGGCCATGTCTGCGCGTGTAGAAAAAATCGCCCGGAAAGAACTCGGTATGGTTACACCGCCCACTACCGAAAATATTCTGGTTATCCATCATCCTGATTACACTCTGACTCCGGGCGAGACCGAATGAAAGTTTTGTTTAACCCTTCCCGTAAAACAGCTTCCCTCATCCCGGAATGGCGCTCACGCCTTGTGCTGGGATTTTTACTGACAAGCCTGACCATACTGATCTCTCGGGCAGTTTATTTGCAGGCGCTGAATAAGGATTTTCTGCAGCAACAAGGACAATCACGCCACGAACGGGTTATTAAACAAAATATGCAGCGCGGCAACATCAAGGATCGTAATGGCGAAATCCTCGCTGTGAGCGCACCTGTCAGATCTATATGGATCGAACCAGAAAGAGTGCATGCTACGCCGGAACAGATCAAGCAACTGGCCGGTTTGATAGGTGTGAAGGAAGCAGTGATCCGGCAGCGCATCGACAGCGGCAAAAAATTCGTATATCTGAGAAGGCAGCTTCCTCCCGCGCTGGCAGAAAAAGTGACTGAACTCAACATAAAAGGGGTTAATCTCAAACATGAATTCTATCGGTACTATCCGGCGCGCGAGCTGGCAGCGCATATTCTGGGTTTTACCGATATAGATGGCCGGGGGCAGGAAGGAGTGGAGCTGGCGTGGCAGGATATGCTTACCGGCGAGGATGGCAAGCGGCGTGTAATCAAGGATCGGATCGGACGGATCGTGGAGGATGTCGAACAGATTCAATCTCCGAAACCTGGTCAGGATGTCATTCTGTCGATTGACAGCAAAATACAGTATCTTGCTTACCGGGAATTGGCACGCGCAGTAAAAAAGCAGCACGCTAAAACGGGCAGTATCGTGGCACTGGATGTGCGAACCGGTGAAGTATTGGCAATGGCAAATTACCCGGCTTTCAATCCCAATCAGCGCTCAAGCATGAATAATGAAGTGATTCGCAATCGTGTGCTGGTTGATACGTTTGAACCTGGTTCAACATTAAAGCCGTTCGTCGTGGCTGTGGCCATGGAAACTGGCCGGATCACACCGGATACGCTGATGGAGACTTCCGGAGGCAAGTTGAAAATAGGCAGAGCTGTTATCCATGATGTGCGTGATAAGGGTAACCTGACCGTTTCTCAGGTGATCCAGGCTTCCAGTAATGTCGGTGCCGCTAAAATTGCCTTATTGCTTCCTCCGAAAACTTTCTGGGAAATGCTCAATCGTTCAGGTTTTGGTGCTGAAACCGGTATTGGATTTCCCGGCGAGGCAAGTGGGCGGTTACGCGCATATAACACATGGCGGCCGATCGAACAGGCCACCATGTCCTATGGCCATGGTATTTCAGCCAGTTTAATGCAACTGGCGCGTGCTTACACGCTGTTCGCCACGGATGGAGAGCTAAAGCCTGTTACATTGTTAAAACGTGATATGCCAGCTGTTGGTCAGAAAGTTATTTCACGTGAAACTGCGCAATCGGTCAGAAAAATGCTTGAGCTTGCTGTTCAGCCTGAAGGCACAGGAAGTAGCGCGCGTATCAGTGGCTATCGTGTTGCAGGAAAAACCGGCACGGCACACAAACGCTTCAAGGATCGGAAAGGTTATGCTAAGGATCGCTATATTTCTTCATTTGTCGGCTTTGCTCCGGCATCCGATCCGCGTGTAATTATTGCAATCATGATTGATGAACCTTCGGGAGGTAATTATTACGGCGGCACAGTAGCCGCCCCCGTCTTCAGTCGGGTAATGGAAGGCACGTTGCGGATATTGAACATACCGTTTGATGGGCCGTTGGGCAATCTGGTCATATCACCAGTGCGTACGGAATTGGAAGATAAGGGATGAGCGTTTCACCGGGCTTGGGGTCAGATGAAATTTATCTCGCTTGTCTGTTGGATCAACTGAGCGTCAGGATACGGCATCTGGTGGCAGACAGCCGCAAACTAAAATCAGGTGATACTTTCCTGGCTTGTGTCGGTGAACATCATGATGCGCGCAATGATATTCCACATGCAATCGCATTGGGGGTTAATGCAATCATTTGGGAGAAGCAGGGATTTTCCTGGAAGCCAGAGTGGAAAATACCTAATCTGGGTATATCCGGGTTATGCCACGAAGCTGGAAAAATCGCCAGCCAGGTGTACGAGCATCCTTCCAGGCATTTACGGCTGGTTGGAATCACAGGCACCAACGGGAAAACCACGTGCAGTCACTGGTACGCCCAGGCCATGATGGCACTGGAGGAAAAGACAGCTATTATCGGCACGCTGGGACACGGCTTTCCGGGAGCATTGAATCGTGCCAGCCACACAACACCGGGTGCAGTATATCTGCAGCAACTGATGGCTGGATATTTGCAGCAAGGCGCCCGTTCCCTGGTGATGGAGGCTTCTTCACATGGCCTTTCTCAAGACAGGCTGGCCGGCTCTGAATTTTCGATTGCCGTACTGACTAACCTGACACGTGATCATCTGGATTATCACGGCAGCATGGATGCCTATGCTGCCGCCAAGGCAAAGCTTTTTTTCTGGGAAGGGTTGCAACACGCTGTGCTCAATCTGGACGAGGTACTGGGTGTGGAATTATCACAACAGTTGGCCTGGAAAGATATGTCGATCATAGGTTACGGCTTCAGGCAGCCTGATCGATCAGTCCGCACAACCACCGGTAATCAGAAAATACTCTACGGAAGCAATCTGCAATTTACTACGCAACATATTGGTTTTGACGTTGAATTTTGCGATCAACGTGCCAGTTTGCAATGCAATGTAATCGGTCGTTACAACGCATACAACCTGCTGACTGTACTGGCCACTTTACTTGCCAGTGGTGTTGATCTTGATGATGCGGTAGCCGCCTTGCAACAAGTACAGCCGATTCCGGGGCGGATGGAAAAACTGGGAGGGAAAGATCAGCCTGTTGTGATCGTTGATTATGCGCATACCCCCGATGCGTTAAATGAAGTATTGACCGGCTTACGTGAAACGTTGGCTGGCACGCGCATGAAAAAAAACATACGAAAGAATCAGGCAAAACTGGTTTGTGTGATCGGTTGCGGAGGAGACAGGGATCGTGGCAAGCGTCCGTTGATCGGAGAGATTGCCGCGCGTCTGGCGGATGAGGTCATCATTACCAGCGATAATCCACGTAGTGAGAATCCGGCAGATATTATCAATGAAATCATGCTTGGAGCCAGTGGCAAGCATTGCACGATTGAAGAGGATCGCACTGCAGCCATTTACCGGGCCGTTCATGGCGCGCGTAAGGGTGATATCGTGCTGATCGCCGGCAAGGGCGCAGAAACCGACCAGGAAATACAAGGAAAAAAATATCCATTCGATGATCGCGAGGTCGTGCGACAGGTATTACATGATCTGACTGATCCAAAATTACAGGTGCAGGGATGATAAGCGTACAGGAAGCTGCACTGGCCCTGCGCGCAAGCTGGTCTGGCGATAATCCGGTGTTCACTGGAGTTAGTACCGACAGCCGCACATTGAAGCCGGGTGATCTTTTTGTTGCATTATCCGGAGAGCAGTTTGATGGTCATCGGTTTATTTATGCTGCCATCGAAAAAGGTGCCGTTGCTGCGATGATTTCGGCAGACACTGCCATCACTCCGACACAATCCGGTTTCGGCTGGATTAAGGTAAACGATACCCGGCTTGGTCTCGGCCAGCTGGCTGCAAACTGGCGTCAGCGCTTTACGCTGCCGCTGATTGCCGTAACGGGCAGTAATGGCAAAACCACCGTCAAGGAAATGAGTGCAGCCATTTTCAGGCATGCATTCGGGCCAGAAAACGTTCTTGCAACAGCCGGCAATCTGAATAACGATATTGGTGTTCCACAAATGCTGTTGCAGCTTAATATCGGGCATACCTGCGCGGTTATTGAAATGGGCATGAACCATTCCGGTGAAATTGCCTATCTCAGCCAGCTTGCCACACCCACGATTGCTGTGATCACCAATGCCGGTACTGCACATATTGAATATCTTGGCACAACCGAAGCAATCGCTCGTGCTAAGGGAGAAATCTTTGAGGGACTGGCAACACAAGGGGTTGCAGTCATTAATGCAGATGATCCTTATGCCCTGCTCTGGCGACAGCTTGCCGGAAACAGGCAGATTCTGGATTTCGGCATAACGAATACTGCCGCAATCAGTGCGCAACGAGTGCCCGGTTCCTCAGGATCTGCATGGTTGCTGCAGCTGCCGGACGGTGGCGTTGAAATAACGCTGCAAGTGCCAGGTCATCATAATATTTATAATGCGCTGGCTGCAGCGGCAGTAGCTACTGCCGCTGGTATCAATCCGACAGCAATCGCTGCGGGGTTATGCGATTTCAGAGGAATTCCCGGACGTCTGCAGAAAAAAACAGGACTGCACCAATCGATTCTGATTGATGACACTTACAATGCCAACCCGGATTCCATGCGGGCGGCCCTGAATGTTCTGGTAGAAATGCCCGGCAAAAAGATACTGATCATGGGGGACATGGGAGAACTGGGTGCGGATGCGGCCGCATTCCATTACAGCATTGGTCAGCAGGCTGCAGCAGCCGGCGTGGATGCATTACTGGTGCTGGGAGAATTAAGCCGACAAACTGCTGCGGGGTTTGGCAGTGGCGCACAATCTTTTGCTGATCTGGATACCCTGCTGGAGCAGGCAAAAGATTGTCTGGAAAAAAATGTTACCGTTCTGGTCAAGGGCTCACGATTCATGCGAATGGAGCGTGTGATCGAGCAATTGCAGGCATAAATACGTTCGAAAACATGATGGATGATCTGATCAAAACTGTTTTTTGTGCTGGCAGCAGGCTGCTGCAACGGGAATCATAGAATGCTACTGGCACTTTCTCAATGGATTGCAGAAGATATTCGTGCTTTTAACGTATTCAGTTACATCACGCTGCGCACCATGCTGGCAGCACTGACTGCACTGATCATCTCTTTTATGATTGGCCCGGCCATGATCCGCAGCCTGACTGCACGCAAAGTTGGCCAGTCCGTACGCAGCGATGGTCCTCAATCTCATCTGACAAAAGCGGGCACTCCGACCATGGGTGGCACGCTGATTCTGATGGCAGTCATTATTACAACTCTGTTGTGGGCAGACCTGAATAACCGTTATGTCTGGCTGGTGTTACTGACAACCCTGGGGTTTGGTGCAATCGGCTGGGTGGATGATTATCGCAAGGTTGTACAGCATAATTCCAGAGGGCTGTCGGCTTCAGCCAAATTTTTCTGGCAATCAATTATTGCGTTGCTGATCGCAGTGTATCTTGCCATGACCGCCGAGCTCCCCCAGCACACTGAAATGATTGTGCCGTTTTTCAAGGAAGTCGCAATTCCGCTGGGACCATTTTTATTCATCATTTTGACCTATCTGGTCATCGTTGGCAGCAGCAACGCAGTCAACCTGACGGATGGACTGGATGGACTGGCCATTATGCCCACAGTCATGATCAGCGGTGCACTGGCCATTTTTGCCTACGTTACCGGTCATGCCATATTTTCCAAATATCTTGGTATTCCACATATTCCCGGTGCGGGTGAGTTGGCGGTTCTCTGTGGCGCGTTGACTGGTGCCGGCCTGGCGTTTTTATGGTTTAACGCCAATCCGGCGGAAGTGTTTATGGGTGATGTGGGTGCTCTGGCGCTTGGTGCAGCACTCGGGGTGATAACCGTCATTATTCGCCAGGAAATCGTGCTGGTTATCATGGGAGGCGTGTTTGTCGTGGAAGCGTTGTCGGTCATGATCCAGGTCGCCTCCTTCAAATTGTTTGGCAGGCGTGTTTTTCGTATGGCTCCGCTGCACCATCATTATGAACTCAAGGGATGGAAGGAAAACCAGGTTGTGGTGAGATTCTGGATTATTACTATCATTCTGGTGCTGATCGGTTTATCAACATTGAAGCTGCGATGAATTACGCCGACAAAAATACACTGGTTCTTGGTATGGGTAAGACCGGTATATCCATGGTCAAATGGCTTTCCCGTGCCGGAGCCCGGGTATCCGTGGCTGACACACGCACCCCTCCCCCAAATCTTGAACTACTGAACCAAATGGTGCCGCGTGAAGCTATCTTCTGCGGCCCGTTCGGTGCGGAATTGCTCAAGGGCATTGATGTAATCGCTATCAGCCCCGGTGTGGCAATTGCTGAGCCACTGGTGCAGGCTGCATTGCAGCAAGGTGTGCCGGTCATCGGGGATATTGAGTTGTTTGCCATTGCACTTGATCAGCACGCACCACCAGGTACGAAAATTCTGGCGATCACCGGTTCCAATGGGAAAACCACCGTTGCCACTATGGTCGGTGAAATGGCAAAAAATAGCGGATGGGATGTGGAAGTGGCGGGTAATATCGGCTCAGCGGTGCTGGATGCGTTGATGCAGCGCATGGATACAGAAAAATGGCCACATTTGTGGGTGCTCGAACTGTCCAGCTTTCAACTGGAAACTACCAGCAGCCTGCAACCGGATGCTGCAACCGTATTAAACCTCAGTGAAGATCATCTGGATCGTTACGCTACGATCGAGGAATATGCGGCCGCAAAAGCAAGGATATTTCATGGTCCGCATAACAGCTGTGTGCAGGTACTCAACCGGGACGATGCCCGGGTATACGCCATGGCTTGTGGAAATAGAAAACAATTAACTTTTGGTTTGTCTGTCCCGGCGTTTGATGACGAATTTGGCGTGTCACCCAGCGGATCGGATTTATGGCTGACGCAAGGTACGACCCACCTGATGAAAATCAGCGAGCTTGCTGTTACAGGATTGCATAATGCAGCCAATGCACTGGCAGCACTGGCATTGTGTCGGGCGATTGATCTGCCTTTTGCGTCATTATTGCATGCTTTGCATAGCTTCAGGGGGTTGCCGCATCGCATGCAGAAAATTGCCGAGTTCAATGGTGTGACTTTTTATGATGATTCCAAAAGTACCAACGTAGGTTCTGCTGCTGCCGCATTGAAAAGCTTTCGGAAAAACGTAATTCTGATTGCGGGTGGGGATGGTAAGGGACAGGATTTTTCGCCCTTGGAGCAGCCAATCTGCAAGCATACACGCGGCATTGTGCTGCTGGGGAGGGATGCCGGAAAAATTGCACAGGCGATCCAGAGCTGCAATGTGCCAGTGCATTACGTGACGACTATGGATGAAGCCGTTCGGGTAAGTTTTTTACTGGCGGAGCAGGGTGATGTCGTTCTGCTTTCCCCGGCCTGTGCCAGTCTCGATATGTTCAACGACTATGTTCATCGTGCCGAGGTTTTTACAGCGGCTGTCCAGGGAATCGCACATAAATTTGTATTCACGGCACAGACATGTCACTGAACATATGATGAATTCATCTACTGTACATAATCAGCCAATCCAGTCAGAGCTGGATTTGCATCTGCTTTCAGCTGTTCTGCTGTTGCTGGGTCTGGGGCTGGTTATGGTGTATTCCGCTTCGATCGCAATCGCCGAATCGAAATATGGTGAGGGAGGTACTTACTATTTTCTTGTCCGGCAGGCTTTTTCCATAGTGTTGGGAATATTTGCCGGAATGATCGCTTTCCAGATTTCACTGCGTAAATGGCAGATTTATTCCTACTATCTGCTTGCGATAGGCATCGTACTGTTGCTCCTGGTGCTGATTCCGGGCATTGGCCTTGAAATCAATGGCAGCCGTCGCTGGCTTTCCCTGGTGATATTCAACTTCCAGCCTTCCGAGCTGATGAAATTGCTCATTCTGATTTTCACTGCGGATTACGTTGTACGCAAAGTTGCTTACAAGGAACATTTTTTCAAGGGGTTTTTACCCATCCTTACATTACTGGCCGTTGTTTCCCTGCTTTTGCTGATGGAGCCGGATCTGGGAGCTGTAGTGGTAATAGCGGCCATCGTGTTGTCTATCATGTTCATCAATGGAATGAGCTTGAAAATATTTCTGGGGTTGCTATGCCTGATACCGATACTGCTGATTTTGCTGATTATATTTGAGCCCTATCGCATGGATCGGATCAACGCTATTTTTGATCCATGGAATGATCCGTTCAACAAAGGCTATCAGCTCACGCATGCCTTGATCGCATTCGGGCTTGGCGAATGGTGGGGTGTTGGTCTTGGAGGCAGTGTAGAAAAATTGAGTTATCTGCCCGAAGCTCACACTGATTTCATGTTTGCAGTCCTGGCGGAAGAACTTGGTTTTGCCGGTGTGGCCACGGTTATAGCGCTGTTTTTCTTTCTGCTGATCCGTGCATTCAAAATCGGTCATGCAGCAGCCATGCTGGGAGATCAATTTGGAGCACTGGTTGCACAAGGGATTGGGGTCTGGCTGGGTTTTCAGGCGTTCATTAACATGGGGGTAAATATGGGTTTGCTTCCTACTAAAGGCCTGACATTGCCGTTCATGAGTTATGGCGGCAGCAGTATCGTTATCAACAGTATTGCGGTTGCCATACTGTTACGGGTCAATTGGGAAAACCGGCAGAAACGCAGAGGACGGAATGTATGAATAAACACCCGCAGCCTGTGCAGTGGTATGTCTCGGATATGGAGTTCGCAGCGTGTCTCCCACGATCATGATCATGGCAGGAGGAACCGGTGGGCATGTATTTCCGGGGCTTGCGGTAGCCCGTTTCATGCAGATGAACGGTTGGCGGGTTATCTGGCTGGGTACGCGTAACGGTATGGAGGCTACACTGGTGCCGCAGCATGGTTTTGCTATCGAACTGATCAATTTTTCTGGGTTGCGCGGTAAAAAACTGATGAGCTACTTATTCCTGCCCTGGAAACTGGTGCAAGCCTGTTGGCAAAGTCTCCTGATACTGCATCGTCAGCATCCTCAGGTCGTACTGGGGATGGGGGGTTATCCGGCGCTGCCCGGAGGAATGATGGCTGTTTTAACCGGAAAACCTCTGCTGATTCATGAGCAAAACAGAATTGCGGGATTGACCAATAAAATACTGGCAAAAATTGCCGATCGTATCCTGCTGGCATTTCCTGGCACCCTCACGGATCAGACAGGTAAAACCCGGGTTACCGGCAATCCAGTGAGAACAGAAATCGCACAACTCCCGTCGCCAGAGATACGCTACGCAAACCGGACAGGCAATCTGAACCTCCTGGTGGTCGGTGGCAGCCTGGGTGCACAAGCATTGAATACCCTGCTGCCACAGGCATTGAGTATGATTCCCGAAAATCAGCGACCATTCGTGACCCATCAGTCGGGAAAAGCTCATCTCGCCGCTTTGCAACAGGTATACGCCGATCATGGCGTCACAGGCAATCTGGTCGCGTTTATTGAGGATATGGCTGCGCATTACCAGGATTGTGATCTGGTAATCTGTCGCGCCGGTGCGTTGACGGTCTCTGAACTGGCCGCTGCAGGGGTGGCCAGCATCCTGGTGCCTTATCCCTACGCCGTGGATGATCATCAAACAGCCAATGCACGGTTTCTGAGTGAGCACAACGCCGCTGTTTTATGGCCTCAATCTGAACTGACTGCAGCCTCACTGGCACACTGGCTGATGACGTGTACGCGCCCGCAATTACAAACGATGGCTCTCAGCGCACGCGCGCTGGCTATGCCCGAAGCAGTACAGCAGGTGGCCGAAGCATGCCAGCAATTACTGGGACAAACCAATGAAACATAAAATCAAGCATATTCATTTTGTAGGGATTGGCGGCTCGGGTATGGGCGGGATTGCCGAAGTGCTGATCAATCAGGGCTTCCGGATCAGCGGCTCGGATCTGAACCGTAATTCGACCACCCGGCGCTTGCAATGCCTGGGCGCTGTCATTCATCACACGCACGCAGCCGAAAATATCCAGTCTGCGGATGCTGTTGTGATCTCAACCGCTATTCAGCGCGATAATCCGGAGGTTATTGCGGCGCGGGAACGCCGTATCCCTGTGGTACCTCGTGCCATGATGCTGGCAGAGCTGATGCGCCTGCACCAGGGTATTGCAATTGCGGGCACGCATGGCAAAACCACGACCACGAGTCTGGTCGCCAGTATTCTGGCGGAAGCGGGCCAGGATCCGACATTTGTAATAGGTGGCAGGCTCAAAACGGTCGATAGTCACGCCAAACTGGGTAAGGGTGAATTCATTGTGGTGGAGGCGGATGAGTCCGATGCTTCGTTCCTTTATCTGCAACCGGTGCTGACTGTGGTAACCAATATCGATGCAGATCACATGAGTACTTATGAGCATGATTTCAGCCGTCTCAAACAGACTTTCATCGAATTTATCGAACATCTGCCCTTTTATGGCATGGCGGTACTATGTGCAGATGATCCTCATGTGCGCGACATCATCCCCATGATTTCCCGCCCGGTGACCACCTACGGCATAGCATCGGAAAGTGCGCAGATATACGCTACCCACATCCGGCACGATCAATGCAAGATGCATTTTCGTGCCCACATCGGCGTTAATGGCTTAGCACGGACACTGGATATCACACTCAATCTTCCGGGCAAACACAATGTCCTGAATGCACTGGCAGCCATTGCAGTTGGCAACGAACTGAATGTGCCGGATGAGGCAATGGTAAAAGCACTGGCGACCTTTGGCGGAGTTGATAGGCGATTTCAACAGTATGGTGAAATACGTCTGCCGGATCGAAGATCTTTTGCCCTCGTTGATGATTATGGACATCACCCGGCTGAAATTGCTGCCACGATGGCGGCTGCTCGCAATGCTTTTCCTGGTCGACGCTTGGTTCTGGTGTTTCAGCCACATCGTTACAGTCGTACACGGGATCTGTTTGAGGATTTTATCCGGGTGTTATCCAGCGCGGATGCATTGTTGTTGACCGAAATATATTCAGCTGGTGAAGAGCCGATTATTGCTGCCGACAGCAAATCTCTGGCGCGAGCGATCCGGGTGCAGGGAAAGGTTGAGCCTATTTATATCGAGCACATCGACGAGTTGAAATCCACCGTTTATACCGTTGTACGGGAGGGGGATGTGGTACTCGTTATGGGAGCCGGATCAATCGGAAAAACCGTGCCCGATCTGGCAGAACCGACAACGAAGTTGACACTGATAACTGGCTGACCATAGATATGCAGACAGAAACCCGATCCCCCATCGATATGGATATGCCGGGCTTGCAAAGCCGGGTGCCCGCTATCGACATAGATCTACTGCGTGGTGAACTGCGCTGGCATGAATCCATGAAGCGGCATGTTTCCTGGCGTGCCGGTGGGCACGCTGCTTGTTTTTATCAACCGGCGGATCTGGAAGATCTGGCTCTGTTTTTACGTCTTTGGCCAAAAGATGAGCCGGTTGTAATGATTGGTCTGGGCAGCAATCTGCTGGTTCGGGAGGGTGGATTACCGGGAGCTGTCATTGCATTGCATGCAAAACTCAATGACCTGTTACTGATTGAACAGGATGAAAACAGTGGCCTGATTTATGCTGGAGCAGGTGTGTCCTGTGCCAAGCTGGCCAGGTTTGCTGCATCGCACAACCTGGCGGGTGCAGAATTTCTGGCAGGTATTCCCGGTACCGTTGGCGGTGCACTGGCGATGAATGCCGGCTGTTATGGTTCTGAAACATGGGAATGGGTAGAACAGGTCAAAACGATAGATCGCAGCGGTGCATTACATGAGCAAGTGCCTGAAGACTACTGTATTGGCTATCGTCAGGTTGTGTCACGCGGGACTATGTTGCCTGCAACGCCTGATACCTGGTTTGTCGGTGGCTGGTTCAGGCTTCGCGCCGGTAAACAGGCATCTTCCCGTCAGGCTGTTAAAACCCTGTTGGGTGCGCGCAGCAAGACGCAGCCATTGGGTCTTCCCAATGCGGGATCGGTTTTCCGCAATCCGCCAGGAAATCATGCTGCCCGGTTAATTGAGCAATGCGGTCTGAAGGGATTTCGTATCGGTGATGCGATGATTTCTACGTTACACGCTAATTTTATTCTCAATTATGGTCACGCTACCGCTGCAGAAATTGAAGCAGTCATTGATGCTGTTCAAGCAATTGTTTATGAGAAGACCGGCATCAGGTTGGTTACGGAGGTGCGTATTATCGGACAGCACAAGGGAAATGAACCGTGAACATGCATGATCTTGGGAAAGTGGCTGTATTGATGGGAGGGCGTTCTGCTGAACGTGAAATTTCGCTTAAAAGCGGCCATGCCGTACTGGCAGCACTGCAGCGAAGCAAGGTGGATGCCCATGCCTTTGATCCAGCCGGGCAGCCTCTGGAAAATCTGTTGAAGCAAAGCTTTGATCGGGTATTTATCGCGCTGCATGGCCGCTATGGTGAAGATGGTTCTATTCAGGGCGCACTGGAGTTGATGGATCTGCCGTATACCGGCAGCGGGATACTGGCCAGTGCACTGGCAATGGATAAGTGGCGTACAAAAATGATTTGGCAGGCGTGCGGTATCAGTACACCTGATTACGTCATGCTTGATGCCGGCAGTGATTTGCGGGAAGCGGCAAACAGACTGGGATTCCCCCTTATTATAAAACCTGCCCGGGAAGGTTCCACGATCGGATTAAGCAAAGTGGATAACGAACGGGATTTGCAATCTGCCTATCAGACAGCTGCACGCTACGATTCGCTTGTAATGGCAGAGCAATTTGTTCAGGGAATTGAGCTGACGGCGGCCATTTTGGATGATATGCCGCTTCCTCTGGTACGAATCGATGTGGCAGCTGGCCTATATGATTATCAGGCAAAATATTTTTCTGATAGCACTCGCTACACCTGTCCGGGCGGATTGTCAGAAATACTGACAACCCGCATACAGGAACAGGCTTTATATGCTCATCGAATATTGGGATGTGTCGGCTGGGGCCGAGTAGATTTGATTCTGGATGCAAATGAGCACCCTTTTTTTCTTGAAGCCAATACTTCACCAGGAATGACCGATCACAGCCTTGTGCCAATGGCTGCATATGCTGCAGGTATTTCCTTTGATGAGCTTGTCGTACGCATTCTGAGTTTGAGCCATGGTAAACAGAATCTATGTGGAACGATCACCAATCCTTAAATCTTCTGGCAAACATTCTGCTGACAGGCGTCCTGCTGGCTGTGATTTATGCAGTAGGAATCAGGGTGTTGGCGCTGCCGTTCTTTGCATTGCGGGAGGTTCGGGTGGAGATTGTGGACAAGAGCCAGACAAATAATATGAACCTGATGCATATCACACGAGATCAGATTAAACAGATCATGCATAACTCGACGAATAGAAATTTCATCATGATTGATCTGAAGATTTTACAAAAAGCCTTCATGGAATTGCCATGGGTGCGTTCAGTTAAAATTTTGCGTGACTGGCCACCTGCATTGAACATACTACTCGAAGAGCATAAACCGTTTGCTTCCTGGGGAGAGGCAGCGCTGGTCAATACAAACGGGGAAATATTTCACGCGATCATGGATCGTGCGCACCTTCCGGTATTTACAGGTCCCGATAAAAGCAGCCACCTGATTACACGCCAGTATCATATTTTTAGCAAATTGCTGCAGCCGACCGGGTATACGGTTACGGAGATTGCCCTGACGCCCCGGCATGCATGGCACGTACGGCTGAATACGGGAACCTGGCTTAAATTGGGAAGAAGGCAGATGGAATTGCGTTTGAAACGTTATGTGGCCGTTCATACGCAATATCACGAAGATCTGGATTGGTATGGCCATTCTGCTTATGTAGATTTACGTTATGCCAGTGGGTTTGCAGTTCGCACACAGTGAGTTTATGTGTTGAACGAACTCGAATGATTCATTAAGGCGCGAGAGGAGTGAGATGAATTGGGTGATCGTTTTATTGCCGGAAGAAGTCCATGGCCGGCTTACGGACGCTGGGTAAGTGATAAAAATAGCCGTGAACTGGCTATCGATATTTGCGCAATATCAGGTGCCACCTAATGAATTATTCGGGCTCAAGGTAATAGAGCACCATAACTATGAAGTCGGGGGATTTTCAAATGAGTAAAGTCAAGGAAGGCAAGAATCTGATTGTCGGTCTTGATATCGGTACATCGAAAATCGTGGCCATTGTCGCTGAAATAAAGCCCGAAGGAGGGTTCGAGATTATTGGTCTGGGTAGCCATCTCTCGCGAGGCTTGAAAAAAGGCGTAGTGGTCAATATCGAAGCAACCGTCAATGCTATTCAACGCGCACTGGAAGAAGTTGAGCTGATGGCTGGCTGCCGGATTAGTGATGTATATGCCGGGATCGCCGGCAACCATATCAAGAGCTTTAATTCGCATGGCATGGTGGCAATCAAGGATAAAGAGGTCACGCAGGCGGATGTGGAAAAAGTGATGGAAACTGCCAAGGCGGTCAATATTCCTGCTGATCAGCAGATACTGCATATCCTGCAACAGGAATTCATTATTGACGGTCAGGAAGATGTACGCGAACCGGTTGGAATGAGTGGCATCCGACTGGAAGTCAAGGTTCATATCGTAACCGGAGCCGTATCCGCCGCCCAGAATATTGCCAAGTGTATCAATCGCTGTGGGCTGGATGTGCGGGATCTTATCCTGCAGCCACTGGCTTCGGCGACAGCGGTGCTTTCCGAAGATGAAAAGGATCTGGGCGTATGTCTGGTTGATATTGGTGGTGGTACGACTGATATCGCTGTTTTTACGGATGGCTCTATCCGGCATACCGCAGTGATTCCAGTGGCCGGCGATCAGATCACCAATGATATTGCCATGGCATTGCGCACACCCACGAAGGATGCGGAGGATATCAAGTGTCGTTATGGCACTGCCTTGCGCACGCTGGCCGATATCCGGGAAATGGTTGAAGTACCGGATGTGGGTAATCGTGGTGTTCGCCCGTTGTCACGGCAAACCCTGGCCGAGGTTATCGAGCCCCGTGTAGAAGAGCTTTATCTGCTGATTCAGGCGGAATTGAGGCGCAGCGGTTTTGAGCAATTGCTTTCATCAGGCATTGTTATCACTGGTGGCAGCAGTTCCATGCTGGGGATGGTTGAGTTGGGAGAAGAGATTTTTCATATGCCCGTACGACTCGGGTTACCTGCCTATAACGGCAGCCTGGAAGATGTTGTGCGGACACCGAGATACTCGACTGCCATCGGCCTGGTGATGGCAGGCATGGAAGATCATTTTCATCACCACCAGGCAAAACTGAAAAGTGGTTCCACCAGGCAGGTTTTAGCAAAAATGAAAAGCTGGTTTCAGGAAAACTTCTAAATCAGATTAAAAAATGTTCTATCAGCGGAATATTGTTTGAAAACTCACCATGCAATAGGAGAAATGTAATGTTTGAAATCACGAATACCGAATCTCAGGAAGCCATCATCAAAGTCATAGGTATTGGCGGGTGCGGCGGTAATGCTGTAGATCACATGATTTGTAATGAGGTTAAAGGTGTCGAGTTTATTTGCATGAATACCGATGCACAGGCGCTTCAGGCAAATCGTGCACAAACCCTGTTGCAGCTTGGTAATAATGTAACCCGGGGCCTGGGGGCTGGGGCCAATCCGGAGATAGGTAAAGAAGCGGCGCTGGAAGATCGGGATCGTATCGCTGAAATCGTTCAGGGTGCTGACATGCTGTTTATTACTGCCGGAATGGGAGGCGGAACCGGTACAGGCGCAGCTCCGATCGTAGCCCAGATTGCCAAGGAAATGGGTATTCTGACCGTTGCCGTTGTCAGCAAACCATTCTCTTTTGAGGGTAAACGTCTGAAAACAGCACAGGCTGGCATGGAAGCACTGGCGGAACATGTCGATTCGCTGATTGTTATTCCAAATGACAAGCTGATGAAGGTGCTGGGAAATGATATCAGCATGCTGGATGCTTTCAAGGCAGCAAATGACGTGCTATATGGCGCTGTCGCAGGGATTGCGGAAGTCATCAATTGCCCGGGACTGGTCAATGTGGATTTTGCTGATGTCAAGACTGTCATGTCTGAAATGGGTATGGCCATGATGGGTTCCGCAGCTGCCGGTGGTGTCGATCGTGCACGTATGGCCGCAGAAGAAGCCGTTGCCAGTCCCTTGCTTGAAGAAATTACCTTGACGGGAGCGCGCGGCGTACTGGTAAACATAACGGCCAGTTCTGCCATGAAAATGCGTGAAGTACAGGAGGTCATGGATACCGTCAAGAAAATGACAGCTGAAGATGCAACCGTAATTGTCGGTACGGTTATTGATGAAAATATGGATGACAGTCTGCGTGTCACACTCGTTGCAACAGGACTGGGTAATATCTCCCAGCAAGCCCAAAGGCCCATGACCATCATCCATGCCCGCACGGGCACTGATGACAGAATAGCCTCCCATCAGGTGGATGAGCCCGCTGTCATGAGAACCGGTAGAAGAAGCAACGCTGCTGTAGCTGCTATGCAGCAAGCAGGAATGGATCCGATGGATATTCCTGCCTTCCTCAGAAAACAGGCCGACTAAAAGATAAAAACATTTTGCCAGCATGCATTTCGCATTTTATAGGCGCCTCTGAGGAACATCAGCGAGGCAGTCAGTTCAAGACAAAAGTCGGCGAAAAGTGGAGTTTATACGTATAAATGAGCATTTTGAGCCGACTTTTAACGTAAAAAGACAGCGTAGGTGGTTTTTCAGGAGTTCGTGGCGCATGCCTGGCGTCTGCCTCAAGACGGACCCAGTAGCATTTTCAATGCTGTCAGCAGGCATCAACCAGTTTGATCGATGAATCAGTTCTTTCAGGGAAATCGACGTTCATGTGTTTATCTAGGGCGTGTTATCAGTTCAGC
>NZ_QRCC01000015.1 GCF_009833125.1 Nitrosomonas sp. HPC101
AATCAATAATAAGGTGTATGTCGGCATGTATAACAGGAGCTTGCCGATTATATGTTGGAAAAATAGAACCAAAGAGAATCTGATTACCGTGCTCAACATCAATAAGCTTCCGGCTGAGGCAAGTTTATTTATTCGCCTTCAATAAAATACCAGTCTTGTATAAAAAAACTGCTGCTGCATAACGATATTTTGAGTTTTTTTATGAATAAGTGTAAATAAATTGATAACTCAAATGTTTATTGCGATCAACAAAATCAATTATACGGAATGCCTCGAATTTATACCCATTTTATCATTATGGTTTATTTTATTTTGAGGAGGAAGTCTGATGATTGGAAGGGGATTATTGGCAGGAGGGTTATTGTAATTGATTGATTTTAAGTGAGTTAAGTGGATTTTGTTATTGTGCGAACAAAAAATACTTGACTAAAAGAGCCAAGGTGACTAGCCTTTCGGATGTATCTGGTGGGGGTATTGAAGCCTTCCTGGAACAAAATGAGAAATACGGAGTCAAAAATCAAGCGGAGACCGCGATATCAACGTGGTTATTTGCGATGGACAGTAATGAAAATATCTGGTTTTCATTACTGGTTTTAACAATGTGGTGTATAGGAGGATCAAGAGATGGCAACTACGTTAGGAACTAGCAGTGCCTCATCGGTCTCATCAAGAGGCTATGACATGTCACTGTGGTATGACTCCAAATTTTACAAATTTGGTTTGGTAACCATGTTGTTGGTAGCGATATTCTGGGTATGGTATCAACGTTACTTTGCCTATTCACACGGAATGGATTCAATGGAACCGGAATTTGACCGTGTATGGATGGGACTGTGGCGCGTACACATGGCCATTATGCCGCTGTTTGCACTGGTTACCTGGGGTTGGATCTTAAAAACGCGTGATACGCAAGAGCAACTGGATAACCTGGATCCGAAACTGGAAGTTAAACGTTACTTCTACTACATGATGTGGCTGGGTGTATATCTTTTTGGTGTTTACTGGGGTGGTAGCTTCTTTACGGAGCAGGATGCCTCTTGGCACCAGGTGATTATTCGTGATACCAGCTTTACGCCAAGTCATGTTGTTGTGTTTTATGGATCATTCCCGATGTACATCGTCTGCGGGATTGCAACCTATTTGTACGCAATGACTCGTCTGCCGCTGTTCAGCCGTGGAATTTCCTTCCCGTTAACAATGGCTATTGCTGGTCCTTTGATGATTCTGCCAAACGTTGGTTTGAATGAATGGGGTCATGCTTTCTGGTTCATGGAAGAACTGTTTAGCGCACCATTGCACTGGGGTTTTGTAGTGCTTGGTTGGGCTGGATTGTTTCAAGGTGGAGTGGCTGCCCAGATCATTACCCGTTATTCCAATCTGACTGATGTGATCTGGAATAATCAAAGCAAAGAAATTCTGAATAACCAGATTGTAGCTTAGTCCGGAATACCCCTTGAAATCCGGGAAACTGCATTTCAAGGGGTATATGGAAAAAGAAGTGACTGGCCGATGTCAAGAGATTGGCAACTGGTCAGCCGGTAATCGGAATGCGGTGCCTTAAGAAAAAAAGAGGAATCGTGATGTTAATTTTCAATTATAAGAGGGGAGGGTAGGGTGAGTATATTTAGAACGGAAGAGATCCTGAAGGCGGCCAAAATGCCGCCGGAAGCGGTCCATATGTCACGCCTGATTGATGCAGTTTATTTCCCGATTCTGGTTGTTCTGCTGGTAGGTACCTACCATATGCACTTCATGTTGCTGGCAGGTGACTGGGATTTCTGGATGGACTGGAAAGATCGTCAATGGTGGCCTGTAGTTACACCTATAGTGGGAATTACCTATTGCTCGGCAATCATGTATTACCTGTGGGTCAACTACCGCCAGCCATTTGGTGCGACGCTGTGCGTAGTATGTCTGCTGATCGGTGAGTGGCTGACGCGTTACTGGGGTTTTTACTGGTGGTCACACTATCCACTCAATTTTGTAACACCGGGCATTATGCTCCCGGGTGCATTGATGTTGGATTTCACAATGTATCTGACACGTAACTGGCTAGTGACTGCACTGGTTGGAGGTGGATTCTTTGGTCTGCTGTTCTACCCGGGTAACTGGGCGATTTTTGGCCCGACCCATCTGCCGATCGTTGTGGAAGGAACACTGCTGTCGATGGCTGACTACATGGGTCATCTGTATGTTCGTACAGGTACACCAGAGTATGTTCGTCATATTGAGCAAGGTTCATTACGTACCTTTGGCGGTCACACCACAGTGATTGCAGCATTCTTTGCTGCGTTTGTATCCATGCTGATGTTTACCGTCTGGTGGTATCTTGGAAAAGTCTTCTGCACAGCCTTCTTCTACGTTAAAGGTAAAAGAGGACGGATCGTACAACGCAATGATGTTACGGCATTTGGTGAAGAAGGGTTTCCAGAGGGGATCAAATAAAATGGGTATCAAGAACCTTTATAAACGTGGAATGATGGGACTTTGTGGCGTTGCTGTTTATGCGATGGCGGCACTGACCATGACAGTAACACTGGATGTCTCAACAGTAGCAGCCCATGGAGAACGATCCCAGGAGCCGTTTCTTCGGATGCGTACCGTGCAATGGTATGACATCAAATGGGGTCCGGAAGTAACCAAAGTCAATGAAAATGCGCAGATTACCGGCAAATTTCACTTGGCTGAAGATTGGCCGCGTGCAGCAGCAAGCCCGGATTTTTCATTCTTTAACGTAGGTAGCCCAAGTTCGGTATACGTACGTTTAAGTACAAAGATCAATGGTCACCCATGGTTTATTTCAGGCCCTCTGCAAATTGGTCGTGACTACGAGTTCGAAGTTAATCTGAGAGCCCGTATTCCAGGACGGCATCACATGCATGCCATGTTGAACGTTAAAGATGCAGGCCCGATTGCAGGACCAGGCGCATGGATGAATATTACCGGAAGCTGGGATGATTTTACTAATCCACTCAAGCTGCTGACAGGTGAGACGGTTGATTCAGAAACGTTTAACTTATCAAATGGTATTTTCTGGCATGTTCTCTGGATGTCAATCGGTATATTGTGGATTGGTATCTTTGTAGCACGTCCGATGTTCCTGCCACGCAGTCGGGTATTGCTCGCCTATGGTGACGATTTGTTGTTGGATCCTGTTGACAAAAAAATCACCTTGGTACTTGCAGTTCTGACTTTGGCTTTGGTGTGGGGTGGATACCGCTATACAGAAACCAAGCATCCATACACAGTGCCTATCCAGGCTGGTCAATCTAAAGTTGCACCGTTACCGGTAGCACCTAATCCGGTAGCAATCAAAATCGTAGATGCTAACTATGATGTCCCTGGGCGTGCGCTGCGTGTCACGATGGAAGTAACCAACAATGGTGATGAACCGGTTACATTTGGTGAATTTACCACAGCGGGTATTCGTTTCGTCAACAGCACCGGTCGCAAATACCTGGATCCACAGTATCCTCGTGAACTGGTTGCGGTAGGCTTGAATTTTGACGATGAAGGCGCAATTGAGCCTGGTCAAACCAAGCAACTGAAAATGGAAGCCAAAGATGCTCTGTGGGAAATCCAACGTCTGATGGCGTTGCTGGGTGACCCGGAAAGCCGTTTTGGTGGACTGCTCATGTCTTGGGATGCAGAAGGTAATCGCCATATCAACAGCATTGCTGGTCCGGTGATTCCTGTCTTTACCAAACTCTGATAAACAGTACCGAGGTACTGCGTATTAGTTAATAAGAACCGGTGCATCGCCTGTCGTAAGACAGAGGTGTACCGGTTTTTTATTGATAACCTTGGTTTTGAAGTAAAGCATCGACAGCCTGGCGAATTCGGTACTTGGATACTGGATTGAAAGGAATTATAAAATGAGAAGAGAGCCTCTGCTGGAAAAGCAGGAAAGTAGTTTTTTATTACGACAAGAGCAAGGAGTTGTCACGTTGAAGCACTCGATACAACTGGCTTTCATGACCTGCGTTCTTGCCATCCTGTGTTACGCGAATACAGCCTTGGGGCATGGTCGAGTATCACTGGAAGAAGATACTTGTGTGCGCCAGATAGGTGAGAACATGGTGCATTTGAATACCTATCAGCCCCAATTTGATCAGAACGGGCACTACTGTACAGAAATTCCAGTGGCCGGAGATACCTATCTGGTTGTGGATCTGATAGACCTGGGTTTGCGGGAAATGCCGGTTGGTATGCAAGTATTCAGAGGTGCAGAAAAGGAAGGTGAAGCGATTGTCCAGGTAAATGCGGCGTATCATCCAGATGGAGTTATTAATGGAATAGGCAAACTGGAAAAAGGATTGTATTCGGTAGTCGTAACAGCGGAAGGGGTCCCTCCACTAAATTATTACTACCAGTTACGGGTTGAAATGGTTGACTACGGCAAGCTTGCGCGTACCTGGGCAGGTCCGGTAATTGCGATTCTGTTCCTGGGGTGGTTGATATATAAACTGATACAATCCGGCCGTTTGCGAAACTGGTTTAAATCCGAAGACGATTAAATCTGATCGCTTTGTAGAAGTGATAGGTTGCACAACAAAACATAAAAACAGGGAGGAATGGATAGATGACAAGAGGATGGATAACAACTGGTGCTAAATGGCTGGTTGGAATGTTACTGGGCATGGCCTGCTGGATGCAGGCCTATGCTCATGGCGGGCTGTCTATGGCAGAGGACATGTGTAAACTCACAATTGGACCATATACCATGCACTTTACAGGCTACCAGCCTGAAAGCACGCAAGAACAGGAATTCTGTGAAGACATCCCCAACACCGGCCGCACAATAGTAGCACTGGATTATATTGATGAAGCACTCAGGCCATTGACAACCGAAGTACGCATTATTCGTGACACAGGTGCTGCGCCGGGAGAAGAAGGTAATCTTGATGAAATTACCATCATGCACATTCCTCCTAAAGTGTACTCGAATGGATCAGTAACGTTTGAACACATCTTTCCTGAAGAGGGAGACTTTGTAGGGCTGGTAACAGTTAAAGACAATCAAACAGAACATGTGTCGCGCTTCCCTTTTGCTGTGGGAACAGGAGGTAAATTCAAAATGAATATGTATTTCTGGCCATTGTTGATCATCATCGCAGGCGCTGGATATTTCTTCCTCTCAGCAAAAAAGAAAAAAAATACTTAGCAAAAGTAATTTAGTTCGATAAAGTTTGATATTTCCTAGGCATGTTTTCTATCTATTTGGAAATAAAGTTCTCCGCCATAAGCAACGAGGTATTTGCTTTTTAGTATGCTGGCCCTCAAGCAATTCTC
>NZ_QRCC01000016.1 GCF_009833125.1 Nitrosomonas sp. HPC101
TCGATGCGATCCACTTGACATAGGAGCGTCAACGCGCCGATGGAGCGGCTGTTTCGCAGCTTGAAAACAGAGTGGGTACCGTCAATGGGTTACCACAGTCTCGCTGGCTGCCCGGAAGGATATCGGCAGTTATCTGATGGGGTATTACAATCAGCAGCGGCCCCACTCCTTTAATGGCAGGTTCGCTCCGACAGTGGCAGAAGAAAAACTTAAAACCGTGTCCGGAATTAGTTGACCACTACAATGTCACCTAGAGTTAACAAGAAGAGTGCCGATATCGATTTCTTAGCAAGAAAATTACAAACTGTCCAAGAAATGTAAGCTCAATAATCGAAAGATTATATTTTTTAATATTCAACAAAGGTTAAAAAATGAAAAAAGTTTTTTTGATTTTTGTAGTGTTTTTCGGGTTAAATTTATCGGTGCTAGCGGGAGTAGATATCAATACAGCAAGTCAGACCGATCTTGAATCGGTAAAAGGTTTGGGACCAGTCAAAGCAAAAGCAATAATCGAATACCGGGAAAAGCATGGCACGTTCAAGTCGGTAGAAGATTTGAGCAATGTAAAGGGTATCGGTGCCGGTACACTCAAACAGCTAGGTGATCAGGTAAGTGTTCAAGAGGAAACAACCTCAAGCGAAGTTAAAACTCATTAATTAAAAATCAGTATTTATTAAAATTTATCGGGTAGCTCATATCACGCTTGTTGGCTATCCGATAAATCTATTCAGCCAATAAAATATAGTTTTCCTGATTAGCAATCACTCCCCAATCAATCGAATCACGAGCAAGGGTTACTGTGCGCAGATTGAATCATGCGGGGGCATGCGGCCAGATATCTGGCCGTATATTTTTGGAAGCTGAGCGTATGGTATCTCTCGCTCAAGCTGGTCTTGAAATTACCGAACTAGTCTACCGTACTGTAAGTCAACCCCACAGACTGCAATCAATCAATCTATTTATCCATTCTGGACGCTAGTCAATCAATGCCCATGGCCGGATAGTTCGGCCCTGTACCGATCCTTAAGCTCACTTACCTCCCAAGTGTACTTGCAGAAAGGCGGGGCAACCCCGTATGCTTTCGTCTTCTTTTATCTCTGCGTGGATTTAGTTACTAGCCCTCGAAGGAGAATTGCTTGAGGGCCAGCATACTAAAAAGCAAATACCTCGTTGCTTATGGCGGAGAACTTTATTTCCAAATAGATAGAAAACATGCCTAGGAAATATCAAACTTTATCGAACTAAATTACTTTTGCTAAGTATTTTTTTTCTTTTTTGCTGAGAGGAAGAAATATCCAGCGCCTGCGATGATGATCAACAATGGCCAGAAATACATATTCATTTTGAATTTACCTCCTGTTCCCACAGCAAAAGGGAAGCGCGACACATGTTCTGTTTGATTGTCTTTAACTGTTACCAGCCCT
>NZ_QRCC01000017.1 GCF_009833125.1 Nitrosomonas sp. HPC101
ACACTGCTGACAGCAATAACACCAGCGACAGCAGCAACAACAGCACCAACACTGCCGACAGCAATAACGCCAGCGACAGCAGCAACAACAGCACCAACACTGCTGACAGCAATAACACCAGTGACAGCAGCAACAACAGTACCAACACTGCTGACAGTAATAACGACAACAGTAACAACAGCACTAATACCGCTGACAGCAACAACGACAACAGCGACAACAGCGACAGAAGCACCTTTGCTGACAACAGCGACAACAGCGACAACAGCGACAACAGCGACAACAGCTTGGCTGACTCCAGTGGGCAAGGCAGCGCTGCAGCCAATAACAATGGTACAGCCTCTGTTGACAATACCAATAACAGCGATAACAGCCAAACTGCCGCAGATAATGGTGGTGCAGCATCTAATGGTGGTGATGCAACAGCTACCTATTCTGTCAACAATTCAGCACTGGAAGGTTCTGTAACCGGCAATGCAGCTGATGGTGGTGCTGCTGAAGCCGTTGCCCTGGCAGGTGGTACTGTCAATAACAATGTTACTGATTCGTTCAATGGCGCAGCTGGTCTGAACCAGGTTGCCCAGAATCTGGGAACCAGCTCGCTGATTCAACAGCAAGTAAGCTTCCAGGGCAATGTGAATGTTAATCAATAATAATTTTATTTGCTCGACGTAATATAGTGTTTTCAACTGGCAGGCAGTAGCAATATTGCTTGCCAGTTTTTTACTGCAGCAGGATAAGTGAGCGTAAGTGACGAATGGGGGTGAGTATGATAGAAACCAGCATTAAAAAAGGTCTTGTTGTACTGGCAATATGGGCGCTAGGCAGTTTGACTTGCACGGCATCTGGAGTGGAACTGGTGCCGGAAGGCAGATATCTTCCTCAGGCTGAGATCGCTTCTGTTGAGGAGTTGGATAGTGCCACAGGCCGGGAAGGAATAGATGTGACTACCCTGAACAACATGAATGTTCGCGCACTTCTTAGCGGTAATACGGCAACAAACAATACCAGTGGCGTGAATATGATTGACAACGGTTCTTTTGCTGGATCAGGAGGGATGTTTTCGGTTATTCAAAATTCAGGTAACAATGTTCTCATCCAGGATTCGACAATTATTAATGTAACGGTATTACCCTAATATATTTGGACTGAATGTTTTGATAGAACAACCGATAGCATAGCGTCACACAATTTTTTGTCAGTTTCTCGAGATTTGTTACGTGATCTGCATGAAGTGGTAAGTAATTTTAAGTTACCCCCAGGACAAAATCGATTATGAAACTGCTGCTGGCCACATTAACTTTATTGGGGATATTAATCGTTCCTTGCAGTGAAGTATCCGCGCTGGACATGATCGATATGGCAGGCGGGGCTAATTTCAATATCCGAATAAAAAGCTTTGCAGAACGACGTTTCAATACTGTTTACCGGCAACAGTATGATTTCAGCTGCGGCTCTGCTGCTCTGGCGAGCCTGCTTACTTTTCATTTTGACGATACTGTTGATGAGCAATCTGTATTTGTCGATATGTTTCAGCATGGAAATCAGGAAAAGATCAGACGGGAAGGCTTTTCTATGCTGGATATGAAGCGATATCTTGAGCGCAGGGGATATCGTTCGGATGGCTTCAAGATTGATCTGAATAAATTGCATGCTACTGGTAATCCTGCCATTACTATCATTAATCATAATGGCTATATGCATTTTGTCATTATCAAGGGTGTGGATGAAGATAGAGTTCTAGTGGGAGATCCGGCTCAGGGCGTTAAATCTATGAATCGTTCCGAATTTGAGGAAATGTGGGGGAATCGTATCTTATTTCTGATTCATGCCAATCGTGATCCTGAAGTAAGCTACCAGAAAATACACGAAGAATGGGCAGGTAGAGTGGCTCCATTAGGTGAAGCAGTAGATCGAACAAGTTTGGGCGTTTTTAATGTGCTGCATCCAGGCCCTTGGGATTTTTAATGGTTCGTATGAATACAGGAAAAAAATGGAAACCGGGAAATCTCGTCTGAGAGTTAAAAGTATTCAACACTACCTTGCACTGTCGATGTTGCTGTGTTTTGTGCCCCAGGTACAGGCTGAGGATATAAATACTGGATTATCCATTCAAAATGCCTTCCATCAGGAATGGGAGCGGGCGACAGATAAAGAGCTTTCAATGTTGAGAGGGGGATTTGTTCTTCCGAATGGTATCCATATTGACATGAGTCTGGAAAAACTTGTCCGCCTGAATGATGTATTGGTGCATTCGTCCTCTCTTCAGCTTCCGGGCGAAGGCGTAGTTTTACAAGCGGGTATGCAAAACATGGTGTCTGGTTCTATCACTGTACCGGAACTCAGTACTTTTATTCAAAATACAGTGGATAGTCAGCATATCGAAGCATTGACAACCATTAATTTAGAAGTCAGCAATCTGAAAGGAATTACGGAGAGTAGTGGTAGTCAGCGAGTTTTTACCGAGTTTTTAGCGCCGGCATTGCTACGGTAGTTTAATTTTTCCGTACGTTGCCAAATATGAATGAAAAAACATGGCTGATAAAAACAATCAGCGACTGCTCCGTGTCATGACGTATAAATTGTTCGCAGGCTGCCTCGTATTATTTCTCACTCTTTCCGCTCAAACGGGAAGAGCAGCAGAAGAAGACATACTTGATCAATACAAAGCTCTTTTTGCACAACAGCAGAAGGAATTTGAAAAGCAACGACAAATTATTATCGAGCAGGGTAAGGAAATTGAGAATCTAAAAACTCGTCTGGATTCTTTGACTTCCCCACAAACAGCTAACCGTAATCCTTCCGGAGGTACAGCTACTAAAAATGCTGGTTCTCCTCCATCTCAGCCTTCTCCGCCGAGGGCGGTAGTTGTTAAACCGGCTGACAAAAATACTGATGGTGTTCATGCGCGAGCAGAATCCAGTAATCTTCCATCAAAACCGGTGGGTCAGGCACCCCCCAAGCAGGATGAGAAACCAAGACCGCCCGAGATGCCGCGATTGAGTGACACGGTAGGGGGGGTACTGACACGTAAAGGGAAAATTGTAATCGAGCCTACACTGGAGTATGCCTTTACAGACAGTAACCGGATTTTTCTGGATGCATTTACATTTCTTCCGGCGATTGCCATTGGTTTGATAGATGTTCGTCAAGTGGATCAACACAGTCTTATGGCAAGTATCGGAGCTCGCTATGGGATAACGGATCGTCTTGAGGTTGAAGCGAGAGTTCCTTATCGTGCGCGTTTTGATGAGCAACGTTCCAGGCCTGTCAGTATTGGCGCCGGGATCGATGAAACATTCAACGCATCCGGAAATGGTTTGGGAGACATCGAATTTGCTGCGCGCTATCAGATAAATTCTGGAGCAGGAGGCTGGCCTATTCTGGTGGGAAATTTGCGGGCCACAGCTCCGACAGGCAAAGGCCCTTTTGATATTAAATACGCACAAGCTCAAGGTGTTCCGGGTGCTGTATTCCCTACCGAAGTACCTACAGGATCAGGTTTTTTCAGTCTTGAGCCGAGCGTTACTGCACTTTATGCAACTGATCCGGCCGTGTTTTTTGCAAATCTGGCCTACAACTACAATATGGGTACCAAGGAAAAGGCGGTTGATGGATCGGGTGATAAATTTAAGGTCGATCCAGGTTATGCGGTAGGGATGACTTTTGGTATGGGATTCGGGATTAACGAGCGTTCCTCATTTAATATCGGGTATGGCCATCGCCATATTTTCAATACCAAAATAAATAATCGGACATTGAAAGGTAGTCAGCTTGATATCGGGCAATTATTGCTCGGTTATGCTTTTAAATATTCTCAGCGGACCACCTTGAACTTCTCCGTTGCCATAGGAACGACCAGTGATGCGCAGGATGTCAGACTCAGCTTTAGAATGCCCATGGTATTTTAATCTGTCTTTCCTCCGTTTTTTCCTGGCCCTGTACAGTGAGCTACCTGAAATCTGGTTGCAGAAGTTCAGAGGCTTACTCGCAACCTTCTTTACACCAGATTTTTCTGATTCGTTCTCCCATACTGGCACTCATGCCGGCAGCGCGCCCTTCTTTGAAAGCGATCTCCGGAGATACACCCTCGTTCAGCCGGTAGGCAGTCCACATGGCACCTGCCCGGTTACCAGTGGCGCAATGGATCAGTATAGGAGGGGATGCTTGCTCCAGTGCCCGTTTGAAGGCCGTCAGTTGTGATTCATTTACACCGTCATTGGTAACGGGGATATTGATATAGGTCATCCCGGCGGCCTCGACAGCTTTTTTTTCACTTGGCGTACCTTCTGATTCAACACGTAAATCAATTACGGTGTTGAAGCTGTGTTTGGCCAGCTCCCGAATACTATCCTGGGCAAGTGCTCCGGAAGTGGCAATGTTGGGAGTGGCGCGATAGTAGCGCATCAGATCAGTAACCTGAGTAGCGTACGGTACCTGTTCCTTGGCAAATGCCCCGCTTGTCAGCAATAAGATGAGAAAGGTGATAACTGTCTTTACAAAAAGCATTTCTATCTCCGACTATAATAGTAATGTGTGAAAATCGTAGCATGAATAATGGGGCAGGTAAAAGCGCAGATACAAGTTGCGCAAATGACAATGATTTCAAAGTCAAATTCGACATTTCATTTTTTTGAGTTGTAAACGAAAGGAAGCGTTAATGCTGTGAATCAGGGAATTTTTTACAAAATGTTAGCGATAGTAGCGCGGATAATTTTGCAGCATTTGTATTAAAGGAATAATAAACGGGTGTTTACTGCTTCAGATTATGTGTATATGTCGCACGCTTTACAGCTGGCAGAAAAAGGGCTGTTTACCACGAGCCCGAATCCGCGTGTGGGGTGTGTGATTGTAAATGATGGCAAGGTAGTCGGAACAGGGTGGCATGAGCGGGCAGGGGAAGCACATGCGGAAGTCAATGCGTTACGGGAAGCAGGAGGCCTGGCAAGGGGTGCCACAGTTTACGTAACACTTGAGCCTTGCAGCCATTATGGCCATACACCACCCTGTATTGAAGCCTTGATTCGTGCAGGAATATGTAAAGTGATTATGGCAATGGGTGATCCCGATCCCCGTGTAAATGGACAAGGTAAGGAGAAACTGCAGAAAGCGGGTGTTGAGGTGCAAACAGGCTTGCTGGAGAATGAAGCGCAACAATTGAATATCGGTTTTGTGACCCGAATGCGGTATGGTCGTCCATGGGTACGGACTAAAATAGCGACCAGTCTTGATGGTAGGACTGCGTTGAAAAATGGTAAAAGTCAGTGGATTACGGGTGAATCAGCTCGACAAGATGGCCACAGGTGGCGTGCGCGTTCATGTGCGGTATTAACGGGAATCAACTCAGTAAAGATGGATGACCCGCTGTTGACGGTGCGTCATATCGAGACATCCAGGCAGCCTATACGGGTGGTTGTGGATTCGGATCTGGAGATCCCTCTGCAGGCAAAATTACTAAAGAATGCAAATGCAACCTGGATTTTTACGGCACAGACCGACAGAAAAAAAATACATCGTCTGGAAGACACAGGTGCTCATATCGTTGTTTTGCCTGATCAGGCTGGAAAAGTCGATCTTATGGCAATGCTGGCGAAGCTGGCCGGATTGGGTATCAATGAACTACTGGTTGAAGCTGGCTCTGTATTGAGTGGAGCGTTAGTAACAGCGGGATTGACAGATGAAATTATTTTTTATTTTGCTCCTAGTCTGTTGGGTAATTCGGCACAGCCAATGCTGGTATTACCCGAGATTGCCGATTTATCAGAGAAATGTAACCTGCAAGTAATCGATGTCCGGAAAATTGGAATGGATATACGCCTGATTGCACGATTCATAAAATGAAAAGATGCAAAAATCATGTGGTAATCAAGAAAAAAGAAAGCTTGCCGTTGGATGCAGTATTGCTATTGATAGCGCTACCATCCGAGTTTTATCTGGCTGAAAACTAAATTATGCGTATTCTGCACATTCTGGATCACTCCATCCCGTTACACAGTGGCTATACATTCCGCACCCTGGCAATTTTGAAAGAACAGCGCGCCCTTGGCTGGGAGACATTTCATGTGACGAGTGCCAAGCATACTGGCTCGGTCTTGCTGGAAGAAAACGTAGATAACTGGCATTTCTTCCGAACCCCTCGCCGCGCACATCCTGTCAACAGACTACCTGTTCTGAATCAGATCGCTGTTATGAGTGGCTTGACTGATCGCCTCATCGAGATTGTGCAATCCATTAAGCCGGATATCCTGCACGCACATTCTCCGGCGCTCAATGCCATTCCTGCCTTGCGCACTGCTCGTAAATCGGGTATTCCGGTCGTTTATGAAGTGAGGGCATTCTGGGAAGATGCAGCCGTGGATCACGGCACCAGCCGGGAATGGGGTATGCGCTATCGCCTGACACGCGGCCTGGAAAATCACGCGTTGCGCCATGTGAATGCGGTCACCACGATTTGCGAGGGATTGCGCAATGATATGATCAGGCGGGGAATCGCGCCGGAAAAAATCACCACTATCCCCAATGCTGTTGATATTGAGCAGTTTGCATCAACTCGTCCTGCAGATGAGTTACTTGGAGAACAATTGGGGCTCAGGCATAAGCAGGTGATTGGTTTTATTGGCTCATTCTATGCCTATGAGGGCCTGGATATCCTGTTGCGAGCTTTGCCGCTTATGCTGCCCAATCACCCTGATCTGCGTGTGTTACTGGTTGGAGGCGGGCCGCAGGAGACACAATTACGACAACTTGCCAGCCGGCTTGGTATAGAAGACAGGGTTATCTTTACTGGCCGGGTGCCGCATGATCAGGTTCAGTATTATTATGATCTGATTGATGTGCTGGTTTACCCCCGTCTTTCCATGCGTCTCACTGATCTCGTTACGCCTTTAAAGCCACTGGAAGCAATGGCGCAAGGCAGGGTGCTGGCTGCTTCGGATGTTGGTGGTCACCGGGAGCTGATTCGTGACGATCATAACGGCATCCTGTTCAAATCGGGTGATCCATGTTCATTGGCAGAAAAAGTCGGAGCACTTCTGAATGCACCCCAACGGTGGGCTGAGTTACGCAGAGCCGGCCGGGAGTTTGTCGAAACAGAACGAAACTGGCAGAAAAGTGTAGCGAAATACCAGCAAATTTATAACAGCATTCTTGCTAAATCTTGATAGGGTCTGGCAACTTACAGTACAGTAGCAAGCTGCAGCTTCTCGCGGGAGTATGGGAGTATATGTAGACTGATTACGGTACCAGTGCGCGATACGCTTCCTGGTACTTCTCCACCGTTTGCATAAGGATTTCGGCGGGAACAGCAGGAGCTGGTGGGGTTTTGTTCCAACCGATTTGTTCCAGCCAGTCACGAATAAACTGCTTATCGTAGCTGGGGGGTGTTTTGCCAGGCTGATAGCTTTCAGCAGGCCAGAAGCGCGAAGAATCAGGTGTCAGCGCTTCATCGATCAGGTAAAGCTGATCGTCATCATTCAGGCCGAATTCAAACTTGGTATCCGCAATAATGATATTCCGTGTTAGCGCGTAGTCAGCAGCTGCGCTGTAAAGTGCAATTGCATATTGACTGACAGCCGAGGCAAGTGCTGCCCCCAGCATTTGCTCACAGGCAGTATATGGAATGTTCTCATCATGTGATCCTGATCCGGCTTTGGTGGAGGGGGTAAAGATTGCGCCACCGGGAATTTTATCTGCCTCCTGCAATCCCTCTGGCAGGGTAATGCCGCAAATAGCACCGCTGCGTTGATAATCCTTCCAGCCCGAGCCTGAAATATAGCCGCGTACAATTGCTTCAACCGGGAGTGGTTTCAGTTTTTTAACAACGAAGGCACGGTCTGCAACCTGATCTCGCTCTTCAGGCAGTACAACAGATTCAGGAGGGATATCGGTAAGGTGATTGGGGAGAATATGCGCCAGCTTTTCGAACCAGAAACGGGAGATTTTTGTCAGTATTTTTCCTTTTCCCGGAATCGGGGTTGGCAATATTACATCAAAAGCAGAAACGCGATCCGTTTGCACAATGAGCAGGTTGTTTTCATCCACCACATAAATATCCCGTACTTTTCCCCGATGCAGCAGAGAGAGACTTGTTATGCTGGTTTCAAACAGTGTTGCGATTGTCATAATGAAGGGTGTCTATTCCTGGAATGTGCTGCGTTGGCAGCTGGAGATTATGTCTGATATGCCGAGCCTGCAACAAGGCTTCTTCAACTGAATCTGCCAGTACAGTGAAATGGCCCATTTTTCTGCCTGGTTTTGCTTCACGTTTACCATATAAATGCAACTTGGCTTGTGGGTGACGTAAAATCTGATCCCAGGCAGGTTCGCCATTTTGCCACAGGTTCCCAAGCATATTGATCATTATGGCAGCTTGTACTTGTTTGGTGCTGCCATGGGGAAGCCCGCACAATACGCGAACCTGCTGCTCAAACTGTGAGGTGATACATGCATCAAGCGAATAATGTCCGCTGTTGTGCGGGCGAGGTGCGATTTCATTGATCAGGATCCGATCATCATCCAGGATAAAAAATTCCACGCACAGAACTCCGATGTAATTCAGCTTCATGGCTACTTGACGAGCAATTTCGCAAGCTTCTTCAACAATCCTGTCCGGTAGCCGGGTCGGGACAATGCTTGTATCAAGAATGCCCTGCACGTGCTTGTTTTCAGGGACAGGAAAGAACGTTATCTGACTGCGGATATCACGAGCGAGGATAACGGAAATTTCATGGGCAAGCGGCAATCGTTTTTCCAGTACGCAAGGTTTGCTGCCCAGATCAGCAAATCGTTCCGCCAGAACATCCCTGTTTTCAATTTGAATCTGTCCTTTACCATCGTAGCCAAACTGACTGATCTTGAGTATGCCCGGGAACAGGGAGGCATCAACCTCGTGGGAGATATCTCTTTCATTGGGGATAATGGCGAAGGGTACGACCGGAAAACCGTTCTCCACAAGAAACTGTTTTTCGAGAATGCGGTTCTGTGCGATCGAAACACTTTCTGCATCAGGGCTGACCACACAGCGTTGTGCGAGATAGCGTAGCGCCTGGGCAGGTACATTTTCAAATTCTATGGTGACTGCGGCGCAGGTCGATCCCAATTCATCCAGTGCCTGATAATCCAGATAATCTGCTTGCAGATGGCGTTCAGCAATATTCGCAGCGGGACTTTCTATGGCTGGATCCAGTACGGTTACCCGATAGCCCATTTGTTGGGCTGCCATAGCAAACATTCTGCCCAGCTGACCACCACCCAGCATACCCAGCATGGCGCCTGGTTTTATATACATGGCTCGGGGAGTGTCATTGCAGCAATGGAAGCGGCCTGATCTCTGCGAAACTGATCCAGCTTTTCAGCCAGCAGGATATTCTCCCCAGCCAGAATGGCAATGGCGAACAGCGCGGCATTGACCGCACCGGCTTCGCCAATGGCAAAAGTGGCGACCGGTACCCCTTTGGGCATTTGTACGATGGATAAGAGTGAATCAACGCCTTGTAACTGTTTTGAAGTAACAGGAACGCCAAGAACGGGTAGTGTGGTTTTGGCGGCGATCATGCCAGGCAGATGAGCTGCGCCACCCGCACCGGCAATAATGCATTTGATCCCGCGGTTGCGGGCCGTATCGGCGTAATTAAACATTCTGTCGGGTGTGCGGTGTGCCGAAATAATCATGGTTTCATGCGGAATGGAGAACGTTTTTAAAATGCCTGCAGCATGCTGCATGGTCTGCCAATCGCTGCTGCTGCCCATGACGACACTTACTGATGGACGATCCACTTGAAAGACCTTTTACAAAAATCCGGAATAACTCGAAATATATCTGGGCATGGTGAAAGTAGTAATAATAAACTAGAATAGTCCGTCAGCCTGCAAGTTTTAAGAGCAAATTCCAATCTGCTGAATAATTCGACATGATAGATTCAGCAATTTTATTGGCCTAATATCAGGATTCCAATGAATTTTCAGCGAGGTCAGAAAAAAGAAGAACCCGAAATCAATCTTGTTCCCATGATTGACGTGCTGTTGGTAATTCTCATTTTTCTGGTAATTACCACGACTTATTCGAAGTTCTCGGAGCTTGAAATAACATTGCCACAAGCAGCTGTCACTGACGAAGATCATGAGTCGGATGCTTCAAAGAGGATTGATGTATTGGTCAGTGCAGCTGGAGACTATACGATTAACCGTCGTCCAATAAAATTTACCAGTATTGAAGGTTTGCGGGATGCCTTGCGATCGGCAGTTCATAACCAGGATAACCCGATCATCGTGATCAGTGCTGATACCAAAGCTACGCATCAGTCTGTTATCACAATTATGGAGGCTGCGAGAACAGCTGGATACAACCAGATAACTTTTACTACGGAAGTTACCGGCGCCAGCCAATAATGTTTTTACTAATAACAGTCGTATGATGTCATTATTCAAATTCGTTTTCGGAGAAAAAGGAGAGAAAATGAGTACCAGTCTGGATGATTTTTCAAAAGCAGCACAGTCGGGCAATACATACGTATTACCTCCCCTTCCTTACGCAGATAACGCACTGGAACCAATCATTTCTGCCAAAACATTAAGCTTTCATTACGGCAAACACCATAAGGGCTATGTCGATAACCTGAATAAACTGGTTGCGGGCACCCCATTTGCCGGGCAATCACTGGAACAGATTATTACAGCCACAGCCGGACACGCGGATAAAGTCGGAATTTTCAATAATGCGGCACAGGTCTGGAATCACATGTTTTACTGGAACAGCCTGAGTCCCAATGGAGGGGGCGAACCTCCTGCAGCATTAAAACAAAAAATTGAAGCAGCGTTCGGCAGTGTAGATACCTTCAAGCAGGAATTTGCCAATGCAGCAATTACACAGTTTGGTAGTGGTTGGGCCTGGCTTGCGCAAGAGGGAGCAAAGTTGACCATTGTCAAAACAAGTAATGCCGACTCGCCTTTGACACGCAGTATTCGCCCCTTGCTGACGATTGATGTCTGGGAGCATGCCTACTACCTGGATTTCCAGAACCGCCGGCCTGATTACGTCAATACGGTGATTGATAAATTGATCAACTGGGAATTTGCCTCGGCAAATCTTGCATAACGACCATTGATGTCGAATATTACTATTGCTCTTTCCAAAGGGCGGATCTTCGAGGATACCATCCCGTTTCTGGAAGCTGCCGGTATTGTTCCGCAGGATGACCCTGACATTTCTCGCAAGTTGATCATTGGAACCAACCGCCCGAATGTCAGGCTCGTCATGGTGCGGGCTACAGATGTGCCGACTTACGTACAATATGGCGCCGCTGATCTGGGCGTGGCCGGGAAAGATGTACTGCTGGAGCATGACGGAATCGGATTGTATCAGCCGCTGGATTTGGGAATTGCCTGCTGCCGCATGATGGTCGCGGTGCGGGATGATTATGATTATGCCTCAGCGGTTTTTCGTGGTGCACGCTTGCGTGTGGCCACCAAATACGTCAAGACTGCGCGCAGCCATTTTGCTGCGAAAGGGATGCATGTCGATCTGATTAAACTCTATGGTTCAATGGAACTCGCTCCACTCGTTGATCTGGCGGATGCCATTGTCGATCTGGTTTCGACGGGCGGAACACTCAAGGCAAATCGTTTACAGGCAGTTGAAGAAATCATGCCGATTTCAGCGCGCCTGATTGTTAACCAGGCGGCACTCAAGCTTAAAAACTCTGCAATACAGCCGTTATTAGAAGCGTTTAATGCAGCAATCCCCGCAAATGTGTAGTTCATCCACTCTTTATGTGTGCATTTCGAGTTTAATACTAACGTCGCAATGTGCTCTGCAGCAGGCTTCTGAACAAATTCTTGAATTATCATGATGCAGATCAGACGATTATCATCCTCGGATATTGATTTTCAGGAAAAACTGGAATCTCTGTTGCGCTTTGAAACGTCACTTGATAACGAGATTGGCCAGACAGTGACTCATATCCTGAATCAAATCAGGCAACACGGAGATAAAGCATTACTTGAATTTACACGCAGATTCGATAATCCGGAGATAACCCGGATTGATCAGGCTGAATTACCTCGTGATCAATGGTTATCAGCCCTGAAGGCCTTGAGCGGTGATCAACGCAAAGCCCTGGAGCAAGCTGCCTCTCGTATACGTATCTATCATGAAAAACAGTTATCTCGATCATGGGAGTATGTTGAGCCGGATGGTACGCGGCTGGGGCAAAAAATTACCGCACTGGACCGGGTCGGTCTCTATGTGCCTGGAGGCAAGGCTGCCTATCCTTCATCTGTGCTGATGAACGCAATTCCTGCCCGGGTGGCGGGTGTCAATGAACTGATTATGGCCACCCCGACACCAGGAGGAGAAAAAAATCCGCTGGTGCTGGCAGCGGCCGCAATCTGTGAAGTAGATCGCGTTTTTACGATCGGGGGAGCGCAGGCAATTGCTGCCCTGGCTTACGGTACAACTACCATTCCAAAGGTAGATAAAATTGTCGGCCCCGGTAATGCTTATGTGGCAACGGCAAAACGGCATGTATTTGGAGAAGTTGGAATTGATATGCTGGCAGGACCCTCTGAAATCCTGGTGATTTGTGATGGGAAAACCAACCCGGACTGGATTGCAATGGATCTGTTCTCGCAGGCTGAGCATGACGAGCAGGCACAATCAATTCTGCTCTGTCCGGAGAAAACCTTCCTGAATGCAGTCGCTGAAAGTATTGTCAGATTGATCGATACATTGCCGCGCCGGGCAGTTATCCGCGCCTCGCTGGAGAATCGTGGTGCCTTGATTCATGTACGCGATCTGGAGGAAGCTTGTTTACTTGCCAATCGGATTGCACCTGAACATCTGGAGCTGTCCGTTGATCAACCGGAGCAATGGGTCGATCATATTCAGCATGCTGGCGCAATTTTCCTTGGGCGGTATACCTGTGAAGCACTGGGAGATTACTGTGCCGGACCCAATCATGTTCTGCCCACCTCCGGCACAGCCCGTTTTTCCTCTCCACTGGGTGTTTATGATTTCCAGAAACGCACCAGCCTGATTCAGGTTTCAGCTGAGGGTGCATCTGAATTAGGCAAGATTGCATCCGTTCTGGCAAAGGGTGAAGGGCTTGAAGCACATGCTAGATCTGCCGAGTTCCGTTATCGATAATAGAGCCCAAATATCGGGTAATTTAATCTGTTTGTTTGGTTCTGCTGCTTATTAATATGAATGGCCATGACTGATCAGCAATTTGATATTGTCATTGTTGGAGGCGGACCGGTTGGAATGGCTCTGGCATTGGCATTGCGTGAATATGAATTTTCGATTTTGCTGCTTGAGGCACGTGAATTGCCGGAAACAGTGGATGACCCGCGTCCGCTGGCCCTTTCGTACGGCAGCCGTTTAATTCTGCAACATTTGGATATCTGGGAAAATCTGGCACAACCTACGTCAATCACTACAATTCATATTTCGAATCGTGGCTACTTTGGTCATACGGTGCTGACACCTGATGACGTCGGAATTCCCGCACTGGGATATGTAGTCAATTACCATAATCTCTACCATACCATGGGACAATCTGTGCGAGATTACGGTATTGTGTACCAGGTAAACGCACTGGTCACGACTCTGCGGACAGATCGGCAGCGGGCTCAAGTAACATACCAGCAAAACGGGATCGAAAAACGGATTCAAGCCAGGTTACTGGTGCTTGCAGATGGTGGAAAACTGGCGGAACAGATCGATGGTATTCATTATCATGTTCATGATTACCGGCATACAGCAATCGTGGCTAACGTAAAAACTGAATCGTTCCGGTCTGGAACAGCTTTTGAGCGTTTTACTCTGAACGGGCCACTGGCACTGCTGCCGTCTGGAGATCAGTACGCGTTAGTGTGGACAATGCCGACTGTCAAGGCAGAGAAGGTGCTGAAACTGGATGACAGATTGTTTTTACTGTATTTACACGAACAGTTTGGAGATCGTTTGCGTGATTTTATGCATGTGGGCAAACGCACAAGCTTTCCGCTGATACTTAAACATGCATCAACGATTGTCGGGCATCGATCTGTAATGATTGGAAATGCTGCACAAACACTCCATCCAGTTGCCGGGCAAGGATTTAATCTTGGTTTGCGGGATGCATGGGAGCTGGCCAATGAAATCAGCCGAGCCCCACTGGGTACCTCTAATGAACCGGGATCGGGCAAAATGCTGTCTGCCTACCAAAAACGGCGGCAATGTGACAAACATATCGGCAGAATGTTTACTGATTCCCTGATAAAGCTGTTTACAACCGATTCGTCACTACTACAGATCTGTAACGGCATAGGATTGACTGCTCTGGATTGCCTGCCGCCCGCAAGACGCCTGATCGCACGGCAAATGATATTTGGTACAAAAAACGGATGAAATAACCGGAAGCATGTTGGCGCAGCCAGAGTAATCCGTCTCAGCCAATGGGTGCACCCGATCGTCCACTGAATTCTATACGGCAGCTGGAACTGACGGCAGCCCTATGAAATTTTTCTTCCAGTATTTTTAACTGAGCTTTGCCTGTCTTATGCAAATTGGTTCATACACGCTTAAAAATAAATTGATTGTTGCCCCCATGGCAGGTGTCACCGACCGTCCTTTTCGGCAACTGTGCAAACAGATGGGGGCAGGGATGGCGGTATCCGAAATGGTTTCCAGTAACTCCCTGCTATATGGATCGGAAAAAACCCGGCGTCGCGCCTGTCATGACGGAGAAGTAAAACCGGTTTCAGTACAGATCGCGGGAGCAGATCCAGCCATGATGGCGCAAGCTGCACGCCATAATTCGGATCATGGTGCCGAAATCATCGATATCAACATGGGCTGTCCGGCAAAGAAAATCTGCAATGTCATGGCCGGATCTGCTTTATTGAAAGACGAAAATCTGGTCAGCAGGATACTGGAAGCCGTGGTGCAGGCCGTTGATATTCCGGTAACCCTGAAAATCAGAACGGGCTGGGATACACAGCACAAAAATGCGGTCGCTGTTGCACGTATTGCAGAAAAAGCAGGCATACAGGCACTGGCCATTCATGGCCGTACCCGCGCCTGTGCCTACCGGGGACAGGCCGAGTATGACACCATCGCAGCAGTCAAGGCGGCCATCAGTATCCCCGTTATCGCCAACGGCGATATCAATACACCGGAAAAAGCCAGGGAGGTGATCGAATATACCGGCGCCGATGCCGTCATGATTGGTCGTGCTGCCCAGGGCAGACCCTGGATTTTCCGGGAAATTGATCATTATCTGACAACAGGCAATTTCCTGCCCCTGCCTGAAGTCGTCGAAATTCAGCGCGTCCTGCTTGATCATCTGCAAGCGCTGTATCAGTTTTATGGTGAATATTCAGGCGTGCGAATCGCGCGTAAACATATCTCCTGGTACACGCGCGGGCTTGCCGGTTCTGCGGCCTTCCGTCATGCCATGAACCGGTTGACAACAATTGAAGAACAACTCGCAGCTACTTATCAGTTTTTCCATGAGCAAGCCGACCGGAGCCAGACACTTACCTATATTGACGAAGAGATCCTTGAGGCATGAATGTTATTAATGAAAATGAAATTGCACTTTGTGTCCGTAAAGCAGTAGAAGCCTATTTCCAGGATCTGGATGGTGAAAAACCATGCCAGATTTATGAAATGGTCATACGTAGTGTGGAGAAGCCGCTCGTAGAGATCGCCATGCATTACGCTCAGGGCAATCAAAGCAAAGCGGCAGAACTGCTTGGCATCAATCGTAATACCTTGCGCAACCGATTAATCAAACATCAGATCCGATAAATTTTCAAATGAGTATAAGACAGGCGCTGATCAGCGTTTCCGACAAAACAGGCGTGGTCGAGCTGGCAGCAGCTCTGCACCAATTCAACATCACCATTCTTTCAACCGGTGGAACTGCGAGATTGCTTCAACAAGCGGAGATCCCCGTCATCGAAGTGAGCGACTACACCGGTTTTCCAGAAATGCTGGATGGGCGTGTCAAAACACTGCATCCGAAGGTGCACGCAGGTATTCTTGCCAGGATGGATCTGCCTGCGCACCAGCGGGCAATGGAACAGGCACAGATTCCAGCGATCGATCTGGTGGTGGTCAATCTGTATCCATTTGCGCAGACTATCGCCAAAGCAGACTGCTCACTGGAAGAGGCGATCGAAAATATCGATATCGGCGGGCCGACCATGATCCGCTCGGCTGCCAAGAACTTCCAGCGAGTCGCCGTTGTGACTGATTCTCAGGATTACGGGCCGCTACTGGAACAAATACGCGCTAACGACGGATCGGTCGGCTACGACTATCGTTTTCACCTGGCGCAAAAAGCGTTTTCCCATACCGCACACTATGATGCTGCCATCAGCAATTATCTGACAGCGCTAGATACTTCGTCTCATGAGCAAAAACCTTTTCCGGAGCAACTCAACCTGAATTTCATGCTGGCTCAATCTCTGCGCTATGGCGAAAATCCACATCAGCAGGCGGCATTCTATCGTGATATGACCAATGTTTCGGGCAGTTTTGCGCACTATGATCAGCTTCAAGGCAAGGCGCTTTCCTATAACAATATTGCCGATACCGATACCGCGTGGGCATGTGCAAAGATTTTCGACAAACCGGCCTGCGTCATTGTCAAACATGCCAATCCTTGCGGGGTTGCAGTGGCTGATACGCCGCTTGCGGCATACGAAAAAGCGTTTTCCACCGATCCGGTTTCAGCCTTTGGTGGCATTATTGCGATCAACCGGGTTGTCGGAATTGATCTGGTCAAAGCGGTATTGCAACAGTTTGTGGAAGTCATCATTGCACCGGAGTTCAGCCCGGAAGCCAGACACCTGCTGGCAGACAAACCCAATATCCGGGTACTGACCGTACCGCTGGATAAACACAGCAATCTTTATGATCTGAAACGAGTGGATGGTGGATTACTGGTTCAAACACCGGATGATCTTGATATCACGGCGGACCAGTTACACGTTGTCACACAAATCCGGCCAACCGATGAACAGATCGAGAATTGCCTGTTTGCTTGGCGAGTGGCGAAATTCGTCAAATCCAACACCATTGTATTTTGTGCCAACGGTCAGACGCTTGGTATCGGTGCCGGGCAGATGAGCCGGGTGGACAGTGCACGCATTGCCTCCATCAAGGCAAGCCAGGCTAACCTTGATTTGCATGGATCCGTGGTTGCATCGGATGCCTTCTTCCCGTTTCGGGATGGGCTCGATGTACTTGCGCAGGCAGGTGCTCGGGTTGTGATCCAGCCCGGTGGCAGCATCCGCGACGAGGAAGTTATTGCCGCAGCCAACGAACAGGGGGTGGCAATGATGTTTACCGGCATAAGACATTTCAGACACTAGTATGCAATTACTCGTGATTGGTAATGGCGGCAGGGAACACGCCATTGCATGGAAACTGGCCCAATCTCCCCTGGTTGAAACAATCTTTATCGCACCCGGTAACGCGGGTACAGCGCTGGGAGCAAAGCTTAAGAATATTTCTATTACAGCCATTCCAGATCTGGTGAATTTCGCGCGGCAGGAAAAAATCCACCTGACCGTAGTCGGCCCGGAAGCACCACTGACAGAAGGGATTGTGGATGCTTTTCAGGCGGCAGGTTTACGTATATTTGGCCCCACCCGGCATGCCGCGCGGCTGGAGGGCTCCAAAAGTTTTGCCAAGGCATTCATGTTGCGCCACGGCATTCCAACCGCTGCCAGTGAAACCTTCACCGATGCTACCGTCGCTCATCATTATATTGATGGACATGCGCTGCCGGTTGTCATCAAGGCGGATGGCCTGGCGGCCGGCAAAGGTGTCATCATCGCGCAAACACCGGAAGAAGCACACGCCGCTGTCGATGCCATGCTGGTGGATCATAAACTGGGTGCAGCCGGTGCGCACATCCTGATCGAAGATTACCTGGAAGGAGAGGAAGTCAGCTTTATCGTGCTGTCGGATGGAAAAAACATGCTGCCACTCGCTACCAGCCAGGATCACAAAAGACTGTTGGATAATGATGCAGGGCCGAACACCGGTGGCATGGGCGCTTATTCCCCGGCGCCGGTTATCACATCTGATCTGCATGACAACATTATGCAAAGGATCATGCTGCCGGTCATTCGAGGCATGGCGCAGGAAGGGCATCCATACATTGGTTTTTTGTACGCCGGATTAATGATCTCGCCGCAAGGCGACGCCCATGTACTGGAATTCAACTGTCGGCTAGGCGATCCAGAAACTCAGGCTATCCTGTTGCGGCTGAAATCCGATCTGTTCACCTTGCTGGAACATGCTGTCAATGGCACGCTGGATCAGCCACAGATCGAATGGGATCAGCGCGTTGCGCTGTGCGTGGTCATGGCAGCGCAGGGCTATCCTGCCAATCCACGAAAAAATGATGAAATTCACGGGTTGGCAGCAATCATGGCACGCCAGGAGGAAACAGGTGATTTCCATGTTTTTCATGCCGGCACCACATCCAATCAGCAGTATCCCGGAAAAGTTTTCACCTCGGGCGGTCGTGTGCTGGGCATAACGGCACTGGGAGAAGATCTGCAACAGGCTCGTGTACAGGCCTACGATATCGCAGCGACTATCCGCTTTGAAGGCTGCCAGCTGCGTCGGGATATCGGCAGCAAGGGGCTCGCACAGAGAATTTGTGGGAAACCTGACTGATTCCCACTTCGGATTGTTCTTGCGAGGGGATATGCCAGAGCAATCCAGCAGCAGTTGTAACAAAGTATGTGCAATTGCAATATCGATTACCTTGAGCGGTTACCCGAGTCTGTAATCGCTGATAAAGCTGTATTCAGGCGAGATCGCATGTTCTGGCTGTTCAGGTGCACAGATAATACAGCAATTGCCGGATGCGTTCCTGCCCCAGCCTGACGATTCCTCCTTTGCCTGACTGAGCTGCCTGAACAAAAGGTTATCAGGCTGACACCGATATAGGCATACGAATCCTTCTCGGGATTGTAGTTGCGAGACCGGACTGGCCGTGTTTCCCCTTTTGTCCGGAGATTCTCTGTTGTTTACTGCTGTCACTCGCTTTATTGCAGGATTCGCAGCTTGATCCGCATGTTTTGTCTTTGTGTGGCGGGTATTCCGGGAGATACCAGTCAATGACCAGGCAGGTAAAAAAACAGATCGAAACTTTCCATTTCACAGGAATTCCGTTTCTTTAAATGGAAATGCCTTGACAAGACGTACGCTTTACCCTAACTATGAAGCATGTCATAACATACTAAAATCGAGCGGTGTTCATGAGTACATTCATTACTAGAACGAAATTTCTCATGCAAATATACCGAATGAAAGAGATCGCCGGAACACTGCTGGTATATCGGCATCTATCTGTCGCGATCATCCCGGCTGTCGGCAGAAATCACGCTACAACCCAAAAGACAGCGTCATGATATACCGAGTCGCTCTGGTGTCTGTTCTGATCAGTCTGACCGGATGCGCCGTCGGCCCGGATTACCGGCAATCATTTCCTGAAACTTCCGATCACTGGCAGGCTGAGTCGAAAGAGACCGATGCAGAACAGGATATAGTCACCCTGACTCCTATTGATCCACAAACATTAAAAAACTGGTGGAAAAATTTTAGTGATAACCAACTGAATGATCTGATAGACCTGGCGCTATCGGATAATCTCGATCTCAAAATAGTACTGGCCCGCATTGATCAAGTTCGCGCTGAACGTCGTGGCATTCGTGCAGAACTTTTCCCCTCTATTGATGTGACAGCAGGCGCACAGCGCAGTGACAATCCTTTGCCTGGGATTGCCCCCGGTATCAAATACAATCTGTTCGAACTGGGTTTCGATGCCTTGTGGGAAATTGACCTGTTCGGCCGTTTGCGTCGCCGGTTGGAAGCAGCCTCAGCAGATCTGGATGCCATAAAAGAGCAATACAGTCAGGCTTTGGTTACACTGACTGCCGATCTGGCACGCAGCTACATCGAATACCGCAGCCTCCAGAATCAGTTGCGTATCACACGTGCAAATCTGGCTGCCCAGCAAACCACGCAGGATCTGACAGAAAAACTTTTCGTGGCAGGTGTCGGAACACGGTACGATGCAGTGCGAGCACGGGCGCAAACAGAAACCACGCGAGCACAGGTTCCTCATTTGGAAGGCGGCTTGACTGCTGCGCTGCGACAACTGGAAGTACTGACGGGACGACAACCAGGCGCGCTCGCAACCAGCCTGAACCAGCCGGATGTCGTACCGATGGCAGCAGGACAGGCCATTCTGGCTTCACCTGCAGCAACCATCCGTCACCGCCCTGATCTCCGCATTGCCGAGCGCCGGCTCGCGGCTGCAACGGCCATGCAGGGCGCTGCGATTGCGGAACTGTTCCCGCGGCTGTCACTGTCTGCATTTCTGGGACTGCGCAACACTGAACTTGAGGATCTGTTTAAATCAGCGGCTTTTTCCTATAACACGGCTGCTGGTCTTTTGCAGCCACTGCTCAATTTCGGCCGTATTCGGGCCGGTATCGATCTGGCTAATGCACGCCAGCAGGAAGCTTATCTGATATTTGAAAAAGCAATACTGGAAGCGCTGCAGGAAACTGAAACTGCCCTGACACGCTATCTCAAAGAAGAGACACGGCGGCAGGCACTGGCTCGCTCCGTGACGGATTTGCGTGAAGCTGTCCGGTTGGCACAGCTGCGTTTTCAGGTAGGAGCCGTATCGTTTCTGGATGTGCTGGACGCCCAGCGCAACCTTTACAGTGCAGAGATCGAACTGGCTCGCTCGGAAGCAAAAACTTCGACCGATCTGATTGCAGTCTATAAATCACTGGGAGGCGGTGCAGATGCAACTGCAACTGCAACTGCAACTGCAACTGCAACTGCACCGCTCGTGAAAGCCATTCCGGAGAAACAATGAACAAACGAGCAAAATCGATACTGACTTATATCTTTGTGATTGTTGTTATCGCTGCTGCCATCGCAGCATGGTGGAAACTTCGTCCTGCTGGTCTGCCTGCCGGGATTGTGGCAGGAAATGGTCGCATCGAAGCAACCGAAATCGATATTGCTGCCAAAGCTCCCGGTCGTATTACCGAAATTTTGGCGAGAGAAGGTGATTTCGTACAAGCCAATACGATAGTGGCACGAATGGATACGCTGGTGCTGCGCGCTCAGCAGGCCGAAGCGAAAGCACAGGTCCGTCGGGCTGAATATGCCTATCAGACAGCAAAATCCATCGTCGTACAGCGTAATAGTGAACAGGCAGCTGCGCGAGCAGTCGTCGCCCAGCGTCAGGCAGAACTGGACGCTGCCCGCAAACGCCTGAAACGTACACAGACACTGGCTGGCGAAGGCGCTTCAGCTCAGCAGGAGCTGGATGATGACCGTGCACGGGTATTGAGTGCCGAAGCTGCCGTCAGCGCAGCGCGGGCTCAAGTCGCTGCAGCCAGCGCCGGGATCGAGGCAGCAAAATCGGAGGTAGTGGAATCGGAATCAGTCATCGAAGCAGCCCAGGCAACAGTCGCACGCCTGCAGGCGGATATCGACGACAGTGAACTGAAGGCGCCGCGTGATGGTCGTGTACAGTATCGCGTGGCAGAACCGGGTGAAGTACTGGATGCAGGTGGCCGGGTACTCAACATGGTCGATCTAGCCGATGTATATATGACTTTCTTTTTGCCGACCGAAGCCGCTGGCAAGGTGGCACTCGGCAGTGATATCCGCCTCGTGCTCGATGCCATACCGGACTTTGTAATTCCAGCCCACGCCAGCTTCGTCGCCAGTGTCGCCCAATTTACACCGAAAACAGTAGAAACTGAAAGTGAGCGTCTGAAGCTGATGTTCCGTGTACGGGCAAGGATTGATCCAGGGCTGCTGAAGCAGCATCTCGAACAAATCAAGACTGGGTTACCCGGCATGGCTTATGTCAAACTCGATCCCGCATCAGCCTGGCCCGCTGAACTTGAAATCAGGCTGCCATAATGGATGCGCCTGTTTCTCCGGGATCTGTCGTTCATATAGAGGACGTCAGTCTGCGCTACGGTGACAAACTCGCACTTGATAACCTGAGTGTGGAAATTCCCGCCAACTGTATGGCGGGTCTGATCGGTCCGGATGGAGTCGGCAAATCCAGCCTGATGTCCCTGCTGACCGGCGCACGCATGATGCAGCAGGGCCGGATCACAGTACTGGGTGGCGATATTTCGGATGTCGACCACCGTCGCGCGATCTGTCCACGCATTGCCTATATGCCGCAGGGACTGGGCAAAAATCTTTATCACACACTGTCAGTATTCGAAAATATCGATTTTTTCGGCCGGCTGTTCGGCCATGAACAGATCGAACGCAATCAGCGCATTGACGAGCTGCTCGAAAGTACCGGACTCACACCCTTCCAGGATCGCCCCGCTGGAAAATTATCGGGTGGTATGAAGCAGAAGCTTGGCTTGTGCTGCGCACTGATTCATGATCCCGACCTGCTGGTGCTGGATGAGCCGACCACAGGCGTCGATCCCTTGGCGCGTGCCCAGTTCTGGGCATTGATCAATCGTTTGCGTATACAGCATACTGGCATGAGTGTACTGGTTTCCACAGCCTATATGGACGAAGCAGAAAGTTTCGACTGGCTGGCAGCAATGGACACCGGCACGATTCTTGCCACGGGAACTGCATCTGAACTGCGTTTGCGCACGGGTACTGATTCGCTGGAGGCAGCTTTCATCCAGTTGCTGCCGGAAGAAAAACGTAAAGATCACAAAAAGATAGTCATTCCACCGCAGGACAATAAGGATGATCTGGAAGTTGCCATCGAGGCACATGATTTGACAATGCGTTTTGGCGATTTTGTCGCCGTCGACCGTGTCAACCTGCGTATTATGCAAGGTGAAATATTCGGTTTTCTCGGCTCCAACGGCTGCGGCAAATCGACTACGATGAAAATGCTCACTGGCCTGCTGCAGCCAAGTGAAGGGGAAGCACAACTGTTCGGACAACCCATCGATGCTGGTAATCTGGCAACCCGCAAGCGGGTCGGCTATATGACACAAGCATTTTCACTGTATTCTGAATTGACTGTGCGGCAGAATCTGGAGATGCATGCAGAGCTGTTCCATTTGCCTTCCGCAGACATTCCAGCCCGTGTTATTGAAATGGCCGGACGTTTTCTGCTCGATGCGGTCATGGATACTTATCCCGATGCTTTGCCAATGGGAATGCGCCAGCGCCTGTCGCTGGCAGTAGCCGTCATTCATAATCCGGATCTGCTGATTCTCGACGAACCGACTTCGGGTGTCGATCCGATCGCACGGGATATGTTCTGGGAACTGATCATCAGCCTGTCGCGTCATGACCGGGTAACCATCTTCATTTCGACTCACTTCATGAATGAAGCCGAGCGCTGCGACCGTATCTCACTGATGCATGCCGGCAAGGTGCTTGCCAGTGATACCCCTGACGCGCTGATCAGGCAGAGCGGCCAAGCCACACTGGAAGCAGCTTTTATCGATTACCTGAAAAAGGCTAGCGCACACGATGACCCGCCGGCAGGCGAGAGCATCGCCAGTCCCGTTGCTCAAGCACATAGCCATGCTACTGAGGCCGGTGCCCGCTTCAGTCTGTCACGTCTGCTCAGCTATACCCGGCGTGAAGCGCTCGAACTGCGCCGTGATCCGATCCGTGGTTTGATTGCACTGTTCGGTACGGTGTTACTGATGTTTATCATGGGTTACGGTATCAGTATGGATATCGAAAATCTGCGCTTCGCTGTTCTCGATCGCGATCAGTCCACACTCAGCCGGAGCTATGTGCTCGACCTTGGTGGATCACGCTATTTCTCCGAACAGCCACCGATCAGCAGCTACGACGAGCTCGACCGGCGTATGCGCAGTGGCGAGTTGAGTCTCGCACTGGAAATTCCACCAAACTTTGCACGCGATCTGGCACGTGGTGACAATGTCAGAATCGGCGCTTGGATCGATGGAGCAATGCCCTCCCGCGCTGAGAATATACGCGGTTATGTACAGGCGATGCATCAGGGTTGGCTGTTCGAGCAGGCACGCCACCACGTTACCGGACATGTCCCTGCCAATCCGATCATGATCGAGACGCGCTTTCGTTACAACCCCGATGTCAAAAGCTTGCCAGCCATGGTGCCTGCCGTGATTCCCTTATTGCTGATGATGATCATGGCCATGCTCAGTGCGCTCAGCATCGTGCGCGAAAAAGAGCTTGGTTCCATTCTCAACCTGTATGTTACACCGGTAACGAAACTGGAATTTCTCCTTGGCAAGCAACTCCCCTATATCGTTATCGGTATGGCCAATTTTTTCCTGCTGTGTGCGCTGGCCGTGTTCATTTTCGGTGTGCCGCATAAAGGTAATTTCCTGTTGTTGACCGTAGCGGCACTCTTCTTCGTCACAGCAGCCACCGGTCTCGGTCTGCTGATTTCAACCTTCACACGCAGCCAGATTGCCGCCATGTTCGCGACCTCTCTCGCCACTATGGTTCCCTCCACGCGCTTTTCCGGCATAACTGATCCGGTATCTTCCCTGGAAGGCGGTGCACGGCTGGTCGGCGAGATTTTTCCTACAACCTATTTTCTGACGATCAGCCGTGGAACCTTTTCCAAAGCACTCGGTTTTACTGAACTGGGTACCCTGCTGTTGCCGCTCGCATTTTCCATTCCCGTCATTCTCGGCCTTGCCGTCGCACTGCTGAGAAAACAGGAACGCTGAACGTGCATACCCTGCTCAACATCTTTCACCTTGGCGTCAAGGAGCTGCGCAGCCTGGGGCGCGACAAGCTGATGCTGTTCCTGATTCTGTTCGCTTTTACCGGCCAGGTATATATGACCGCCACCGGTCTGCCGGAATCATTGCACAAAGCCCCGATCGCCATCGTCGATGAGGATCGGTCACCCCTGTCATCGCGTATCATCAATGCTTTTTACCCGCCCCACTTCCTGCCGCCAGCTATCATCGACCAGTATGAGATCGATCCCGGCATGGATCTGGGCTTGTATACCTTTGGATTGGATATTCCCCCGCATTTCCAGCGTGATGTGCTGGCCGGACGCCAGCCGGCAGTTCAGCTCAACGTTGATGCCACACGCATGTCGCAGGCTTTTATTGGCAACAGCTATATCCAGAATATTGTAACGAATGAAGTGATGACATTCGTTCAGGGATATCGCACCATACCCCTCTTGCCAGCAGAGCTGGAAATGCGCGCACGCTTCAACCCGAACCTGAGCTCGGCGTGGTTCGGATCAGTAATAGAGGTCATCAACAACATTACCATGCTATCCATCATTCTCACTGGGGCAGCGCTGATTCGCGAACGTGAGCATGGCACCATTGAGCATCTGCTGGTAATGCCGCTGACACCGTTTGAAATCATGATGGCTAAGGTCTGGTCGATGGGGCTGGTAGTGGTGATCCTGGCAACTGCATCGATTATTTTCGTTGTGCAGGATTTGATTGGTGTACCAATCGAAGGGTCGATCGGGTTGTTTGTCAGTGGCATGACATTACATTTGTTCGCTACTACCTCAATGGGTATCTTTCTCGGCACAGTGGCGCGTTCGATGCCACAGATGGGGCTTCTGATGATTATTACACTGCTGCCGATGCAAATGCTGTCCGGCGGTGCGACACCACGCGAAAGTATGCCTGGCCCGGTGCAGGACATCATGCTTGCCGCTCCTACCACACACTTTATCTCACTGGCTCAGGCTATTCTCTATCGCGGAGCGGATTTCAGTATTGTCTGGCCGGAGTTCCTCGCTCTGATCATGATCGGCAGTGCCTTTTTCCTGCTGGCGCTTGCCCGTTTCCGTAAGACGATCAGCTCCATGGCATGATCAGCTTTTAACTCGGACGCTATCAGGATAGAAAGCAGATTCGATTTCTCCTTATCCATTCTCTATCCAAGAAATATTCAAAGGCTATGTGCAGATAGCCACGCGGGTATGATCGCTAAAACAGGGTCAGGCTTGCAGGGTGCTGCGCAAGGTTTTTGCGCAATCTACCATTTTTTGCAGGGCTGTCTGAGTTTCTGGCCAGTTGCGTGTTTTCAGGCCACAATCGGGGTTGACCCACAACGACTTGGGGTCGATATGCCGAGAGGCTTTTTTCAGTAACTCCAGCATTTCAGATGCATCGGGTACCCGAGGGGAGTGAATGTCATATACACCAGGGCCGATTTCGTTCGGGTAGGAGAATTTTACGAAGGCATCCAGCAGCTCCATGCGAGAGCGTGAAGTTTCGATCGTAATGACATCGGCATCCAGTTCGGCTATGGCCGGCAGTATATCGTGAAATTCGGAATAGCACATGTGAGTGTGGATCTGAGTTTCATCTTTTACACTGGAACTAGCAATACGGAATGCTTTTACTGCCCAGTCCAGATAAGGTTCCCAGTCTTGTTTTCTGAGCGGGAGTCCTTCACGAAATGCCGGTTCATCGATCTGGATCATCCCAATGCCAGCATTTTCCAAATCTGTGACTTCATCACGAATTGCCAGTGCCAGTTGCAGTGCAGTGGTCGATCGCGGTTGATCATCGCGTACGAATGACCACATCAACATGGTGACCGGTCCGGTCAACATGCCTTTGACCGGTTTTCTGGTCTGGCTCTGAGCATACTTACTCCACTCGACGGTCATGGCTTTGGGGCGGTAGACGTCACCATATAAAATGGGGGGTTTGACACAACGGGAACCGTAACTTTGTACCCAGCCATTTTCCGTGAAGGCATAGCCCCATAATTGCTCACCGAAATATTCCACCATATCGTTGCGCTCAGGCTCACCATGAACGAGCACATCCAGCCCGATTTCTTCCTGCTTGCGAATCATTTCCTGAATTTCAGCACGCATGGCTGACAGATATTCGAGATGACTGAGCTCATTTTTCCTGAACGCAGCACGTGCCTGACGGATAGTGGCGGTTTGTGGAAAGGAACCTATCGTAGTGGTCGGCAGCAAAGGTAGATTGAAGCGTTGCTGTTGCAGATGTTTGCGGGTTGCGAAGGGATGAGTTCGCTGGCTGTCACGTTCGGCCAGATTATCGATTCTCTGATGAACGATCGGGTTATAGATGCGGCTGGATTCCGTTCTTGAGCGCCTGGCTTCATCGGAGGCCAGCAGAATTGCTTTGATGGATTCCCTGCCTTGATTCAGTCCGCACCCGAGCGTAGCAATTTCTTCTAGTTTCTGGACAGAAAACGCCAGCCAGTTTCTGATTTCCGGTTCCAGTTTCGTTTCCAGTGTCAGATCCACCGGGCAATGTAGCAGAGAGCAGCTTGGGGCAACCCAGAGCTCGCCTGCAAACCGGGATGCTGCTTGCGACAGTGTGTTCAGTTTTTGTGACAGATCGGCATGCCATATATTCCGCCCATCGATGCAACCCAACGACAGTGTTTTGTCGGAAAAATCTTCGGTGAGAAATGATTCAAGCTGTTCCTGGACGCTGCTTACATCGATATGCAGCCCATTCACTGGTAGATTTTTGAGCAGTGCAAGGTGGTGGTCAACTGTGCCGAAATAAGTCGTGAGCAGCAGACGACAGCCATTGTCACGCAGTGTATGGTAGGCTTTTGTAAAACCATCCAGCCAGGATTGTTCAAGATCGAGGGAGAGGATGGGTTCATCGATCTGCACCCATTCCACACCCAGCGCGGCGATTTTCTGCAGAATCTCCCGGTAAACTGGCAACAGGCGGGGGAGCAGATCCAGCCGCTGAAAATCGGGAGTAATTTCCTTGCCGAGGTGCAGATAGCTCAGCGGACCGATCAGGACGGCTTTTGCATTAATTCCCAGTGCTTTAGCTGCTTCGATTTCCTGAAACAATCGGTCGGATGCCAAGCGAAATTGAGTATTGCTATCAAATTCTGGCACGATATAGTGATAGTTGGTATTGAACCACTTGGTCATTTCCATTGCCGGCTGATCGGCGGTACCACGTGCCATGGCGAAGTACAGATCAGATGAAATACTGCCGCCGGTATTTCCGAAACGCTGAGGAATTGCTCCGAGTAACGCAGTCATATCGAGTACGTGATCGTACAGTGAAAAATCGCCAACCGGTATTAGATCTATTCCTGTCTTTTGCTGCAACAGCCAGTTGCCGGTACGAATTTCACGTGCTGTGGTCAGTAGTTGATCGATACTGCTTTGTCCTTTCCAGTAAGTTTCGAGTGCTTTTTTTAATTCGCGCTGTGCGCCGATTCTTGGAAATCCAAGATTATGTGTCAATGTGGTCATTGCATTTTCTCTACATGATCGAAAAACAACCATTGTGTGAAATACTTTATAATGAATCAAATGAAACTTTCATAATAAAACATGAATAATATTCATATATGCTTGAATTACGACATCTTCGTACGTTAAGTGCTTTGCAAGAGACTGGCAGCGTTTCACTGGCGGCGCAGCGTGTGCATTTGACTCAGTCTGCGCTGTCTCATCAGCTCAAGGCATTGCAGGAGCACTATCAGTTACCACTCATTCAACGCAGCGGTCACGCCGTGCAGTTGACGGAAGCGGGCAAACGTCTGGCAAAATTGGCGGAGAAAATACTGGGAGAAGTCCAGTCAGCAGAGCGGGATCTGGCAAAAATAGCTCGGCAGACAGCGGGAAGCTTGCGAATTGTACTGGAATGCCATACCTGTTTTGACTGGCTAATGCCCATCATGGATGACTTTCGGCGGCACTGGCCGGAAGTGGAGCTCGATTTGGTTTCCGGTTTTCACAGTGACCCGGTGGCGCTGCTCCGGCAGAATATTGCCGATGTGGTGATCGGGTCCGAAAACAAGCCGCAGCAGGGAATTGTTCATTTTCCGCTGTTTCGCTTCGAGATTCTGGCAGTGCTGGCGCCCGGACACGTACTCGGTAACAAACGGGTGCTGGAGGCAGCTGATTTTGCGCAGGATATACTGATTACCTATCCGGTCCCTGAAGAACGGATCGATCTGATCCGGCAGGTGCTGATCCCGGCTGGTGTCAGTTGGCAGCGGCGCACAACCGAGCTGACCGTGGCCATTCTGCAACTGGTGGCAAGCCGGCGAGGTATTGCTGCGTTACCTGGTTGGGGCATCAAAAACTATTTGGATTACGAATATGTGATTGCCAGACATATCGGCACCAGTGGATTGTGGAGCGATCTGTATCTCTCGGTGCGGGAAGAGGATGCTTCGGTGCGTTATCTACAGGATTTTCTGAAGACCATCGATCAGGTCTGTTTCGCCAGGCTGGATGGAATCAGGCCGCTGGGTGGACGGGGGAAGAGAAAAAACAGGGAGCTGGAAGGATAGCCGGGCAGTCATTCTTGGCCTAAGGAAGGCAACTGCCCGGTATGGCGTGTTTGCTTATCAGATTTGTGGAATCAATGCAGGGTGACTGCGGCCTTTTCTTCGCAGATAAGATTGGCGCAGTAGTTTTCGTGGATACCATCCAGGAATTTCCATAGTGCATCGCAGGCCCGGCGTGTAGCAGCCAGTACTTCAGCCCGTTTTTCTGGTGTATCAGCAAATCTTTCGATGATTGCCCATTCAGCCTGTGAGTGGAAAATATCGGCTGTCTGATGCACTGAGAAAAATTTATAGCTGTCTGGATCTTTCATACCGTAAAACTTGGCCAGACCATCGATCTTAACTGCGGCAATATCAGGCACCTGAGATTCGAACGCATGTAATGCGGCCAGTCCCGCATAGAACGGTTCGTTGATGCAAATATCACGGAAGGTTGCAACCAGATTTTCTGTTTCCGGCAGCGCATCGGCTTGTGCCAGGCTGGCATCGTTGGCTCCCAGTGCAAAAGCAAACGTTTTCCATAGAGCAGGGTGATTTTCTTCCCCGTGTTCCTCATCGATCAGGTTTCTCAGAATTTCCTGGCGTACGCTGATATCACCACTGTTTTCCGTACTATGAAAATGCGGAGTGTTGAAGTGAACTGCGCTGAGATAGGTGGGCTCTGCCAGCACATTGTAGAAATACTGTTCGGCGTAGTGGCGTAACTGTTCACGAGTCAGTTTGCCTTCAGTCCAGGCAACGTAGAACGGATGTTGCAGCAGATGTCTACTTTGAATGATGGAATCAATCTGTTGTTTAAATGTGTTTGTGGCCATGAAAATCTCCTGTTCAGAGTGAAATGAAATATGAAGCGGCGATAATCATCGCCAATTCAGTAAATGAAGTCAATTTTATACCGGAGGGTCGTGTCATTTTTGTACGAGAAATGAACGGTACAATTACAAAACCTATACCATGACGCAATGATAGAATGACCATTTTTCAGCAAAAATAAGAGAGTAAATGCCATGTTTTCAAGGAGTATGACGATTGAACGGGTTGATCCGGATTTATGGCAGGCAATCCAGGGAGAGGTACAGCGACAAGAAGATCATATCGAACTGATCGCCTCGGAAAATTACGCCAGTCCGGCTGTTTTGCAGGCACAAGGTACCGTGCTAACCAACAAGTATGCTGAAGGATATCCAGGTAAGCGGTATTACGGAGGATGCAAACACGTGGATAGTGTCGAGCAGCTGGCTATCGACCGTCTGCGCACTCTGTTCAATGCCGAATATGTTAACGTACAGCCACATTCTGGTTCCCAGGCAAATGCTGCGGTCTATCTGTCGGCGCTGAAGCCGGGCGATACACTGCTTGGCATGTCGCTAGCGCATGGGGGACATTTGACGCATGGTGCATCCGTCAATATGAGTGGTAAGATATTTAATTCGATTGCCTACGGTTTGAATCCGGAAACTGAAGAGATCGATTACGTAGAACTGGAACGGCTTGCGCATGAACATAAACCGCGCATGATTGTGGCGGGTGCTTCTTCCTACGCACGCGTGATTGACTGGCAGGCTTTCCGCAAGATTGCCGACAGCATAGGTGCTTATTTGTTTGTTGACATGGCACACTACGCGGGGTTAATTGCTGCTGGTTATTATCCTAATCCCGTAGGAATTGCCGATTTTGTGACCAGTACTACACATAAAACATTACGCGGTCCGCGTGGCGGGGTGATTATGGCTAAGCCGGAGCATGAAAAGGCACTGAATTCAGCAGTTTTCCCACAGACACAGGGAGGGCCACTGATGCATGTAATCGCTGCCAAGGCAGTGTCTTTCAAGGAAGCATCCAGCCAGGCATTCAAGGATTATCAGAAGCAGGTTATCGAGAATGCACGTGTCATGGCGAAGGTGCTGCAACAGCGTGGCTTGCGGATCGTGTCCGGCCGTACCGATTGCCATATGTTTCTGGTCGATCTGCGCACCAAGGACCTGACGGGAAGGGAAGCGGAAGCTGCACTGGAAACCGCGCATATCACCGTCAATAAAAATGCAATTCCAAATGATCCGCAAAAACCGTTTGTAACCAGCGGTATCCGGATTGGTACACCGGCGATTACCACACGCGGATTTAAGGAACCCGAATCCGAACAGCTTGCAAATCTGGTGGCGGATGTGCTGGAAGCTCCGACTAATGGAGCCGTACTGGATCAGGTTGCCGGAAAAGCGCAGGCATTGTGTACCAAGTTTCCGGTGTATGGCGACTGATGTTCGTTTCAATCTGGAGGTGTGGCGGTGAGATGTCCGTTTTGCGGTACTGAAGATACCAGCGTGGTCGATTCACGTGTCAGTGAGGAAGGCTCCCGGATCAGGCGCAGACGACAGTGTACGGCATGTGGAAAGCGCTTTACGACATATGAAACAGTCGAGGTGCGTTTTCCACAGATTATCAAGCAGGGGGGTAATCGCGTTGAATTTAACCGGGAAAAGCTCTACACCAGTTTTGCCCGCGCGTTACACAAGCGTCCGGTTCCAGTTGGACAGGTGGATGCTGCGATAGAACGTATTCTGCAAAAACTGCTGGGAAGCGGGGTGCAGGAAATCTCATCGCGTACAGTTGGTGAATGGGTGATGCAAGAACTGTACAAACTGGATAAAGTGGCCTACATCCGCTTTGCTTCTGTATACAGAAGCTTTGAGGATGTAGGGGATTTTCAGGAGGTGATCCGGGAAGTTCAGGCTTCTCCATCAGACCTGGAGGATGAGCTTCCAGGTTGACAGCGTTATTCGTGCACCGCGCTCTCAGCATGTCGAGCATGGCTGAAATCCAAGGGTCAGTCTTGAGAATATCATGCCCGAATTCGCGAACAGTATTCGCGAATTCGGGCATGAGTGGGATTTTCTTATCCCGATATTCATGATCTGCTTGAGCGTTGAACTTCTGGGGCTTGCACAATATAGGAGGTCGTTTCCGGGAATCAGTTTTTCCGGTGAATTACATTGTTACACAACGCTCACTGCCTTTCCTGTCTGTCTGCATTAATATGCTTCGTTGTCAGAGGTGTGTCATTCTGTCGACTATTTTTTATGCTTGCAGTCTGGCGGGTTTGCAGCCTGAAATCGAACTTGCATGGCATGTTTAGCAAAGCAGTTATGATGCTGTCATTGATAGCAGTCAATTTAACAGAGAAGTCAGCTTACATGTCATTTTGTTCGGATGAGAGTGTTATTTTTGCAAATTTCCTCTTCCCAACCTGGGCAATGACTGTCGTATTGGATGGGATCATCTGAGTTTTATTATTTACTCTGTTGCCATCCAGCTTTACACCGCCTTGTTCAATCATACGTAGGGCCTCACTGGTACTGGTGGTCAGTCCGGCTAATTTGAGAAGCTGGGGGATAGCCAATTCCGTGCCTTGAATATACAGTTTTTTTTCCGGAATATCATCAGGAATAGCACCTTTGCTGAAACGATCTTCAAAATCTCTGGTCGCCTGAATGGCGGCTACCTGACTGTGAAAACGCGCCACAATTTCCTGCGCAAATTGCACTTTGATATCACGCGGATTACGGCCTGATTCCACCTCATTGCGCCAATGGCGTATGGTTTCCAGCGGCTCAAATGACAACAATTCGATATAGCGCCACATCAGGGTATCGCTTACCGACATCAGCTTGCCAAATATTTCGGTAGGTGATTCGTTGATGCCGATATAGTTATTGAGTGATTTGGACATTTTTTGAACGCCGTCCAGTCCTTCCAGGAGAGGCATGGTCAGGATGCATTGAGGTGGTTGGCCATAGTGTTTCTGTAATTCACGTCCTACCAGTAAATTAAATTTCTGATCAGTGCCACCCAGTTCCAGATCAGCTTTCAATGCTACTGAATCGTAGCCCTGAATGAGTGGATACAGAAACTCGTGGATGGCTATGGGCCGATTTTCATGATGGCGTTTACTGAAATCATCCCGTTCCAGCATGCGTGCGACAGTATAAGTAGCAGCCAGTCTGACCAGATCGGCTGCACTGAATTTATCCATCCAGGATGAGTTGAATACCACTTCGGTCTGTTCGGGTTTGAGTATCTTGAATACCTGAGAGGCGTAGGTTTCTGCATTTTGCTCAATCTGCTCACGTGTCAGCGGTGGGCGGGTAGCGTTTTTACCGCTGGGATCACCGATCATTCCGGTGAAATCACCGATCAGAAACAGGATATGGTGACCAAGCTCCTGGAGTTGGCGCAGTTTGTTCAGCAGAACGGTATGGCCCAAGTGCAGATCTGGTGCGGTAGGATCAAAGCCAGCTTTGATCCTCAGAGGTTGGTTTTTGGCCAGTTTCTGTGAGAACTCCTCCTCAATCAGTAGCTCCTGACAACCTCGTTTAACTACCTGAAGTTGATGCGTAATCGATTCAGACACGGCCGGTCAGAGAAAAATCAATCGTCATTATATTTATGCTTTTCCGTGGTAGACTTGAAAAATTTTCAATAGATGAATAGGAGTGATGGCATTTGATTTATTACCAGTCACCTCGTAAAAGAAAAAGCATTCTAGCGCAAAAACTCGCTGTTTTCGCACAAAAAAAAGTACGCTGGATCACCATCCTGTCCAGTCTGCCATTATTCGGAATGGTTACCGCCTTCGGAATTGTTCCGGATTCTTCTCTGCAGGAAATACCCAATAAAAAAATAGTACGTGCCTTACCATTACCAGAAAAATTTGCATCTTCCGATCCAGAAATGACTTTTTGGCATCAAGAAAGCATACGTCGGGGCGATACCATTGCGGCGATTCTTGCCCGCCTTGAAATCAGCCAAAAAGACAAAATCCGCTTTCTGGAGACTGTTCAGGGGAGCCGAGCTATGAGCCGGCTTAAACCTGGGGAAATCATTCATGCGGAAACCCGGCCAGACGGAGAACTGCTGGCATTGCGTTATTTCTACGGGAATGGCGAGCAGTTTCAGGTTGAAAAAGTTAATGGCATGTTTGAGCTGAACGAACAGTCTGCCGAGGGTAATACGCGCATCCTGGTAGGCGCGGGAATAATCAACTCTTCATTGTTTGCAGCGGTTGACAAGGCTGATTTGCCAAGCACGATCGCCTTCCAGATTATTGATATATTCTCCAGTAGTATTGATTTTCACCGTGATATTCAAAAGGGTGATCGTTTTACAGTTGTTTATGAATCCACACAGGATGAAGGTGGAAAAACCCAGATTGGGCGTGTGCTTGCGGTAGAGTTCTCTAACAAGAAAAAATCCAGACGTGCTGTCTATTTTCAGCCTTCAGGCGATGAGGGAAACTATTACACGCCAGAGGGGGAGAGCCTGAGTAAACCATTTCTGATGGCACCCTTGAAATTTTCCCGGATCAGTTCCGGATTTACTCATGCACGTTACCATCCTGTATTGAAGCGTTGGCGAGCCCACAAGGGAATCGACTATGCTGCTCCAACGGGAACGCCTGTAATGGCGACAGCAAATGGTACTGTTGAATTTAAAGGCCGCCAGAGTGGTTATGGTAATCTGGTTGTACTCAAACACGATGCGCAATACAGTTCCGCATATGGCCATCTATCGGGTTTTAACAAGCAGTTGAAAAAGGGAATGAGTATCAAACAAGGCGACATCATTGGTTTTGTTGGATCAACTGGCATGGCGACTGGTCCCCATCTTCATTATGAACTGCGGGTAAATGGTGTTCAGCGAGATCCTTCCAAAATTGTAATGCCCGCAGCACAGCCCATCAGCAAGAAGCACTATTCTTCTTTTCGCAGACAAACCATGGAGCTGACTTCCAGACTTGATTTGCTGCGCAATACCAGCTTTGCTGCATTGAACTGATTCAGTCAATTTACGAAGACAGGTGGAATGTATTACGTTGGTATTATGTCGGGCACCAGTCTGGATGGTGTTGATGCAGTATTGGTGAATTTTCACGAAGCGTCATTTTCGCTTATCAGTACCTGTTATGCTCCTTATGATCCATCCCTTCGCGCGAAACTGCTGAGCTTGAATCAAAGCGGTGAAGATGAATTGCATCGTGCAGCCTTGTCAAGTAACCGCTTGTCGAGGTTGTATGCAGAGGCGGTGGAGCGCTTGCTTGAAAAAACTGGAATTGACCCCGGAAAAATTGTGGCAATCGGTTGTCATGGACAAACTATCAGGCACTGTCCGCAGCCGGAAAATATGTACAGCATCCAGCTGGTGAATGGTGCTTTGCTGGCGGAGTTGACGGGTATTACTGTGGTGACGGATTTCAGAAATCGCGATATTGCTGCCGGGGGGCAGGGAGCGCCACTGGTTCCTGTATTTCACCGGGAGCTGTTTTCTCATCCAGATATTCATCGCCTGATTATTAATATTGGCGGGATTGCCAACATTACCAGTCTGCCTGCCAAAAATAGTGTGGATAGCGTAAGTGGTTTTGACTGCGGCCCGGGAAATATGTTGATGGATGCCTGGTGCCTGCAGCATACGGGCGAGAGCTATGATCGAAACGGATTATGGGCAAAGTCAGGCAAAGTGATTAACGGTCTGCTGGAAGATCTATTGAATTTTCCGTATTTTTCTATGCAGCCTCCCAAAAGTACCGGGAGGGAAATGTTCGGTCTTGCCTGGTTGTTGTCTTATTTGACAGGCAGGGAAGCTGCCCAGGATGTTCAATCCACATTGCTGCAGCTGACTGTGCGAACAGTTGCCGATTCGATACGAACCTGTTATCCAGCAGCTCGTGAGCTTTATTTATGCGGGGGGGGGGCGCATAACGACGCCCTTGTTGTCCGGCTGCAACAGATGTTATCTGATTGCCAGATCAGGCAGACCAATATATTGGGTATTGATGTTGATTGGGTAGAGGCGTGTGCATTTGCGTGGCTGGCGCGGCAATCAATTGAAAGTACTCCTGGAAATCTTCCTGCTGTGACAGGTGCAGCCGGCGAACGGGTGTTGGGCGCGGTGTATCCTGTCTGAGAGCCCTTTCAAACCGAGAATGATGAGCCGCAGCCGCAGGTGCTGGCCGCAGAGGGATTTTTGATAACAAATTGTGCACCCTGGGCATTTTCCTGATAATCGATTTCTGCTCCCAGCAGGTATTGAATGCTCATTGAATCTACCAGGAGTCTGACGCCTTGCTTTTCTATTACAAAATCATCTTCATTGATAATTTCATCGAATGTGAAGCCGTACTGGAATCCAGAGCAGCCCCCTCCACTGACGAAAACTCTTAGTTTGAGTGCCTGATTGGCTTCTTCTTCAATCAGTTTTTTTACCTTGCTGGCTGCTCCATCGGTGAAAAATAATGGAGGCAGAACTGTATTTGCTTCTTCATGGGTTATCGTATTCATTTCGTTCACTTGTTGATATGACAGACTGTTTTAGTATCAAGCAATTACCGTTTCCTTGGTGATTTTGAAATTTTTCTTGTATCATCTTTAGCAGACAGTAGACCGGGCATTATGTTCACAGTGCAGATTATGAGTATGGTTTTGAGCTGCCACAGTGCTATGCTATAGTCGACTGTCCACGGCGATATCGGCTACACTGTTTTCTTTTGAATGAATTCAATCTTGTAACCATCCGGATCTTCTATGAAGGCAATCACAGTGGTTCCATGCTGCATCGGACCCGCTTCGCGCGTAACACGACCACCCAGATTGCGGACTTTCTCACAAGCTTCATAGGCATTGTCTACTTCGATAGCGATATGTCCGAAACCTGTTCCAAGGTCATAATGATCAGTTTCCCAGTTATGCGTCAATTCCAGCACTGTACCTTCCGTTTCATTTTGATAGCCAACGAAAGCCAGAGTAAATTTTCCTTCCGGATAATCTTTACGGCGCAGAATCTGCATGCCAAGCACATCGGTATAAAACCGGATTGAGCGTTCCAGATCACCCACCCGCAGCATGGTATGAAGAATGCGCATTATATTTTCACCATTTCAAAATCTTCTTTCCGTGCACCACATTCCGGACATGTCCAGTTCATGGGAACATCTTCCCAGCGAGTTCCGGCAGGGACACCATCCTGTGGCCATCCTTCTGCTTCGTCATAGATGAAGCCACAAATCATGCACATATAACGATTGTAAACCTGATTGTCCTCTGTAGTCATAATAGATAAGTCGATCTGCTTAAGTTAAAATAACATTTTACGGTATTAATGCATGTCACTACCACCTCCAATTGTACTATCCTTTGCTGCCAGCGACCCGAGCGGGGGGGCTGGCATCCAGGCAGATATATTGACGCTTGCCGGAATGGGTTGTCATCCGCTCTCTGTACTTACAGCTGTAACCGTTCAGGATACAACCGGCGTTGAGGATATATTCGTAATGGATGCCGAATGGGTCATTGATCAGGCAAGAACCGTGTTACAAGACATGCCGGTACAGGTATTCAAAATCGGCATGCTGGGTAGTGTCGAAATTGTCGCTGCCATTGCTGAAGTGATATCGGACTATCCGGATATTCCATTGGTGCTTGATCCCGTGCTGACTTCTGGTCGTGGTGACATATTTGCCAATGAAGAAGTCATTGCAGCTATGCGTGAGATGTTATTTCCTCAGGCAACGATTATTACTCCCAACAGTATTGAGGCCAGACGTATTGCGCTTGATCACGAGGACGAACCGGAAATTCTGGATCTGAAGCAAAGTGCAGATCAATTATTGCAATGGGGGTGCAGCTACGTGCTTATCAAGGGTGCACACGAAAATACGCCGCAGGTGGTCAATGTACTTTACGACGTCAACGGTATCGTCCGGTCCGATGCATGGCAACGTTTGCCTGGATCATTTCATGGTTCGGGGTGCACTTTGTCATCTGCAATAGCGGCTTCGCTTGCTCATGGTATGTCGATTGCGGACAGTGTTTACGAGGCACAGGAATTTACCTGGCATACGCTTAAGGCAGGCTTCCGTCCTGGAATGGGGCAATATATACCGGACAGGTTTTTTTGGATGGAAAGTGAAAACCCGGAAGAGGAAACCGGCAGTTCTGCCGATTGATTCTGTGAATCGGACCGGTGTGAGCGGTCTTTACGCAATTACACCCGATATTGAAGATACCGATCAATTGTGTGCAATGGTTTATCACGTATTGGCAGGGGGTGTGAGCTGGCTCCAATATCGGAACAAAGTGGCCGATAGCCGGCTGCGATTTGTGCAAGCTACGAAGATTCATCTGCTCTGCAGGCAATTTCAGGTTCCTCTGATCGTTAATGATCACTTGGATCTGGCCGTGGAGATCGATGCAGAAGGCTTGCATGTAGGGGGGAGGGACATTTCTCCAACCGTGGCCAGATGTCATCTGGGCCAGGATAAAATTATCGGGGTCTCCTGTTACAATCAGCTCGACCGTGCGATCGAAGCGGAAGAGGCAGGAGCAGATTATGTTGCGTTTGGCGCCTTTTATCCATCCATGACCAAAACGAATGCACATCAGGCACCGCTTGATTTGCTGACTGCTGCAAAAAAGAAATTGGGTATTCCTGTCGTGGCAATTGGCGGTATTGATCTGGATAATGCCAAGGTGATGATTGTCCGTGGATGTGACGCTGTGGCTGTCAGTCAGGCTTTGTTCGGTGCACGGGATATCCAGTCTGCCGCGCGGCATTTCTCAGAATTATTCAGTTGAATTAATAATTTCTCAATAATTTTTATAGATATTCCAATGACGATCACTAATCAGCAACTATTCGAACGTTCCAGACAGTATATTCCGGGAGGGGTTAATTCACCTGTACGTGCTTTTAAGTCTGTAGGAGGCACGCCTGTTTTTTTTCAGCACGGGCAAGGTGCTTGTTTTTGGGATGTGGAAGGAAAATCCTATATTGACTATGTCGGATCATGGGGGCCATTGATTCTCGGGCACGCGCATCCCGATGTCGTCAGAGTTGTTCAGGATGCGGCGAGCCGTGGTACTTCTTTTGGCGCCCCGACAGCAGCGGAACTGGAAATAGCTGAGTTACTGTGCCGTCTGCTGCCTTCTCTGGAGATGGTACGGCTGGTGAGCTCCGGTACCGAGGCGGGAATGAGTGCTATTCGGCTGGCACGTGGTTATACCGGCAGGAACCGAATCATCAAGTTTGAAGGCTGCTATCACGGACATGATGACGCGCTGCTGGTCAAAGCCGGCTCTGGCGCGCTGACTTTTGGTCATCCCAGTTCAGCGGGCGTTCCAGCCGAAACAGTAGAGCATACCTTGGTACTGGATTACAACGATGTGACTGGAGTGGAAGCAACCTTTAGCAATCTGGGCTCTGAAATTGCTGCCGTGATTGTCGAGCCGGTGGCTGGCAATATGAATCTGGTCAGGGCGGCGCCCCGGTTTCTGGAAACACTGCGCACGTTATGTACGAAGCATGGCAGCCTGCTGATCCTGGATGAGGTGATGACCGGTTTTCGCGTTGGCCTGGAATGTGCCCAAGGATTGTATGGTATCACGCCGGATCTGACCATTCTGGGCAAGGTAATCGGCGGGGGATTACCTATGGCCGCTTTTGGCGGCCGACGAGATGTCATGGAATGCCTTGCACCACTGGGGCCAGTGTACCAGGCAGGCACACTTTCCGGTAATCCGGTTGCTGTTGCCGCCGGACTGGAAACACTGCGTCAAATACAGACCCCCGGTTTTTTTGACAAACTATCAGCCATGACACGTAAACTAACAGATGGTCTGACTTCTGTTGCTACAAAAAATGAAGTGGCGTTCAGTGCACAGGCAGTGGGCGGGATGTTTGGCATTTATTTCAGAAAATCTCCACCGGAAAGTTTTACTGAGGTGATGGAGAGTGACCGTGATGCCTTCAATTGTTTTTTTCATGCCATGCTGAAAGAGGGAATCTATTTTGCACCCTCGGCTTTCGAAGCAGGTTTCGTTTCTGCAGCACACAGCGATATGGAAATTGATAAAACGCTGGAGGCGGCTGATCGGGTTTTCAGTCGGAAAGTGTAAAATATACAACGAAGCGTAATTTGCGACATATAAACAAAAAAATTCAATTGGTCAGGTCGGGTGTCGTTGATATTTTTCCAACCGGATTGTTACGATTTATATAATCGTGACAGTATGTCATTTCTAATAAAGAACAATTAACAAATTATGGCTATTTGCTCTCCTTGTTTCCGGGAATTTATGGTGGCTTTGTTGTTAGGCGGTGTACTGTCAGGTTGTGCTACTGCGGACAATCGTTATGATCCATTGGAATCCATGAATCGTGCAGTATTCTCGTTTAATGAGCAACTTGATGAATTTGTAGCAGAGCCTGTTGCCAGAGGATATCAGCGATTTGTGCCATCGCCACTCAGAATGATCGTTGGTAACTTCTTCTCTAATCTTGATGATGTTGTCGTTGCTGCTAACGCTTTGTTGCAGCTGAAATTTATGGATGCAATGGCGAGTACGACACGTGTGGTAATTAATACAACCTTCGGAATGTTGGGCGCTATTGATCTGGCCAGTGATATCACTCAGGTAAGTGATATTGATATTAGTAAACGCAATGAAGATTTTGGTCAAACACTGGGTTTTTATGGTGTTGGTAGCGGACCATATCTTGTGTTGCCAGTACTGGGACCCAGCACTGTAAGGGATGCAGTCGGGCTTGGTGTGGATAGTACCTTCATTCATCCCGCGCGCGCCATTTATACGGACTTTGATTTGTTGACAGTACGTTTCCCTGTTGCAACACTTGAGTTTATTGATAGACGTGAACAATTGCTGGGTCTTGATAAAACTCTGGAGGAGGCTTCGCTAGACAAATATGAGTTTGTACGCGATGCCTATTTACAAAGACGGAATAGCTTGATTCAGAGTAACGGTACCCCATCTGAGGAGGAATCAATAGACTTTGATGAGGAAATAATCCTTGATGATTAATCCTGAAAATCCGATCTGGCGCCCCAAGTGTGTATCCCGATTGTGGTTTCTGGATTGATTTAATTGGAGCTGATGGGATCCTTGCTTGCACCAGCTCCAATTGATTTATCAGGCAGATTGTAATGCCTGGATGCGCTCTTCCAGAGGTGGGTGTGACATGAACAAACGTCCGATCTGGCTTTTTTGACCTGAGATTCCAAACGCAGCCATCTTGTCTGGTAAATGAGATGGCTCGTACTCTTGTTGTAATCGTTGTAGTGCGGCAATCATTTTATTTTTCCCGGAAATTTGTGCGCTCCCTGCATCCGCACGGAATTCACGCTGCCGACTGAACCACATCACGATAATCGTGGCGAGTATACCCAGCACCAGTTGCGCAATAAGGCTGGTAATGAAATAGGCAGGTCCATGTCCTTCTTCCGTTCTGAAGACGACGCGATCAATCATGTGGCCGATGATACGAGAAAGGAAAATCACAAATGTATTCACCACACCCTGAATTAATGCCAGCGTTACCATGTCGCCATTGGCAATATGGCTGACTTCATGAGCCAACACTGCTTCAGCCTCATCACGATTCATTTTTTGCAGCAACCCTGAGCTGACTGCTACCAACGCATTGTTTCGGTTCATTCCGGTTGCGAATGCATTAATATCAGGTGAATCGTAAATGGCTACCTCAGGCATGCCCACACCAGCTGTTTTAGCTTGTCGGCGAACAGTTTCCATTAACCAGCCTTCGGTGGAGTTTGAAGGAATCTCAATGACCACGGCGCCAGTCATGTGCTTTGCGCTCCACTTGGACATGACGAGCGAAATGAGCGAACCACCAAAGCCTATAACTGCCGATAAAACCAGTAATGCATTAAAATTCAATCCACTGCCTTCGGTGTCCAGTATGCGATCAACACCAAGCAGACGCAGGGTTACGCTCAACATTACCACTATGGCAAGGTTCGTTACAATAAAAAGAAAAATCCGTTTCATCCTCCTCCTCCTTCAGGATTAATTAATACGCGTATCCAATTATGAATGTAATTAGGAATATCGTTCAAAGCAAACGGGCAGTATATAGTGACATATTTTCTAGGATTAAGTATCGGGATAAGGCATTTTTACCAGTCCGTTGGAAAACGCAACGAGAATAATCATTTGCGAGTGAACTTTGCAGCATATGTCGCTGGAGTTTTTCGGGTTGAGGTACAATAAAAACCTGAAAATCAGGTTGATTGCCGTGTGGCTGAGAGTTTCCGAAACGATGGAAGATCCATAATAAATTTGACGAGTTGCTGATTTGAATAAAAAGGGAAGAAAATTGATCGTAGTCAAACAGGGTATATCAATATGAATCAAGCGTCTGTCATCGTTGTGGGAAGCGGACTGGCGGGTTATACAGTTGCACGTGAGCTGCGGAGGCTGGATTCTACTGTGACAATTACACTCTTGTCTGCTGACCATGGTGGGTTTTATTCAAAACCTATGCTGTCTAATGCTTTGGCAACAGGCAAAACACCTGATTCAATTTTAAGTGCAAGCACTGACCAGATGTCTGGACAGTTAGGCATTACGGTGCAACCTTATACGCGTGTCGATGCAATTGATGCTACTGCGCACAGTGTTTATTTCGGGAATGGTACACAGCTGGTCTACAGTCAGCTTGTATTGGCGCTGGGAGCCGATCCGGTTCGTTTATCTATACCTGGAGACGGTGCGGATGAAATATTATCCATTAATGATCTGGATGATTACCGGAAGTTTCGGGAAAACCTGAAAAATGTGCGTCATGTCGCTATACTGGGTGCCGGCCTGATTGGTTGCGAGTTTGCCAACGATCTTGTGGCAAAAGGTTATCAGGTAAGTATTTTTGATGTAAGTCCACAACCGCTGGGGCGGCTGCTTCCTCCTGAGGCCGGGCAATTTTTCCGAGAAAAACTGGCTGCCGCAGGCGTTAATTTTCTGCTCGATACTACTGTCGAAAAAATAAACAAGGAAAATGGGCGCTACCACTTACATTATAAAAAAGGTGGCGTTGTTCAGGCTGATATGGTGTTGTCTGCCATTGGCTTGAAACCACGTACCAGTCTGGCTGTGGCAGCAGGAATTCAGATAAATCGAGGGATTGCGGTTGACCGTTACTTACAGACCAGCATTCAGAATATCTATGCTCTGGGGGATTGTGCAGAAGTGGCGGGCAAGGTGTTACCTTTTATTCTACCAATTTCGCATGCTGGCCGAGCCCTGGCTGCAACAATTGCCGGTAACCGGACATTACTGCGCTACCCGGCGATGCCAGTAATGGTTAAGACACCTGCTTGTCCGGCAGTTGTCTCACCTCCAGATCCCGAAGCAGAAGGTGAGTGGAAAATCGAAATTGTTGAGAATGGTATGAAAGCTTTGTATCAGGATCAAGCCGGCAATTTGCACGGTTTTGCCTTGCTGGGAACAGCAACCAGTGAACGTAATGCTCTGTCTGCCCTTCTACCCCCGATATTGGCCTAGAACGGGTTTCTGGAAAATGTTGGTTGTAGTAATACCCATAGGAAATGATATTCAGGTTTGTCATAAAGAACTGTGTGAGATTTGTACTGACTAATAGAAAATAACATGCTCTATTTGATATATGGTGAAGATGCTCCTGATAGCTTGGCGCAACGAACAGTTAACCGGCCTGCGCATTTGGCACGAATCCGGGAATTGCAGGACCAGGGAAGGTTACTATTAGCGGGACCGTGCCCGGCAATTGATAGTGCCGACCCTGGAGTAGCGGGTTTTACCGGGAGCCTGATAGTCGCGGAGTTTGCATCGCTAGAGGTTGCTCGGGAATGGGCAGATGCTGATCCATATCTGGTAGCGGGTGTTTATGCAAAGGTAACTGTAAAGCCGTTCAGGAAAGTTTTGCCCGAATGAGCCAGTACTAGACAGAGATTCTCCAGTTTATTCGGCCTTGAATGTTCTAAAAGAAATCCACAGGAAAACCTGTTTGTTTATAAGAAACACCTACCTGTGTTTTGTTAGAATGCATGCTTTCCAGATTATCCAGGTAAAATTTGTCAATTGTTTTACTATTTATATTTAAAGGAAATTTTATGCGCTTAGTCAAGTTTTTCTGTGTGCCACTTGCTGTTCTGGGATTTGCATGTGTTACACCCTTGAGTGCCCAGAGTGGTGGTACAGTCGCTAAAGTCAATGGTATAGCGATTCCACAAGCACGCCTCGATCTGGTAGTCAAGGCGGCAGCGGCGCAGGGTCAACCCGATTCAGCTGAAATGAGAAATGCCCTTCGAGAAAATCTCATTACTGAAGAAATACTGACACAGGAAGCAATAAAAAAGAAACTTGATCGTAATCCGGATGTTGTTACGCAGATTGATCTTGCACGTCAGGGGATATTGATCAGGGCATACCAGACTGATTTTATGAAAAATAATCCAGTGAGCGATAGTGAGTTGCGCAAGGAATATGAATCCGTGAAATCACAAATGGGTGATAAGGAATACAAAGCGCGGCATATTCTAGTGGAAACAGAGCAGGAAGCTAAGGATCTGATTGTTTCACTGAGAAAAGGGGGAGCTTTTGAGAAACTGGCAGACGAACGTTCCATTGATACCGGTAGCAAGAGTAATGGTGGAGAGCTGGGCTGGAGCTCAGCGGCAGTTTACGTTAAACCTTTTGCTGATGCGTTGACTAAACTGAAAAAAGGCGAAACAACCAATCAGCCAATACAAACTCCTTTTGGCTGGCATGTAATCCGTCTGGATGATATGCGTACAGCTGTTCCACCTTCCTTTGATGAGGTAAAACAAAATATGCAACAACGAGTATTGCAGCGCAAATTTGCCGCTGTGGTTGAATTGTTACGTAAAAATGCTAAAGTTGAATAATCAGGTGGCAATAAAGAATTTCGGTTATCATCAGGTGTAAATATAGATAGACGGGACTCTGGAAGAGCGTGCCGTCAAAAGCTCATAACTGATAGTCTGTGCTGATTTTGCAATTTCTTCTACCGGTAATCCTTCACCCCAGAGGGTTACCGGGCTTCCTACTCCGACTCCACCAATCCCGCTCAGGTCAATAGTAAGCATATCCATTGAAATACACCCAATCAGTCGTGTGCGTTGACCATTCACCAGTACAGGGGTTCCAGTAGGTGCGTGACGAGGATACCCATCTGCGTAACCAGCCGCAACAACTCCGATACGCATGGGTTGATCTGCGATAAACTGTCCTCCATATCCTACTCTGTCTGATGGGTCAAGTTGTTGCACAGCGATAATCTCGCTGGTGAGTGTCATGACGGGCCGTAATCCGAGCTCAATGCCCGTTTTATCTGGCAGAGGTGATGCGCCGTAGAGGATTATACCAGGGCGTACCCAGTCCGCATGTGTTCCGGGATAGCGTAAAATTGCAGCAGAATTGGCCAGTGTTTGGGGCAGGTTGTTTTCTCTTTTAGCATACAGTGGTGCAAACAGATCCAGTTGCTGATTAACTTGATCTGTTTGCCGCGCATCATCCGCACAGGAAAAATGTGTCATCAATGTGGTATTGGCATCTGAACACCATTGTTTGATCCGATTCAGTACATAATTTCCCTCTTCAGATTTGAAACCAAGACGATTCATGCCGGTATTGATCTTGATAAAAAGATCCGGTTTTCCTGTTTTTTTATGCGCCAGTAACAGTGATAGCTGCTCATGGCTGTGAATAACCGTACTTAATCGATAGTGATCTATCATCCCAAGTTCTTCTGCCGAGAAAAATCCTTCCAGAAGAAGAACAGGTTGTTTGAATCCAGCCTCTCTTAACTGGATCGCTGCTTCCAGTTCAAGTACCGCAAATCCGTCCACTGTATTTAATGCCTGTGCGGTACGGAGCAGGCCATGGCCATAGGCATCAGCTTTGACAACAGCCATGATGCGAGCCTGATGAGTATGGTTGCGGACAACAGAGAGGTTGTGCTGTAACGCAGTACAGTCTATGAGAGCTCGAATCGGGCGGTACATTTCTACGATCAGGGGTGTCGAAAGAGGATTAATTATTCACAGAAGCATGGTCTTGGAAATCGCAATGAACAACCTGCTGACATGATCACCTTTCTCCCTGATATTTCGTGAAAACCGAAGGAGGGGTTAGTGTTTTAGCTCGATGTGACTATGCAGGGGAGGGGCGGCTTCTGGTAGCGGTTGCGGATCCAGCACGGCTACAGTCAGCGAATCATCTACCAGATATTTTTCAGCGACATTCCTGATTTGTTCTGCCGTAACTGCCTGCAGTCGTTCCAGGATAATATCCGCATCCCGGTGAGATAATCCGGCGCTTTCCAGTCTACCAATCTGCATTGCCTGTGCAAAAGTGGAATCAAGTTGATAAGTACGGCTTGCTACGACTTGAGCCTTGACGCGCGCGAGTTCCTCCTGGGTGACTCCGGATTGGACGATTTTATCAATTTCCGTACGCATCGACTGTTCCAGCTCACTTACTGTCCTGTCCTCGCTGGGAGTTCCATCAATATAAAAAGTACCCGGACCTCGTTTAATGGCGCTATAGCCAGCATCTGCCGCAATAGCAACACGTGTTTCGCGTACCAGTGCTTTATTAAGTCTTGCTGCGGCATTGCCATCCAGTACTTCAGCCAGCAGAGTCAGTGCATAGGGTTCCCAGTCATTTCTTGGATCTTTAAGTACAGGGACCTTGTATATCATGATCAGATGTGGGAGTTTTGCAGGTGCCTTGACTACCAGTCGTTTGATCCCCATTTGAGGAGGCTCAGTTTGTGGCTTGCGTTCGGATAGAGGTAAAACTTCACCTGCACTGAATTTTCCATAATATTTTTTTGCCAGTGTGAGTACGTTCTCCGGATCGACATCACCCACTACTACCAGTACTGCGTTGTTGGGTGCATACCAGTGTTGATACCAGTTCTGGGTGTCACTCACTTGCATATGCTCCAGATCATTCATCCAACCGATAATCGGGCGGCGATAAGGGTGCGTTTGAAAGGCTGTCGCCATTAATTTTTCGTATAACAGTGCGTGTGCCTGATCATCCGTACGCAATCTTCTTTCCTCCATGACAACCTGGATTTCCTTTGAAAATTCTTCTTGTGTCAGCTGTAGATTGCGCATCCGATCGGATTCAAGTTCCATCGCCATCGGCAAATGACGCTGATGTAACTGTTGATAATAAGCAGTGTAGTCATTGCTGGTAAAAGCATTTTCCTTGCCGCCAACCGCCGCAATTCTTCTGGAAAATTCACCGGAGGGTGTATTGCTGGTTCCCTTGAACATCATGTGTTCAAGTGCGTGTGCTACGCCGGTGGTGCCATTGACTTCATCCACACTGCCAGCCTTGTACCAGACCTGCTGAATGACTACCGGCGAACGATGATCTTCCTTGATAATCAGTTTAAGGCCGTTATCAAGCAGATATTCGTGTGAATTGGCTGAAGCTGATAGTGGCGATGTTATTGCAATGCAAAAAAAAGCAATAAAGTGACTGAGGTAAAAAAGGCTGATTTTCATGTTGTACTGGAAATTGAACTGGCTTGGACCGGGTGATTACCATCACTCCGGCAAGTGGTTGATGGTATGATGTTTGTTTTCCTGAAACAGGAACAGCCTACCAGAATGTTTAGTATTTTTAAATCCAAAAAGAACTCTGACGAAAAAAATCCTGTTCAGGCTGAAGCCGGGTCAGTTAGTTTCACTGACAAGATCAGGCAAGGCTTGACACGTACGCGACAGCAGCTTGGCAAACAGCTATCTGGGTTGTTCGGTAGCAGGAAAATCGATGAGGACTTATACGAAGAGCTCGAAACTGTCCTGCTGACAGCGGATACCGGGATCGAAGCAACAAACTGGTTGCTGGAATCGCTGCGTACCCGCGTCAAACGGGACGCACTGGACGATTCAGGGCAACTTAAAATAGCTCTGCAAAATGCGTTGGTCGAATTGCTGCAGCCGCTGGAACAGCCTCTGATCACAACCGGGCATGCACCTTTTGTGATCATGATTGCTGGGGTAAACGGTGTTGGCAAAACCACGACCATCGGTAAGCTTGCTCATTATTTTCAGTCACAAGGACACTCCGTGCTGCTGGCCGCGGGCGATACTTTCCGTGCAGCAGCACAGGAGCAACTTAAGGTATGGGGAGAGCGCAATCAGATCACGGTGATATCCCAGGAAAGCAATTCGGATAAAAAGGGGGATCCGGCTGCCGTGATTTTCGATGCGGTCAATGCAGCTATTGCAAGAAAAATAGATGTTGTTCTGGCTGATACCGCTGGACGTTTGACGACCCAGCTTCACCTGATGGAAGAAATCAAAAAAATTAAGCGTGTCATTGCCAAAGCGATGCCTGATGCTCCGCATGAGGTGTTGTTAGTGCTGGATGCGAATACCGGTCAAAACGCTGTCAGTCAGCTAAAAGCCTTCAATGATGCTTTGGGTGTTACCGGTCTGATCATGACCAAGCTGGATGGAACTGCCAAAGGTGGGGTAATTGCTGCCATTGCTGCACAATTTGTGGATAAACCGCCTGCTCTGCGTTTCATCGGAGTGGGAGAAGGACTGGATGATCTAAGGCCTTTCAACGCCCGGGAATTTGCAGAAGCACTGTTTGATTAATATTATCTGTTTTATTTGAGTGACCGGTATGGCTGCAATGATCCGCTTCAATAATGTCAGCAAATTTTATCCTAGAGAGTATGAGGCACTCAAAAATATTACCTTGTCGATTGACCAGGGAGAATTGGTTTTCTTTTCCGGGCACTCAGGTGCTGGTAAAAGTACGCTCCTGAAATTGATCGTAGCCATAGAGCGCCCAACTTCCGGGGATATCTCGGTGGGGCAGCAAAATATTGGTTTGCTCAGACGCAGTGCTATCCCTTATTTGCGTCGGAATATCGGAATGATCTTTCAGGAACAGAAGATTCTGTACGATCGTAATGTTTTTGCCAACGTCATGCTACCGCTGCAAGTAACGGCGTTTGATACGAAAACCAGCGCTTCACGTGTGCGGGCAGCGCTGGATAAGGTGGGCCTGCTGAATAAAGAAAAAGCAGATCCAATTACCTTGTCAGGAGGTGAGAAGCAGCGGTTGTGCATTGCTCGTGCTGTGGTCCATCGTCCGACTGTCCTGATCGCCGATGAGCCTACTGCTAATCTTGATAGTGGTTATGCACGGGATATCATGGCTGTTTTCGAATCATTCAATCAGGTGGGTGTTACTGTCCTCATCTCGACACATGACACGATGTTGCTCGATACGACGCAACATCGTGTACTTGAGCTGGATCATGGAAAGCTGGTCGCATGAGTAGCTGGTTGTCCCAACACGGGTATGCGCTGATGCGCGCACTCAGGCAGCTGGCGGCTGCCCCTGTTACTAGTCTGCTGAGTATCATCGTTTTCAGTATTGTCCTGAGCTTACCTGCAGGTATTTTTATACTGCTGGAAAACTTGCGTGAAATATCCGGGCAGGCAACAGATACACAACAAATGACTATCATGCTGGATACGGTAGCTGGTCAGGCTGACATTGAACTGATCAATACCCAGCTGGAAAAAATGCCTGCAATTGAAGGTTTTCTGTTTATCTCAAAGGAAATTGCATTGCAGGAGCTGAAGCAGGAAAGTGGGATGGCGGAGGTAATACACAATCTTGGACAGAATCCACTGCCTGACGCCTTTGTAATCAATCTTGGGCACATGTCTGCCAATGAAATAGAAAAAACACAGGTCGTGGCGCAGAGTTGGCCCAAGGTCGCGCATGTATTGGTGGATACTGATTGGGTCAGAAAGCTGGATGCCATGCTTGAGGTGGGAAGGTTGGTCGTCATCATGCTGGCATCGTTGTTCGGCGCGGCGCTTGTCATCGTCATGTTTAATACCATTCGCCTGCAGATGCTGACAGGACGCGATGAGATTGAGTTATCCAAACTGATTGGTGCCACGGATGGCTATATCCGGCGGCCGTTTCTCTATTTTGGTACGATACAGGGGGTGGTGGGTGCTGCGCTCGCCTGGTTACTGCTTTATTTGGCAATTACCAAACTGAATGAAGCGCTATCTGAGCTGGCGAGGTTATATGCTACTACACTCACGCTCAACCATCTTTCCTGGAAGGATAGCCTGATTCTGCTGTTATTCTCCGGCACACTCGGATGGATTGGAGCGCGCTGGTCGGTTGCCCGGCATCTGTCACAAATTGACCATGAAAGCACCGTTTCCTGATAATTGTGAATTATCAATATCATGATTGCATGATTGTCGTATGGCAGAATTTATCGCATTGATTCCAGCAGCTGGCTCCGGTTCGCGCATGGGAGAAAATATTCCTAAACAATACCGGTTGCTGGCAGGTAAACCCATGATTTACCATGCACTACATACCTTGTGCAGTATCACCCGTATTTCTACTGTCTGTGTGGTGCTGGCACCGGATGATGCTGAATGGGCACGGCATGACTGGAATGAATTTTCCGGCAAGATCCAGATATTTAACTGTGGTGGGACGACTCGTGCGGAAAGTGTTACTAATGGATTGAGAGCACTGCGTGCCGGGAATTATGCGCAGGATCAGGACTGGATCCTGGTACATGATGCAGCGCGCCCGGGATTGAGTACGACTCTGGTCGAGCGATTGCTTAACCAACTTGAGGATGACGAAGTCGGTGGTCTGTTGGCGGTACCGCTGGCGGATACATTAAAGCGCGCGAGTGATACGGGGCGGGTAGTACGCACAGAGCCGAGAGAACAGTTGTGGCAGGCACAGACACCACAAATGTTTCGTACAAAACGGTTACTTGAAGCACTGGAAAAGGCCTCGGCAAGTATTACTGATGATGCTAGCGCAATAGAGGAATTAGGATACTCTCCCAAGCTGGTAGCAGGAGATGCTTATAACTTCAAAGTGACTTATCCGCAGGATATGGAACTGGCCGAACTGATTCTGCGAGAACGCATTGCAACGCGGAAATAATTTTTTCTATAAGCGAAAAATTTATTCTGGCCAACTGTCTGTTGCTCTCGTCAATCCTGAAATTTCCAGCTTTATATCAGGATATCCTGATGTTGCCTATGGTGCGGTGGTGGTTCATAGTAACTGCGAACAGCAGTTGATTTGCTCCACGCTGTCCGCAGCCTGCTTCGCAGAAAGTTCTGATTATCTGGCCAATGCCGTGCGGTGATTGATGCCAGTCATTTCTGAATATTATTTGGTTTAAGCGTATTAAACCTTCTGCCGATCTTGTTCAGGAAATTGAATGGCAACATCATGTTTCATTACAATAATCAGGGAAGGATAATATTCAGGCTATCTCTCTCAGCCCCCAAAATCCGGGGGCCTTGAATTTACCTGATTAAGGAGCGGTTACGACATCATCCAGTATGGCTCTGTCTTGTTTGTTCCACTCCACGTCAAGCAGATTGGAGAACCGCGCTATGATCTGAACAGCAAGTCCACCCTGGAACAGGGCAGCCCAAGCCAAGATCACAAAACCCCAGTGCAACGGTGCGCTAAAGAGCTCCTCCATAAACCAGAAGGCGTGCCCCCACTCATTCAGACCAACGTTAGGCAGGCTCATCAGCGGTCCTGCTACGGTCATAATCAGCGGAAATGACCATCCTTTATTATACAACGGCAGTCGGGTATTGGCGTAAATAATCATTGCCACCCCCATGATGATGTATACCGGGAATGAGCCATAAAACAAAGGAATATGGCTAGGAGTAAAACTGGTATCCCTGATAATCACCTGGTGCCATGAAGCGTCCTGCTCGGTAAAGAAGCTTGATCCCCAGTAAACTGCAAATATATAGACTCCAAGCCACATGAGGAAATAGAAGTAACGCTTTATTTCCTGCTTCGGAGTCAGACTGGCAAGCTGTTCCGCAGTATTGCGGGTTTTCAACAACCATCCCCATACGAAGAGCGCTATAAGGGGCAGGACAGCCATTTGAACGCGCCACAAGCCCATCCAGATACGGTCAAATTCCGGCTCCATCGAATCCATGCCATGAGAATAGGCGTATGTGCGTTGGAAATAGACCCACATTACAGCTACCGCCAGGATGGGCAGCAGACCGTATTTATAGTATTTGGCGTCAAACCATTCAGATTTGTCATAAGCCAGTTGTTGTGTAGCTTTGTCTTTTAATACATTTGTAGCCATAAAAATACTCCTTTTCGCGAAAATCGGAGTTTCCGTGGAAGCTCCTGATAAAACAGTTACCAGTCTGGTTTCAGTGTGAAATCTGATTTGGGACAACTCCGGGTTGTCGTGAAAATCTCTGTCAATTGAATCAACCTCATACAACACCCGGATTTCAAATCTTTCATGGCGAGCACCTCCTTTGTTTTAGTACAAAAATTACCTGTTTTCAGGTACTTATAAGAGCATATCTATAGGATAAAGTTCAACAACAAAACGCATGGATATATCACATAAATTTTTCGTTTATTTTCAATATATTTGCATACATTATTGTCAGTATAGCCGGTTACAGAGGGGAAGGGAAGGGAGGGAAAATTACAGCCATGTGGGCTGCATGTGAGCGGATCACCGTAGACGGTACCGTGTTTTTGTATGGCTTTTTATGGAGAATGGATTGGATTGAGTAGACAGGATAGTGGCTGTCATTTTAGATAAATATGTATCCTGGGACCTTGATGCTATCTTTTTTTTAGGTAAAACAGATACTCACCTGTGGCTTCAGATGAAGACAGCAGCTCATGTCCAGTCTGATCAGCAAATACCTGAAAATCAATTGTTGCACCCGGGTCGGTTGCCATGATTTTGAGCACTTGTCCGTGTGTCATTTCAGACAGGGATTTTTTTGTCCGGAGAATGGGCAGTGGACATACGAGTCCGCGTACATCCAACTCCTTGTCGAAGAATGTGTTATCCAGATTCATGTTGTTATTGTCTCGATCGGTAATATCCCATTCCTAATGGATTATTTGGATTTAATCTGTGTGCTGTTGTTACATCGTTAACAGCTGTATATAGCCGGTCAGTTCCATGTAGCCACGTCCGGCCGGTTGGCCATCACGTGTGAGCGTTACCGCACCTTCCCAGTAAACTGTCCCGGCAGAAGCACGTGAATCCAGTTCCTGATCATCCATCAAAGGTGCGATCTGCCACTCGGTTTCACCTGTCCGGATCCGGGTGGTGACTGGATAAACAGCCTGTGTACGAGCAGAGCGCCAAGTGCGAATCGGGTGAAAACTGACCTGATCCGGTGTGAGCGTCTGGACATGGCCGGATGCGTCACGCAAGACGGCATACGCCCAGATTTTACTGTCATCTTTTCCGCGTATCTGAAATGCCATCAATGCAGAACCATCATCGAGGCTCGCGCTGATCCAGTCCCAGCCAGCTGCATCCGGATCAAGATATTCACTCGACCATTCGCGGTCGAGCCAGGCGGTTCCGGTGACAGCTATATCCTTTCCCTGATAACTGACTGCGCCGCTTACTTGTAAATGTGGTTCGCTGTAATAATAGCTGGCTTGCGCTGCCTTTGGCCCCTTGCGCGAAAACCCATTTTCACCTTGCAGCAACAAGGGTTGTGAGGGTGTAAGTGATAATTTCATGGTGAAATCATCTGCCTTGATATCGGCCTGATAGCGGCCATCCGTCTCACGCAGAAAAGTCCAATGATCCAGTTTGACGTCGGTATTGCCGGTTTTGGCATATGCCAAACCGAATCCTGTGCGGGCAACTTTCTGGTCATGCAGTAGTTTACCGATTGCTGGATCAGATAGTGCCACATGCGCAATGATCAGTTGATCGGGGGAGAAGCGGCTGGAGTTATCGTTGTCGGTTTGGGTTGCCAAACGGAAGAACGTGATCTGGAAGCCCAGTGGGCGGTTTGCTGGTGTTTCCAACCAGCCAGTCACGTACCACCATTCGATCCGGAAGTCAGGGTGAGCGCCATGATCCTCTGGAAATTCGAATGTTTTACCCGGTACAACAGGAGCCAGTACTGGTGGAGCAGAAAGCAGTGTATTCTGAAAAAGCAGCCAGCCTAGTAAAATCCATAAATAGCGCATTATGAGTCCTCCCTGACCGCCCGGATGACATTGCCCGATACTGCGCGACGGCTGGTTGCATGTGCTGTCAATACAGCTGCGCCAAGTACCGCCAGCGCCATCAGCAGCAACCATGTCCAAGGCATGTGCAGCTGCATAGTCCAGTGAAAAGATTGCGGGTTGATAATAAAAATAAGGATCAGGCTGATACCTGTGCCCAATATGAATCCAGTGGCAACACCGAATCCGGCCAGCAATCCGCCTTCCAGTGTCAGCATGTGACGGATCTGTTGCTTGCTGAGCCCGATGTGGCGCAACATGCCAAGTTCCCTGATTCGAGTCAGCATTTGTGCCGAAAAACTGGCTGCCACCCCCATCAACCCTACACCAATCGCAACCAGTTCCAGCAAGTAGGTCACGGCGAAACTGCGATCAAATTGTTTCAGGGCAACTGCGCGAATCTGGCCGGTTTCCATAATTTCCAGCACATCCCCAAACGGTAGCGCTTTGAGAGCTGATACTGCTGTGTGAATGGTTATCCCGGGTTTTATCCATAACGCTGCATCGCTGGCATGGTTATCTCCGGTCAGTCTGCGGTAATCAGACAATTGCATCTGGATTGCACCGAATATACGACCGTAATCACGCCAGATTCCAGCGATGATGAATGTCTGTTCGGGATCGGTGGTGAAGGGGAGCGTTATCCGTTTACCAATTTTGAAACCATACAGATCAACCATCGCCTCTGATACCCAGATAGGTATCGTATCGGGTGGAATGTCATCAGATGGTAGTATGTTTTTTGTTAAAGGCAGCGTCAACCCGGGATCGTCCTGGTTGATCGGGCGTGCCAGCAGGGTAACATCCGGCCTGGCTGGATCGAGGGTGAGAGGGATCGAGCGGATGAAATCAGTACGCGCGATATCCGGATGAGTGGTAATGATTTGTTGTTCGTCAGGCGTAAAACCACGCGTATCCTGATGAGTGATGGGGTGCAGATAAAGATCAGCCGGCAGTACTTGTGCCAGCCAGTTATTGACTGATATGCGGAAGCTGGTCACCATGATTGCCATGGCTACCATCAGGCTGAAGCTAACCAGTATACCGCCCAGTGCAATGGCTGCCAGGCCAGATGCATTTGAGAGCCGAGTGATTGCCAGTGTATATAGAATGTTTGACTTGCTTGAATTGAGTGTGCGTAAGAGCGTGGAGAAAAGTAATCCGCACAGGTACGGCAGTGCAGCCATGCTGCCTGTTAGCAGCAGAGCGATGGCGAGATAGCCAAATATGGGTAGGTCATCGATCGGTGGCAATCCTGTGAAAATGACACCCACCAATAGACATGCAGCGGCCAGCCGAGGTACTCGCAGTGCCGCCAGCACAGTGTATTCACTGCCGGATTTAAGTGCAGATGCAGGATGTGCATGAGCGGCTTCCCATGCAGGTAACAGGCTACCCAGCACCGTGACACCGATTCCCAGTAAAAAATAAAGTACGGCAGCCAGAGGATCAGGATGTAACTGCGGCTTCAGTCCCGGGAAAAGACCAGCACCCAGATCCGCACCGAGATGATGGAGTGCCATGGTTGCCAGCAAATATCCTAATGCTAGCCCCAGGAGTGATCCCAGTACGCCGAGCAATCCGTTTTCCAGTAAGAGCTGATACAGAAGCTGACGGCGGGTCATGCCTAGCACGCGCAGCAGAGCAAACTGTGATCGCCGCCGAATGGTGGACAGGATCTGACTGGAGAAAATAAGGAATGCACCAGTAAACAGTGCGACCAGTGCCAGAATACTCAGGTTGACGCGGTAGGCGCGTGACATGTTGTGGGCACGCATATCATCATCCTGACTTTCAGTCAGCAGGTAAGAAGTACCCAGTTTTTTGCTCAGCATTTCCTGGAATGCAGTGTGGTTAGCGCCCTGCTGTAGTTTTAGCTCGATGCGTGAAAGCTGGCCGAGTTGGTCGAAACGCCACTGTGCTGCACCTATATCCATAACAGCAATGCGCTGACCGGTATGCGCACGCGCCAATCCACCTGCCACGCGCAATGTGATCTGCTTTGTTCCCATGCTGACCTCGATCGACTCTCCTTGCTTGACTGACAGCCATTCCATCGCTGCAGGAGACAGAAAGACAGCATCGTCGGCCAGTGCATCCATTGGATTATCCTCTGCAGGCACACCCAGCAGATCGGGCGTGACGCTGAGCGCACGAAACATATCCAGCCCCAGAATCTTGAGAACAGGGTTGTGCATAGTCTCTGCCCTGGTGGGTATGCCAACCGTGATTTCCAGTACCGGGCTGGCCTGTACTACCTCTTCATACTGCATGAGAGTTGGGTAGAGGGATTCGTCGAATGTGGGGCGCAGTGCGCGTACTGTCAAATCGGACGTGCCGGAAAGGCTGCGGGTAGCTGCAGAGAATTCACTGACTGCCGCGGTGTTGATCAGATGAATAGTAAATCCCAGCGCCACTCCGAACATAATGGCCAGCACGGCTATAATGGATTGCAAACGGTGCGAATGCCATTCGCCTTGCAGCAGCCAGCGAATGAGCAAGATCGGATTCATTGTCGATTTTCCAGAGAGACTGGAGCCAGACCATGCCTGTTCAGCAGCAGGATTTTGTCCGCTGTTTCGGCGGCCGGGCGCGAGTGCGTGACGATAATGGCGGAAGCCTGGTTGGCCTTGATTTCAGAGCGGATCAGTTGCAGGATCTCTCGTGAAGTATCCTGATCAAGATTGCCAGTAGGTTCATCCGCCAGAATCAGACGAGGGCGATGTACCAGCGCACGGGCAATTGCTACCCGCTGCAATTCACCTCCCGACAATTGATGAGGGAAATCTCGTTCTCTCCCCTGCAAACCCACGGATGCCAGCATGATTGATGCGCGATCAAGTGGTAGATGGTTGAGCAGCAACGGCAGCGAAACATTTTGCAGCAATGTCAGATGGGGTAGCACGTGAAATGCCTGGAAAATGAATCCCAGATACTTGCGCCGCAGGCTGGTTGCTGCTTCATCCTCCACCGGCAGGTACTTGCCCTCAATCCTGATTTCACCACTGTCGGGGCTATCCAGCCCGGCGATCAGATTCAACAAAGTTGATTTTCCTACCCCGGAATCACCCATGATTGCGACATATTCCCCAGCTGAGAGACTGTAGGATAAGCCGGACAATACCTTCCGATCCGAGTAGGATTTGTTGATGTCACTTAACTCTAAAACAGGTAAATGGCTCATGGCGAATATTATATAGTTTATAGTGAATGGCATGATTAAAGCATGCGAGGTTTTTAGCGAGATGGATATTCAGATCAAAAGAGCTTATGAAGCGGCTGACCCTGCGGACGGCTGTCGTATCCTGGTGGATCGGCTCTGGCCGCGCGGGCGGACCAAAGAGCAGGTGGCGTGTGACCTGTGGCTGAAGGAAATCGCACCAACAGCTGATTTACGCAAATGGTTCAATCATGATCATGCAAAGTGGATGGAATTCCAGCAACGTTATCGTGACGAACTCTCTGCCAATCCTGAAGTGAAGGAGTTGCTGGACAGAGCGCGCACAGGACGGCTGACGCTGCTTTACGGGGCACATGATTCTGAATGTAATCAGGCTGTGGTGTTGCGGGATTATCTGCTGGCGCAGCATTAACAACATCTGGGTTCCGCTTGCTTGAATAACCTGGAGTTTTCCAAAGACATGCTGGAAAATTTGCTGTCAGGAAATTTTTATTAATCCTGGAATTTGTTACTCAAACAGGCTTTATGGGATAATCCCGGAAACTACAGCTGGTCGCTTGTCAATCCTTGATAACCCTGATAGATAATGCATTTTCTGCCTTCGCTCATGCCAATTTGGCAGGCAAAATCGCTACGTGTCCATGATATCTGTCAAAACAAGTAATCCTAATGAAAAATGAAAACGTTATACGATAAGCTTTGGGACAGTCATGTTGTCCATACCGAATCGGATGACCCGAATGGCATGGTGATACTGTACATTGATCGCCATTTAGTACATGAGGTTACCAGCCCTCAGGCTTTTGAAAGCTTGAAGCTGGCCGGACGCACTCCCTGGCGTACTGATTCTATTTTGGCGGTGGCGGATCATAACGTTCCTACGACCGACCGGAGCAGTGGTATCAAAGACCCGATATCTCGTCTACAGGTCGAAACCTTGAATCAGAATTGCGAAGAATTCCTCATTACTGAGTTTAAAATGGATGATGAGCGTCAGGGAATCGTGCACGTAATCGGGCCGGAACAAGGCGCAACGTTGCCCGGCATGACGGTCGTATGCGGAGATTCTCATACCAGTACTCATGGGGCATTTGCGTGCCTGGCGTTCGGAATTGGCACTTCCGAAGTCGAGCATGTTCTGGCGACACAATGTCTGATTACCCGGAAATCCAAAACAATGCTGGTCAAAGTTGAGGGAGATCTGGGCCATGGTGTAACCGCTAAGGATATCGCGCTGGCTGTCATTGGTGAAATAGGCACAGCCGGAGGTACGGGTTATGCCATTGAATTTGCCGGTAATGCAATACGATCACTTTCCATGGAAGGTCGAATGACACTTTGTAATATGGCGATTGAGGCAGGTGCGCGTGCAGGGATGGTGGGTGTGGATAATGTCACGATTGATTATATTAAGGGGAGACCTTTTGCACCTCGGGAAGATTTATGGGATCAGGCAGTTGCATACTGGCGTACATTGAAAAGTGATGCAGGCGCTGTTTTTGATCGCGTTATGGAATTCAAGGCGGAAAATATTAAACCTCAGGTAACTTGGGGAACTTCACCGGAAATGGTAACCACGATCGATGGATATGTGCCTGATCCTGCGGATATCAGCGATCCAGTTAAGCGCCACAATGTTGAACATGCGCTGGAATATATGGGGCTTAAGCCGAAAACGCCTATCCAGGATATAGCACTGGATAAAATATTTATTGGCTCCTGTACGAACTCCCGCATAGAAGATTTGCGTGCAGCTGCGGAAATTGTCAAAGGAAAACAGATTGCCCCTAATATCAGGCTGGCTATGGTGGTTCCGGGTTCCGGTCTGGTCAAATCGATGGCGGAGAAAGAGGGGCTGGATAGAATTTTTCAAGCAGCTGGATTTGAATGGCGTGAACCTGGGTGCTCCATGTGTTTGGCAATGAACGATGACAGATTATTGCCCGGGGAGCGTTGCGCTTCAACTTCCAATCGAAATTTTGAAGGTCGACAAGGTCCCGGTGGCCGAACGCATCTGGTCAGTCCATCCATGGCTGCGGCGGCTGCTATATCCGGTCATTTCGTTGATGTACGCTCTTTTGCTCATTAAACAGAATTTTTATTTTTATAGGAGATTGGAATGAAAGCGCTGTTCACATCATTTTTATTGCTGATAGTTACTGCTCAGCTGATAGCCTGTAATACGATACAAGGATTGGGTAAGGATGTTCAGCGTGGTGGCGAAGCTATTGAAAAAACTGCCAAATAAATGGAATGAAAAAATTTGAACAGCTTCGGGGAATAGTTGCACCGCTGGATCGTGCCAATGTTGATACCGATGCGATTATTCCCAAGCAATTTCTGAAGTCAATCAAACGGTCAGGTTTTGGCCAGAATCTGTTCGACGAATGGCGTTATCTTGATTATGGTGAGCCAGGCAAGGATACTGCATTGCGTCAACTGAATCCGGATTTCATACTTAACCAGCCGTGCTATCAGGGAGCCAGGATTCTTGTTGCGCGCGATAATTTTGGCTGTGGATCCAGTCGGGAGCACGCTCCCTGGGCTTTGCAGGATTATGGCTTCGCTGTCATTATTGCACCAAGCTTTGCCGATATTTTTTACAACAATTGCTTCAAGATTGGCTTGTTACCAATCGTGCTGGAAGCGTCTATTGTCGACAGGCTGATCAAGGATGCTCTGACAGTGGACGGTTATCAGCTGGAAATCAATCTGGAGGCACAAACCGTAGCAATTCCGTCTGGTGAAGTTTATCGGTTTGAGGTTGATCCTTTTCGCAAACATTGCCTGCTGAATGGATTGGATGAAATTGGCCTGACTTTGCAGCATGCCGATAAAATCAGAGAATTTGAAATGAAGCGTAGAAATGAGCAACCTTGGTTGTTTTTACAGCAAAAAATGAAGGCAGGTTGAGCAGATGAAAATTGCGTTACTTGCTGGCGATGGGATTGGTCCTGAAATCGTAGCTCAGGCTGAGCGGGTATTGCGTTACTTCCAGGAGGAGGGTTTGCAGATTGAGCTGGAATCCGGTTTGCTGGGTGGGTGTGCCGTGGATGCCACAGGTGATCCCTTCCCGGAAGCAACGCGCAAACTGTCCATTGACGCTGATGCCATATTACTTGGAGCAGTAGGCGGAATCCAGTACGACAGTCTGCCGCGTGAAAAGCGGCCGGAGCAGGGATTGCTGGCTATTCGGAAGGAACTTAACCTGTTTGCCAATCTGCGGCCGGTGGTACTGTATCCGCAGCTGGCAAATGCTTCGACACTGAAACCGGAAGTTGTCGCCGGACTGGACATTCTGATTGTGCGTGAGTTGACCGGTGATATCTATTTCGGAAAACCACGCGGGATCGAATACCGGGACGGACAGAAAGTGGGTTTTAATACGATGATTTATTCCGAGTCGGAAATCAGGCGCATTGCCCATGTTGCATTTCAGGCAGCGCGCAGGCGAAGTGGCAGGTTATGCTCGGTGGATAAAATGAACGTTCTGGAATGTACGCAATTATGGCGTGACATAGTAACGGAAACTGCACCAGCATATCCGGATATCACGCTTTCGCATATGCTGGTGGATAATGCGGCAATGCAGCTGGTGCGTAACCCTAGGCAATTTGATGTGATTGTTACGGGTAATATGTTTGGCGATATTTTATCGGATGAAGCATCCATGCTAACGGGCTCAATCGGCATGTTGCCATCAGCTTCTCTGGATGATCGAAACAAGGGTCTGTATGAACCTATCCATGGATCTGCGCCAGATATCGCCGGTAAGAACATTGCCAATCCGCTGGCGACTATTTTGTCCGCGGCGATGATGCTGCGTTATTCTTTCAATGAAGAAACAGCCGCATCTCGAATCGAGAATGCTGTCCAGAAAACGCTGGAACAGGGGTATCGTACCGAAGATATTTTTGAAACAGGTTTGAAGGAAACAGGTACCACCGGAATGGGAGATAGGGTTTTGGCAAACTTGCAATCCCAGTAATCTTTCATTTCCGTTTATCAGCCTGTTTTACCTTTTTTGATTTTCAGATCATACGCCGGATTGTAAGCTGAAGGCTATGACACAATATATACAATTTTTTTGCAAAAGGCTGAGTGAATTACATGAAACGGGTCGGATTTGTCGGATGGCGAGGTATGGTAGGTTCCGTTCTTATGCAACGGATGCGTGAAGAAGATGATTTTTCACTTATCGAACCTGTATTTTTTTCGACTTCCCAGGCAGGTGGGAAAGGTCCGGATGTTGGTCGGGATACGGGATTGCTCAAAGATGCGTACGACATTGCTGCACTGCAGAAAATGGACATTATAATTTCCTGTCAGGGAGGAGATTACACCAACGACATTTTTGGGAAACTTCGTGAATCAGGGTGGCGGGGTTACTGGATTGATGCTGCTTCTGCTCTGAGGATGAATGATGATGCCATTATTATTCTTGACCCTGTCAACCGTTCTGTTATTAACGAGGCGTTGAATAAAGGTATCAAAAACTATGTTGGTGGTAATTGTACGGTCAGTCTGATGCTGATGGCTGTGGGGGGCTTGTTTGATCAGGATATGGTTGAGTGGGCGAGTATTATGACCTACCAGGCGGCCTCGGGAGCCGGTGCCCAAAACATGCGTGAATTACTGCAGCAAATGGGGGAAACCCATAAGGTTGCAAAGGATTTACTGGATGACCCTGCTTCCAGTATCTTGGATATTGATCGCAAAATTGTTGAAAAAATGCGTAGTGAAGAGTTTCCGGCTCAAAATTTCGGTGCCCCGCTGGCAGGAAGCCTGATTCCCTGGATTGATCGCGAGATGGCACACGGACAAAGTCGAGAAGAATGGAAGGGACAGGCTGAAACCAATAAAATTCTCGGACATGCTGACCATCCGGTACCGGTTGATGGAATTTGTGTGCGCGTTGGAGCCATGCGTTGCCACAGTCAGGCGCTGACGATTAAATTGAAGAAAGATGTTCCACTGGAAAAGATCGAAGAAATCATCGCAACGTCTAATAAGTGGGTTCATGTGATTCCTAACGAAAGGGAAATCACCACTAGGGAACTTACTCCGGTTGCAGTAACCGGGAAACTCGATATTCATGTTGGCCGCATACGCAAATTGAATATGGGAAGTGAATATCTCTCTGTTTTCACAGTGGGAGATCAATTATTATGGGGCGCGGCCGAACCACTGCGCCGGATGTTGCGCATTCTGGTCGAAGAAGACAGGGCTGCATAAATCGAGGAATTCATATTTTCTCTAATTTCAGGCTGTTATTGCGGCAGACAGGTTGATCTTTGCTTTCTGATATTGATTGCCATCCGTGATGTTTATACCAAAGAGTTCGGATAACGACGAAGGATATTTGTGTGAAAATAATTGATCTCAGATCAAAAGGTGTTTCTCTTGACGTTTTATCCAAAACATTTTTGATTGTCACTCTTGTATCTGCCTGGGTGGTTCAGGCCGCTGGTTTGGGAAAGTTGACCGTGAGCTCATATCTTGGACAGCCTCTCAATGCAGAAATAGCACTGGAATCTGTAGCAAATAAAGAAATTGATTCGCTGTCTGCCCGACTGGCTTCACCTGAAGCTTTTCAAAAGGCAGGTGTCAATCTGGTCCCCTATCACGCGACATTGTCTGTGTCTGTGGAAAAACGAACAGATGGACGTCCCTATATCCGTATCCGTTCGCCACAAGCGATCAATGAACCTTTCCTCAACTTACTCGTTGAGCTTAACTCTTCATCGGGGCATCTGTTGCGTGAATATAACGTACTGCTCGATCCTGCTGAAGCACAAAAAACAGCGACAACTGCGCCGGCGGTACCGCTGCTGGGCAAGGATAAAACAGAAAATCCTGCGATGTCGGTGTCTGTAGCACCCCAATTATCTGCTGAAACTGAAAAAGAACTTCCAGCGAAACTTTCCGTTCAGGCGGGTGGTATATATGGCCCGGTTATTCGGGGGGATACTTTGAGCAGGATTGCGCGACAAATCTCGTCTGACAGCGTTAATCTCAACCAGATGCTGGTTGCGTTGTACCGTGCCAATCGTGATGCTTTTCTTGAAAGAAATATGAATTTGCTTAAGGTAGGCGTCATTCTGCGTATTCCTGATGAAGGTGAAGTTTCGTCTGTCACTATTAAGGAAGCTGCTCGTGAAGTGGCTGTGCAGAAAGAGGATTGGAATAATTATCGGCAGAGGATTGCAGAGTTGGCTACTGATACTTCTGAGAAATCCGGGCTGAAACAATCTCAAGCAGGGAAGATTACAACGATTTTCGAAGTACCTTCTATCGAAGGATCAGGCAAGCCCGAAGAGGTTCTGATTCTTTCAAAGGGGGAATTGCTTGGCGATAACCGTCCGTCTGTCGAGAGGGCTGAAGACAGGATTGCCCAGAATTACTTGTACATGATGGAAGAGGATGCGATTGCGAAAGAACGTGCTTTGCAGGAAGCAAATGAGCGCGTGGCCATTTTGGAGCAGAATGTTGCAAAATTACAGCGTTTGCTTGAATTAAAAGGTTCGACTTCTGAAGGAAAAGCCGGAATTGAACCGGATCATGCGCAACCTATACCCAGCTTGCAAGCAATTTCGATTCCAGGCAATCAACAGGCCGGTGTTGCCGCTGTAGAGGGGTCGACTGGAGCTCTTGGGCCTGGTGTTGCAATCCCGGAAAATCCCACCTCTCCGATTACTATTCCAACCCAGCCGGTTAAGCCGATTTCATTGCCTGAATTACTTCAGCCCGCCAGTTCTGAATCTGATGATGAACCTGCTTGGATGGGTACGCTGCTGCAACTTACAGATGGAAATAGCATATGGATTGCCGCAGGACTGGGAGCATTGCTGGCGACTGCATTGGGTGTATCTGTAATTCGTCGTAAAAAAGCATTGTCCGATGATTCGGATTTTTCTGACATATATGATTACACTGAGAAAGATGATGAACCTGTACCCGCAACACTGACTGAGATCACATCTATTGATGCAGATAGCATGAAAAAGCTGGATGAAGAACTGATTCAGCGTACTGCCGGTACATCAGAATCAAGTGATTCCGGTTTTACTGATACTGCTGACAATCGTACTACTGACGTCGACCCTGGCTTGTTTTTCGGGAGTAAACAGGATGAAAAGGCAATTGAACCTCTCTTTTTCACCAGGAGTTCTGTCAGTCGAACGGATGCAAAAGATAGTTCGATATTTGGTGAATCAAATGGGCTGGATCATACAACAAAACCTAATCATCCTGGATACCAGAAGGAAACTTTCACCAACGACACTGAAGAAGCGATTGAGCGCGCGGAAAGGGATACAGGTGAACAATGGATTTTTACGGCCGACAATGATGATCTTGGAAAAAAATCCGATGAGGTGCAGGTACAAGGTGATATTGAAGCGCATGCATTCGCTCATGATGAGGAACATCAAATTGATTTTGATCTGAAATTACCTGAAAAAACAGAGTCAAGCCAGGAACCTCGTACAACGAATGAATTGTATGGACTGAGCTCCAGTCTGGCAAATATTGATCTTGATCTTGGAGATAAATCAGGTACAGAGTCACAAGCCGTGCATGAAAATCCTGAAACTGATATAGATATAAATATGCAATGGCGGGAAGTCGCGACCAAGCTTGATCTGGCCAGAGCTTATCTCGAAATGGATGATCATGAAGGTGCCAGAGACATTCTTGAAGAAGTGTTGCGTGAAGGTGATGATGAACAACAATCTGCAGCCAGTTCCATGCTGGATGAAATTGGATAATTACAAAATATCGTGATCTTGCAGTTGTGATTTTGTTGTATCACCAGTTTTATATTTCCGTGTTTATTGCAAAGTTACTTGCGAGGGATCAAGTATTTCTTGATAGAGATCTGTGAAGATCGTCCTGATGCTGGAATATGATGGCCGCGATTATTGCGGCTGGCAAAAGCAACCCGATCGCATCTCTATTCAATCCCAATTGGAAAGCGCTTTGTCGCGCGTAGCAAATAGCCGAATACAAGTTGTTGCGGCAGGGCGAACAGATGCAGGTGTACATGCACTGTACCAGATTGTGCATTTTGAAACGCGTGTTACGCGACCTATAACAGCATGGGTAAGAGGGACTAACGCACTGTTGCCTGATGATATTTCGGTGTTGTGGGCTTCAGAAATTGATGATGATTTTCATGCCCGGTTCAGTGCAATCGAACGCACCTATTTGTACTATCTGCTGAGTCGACCTGCTCGCCCTGGAATTTTCCATGGGAAGATAGGGTGGACTCACTATGTGCTTGATCTTGAAAAAATGCAGGTGGCCGCAAAATTCCTGCTCGGTGAGCATGATTTTAGTGCATTTCGTTCAGCAGAGTGTCAGGCAAGGAGTGCTGTACGAAAACTCATCAGGCTGAATATCAGCCAAAATAAGCAAATTTTTGTTTTTGAATTTTGCGCCAATGCATTTTTGCATCATATGGTTCGAAATATTCTCGGGGGACTGATTTATATTGGTCAGGGAAAGCACCCTCCCGAATGGATACACATGCTTCTGGCGCAGCGGGATCGTACCCTTGCTGCGCCAACATTTGCACCTGACGGGTTGTATCTGTCTGGTGTCCGATACGATTCCCAATGGAACTTGCCTGCTTTTAGCGTAATCCGGCCAGAGAACGTTATAGAAATAGTGACGGGCTTTAAATATTCAGAAAATCAGGTCAATCTGCGTTAAAGGAGACTGGATGCGCATCCGTGTAAAAATATGCGGTATTACCCGTTTGGAAGATGCGATGACGGCTGTGCATCATGGAGTGGATGCTGTCGGCTTTATTTTATGGTCTAAGAGCGAACGATATATCTCGCCGGAGGAAGTTGGCCAGATTGTGAGGTACCTGCCTCCATTTGTGCAGGCTGTAGGGGTGTTTGTGAACCCTGACAAATCCTGGGTAGAGGTAGCCAGTGTGGCGGCTGGGTTTGATCTTTTGCAATTTCATGGTGATGAATCTCCGGATTTTTGTAGTCAGTTTCACTTGCCGTACATCAAAGCTGTTCGTGTCCGGAGCGGATTGGATTTGCTACAATACGCGCAGTGTTATGAAGGCTCCAAAGGATTGCTGCTGGATACTTATACAGAGGAAAAACCAGGTGGGACAGGCCATATTTTTGACTGGAAGCTGATTCCATCGGAGTTGTCGTTACCCTGGATACTCTCTGGCGGTCTTCATTCAGACAATATTGTCAATGCAATTAAACAGACCCATCCATTGGCGGTTGATGTTTCAAGCGGTGTTGAAGCCGCCAAGGGCATAAAGGATGCGAACAAAATTTCTGCTTTCATGCAAGGAGTGAGATCTTGTGAAAATATATGATCTTCCCGATAAATGTGGCCATTTTGGCCCATATGGCGGTACATTTGTGGCTGAAACTCTGATTTCAGCCTTGGATGAGCTGCGCAGGCAATACGAATACTATCGTGGTGATGCCGAGTTTCAAACGGAATTCTTTCGTGAGCTTAAACATTATGTTGGCCGTCCCAGTCCTATTTATCACGCCAGGCGCTGGTCAGATCATCTGGGAGGGGCACAAATCCTGCTGAAGCGTGAGGATCTTAACCATACGGGTGCACATAAAATTAACAACACAGTTGGCCAGGCACTGCTTGCAAGGCGTATGGAGAAGAGCCGTATCATTGCTGAAACAGGTGCCGGTCAACATGGGGTAGCCAGTGCCACTGTAGCTGCCCGCTATGGCATGGAATGCGTTGTTTACATGGGATCTGAAGACGTCAGGCGCCAGGCAACCAATGTTTACCGCATGAAGTTGCTCGGGGCCACCGTCATACCGGTTGATTCAGGTTCGCGCACACTGAAAGATGCATTGAATGAGGCTATGCGTGACTGGGTAACCAATGTTGGCAACACTTACTACATCATTGGTACTGTTGCGGGACCACATCCTTATCCGATGATGGTCAGGGATTTCCAGGCGGTAATCGGAAATGAAGCCAAGCAACAAATGCAGGAAGAATATGGCAGACAACCGGATGCGCTGATTGCGTGTGTAGGAGGTGGTTCAAATGCCATTGGCCTGTTTTATCCTTATATTGGCGAAGAAAATGTCCGGATGATCGGTGTGGAAGCTGCAGGCAAGGGGGTTGATACGCAAAAGCATGCTGCTACCCTGGTAACTGGCCGGCCAGGTGTTCTACATGGCAATCGTACCTATCTGATTCAGGATGAAAATGGTCAGATCATTGAAACCCATTCAATTTCCGCCGGCCTGGACTATCCGGGAGTAGGTCCAGAGCATGCGTGGCTTAAGGATTGTGGTCGTGCCGAATATGTCGCTGCAACGGATGATGAAGCATTGGCTGCATTTCATGCCTTGTGTCGATTTGAAGGAATTATGCCGGCTTTGGAATCCAGTCACGCTTTAGCTTATGCGGCCAAGCTTGCACCAACACTGAGAAAAGACCAGCTGCTCCTGGTGAATTTGTCGGGTCGCGGGGATAAAGATATGGCAACGGTCGCACAGCAATCAGGTATTTCGCTTTAACCGGATATCCCTGGTAGATCTCGTTATGTTTTTGATTTTTAGGATCATCAGTTAAATGAATCGTATCGAATCTGTTTTTTCCCGGCTCAAGTCACAAGATAAAACTGCACTTATTCCTTTTATCACGGCAGGTGATCCTGATTCGGCTACAACAGTGGCACTGATGCATCAGCTGACACAATCCAAAGTGGATCTGATTGAGCTTGGAGTACCTTTTTCTGATCCCATGGCGGATGGGCCAACCATACAGCGTTCCTCGGAGCGTGCACTCAAGCATCATATCAGCTTGAAAGATGTATTTGCCATGGTGGCAGAATTCAGAAAAACGGATCAGGACACGCCGGTTGTTCTAATGGGCTATGCCAATCCAATTGAAGCCATGGGGTATGGAAACTTTGTGGAAGCAGCGAGTCATTCCGGGGTAGATGGTATTTTGGTAGTTGATTACCCGCCAGAGGAGAGTGCAGAGTGGGTGCGGTGCCTGAATGAAAAAGAGATTAGCCCGATTTTTCTACTATCACCCACTACATCGGAATCACGTATCAAGCATGTTGCCGAGCTGGCAAAAGGATATGTTTATTATGTTTCTCTGAAAGGGGTGACAGGCGCTTCACATCTCGATCTGCAAGATGTCAGCAATAAATTATCCCAGCTTCGCGCGCATATCAAGATTCCGATCGGAGTGGGTTTTGGTATACGGGATGGGCAGACAGCCCGGAGCATCGCTGAACGAGCGGATGCTGTAGTCATAGGGAGTCGTATTGTGGAAGAAATTGAACATTCCCGGGCAGCTGACCTCCTGGCAAATGTAGGTACCCTGGTGGAATCATTACGGCATGCAATTGATACGAAGTCCGGTCCTTCTTCTGATAAGGAATGTGAGATATGAGCTGGTTTGAAAGCATCATTCCTCCCAAAATCAAGCGCAAGGAAAATGGCGAGAAAAAAGCGGTTCCGGAAGGTTTGTGGAGCAAATGTGTAAATTGTGAAGCCGTTCTGTATTGCACTGATCTGGCCAAAAACCTGAATGTCTGTCCTAAATGCGATCATCATAATCGTATTTCTGCGCGTGAGCGTCTTGAATTTTTGCTGGATGCGCAGGATCGTCATGAACTTGGTATGGATGTCCTTCCGCAGGATCCTTTGAAATTTCGTGACAGCAAGCGATATACGGACAGATTGAGCGATGCGTATGCGACTACCAGCGAAACTGATTCACTGGTGGTCATGCGGGGCAGCATCAAATCAGTGCCTGTTATCGCTGCTGTTTTCGAGTTTGGTTTTATGGGTGGATCAATGGGGTCCGTGGTTGGCGAGCGCTTTGTGCGTGCTGTAAGGGCTTGCATAACACATCATCTGCCTTTCATTTGCTTTAGTGCAAGTGGAGGCGCCCGTATGCAGGAGGGTTTGTTCTCGTTAATGCAGATGGCAAAAACCACTGCTGTATTGAAACAGTTAAGCGAGAATAAGTTACCTTTTATCTCTGTATTGACAGACCCTACAATGGGAGGAGTATCTGCGAGTTTCGCATTTATTGGTGATATTGTGATTGCTGAACCGGGTGCATTAATCGGTTTTGCCGGCCCGCGTGTTATTGAGCAGACTGTGCGCCAGACATTGCCAGCCAGTTTTCAACGTGCGGAATTCCTGCTGGAACATGGTGCCGTTGATTTAATTGTTGATCGTCGCGAGATGCGTGATCGGTTGGCCAATTTGTGTATGTTGCTGATGCGCATTCCGGTACCTGTTTCTGTTTCACCATCTGCCTTGTCGGCTGATACCTGACTGCTGTTTTCTATTTAACAGCTTGCTGGCCTGATTTTTCCTGAATTTACTATTATCTTTTGGTGGTGATGAATATTCAGTCGATGGCGTTGGAGGATTGGCTGCTTTATCTTGAAAAGCTCCATCCGAAAGCAATTGATATGGGTTTGGAGCGGGTAAGGAAAGTAAAAGATGTCTTGAGACTGGTGCCTGAATTTCCTGTTATCACGGTTGCCGGTACAAATGGCAAAGGCTCGGTTTGTACTATGCTTGAATCAATGTTCGGTTGTGCATCTTATCGGGTAGGCTGTTATACATCACCACATTTATTGCATTACAACGAACGAATACGCGTTGATCAGCATGTGGTTACAGATGAAATGTTATGTACCATATTAGCTGAAATTGAATCTGCACGTGAATCCGCACAGGTTACGCTGACTTATTTTGAATTTGGTACCTTGGCGGCCATGCTGATATTTATACGAGCGCAAGTAGACGTGGCCATTCTGGAAGCGGGATTAGGTGGCCGGCTTGATGCAGTTAATGTATTTGACACAGATTGCGCCATACTGACCAGTATTGATCTGGATCACATGGATTATCTTGGATCTACCCGGGAAGCTGTTGGTCTGGAAAAAATGGGTATCTTCAGACCCAAAAAACCGGCAATCTGTGCTGAGCCGGATATGCCTGTCGATCTTCTTCCCAAAATGCAGGAGACAGGTGCTATACCATATTGCATTAATGAAAAATTCAGCTACATTCGGGATAATTTGCAATGGCGTTATGAAGGAATACTCGGGCGTTGCTATAATCTGCCATTACCTGCGCTCAAAGGAAACTACCAGCTGAAAAATGCAAGTGCTGCTCTGGCAGCGCTGGAGGTCATGGAAGAAACACTACCTGTTCCAATGAACGCTATCCGGCGCGGATTGACAGAAACAACCCTGGCAGGCAGATTTCAGGTAATTTCAGCAAGACCCGCGATTATTCTGGATGTGGCGCATAATCCGGCTGCGGCTCGAGAACTGTCAACTAATCTGGAAGCTATGCCAGTAAAGGGGTGTACTTATGCGATCGTAGGCATGCTGAAAGACAAGGATATGGCTGGGACACTCCGAGTAGTGAGAAACAATGTGGATTTCTGGCTGATAGCGGATCTGGATGTGGCAAGAGGTGCAACAGGAGATGAAATGTTGAAGGCACTCAAGATTGCCGGAATTGAAAATCAGGAGCGCGTGCGTATGTTTCAGAATGTGCAGAGTGCTTATGTTTACGCGCGTGAACATGCCGGGAGTGATGATAGAATATGTGTTTTCGGATCGTTTCATACCGTCAGCCCGATATTGAAGAGCCATGTTGGGACCGTTTCTTAAAGGTGGGTAGATATAAAAAATGATCAGAAGTGTCAACGAAGAAGAAATTTCTCTGAGGAAACGTGCCAGAAAGCGCCTAATCGGTGCGATTTTGCTCGTTATCGTATCAGTAGTCTTTTTGCCGATGATTCTGGATGATGAGCCTCGTCAGGAACAACAGGAGATTGATATTCAGATACCTTCTGAAGAACTGGCTGCTGAAACCTATCCCTGGACGACTCCGGAAAATGCTCCAGTTGCTGATGAAGCGGAGATTGTGTCTGATCCGGATAAACCGTTACCTTTCAGCGATTCTGAGTACTCCGAAAGAGTCGAAAGCGGCAAACCAGGTAGTGAAAGCATCGGTGGAATACCCATTCCTGCGAAAAAACCATCATTTGTGAAATCCGTATCGACCCCGGCTCCGGCTGTACATGAAAAGGCATCCGCAAGTAGTCGTGTAAAAATACCGGATGGTGAATTTGTTATTCAGCTGGGAGCATTCTCTGATCTTTCTAAAGCCAGGCAACAACAACAGAGCCTTGTTTCAAACGGGGTAGAAGCCTATACCGAAACAATCAAGGTTGGCAGTAATGAGATGACGCGTGTGCGAATTGGGCCTTTTCCTACACGTGAAGCTGCTGAAGCAGAGCATGAGCGGTTGAGAAAAATTGGTTTGAGCGGTGTCGTTACAACCAGATGACGATTTTTGACTATATTGTTATCGGAATCATATCTTTCTCGGCTTTGTTGAGTATCACGCGTGGCCTGGTACATGAAGTCGTGTCGCTTCTTGCCTGGATAATCGCCTTCTTTGCTGCCAGTCGCTATTCAGTAAATGTAGCTCCCTTGCTATCGGATTGGATCATAGATGAATCTATTCGCATGCTGGTCGCTTTTAGTGTGACGTTTTTTGTTGTGCTGCTGATAACGATGCTGGTATCCAGGTTGTTATCCGCTTTGGTGAGGGGGGTAGGACTGGGTTTGATAGACAGAATGCTGGGTGCGCTGTTCGGAGTAGTTCGCGGATTGGTAATTATATTGTTTTTGATAACAGCGGCCGGTTTTACTCCGCTTCCGCAACAGCCTTTCTGGCAGCAAGCAGTACTGAGTGAGCCTTTGGAAATAATGGCGGCTGATATTATCCCCTGGTTACCTCAGGACTTCAGGAATCTTATTGACTTTGCCAGATAGTTTGAGTTCACGCTTGACTACAATGGAAGTATCAATCGTGTAATGGATACAGATATCAATTACCAATGCTCATGTGCTGGATATGGTTTTCCAGTAAAACTGATATAAAACAAAGAATTACTCTTTGGAGTAATATGTTTTATTGCATAATTAAACGCTGACTTCATAAGTTTCTTAATCCACTTTTTCAGCGAGTCCGCTATGTGTGGAATTCTCGGTGTGGTAGCACGGTCGCCGGCCAATCAGTTGCTCTATGATGGTTTGTTAATGCTGCAGCATCGTGGCCAGGATGCTGCAGGCATTGTTACTGCGCAAGGTAACAGTTTTCATATGCACAAAGGGTTGGGCATGGTGCGAGATGTGTTTCGTACCCGAAATATGCGTGCTCTGCCAGGGCATATGGGGATCGGGCATGTTCGTTATCCCACAACAGGATCGTCAAATTCTCCTGCTGAAGCACAACCCTTTTACGTAAATTCCCCATTTGGTATTGTGCTGGCGCATAACGGCAACCTGACCAATGCGCATGTACTGAGCCAGGAATTGTTTCTGGCAGACCGCCGTCACGTAAACACGCATTCTGATTCGGAAGTATTACTGAATGTACTAGCACATGAATTACAGGAACGTGCGGTAGGTTACCAGCTTGATCCGGCTGAAATTTTCTCGGCTGTTTCCGGAGTACATGAACGCTGTCAGGGGGCTTACGCAGTTATCGCGATGATTGCCGGCTATGGTTTGCTGGCTTTTCGTGACCCGTACGGAATCAGGCCACTGGTATTCGGATCCGTGGAAACAGAGGCTGGCACTGAATACATGGTTGCTTCCGAGAGTGTGGCGCTGGATACACTGGGCTTTCGTCTGATCCGGGATGTTGCACCCGGAGAAGCTATTTTTATTGATGTAGAAGGACATTTTTACAGTCGTTCCTGTGCAGCCCACACCAGTCTAAATCCTTGTATTTTTGAATATGTTTATCTGGCTCGCCCTGATTCAATGCTGGATAACATATCGGTTTATGAAACGCGTCTCAATATGGGCGTAAACCTGGCAAATAAAATCAGCACCTCCATGCGACATCTGGATATTGACGTCGTAATACCGGTTCCGGAATCCAGCCGCCCAAGTGCTATGCAGCTTGCCAATCGTCTTGGGATCAGTTTCAGGGAAGGATTCGTCAAGAATCGGTATGTGGGCAGAACTTTTATTATGCCCGGACAGCAGCAACGGCGAAAATCGGTTCGACAGAAACTCAATGCCATCGAGATTGAATTTCGCGGTAAGAATGTATTACTGGTTGATGATTCCATTGTGCGGGGCACTACCAGCCGGGAGATTGTTCAAATGGCACGTGAAGCAGGAGCACTTAAAATTTACTTTGCTTCGGCAGCGCCACCAGTACGTTTTCCGAATGTATACGGTATTGATATGCCAACCCGTCAGGAGTTGATTGCAACGAATCGTACTGATGAGGAAATATGTCGTGAAATTGGTGCAGATTATCTGGTTTATCAAAATCTGGATGCACTCAAGCAAGCGGTTGCCCAGGTCAATCCCCGTATCACAAATTTTGAAACCTCCTGTTTTGATGGGCATTACATAACAGGCAGCGTTACTCAGGAATATCTTTGCAGAATTGAATCACAACGTAACAACCTCGGGTTATCACAAGGTGAGCGCACTACCCAGCTTGATTTAACCCTGCTCCCAATGGATTAACCCTATAAAATAATCATGACAAATGAATTAGATCTTCAGACGCTGGCCATTCATACCGGCGTTCATCGCAGCCAGTTTAATGAGCACTCGGAAGCACTCTATCTGACTTCGAGCTTTGTATTTGATAGTGCGGCTCAGGCGGCCGCACGTTTTTCCGGGCAGGAACCCGGCAATATCTATTCACGTTTCACCAACCCGACAGTGACAGCCATGCAGGAACGTCTGGCTGTACTGGAAGATGCGGAAGCCTGTATTGCCACAGCCACTGGCATGGCAGCAATTACAACTTGCGTCATGGGGCTGCTCTCGGCCGGAGATCATATTGTTGCCTCACGCAGTCTGTTTGGATCTACTGTTGGTCTGTTCAACAATATCCTGAATCGTTTTAATATTGAAACCACTTTTGTTTCTGCAATCGATTCAGATGAATGGCAGGCAGCAGCCAGACCGAATACCAAACTGTTTTTTATGGAAACCCCCTCCAATCCGCTCACGGAAATTTCTGATATTGCTGTGTTGGCAGCCATCGCCAAACGGTCTGGAGCATGGTTGGCTGTTGACAATAGTTTTTGCACTCCGGTGGCACAACAACCTTTGAAACTGGGTGCGGATCTGGTGATTCATTCGGCCACCAAGTATCTGGACGGGCAGGGCAGAATCCTGGGCGGTGCCATACTGGGTAAACGCGATTTATTGATGGACAGCGGCATATTCAGTTTTTTGCGGACGGCCGGTCCGGCATTGAGCGCATTCAATGCCTGGATCATTCTGAAAGGACTTGAGACATTGAGCATAAGGGTAAAAGCACATTCTGATCATGCGCTGGAAGTTGCGCGCTGGCTGGAAGCGCACCCCAATGTGGCACGTGTGTTTTATCCAGGTCTACCGTCTCACCCGCAGCATGCGCTTGCGATGCGCCAGCAGAAAACCGGTGGCAGTATCGTGTCATTTGAGGCAAAGGGAGGGAAAGAGGCAGCCTGGCGTATTATAGATGCTGTGCGGCTCATGTCGATTACAGCTAATCTTGGCGATACCAAAAGTACGTTGACTCACCCTGCCACCACGACGCACGGGCGTATCAGTCAGGAAGCGCGCGCAGCTGCCGGGATCAGTGATGGTCTGCTGCGTATCGCGGTTGGCCTGGAATCACCGGAAGATATCAAGGCCGATCTCGCACGGGGATTGTAAGTTATTACAACAGCACATTGTTTTCTCCAGAATCCAGGTACCCGCTGTAAGTTTTGATACCGTTCACAATTACTGTGATACCTCCAGAGCCTTGCCACCATGATTAATGATTACCTTGAAAGGATACTCACCGCACATGTTTATGATGTTGCGGTTGAAACGCGATTGGATCCGGCGCCATCGTTGTCTGCTCGTATCCATAACCGTGTGCTGCTCAAGAGAGAGGATCTGCAGCAGGTTTTTTCTTTCAAGCTGCGCGGCGCCTATAACAAGATGGCCAGACTACCTTCCGGAGTACTGCAACAGGGCGTAGTTGCTGCCTCGGCAGGCAATCATGCGCAAGGCGTGGCGCTGGCTGCCCAAAAACTGGGCTGCTCGGCCACGATCGTGATGCCAACCACTACACCGCAGATCAAGATCAATGCGGTGATGGCGATGGGTGCCGCAGTGCTGCTGCAGGGAGATTCCTATAATGATGCTTACGAGTACGCGCTGAATCTTGCCAGGGAGAAGGAAGTTGAGTTTATTCACCCTTACGATGACCCGGATGTAATCGCCGGACAAGGTACGATTGCTATGGAAATTTTGCGCCAGCATCCTGGAAAAATCCATGCAATTTTTGTCCCGGTTGGCGGAGGGGGGTTGATTTCCGGCATAGCCGCGTATGTGAAACGGCTGCGCCCGGATATCAGGGTGATCGGGGTTGAGCCAACTGATTCAAATGCCATGTATCGTTCTTTGCAGGCAGGTTATTGCGTTGAGCTCTCTCAAGTGGGTTTATTTGCAGATGGTGTGGCTGTGCGTCAGGTGGGAAAAGAAACGCTCCGGCTGTGTCGTGAGCTGGTGGATGATATTCTGTTGGTGGATTCGGATGCTATTTGCGCAGCGATCAAGGATATATTTGAGGATACACGCTCCATTGTTGAACCTTCCGGTGCGCTTTCAGTGGCCGGATTGAAGGTATATGCCAAACAGAAAAACTTGCTGCATGAGACTTTGATTGCAGTCGCATCAGGGGCAAACATGAATTTTGACCGGTTGCGTTACGTTTCTGAGCGGGCAGAACTGGGAGAACAACGTGAAGCAATCCTTGCAGTGACGATTCCGGAAAGGCCGGGTAGCTTCAAGCAGTTCTGCAACCTGGTCGGATCCCGCAATATCACGGAATTTAATTATCGCTACGCAGATCCTCAAAAAGCACATGTCTTTGTAGGTATATCAGTTCGCAATCGCGAGGAAGTATTCAATCTGCTCCAGATCCTGCAGGAAAATGACTTGCGTGCGGAAGATATGACCGATAATGAAATGGCTAAATTGCATATTCGTCACATGGTGGGAGGGCACTCGAGGGAAGTCAATCATGAGGTTTTGTATCGATTTGAATTTCCAGATCGTCCAGGGGCGCTCATGAATTTTCTCAACAAAATGAGCGATCGCTGGAATATCAGTTTGTTTCATTATCGTAATCATGGTGCCGATTTTGGCCGCGTTCTGATCGGGATGCAGGTTCCTCCGCAGGAAAAAAATGAGTTTATGCATTTCCTGGATGATCTGGGTTATGAATTTGACGATGAAAGCAATAATCCCGCCTATCAGTTTTTCCTTGCCTGACTTGTTTGTGTTCTGTTGAATTTCAGACCGATACAGGAATATCTGTAATAGTTCCAGGCCATTTTCTGCGGATCTGCCAGATCGATTATAGCGTCGAGTGCAGGAATCAGTATTCTTCTGCGCAAATAACTATATGAGTAGTTTCGGGTGAGAATGACATTTTCTTCCGCAGGATACCCGGCTTGTCGCCAGTTCTTCAAAAATGTCTTGTTTCAAATCCTCAATAAAGCAGTTATTTCCGAATTTTCCCCTGTTTTTGCTTGGGGAAGGCTGCAACTATCCTGCCGTACTGGAATTATGTCCATAATATTGGCCTTCGCGAGAATGTGTGAGAGTACTAATGAGAGTGGTTTCGACAGGCGTTCTATCAGAGTAAGGACGGGAGTTCTATCAGAGTAAGATTTGGCATATGACAAATAGTAACAATCCTGACGATATTACTGTACTGCTTCCCGTAACCAGATATCTACAGATATTTTGCCGATCGTGGCTCCCGGGGGTTTTGTCTGCCCTGTTTCTGTTGACTGCTTTGATTATGCTGCGTATTGACACCCAGCAAGCGCGTAATCATACTGCCTCGCTTGAAATTATCGGGCGCATTCACACCAGCATTCAGCATATGGCTATTATTTCCCGGGAAGCATTGCGTGGAAATGAGCAGGCATTTATTCAGCTGCACAACAATCTTGACCAATTGAACCATTATTCAACCTTGCTGCAATACGGGGGAGAGTATCAGCGGGAAAGCATTCCGGCCGTAGCAGAATTGCTTTCGGCGGATTTGTTCAAATCCTTTCAGAATGCGTTACGTACCAGGGAAAACCAGGTACGTCAGATTCTGGAAAGTCGGGAAGTATTGATCAATCTGGCAGAAATTTTAAAACGGATTGATCTGGTAAATGCCAGCTTGCAAAGAAGATTGCAGGATTTTTCAGCTGAGCTGGCACAAACGAGCCATGCGTCCAGTCAGGCGGTTGCAGTTGAAACTGTTAAAATCCTTGTTCAGTTTATTACCAGCAGTGTCAGTTCTGAAATACAAGGGGGCTTTCAGATAATCAGCGCAGCAGATCAGCTGCCAGGAGATTCCGGGCAAATCACCGGAATGATCCAGACTTTGATAAAAGGGCGGGACTGGTTGTATTCAACTGTTCTTGGCAATCAACTTCCTTCCGAGACATTGTCCGAGATTCGTATCCAGTTTAATGCGCTGGAAGATCTGCTGCATACTGTTCAGAGACTGACATCTGAAGCGACCGGAGCCTGGCATGCGATGCACGAGACGTTTTCGGCAAGCGATAGATTATCAATACTGGTTGACCATATTGAACAGGCAACCATAGCACGCAACGATAACAATGACTCGCTCATTACAGTGCTGTTTTATCTGGCGGTGATATTAGCGCTCCTAAGCGCCCTGGTATTCATCCATCTGTTTTCCACCAGCTTACACAAGCGGATTCAGCAGGATGAGCAAAATGTTGAAACTACACAAAAGGCGATACTGCATTTGCTGGATGAAATGGAGATACCGGCCAGTGGCGATCTGACGGCCCGTATGTCTGTCACCGAAAATATTACGGGCACGATTGCTGACTCAATCAATCTGATGATCGAGGCACTGCAGAATCTGGTTAAAAAGGTGAATCATGCCGGCTTCCAGGTGATTGATGCCTCTCGCCAGGCAGAGCAGATTTCATCGGGTTTATTGGATGCAGCACAGCTGCAGACTCATAAAATTGAAGATGTTACGGTTGCCGTGCTGGGAATTGCTGAATCACTGGAGGCAGTTTCCAGTTCGGCGCAAGAGTGTGCTGATGTTGCCAGGCAAACGCTGCATGCGACGGAAAATAGTGCAAATGCGGTACAAGATGCCATGGCCAGCATGAATGAAATTCGTATTTATATTCAGGGGATGTCCAAACATATCAATCGTCTGGGAGAGCGCTCACAGGAAATCGGTGAAATTGTCACCCTGATTTCGGATATTGCCGAGCAGACTAATATCCTGGCATTAAATGCCTCTATTCAGACCACAACAGCGGGTGAAGCTGGGAAAGGATTTGCTGTCATTGCCTGGGAAATACAGCGTCTGGCCGAGCATTCCACCGAAGCCACCCGGCAGATTAGCACACTCGTCCATAACATCCGGGGAGATGCGCAAGACACCATTATTGCAATGGAGTGCAGTATCACCAGTGTGGTTGAAAGCACAAAGCGCGCCAATACCACGGGAAGCGCTCTGGAAGAAATCGAAACGATCTCCAAGCACCTGGCACAGCTGGTGTTCAGGATCACTGAAGCGACGCACAAGCAAACCCGTGTTTCCAACAAAGTAGCCAGGGATATGGAAGATATTTTATCCATTACCCGGCAAACCACCCAAAACACCCGGCAGAATGCTGATTCCATCAGGCAGATCGCAGAACATGTCACAGATCTGAAGGTATCGACCGCCAACTTCAAGGTATGACAGATACGATGCAAAATCGTGATCTGCTGCAAAACAGAACCATCCATTATCAATTTCAGGATTAACAGGATCGCCTCATGAATACTGTCACCAGGATAAATATTTCATCCGTTATGGGGATCAGAGAAGCTATCGAGCAGATTTTTACTCTGATTCACCGCCACTTTGATTCCTATGCCATGGATACGGATGACACCAGACAGATTGAGGAATGCGGGTATTACATGCATCAGCTGAATGGCATGCTTGAAATGCTGGAGCTGAGCGGGGTTGCATTTGTGGGTATCAGCGTGGAAGAATTGCTGGCAGCGCTGCAGGAGGAACGGTCCAGCCCGGATGACCAAACGCTGGCTGTTACCCGGCAGGCAATTCGTTCCATTTACCGTTATCTGGACGCGCTGATCGATGGTGAAATGGATAATCCGGTCAGGCTTTTCCCGGTTTACCGCAAGATCAGGCAGGTACAGGGGCTGGAGGAAATTTCCGAAAGCGATCTGTTTTTCCCGGATGTACGCGAATCGTTACCGCTACAACCTGTTGAGTTGAATCTGGATCATTCCTCTCGGCAAGAGGCAACCACACAGGCACGTGTGCAGTTTCAGTTGGGCCTGCTCGGTTGGTTGAAAGATGCAGATGACAGGCAGAGTCTGCAAAAAATGATTGAAGCAGTACGATCCATAGAGAAGCTGCCGGCTTCTATTGAACAGCGAAAATTCTGGTGGATTTCTTCCGGATTCCTGGATAGCCTGCTTCATCAGGAGCAAACGGTTGACAAGTCAATACGCAGACTATGCGGAAAAATTGAACAGGAAATCAGGCATCTGAACAAGGAATCGCATGTTGTCGCTGCCCGGCTGACAAGAGAACTGCTTTATCGGGTAGCGCGCAGTCAACCGGTGAGCGAACGCCTCCAGGAAATCAGCCGTGTTTATGATTGGGAGATTCCCTTATCCACGATTGACAACCAGGAACACCTTGACGAATCCATTCTGGATGAAGAAGCGACTGCTTCGGATCTGCAGAACATGCGTGTTGTGCTGGAAGATATCAATCATCAGTGGCACAAGTTCAATGTAGAAGATCAGGAAAATTTTTCATCTCTGCAGGCACTAACCGAACAATTCAAAGCCCTGATCGCCAGGGTAAACTGCCCTCCACTGGAGAAACTGGTGGATGTCATTCACGGTGCCTTATCTTATTTGAAAATCCGCCCGCACAGCATGAATGATGGGATTTCGCTGGATATTGCCTCATCCCTGTTACTGACAGAAAATGCCATCGATAATTTTTATCGTTTATCACGGGAATTCCCATCACAGGTTGATGCGCTGGCTACTCGTATACGCGCGGTTACAACTGGCAAGGAGGGAGATGCCGGTTTGCCGGATTTACCCAACCCGGATCAGGCAGGGCATCTCGCTCAAGAGAAAAAATTGCTTAAGCATGTAGCCCAGGAAGTACTTGCCAATCTGGCGCAAGTCGAAGACATTCTGGATCGTTTCTTTTTTGAACCGGAAATACGCAACGATTTGCCGATTCTGTCTGAATTGTTCAACCAGATCAGTGGTGTACTGCATGTGCTTGAGCTTGATCAAGCCAGTGCCGTACTGGATGCATGCCGGGCACTTACAGAAAAACTGATAGAGTCCGATCACCCGATAGATCCGGCTGAGCAGATTCTGCTGGCCGATGCATTGAGCAGCCTGGGTTTTTATATTGAGGCACTCAGGAATGCCCAGTCGAATCCCGAGGAGATTCTTGCCGCCATAATCAGACAGTTCGATCAGAAACTGGACGGACAGCGCTCATCAACGGCTGTTCCCGAAATCCCAGCCGAATCCGCTCCGATCGCTGGTAGCGTATTTGAAAGTGATTCGAAACAATTGATCGATCCCGAGTTGCTGACTATTTTCCTCGATGAATCCAGTGATGTATTGGCAAGTATCGCCGGGCAGCTGGAGGCGTGTTACGCCGATCATTCCAATCAGGATGCTCTGACAAACATCCGTCGTGATTTTCATACCCTCAAGGGGAATAGCCGCATGGTGAAGCTGGAAGCGCTGAGTGAAGTGGTGTGGCATATTGAACAACTTATGGACTGCTGGTTAAGCGAGCAGAAACCGGCAACCCGAACACTTCTGGATTTGCTGACAGAAAGTCATAGCCAGTTTGGTAACTGGTGCACCAACCTGAGAAAGGATGGCGCAGTAGAGATCAGAGCCGAACATCTGTTCGATCAGATCAGGCAGTTGATGTATGGCACGGATGAGCAAGCGGATGTTGCTGCTGAAGTACTTGTATCCGGACAGATGCAGGCAGTTGAACAGGTGCAAAAAATCACTGAAACACCGTCAGGTACGGCAATTGAAGCGGAGGCTGTGGTTTCATTGCCGACAATATCACTTCAACAGGCAGAGGATACATTTGTCAATCCAGATCAGCATTCGCCGGTAGTGAAAACTGATTCCGCTTTATCTGCATCCCCCGTGGATATTGATGACCATTCCCATTCTGCATGCAGGACTACGTTGCGTGTCGATGCAGCGCTGATAGATCGCTTGATCAACGAATCAAGTGAGTCGAGCATCATTCGCTCCGGGGTTGAGGCGCAATTGTATGATCTGGAACAATATTTGCAGGATTTGGGTGAAAGCGTGGATCGCATGCGCGGTCAGCTGCGTGAAACTGAGTTGCTGGCTGAAACTCGGATGTCGTCCGTCCCGTTACCTTCCGCAACGGACCAGACAGATTTTGATCCACTGGAGCTGGATCATTTTACGCGCTTCCAGGAATTGACCCGGTTGATGGCGGAAAGCATAGATGATGTGGTCACCATTCATAAAAGCCTGCATGACATACAGCGCACTGCCATTGCTGCGGTGGATCAGCAGGCACATTTGAACCGTCAGCTGCAACAGGATCTGTTGCGTATTCGTACCATTCCTTTCAGCCATTATGCCGAACGTCTTTACCGTGTTGTCAGGCAGGCAGCCAAAGATACCGGTAAACAGGCCAGCCTGATCATTCAGGGCGACAGCATTGAATTTGATCGGAATGTACTGGATAAAATCAGTTCTCCTCTGGAGCATTTGCTGCGCAATGCACTGGTACATGGCATAGAACTTCCGGAAGAACGCCTGAGCAGCGGTAAGGCGGAAGCAGGCCGGATCACGCTTGATTTACACCAGGAAGAGAATGAAATTGTGATAGTGCTGCAAGATGACGGAATGGGACTGGATACAGAACAAATTCGTGAGAAAGCGCGTCAACTTGGATTGAATCATCTGGAAAATGAACAGGAGGGTGAACAGTGGTATTCGCTGATTTTTACGCACGGCTTTTCCACACTGAATGACGTGACTGATATTGCCGGGCGCGGAGTAGGCCTGGATATTGTCAGAAATGCACTGAGTGAACTGGGTGGAGATATTGCAGTAACTTCCGAAGAAAAACAGGGCGTTACATTCACATTGCGTTTTCCGGTGACACTGGCTGTAACACAGGCGCTGATGATCAAAGCTGCGGACAGTACCTATGCCATCCCAACAGCCATAGTTGTACATATATTGGAAATGAGCGCAGAAATACTCGGGACGGCATACCAGGAGCGTTATCTGACATGGGAGGGCGATCGCTTCCCACTGGGTTATCTGCCACATCTACTGGGAACATCGTATGCTTTTCCTGAAATCAGGCGTAGTAACCGTATCGTGTTACTCCAGACCGGGCATGAACGGCTGGCCATTCATACCGATGCACTGATCGGACAATGTGAGGTGGTAGTCAAGAACGTTGGTCCGCAACTGTCAAATGCACCCGGTATCGAAGGTGCAACAATCACAGGGGACGGCAGCATCGTCTTGATTATCAATCCGGTCAAATTGCTGCAACGCGAACAGGTGCGGGAATTGTTGTCTGCGGGACCCATGGCAGCAAAGGATTCTGCAGATATTCATCCTTCGGCCACTACACCGGTGGTCATGATAGTGGATGACTCGCTGACAGTGCGTAAAGTCACCAGCCGGCTACTGGAGCGTCAAGGCTATGAAATCCTGATTGCAAAGGATGGTGTAGGAGCGCTTCAATTGCTGCGTGAAACCATACCGGCAATCATGCTGGTTGATATTGAAATGCCGCACATGGATGGCTTTGAATTGATTCGGGCTGTTCGCAACAATCCACAACTGCAAAATATCCCGATCATCATTATTTCTTCACGCACGGCAGAAAAACATCGGAAAGTAGCGAAAGAGCTGGGTGTAAACGAATTTATGGGAAAACCCTACCAGGAAGAAGAGCTGTTGCACCATATCGAGCGTCTGATCAAACAGTAATATCCGGGATTCACCCGATCACCCGGGAAAAACCCGGTTATGTGGCCGGGTGTAATCGATCTCCGGCCCTTTGGGGATGATGCGAGTGGGGTTGATAGTAGGGTGACTATAGTAGTAATGGGTTTTGATATGCTCAAAATTTACAGTACTGGCGATATCCGGCATCTGGTACAGCGCACGCAGATAGTTGGATAAATTGGAATAATCCTCGATTCGCTTTTTATTGAGCTTGAAGTGACTGTAATACACCGAATCAAAACGGATCAGCGTGGTGAACAGCCGCCAGTCGGCTTCGGTCAGCTGATCCCCCGTGAGATAATGGCGTTCGCCCAGGGTGTGATCGAGTGTATCCAGTCTGGCAAAAACCTGATCGTAAGCCCTTTCGTAGGCGGATTGCTCAGTGGCAAAACCGGCCCGGTAAACACCATTGTTGAAATCCCGGTACACCACTTCGTTAATTGTATCGATTTCACTGCGTAATGCTTCGGGATAAAAATCCAGATCATTGCCGGTAAGTGCGTCAAATGCGCTGTTGAGCATGCGGATGATTTCAGACGATTCATTGCTGACGATCGTATTGCGTTGCTTGTCCCACAATACCGGTACAGTGACTCGGCCGGTGTAATCCGATTTGACACGTGTATAGAGCTGGTGCAGATATTGAATAGCGGATACAGGGTTGTTCCGGGAGACTTCACTGAATGTCCAGCCGTGTTCCAGCATTCTGGGATCAACCACAGTAACACCGATATGGGTCTGCAGATCCTTCAGGGAGCGGAAAATAAGGGTGCGGTGCGCCCATGGGCAGGCCAGCGATATAAACAGATGATAGCGGCCTGATTCAGCAGCAAAACCACCTTCCCCCGATAAACCGGGTTGCCCGTCTGCAGTGACCCAGTTGCGATATTGAGCATTCTCGCGCACGAATTCTCCATTTTTGGAGGTATACCACTGGTCATGCCATGTGCCATCAATCAGGAGTCCCATACGTTACTTCTCCGGTTGATCAGAAAACATCGTTTGCAGCGTGTGATCAAGCGAGTATTTGCCTGCACCGTGTAACAGGATACAGATACTGATCATCATCAAGGTGAACGCGTATTCATAGCCGCTGTTTGTGATAAAGAAACCGTTTGTCCAGTGCACGGCAAACATCGCAACCAGCATGATCAGCGCAGTTCCCAATGCAGCTGGGCGTGTCAGTATGCCCAGCAACAGCGCCAGACCGCCAAAGAACTCACCCGCACCGGCCAGGAATGCCATCAGGAAACCCGGATCAAGGCCGATTGAGCTCATCCATTGGCCCGTGGCTTCCAGGCCGTGACCCCCAAACCAGCCAAACAGCTTTTGTGCCCCGTGTGCCATAAACGTCCCGCCCGTCGTTACACGCAACAGCAGCATGGCCAGATCAGTTTTAGCATGTGTTTTCAAAATTGCTGAAATCTTCATTCGTAACCTCCGGTGAATGGTCTTGCGACATCGTGATGCGCTTTTTGCAGGCATCGGAAATATTGTGATTGGAAGCAGGATCGGGTGCGGCAGTCTGTAATGATAGCAAGATAAGTGTTTTTAACCTAGAAACTGCCAGTTGGATGTGTCCGAGTGTGCGTTTGGCACGTTCCTGACAAGATGCGACTGGGCACATGGTCATTCCCTGCAACGGGGGAGCAACACTGCATGATGCCGCGATAGCGGTGCTGACGGATGCAACTGCCGGGTTCAGGATAAATGAAGACAGACTGCGTGCTGGATAGAATTTACGGGGTGCCTCACAAGCTGTCCGATTCTTTATATCTGCATTCTGTACAGAGGGTTTGCTGATCAGCTACTGATCTGTCAGAAAATTTGATCGCACGATAGTTAATGATCGGACAGCTTGTGTTGTTCAGAAAAAGCAGGTTAATTCTTGTGCTGGGATTCGAAACGTTCATGCATCCCTTTTACTCTGTTGTGCAGCGAATTCATTTCGCTGTTATCAATGTAGCCATCCTTGTTTTTATCTTCCTGGTCAAACATCCATTCATGGTGTTTCATAAAATTCTCTTTGCTGACACGACCATCCGCTTCTTTTTTCATGACAGAGTGATCGGCATGATCACCTGCGAAAACGCTCGTGGAGATTAAAAAACAAACAGCTGCGGCAGCAATGGTAAGTCCTGTTTTTCCGGTCTGTATCATGACATGCTTCTCCTTGGTTGATAATTTATCAAATTTAAGAGCAAAAAATCATCAGAGTCTGCTATATCTCAGTATCTGATGTATGCATTATATGAAGCGGGTAAACAGCCGTCAATGTGACAAATTGCCGCGTGATCCGCGTGTGGCGCCATGCTTTCAGCTGTTTTTCTGTCAGCAATGACGCCTATTTGATCTGATCAGGAGCGTTTGATTTGGATATTTACGATTTGCAAAATTTAATAGCCCAGCAGCAAGCATCGGGTGAAGATTATCTGGAATTTTTACGGGTACCATCGCTCAGCATGGGGATTTATACCTTGCCGGTTGGATCAACTGATTCACAGGAGCCGCACACTGAAGACGAGGTGTATTACGTGGTACGAGGTAAAGCCAGTATGCGGGTGGAGGACGAACATCAGGAAATTACAGCCGGCAGCCTTATTTTTGTAGCGGCCAATGCTGATCACTGTTTCTACAACATTACAGAAGAGCTGACCGTGCTGGTGTTCTTTGCTCCGGCAGAATATACCCAGGTGCCTGATCGGCATAATGATCCGGGAAGATAGGAGATTCTGGATTTTCAGCAAATTGTCAATCCCGTCTGTTTCATGGGAATTCTGATAGTCCGGCGGGATGTTAAATCCGTAACTGCTCGATAATCTTCCCGTTCCGCAGATGTGATTCAATGATTTTTCTTCCTGATCCACATGGGTGTACCAGATTTCTTCTGGATAAATGACGATGATCGCGGAAAAACAGCAGGAAAAACAGCAGGAAAAACAGGATCAGATCCATAATCAATAACGATTGTTATACTTGCTTTCTTGATTCCAGAGCTGACTCCTGCTGTTGTTTTTCAGAATCTATGCAGCCAGTTTGCGCCGGCGAATAGCTGTCAGACCCACTAATCCCAGCCCTACAAGCAGCAGCGAAGCGGGTTCGGGTACTGTATTTCCGCTGGTAATTTCCCTGAATAATTTAGTCTGGATTGCGTCTCCAAAATCTTCAAATGTGGCAGCATGCATTGAGAAAGCGTCAGTTCCACCCTTGATATTGTTTTCATACCATGTGGCTACAGATGTACTTCCAATGGAGATTCCGTTTACTGTTCCGATTACATCGGCATCATCGGCTGCAGCAAGGAAGTTATTGCGTGCTGTTGCTGTGGCAGTACCACCTTGTGTTCCATCTCCCGAGACATCGATTACCCAGCGGTCACCCTCAAATTCATTCGTACCGAATTGTGGAGTTATAAAATTAATGGCACTTGAGGGAATTGTTCCGCCATTGAACGCACGAGTTGTAGCAGCGAGAGCATCAGCAAAAGCATTGGCGCTGGCGGCATCGGTAATATGTGTCCAGCCGACCAGCTGGGCTTGCTGGGTAGTACTTGACCATTCAACGTAGGTTACAGCAATACCACCCGTCAACCCTGCAATCGCTGATTGAATTGAAGCATTTCTGAAAGCATCAATATAGCCCGTTTTTTGCAGGGTATACTCTGAGCCGTCTACACTTCCTGAAACATCTACCAGCAGAGCGAGTTCCAGAGAAACCGGGGTTGCATAAGCCTGGCCCGTTCCAAAGACAAAGGTGAAGGCGGCTGCCGCCATAATATTTTTATTCTTCAACATTTAAAAATTCTCCTATAGTTAGATTAAGCGGGAGAAGTAGCACGCACTGCTGCGTATTACTTTTACATCGCCTACACAAAAATAGGCAAATAATGTGCCATCAATCTAAGTTGATGATTCAAATGCTTTTTTTTATAAAAGAATTTTTTTTAAAATAACTATGTGAAATTTCTCGACAGAATTTTTCTATCCTGTATTTACAGGAGAGCCGACGCGGTGTCTGGTAGATGGGAAGGGATGGTGATGGGATGCCTATATCAGAAAACTACTTGGCACGCAGATACAGGGATTTTTGTGTTGATCCCGGTACCTGCCGTTCTTCGGTTACAAAGAGATCTGCTCTGGCTTTCACAAGGTCAGAAAGTTTTTTGTAACCGTAAAGCCGGGAATCGAAATCAGGCTGTAACTTGTTAAGGTAGTTGCCGAAATTGCCTAAATTTGCCCATCCAGCATCATCACTCGATTGTTCGAGTGCAGCCAGAACAAATTTCCTGGGGAATGCCTGTTTTGTTTCCGGAGCCGGAGCAGCAGCAGACTGTGGCGAGGAGGACTTTTGATCATCTTTTGTTTTTTTGGCCGGTTGCACAGCCGATTCAGCTGTTGTATCCGGGCGAAGAACTTCGGTAAATACAAATTTATGACAGGCATTACGGAAAGCTTCGGGTGTTTTCTTCTCTCCGAAACCAAACACAGTAAGCCCTTCTTCACGTAAACGCATTGCAAGACCAGTGAAATCACTGTCACTTGTAATCAGGCAGAACCCGTCAAATTTTCGCGTGTAGAGCAAATCCATCGCATCGATGATGAGCGTACTGTCCGTGGCATTTTTGCCTGTTGTATAGGCAAACTGCTGAACAGGTTTGATGGCATACTTTTGTAGCACCTTTTTCCAGGAAGCGCTTGCAGGCGCGGTGAAGTCACCGTAGATGCGTTTCACAGTTGCCTCCCCGAACCGTGCGATCTCGGCAAGCAATCCCTCAATGACAGCGGCTTGTGCATTGTCAGCATCAATGAGGACTGCTAAACGAAGCGTTGGCTCTTCTGTTTCAATTTTAGTGATTGATCGTGGGGATACCATGCAGGTTCCTATTTTTTAGCATTTTGGACCACGCGCTCAAACGTCGGGACAGTCTGATGAGGGATGCATACACTGGCCATCTGCCAATTGATAATAATCTTCTAAAAATACCATTCATCTCATGCCATCGGAAAGAGAAAACGGGTGCCGAGGTGGAGGAGAGCTCAGAGCAAAAAGGATCTGTGTCCGTAGTTCATGCACGGAGTACGCGCGTTGCAACGATTTGTTAGGCGCAACCTGACAACTAATTTAAACGCCGTATGACTCGACATGGATTTCCAACTGCTACGCAATCAGATTCGATTGACTTGGTTACGATACTGCTCGCCCCAATTGTGACGTTAGCGCCGATCTGTATTCCTGGCAGGATAACCACATTCGCGCCGATCCAGACGTTGTCTTCGATTTGAATCGGCTTGGCGAACTCAAGTTCTGAATTACGTATAGATACGTCCGTGGGATGACCGGCTGTTGAAATAACGACATTCGGCCCGATAAATACATGATTGCCAATCGTCACCTGAGCGCCATCAAGGATAACCAAATTGTGATTGGCGTACACTTTCTTGCCGAAACGGATGTTATAGCCGTAGTCACAATAAAACGGCGGTTCAATATACGCATCGCTTGCATATCCCAGAATCTGCGCAAGTGTCTGTTCATCTAAATCTTGCACTTGTTGATTGTAACGATGGCACAATGTTTTCGCTTTTTTTCGCTCTATGACTAGTTCTGGGTCGTTGGCGAAATAAAAATCGCCAGAAAGCATTTTTTCTTTCTCAGTTTTATTCATGTTTATGTACCTGACGTGCAATTCAGCGGTAGCACGCTGCTATATCGCGCCTGTTGCAATTGTGTGTTAGAGATCATCTGCGCGACCTCGGATTGCACGGCTCCTAAGAGAGAGTCATTACGACTCCAGTAGCGATGGAGCCATTGACTGCACCGGGGGCATCTATTAATGCAATGATAATTGATTCGCGTGAGGCTCAGCGTGAAAGCCCAGCTGCGCTGAGTTAGGCTACGGACTGCGAGTCAGCGGCAGGGTTGATTATGTATTTCATACCTATCCTACTTGGCTATAGTAGATAAGGAGTAATCTGCCCCGTTGGGATTTTTAACAGTAACAGTTTCCGGTTGGGAATCGCCAGGGAAATAGGTATGAGAGCCCAATGAGTCGTCGCCAAAAGTATCACGATCAAACAATTGGATCAGAACTGAATCTTTAAACGTGAGACCAAGACTTACATTATCCCAAGTGTCGCCGGAGCTCAACGAATGCCAACCATTCGCTGGAAACCTCTGTTCACGGCCGTTATCGATGCTGTACTTGATATAGACTTCATCGCTTCCCAGTTCAGATGTATGATTACATTTAATTGTAGTTAATTCTATCGTAGTGCTCATTGGTTTGGTCTCCTCGATTAAGATATTAAATTTTCGCAAAAATTTCCATTCATCCTGAATCCATGCAAGGTCGAACATGCAATATGCACTGCATGCAATGCATACTTATGCATATAAAGGTATATAACAAGACACATTGTTATGTAAGTTTTTGAATTAATAAATATCACGAATGGAATTTTGGTAGGTTGCAATTTGTTATCGTTCTGGTACAGCTGCAACTCAACGAATTTGGATCCATCGCGATTACAATGGATAAAACTATCGCATACCCAATTCATGATCTAAAAGTCGAATAACCCTTGTTTTTCTTCTGTTTTCTAGTGGCAGATTAAAGATAAATGATTTGCTATCTGTGACTTTGACCTGACCGGACTTTTTCGATCCAAAGTAACTTGAGACAATGGCCTCTTGAAGAACGAGAGGCGTATGAAGAAGACACGATATAGCGATGAGCAGATTGTCCGGATCCTGCGGGAGACGGACAAGGACACGGTAGTCGAAGTAGCCAAGCGTCACGGTGTGAGCGAGGCGACGATCTACATCTGGTGCAAGAAGTACGGCAGCATGGAGACCGACGAGGTCAAGCGCTTAAAGGGGCTGGAGGCCGAGAATGCACGGCAGCGTAAGCTGTTGGTTGATCGAGACCTTGAGATTG
>NZ_QRCC01000018.1 GCF_009833125.1 Nitrosomonas sp. HPC101
CACCACAGCCACAGCCACAGCCACAGCCACAGCCACAGCCACAGCCACAGCCACAGCCACAGCCACAGCCACAGCCACAGCTGAAGTCCCAACCTCAGCCAGCGATCAAGGTTGCACCTCCGCCCGTGCGTAAACCTGATATAGCCCTCAAGGATAAAACGGAAAAACCGCAGCCTAAAGAGGAAGTGAAGAAACCGGAGCCGGTAAAAAAGGAAGTACCGAAAGAGGAGTCTGCTAAAAAGCCGGTGGAAAAACCTGAACCGATGGAAGCAGTAAAGAAAGCGGAACCAATCAAGAAAGAAACACCCAAGGCTGAACCTGTTAAAAAAATAGAGCAAAAAGCCGAGAAAAAGGATGACACCCGGCAGCAGATCGAAGCGCAAAAGCGGGCACAGCAGCGTGAACAGGAGAGGGTTGCAGCAGAGGCAGCCCAAGCCAAAGCAGTGGGTGAAATTGAAAAATATAAAGCTATGATTCAGGCTAAGATTCGGAGCCGTATTATCATGCCACCGGATCTTCCGGGAAACCCTGCTGTGGAATTTACTGTAACCCTGTTACCAGGAGGCGATGTCCTGACAGTGACTTTGCGCAAATCAAGTGGTTACGCTGCGTTTGATGATGCGGTGGAAAGAGCGATTTATCTGGCCAAGCCCTTGCCTTTACCCCCGGATCCTGGATTGTTTAATGCATTTCGTAATTTAAATCTTACCGTTTACTATCGTGAGTAGTTTTTGACTTACCTCTACAACATGGCGTGGTGATTCGTATGCGTAATTTTTTGTATTACACCAGTGTGTTTCTCTTGTTATGGATGAGCACATCGCTCCAAGCTGCTCTTGATATCGAGATCTTCGGTGGTGGAGCCAACAGGATTCCGGTTGCCGTAGCTCCGTTTAATGGCGAAAGAGAACTTCCCCAAAATATTTCAGAAATTGTATCAGCCGATCTGGAACGCAGCGGGATATTCAAATTGGTTGACCCGCTGGGATTAACCTCACAAGAGCCGGTAAGTTATGTCGACTGGTTAGGGCGTGGTGCAAGCGCGCTGATTATCGGCAACACATCAACTTTGCCGGACGGGCGGGTGGATATCCAGTTTCGCTTGCTGGATGTTGCCAAACAGGTTCAACTGACCGGATTTAGTGGTACCGTCACGACCGGGCAGTTGCGTGCTTTTGCACATCGTATTGCGGATATTGTGTATGAGACATTGACAGGCGAACCCGGTGTATTTAGCACAAGAATTGCCTTTATCAGAAAACAAGGCAGCCAGTACGCATTACAGGTATCAGATTATGATGGATTCAATGCCCGTTCACTGGTCGAATATACCGAGCCGATCATCTCTCCGGCCTGGTCGCCTGATGGCAGCAGAATTGCCTACACCTCCTTTGAAAAGAAAAAACCGGTGGTCTATGTGCAGGCACTGGCAACCCCTGAGCGTAAGGCAGTGGCAAATTTTAAGGGGAGTAACAGTGCTCCGGCCTGGTCGCCTGATGGCAGCAAATTGGCTGTGGTTCTGACATTGCATGGTGGATCTCAAATTTATCTGATGAATGCGGATGGCAGCGGATTGCAGCGGATTTCACAAAGCCCGGGGATCGATACGGAACCCAGTTTTTCACCAGATGGAAAATGGCTGATATTTACTTCCGACAGAGGAGGAAGTGCACAGATATATCGTATGCCGTCATCTGCTGGTGCTGCTGAAAGATTAACCTTTGAAGGAGACTACAACGTTAGCCCACGTTATAGTCCGGATGGAAAACGATTTGTTTATGTCCACAGAAATGCCGGACGGTTCAGCATCGCTGTGCAAGATTTTTCAACTCGCCAGATGCAATTGTTAACGGATTCTGGCTTCAATGAATCTCCCAGTTTTTCCCCCAATAACCGTATGGTTCTATACACAACGGAAGTGAGCGGGCGTGGTATATTATCCATCGTTTCCAGTGATGGCCAGACAAGAAGTCGTTTTTCGCAGGAAGCGGGGGATATCCGGGAGGCAGTGTGGGGACCGTTACTGAAACAACGGTAATATGGACAGGAATACTCACTGAATGTGAGCTAATTATTTATTTATGGTGAGAAATGAAAAGAATTTTTACAGTAGTGGCCGTTATTAGCCTGCTGTCCGCGTGCGCCAGCGATAATGCACAACAAACTTCTGATATTGAGGATCACTCGTATAACAGGGGAGGAGAAAGTGAAGGTATACGCGGCGGCACCGGATCGGATGGTTTTGGGATGAATCCCCTGCAGGATCCCAACAACATATTATCTCGCCGTAGCGTTTATTTTGACTTTGACAGCTATACGGTAAAGGGTGAGTATCGTGATCTGGTGCTTGCACACGCTGCTTATCTGCGTGACAACCTCAATGCACAGGTACTGTTGCAAGGTAATACTGACGAACGCGGTAGTCGGGAATATAACCTCGCGTTGGGGCAACGCCGGGCCAACAGTGTAAAAGATATTCTACTGCTATCCGGTGCCCGTGATCAGCAGGTTGAAGCTGTTAGTCTGGGCGAAGAAAAACCACGTGTGCTAGGGAGTGACGAGTCATCCTGGGCCGAGAACCGGCGTACTGATATTCTCTATCAAGGAGAGTATTAATGTTTCTGCGCGCTTTCCTGCCATTATTTTTGCTCCTGGGTTGTAACGTTGCGCAGGCTGCGCTGTTTGGTGATTCTGAAACACGCGAGCAGCTGGAGGCGCTGCGCACAAAGGTACTGGAAATGGAAGCGCGCATGCAGCGCACGGAAGAAGTTTTTATGGGTCAGTCTTTGATCGAGTTACATTCTCAGGCAGAAGCGCTCAAGGAGGAAATGGGAAAACTGCGGGGACAAATAGAGGTACTTGAGGAGGAGAGTCGGTCATTACGCAAGCAACAAAAGGATTTTTACCTGGATCTTGACAACCGGCTGCGCCAGATTGAATCTGGTTCAGCGAGTGCTTCCGAGCCAGATTCCGGAATTTCTGTCCCGCCATCAGAACAATCAGCCGCTGATATAAAAAATACCGCCTCTCCCAAAACGCCTGTGATCCTGCAATTGCCGGATACGGCACAGCGTAATCGCTATGATGCAGCGTACGTACTGTTTAAGGATGGTGATTATTCCGGAGCCATAACTAGTTTCGAGAATTTTCTATCTCAGCATCCCCAATCTGCTCTGGCACCGTCTGCTGCATATTGGATTGGAAACGCGTATTACGCGATGAGAAATTTTGACAAGGCAATCTTTGCACAGCAGCAACTAATTGAAACTTACCCTGACAGCCCTAAAATACCGGACGGGCTGCTCAATATGGCAAGCAGTCAGGTTGAAACCGGTCAGAAGGCTGCTGCCAGACAAACATTGGAAAATCTCATTGCAAACTACCCTGGTACCGAAGCAGCAGAAAAAGCCAGGCGCCGTCTGGGATCTCTCAAATAAATTCTGATCATAGATATCGCCAGATTCAGCGTAAGTTGTTTCATTCATTTTTAAATTCCTCCCGACAAACGAGGGGAATATTCCAATTCCGCTAGAATCCGATGTTACGAGTTACGGAAATTTTCTACTCGCTTCAGGGGGAAACAAGCCGGATGGGGCTACCCACGGTATTTATCCGTCTGACTGGTTGCCCGCTACGCTGTGGATACTGTGATACCAGCTACGCATTCTCCGGTGGTGAGCGTATGGATATCAATGAAATCATGCGCAAAGTAGCTTCATTTTCACCGCGCTATATCACTGTTACGGGAGGGGAACCGCTGGCCCAGGCGGACAGCCTGGTTCTGCTGGCAGCCCTGTGTGATCACGGATATTCTGTTTCTCTTGAAACCAGTGGCGCACTGGATATTTCACAGGTGGATACGCGTGTATCCAGAATTCTGGATATTAAAACGCCCGGTTCTGGCGAAATGAAAAAAAATTACTGGAATAACCTTGATTGCCTGACTGCCCATGACGAAATAAAGTTCGTGTTATGCGACCGGGCCGATTACGATTGGGCAAAGCAAAAGCTTCAGGTGCTGAAGCTGGAGAATATTTGTCCGGTTTTATTCTCCCCGTCCTATAACCAGCTTGATCCCGCAGAACTGGCGGTCTGGATATTGCAAGATCGATTGCCGGTTCGTTTGCAGTTCCAGTTACATAAACTACTCTGGGGAGAATGTGCCGGGCGATAAAACGGCAGCTGGGATCGGTTTATGAAAAAAGCGGTCGTACTGTTATCAGGTGGTCTGGATTCCGCCACAACCCTTGCTATTGCCAGGGAAAGCGGATTTGCCTGTTATGCACTTAGTGTCGATTATGGCCAGCGCCATGCTGCCGAGCTGATTGCTGCAATGCAAATTGGTCAATCCCTTCAGGTCTGTGATCATCAGTTTCTCACGCTGGATTTAACTGTTCTTGCCCGCTCTGCGCTGACCGATCCTGCTATTGCTGTCCCGATATATGCTGCTAGCCCGGGAATTCCGGTCACTTACGTTCCAGCCCGGAACACCATTATGTTGTCACTGGCACTGGCGTGGGCAGAAGTGCTGGGCGCCCAGGACATTTTTATCGGCGTGACTGCCGTTGATTATTCCGGGTATCCGGATTGCCGGCCAGACTATATCAATGCTTTCGAGAAAATGGCGCAGCTGGCTACAAAAGCAGGAAGAGAAGGCAACCTTCTGAAAGTGCACACTCCTTTAATTGATCTGCCCAAGTGCGACATTATTCGTCGCGGCATCGCGCTCGGCATAGACTACAGCATAACTGTTTCCTGTTATCAGGCGGATGAAACCGGGTATGCCTGCGGCCAGTGCGATGCTTGCCATATCCGCAGGGCTGGTTTTGCAGCAGCAAGTATTCCCGATCCGACACACTACCAGCATCAGGGAAAATAGGGGACAGACCACGATTTTCGCCCAATGAGCGCGCCGTTGCGGGTCAATGCTTTCAGGATACGCTGGATGGTCTGGTCAAGCAGTGTCTGCAGTTGTTCAGCAGTCGGTGTGCGTACGCCATGGAACGCCGGTATGTCGCCCTGGATGTGATAGACGCCATCGAATACCAAACTAAAACGCTGAATCAGCGTAATCGGCAATGAAAGCACCCGTTGCCGCAGGGTACATTGGGAATAACGTGATCGACCAAGTGAGCAGCCGTCTGCGCCATGCGCAAAAACACCGCATTCAAGGAAGGCATCAAACTCGTCTCTGACAAAATCGGGTGAACCCGATCCGATCTCAGCCTCAACTTGCGCAAAGAAGGTCTCCACGTGCTCTGGTACCAACTGGTATAGGATAGTCTTTTCCGGTCGGTGTCGTTCATGGTGAGTGTATTTCCCAGCATCCGTGTGGTGGGTGGATGCGTGTAGATTCTCTTGTGGGTTGTGATACGCAGCCGTCGACATGATCTGCGAAGTTCGTTCTCAAAGTATCGACTTCTCGGGCCAGGCCTTGCGTTTGACATTCAGACCCTATTGTTTTAATACGTCACACCTTCCAGTCAGATTCAAAAACTTTATTTTCTTAACCCATACATGGATGCCCACGTTATGACAAGCTTTCAGTAAATCCCAAGAATCGCGATTCACTCATGTCAAGGCAAGGAAATGTCCTGCCGCACAAGCGATCCGGCAAAATTAAGGCTATCGAAACTTTCACCTATGGGGTGTGGGTGATAAAAAGAGGAGCGGCAATGAGGGTTTTGGCACAAAGGGTGCTTCCATTCAAGATAGAGGCAACGGACGAGACATTGACAACAAATGCAGGATTAGTGTTATTTGGCGAATTTGTCTATGGTCTGGGATTTAAGCGGTGGTTACAGCAAGAAATGCCAAAAGCCTGGGAGCGGACCAGCTATGCAGCGGACCTATATAACTCCGCTGGTGCTTATGCTCAATAATGGTGGCAGGTCGCTGGAAGCTATGCGTACCCTCAAGAGCGACGCTGCATTATCCAATTTGCTAAAATTGGGTGTGCTGCCGAGCACAGATGCGGTGGGCGTGCTCCGCACAGGAGGCGCTGGTAAAGGACTGGCAGGTTTTTCCCGCATTAATCGGCGGATCGTGTGCCACACGGTTCGTCAATCCGGTATTACCGCCTATACCCTGGACAACGGCGCCTCGCGCACCGCGTGGATCGCCGCCATGGACTACGCGATGGCCCACGGCAAGCAGTGGTCCATGTTGAAAGCGTTCGTGTAGTCAGGTACCGGCGAGCCTGATGGCACCACTGACGACTTCGGCAACCGTGAAATCGCGCCCGGCCAGCCGCAAAATTTCCGTATCGTCCGTGCGAAATACCGAAAATTTTAGACTCGATGAGCCCGCATTGATAACCAGAACAATACGACTGCTCATGCGCGCGCCTCGAGTACGATCACGCTGCGCGGTGCAACGGGGTAGATTCCCGCCACGATCGGCTGTTGGTGCTCGCGCGTAAAAATATCAGCAGGAGAGGATTGAGCGGTGTCGAGCGTCCGATGCCAGCGCCGCCCGCGCATGAGCGGCAAAGGCGCTTCTACGGACTGATCCGACATATTCAGGATCACGTGCAGGTCCTCTTCGTCATCGCGCAAAGCAGCGATCGTATAAGCAAGTAGACGTGCCTGCAGATCGTGCCAGGGCGGCTCATTGAGGCGCGCCCCATGCCAGGCGATATCGGGTATATCCCGCCCGGGTAGCGGTACGCCAGTAAAGAATCGATCGCTGGTAAGGCTGGGATGGCGGCGGCGCAACGCGATCAGCTCACGGGTATAACGCAGCATACCGGCATTGCGCTCGCTGAACTGCCAGTCGAACCAGCTAAGCGCGTTGTTCTGGCAATAGGCGTTGTTGTTGCCGCGCTGTGTGCGCAGCACTTCGTCACCGGCAAGCAGCATGGGCACTCCGCGCGATAGCATCATGATGGCCAAAAGATTTTTCGCTTGCCGTAGACGTAATGCATTCACGGCAGCATCGTCGGTCTCGCCCTCAACACCGCAGTTCCAGCTCAGATTGTCGTTACTGCCATCGCGATTGTCTTCCCCATTAGCTTCATTATGCTTGACGTTGTAGCTCACCAGATCGTAGAGGGTGAAGCCGTCGTGACAGGTAATGAAGTTAATACTGCTAATCGGCTTGCGCTTATCGTCAGCGTAGAGATCGGCACTGCCGGTGATACGTGTCGCGACTTCACCAATGAGCCCGGGATCCCCGCGCACAAAGCGACGTATCACATCCCGGTAGCGGCCGTTCCATTCCGACCAGGCCATACCGGGAAAAGCACCGACTTGATACAATCCAGCTGCATCCCAGGCCTCGGCGATCATCGGTACTCGCGCGAGGATGTGCGAGGATACGATGACCCAGGGAAAAGGTGGGTTGGCGAGTGGTACGCCATTGTCACCACGCACGAAGACGCTGGCAAGATCGAAGCGAAAACCGTCTACTCCGAGTACCTCCACCCAGTATTCCAGGCAATGTACGATGAATGCCGTTACCAATGGATGATTACAGTTCACGGTATTGCCGCAACCGGTAAAATCGAGGTAGCGGCGCCGGTCGCTAGCATCGAGGTGGTAAATAATATCGTTGGCGAGCCCGCGAAAATGAATTACTGGTCCGGCTTCGTCACCCTCCGCGGTGTGGTTGAAAACCACATCCAGCAGCACACGGATATCAGCCGCATGCAATGCATCGACCAAGTCGCGGAACTCCTGAGCGGAGTGCGCTGGATCGATGCAATAGCCCGGATGCGGTGCCCAGAAACTGTGTGTACTGTAACCCCAATAATTATGCAGTCCACGCTCCGCCACACCGGGCGGCACATCCTGCGTGTCGAAGGCCATCACCGGCAATAGCTCGACATGCGTCACACCCAGTGCTTGCAGATAGGGAATCTTCTCCTTAAGTGCGGTGAAGCTGCCAGGATGTCTCACTGCCGCTGACGGATGGCGGGTGAAAGCGCCCACATGCAACTCATAGATCACCGCGCCTTCCAGGTTGACCTGCTTCCAGTGCGATGCAGATGTTGCTCGCGAGAGCGGCTCGGCGACGATGGCACGTAAGCGATTCGAGCGGCTGTCTTGCTCAGTGCAGGCGAGCCTGCGATTCCACAGCATATCGCTCACTATCTGCGCCCAGGGATCAAGCAGTTCTTTTTCAGGATAGAAACGCCGCCCGGTCGCGGCAGTATCGCCGACACCATCCATGCGCCAGGTGTAATAGGTTCCGACGGGCAAGTTCTCCACAAACACATGCCAGAAGAAAAAACTGCGGTTCTGTTCGGAATCAAGCGGGATGATCTGAAACGGCGCGAGACTGTCTGCACTGGCATACAGTAACAGATCGACCCGGCTCGCATGTTGACTGAAAATACAGAAGTTCACACCGTCCGCCTCGGCAGTGGCGCCAGGCGGAAACCGGGTTCCCGGCTGGATCGCATAAGGCGGCGGAATCTCGTGACCAGTTGCCGATATCAAATCAGTTTCGTCTGGGTTGCGCACGCTTTGAGATCTCGCTTGAGTTGGCGATGATATACCATGCGCCCTACAACTTCACTGTTGCCGGATGGACATTCCAAATTTCGTCGCAGTACTCACCGATAGCGCGATCGGAGGAAAATTTACCGCTGCGTGCGGTATTGAGAATTGACATGCGCGTCCAGTTTTCCTTATCCTGCCACGCAGTATTAACTTGCTCCTGGCACGTGATATAGGCAGCGTAATCAGCCAGTACCAGAAATGGATCGGACTGAGTCAGATTGTCGATAACGGGACGAAACACCTCGCTATCACCGCGAGAGAAATAACCGCTACTAATGAGTTCCAGCACCGTGCGCAACTCGGTATTGCCAGCAACATAGTCACCTGGACGGTAGCCTTCACGCTTGATGCGTTCCACTTCTCTGGCGGTCAAGCCAAACAGGAAAAAATTCTCCGTCCCCACTTCTTCGCGTATTTCCACATTGGCGCCATCGAGCGTGCCAATAGTCAGCGCGCCGTTCAGCATAAACTTCATGTTACCGGTGCCGGAAGCCTCCCTGCCGGCAGTGGAAATCTGCTCCGACAAATCGGCAGCCGGATAAATGAGATGAGCGTTCTGCACATTAAAGTTGGGCACAAAAGCGACTTTCATGCGGGTATTCACCGCCGGATCAGCATTGACTGTTTCGGCCACGGCATTGATGAGCTTGATGATACGTTTGGCCATGAAATAACCTGGCGCCGCTTTGCCACCGAAAATGAACGCGCGCGGCGGAATTGTAAGCTCTGGATTCTCCTTGAGACGGCGATAAAGCGTGACAATATGCAATACGCTCAGATGCTGGCGCTTGTATTCATGGATACGCTTGACCAGAATATCGAACAGCCAGTTTGGGTCAAGTTCAACCTTGGCGTGTGTGCGGATATAATCGGCCAGGCGCTGCTTATTGGCTTCTTTGACCGCGCGCCACTTGCTCCTGAATGCAGCATTACCTGCCTCCGCTTCTAATTGGCGCAGTTGTCCTGGATCTTCCAGCCATTGCTCACCCAGCGTATCATTCAGCAGGCCGCGCAATCCCGGATTGGCCAGCGCCAGGAAGCGGCGCGGCGTGACACCGTTAGTTTTATTGATGAAGCGCTCAGGCCACATCTCATAAAAATCCTTCAGCACGCTGGCCTTGAGCAGATCGGAATGCAATGCAGCGACACCGTTAATGGCATGACTGCCGACAGTGGCGAGATGCGCCATGCGGATACGCTTGTCACCTTCCTCGCCAATCAACGACATACGCGCAACACGCGCTTCATCATTCGGAAAACGCGCGCGTACTTCAGCAAGGAAACGCTGGTTGATTGCGTAGATAATTTCCAGATGGCGTGGCAGAAGTTCTGCGAACATCGGTAGCGGCCAGGTCTCCAGTGCCTCGGGTAACAGTGTGTGGTTGGTATAGCCAAAGGTTTGCATCGTGATCGCCCAAGCTGCATCCCAATCCAATCCCCGCTCGTCCACGAGCAAACGCATCAATTCAGCTACCCCGATGGAAGGATGGGTGTCATTAAGCTGCACGGCAAAGCGTTGCGCAAAATTCTCTACCGGCACACCGGCAAGATCGAGCAGATGCAGCATATCCTGCAGTGAGCATGAGACGAAAAAATACTGCTGGCTCAAGCGCAGCTGCTTGCCAATCTCCGGCTCGTCGTTGGGATAAAGTACCTTGGTGACCGTTTCGGAAATCATCTTGTCCTCCACCGCCTGGTAGTAATCGCCGGTATTGAATGCCTGGAAGTCGAAAGATTCCACCGCCTCGGCGCTCCACAACCGCAGGGTGTTACAGGTATTGACGTCATAACCCTGTATGGGTGTGTCGTAGGCAGTGCCCTTCACCACCCGCTGCGGCACCCAGCGCACACGATCATTCCCCGTTTCATCACGATAATGTTCGGTGTGGCCACCCAAGTTGATGTAGTAGGCGATTTCGGGCTTGACAATTTCCCACGGATTACCATGGCGCAACCATTTGTCCGTTACTTCCGCCTGCCAACCATCCTGAATCTCCTGATCAAAGATGCCAAACTCATAGCGAATGCCATAGCCTATGGCCGGACATTGCAGTGTCGCCAGCGAATCGAGATAACAAGCGGCCAGTCTCCCCAGACCGCCATTACCCAGTCCTGGTTCTTCTTCGCAAGCCATGATGGTATCGAGATCCCCACCTAATTCCGCCAGTGCTTTGCGGGCCGCTTGTTCGAGACCAAGATTCACCAGATTATTGCCAAGGTGCGGCCCCATGAGAAATTCTGCTGAGAGATAACAAACGACCTTACGACTGAGATCGAAGTAGGTTTGCGTCGTGCTGAGCCAGCGCTGCAACATACGATCGCGCACAGCCAACGCCAGCGCGAAGTAATAGTCATGCGCGCTCGCCATTGCAGGCAAGCGCCCAATGGAATAACGCAGATGGTCTTTCACTGCCTGCCTGAGCGCAGCGGGTTGCATGCCAGTGCGAACATCCGTATCGGTTAAGCTTGCAGCAGCTGCCGATGTAACGACTGACGCAGCGCTTTTGGATTGTTTTTGAGGTATTTTGCTCATATTGCTCGAATCCTTTTAGAGTTGTTTAATCGCTGCCGAGGAAACTGTCTGCAGTAGATCAGTCTATTTTTGGACAGCCTCCTAGCTTCGATCATGGTTTCCCCACGATAAAATGATGAGCAAGACGAGACTTCAATAAGATGTTTTTTTATGGTGTGCTGTCATATGTCTCATGGATCGCTTGCTCAGCCAACCAATGAGCATGGTGCTCGCGCACGACAGCAATCGCCTCATCAGCGCTATCCACGCAGCGCGGAATCTTCATGTCTTCGGGATTAGCTAACTCGAATCCGGGATGCAGCATCATCTGTTTCGTCCAGTCAACCAGACCCAGCCGCATCGAATCGGTAAAGATCAGCGGCGTATCGTGCAGGTGGCGTATCTGCAACAGCTGCCAGATCATCGTGGACTCGAGCATCGTGCCGATACCACCTGGCGCGACAATAAAAGCATCAGACAACAACACGAAGTGATGCAGGCGGGTGAAGAGCGTCTGATGTTCGAAAGCCTCTCTGACAAACGGATTGACCTCCTGTTCGAACGGCAATCGGACGCGGATGCCGATGGTGTATAGGAAAAATAAACGTCTTTGAAATCGAACCTATCAGAAAAGAATTCGGTTGTCAATCTGGCCGGAAAGTCATTCTAAATTCGCAAAAATTTGTCTTTGATCAGCAGCAAAAAGTGTTGGTTTTGCCTTCTTCTTACCCTTCACGCAAAAAACGCCCAAGGGGGATGTCATCCATTCAGGAAATGCACCGAAAATATGGACCTGGTTCCTCAGACAGACCCTAAAGGATCAAAGATTTGCGCAGGTGAACGTGGCGGCGCTTGATGATACGCACCGAGGCCGGGGGGGTCCGGCACATCGATCGTCATTCGTATCGGATACATTACTTCTGTCTTCTTATTGCCTGGCACAATCTCAGAGCAAAGCTTCGCATTTGGCGCGAGCACACCATGGAAACGAATGAGGTTGAGTCTTGGCCACTTTGTATACTCTTGTTCATCCAGATCGGCACCATTACCTTCATTTCGATTGTCGCCACAGTCCTGTCCACCTCTGCAAACCCCGGCATCAGCCAGTCCTGGATCTACGGTGGCTGGAGCATGCTGGTGCTGGTCTCCCTGCTGCTCATTCCTCATGCTTCGGAGCACCACGGTGTCTGGTAGACCTCTGTCCGGCAGAAACAGCCGAGCGATTGCGTCTCGACAATCGATCAGCTGTGTGGCACTCTAGATCGATCTGGCATTTTTAACTCGCATCTGTAAATTCCACTCAGGAGCACACAGCATGAGTTTCAAGCCCGAGGAGCACTCCAAAGACAGCCCCCCACTCTCTCCCTGGTGGATGCGCACGATTGGCATCATCATGGTGCTCGGGTTCGCGGTACTGCTGGCCATCACGTATCTGGGTTATCGCAACGCGCCGCCAATTCCCGGGAAGGTCACCGGCTCGGACGGCCAAGTACTGTTCACAAAGGCCGACGTGGGTGCAGGCCAGAGCGTGTTCCTGAAGCACGGCCTGATGAACAATGGTTCCATCTGGGGTCACGGCGCCTATCTGGGCCCGGACTTTTCCGCTGATGCGCTGCACAAGATCGGCATGGACAGCGCCGACATACTGGCCCAGCAGCAGCTCAATCAGCCATTCGATCAGCTGGACAAGATCCAGCAGGCAAGCATCACCGCACAGGTTGCCGTGACCTTGAAAACGAATCGCTATGATCCGGAAACCGATATTCTGACCCTGACCCCGGCTGAGACACTGGCTCTGAAAAAACAGCCGGGCTACTGGAAGGAGTACTTCAGCAACCCGGCCAATAGCGCCGGTCTGAAGGCCGGAAGCCTCTCGGATCCCGAGGAACTCCGGCAGTTTTCCGCCTTTGTGGCCTGGACGGCATGGGCCTCGGTCGCCGAGCGCCCCGGCTACGGTCATTCATATACCAACAACTTCCCCTATGATCCGCTGGTCGGCAACCACCCAACCGCCGGCACGACATTCTGGAGCGCTATGAGCCTGATCGTCCTGCTGGGCGGTATCGCGTTTATGCTGCTGCTTTCAGGTCGTTTCGAGGATATCGGATGGATCAGCGCAGGCCCCGGCACGCAGCCTTTCGCACCAGCCGGCGAGTCTACTTCTGCCCAACGGGCGCTGGTGAAATTCAGTGTTCTGGTTACGGCATTGTTTCTGTTTCAGACATTGGTGGGCGGTGCTGTGGCCCATTACCGGATCGAACCTGACGGGTTCTATGGGATCCCTCTGGAAAAGATCTTCCCAAGCAACCTGCTGCGTACATGGCACCTGCAAAGCGCCCTGATGTGGATCGCCACATCCTATGTCGCCGCCGCGCTGTTCCTGGGTTCGACCTTACGTCGAAACGTGCCCGAAGCACTGGCCGGCTGGGCACATTTTCTGTTTGCCGCCTTTGTAATTGTGATCGTCGGCAGTCTTCTGAGTATCTGGCTGGGTATCTCGCAGTTGCTCGGTGACTGGTGGTTCTGGATTGGCAACCAAGGCTGGGAGTACCTCGAACTGGGTCGCGCGTGGCAATACCTGCTTGCCATTGGTCTATTGGTATGGTTCGGGGTACTGTGGTGGCTCGCCCGACCGGCCAAGGTCGACAAAACCGAGGCGCGCCCGATCGTACGCATGTTCATGGTGGCCGCACTGGCCATCCCGGTGTTCTACCTGCCCGCCCTGTTCTATGGTGCCGAGACCAATTTTACTATCGTAGACACTTGGCGCTTCTGGATCATCCATCTCTGGGTCGAAGGCTTCTTCGAATTCTTTGCCACAACCGTCGTGGCGCTGATTTTATACCAATTAGGCCTGGCCCGGCGCAACACCGCCCTGGGGGTCATCTACCTCGATGCTATTCTTTACTTCCTGGGCGGCCTGATTGGCACCGGGCACCACTGGTATTTTTCGGGGCACTCCAGCTTCAACCTGGCGGCAGCCGCCCTGGTCTCGGTCCTCGAGGTCGTTCCGCTGACGTTGTTGACGCTGGATGCATGGCGATTCATACAGACTGCGCGCGGCGGAGAAGGCGCCGACGGCAAACGTGTGCGCATCCCCCATAAATGGACGATCTACTTCCTGATTGCCGTCGGTTTCTGGAATTTCTTTGGCGCAGGTGTATTCGGATTCCTGATCAATCTGCCCATTGTCAGCTACTACGAAGTCGGCACACAGATCACTCCCACCCACGGGCACGCAGCCTTGATGGGTGTATTCGGTATGCTGGGTCTTGCCGTGACGGTCTTCACACTGCGGCAGACAGCCAGCGATGAGGACTGGCCCGGAATCGAGAAATACGTCCGCATTGCCTATTGGGGCACAAATGCCGGCCTGCTGATGATGGTGCTCATGAGCCTGTTCCCCAGTGGTGCGCTGCAAATGTGGGATGTCATGCAGAACGGATACTGGCACGCACGATCGCAGGCCTACATCCACAAGGATCTGTCACTGATCATCGAATGGCTGCGCCTGCCCGGCGATCTGGTATTCATCATCTTTGGCTCGATTCCGATCACCATTGCAGCCGTCAGAGGATGGCAGGGCGTGCGCCGCCGCGCCTGAGCGTAACGGGCGCACCAATCAGCACGGCGACCTGGAGCAAAACACTGGGGGTCAGATCGAATTCATCCACGATCTGCTTCATTGTGTAATCTCCCGTGTGATATGCAGCCGCAATCCCTTTATTTCTGTCACTAAAAAGGTAGCTATCTTTCTCTACCAGAAGCGATTTATAACGCCCCTGATAAACATGCCCAACATGATTACGATTGAATTGCTGAGTATATACGCCATTCAATTGCCGATCTTCTTGGATAAATTCGCTCCAACCGTTTCCACAACACTATGATAGTGATTATCCATCAGGCATACGCATAACAAACCCAATTAAATCGTTTACAATCGTGACCAAACAACGTCACTTAATAAGTGCGATCTGAATCGAAAAGTCACCGTGTAGATGAACACGACAACTCCCTTGACAAACAGCAGATTCTCACCCGCTAGAATTTGCAGCATTACCCTGCCGCTGGGATGGCGGCCACACTGTCAGCTATGTCCAAGATAGCTGTGGAATACTCCCTCCGGATCATGGCGAGTGCGCAGTTGCTCAAGGTGTTTCCAGTTATTTTCGCTGAAACACTGTACGTAGCGCTGCGGATTCGTCCGTCCTTCGACCTCGTTGACATAGTGCCCCGCGGCAAAGGGATCCATCAGCGGCAGCGTTTCCTTCAGCCAGGCGAAATTGCGCGGGTCGTCCTGCTCCTCGTTCCAGATCGCGTAGCAGCCAACGAAGGCGTCGGCTTGCGAAGACATGCATGAATCGACAGGAACCGGAGTGCCCAAGTCGTAGGTCGCCAGGACGTGGGCATCCCGGGTTGGCGCCTTGTACATATGATCCCTCAGCGCCAGCAGCGTCTCGGAGCCCTGGTCGGTCAGCACATTGTCGAGCGCGTAGGTGGAAAAGGACGACTGGCCGAAGAAGTTGCCGAAGATCGGCTGGCCGTGCAGGTGCAGGGTGTGCGAGCCGTCGCTGCGCTTGCCACCGAAATTGAGATTGAAGTTCTCGGCACAGTGGGTCGGGTCGCCGCGCTTGCAGGGCATACACTGGCCGCAGGAGCAAAAACTCAGGACGACGTGATCACCTGGCTGGAGCCTGGTCACGCTTGTGCCGATCTTCTCAACGACTCCAGAACCTTTATGGCCGAAGACAGCCGGAAATGTCACCGGGTAGACCTGATCGCGGCAGATCAGATCGGTGTGGCAAAGGCCGACCCCGACGACGCGCACCAGCACTTCGTCCTCGCGCGGCGCGTCCATAATAGGAGTCGCCCCCCTTTCCCTCTGAGCAGAGAATCGGTGCTCATTCCTGGAGGAGTGGGACCGGATCATCACCCACTTCCACTCGGTGAAGGTGTCGATTCCCTCGCGGTCGAAAGCGCTGTCGCCGATACCTTCGAAGGGAGCATGCGGCTCGTTCATCGTTTCCCGATCCCGGGTGTATAGGAAAAATAAACGCCCTTTTTCATAAGAACCGAATGTATCGGGAAAGGAATTTGGTTGTCAACCTGGCCGGAAAGTCATCCGGAATTCGCAAAAATTTATCTTTGGTCAGCAGAGAGCAGCAAATGCACATGATTGGTCATGAGCACATAGGCATACACCTGCAACCAGTTTTGCCTGCGTGTTTGGTCAACCGGTAGTTCCCCTTTTAGGGGGTGCTCAAAAGTAGAGGCTATGCTGATAGATGTACTTCATTTTTAAACCTTACTGATATCCCGACCTTCGTCGGCGGGATTTTTTGCCTGCTGTTCGGATTAGGATCCGGGTTTACATCAGGTTGTATGCAAATGCGTACTTATCCCAAGAAGCCTTGGATGATTCTGTGGATAATTGGGGCAAGTCACCAGTCTGTAACAATTAATCGGGGTGCTTGTTATTTGGGCAATAGTTTGGAGAAATTATGCTTGTCCTTGATTGTCTTCTGAGCCGACCAGGGTAAGGTCGGGTTTGATGTAACTGGATACGGCTTCTTTGAGCTGGGAGGCGTAATTGTAGATTTCAGTCAGGTCCGAGATTTGGAATATATTTTCCTCTTTGCCGTTGAGTACTCCGATTGCCAATCTGGATGGGTTATTAAATCTAAGCCGACAGATGGGGCGGCGATTGCTGTTATCGAATAATATCGCGCAGTAGGTTTTTGCATCTCTCAGGAAAATCCTGTTCGGATTGGCTATTTCCCGTAAGATCGCGCGGATAATGCGAAATCCTTCCAGTTCGTCCTCGGTAGTGATGATTTCGTGAATTTTTTCAGCTTTTCGACGTGCTGATCTCTGAATTCAAGTATGTTGAATTCAAAAAAGGGCTTGCTGTCCATTTTGTTTGAATTTTCCAGGTCAGTGTAAAACTGATAGGTAATGCCATTGGTTAGTACGGCGAGGCGGGCTTCTGTTACATGAAACTACCGGACAAGCTGAGATGCGTGGTTCCGATCCAGTTCGTTTTCACTTTTCTTGCATTCAATGAGTATGATCGGTTTACTAGCTTTCAGTATGGCGTAATCTACTTTTTCACCTCTTTTGAGTCCGACATCTGCAGTCAGCTCAGGCGTGACTTCTGCCGGATTGAAGACATCGTATCCCAGAATTTTTATAAAGGGCATGATCAGTGCATTCTTTGTGGCTTCTTCAATCTGAAGAGAATCTTTTACTTTTCTTATGCGTGAGGCCAGTTCTTTGAGTTGATCGATCATGTCCATGCTTTCTCCTTATCCGATAAAAATTATCCACGACTTTATGAGTTCGTGGCGCAGAAGATTTTTAACGGAAGATATTGAAGAAGATTGAGAAGTTGAGTGCCTTACTTCACTTTGCGCTTGAGCACCTGTTGACGAATATCTCCATCAAGCAATCAACAACGCCCTTTTTTCGCTTGACCAGGAGGGCAATGATATCCAGGGTTTATAGTACCTCCTGGATAAACATTACTCGGATAAACCGGGTATGCATGCCGTGGGTAATTATTATATTGATAATGATCTGGTTTTGTAGTGAGTGCAGTACCTGCTGACGCTCCTAATGCGCCACCTATAATTGCGCCGCTACGACCACCAAGCTCATTTCCCAGCGCGGCTCCGGCAGCTCCTCCGATTGCCCCGCCAACGGCCGCATCCAGAGTGGAGTTATCAGCGCCGACTTCCATAGCAACAAATGCGAATATCGGTAAAAAGTATTTTAAATTCATGAAATTGGTTCCTCGTAAGATGGGATATAAAAATTTATTCGGATTTGTTTTTTTGTTCTTGTGGCAACATTCTGTTGTTTGTCGTCGCCATCGACTTTATCTGTTAGTTTAGCAACTTGATCAGCCAGTCTTGCTTCAAGATATTGCTGTTCTTCTTCCATTACTTTCATGATTTCTGCAACGTGTGTAATGGCCTTTGTTGGATAGAGTTCGTTTATTCTTTTTGGTTCTCTGCCTGTTGTTGGCCATTCGGAACAGACATTCCTCCATAACGCCAGTTCAATAATCTTATCTGTGTCTGGCATCGATTCACCATCAAACCATTTTTTACAGTGGATTGTGTAACTTCAAGCAGGCAGCGATAGTACTGTTTGTCTTCCGTGAGGCTTTAGGTCCCTTTCCGTACAAAGTTCAGTTAAACGTTCAGAGAATGCGAGACGAGTATCTTTCACGGGTAAAATTATATCTCCATCCATAATTACTTCAACCACATCCGCTTGCCTCATTTCTGGCTTATCAGAATATCCTGGGGGTGAGTTTGTTTTAATTGAATATTTTGGAAGCTTTCCTTCCGGCAACCACTCAAGACTGAATTGAGTTTTCGAACTCCATGATGGGGGAGATGACGAGGCACGTTCGCAGAGCGGAATCGATGCCGCATCGCACCTGCCGCAAAACGCGTTTAAAACAACAGGAGTGATGGACTCATGCAATTATTTTCGCCCGCTGCGTAGAATGGAGATCAGCAGCCAGATGCTGCCGATGCTCGCACCGACGAAGCCAATGAGCCCAAAGAGCGGCAATCCGAGCAGGGTGGGGCCACCGGGCACGGTCATGACGATGGAGGATCCAATAATCAGTGCGGCAACGATGATCCCGACAACCAGTCGATTGGCAGCTGAGTCAAGTTGGTCGCCAACCCGCTTTAAATGGATGACATCGACGTGAATCTCCAAAGGGCTGCGACGCGCTGCCCGAAGCAGCCGGGAAATGTCCTGAGGCAATCCACCCAACAATGAAAACAGTTCGCTGGCGGTACGCCTGCCTCGTCTGAATACGGCAGCCGGTTTGTACCGCTCGTGCATCATGTGTTCGAGCAAGGGCAGCGTCTGGGTAGCCATGTCGAATTCGGGATCCAGCTCGCGTCCCAACCCTTCCAGTGTGATGAACGCCTTTATTAATAACACCAGATCAGCCGGAAGAATGATGTGGTAGCGACGCGGTATCACCATCAGATCTGACAAGATCTCGCCTATTCGCAGTTGCTTCAAGGGCACACCGTGGTACTGATCAACGAATGCCTCTATCTCAGATATCAGTTCCTGTTCGTTGACCGTGTCATCGCTGGTCCATTCGAGCACGACATTGACCACAGCTTGTGCGTCGTATTTGACCAGGCCCAGAAGCAGGCGGATCAACTGATCGCGCCGTTCTTCGCCAAGCCGACCGACCATGCCGAAATCAATGAATGAAATACGATTGCCCGGCAAGTAAAAAATGTTGCCTGGGTGAGGGTCGGCATGAAAAAGACCATCCTCTATGATCATTTTCAACACCGCTTGCGCGCCGCGCCGCGCAAGTATTTGGCGATCCAGTCCAGCTTCGTCAACCACCTCCAGTTTGCGGGCCGGAATACCTTGGATCAGCTGCTGCACGCATACGCGTTCGCTCGTCCATTGCCAATAAATGCGGGGAATGACAATGATGGGTGGCTCGGGAGCATTTCGCGCTGCGTCATCGGCCGGTGACCAGGCGCCCCCTGGTGTCTTGTCAACAGCCGACGCCGTCGGAACGTAGTCTGCATCGGTATATCTCTTGAAATTGTCAGCAATGCGCTCAGCATTGCGGCTTTCGTTGGTGAAATCGAGCTCTCTGCGCAGTGACAGCGAGAGCTGGCGCACGATGGTCGTGGGGTGCAGAGCGCGCCATTCCGGACTTTCAGCTTCGGCGGCCGCTGCAAGCCGTGACAGCCAGTGCAGGTCAGCATCGATGACTCGGCGAATGCCGGGGCGACGTACCTTGACCACGACTTCGTCTCCGTCGGTGAGACGCGCCCGGTACACCTGCGCAATGGATGCCGCCGCCATGGGTGTGGTGTCAAAACTCGCAAAAACTTCGTCGGGTGGCGCACCCAGATCCTCGATCATTTGCGGCAGGACGTCTTCCCAGGGCACGGGTGGCGCATTGTTCTGCAGCTTGCCGAATTCGGCAATCCAATCGGGCTCAAGCAAATCGACACGCGTGGCAAGTACCTGACCCAGCTTGACGAATGTGGGGCCCATATCCTCGAATGCACGTCGCACGCGTTCGGGCGGAGTCATATGAGCAAGATCGCGGGCCTCGCTCCAATGCAAGACCTTGCCAGCATGCTCTAGTGTGTTGGCAAGGCCAAGGCGGCGCACCAGGTCGCCAAATCCATACCGGATCAGGACGGAAGCGATCTCATGCAATCGCCCCACGTCGCGCATGGCTTTCAATGTCTGCCATAACATCTGCTTTGCTTCCTTCTAACGTCGAACGATGTGCACCGCATCGAGTCCACAGATCGCGGCGTTTGGATAAGTCAGATTTGTTGCTTACGCAGAGTCGAAGCCGGTATTATCAGCATCCAGCCCTGGGAAATAAGGTCGATGGAAAGTAGCAGATCCAGTATCCAGACACTGTTATCCGGCCACCCAGCTGCAATCAACAAACCTATCAACACGGAAACCAAGCCCGATAACGCGAGCCAGTCGCCGCCAGGTTGCCTATGGTTCTGAAACTACACTCCCAGGCGAAACGCATTGGATCCGATTAGCGTGGCGCCCAGTAACAAGGTCAGGACAGCAGCGCCGGTCATTGGGTTGTAGAACGCCAGCAAACCCGCTGCCATGTATAGGAAAAATAAACGCTCTTTTTCATAAGAACCGAATGTATCGGGAAAGGGGTTTGGTTGTCAATCTGACCGGAAAGTCATCTGGAATTCGCAAAAATTTATCTGTGATCAGCAGCAAAAAGTATTGGTTTTGCCTCCTTCTTACCCTTCACGCAAAAACACCCAAGGGGACGTCAGTGCATTCAGGAAATACACTGAAAAGATGGGCCTGGTTTCTCAGACAGACCCGAAAGGATCAAAGATTTGTGCAGGTGAACGTGGCTGCGCTCAAGAAGACAAGCTGAGATGGTTAGGAATTTTAGTGATTGCCGCTCTTTCCAGAAGGGCAGCGATGATTCTCAGGGTTCCACCGCAATGCGGGCAGCGTTCAATATCGAACCTGTTTTAGCAAACGTGCCCGGCTGATACGCACTAAGGCTGGGGAACTAATGCGGCCAACCGTGCATGAATTCCAATGGTGACAAAACGATGTGGGTCGTCCCATCCGGATAAGGTATTTTTAGCGTCAACACCACTTGCCCATGCTGGTTGCATGCCAGGCGTTCATTGGCGATCGTGGGTCACGTGATATAGCGACACAAATGTTCCAGTTTACTGTGTTGATTCGTAGCGCAACGCACCTCAGCATGCAGGAAAATAGAGGACAGATCACAGTTTTCTCCTGTTTTTTCCTCATACATGTTTTGTACGATCGCAGATCATCCTGTGATCGCATCAATAAATTGCTGCCTTGGAATGCACAGCTGTAAGCTTCTACGGCCTGAGGTGGGCCCATTTACGTAAAGCGACGTAAAAAACAGGGGTGAGGAATAAGCCAAACAAGGTCACGCCAAGCATGCCGGCAAAGACAGTGATCCCTGTTGCGTAGCGTACCTCGCTCCCTGCACCGGCGCTGAGTACGAGGGGAATAGAGCCGGCGATGAAGGCGATCGAGGTCATGATGATCGGACGGAGTCGGAGACGGCAGGCTTCCAGTGCAGCTTCGATGGTGCTCTTGCCCTGGATTTCCAGCTCCCGTGCGAACTCAACGATCAGGATAGCATTCTTGCATGCCAGGCCCATCAATACGACCAGCCCCACCTGGACGAATATGTTGTTGTCGCCACCCGCGAGCCAGATGCCGAAAAGCGCGGCACACATGCATACTGGTACGATCAGGATGACCGCCAGAGGCAGCGTCCAGCTCTCGTAGAGAGCAGCCAGCACCAGGAAGACCAGCATGATTGATAACGGAAAGACGATAATCGCTGCGTTGCCTTGCGTCACCTGCTGATAGCTGAGGTCAGTCCATTCCAGTGTAATACCGCGGGGCAGTACCTCCGCAGCAATTTCTGACAGTTTGGTGATGGCCTGTCCCGAGGAAAGCACGCGAGGATCCGCATCTCCGATCAGGTCGGCGGCGGGGTAACCGTTATAACGAATGACCGGATCCGGGCCGAAGGTATGTTGAATCGTCATCATCGACCCCAGCGGAACCATCTCTCCTTCGATATTGCGAGTGTATAGATTACCGATGTCTTCAGTCCTCTGGCGAAAGGCTGAATCCGCCTGGGCCATCACTCGGTAGACCCGGCCAAATAAATTGAAATCGTTGATATAGATCGAGCCAAGATAGATTTGCAGGGTACTGAAGAGATCTGTCAAAAATACCCCCTGGGCGATGGCTTTGACTCGGTCTACCTTGACCTCGAGCTGCGGGATGTTAGCCTGATACGAGCTGACAGGAAAGGTCATGCCTGGCGTTTGCGCAATCGCATTCTGGAACCGGGTCGTTGCGCTTTGCAGTGCGCCATATCCCAAGCCACCACGATCGACCAGATAGAGCGAATAGCCCGATCCGTTGCCCAGTCCTTGAATAGGCGGCGGCAGTAAGGCATAGGCCTGACCGTCTTTGATTTCTGCCAGCCGGGCATTCAGTTCGGTGGTGATGGATTCCGCAGAACGCTGGCGTTGGTCGAAAGGTTTAAGGATGATGTAGGACGTGGTCTGGTTAGGTGTGTTGACGGATTGCAGGGCATTCATGCCGACATAGCTTTCGGTCATTTCCACGCCTTCGATCGTGCTGGCAATTCTGTTCAATTGACGGGTAACTGCATCCGTGCGGGCAAGCGAAGCGCCCTCCGGCAATTTGGCGCCTGCGAAGAGGTAGAGTTTATCCTGATTCGGAATAAAGCCAGTTGGCACGATATGGAACAGCACGATCGTCGCGAGCAACAGGCCTATATAAACGGCGAATACAATACCGCGACGGCTCAGCGCTCGGGCTACCGCATTCTGATATCCGTGGGAGCTGCGGAGAAACTGCCGGTTGAACGGGCGGAACAGCCACCCCAGCATGCGCTCAAGCAGTCGTGTGAATGCATCCTTCGGTGCATCGTGTCGTTTGAGCAGTTTTGCCGCCAGTGCCGGTGATAAGGTGAGCGAATTGATTGCGGAAATGACGGTTGAGATGGCGATAGTAACAGCAAACTGTTTGTAGAATTCTCCGGTGACGCCGCTCAGGAATGCCATCGGCACGAATACGGCGCACAGCACGAGCGCGATGGCAATGATCGGACCGGAGACTTCTTGCATGGCCTGATGTGCCGCTGCAAGCGGGCTCAGACCTTCTTCGATATTACGCTCAACATTCTCCACGACGACAATGGCATCATCGACAACGATTCCGACTGCCAGAACCAGCCCAAATAACGTCAGCGTATTGATGGAGTATCCGAGCAGATAGAGCCACGCAAATGTCCCGACAATCGAGACTGGCACCGCAAGCAGTGGGATGATCGATGCGCGCCAGGTCTGCAGAAAGAGAATGACTACCAGTACGACCAGGATGATTGCTTCGATCAGGGTTTGGCCCACTGCCCGAATGGAATCCCGGACAAATACAGTGGGATCCCACACGATTCGATGCGTGACGCCGGCGGGAAAATTTTCTGAAAGTTCTTCAAATTTGGCATAAACAGCGCGGGCCACTGCCAGCGAATTCGCATTGGGGGTGAGAAAAATGCCTGCACTGGCGCTGTTATCTTCGTTGATCATGGCGTGCAGTGTGTAATCACTGGAACCGAGCTCGACACGTCCTACGTCTGACAAGCGGACCAGCTGACCATCGTCATCACTTTTCAGTATGATATTGCCAAACTCCTGTTCGCTGCGAAGCCGTCCCCGCACATTGATCGGAATGAGGAAATCTGAACTGCTGGGCGATGGCTCGGCACCCAACTGGCCTGCGGATACCTGAACATTCTGCTCGCGAACGGCATTGACTACATCACTGGCTGTAATCCCACGTATGGCGAGCTCATGCGGATTCAGCCACAGGCGCATCGCATAGTCGCCTTCCCCGTACAATCCGACATTGCCCACCCCCGGCAGGCGTGAAAGCTGATCCTTGATATTCAAGGTCAGGTAATTGCGCAGATAAACACCATCATAGCGGTTGTCGGGTGAAAACAGACTCACAAACATGAGTGGAGTAGGAGACTGCTTCTGTGTGGTGACGCCGTACTGACGTACATCAGCGGGTAGACGGGACAAGGCCTGGGCGACGCGATTCTGGACACGGACAGCCGCGATATCAGGATCGATGCCGGGCATAAAGGTAACGGTCACTTGCAGGCTTCCGTCGGAGCCTGCAACGGATTTCATATACATAATACCTTCGACGGCATTGATTGCTTCTTCCAGCGGAACCGCAATGGAATCCGCGATCTCTTTGGGATTGGCGCCGTGATACATGGCACGTACCACCACGCTGGGCGGCACCACTTCCGGATATTCACCTGCAGGCAGAAGCGGAATAGAGATCAATCCTGTCGCGAAGATAATGATTGAAAGAACGATGGCAAATATCGGACGATCAATGAAAAATTTGGAAAAATCCATGACCGTTCCTTTATTCTGCTGCTGTTGCAGGCATGGTGAAAGGAATGGCCGTTGGTGTATCCATACTGACGTACTGCGGTGTGACGGTCGTCCCGTCCTGAAAGATTTTTTGTGCGCCGATGATGATGACTTTGTCTGCTGTATCGAGGCCGGACTGCACGATGCGGAGACCATCGATCTGACGGCCCAGTGTGATGTCCTTGCGGAATGCCTTGTTACCCTCCCCCAATACATAGACATACTTACGGTCCTGATCGGTCAGAATGGCTTTTTCATCGATCAGGAATGCATGCTGTTCACCACTGCCTTGCAGCTGTACCCGGGCGTGAAGGCCGGGTGTCAGTATGCGATCCGTATTCGCTACGACGGCGCGGACACGAATTGTCCCGGTTGCGGGATTGAGTTGGTTGTCGAAGAAATCCACAGTTCCATGGTGTGGAAAGCCCTGGTCATTGGCCAGGCGGATGCGGACCGGATAAATATTGCGCTGGTGATCGTTCCTGCGGGCGAATTCCTGGTAGCGCAGGAAGCTGTGTTCATCGCAGTCGAAATACACGTACATCGGGTCCTGTGAGACCAGCGTTGTCAGGATGGACTGGTCCGCCTGGGCAAGATTGCCTGTAGTCAAGAGCGCCCGACCCGCACGGCCTGCAATCGGTGCGCGTACCTCGGTGAAGCTGAGATCAAGTTTGGCAGTGGCGACAGCAGCTTCCCCTGCGCGAACATCGGCAGTGGTTTGGTTCAACACTGCTTTTCTGCTGTTGAATTCTTCGCGCGACATGGCCTGCGCTGCGAACAGTGCCTGTGCGTGTTCAGTCTTGCTTCGGGCAAGATTCACCGCTGCGCGCGCATGTTCGAGCTGTGCCTGTGCACTATGAAGTGCATTGCGGTAGGGGCGGGGATCGATGACAAAGAGAAGATCACCAGGTTTGACCTCGCTCCCCTCCTGATAAGCAACCCGATTGATATACCCGCTGACACGAGGGCGCAACTCTACTGTCGGGACCGCACGGACACGACCATTGAATTCGTCCCATGCCTGCACGGAACGCGACAACACGTTTGCAACCGTAACATCGGGAGGCGGCGGCTCGGCCGGCGCATCGGACCCGGCACTACATCCAACGATAAATGCGCACAGCGCAGCAAGAATGATGTACATGCATGACCATTGTATGGTGAAGTTGCTCATATCAATCACGAAAAATTATCAGAAAGATTGCGACAGAGTATCTCGGCTTACCGCCTGTTCCAGCGTTGCAATTGACCGGTCAGTATGATCGCCGACTGATTTCTTTCACAACAGGCTCTCGCCACACAGGCCGACTGTAAGCAATATTGAATCGTTGCGGGAATGAACTGAGGAGGCGATTGGTCAAAGTAAAACGGTTTGATTTTTAGGTGTTGCAGGTTTCTGATGATACCGTTGTTCTGCTCAACGGGGACTACCGAACCACAAAAGAGTTTATCGGATTTATCGGGGAGCTGGAATTGAATCTGCGTATTAAACCCAAAAAACGCCTGGTGCGCGCGGCGTGATCCCTTAGGAACGGCAGCCGATATCAATCAAGTTTAGTCGATGGGTTTTATACACGATCAGTCGGCTGATGGCTGTGGCATCCGGCTCTTTAATGTGGTTGATGACTTTAATCGTGAGGCTCTGGGAGTTGAGGTAGATTTCTCGTCACCCGCTGAACGTATAACGTGGGCGCTAGGGAAGATCATCGAATGGCGGGGCAAACCAGCAGTCTACGTTGTGATAACGATCCGAAATATATCGATTTAATCGTACTCAACCTGGTTCTGGACTTACAATAATGAACGACCCAACATGGTCCTGGCTGGCATCACCCCCCAAGCAGAAATTAGCCCGTTGTTTTTTAACGGACTCTACTGCTGAAAATGGGGGGATTACCATGTAAAGTGTCGACTTGTGTATTATTTCAACTCTTCAACAGCAAGCCGATGATACCGGTGCGCGAGCTCAAATGGTACTCGACGGATAACATTCATAGCGCGATCAGTTGTGAGCTTGTCGGGTGCATAGATTATAAGAAAGGAACCGCCTTCTTTTGCTGTTTCCAAATGCATTTGAACAGCCTCATCAGCCCAGCCTAAGCGTGAAATAAAGCTCTCATTTTTTTGAGGTTGTCCGCTGCAGCTTCTGTCACTTCTTTGCACGAGAATAAAGCGCAGTCCTCAGGCTCATATCCCCCTGTTTCCAAGTCTTTTTGTACCTGAAGAGCATCTTTATTATTCTTAAACCCAACAACCAGATAACCAACGGGATAAAAAAGGCCAAAGCTTGTGGGATATTGTGGCTTCTCGTTTGTCATAACAGCTCCTATTTATCTTTTTATATATAGTCAGGTTCTATTTCTTGTGGTCTGCACAAGCCCTCGCTCACGTGAGGAAACTAAGCGCAAATCTCGGCCATCATATCATATGTCTGTACTTTCTTATGAAGGTACCCGACGGTCGATTCATACTTTCGTGCTAGATAATATAGTCATAAGATATTTGCCCGGGGAGCAATATATTTGATTTGTATGGCGGGTGGTTGAAAACCATAATTCTGGCAGAGGTTCCTTAGTATAATTCAGCAATGAAATTCGATATTGTAGTGATTGGAGGGGGGTTGGTAGGCGTGAGTCTGTTGGCCGCCTTGAAAGATAGCGGGCTGAAGCTGGCGCTGATTGAGTCGCGATCACTTGCGTCTTTGCCGACCGATGACAGTTGGGATAGACGGGTATATGCAATTAGTCCGGGCAGTGTGGAATTTTTGCAATCCTGTGGTGCCTGGCAGCGGATGGATACGATGCGTGTGACGCCTGTCCACGAAATGCGGGTATATGGTGATGATGGTGCGGCCCGGATCGATTTCAGCGCATATGAAAGTGGTGTGCCGGAGCTCGCTTGCATCACCGAGAATCGTCAGCTTCAACATGCTGTATGGGGAGCATCGGCGGAGGCAGGAAATGTGCAGATATTTTGCCCTGTGCGGCATGTATCGCTTGCCTGGCATGAATCTCACGTTGAGCTAACCTTGTCGGACGGCACGGTTTTGCAGACAGCGTTGCTGATCGGAGCAGATGGTGCCAATTCCCGCGTGCGTGAACAGGCAGGTATTGCGGTTGATCGCCATAGCTATCATCAAACCGGGGTTGTCGCCAATTTTGAGGTGGAACGATTTCATCATCATGTTGCATATCAGTGGTTTCATCGTGATGGTATTCTTGCGCTACTGCCGTTGCCGGGAAAACGGGTTTCCATGGTCTGGTCGGCAAATACGGCGCTTGCTGACGAGCTGCTCACTTTATCGCCTGAGATGTTATGTGAACGAGTCACCCGGATGGCGGAACATGCATTGGGGAGGATGCGGCTTATTACGCCGCAACTTGGATTTCCGCTGAATTTCATACAGGCCAAATCACTTGTCCAACCAAGATTGGTTTTGATCGGCGATGCGGCACATGGCATTCATCCACTGGCAGGCCAGGGAGTGAATCTGGGGTTGCGTGATGCTCGTGAGCTGGCCAACCTCCTTTTGCAGTTTGAGGGGGTAGGAGATAGTGGTGAATTTTCCTTGCTACGCTGTTATGAGCGTAATCGCAAGGAGGATATTCTTGCCATGCAATGGGTGACAGATGGGCTGCAAAAACTGTTTGGCAGCGAGGATGCAGCTATTATACGTATCAGAAATCTGGGGCTGGGGATTACCAATCGCTTCCCGCTTCTGAAAAACAGATTGATGCGTCATGCGCTGAGCTAAGGAGCGCTGGTATTACCGGAATTTACACTGGAGAAATGGTATGCGGTTGTTTTTGTGTTTATTTGGTTTGTTGGGGATATTATTTACCGGGCTTGTTCAAGCGAATGAGGCTGCTTTGAAAGAGACTATTCAGGCACTTTTCCCAGAGAGCAAAATAGAAAGCCTGACGCGAACGCCTTACTTGGGATTGTATGAAGCTGTGATCGACGGTGAAATTTTTTATACGGACGAGAAGGCTGAGTATTTTTTCATGGGGCATATCGTGGATGCCGGGAAACGGGTAAGCCTGACCAATGAGCGCATGCAGCAGCTCCGGGATTCACGGCGGGTTTCAATTGATACCTTGCCGTTGGAATACGCGATGAAAACAGTCAAGGGCAATGGAAAGCGGACACTGATTGTGTATTCCGATCCAAATTGTCCTTATTGTAAAAGACTGGAGAAGGAGCTGGTCAATATAACGGATATTACTATCCATACTCTGCTTTATCCTGTTCTTAACGGTTCTATGGCAACAGCTGAAGCTATCTGGTGCTCTGAAGACCAGGTCAAGGCGTGGGATGACTTCATGCTGAAATCAATCGTTCCTGCCAGCAAGAATTGTGATACACCGTTACAGATGCTGCTGGAATCTGGCCGCCAAAATAGAGTAACCGGCACGCCAACCCTGATTTTTGCAGACGGTTCAGTGGTGCCAGGTTTTATCCCGCAATCTGAAATCGAAAAACGGTTAGATCAGGCGGAAAGTGGCAATAATAAATAATCTGATTTGCTTGCTTTTTTGTAGTGTCTTTCTGTATTACTCTTGATATTGTTTCGGAAGCAGAACCCACATCTGTGCTTGCTGTTTCATCTTGCCAGCCTGGGTTTTAGCTTCCGGGCTGTGTCCCCAGAAAAAGTCGGCACGCACACCGCCCTTGATAGCACTGCCTGTATCCTGAGCAATCATTAACCGGTTGAGTGGCTGGGTTGTGTTAGGCCAGGTGGTGGCAAGATAAACCGGAGCACCCAGAGGCACACTGTCCGGGTCGATGGCCAGGCTTCTACCCGCCGTTAAAGGGACGCCCAATGCACCGATCGGTCCGGAAAGATCGGTGGGTAATTCGCGAAAGAAAATGTAACGTGCGTTTTGCTGAAGCAGAGGCTTTAATTTATCGGGATTTTGTCGGCCCCATTGTTTGATGGATTGCATGGACACCTGCCAGGCGGGCAGCTCACCCCGCTCGATTAATATTTTTCCAATAGAGCGGTAGGGATAACCGTTGTGATCAGCATAGCCGATTTTTACGGTTTCACCATTCTCCAGAACGATCCGGCCGGATCCTTGTATCTGGAGAAAGAACAGCTCAACTTCATCATCCACCCATAGTAGTTCTTTCCCTTTCAGAAGATTGCGGTTGCTCTCGATCTCAGCACGGGTGTAATAAGGAATGATCTTGCGTCCCTGCAGGCGTCCACGCAACGATGGCTGGCCTGCGCTGGATTGTGTTTCTTTGAGTTCGATCGTCAGCAGGTTATCGGGTGCAGAATAAATCGGGTAGCGGAAACGGTTGGTGTGTTTCCGGCTGCCTTTGAGCAGCGGTTCATAATAGCCGGTTGCCAGCCCCGTCGTGGTGCCGTCTGGATTGATCACCTGGTAAGGTGCGAAGTGATTTTCAAGAAAATGTCTGATAGCGCGTTCATTGGCAGGGCGGAGAGTGGCGGCTTGTGCGCATACTTCCTGCCAGGATGGGTGCCGTTCAAGCGATTTGCAGCTTTGTATGAAAGTATTCCATGCGGGAACCAGGTTTTCATGCTGCCAACCTGGCAGCATCGACCAGCTGGCAGCCTTGAGTGATTCCTTTTCTACTCCGGTTTCCATATCCTGGACAGATTGTGCCGGTTGTGAGTCAGTGGAAACAGCAGCTGTCTTTGGGGGTGTTGGAGATGTTGAAGATCTGGTGGATGTTGTTTCGGTTTTGCAGCCGGTTAATCCGAATGGAATCAAGATCAACAGGACAACGAATTGGGTTTTGAGCAGATTTCGGTTAAAGTATCTGTTTTGTAAAAACATTTTTTCAGGAAAGAATATGTGGATTTTAGCACTTGAAGCGATTTTGGCATTGAGTCTGTTCATTTTTCTTGTCTGGTGGACGCTCCCTCGTAAAAAAAACAAGCAGCTGGAGCAGCTGGATAATCAGAACGAAAAAAAGTAAATTATGCTTCATTCGTTGTTTGAGGGCTGCCGTTTGCTTTTGTTCTGTCGCATTATTAATGCTCTGGTCATACCGGATTCTCCATATCCATAAAATGGTGTGCAATGCCAAATTTCTGCGCAATGTGATCACCAAGGGCTTGAATTCCATATCGTTCGGTAGCGTGGTGCCCTGCTGAGATAAAGGCTGTCCCGGATTCTCTGGCTGTATGGACATTCTGTTCGGAAATTTCACCGGTAATAAACGCATCTGCACCCAATTGGATGGCATCCTCGAAATATTCCTGAGCGGCTCCGGTACACCAGGCAACGCGCTGGACAGGTTTAAGTGGATCGCCGATTATGAGTGGTTTGCGGCCAAGTACTAAGCTTAGTAAGTTATTCAGTTCGTCAAGGCTGATGGGTTTTTGGAAATGGCCATAAGCGGCGATATTCTGTTCACCGAAACAACCTTCTTGCTCTATTCCCAGTTTTTTTCCGAGCAAGGTATTATTGCCTAGTTGATCATGGGCATCCAGCGGTAGGTGGTAAGCATAAAGATTGATATCGTGCTTGATGAGCGTGGCGATACGATGGCGCTTGATGCCGCGCAAACAGGCATCTTCTCCGCGCCAGAAGTAGCCATGATGCACGATGATGGCATCTGCATGCAGATCCAGCGCAGCCTGTATCAAAGCTTGGGAAGCGGTTACGCCACTGACCAGCGTTTGAATCGAAGTCCGCCCTTCCACCTGTAATCCGTTGGGGCAGTAATCACGGAATTGCTGAGTATTCAGTAGATCATTCAGGTAATTTTCCAGTATATTTTGGTGCATAATACTTTTCTGTTCATTTGGAATGTAGGATTTTCCATGCAAAAACTCTGGCTGATTTTCACACAAACGATCACTATTCTTCTCGCTGTTTTTTTTGTTGTTTCAACCTTACGTCCAGAGTTACTGCCGTGGACTCCGCGTGGCAAGCTGGCAACCATTCGTGAAGCAGTCAGAGTCGATGATGGAAAAACACTGGCTGTCGGCGGTTTTCATACAGCGGCAGAAGTGGCCATGCCCTCTGTGGTGAACATATTTACCAGCAAGGAAGTAAGGGTGCCTTCGCATCCGTTTATGGATGATCCTGTCTTCCAGCAGTTTTTCGGCAATCGTTTCAGCCCGAGAACCGAGCGTACCTCCAGTCTGGGGTCAGGTGTAATCGTTAGTCCGGAAGGCTATATTCTCACGAACCATCATGTGGTGGAAGCGGCTAATGAGATCCAGGTGGCCTTGATGGATGGAAGAAAAGCTGAAGCACACCTGATTGGTTCTGATCCTGAGAGTGACCTGGCGGTTTTGAAAATTGATCTGGACAAACTTCCCAGTATTACTTTCGGTGATTCTGAGAAAGCCAGAGTGGGGGATATCGTGCTGGCAATCGGTAATCCATTCGGTGTGGGACAAACCATGACGATGGGCATTATCGGTGCTCTGGGACGTTCCCAGGTAGGGCTCAGCACATTCGAAAATTTTATTCAGACGGATGCGGCAATCAATCCTGGTAATTCTGGGGGTGCGCTGACTGATACTTCCGGCAATCTGATCGGGATCAATACTGCGATCTATTCGCGTTCCGGCGGCTCACTCGGGATCGGGTTTGCCATTCCGGTGGATGCAGCGAAACAGATCATGCAGCAGATTATCGAAACAGGCAGTGTTACGCGCGGTTGGCTTGGTGTGAGTATGCAGGATATAACACCGGAGCTGGCAGAATCGTTGAAGCTGAAGAAGACCAATGGAGCTCTGATTGCGGGCGTACTTAAAAACGGTCCGGCTGATGAGGCTGGAATCAAACCAGGGGATATTCTGGCAGCGGTGAATGGCAAGTCTGTCTTTAGTGCTTCCGAAATGTTGAATATAGTGGCATCTCTGCCTCCGAGTAAAGCGGCAGTATTAACCATTATCCGCAATGGAGAAGAGCTGGATATCCAGGTGCAGATCGGCAAGCGTCCAGGTTGATCTATACTTGGAACCTCTGAAGTCCTCCATGAGCTGCATTGCAGGAAAAATCATGCTGATCGCAAGAAACGCGACGAAGATCGTAGCTATTCTACGATGCCGAGGAGCGCGATATAGCGAGCGCATGATTTTTCCGCAACCCTTTAAGGCACTGGTTTTGCAGATGAACCGCAGTGTTGAGTTCGTTGTGAAGGCAGCTATTCACCGCTTCACTCGCCTTGCATTTCATTCGCAAAACACAGTGTGCAGCCATGTGGGATTTAATCAGAGATCCACTAGGTGAATATCAAGTTTGTCACGAGACTGCCTGTCGTATTGTTCCGATGGGTTGATCTTAATTTTCTGGCGCTTGGCAGAGAAATGCGGCTTTCATATCTGCCGCCCCTGATGGTTTATCTGGCGGCTGGTATTTCGAGCCTCACAGGAATTGTTGGTACTTTCTACGTTAAAGAAAGACTAGGGCTGTCAGCAGAATTTCTGGCAGCGCTTGGCTTCTGGATGACACTGCCGTGGGCATTGAAAATGCCACTGGGCCATCTGGTGGATCTGATGTGGCGCTGGAAGAGCTTGCTGGTCTATCTGGGAGCAGGACTGATTGCAATCAGTCTTTTCATCATGATCGGATTGCTTGGCTATACTGATGCAATGCGTGAGCTTGCTCCGTTGGCGCAATGGTATGTCCTGGCTGCCTTGCTTGCGCCAGTGGGTTATGTGCTGCAGGATGTAGTGGCTGATGCCATGACCGTGGAGGCAGTGCCACGCGTTAATTCGGATGGACGTTCAATCGAACTTGATGAACGCAAACGGATGCACATTACGATGCAGACGCTGGGGCGAGTTGCTATTATTGGCGGAGGTATCCTGGTTGCGGTTGCGAACGTTGTGCTGATGAAGGATGTCGCGAATCTTTCTGAAGCGGGCAAAGGGGAGGCCTATTTGCTGATATACCAGCTTGCTCTGGTGATTCCCTTCGTTTCGGTGTGCGGAATCTGGTTGGCAGGCTGGTTGAGGTGGCGTGAAATAAAACATTTCACGAGACAGGGATTGGATCGTAGTCAGATCGAGACACTGTTGGGAGTACATATTGACGTACCGCCTGTCAATTGGTGGATATTGGGTGGCGGCCTGGTTTTTACGGTTGTTTCCCTGGGCGTCGGGCTTGTGCAGATTTCCGGTGCTGAAGAAATTGTTTTTGGTCTATCAATGGTGATCGTGCTGTTTCTGATCTGGCAGTTGACTGCCGAGCTGGAAAGCGAGGCGCGTAATGTTCTGGTAGGAACTGCCTTACTGGTATTTGTATTTCGGGCCATCCCTACACCAGGTGCAGGTTCGACGTGGTGGATGATTGATGAATTGGGGTTTGATCAGCAATTCTTGGCAACACTCTCCTTGATCGGCTCTGTACTGACACTTGCCGGCATGTTTATTTTTCGCCGTTTTATGGCAGAACGATCAATGGCGTATGTCATCGGTGCGCTAACTGTTGCCGGTACCATTTTGTCGCTGCCGATTATTTCCATGTATTTTGGTCTGCATGTATGGACTGCGGCACATACGGGAGGTGTCGTTGACGCACGCTTTATCGCGGTGATTGATACAGCCCTGGAATCGCCGCTGGGCCAGATTGCCATGATTCCGATGCTGGCGTGGATTGCCAATTCAGCTCCCGAGAAACTCAAGGCGACTTTTTTTGCTGTCATGGCCTCATTCACTAACCTTGCTTTGTCTGCTTCGCAACTGACAACCAAATATATCAATCAGGTTTTTACAGTGACTCGCGAGGTCAGAGACACGGATACCGGCGAAATATTGATTCCAGCGGATTACAGTGAATTGGGTGCTCTTTTGATTATAGTGACGATTTTGGGGTTTGTATTGCCCATGCTGGCTATAGTGGCGATCAGGTATTCCCGTCTGCGCAGTGCCTGATCTGCCTGCTTGTCTGAAGAATGCGGGATAGTATGAGTGATGAGCGAATGTGTGGGGTGGGTATATTAATCCGGTTTATTTTTGCAGGAGATAGTTGATGTACCAGAAGATTCTTGTGCCGCTTGATGGTAGCTTAACGTCTAACCTGGCTTTGCAGGAGGCAATCAAATTGGCAAAGCAGATGAATGCTCGTCTTGAGCTTGTGCACGTTTATGAAGATGCGATCTATCTGGTAGATGAAAATTATTTCAATTACGAGGAATTACAGAAAACAATCCACAGCTGTGGAGAGAAGGTGCTTGTCAGTGCTGCAGAGACCGTCAGAGCATCTGGTATTCCGGTTGAAACCAGATTAATACCATCAAACAATGAACGGATTGCCACTATTTTGATGGAGGAAGCAAAACGCTGGCAGGCAGAGCTGATTGTGATCGGGACGCATGGTCATTCAGGTTTCAGCCGATTGCTGCTTGGTAGTGTGGCCGAAGGGGTTGTCCGGATAGCTGCTATTCCCATATTATTGATTCGTGATCCTGAGGGTTGAAAAAATACGGATCGGGATGCTTCGGAAAATCGTTGTGAACAAATAATCACTGTACTGAGGGCTACGCTTTTTCAAAGCATCAACGGATCAATATCCAGATGCCAGCGTAATTTTTTGCGAGGTGGTAATGCAGCGATACGTTGGCACCAGTCACCTAAAAATATTTGCAAACGCGTGCGTGAGGAAGCCTGGACCAACAGTTGAGCGCGTTCCAGTCCTTTGAGTCGAGTCATGTGGGCGGGGACGGGATCGAAAAGCTGCGTGTGAGTATATTCCTTAGAGGTAGTAGCGATTTTCGCCGTCTGATGTAAAAATTCCAGCGCGTCTGCAAGCAGAGGAGCTTCTGCACGTAATACTGCCAGGTAGACAAAAGGCGGAAAACCGGCTGATTGCCGTTCTTTCAACTGTATTTGCGCGTATGCTGCATAATCCTGTCGTATTAATGTCTGGTACAGTGGGTGCTGTGGAAATTCAGTTTGTATCAGGACAGTACCGGGAATATGGGCGCGACCAGCGCGTCCTGCTACTTGTATCAATTGTGAAAAAAGATGTTCTTCAGCACGAAAATCGGTGCTGTAGAGAGATGAATCGGCATTGAGTACACATACCAGAGCTAGGTTGGGAAAATCATGTCCCTTCGCAAGTAATTGAGTGCCAACCAGAATATCTACTTTTCCCTGATGGATTGTGTCAAGCATGGTTTGCCAGGCAGCTTTATGGCGAATGCTGTCGCGGTCAACACGTAAAATACGTGCTTTTGGAAATTGCCTGGCGAGTGCTGATTCGATTCGTTGTGTGCCGTGGCCGCATGGGAGGATATCCGGATCCCCACATTGCGGGCATGCAGGCATTATCGGTTGCTGATCGCCACAATAGTGGCAGCGTAGTTGCCGTTCGCGTAAATGAACAACCAGACGGCTGGAGCAGCGTTTACAGGTGGCGATCCAGCGACAGGATTTGCAGAGCAGTACCGGAGAATAGCCGCGCCGATTAATGAATACCAGGCTTTGCTGTTTTTGTTCAAGCGATCGATTCAGCGCATCAAGTATGGGATCCGATAATCCTTCGTGTACTGGAGTTGTCCGCGTATCAATACAATGAATGGCTGGTAGTACAGCCTGGCTGATCGCGCGCGTGTGCAGTTGCAGCAGCCGATAACGGCTGATACCAGCCTGGTGATAACTTTCCAGAGAAGGCGTGGCTGAACCTAGAATAACAGGTATGTTAGCCTGCCTGGCGCGATAAACGGCCAGATCGCGCGCGGAATAGCGCAATCCGTCCTGCTGCTTGAAAGAATGATCCTGTTCTTCATCAACAATAATCAGACCCGGCTTGAGCATAGGGGTAAAGATTGCCAGACGAGTACCCAGAATAATTCCAGCCTTCCCATTATGTGCTTGCAGCCAGCCTTGCAGACGTTCGCTGTTATTCAGTCCGCTGTGCAGGCTGACGAGTATTGTGCCGGGAAACCGTTTACGGAAAGTGGTTTCCAGCTGAGGAGTGAGATTGATTTCCGGTATCAGAATCAGAATTTGTTTTTGCTGCGCCAATAAGGAGGCTGCCACCTGTAGGTAAACTTCCGTTTTGCCACTGCCGGTGATGCCATGGAGAAGCCAGGGAGTAAATGTACCTGTTCTGTCAAGTATTTCAGATATGGCATGTGCCTGTTCTGCAGTTGGTACGGGGGCAGATGCCGTATTGAATGAAGATTCTTTCAGTGAAACCGTGCGTTGTTCAATCCATCCCTGATCCTTAAATTCGCGCAACAACTTGCGGGAATGAGGTGAAATCGTCTTGTAAGTTTCAGCTGTGATGGTTCCGTTTTCCAACAGTAGAGAAAATATTTGACGTTTAGACTTGGATCTGGAGGGTATGTCGGGAAGCGTAATTGCCCTGCCTGCATCGGTTAATGTCCATTCCTGAATCGGTCTCGGTAGCCTGTCAGGGGTATACCCGGATTTTCGCAGTAAAGCAGGTAAGGCGCTCATGACGACCTGTCCGATCGGGTAATGATAGTAACGACTGCAGAATTTAAATAATTCGAGTAACGGCGGGGGTAGAGGGGGAATTTCTCGATCAATCAGGCCGGCAGTTTTTAGTTTTTCGCTTGGAACAAGCGAGGAATCACTAATAGACAGGATGATGCCAGCAAGTTTCCGGTTGCCGAAGGGAACACGTACGTACCGGCCGATGTCGGCCGGACTTACGTCCGGGGCAAGGTAATCAAACAGTCGATCAACCGGGACGTCAAGCGCAACATGAATGACCGCCATACCGGAAATATCCGGAATCAAGTTTCCGGAAGAATAGGGTGATCAGGTGTTATTTTTCCGGAATTTTTCATCTACTCGCGATCAGTGAGAAATACGGTGCAATGTAATGGCTGCCAATCCTTCACCGGAAAGGGTTGCATTTTGTGTATCTGTATCTATTTTGAAGGTAATCGGTTTGCCAACGTATCCTGACAGACCGGAACAACCAGTTGTATTGTAGGTAAAGCTTGATAACTTGAGTGTGCTGCTGCTTGCATCAAAGGAATAGGTGGCAAGTTCAACACCTGGCTTCGCACATTCAGACTGAGCTGTACCGCCAGCTGGATCAATCAGCATGTAGCGGTTGTTAGGGAAGAACAGAAAAACAGGCGATTTGATTACGTCTTTGTTTGCTGCCCAGGCACCGACGATGCCTTGTGTGTTATCCATTTTCCGGTAACGGGTTTCCTGAACAGTAGTCTCGGCAACTTCATCATCAGAACTGAGTTCGAGCGGTTTTGTAATGTGAAACAGTTCGTCAAACAAACCAGGCTGTTCTCTTTCACGCTGCACGATAACAATATCAGAGATAATCAGCTCGTCTCCGTTAGTATAAATGCGCCAGTTGGGTCGTGTATGGGATAGTCCTGACTGAATGTTAGTATCCACTTCGGGCATGCTCGCGAGCTTAAAACCACGTTCGTCGTAATCAACTGCCTTGGTAGTGCCATACTCTATTCCGGCAGTAAAGACTAGTCTGCTGCCGCAGGCACGGTTTGCATCACATGAGTCATCCGGTGTGACTACTCCGTTTAAATATTCCCCGCTGCCATCATTTGAAAAGCGGAAAAATCTTATACTGTCATCGTCTTCGTTTATCCAGAGATAATTGCTCAACAGGTTGACTGCTTGCGATAAAAAATGAGTATTGGCTTCATCGGCTGTTTTTATACTGCCGGGAATGTCGGCTGCTTCCCGTGCGGTAGTCAGTGCCGGGGATGTAGTAAAAACACCCGGATCTACGGTCAGATCAAGTGAAGGATCCAGTGCTGCAGCTGCTGCCTGAGGTATGGAAATGCCATTCCCGGGATTGTTGTCAGTGTCAAGTGACTGAAACAGGATCAGTAAATTCAGCAATTTGTTCTGGTCACCAGCCGCCAGATCAATTGGAGTGGTGAGCCCTTTTCCGGCAATCTTGCCAAGATTCAGTTTGCCAATGCTGAATTCAATATTGTCACCATGCGTGTATTTATAGAGGCCGGTTGTATCGGTAATACCCGCTGCACCTGACGAGGCGGAATAAGATACGCCTTCTACTGCTGAATCAGCCAGTATTCCTGTGGTAGGCCCTTGGGAAAGTACGACTGTTTTTTTGTTTGTTGTTGCTGCCTGCTCGTTGTCACAGGCGGCCAGACCTAATAAAAACATGCTCGCGAAGAGTAACTGAATCGTTGTTTGTTTGTTATCCGTTTTCATTGTATTTGAGGTTTTACGAGTTAGATCATTTGTTGCATGGCAAGCACGTTGTTGTTAGTTATGTTTATAACAAGAACAAGAGGCACCATGCGGAATGGCTTTAATAACCCTGGCGATTGTAAATCTTATATTGTTTTTGATTATAGTCTATGAATAAAGCAACGTGGTTTAAAATCTCTGGCCAGCTGGTTTGTGGTGTTATTTTGAGTGCTGTGATGCCTGTAACAGGGTGTTTTGTCCAGTTTGAATGATTTTTCTTGATTTTGTGGAAAAAGATCATATTCGCTGCTAAGGTACCCGGTTCTGTTGCGGCCAACTTGATTTTCTTGTGGTTGGCTTGAATGTTTGTTCTTTAACTGTGGGGTGATACTGAAAACGTATGTCTGGCTTTGTACACACTTCTGATATTGCGGTTGCACATCCGCAGTTGTCTGTTGACTGGTATCTGGATCCACGGATATTCGAGCTGGAAAAACAGTTGTTGTTTGATCGGGGGCCGGGCTATGCTGGGCATGAGTTGATGGTGCCGAAAACAGGTGACTATTATGTGCTGACTGCGCAAAATAATGCCAAGGTTCTGGTTCGTAATAAGGAAGGTATTGAGCTGTTATCGAATATCTGTCGTCACCGTCAGGCAGTTATTCTGGATGGACGTGGTAATTCCCGCAATATAGTTTGCCCGATTCATCGCTGGACTTATGCAATGGATGGCAAATTATTGGGCGCGCCACATTTTAGTAAAAATCCGTGCCTTAATTTGGGTAAAACTACTTTGCAGCATTGGAATGGGTTAATTTTTGCTGGTAAGCGGGATGTAAATCAGGATCTTGTCGGACTGAGGGTTCGTGGTGAGCTGGATTTTGCAGGGTATATGTTGGATCGTGTGCATGTCGGACATTATCAGTGTAACTGGAAGACTTTTATTGAGGTTTATCTGGAAGACTATCACGTCGATCTTTTTCATCCAGGCCTGGGGCATTTTGTGGATACCAGTCAGCTTGAGTGGGAGTTTGGTGACTGGTACAGCGTTCAGACTGTCGGAGTGAATCTGGATTTCAACCGGGCAGGTTCGGAGATATATCAGAAATGGCATGCACAGGTGTTGCAGCATAATAATCAACAAGTGCCTCGACATGGTGCAATCTGGCTGCTCTACTATCCTAATGTCATGATTGAATGGTATCCGAATACCCTCGTTGTCAGCACTATTCTGCCAACCGGAATAGAGCAATGCATGAACGTGGTTGAGTTTTACTATCCCGAAGAAATTGTCCTGTTCGAACGGGAATTTGTGGAAAGAGAGCAGGCTGCCTATCAGGAGACGGCCGGGGAAGATGATGAAATCTGTAGGCGGATCACGACCGGTCGACGTGCGCTGTATCAGCAGGGAGTAAACGAAACAGGCCCGTACCAGATGCCGATGGAGGCGGGAATGGAGCATTTTCATCGTTTTCTCCGGCGTGAAATCGAACAGTATTTACCCTGATTCGAGATTCTTAAGCCGGGATGTCCTCGTTATGGATGCTAGTGGCGGGCTTCATGTTCGCCTGTATGGGGGAGCTGGTAAAGCTAGCCGCGGCATACTTTTCCAATACTGAACTTGTGTTTTATCGTTCATTGGTGGGGTTGATTTCAACTTTTGCGGTTATGCGTTTTTATGGTAAGCCCATTGCAACGAAACATTGGAAAATGCACTTCTGGCGGGGGGTGGCCGGACTAGGCGGCGTATTGCTGTTTTTTTATTGTATTTTAAAGTTGCCATTGGCAACCGCTATTTCTTTGAATAATACCTGGCCTCTGTTTCTTGCATTTCTGGCAGTAATTTTCTTGAAAGAGGAATTTAGCTGGTTGCTGGTCGTGGCGGTCGTAGTGGGTTTTGCAGGTGTGATCATGTTGCTTCGTCCTACCCTGGCTGAAGGTCAATGGTATATGGCGCTGATTGGCGCTGGTTCAGGGCTGTTTGGCGGTATCGCGCATTTGAATGTCAGGCAGCTAAGTGAACAGGGTGAATCAGACTGGCGTATCGTCTTTTATTTTACACTGGTATGTACGATCGCTACCGGGACATGGTTGATATTTACGGCATTCAGCCCAGTCAATCTGCAAAGCCTGACATTGGCTCTGGGTATTGGTGTAACAGCGACGCTGGCGCAACTGGCAATTTCTCGTGCACACCGGGGGAGCAATATCATTATTGTTGGAGCACTTTCTTATAGCACGGTATTGTTTGCGGGATTGATGGATCTATTCTTGTGGGATGACCGACTTCCTGTTTCGGCCTGGATAGGCATGGGATTGATTATTGTGGGAGGGTTGCTGAGTATCCGGGGGATATCGGCGCGACGGACAAATATTGTTACCCTTGATGATTGATGTTACATAATTTCAGTCAGGTTGGAAGGCCTGATTGCGTCAGGATTGCCATTTGTCTACTATGATCTAACATTTATCACTCGGAGTTTATGACTCATGATTAATATCGAAGAGACCGGCAATCTTATTATCGTTGCAATTATCGGAGAATTCACCCTGGATGATTTCAGACAATTTGAAGATCAGGTGCTCTACAAATTTCACTTCAATGGAGAGGCTAATTTGCTGCTGGACTGGCGGGATATGGTGTCCTATACAGTAGGCGTCGCTTGGGAGGAAATCAGATTTATGCGTGAGCATGGCAGTAAGATCAATCGTGTGGCAGTGGTGGCAGACAGCCAGTGGCAGGTGTGGAGTGCATGGGTTTCCAATCTGTTTATTGATGCGGATGTGGTCGTTTTTTCCGATTACGATGAGGCGTATACTTGGATCAAAGCTTGATCGGATGGGCATGACATTTATATTCAGATAACCGGATCGGCTGGTATGGCTGGTTTGATATAAATATGATGATTGATTATCTGATACTGAAATATGTGCATGTAACAAGCGTTGTAATCAGTTATATGCTGTTTTTATTACGTGGAATATGGATGCTGCGTGTTTCACCGTTGTTGCTGCAGCGCTGGGTGAAAATTACACCACATATTAACGACACGATTTTGTTGCTGAGTGCTATTGCGCTGGCTGTACTTACGCACAGGAATCCGCTTGTTGAGCATTGGCTGGCAGCCAAGATTATCAGTTTGCTAATTTATATCGTGCTGGGTTACACGGCTTTCAGACGGGCCAAAACACGTCGAGCAAAGATGACTGCCTGGATCCTTGCGCAGATTGTGTTTGCTTATATTGTCTTGGTTGCGTTGACAAAAAACCCGCTTGTGCTGTTTTAATACTGCGTCGACAATTCCCATTTTTGCTGGGTTTTGTCGGCGGATTGTCATGAATGATGTATAGACCGAAAACGGCGTCGACGCTGATAGCGTTGTCAGATCATCACGTCTGGGTGGTATACGCTTGGCTTCTGGACATGTCTGAATCCTTAGCGGCAAGCTTGTGGGGGTTCTCACTGCGATGAGGGGTGCTAGTCCATCATGAGCGTGTGCATGGATATGGCGATTATTGCTATGGTGGTTTTGCCACGGACTAGGCTGTCATCATTCTGTCATTATTGCCCTGTATGTTCCGGGTGTTAGTTATATCCCTTTTCCCGGCGAGATAAAAGATGTCTGCAACAGTTCTGGTAGTGGAAGATGAATCAGCGATTCAGGAGTTGATTGCCTATAATCTGCATAACGCAGGCTATAGTGCTGTATGTGTAAATAGTGCTGAGCAAGCAGTGGTCAAGATTAATGAAATATTGCCCGATTTGATATTGCTGGACTGGATGCTTCCGGGTAAGAGTGGTATTGAATTTGCGCGATCATTGCAACGAGATCTGCGTACCAGATTGATTCCCGTCATCATGTTAACTGCTCGTGTAGAGGAAAGTGACAAAGTATCGGGACTGGAAACAGGGGCGGATGATTACATTACTAAACCGTTTTCGCCGCGAGAGTTGATTGCCCGAATAAAAGCGGTACTACGCAGAAGTCTGCCTGAGGCTTCCGATGAAATTCTTGACGCTGAGGGGGTGAGGCTGAATCCGGTAACACATCGGGTGACAGTTATCGGTCAGGAAGATGGATTCCGGGAAAAAGAGCTACTGGTCAGTCCCACTGAATTTCGATTGCTGCATTTTCTGATGGCGCATGCTGAACGTGTGCATACTCGTGCTCAGTTACTGGATCGGGTATGGGGTGATCATGTTTTTGTCGAAGATCGAACGGTTGACGTCCACATACGCCGGTTGCGCAAAGTGCTGGAAGTTGCTGGGAAAGCCAATTTGATTCAGACAGTAAGAGGGTCTGGATATCGCTTTTCCACACGAGGTGAAGATACTTTCTGAAGTCAGGGTCGCTGGCTAATGGAGTATTGGTAAGCTATACTTGCTACGATAAGCACCATATATAGACAGATGAGTCGTGTTATTAGCGATTGCAGGACATTTTCATCTCCCCCAGGTGTAATATTTGATACTGTTGTTTCTTCATAAGAGGTGTAGTTGTAGTCAACTGCTCCTGTCAGTCAGTTGTTCCCATTGAGTGCTGTTCCAGAAGATTTGTTTCTCGCCAGGCGGTGAGACTGTTTTTCCGTGGCGATTCACATGAACGACTAAATTAGAGGATTTTAGAAATGAGTATTAAACCAAAAATAATGATTTCTTCGCTTGATGCGGAGAGATTGGATGTGTTATTGGATTCTCTTTCCCAGAAAGTGTTTCCGGGCAGGGATGATCTGGAAGCTGAACTTGCACGTGCTGAAGTGGTGGATCCAAAGGAAATTCCGCCCAGTGTTGTCACAATGAACTCAACTGTCAGATTCAGAGTTGAATCATCTGACGAAGAGTTTTGCCTGACGCTGGTTTATCCGAGAGATGTCGATACCAGCGGGGAAAAGATTTCAATTCTTGCCCCAGTGGGAAGCGCGTTGCTGGGGCTTTCGCAGGGAGATGAAATCGAGTGGCCTAAACCGGGTGGTGGTGTATTGCGTGTGCGCATCGTGGAAGTGACTTATCAGCCGGAGCGTTCCGGTGAGTATTACCGGTAAACGAACTCTTTTCTAAGGAAATTCATGTCACCTGAAGCAGGCACTACCTGTTGCCCGTAAATGGCGTTTTCAGTTTTCTCGGGCAAAATTAGCCATGAATAATCAGCCGACGATTCTGGCAATCGATCAGGGAACAACCAGCACTCGTGCCATTTTATTTTCGATGGAACTGGAAATCCTTGCAGTGCAGCAGAAAGAGCTGAAGCTGTATTATCCACGCAAGGGTTGGGTCGAGCAGAATCCCGAAACTATCTGGCAGGATACGCTTGAAGTCTGTCATGCGATCCTGGAACACACTGCCAATAGGGCGGAAGCGGTTGCTGCCATTGGCATCACCAATCAGCGCGAAACAACTATTCTATGGGATCGTAGTACCGGGAAACCTGTTTATCCTGCCATTGTGTGGCAGGATCGCCGTACTGATATCGTTTGCGAGCGATTGAGGGCGCAAGGGTTTGAGTCGATGGTAACAGCTCGAACCGGCTTGCTGTTCGATCCCTATTTTTCCGCAACCAAAATTGCCTGGATACTGGATAACGTTGCAGGCGCGCGTGCCCGCGCAGTGCGAGGTGAATTGGCATTTGGCACGATCGATTGCTATCTGCTTTGGCATCTGACCGGCGGGCGTGTGCATGCCACCGATGTAACAAATGCAGCACGGACCCTGTTATTCAATATCGTCGAACAGCAATGGGATACAGATCTGCTGGCATTGTTTGGTATTCCGGCAGCGATTTTGCCGGAAGTTCACGATAATGCTGCTGGATTCGGGATGACTGACTCGGCTTTGTTCGGCCGAGAAATTCTCGTCGGCGGTATGGCGGGAGACCAGCACGCAGCCCTAATTGGGCAAAGATGCTTCCGACCGGGTATGGTCAAATCCACCTACGGTACCGGTTGTTTTGCACTTATGAACATCGGTCCGGATTTCAGGCTTTCACAACATCGTTTGCTGACCACACCGGCGTATCGCCTGAATGGTGAGATGATTTATGCTGTTGAAGGATCGATTTTTGTCGCCGGGGCAGCGATTCAGTGGTTGCGGGATGGACTGGGATTCTTTCAGGATGCAGCCGCCAGTGAGACACTGGCGCGCAGTGTACTGGACAGTAATGAAGTATATTTCGTACCTGCTTTTACCGGCCTGGGTGCACCTTACTGGCGATCGGATGTGCGCGGCATGATCAGCGGATTGTCACGTGATACGACCCGAGCGCATATTGTTCGTGCAGCACTGGAAGCGCAGGGCTATCAGACCTTGGATCTGATGGCAGCAATAGAGGAGGATGGTGGCTATCAGGCCGAAGTCATCCGTGTGGATGGAGGGCTGGTGACAAACGGATTCATGTGTCAGTTTCTAGCCGATATGTTGAATAGGCCGGTGGAGGTACCGAAAGTAACGGAAGCAACGGCACTGGGCGCCGCAATTCTGGCCGGATTGGCAGTGGGATTGTTCGCCAGTCTGGAAGCAACTGAACATTACTGGCGGCGGGATATAATCTACACTCCTGCGATGACGGAAGCTGAAAGAAAGCGACTGTATATCGGCTGGAAAGCGGCGATTCAGTCGCTGTTACATCCTTCCAGAAACGCTGTCGAACCTGCTGCATCAGATTCCCGCCAGTAGAAGCGAGTGTGTGGAACACACGGAATAAGGCAGAGAAAATCCGTGGTGAATCTGGCAATCGCGGATTATCAACCTGACAGGATGAAAACAGATTGGAGTGCGTTTGGTTATGCTGATGAATCTTCCCAATTTTCTGACATGGCTGCGTATCATGGCTATTCCCCTGTTTGTCGGTATTTTTTATCTGCCGACAGACTGGATGTCTCTGGCCACGCAGAATCTGGTTGCCACCATCGTATTTGGGGGGGCTGCCTTGACTGACTGGCTGGATGGTTATCTGGCCCGGGCACTCAATCAGACTTCTGCATTTGGTGCTTTTCTTGATCCGGTGGCTGACAAGTTGATGGTCACTGCTGCACTGATCGTTTTGGTACATTTGGATCGGCTTGACCCATCGATTGCCCTGATCATCATCGGTCGTGAAATTACAATTTCTGCATTGCGGGAGTGGATGGCGCAAATTGGTAAATCTAGGAGTGTTGCGGTCTCTTTTCTGGGGAAGATCAAAACGGCTGCGCAAATGGTAGCAATTCCCCTGCTGCTCTACCACGATAGAATCGATGATACGTTTGATCCACAGATGGTCGGCACTTGGCTGATTTACATTGCAGCGATTCTGACATTATGGTCTATGATTTACTATCTGAGAGCAGCTATTCCACACGCAACTCATCATCACTAAAAAGGTCTCTGGTAATCAATAATAAGGTGTATGTCGGCATGTATAACAGGAGCTTGCCGATTATATGTTGGAAAAATAGAACCAAAGAGAATCTGATTACCGTGCTCAACATCAATAAGCTTCCGGCTGAGGCAAGTTTATTTATTCGCCTTCAATAAAATACCAGTCTTGTATAAAAAAACTGCTGCTGCATAACGATATTTTGAGTTTTTTTATGAATAAGTGTAAATAAATTGATAACTCAAATGTTTATTGCGATCAACAAAATCAATTATACGGAATGCCTCGAATTTATACCCATTTTATCAT
>NZ_QRCC01000019.1 GCF_009833125.1 Nitrosomonas sp. HPC101
TCACTATTTTCCTTTTTTGGCGGTTTTAGCATTGGCCTGGAATTCGTCATGGAATTTGAATTTAGGCTCTCCGTCAAATACACCATCCAGTTTATAGTGTTCGTGCATGGCTTTAACGTCTTTGACCATTTCGTCAAACTTGAAGGTGTACTTGGCGTCCACTTCCGGTGTGAACGGGGTATACGGCGGCTTGGCATCTTTCCACGGGGAGCCTTCATAGTTCAGGTGGCAGGCACTGCACCGTTCTTCAAAGTGAAAGTCCTGTCCTTTGCTGGCCAGGGCCTTGCGGGGAGATTTTTTGCCCGATTTCTCAAAAGCCTGTCCTGCCTTGCGGTGGTCTCCCCGGAATTTGCGGCCAGGTCCATGGCAGGATTCGCAGCCTACACCAGTGAGCATCTTCTTGGGCGATTCAATCGTATAGCCGCCCTTCTGGCCAAAGCCGTCCACGTGACAACCTACACAGTCCTTGTCTTGAGTGTAGTCCTTGGCAGGATCCAGGTTGGCTTTTTGTTTGGCTTCCACTTTGACATTGGGTTTGAGTGATTCCATTGCCTTGGCGTGCGCTGTATGTTTCCACGACTGCGCTTGCGGTTTGTGGCAGGAACTGCATTTTTTGCGACCTTCAAACGGGGCATCTGCTGCCAGACTGTATCCGCTGGTCAGGACGAACAAGGCCGCAGCCACCAGTCCGCAGGCTTTCATTATTTTCATGGTCTCTCCTCTTGTTTTAGGTATTGCACAGATTACGATTCTTTTGTCTTGCCGTTCGTTATTGTACCTGATCAGTCTGATGGGTTGAATCCGTCGTTTGATCATGATCCGAGGCGGATGATGGCAATTGGTGTTGTGGTTGTGCCACAGTCTTGTCGGTCAGTTGGTAGACCCAGTATCCGCCCTGCTGGTAGATCAGTCGCGGTGTGGTGAGCTCCAGCGGGGAAGGCTGGCTGGCAAACGGCAGCAGTCTGGCCAGCAGGGTGTTGTAGCTGGTTTCGTCTGTCAGAAAGAAAGCGTGGATCAGTTCATCCGACAAAGATTGCAGGGTGTAGGCGTAATAACCGTGGTTACTCATCTCGGTTTTGACATGACTGATCATGCCGTGCAGGTTGCCAGTCAAACGGTAGGATTTGTAGGCAATGCCCAATTGGTCAGGGTACATCAGGCCCAGTTTGTACAGGTCACTGACATGGATAATCAGGTAGGCGTCGCGTGTGCCGGCCAGCTGCCGCAAGTCATCCAGGCCGCTCGCCAGTGGTTTTATCAGACTTTGCGTAAATCGCAGGAACAGTTCATGTTCCTGTGGATCTGCCGGAGCGCCCGTGTGTGCGTTTTCATATGCGCGAATGGCTTGCGCATGCGGTTGCCATTCCGGCGGGATGATTAAGGGTTCAAGCAGTGTGCTGTGAAACAGCACGTCTCGCCCGGTCAGCTGTGCCAGTTGACGGGAGGTGTCCCACCAGCTCAGCAGCAGGGCATCCCGCGGGGCGTATTTGTCAATTGCAGCTGCAAGTGTACTTAATTCGGTGGCTTTCTGATCCAGCGCCAGCAGGGGTTCCCGGGTTGCATTCTTCCAGTTGAGCAGTACCTGTGGCTGGTTTGCATGCTGACCAAACCAGGCTTGCGCGAGTGGTCGATCCATACCTTCCAGTTGGATGTCGTACTGGTGGATGACAAGATCCGGCCAGGCTTCCAGTTCCAGGTCAGGGTAGTCATTCGCCGGTCCGGTGGCAGTCAGCTGGTAACGATAAGGCGCTTCGTCCGGTGTCAGCAGCAACCAGGTGTACCAGGTCAGTAAAACCAAACCTCCCGTCACCAGTAAAATTCCCAGTGACGGGAGGAGTCGGTCAGACCAGCGCGATTGTGTGCGCCGGTCTGGTGTCAGCGAAGTGGTCAAGCTTGTGTTTGCTTGCGTTTGCGCCAGCCAATCAGTGCAATCGCACCTGCCAGCAACATGCCACCTCCCAGTCCGCCCAGCGAGATTTTGTCTCCCGCATCCTTAAGGTCAAGCAGACTGGTTTTTTTGCCTTCCAGTTTGTTAACACGTGCCTGCAGGGCAGTCATTTCCTGCATTTTGGTGTATTCGTCCTGGATTTCAACATAGGCACGGTTCATCGGACCCCAGCCTTCAGTATAGGTCCAGCCACCCGGGTTGACGTGCGCCAGTCCTACGTGCATTTTGGCCAGGTTGTTTTCTGCCATTTCCAGCACTTTAAGTTCCAGTGAGGCCGGGTTGTTCCCTTTCGACCAGAACAGCTGGGTGAAGATACCAAATCCAGGTTTTTCCGGTGCCGGCGGGTTCGGACGGTTGGTCTTCTGGCCCGTCAGGGTGCCGTCTTCATACATTTTGTGAACAATTGCGTTTGCTTCCTGGTATTTAGCCAGTCCTTCCAGGGTGCCTTTATCCATCAGATCCAGATAGGAGCGGGCAAACCGTTCGGAGTGACATTGGGTGCAGGTCAGTACCCAGGAATCCAGGCGGGCTTCCGACCAGTCGCTGGTGATGTTCTCTGCAATACCCGGAACAAATGGGTAGTTCGCCCAGCGGGTTTTGCGGGTGATGTTGTGGGTGTATTCTCCTTCGTATTCCATGTGGCAGGCTGCGCAGGTCGGTGCAGTCTGACCTCCTTTGGAGAAAGCGTCTTTAAGACGAACTTCCCAGTTCCACTTTCCACGGTTCATTTCAGCCAGCTTGCCGTGCTTGGACATGATGTAGGCTTCGTAGTTGTTGTGATCTACACCGCTGTGACAGGTGGCACAGGCTTCCGGCTTACGGGATTCCGCTGCCGAGAATTCATGACGGGTGTGACAGTTGTCACATTTGTTCTGGTTGGTGTGGCACATGGTGCAGCCTTCGGCTACTTCACGTTGCGGCATGGCCGCCCAGACGGTGGTTTCAATGTTGGCAGTGTAGTCCAGTGCGTGTGATGGACGTCCATCCGGCCATTGGCCATTCGGCCAGATCATGGTGTCTCGTTCGGATTCGCGTTCGGCAAATTCTCTCAGGTGACAGGTGCCGCAAACATCTGCTGTCGGCATGCGTACGTCTTTGGTGTGATCGGCTTTCTTCTTGGCGTTGATGTCAACGTGACAGTCAATACAGCCCACTTCCTTGAGGGTTTCCTTTTCTCCAAGTTTGCCCATGGAGCGCAGGTTGTTCTCAACTTCTTCCAGTTTGCCTTTCTTGTAAAACAGCGGGTCGTCCGATTTGAGGGCGCGAATCTTGTCAAGGTTCGCGTGTGTGCTGCGCTTCCAGGCCCTTACCCATACCGGCGTTTCATCCGAATGGCATTCCACGCAGTCTTTACGTTCCGCAATCTCTTTAGGGGATGCCGGTGGTTTGTAAAAGGTGGCCGGGTCCATGTAACTGCTGAGCGCAATCGGTTCCCAGTAGTCGCCCATCGTCCCCTTGCCCGCTCCATGTGCAGGATCCTTGTAACGCTTCACCAGCGCTTCATAGGTCTCTTTCGGCGTCGCCTTGCTGCGATCCAGCTTCAGCGCTTCATAGGTCTCGTCCGGTACCGTCGATATGTCCGCATATGTGTAACCACATAACATCATACCCGCACACAGCATGACCCCCTTTATCCACTCCCCTAATCTCATCTCTCTCCTCCACTACCTGTCGGTATTCCCAGTAATCAAAATAATAATCCGCTACCTCAAGCCCTCTCAGGTAACCAGTTATCCTCACTGCCATAATACTCAGCCGCCAAGACTACTTCCTCATCAAAACTTAGTCAAGACATGCCACTGCGAAATCATAAACCATTACCATCAAGCTGGCTCGACTGTAACAATA
>NZ_QRCC01000020.1 GCF_009833125.1 Nitrosomonas sp. HPC101
GGTGTGAGTGCTGGATCTGCTGCAAAAAACAGGGATTAAACTGTGATCCCACCTAAATCAAACTACAAGAAACAACGCCAATATGATAAACCAGCCGATAACTTCCTTACGCTATTTATCTCACCGCTTCCGTTATATGGCTGAACTGATAACACGCCCTACATTATGAATATTTCTAAAATCTGGATGAAATCAATTCATTTTTCTTAATCATTAACTACGCATAGAATACCTCCGGTTTCAGAAAACATGAAGATTACTGAAAAAGAATTCATAAAGATTTCAAAAGTACTGTGGAAAAGCAAGGATTACATTCATGCTTTTCCTCATAAATCAGGATACTAGGTTGCAATGAGCAAAGAGTTTACATTCGATATCAAGAGCACTCGTTTCGACGAAAACTACCGCCCCGCTGATAATACGCGCCTTACTACCAATTTCGCCAACTTGGCTAGAGGAGAGCATCGTCAAGAGAATTTGCGTAATGCCCTGACCATGATTAATAACCGCTTCAATGCTCTGGCGCATTGGGATAATCCGAAGAGCGATCGTTATTCTGTTGACCTTGACATTATCTCTGTTGAAGCGAGTATTAACTCCGAGAATATTACCTCGATTCCTTTGATTGAAATATTAAAAACAAGTGTTGTTGATCACAAGATCAACAGCCGTATCGAGGGAATTGTAGGCAATAATTTCTCTTCTTATGTGCGCGATTATGACTTTAGCGTCCTCCTGCTGGATCATAATAAAAATAATTCCGGTTTCAGTACGCCAGATGATTTTGGGGATCTGCATGGAAAGATATTTCAGTGCTTTCTGCGTTCTGAAGTATATAAGAAACACTTTAATAAGCAGCCTGTTATATGCCTGAGTGTGTCGAGTAGCAAGATCTACCACCGGACGGACAACTGGCATCCAGTACTGGGCGTGGAGTATCAGCAAGATGAGTACTCTTTGACCGACGAGTACTTCAATAAAATGGGGCTAAAGGTTCGTTATTTCATGCCTCCGAATAGCGTTGCTCCTTTGGCTTTTTACTTTTCCGGTGATTTGCTGAGTGATTACACTAATCTGGAACTCATCAGCACCATTAGTACGATGGAGTCTTTCCAGAAAATTTACCGACCTGAAATATACAATGCCAACTCTGTAGCAGGAAAGCTATATCAACCGAGTCTGAAGTATCAGGATTTTTCACTGGCTCGGGTTGTTTATGATAGAGAAGAACGTAGTCGACTGGCTATTGAGCAGGGCAAATTTACTGAAGAGTGTTTTATAAAACCATATAAAGATGTTCTTGAGCAGTGGTCTGCCAATTACGTGCTTTGATTGTTTAGAAAATAAGGTAGTTTATTATGAGAAAGTTGCTTCCTACTTCAACTGCTGGCAGTTTGCCTAAACCCTCTTGGCTGGCAGAACCTGAGAAACTGTGGTCACCCTGGAAACTAGAAGGTGATGAGTTGCTTGAAGCCAAACAGGATGCTTTGCGTTTGTCGCTGCAAGAACAGCAGCATGCCGGTATTGATATTGTCAGTGATGGCGAGCAAACACGTCAGCATTTTGTCACTACCTTTATCGAGCACTTGGATGGTGTTGATTTTGAGCAGCGTGAGACGGTTCGTATCCGTGATCGCTACGATGCGAGCGTACCGACAGTGGTAGGTGCTGTGAGCCGTCAAAAGCCCGTTTTTGTTGAGGATGCCAAGTTTCTACGTCAGCAGACCAAACAACCCATAAAGTGGGCGCTGCCAGGCCCCATGACCATGATCGATACGCTGTATGACAATCACTACAAAAGCCGCGAGAAGCTGGCTTGGGAGTTCGCCAAAATCCTCAACCAGGAGGCCAAAGAGCTAGAGGCGGCTGGTGTAGATATCATTCAGTTCGACGAGCCTGCGTTTAACGTTTTTTTTGACGATGTGAATGACTGGGGTGTTGCCACACTGGAAAGGGCCATTGAAGGCCTTAAGTGTGAAACGGCCGTGCATATTTGTTATGGCTACGGCATCAAAGCTAATACCGACTGGAAGAAAACGCTGGGCTCGGAGTGGCGTCAATATGAAGAAATCTTTCCCAAGCTGCAACAATCCAGCATTGGCATCATCTCGCTGGAATGCCAAAACTCCCGTGTTCCGATGGATTTGATCGAGCTTATACGGGGTAAAAAGGTGATGGTGGGCGCCATTGACGTGGCCACCAACAACATTGAGACGCCCGAGGAGGTGGCTAACACCTTGCGTAAAGCACTTGAGTTTGTGGATGCTGACAAGCTTTATCCCGCTACCAACTGTGGCATGACTCCCTTATCGCGTCAGGTGGCAAGAGGCAAACTACATACGTTAAGTGCCGGGGCTGAAATCGTCCGAAGAGAGCTTTTGGCCTAGGTTGAAAGCGGAGTGCAGGGGGACGGGTTATCCGGTAGTCAAATCATATGCTACTTCCGGCCCTCCTAATACTGTTGAGCTACATCTAATTTTCAGGACATGCCATGTCACTTTCCAGTATTGCTATCGAGCCATTGAGCTATCGCGAAGCGCTCGGGCACTATGCATCCGGTATTACGGTAATTACATCATTCATTGATGGTGAACCGATCGGTTTCACTTGTCAGTCATTCTATAGCGTGTCGATGGACCCACCGCTGGTGTCATTTAGCGTAATGGCAAGTTCGGCCTGTTATCCCAAAATTCGTAAGGCAGGGCGTTTTCTGGTCAATATCTTGTCAGCTGAACAGGTCCATATTTCTAACCGATTCTCTCTGCGCGGTACAGACAAGTGGCGCGGAGTTGAATGGGAGGAGTCCCCGTTGGGCAACCCTATCATTGCTGGCAGTTTGCACTGGCTTGATTGTGAAATTTACGCCGTACATCCCGTAGGTGACCATCTGATCGTGATCGGTGAAGTAAAAGCATTAAACCTGCAAGCAACAACCGTCACCCAGCCCTTACTGTATTTCAAAGGGCAATACCGCAATCTCGGCGCGCATAGCGAAGCTTAAACCTTTTCGGTCATTCAGCGTCTCGTGTCGAGTTCTCTGGTTCAAACCACTCGGGCCAGGAACTGCGGTGCCGGTCATCTGCTTCGATGCAAGGAATTAAGGTTTGCGCCAATACTGGTAACTGATTGGCCGACTTGGCAATTCGGTACTTAACACTGTGTATGCACTCCCGATCACCAAACTCGCAGCGATTAAGTTGGGTGCCGCCACAGGGGCCGTTCGCCAAGCCTTTAGGGCATGTTTCAGGACAGACATAGAGGGTGTCCTGCAAGCGGCAGCGGCCACAGGTATCGCACCCCAGTAGCGGGCGTTTGACTGCACGTTCGACAGCATGCAGTGCATGCGCTGCCATGCCGTCTTTCCAGATTGGCCGCGTTACACTCCAGCCAAAAGCCTTGCTGAGCCATCCAGTGCGGCTGAATAGCTGGCCATGCACCTTGGAAAAAAACTTGTATCTCAGGCGTTCTCGGCGACTAGCCATGACCACAGATTCTCCCATTTCCCATGCAGCAATGTCGGGGGTAAAGCATATCTGGGCTGATCCGGACAGCTGCCAGCTTGCATGCCATCGCTCGCCCCAATCGGCCAGTGAAGTCATGCTGGCTTGCTGCTTGATAATTGCTTGCTCCAGTAACAGCAGTTCGTCTAGCGTGTGTACCCCAGACAGATGAATCCCGGCATAGCCCATCAGCTGAAGGCCTATAATTTGCAACGCCAGGCGTTCGAGGCTACGTTCGTTGGCATAGGCCTGAGACACCTGCTCCTCCTTACTCAGAAGCTCGCGCATGGAGTCGGTAATCAGGATGCCGGGCATGGTTTGTAAAACAGATGTACGTTTATCTGTCAGTCTCATCACACAAGCCAGCATGGGCTTTATATCTGTCTGAGAGCACATCCAGGCCAGGGCTTCCATATACTTGGTGGCGTCGAAGCCTAGTTGCAGAGTGAGGAAGTCAGCCCCCGCCAAGAGTTTTTTCTGTGCCTTAAGATATTGTGCGCCGCTTTCTTCTTCGCGGTATTTGAATGGGTTCAGCGCTGCGCCCAACAACCAGTCGGGGCAGTGCTCGCGGACTATCTGTAGTGCTGGCACTGACTCCAGATAGCGCACAGGCGTCTGGCCAGGATGGTGGCCTGGCAAGCGGTCACCACTAAGCAGTAACAACTGCTCCAGTCCAAGAGCCTTCATTGACTCAATCTGATGCAGCAAGTCTGTTCGCTCGCGATCCTTGCCTGAGAAGTGCAGCAAGGATGAGGTTGGGTTTTCCAATGCCTCTGCGCCTTCTAAAGGGCTCAAATCAGAGTGCGGGCCAACGCGATCGGCGAAGGCTGGTAATAACGGCCAGCCTGCCAGATGCTCACGTTGCACAATTTGCTTAAGCGAGGCATGTCGCGAAGGGGACTGTTGGGGAATAGCCTCTAGTACGCAGACAAATCGCCTGTCATCCAGTGCTTGTTTCAATGCACTCACGAGCGTTCGATACCTTGTAAATCAGTGGGATTCCCTTGCGTCAGCATAAGGATGCGCTGCTCGTTTTCTGTTTGTGTTTTTTGCGCTTGAGGTATATATCCTGGCGCAGCAACATGTCCGTTCTGGGCTCATATACATAGGTATGCCCTGCGCTGGCCACACGACCATAACGACGGGCAATACTGTAATGAATGCTCTTGGTTTGATAAATGATTTTCGATGGTTGCGCGAATGAAAAAACACATTTTACTACTCCGACCTCCTGCTGATATCAATCATGCATGCTACTCAGCAAAGCGAATGTTCTCTTCCTTGCGCAGTATGTACTCGCGCTGGGGGTGAATGTTCGGGTTATAGAGAGCAAGGTACGCAGCACAAATGCGCAAATAGGACACTGAATGCCTCATTTGCATATTTTACCTGAATCAGGCTCGCACTTCGCCGCCTAAGCAATCCATACAGCATGGGCTACACGATCCAGATTTAGAAATAAGACTCTAGAGAAGAAAGTTTATACCTACCGTTACCAGCATCAGCGCAAACAGGCGCTTGAGCAAACGTTGAGGCAGGCGGTGTGCTAGCCGAGCACCAAAGCCGGCAAAGAATACGCTGGTCAATGCAATACCTACCAGCGCCGGCAGATAGACGTAACCCAGGCTTAGCTCAGGCAACCCTTCAGCGGCCCAGCCGGTGATAATAAAACTGATCGCACCGAGCAGAGCAATTGGCATGCCGCAAGCTGCCGAGGTCGCCACTGCTTGTCGTATTGGCACACTGCGCCATGTCAGAAATGGCACGGTCAACGAGCCGCCACCGATACCGAAGATGGCCGAGGCCCAACCAATCACACCGCCTGCAGCACTCAGGGCTGGTTTGCTAGGCTCCCCCATGGAGGCCTTGGGCTTTAAGTCAAAGGCCATTTGTACTGCCATGCAAATAGCAAAGATTCCGATGATTTTTTGTAGAACAGGGCCGCTTAGCGAAGAGGCTGTCCAGGCCCCTAAGACGCTACCAACGACGATCCCAATGGTCATCCAGAGAACCATAGGCCAGTGCACAGCTCCTAGTTTATGATGGGTTCGTACCGAATTTGCTGAGGTAAAAACGATAGTCGCCAGCGAGGTCCCCACTGCCATGTGCGTCAACACATCCGGATTAAAGCCTTGCAGTGCAAAGCTGTAGACCAGAATTGGGACGATGATCATCCCTCCACCAATTCCAAACAAGCCTGCGAACACACCGGCACAAGCGCCCAGTAGTAGATAGATGATGAATTCCATGAGTTCCACAGATTACGTAGTCATAAACGGAGAAGTATGATGTGGTTCAATAGAATTGATCAACCCAGTTTTAAGAGATAGTTTATCTTAACTGGAGATTAAAACGTGTTGAGCAGATTTCACGGATTGTTTTGTGTGTGATAGCCATACATTTTTAATAAGTGCAATCTATAAAGCACCAAAGGCACACTTTCACATGGGACGATTAGATGCGTAATCACAAGACTAATCGTTTACGCTCAACCAGGCGAGTGCGTTGCGTCCAGGCATGCCATTGCTTTGGCATATTTCGGCCCGAAACGTTCAATACAGTGATCAAATGCCTGATAAGCTTTTTCCCGGGTTTCCGCCTGCCAGATAGTGTGCAGCGCTTCCTTGACTTTGGATTGCATGGATTTAGACAGTTTTCCAGCACATTGGCAGTTTTATGTACTCAACAGCGCTGCTGGTCTGTTTGTAGCCAGAGTTTGGTCAGTGCTTTCCAGAACCCCAGTGCACCATCTCCCACAGCCAGTCTGGGCGCCTCCTTGAGACCACGCTGTTTCAAATTGATTAACACTTCTTCCCAATTAGCTGCTGATTCACGATAGCCATCCGATGGCGCTAATAATTCTTTGCGTCCCGTTTCATCCGAACCAATAATCACCAGAAGACATAACCGGTCGTCCATTCCGACCGTAATGTAGACACCCATCCGCCCAGACACAGACATAGCGCTTGTGACCCAGATCACGTTGATTCCAGGCACGACAATCCTGCTCCCAGCCTTGCTTTAAATGACTGGGCGACAACCCTGGTGTATCGGCTCCCAACAGATGTGTCAGTGTCCCGGTGAAATCTCTTGTTGAAACGCCTCTCAGATATAACTAGGGTAAAAGAATTTACATATTTCGGGTATGTTTCAAGTAAGGCGGAATCAAACTGATGTTGAATTTGATGCCAGAGCCAAAACGATCGCGTATTTTTGATACTTTGACTGCAATATCTCCCAGTCTAGTTTGAATAATAGTGCGCTCAGGCAGACAGCCTTTTCTTACCACCTCCGCTTTACCCCGCTCAGTTTCTGAGCTATCTCCAATTCAATCGCTGCTGCTAGCAGCTTGCGTGCACCTTCACACAGAACAGCTTGTAACGGATCATTTCGTTATGGATCGTTTAGTTCTAAAACATTATCATCTGTCATTGCGGTGTTTCCTTTCCATGGGTTGATATCTGCTCAGATCTTTACCAATAGGTTACACCACTCCCTTCTTCCCATACACCAGATTCAATCATAGCTCGGAGCATAGATATGACTTACATAGATGGATTCGTTTTACCCGTGCCGGAAGGCAAAATTGACGCTTACCGTAAAATGGCAGAAAGTGCAGGAAAAATCTGGATGGAACACGGTGCACTCCAATACAAAGAATGCGTGCTGGAAGATGCCGAGCCGAAAATGCCCGAAGATGCACCTGAAACATGCAAAATAGTGCCGTTCGGCAAACTGGCGGGGACAAAAGATGGAGAAACTGTTATTTTTGCCTTTATCGTCTATAAATCACGTGAACACCGGGACGAAGTGAACAAAAAAGCAATGGCCGATCCACGCATGCAAGAAACTTGCGATGAAAATAATATGCCGTTCGATCCTTCACGGATGACTTATGGTGGATTTAAAGCCCTTGTGGATTTATAGATGATATACGGAGCTGAAAACGACACACTAAATAAAGTCGACGAGGCTGTCTTGCTTGTCGATCAATAAAGCAATCTCTAAGTAAAAATGAAATTTGTCCTCGCGATCGCGTTGAGCGTACGTTGGTTGGCTGAACCATTCACGCAGACCTAACAAAATATCAGCTCGAAGTGGATCAATGTGCGGAAATCGTCTTTACTCAACCGCTCTGGTGCAGCGTTCTTGTGCGATACAGCATGTACAAGGCTAATCAGGCCTTGGCGCAGCAGAAAGGCATTTCCGGCTACACCTGCGAACGTGACAAGCACCGCGCTGCCCAGGCGTGCCCCATGGACGATGTCCAGCACGATGTCGCGCCAGGCAGGGTCGGCCTTCCAGCGCACCCAGCATGGCAGAGTTACCGGTGACCAGCCTCTGGATCGGCACCTGGACGACGGAAATGTGAGGGCCACATTGCACAAATAAATACTCAAACACTTCGCCGGTGGCCATGCTGGGCGTGAACGTGATGCGCTTGTAGTGCGGGCCGTACTCGACACGCAGTTGCGTAGAATAGGTAAACGCGGTCTTGTCGGGAAAATAGTCGACGCCGGGCTGGTAGTCGGCCACACAAGCGGCATCCAGATCGGCTTGTGGCGTATCGGTGCTTGTTTCCACTTCCGGCCAAGCGAATTTCGGGGGCGGATCCAACCGCATGCACCCAGCTACCCAAAGTGCCAAGGTAAGTGCCGCGACCGGCGGTGTGCACCAGGTCATGCACGCGTTCCCGCCGCATGGGTTGTCGCGGACTGGAGCAAAAACGCCACCAAGGCGCACAGGGTGGAAAAATGTTCGGCGGGCTGACCATCATCGCGCACGAGGCTATAGCCTGAGTCGTCGGCGTGCACCGTCAGGTCTGCCTCGTCACAGACCCGAAAGCCTGCGCGCTGCAAGGCGTGGCTTGCCCAGACGGCAACAACTCCATCACCCAGAACGTGGGATGGAGGATATCGAGAGTATCTTCCGTGCGTTCCGGCAGGTGGAGGCGCAGGGAATCCGCCGCATGAACCTGAACCCACCCATTTGCCTGCACAACACGTTCATACGCCAGAAAGAGCCTCTGCACACCAGGCAACTGTAGAATCAAAGATTTTTTACCTGGACGTGAAGGGCATGTTGGCGGCAACAGTCAAAGATAACCGACTGTTTGTGGAAGCAGTTTTATATCGTTACCTGGGCGCGATCTGCCGGAGAGGATGGGGAATTTTAAAGAGATCCACACACGTCATACGCACTAGTGTAAAAGTGGTATCTGACAAAAGTTTTTCAAACATTCAAACACTTGGTCGAGGATGCCGATAACGAATACGCTATGATTGATTCCGCAATTGTCCGCGCTCATCAGCATAGCGCTGGGGCAAAAAAACGGAATGCACCGGGCGATCAAAAGGCAGACTGACAATCAAAATCCATGTTTTGTGCAATGCGCCGGGCAATCCAACAGGCTTCTGTCTAACAATGCCGGGCCAGGCTCATGATCTGGAAGGGGCCGA
>NZ_QRCC01000021.1 GCF_009833125.1 Nitrosomonas sp. HPC101
TTTACCGTCATCTGTCAGGCCGGCCTGACTGGTTTTCTGACGCCACTTGGCTTGCCCGTACTTACTTTTCCTTTTGTACTGGTAACATGGGTATTTCTGCTCGCAGACAGTCAACGTGCCGGCTTAAAGTGACATGAGCTTTCGACGGATCATTTGCTCTGTAAACAGATGGAGGAATATGCTTGATTCCTGTTATTTGAGTAGTAATACCGGGACAGTTGAAAGCTGAATCAGCTTGCTGGCTACCGAACCAAGCAGCAATCCTTTGATCTCACCCAATCCACGCGGTCCGATGATGATCTGATCACACTGTATTTCCTCGGCAAATTGTACGATCATGGCCACCGGCTCTCCCACAATGACATGGTGTCGATATGCGACACCTGCCTGCTCTAACTTGTTACGTGCCTGTTGCAGGTTTTTCAAGCCTTCTTCCTGATAATAATTGCCGAGTTCTTCCTTGCTGATAAACATGGGAACATTCCCAAACAATGGAATCCGTACATTCAACAGATGAACTTCCGGTTTTTCCCGATACCAGTCGAGCCGCTGCACGAATTCATCCACTGCACGACTGGAGGTTTCAGAACCATCGACCGGCATTAACATTTTTAGCATAGGTACTCTCTTTCACATGTATTTCATCACAGTTTCCATAACTTTCGGTTCTTCTCCAGCCAGACAAAGTTGCGCTCAACCATCCAACGCCTGGGCATGACCTTGAAGGCATGCAGCTCACTACGCCTGGCAATCCGCACAAGTGACAGGCTCGAAATCATTAAACGGTAGATTCAGTAACTCTTCTACTACGGCAACATTTCAGCGTAATGGCGAAACCGCATTCGTATCGAGAACAGTATTTTCCTTGAGCAGATTCCCTTCATCTCAATCCTCCCTGATCAGGAAAAGAATCTGTCTGGCAGTAACTTTGCTTCCCGCCTTGCAGAGTATTTGCTGTACTATGCCACTGACAGGCGCTTTAATGGTGAATTCCATTTTCATCGATTCCAATACAGCGAGATCATCCCCGGCATTCACGTGCTGACCTGTATTCACCAGCAATTTCCACACGATACCGGTTACATGGGTATGTACGGCGCGCGTTCCTGCCGGAACAGAGATATCGCCTGGAGCAGGGGTCTCTTCCAGAATCTCATTGGTGGTGTAATTTTCCTGCCCTTCTGCTTTCCAGCGTTCACGCTCAGCGACGTAGGCGGCCTTCTGTTTCGTTCTGAATGCGTCGATGGAAGCAGCATTTTCCTGCAGAAAATTGTTGTACTGTTTCAGACTGAAACGATCTTCTTCGATACGCAATGTGAATTTTCCGCTCGGAAAATCTCTGCGCATCTCGACCAGTTCAGCTTCTGTCACGGGATAGAATCTTACCTGATCAAAGAAGCGCAGCAGCCAGGGTTTACCTTCCTTGAAATCCTGCGTCTGAATATGCGTATTCCACATCTGTACCGTACGTCCCACCAGCTGATAGCCACCGGGGCTTTCCATGCCGTATACGCACATATAAGCGCCACCGATACCAACCGCATTCTCCGGTGTCCAGGTGCGTGCCGGATTGTATTTGGTGGTAACCAGACGATGTCTGGGATCAACAGGGGTGCCGAGTGGTGCGCCCAGATAGACATCCCCCAGCCCCATCACCAGATAACTGGCATCGAAAATAATACGTCTGACTTCATCGATGTTGTCCAGTCCGTTGATGCGACGGATGAATTCAATGTTGTCCGGATTCCAGGGGGCGTCCTTACGCACCGATTGCATGTATTTCTTCATCGCCAGCTGGACGGATGAATCATTCCAGGAGAGGGGCAGATGCACGATACGTGTCGGTACCTCCATGTTTTCAATCGCAGGCAGTTGTTTTTCCGCAGCAATCAGCGTATCCAGCAGTTTTTTACGGGGCAATAATTTTGCATCGAAACGGATATGCAGTGAGCGAATGCCGGGCGTCAAATCTATGATCCCGGGCAGATCATCACTTTCCATGGCCTGCTGCAGCCATTCCATCAGCGCATGGATACGGAAACGCAGATTGAAATCGAGCGTCATCGGTCCGTATTCCACCAGCAGATTTCTGTCTCCGCCTTGCCGGTAGACTACCTGCACCTGCTCGCTGCTCTCGGGAATAGTGTGCAGAATCGGACCGTCAGTGGTGGCTGTCATTTTTCCACTGCCTGATAGCGGAGCTACCTCCGGCAGATGCAAGCTGCTGATGAGTGCATCCTGAGTTGCTTCCAGTTCTGCTGCTTCATCAGCTGATATCTGACGGAAAGTGATACGGTCACCAGGTCGCAGTTGCCCCATTTTCCACAGTTCAGCGTGCGCAAGGGTTACCAGGCAGACAAAACCTCCCAGACTGGGGCCGTCCGGACCGAGTATTACCGGCAAATCCCCGGTGAAATCCACTGCACCAATGGAATAAGCAACATCATGAACGTTGGAAGGGTGCAATCCGGCTTCGCCGCCATCGGTACGTGCCCATTTCGGTTTCGGACCGATCAGACGCACGCCGGTACGGTCGGAATTATGGTGTACCGTCCACTCGGCAGCGAAGAAATCGGTGATGCTTTCTTCTGTAAAAAAGTCCGGTGCGCCATGTGGGCCGTACAGGACGGCAATTTCCCAGTGATGGGTATAGTGCGGAATGGATGCCTGCGGTAATTCACGCGGGGTATAACCGCTACGATCATCTGCAACGATATTCAGCACATCGTCTGTCTGCAGTATGCGTCCCTCATGTCCGCCAAATTGGCCCAGCATGAATGTAGCCTTACTGCCGAGGTAATCCGGTACCTGAATACCCCCCTGGATTGCCAGATAAACCCGGCTGCCCTGATCCAGCACATCACCGAAAGCAAGTAATGCTCCTGCTTCGACCTTATGCGATTTCCATTGTGCCAATGGCTTTCCGTTCAGACTGACTTCGATTGGTGCGCCTGTTACTGCAATGACAGTGTCACAGTGGATGCGCAGCGTCGGTCCGGCAAAAGTGATTTCAATAGCAGCCTGTCCTTCCGCGTTATCCACCAGACGATTGGCCAGTCTGAGCGCCAGATTGTCCATTGGACCGGAGGGAGGCACGCCGATATTCCAGTAACCCCGCCTGCCCGGATAATCCTGGACAGTCGTTTGTATTCCCGGGACAAGCACATCCATGGTAGATGTCGCTATCTTGTTTATATCCAACGTTTTTTCAGACATTGTTATCTCCATAATCCAGCAATATTACGTTCAGCATCAGACAGAAGGGCTGCCGGATGCTGGAACCCGGTCACTATTACGATTTCGTACTCAGAAATACCTGTACTTGATATACGGGTGATCAATTCCAGACCAGCAGACGAACGGGTGTGGGATTGTAGGCATTACAGGGATTATTCAATTGCGGGCAGTTTGAAATCAGCACCACTATATCCATTTCAGCTCGCATTTCCACATATTTGCCCGGAGCTGATACCCCATCTGCAAACTCCAGTTTGCCCGCCTCGGTAACCGGAACATTCATGAAGAAATTGATGTTGGCCGGAATATCCCGCTTGTTCATGCCGAGCCGCTCACACACCGGATCATGTGCCAGCGCGTGTAAAAAACTGTCACGGCAGCTGTGCATCGGATATTTTTCGAGGGCATAGCGGGTGGTATTGCTTTCAGCGGCACAGGCGCCTCCCACCGTATCGTGCCGCCCGCAGGTATCCGCCGTGATGACGAGCATGACATTACCAAAATTGGAATACAGTTTGCTGCCGGTCGTCAGATACAGGCTATGCTGCCGGCGGATCGTATCGGTGGCACTGTAACGCTCCGTCGCATCATGCGCGTTGTAAAACAATGTATCCACTGCCTGATTACCTTCGAGATCGACGATACGGAATGTTTGCCCCTTTTTGATTTCCTTGACCCACGGTTCCCCTGCGTCACAGATTTCGTTGATAACTGCATGATCAGGATTCAATGTACTTTCAACCAGGTTTTGTGTGTTCATTTAACACCTCCATAAGCATAAAGACGTCGGGTATTCTCCAGGCCGCGGGCATTTTCCGCGATATGTGCACATACTTCCGTTACTGCAGGGGGTGAGGGGAACACTGCCAGGTCAACAGCGCCAGGACGATAGGCTTCTGCTGGATCGAGCGGATGCGGCGCAGCGGATAACACCACCAGCGTATCCATTTCAAACGCCAGATCCACGTGACTGCCGGCCTGACTGTGATTGGTATGAAACTGAAGCTCTCCGGAGGAATCGGCAGTTACCTTGCTGAAAAAATTGATGTTGGATACTACATCACGCTTGCCCAATCCCCATTTTCCAAGCTCGACCAGCATACCGTCGAGCCCATTACGATACATATCGTTACGCAGCTCCTGATAGCGGCCCGTACCATATTTTTGCTGTATCAGCTCAGCATCGCTCAAACCGCATACGGTGTCGTGCCAGCCCACAGTATCTTCGGTGATGCAGCAGAAAATCCGCCCCATGTCGGAATGGCAGGCATGTCCTCTGGTCAGGTGGAATGTATGCTGGGTCTTGAGCGTATCCGCCATGTTGTAACGCTCCAGTTTCTCTTCCAGGTTATAAAACAATACTGCAGCATTGGCTCCGCCCGTCACATCTGTCAGGCGCAAGGTCGTTCCCCGGCGTACAACACCGGACCAGTGGCTGCCACCGGGGAGATGTGTTTCCCAAAGATATGTAGTCATCTGATTCATGTTTTACCTCCTTCTCATCGTTGGATTTTAGTTAACAACCGTACTAAATCAGCTGCTGTAAACAGCATTTCCGCCAGTCTATTTTTGTATGTTATCCACAGCAGTATCGTTCACGATTTTTTCGTCCGACGCTTGTGACCTATTTGCACATGCAGCGTCGTCAGAGCCAATATGGTGCCCAGCACCAACGGTACTGCCCAAAGTTGCCACCAGGGCGCTCCGGGAGCGGCCACATATTCGCGTGGCCAGCCAATATTAATCAGTTCGAATAATGCCCAGGTAAACGCTACGATATTAATCACCAGCCCCCATATTCCCAGCCGGAATGCCCCCAGAGCAGGATTCCAGCGGCCGGTCAGTCGCGCATATAAGCCTACTCCTGTCGTCATGGAAAACATGGCGTACAAGCCGCCTGTGCCGAAGGCAATGATGGTGGCAACGGCTCCGTCATTCAATCCAAAAAGCAGTCCGAGGCCCGCTATGAGTACAGTTCCGCCGATCGCATTGCGTGGCAATTGTGTTCTTTTTGTTACTTGTGAAAAAAAAGCAGGCAGATTGCCTTCACGTGCCATCGAAAAGACGATGCGTGAAACATAGTTGACTACAGATGAGCCACAGGAGAGAAAGGCTGTCATGACGATTATCAGAAACGGTTTCGCAGCCCAGGCGCCTATCGTGCTGGTAATGATCGGCGAGATGGGATCAGATGTAGCACTGGCTTCTACTAATGTTTCATGGTTGACTGACAATGTCAGCGCAGAGGAATTGAAGAGCACCACACTGCCTACCGCCAGCAGAGACAAAAAGATTGCACGCGGAATCATTCTTTCAGGATTATGGGCCTCTTCGGCAATGGTCGAACAGGAATCAAAACCAATGAACGCCCACCCGGCGATGGCCAGTGCAGCAAGGAATGCAGCTATGCTGGAAGGGGCAAGACCCGTCCCAAGATGTTGAAACAACTCTGAAACCGGATAAATACGAAAGAAGAAAAACAGGACCAGTGCGACGCATATCGAGCCAAGTACTTCAGCGCTGACGCCCAATAGATTAATTACCTTGTAAACCTTCTGGTTTACGATGTTGACTGTTGTACAAATCAGTAGAAACACGATTCCCCAGAGAACGGCTGAAGCGCCTTGTGTATCTCCACCGATAACGACTGCAGAAAGCCACATTCCACCCGTATACGCGGTTGTAGTCAGCATGGCGATCGTCGAACTGACATAAATAATTCCTGCGTACTGCCCTGTTCTGGGCCCGATCAGTTGCCGGGACCACTTGTAAGCTCCGCCGGCGATGGGAAATTGCGAGGAAAGCTCGGCATAGACGGTTGCCACCATGAGTTGCATGAACAGACATACGATCAGTGCGGCAATCCATCCCCCTCCTGTCACCAGATTCTGGATGCCGAAAATGGCGTACAAACCTACAACCGGTGATACGACCGAGAACCCCAGTGTGAAACAGTTCCAGACGCTCATGCTGCGGCAAAGTTGTCTTGTTTCGTGCATATCTTCGTATTCTGTTGCAGTTTCGCCAGCCGGTTCGTTATCTGTTACAGAAAACGGGTTTCTTCTTTTTGCTGCTGTCATACAGTTCCTCTCTTTGAAGGTTAAGGATGCTGTGTACTGCTGGAAATAATAAAATGTACTGCCGGGAATTTGTTTGCAGTGCTGGAAAGCCGCAACCAGGGAAGTATCTGAACAGAAAAAGCGGATGTGCAACCGAGTGCAGACTGCCGGTAGCAGTCAGCAATTAACGGAAAAGAACGAACGGGTGAAAGGCTTGCGTGCTGAACAGAAGTATGTGAATGCGACAAATTTTCCATTTTGGATTCCGGAAGTTAATGTATTAAACATAACCTCCCGGGCTTTTATCCCTCCGTGGAGCCCTCTCGCAAGGACCCGAAACTCTCGGACCAGTCACTTTTTCTAAGGAAAGCCGGAACCCTAGTTTCGTAAAACAGCTGTACTTCTAGTTGTTTTATCTGTGATGGGATGTCGATTGGTTTTAACCATTACAGATAAAGCAAGTCGATAATTATATACACCGAAATTTTTAAAAGACAAGAAAAATATTATTTGTCAATAGAAAGGAACTGGATGTTCAGTATGAACTACTTATAATAGGCTCTGTTGATTTATTCAACAAATTTCAATTATTTCGGTATTTGTATAACTAATTATTATAAGAGGGATTTCAAGCCCGTGAACGATAAAAAATCAGCTATGCGCGGTCACCGTGCCATCTGGCATCCCTGCACCCAGATGAAATATCATGAAGAATTTCCTCCTGTACTGATTACCAGAGGGGAGGGTGTGTGGCTGTACGACGCAGATGGCAAACGCTATCTGGATACCATCAGCTCCTGGTGGGTCAATCTGTTCGGACATTGTAATCCCCGTATCAATGCAGCCATCATCGATCAGCTCGGTAAGCTGGAGCACACCATGCTGGCCGGATTGGCGCATGAACCAGTCGTCAAGCTGTCGGAGCGGTTGAGTATGATCACCCCGGGCGATCTCAACCATTGTTTCTACGCCAGTGACGGTGCATCGGCCAATGAAATTGCGCTCAAAATGAGTTTTCATTACTGGCAGCAAAGCGGTTTCCCCGAGAAAACTCAATTCGTCAATCTGCAAAACGGCTATCACGGGGAAACACTGGGCGCTTTGTCGGTCACAGATGTCCCCATTTTCAGACAAGTCTACGCCCCGCTGTTACGCCCTGCACATCCGGTCCCGACTCCTGACTGGCGCTTTGCCGAATCAGGAGAAACTCCGGAAGCGCATGCGTTGAAGACTGCCGCCGCCCTGGAAAGCTATCTCTCACAGCACCATGCCAGCACAGCAGCGCTGATTCTGGAACCGCTGATACAGGGGGCAGTCGGGATGGGGATGTACCATCCGGTTTATTTGCAAAAAGCCCGGGAAATTTGTGATACCTACCAGGTTCATCTGATCGCGGATGAAATTGCAGTGGGATTTGGTCGAACAGGCACCCTGTTTGCATGTGAACAGGCAGCAATCACGCCGGACATTATGTGCCTTGCAAAAGGGTTGAGCGGAGGCTACCTGCCACTGTCAGTTGTCCTGACCAATGATATGATTTATCGTGCGTTTTACAGTGATCAAACCAGCCAGGCTTTTCTCCATTCACACTCGCACTCCGGTAATGCATTGGCCTGCCGTGCTGCTCTGGCCACGCTCGATATTATTGAACAAGACAATGTGATTGAAACGAATCACCACAAAGCTGATTTTTTCAATCAGTGTTTGCAGTCCGTCCGGACACATCCAAACGTCAGACATTTTCGTAACTGCGGTATGATCTGGGCGTTTGAAGTGGACAACCCCGGATCAGATTTCACAAACAGGTTTGCGCAAATGGGGCTGGAACGCCAACTCCTGATACGTCCGATGGGAAATTCGGTCTACATCATGCCGCCGTACATCATCAACACAGAAGAAATGGAGTTTATGGCCCAGGCTATTCTGTATATTCTCAATGAAATATCAGCATAAGCTGCTCGTTCATCGCCCGGAGCAGTAAAAGTTGAAAATATTTCCAATTGAACTTTTTTGTGATAACTTAATTCTACTTTTCAAGTTCTGTAAGTATTGTGTAGAGTAGCCATTGCTCTGCGGAATACAAAAAAAGCAGAGCTTGTGATTCCCTCCTTCGGACTCTGAGTATCCGTCAAGTAGCAGGACTCCTGAATTCCCGTCCAAAAATCCTCTTCAGTTGCAAAACTGAATAACCAAGGAAAGCAGGACTCTGAACACTCGTCCAATTGCTTATTTCGTCAATGAAATAGGAGGTATTGCAATGTCCACGACAATTGGAACTGCAAATGCAGTACGGACAGAATCAAGTAAAAGCTATGACATAGCATTATGGTACGACTCCATATTTTATAAATTTGGTCTGGTATCAATGCTGGCAGTAGCAGTATTCTGGGTTTGGTATCAGCGTTACTTTGCTTATTCACACGGCATGGATTCGATGGAACCCGAGTTTGATCGCGTGTGGATGGGGTTGTGGCGCATACACATGGTGCTCATGCCATTGTTTGCGCTGGCTACCTGGGGCTGGATCCTGAAAACACGTGATACCAAAGAGCAGCTGGCCAATCTGGATCCAAAACTGGAGATCAAACGTTATTTTTACTTCATGATGTGGCTGGGTGTATACGTTTTTGGGGTGTATTGGGGAGGCAGTTTCTTTACTGAACAGGATGCATCCTGGCACCAGGTAATTATTCGTGACACCAGTTTCACTCCAAGTCACATAGTTGTGTTTTACGGGTCTTTCCCAATGTATATCGTTTGTGGTGTAGCCACCTATCTTTATGCAATGACCCGTCTTCCATTGTACGCAGAAGGGATATCGTTCCCATTGGTTATGGCAATTGCAGGACCCCTCATGATCCTTCCCAATGTCGGCTTCAATGAATGGGGTCATGCATTCTGGTTCATGGAAGAGCTCTTCAGTGCGCCATTACACTGGGGGTTTGTAGTATTGAGCTGGTCGGGTCTGTTTGCAGGAGGTGTTGTAGGACAGATTATCACGCGTTTCTCAAATCTGACTGATGTCGTCTGGAATAACCAGAGCAAAGACATCCTCAACCGGGTAGTCGAATAATCCCTGAACCCGTTTGATTCAATATGCCATCGCACACTCCAGCTTTTACGGGGTGCGTGATGGCATTTGTATTTATATCTGCGATCTGCATAAACCTCTCAGTATTGTCACAACTATCCAATCTGACAGATCAGGTCACAAGCACGAAAAAGAGACAGCATCATATATATGGAAAATGATTATCGTGACAAAGAAAATATTTTTGCCGTATGCAAATTTTCTATGACAGCGATGCTGATAAGCATATCTCTAATAAATTCACCTGATATTTACCCCATGGATATGTCTGTCAAACCGATTTCTGAAAAACTCCGGATACAAACAGATGAAACCAGGTGGATCTGCCTGGGAGCAGGTTTTCGTGGAACAGGGCTATGGACGGAAAACCAGGAATCCGGAAATCTGAAAGGTGACTTTGCCATCGACAATGTAAGACTCTATCTAAATTGACAATTCCATAGCTATCTGAAATTTGAAATCAATTCAGAATGTTTCTATTGCTCTAATCCGGATATGCGGACCTACAACGTTCTCGATGCAATCATGAAATTTGAGTTCAATCGTTATCTCAATCTCTGGGGGGGACGAATGCTGGTGCCCACGGAACGGGGTGAGCTGAATGGCCCTTTTTTTCATGCCACTCATGATGGTTTCAAAACACCATTCTTTTCCCAGGATTTTAGTGCCAAGTTCGGTAATGGTGGTGCAGGTCGTTATGGCCGTGACGACGGAGTAACGCTGTGGGGCAATATGGAACCTGGTTTTATCAGAGGTACGCTGGGTTATACATTCGGAGTTTACAGGGGACTGCAATCATCCGGGTTTGCCGGACCGAATCAGAGGGGCAGCATTTTAACAGCTGCACGCTTTACCTATAATTTTCTGAATCCGGAAAAAATCCCGGTTATTACACTGCGAGTACTTACTATGGTCAGGCAGGTGATATTTTGGCACTGGCATTTGGTATGACCTACCAGAAGAACGGGGCAGGGTTATTTAATCACCGCAGTGATTTTCTCGGTCTGGTTGGCGATATATTGTTCGAGAAAATATTACCCAGAACGATGGGTGTCGTCACTGTAAATGCTGAGTACAAACAGTTCTATGCAAATTATTCAACTGCTGCATTCACCGATCCGGATTGCTTCTGCATATTCGATGGCAAATCCTGGACTGTAACCGGGCTGTATCTGATACCGGTCAAAGTGGGTATCGGGAAATTTCAGCCATACGGCAAGTTCACTCGTGTTCAACCAAATCATAGTAGTAATCGGGATGAAGTCGAGACTGGCATAAATTATGTCATTGACGGCTTCAATGCACGTATCTCGACTTATTATCAACACGGTGATCTGTTTACCAAAGGGTTGAACTATGCACCCGATGCAGCAGGCCGTGCAGTTGATGGCTTCAAAATCTCTTTCCAGTTACAGATATAAAAGACTGTTGTATCTATAGGCAGGGTACAGTTGAAAGCCATAACACATAAAAACAGGATGAATCATCCCTTCATGTTCATAAATCTGCAATGACTCTCATAGATTGGTCTTTATCCATTGACAGGGCAATACCCAGGCCGTTTCGTGCTCTCCTGAGAGGAGTGGGGCAAGTATTTTTCTGTTGTAATGCCGTCACTGGTCTGATTTTTCTGGTGGCTCTGTACATTGGGGGTGTAACAGCTGGACTGGCTGCAACTGCAGGTGTTTTCAGCAGTACGATTGCGGCTCATTTGTTCAGATTTCCGGAAAAGGATATCGATGCGGGACTGTATGGTTTCAATGGAACACTGGTAGGTCCCTGCCTGTTTCTGTTCCTGGAAAATTCTCCCCAACTCTGGTTGTATGTGGTGCTTGCCTCGATACTATCAACTATAGTACTGGCAGCTTTGATGAGAATTCTGCAGCCTTATGAT
>NZ_QRCC01000022.1 GCF_009833125.1 Nitrosomonas sp. HPC101
GTAACAGGCTCGATTGAACTGCCGGCAGGTGTCGAAATGGTGATGCCTGGCGACAATATATCAGTTAATGTTAATTTGATTGCACCAATTGCGATGACTGAAGGGTTGCGTTTTGCTATCCGTGAGGGGGGGCGTACCGTTGGCGCCGGCGTCGTCGCTAAAGTGATTGAATAAAGTCGATGGTGTTGTAGCGTTATGGTTCTTAGTTTGAAAAATAGGCCAGTAGCTCAATTGGCAGAGCGTCGGTCTCCAAAACCGAAGGTTGGGGGTTCGATGCCCTCCTGGCCTGCCAAAATATAGATCTGCATTGAGTAAATCCTAAAAATTTGATTCGTGGATTTTAGGTGGATTGAAGGAGTAAGAGAAGATTTGTAACTCGGGTTTTTTAAGACTTAAAAGTAATTTTTGCGGGTAAAAAAAGTGAATAAGATTAAGCTTGGGATTGCGGCATTATTAGGAATGGCTGGCTTTTTCGGCTTTTATTTTTTGCAGGATAGCCCCGTGGTAGTAAGGGTAGTCGTTTTACTATTGGGGTTGGCTTTTGCAACAGTCGTTATGTTGTTTACGACGCAGGGAAGGCAGTTGTTTTCTTTTTTTAAGGATTCTGTAGAGGAAGTAAAAAAAGTTGTTTGGCCTAGTAAAAAGGAAACACTTCAGACATCTGGTGTGGTTTGTGCATTTGTCATAACGATGGCGTTTTTTTTATGGGCTGTGGATTCGGGTTTGATGGCGATCGTTAGATATGTGATGGATCAGGAAGGATGATGAAAGTGTTCCGGGAGGAATATGAGTAAAAAATGGTACGCCGTTCATACCTACTCAGGTTTTGAAAAGAGTGTAAAAAAAGCGTTAAGAGATCGGATCGCACTACACAGCTTTGAAGATAAGTTTGGTGAGATCCTGATTCCTGTTGAAGAAGTGGTGGAAATTAAGAGCGGTCAGAAAAGTATAAGTGAAAGGAAGTTTTTTCCAAGTTATATATTAATTGAAATGGAAATGACTGATGAAACTTGGCATTTGGTCAAGGGCACACCAAAAGTGACAGGTTTTGTAGGGGGTACGTCCATGCAGCCTGTGCCAATCAGTCATAAGGAAATAGAAAGTATATTTGATCAGGTAAAAGAAGGGGTGGAAAAACCCAAGCCAAAAGTTATTTTTGAAGCAGGAGAGGCAGTGCGTGTTAAGGAGGGACCTTTTACTGATTTTCATGGAAATGTTGAAGAAGTTAATTACGATAAAAATAAGTTGCGAGTATCTGTATCTATTTTTGGACGCCCTACGCCCGTCGAGCTGGATTTTCACCAGGTTGAAAAAATATGAATATGTATATAGGTGATTGTTGGCTATAGCCGATGTGGCTTTGGTGTATGTGGTTTGTAACAAAAGGGGAGAATATTATGATTGATATTCGTTTGAACCCAAAAAAGGGAATATATGGCAAAGAAGATAATAGGTTATATAAAGCTTCAAATTCCGGCAGGAAAAGCAAATCCAAGTCCCCCAGTGGGACCCGCGCTTGGTCAGCGCCAATTGAATATCATGGAGTTTTGTAAAGCCTTTAATGCGGCCACTCAAAAAATGGAGCCTGGATTGCCTGTGCCAGTGGTTATTACGGCGTATGCAGATAAAAGTTTTACATTTGTTTTAAAGACGACTCCTGCTTCTGTTCTAATTAAGAAACTAGCTGGTTTGAGTAAAGGTAGTGCTCAGCCTCATGTAGATAAGGTCGGTAAGTTGACGCGAAGTCAGGTGGAAGAAATTGCCAGAATTAAGATGACAGATCTTACTGCGGCAAATATGGATGCGGCTGTTCGGACAATTGCCGGGAGTGCCAGAAGTATGGGTGTTGAAGTAGAGGGGGCATGATATGGCTAAATCTTCAAGACGTTACAAAGAAATTGCCCGGGGAATTGATCGTGATCGATTGTATCCGCTAGCAGATGCCTTGGCTTTGGTGAAAGAGGCTGCTACAGCTAAATTTGACGAATCAATTGATATTGCGATTAATCTTGGGATAGATGTCCGAAAATCGGATCAGGTGGTACGGGGCGCGGTGGTGTTACCATCGGGTACGGGTAAGACGGTAAGAGTAGCCGTTTTTGCGCAAGGTGAGAAAGCCAAGGAAGCATTGGATGCGGGAGCAGATATAGTTGGTCTTGAAGATCTTGCTGAGCGAGTTAAATCAAATGAGATTAATTTTGATTTGGCAATAGCAAGTCCTGATTCAATGCGAGTGGTTGGCCAATTGGGGCAGATACTTGGTCCACGAGGTTTAATGCCAAATCCCAAAGTGGGTACAGTGACACTTGATGTGGCAGGTGCTGTCAAGAATGCCAAATCAGGTCAAATTCAATTCAGGGCAGATAAGACAGGTATTGTGCATTGTACTGTCGGTAGAGCTTCGTTTAGCGTAGATGCTTTGAAGGAAAATGTTGTAATGTTAGTTGACGCATTGAATAAGTCAAAACCGGCGACATCAAAAGGTGTTTATCTGCGCAAAATGGCAGTTTCAAGCACTATGGGAATAGGTGTGCGTGTTGATCACACTGGAATAACTGATTAGTTGTAATCAAAGGCTTTGGGCTGCTGTCAAAATATTGTCAGCAGATTGTCAAAGACCGTTGGGGCTTTTTATAAAGATAGCGATCTTGTTGTAGTGTTGATTGTTGTTTTTAAGTGAAAGCTTAATAGCAATATGAGGAATAACTGAAGATTTTCTGAGTAATAATAAGGGAACACAGTAATCTATATAAATTTTTAGAAGGTAACAAATAATTGATTTTGTGAGAATAAAGTATTTGCGACTAAGTTGATATTTATAAATCACGGAAATAATTATCGTAATTTGTTGCGGTTATTCTGGAAATTGCGCCCAACGCAGATGGTGTACCCATAAGCAGGTAGAGAAAAATTTCTCCTGGTTCAGGTCGCCGTTTTGAATGAGAATGTATCGTTATGAATTGTAACGATAATTTTGGCGAAATTCTAAATGGAGAATATCTTTTGAGTCATAATCTCGATGAGAAGAAAGCAGTCGTAGCCGAGGTCAGTGATCAAATTACAAAAGCTCAGGCTATCGTTATAGCGGAGTATCGTGGATTGGGTGTTGAGCAGTTTACCCGGTTGCGAGTCAAGGCGCGAGAATCTGGTATTTATTTCCGGGTTATCAAAAATACCTTTGTAAGGCGAGCAGTTGCAAACACTCCCTTTTCCGGGCTAGCTGAGTCAATGGTAGGACCGCTTGCTTACGGAATTGGCAGCGATCCTGTAATCACTGCAAAGGTTCTTCATGAATTCGCTAAGGATAATGATCGTTTCATAATTAAGGCTGGCGCCATGGCAGGGATAGTCATGTCCGATAAGGATGTGGCTGCTCTCGCTGTATTGCCAAGCAGAGAGGAGTTGCTAGCTAGATTGCTTGGTACTTTGCAGGCACCTATTGCGAAATTTGTGAGAACGCTTAATGAAGTTCCTTCACAGTTCGTGCGTGGGCTGGCTGCAGTACGCGATGGAAAATAATCGAAAGCCAATTATAGATAGAGCTTAGCGATTCGTATCAGGTTGATCTGAATTTAATTGATATCAGGAGAAATAAATGAGTATGGCAAAAGGGGAAATTTTAGAGTCTATCGCTAATATGACAGTTTTGGAATTATCTGAGCTGATCAAGGAATTAGAAGAGAAATTTGGTGTTTCAGCAGCAGCGCCAGTTGCTGTTGCGGCTGCGCCGGCTGCCGCAACAGCAGTCGCTGAAGAACAAACCGAATTTTCCGTAATTCTTACTTCGGCTGGTGATAGTAAAGTCAATGTCATTAAAGTTGTTAGAGCGGCTACCGGCTTGGGCCTGAAGGAAGCCAAAGATTTGGTGGATAGTGCTCCGAAGGCAGTTAAAGAGGGTATTTCTAAAGAAGATGCAGAGGCGCTTAAGAAACAGCTGTCTGAAGCTGGCGCCGGCTGTGAGATTAAATAATTAATTATATTGGCAGTTCGGGCTGACAGATACTGATTGGTATTGTCAGCCTTTGTCTATGGCAGCAGAAAAGTAATGTTGATAAGTAGAAGTAGTACTAATTCACTAATTGACTGTTAGTCGAATCTCCAAAATTCTTTTTCTAGCCTGCTTAGGTAACATGATTTTATAGAATTTTTTTGAGCTTTGAATATCATATTTGCAGTCCATGCGCTGTGTGGATAGAGTATTTTATTGCTTGGCTCACGTAGTACTACTATATAGGTTAAAGTTGTAACTTTGTTTAGATGTTCGTCTTATATCAAACAGGCCACCCTTCAATCCCGATTATATCTTCAGTGCACGGAGTGATTTAATGAGTTATTCGTTTGCCGAGAAAAAACGTATACGGAAAAGTTTTGCTAAACGTACCAGCATTCTACCATTTCCGTTTCTTCTTGCCACCCAGATACAATCTTATGCTGATTTTTTGCAAGAGGATGTAGCGCCAGGTAAACGAAAGAATCAGGGGCTACAAGCAGCATTTAATGCTGTTTTTCCAATAGAAAGTCACTCTAATAATGCTCGTCTTGACTTTATAAGTTATATGCTTGGTGCATCTGTATTTGATGTTAAGGAGTGCCAGCAGAGAGGGCTGACGTACGCTTCTCCATTGCGTGCCAGAGTCAGACTAACCATTATGGATAAAGAAGCTTCAAAACCGACTGTCAAAGAAGTTAAAGAACAGGAAGTTTATATGGGAGAGATTCCTCTCATGACGGAGACGGGTTCTTTTATTATTAATGGTACGGAGCGTGTTATTGTTTCACAGTTGCATCGTTCACCGGGAGTGTTTTTTGAGCATGACCGTGGTAAAACACATTCATCCGGAAAATTATTGTTTTCTGCCCGTATTATTCCATATCGTGGTTCTTGGCTGGATTTTGAGTTCGATCCCAAGGATTACGTCTATTTCAGGATAGACCGTCGTCGCAAAATGCCGGTTACAACCCTTCTAAAAGCGATGGGTTATTCTTCTACACAGATTCTTGCTGATTTTTTTGAATTTGATCGCTTTACGTTTACGGACAATAGGATTTTATTTCATCTTGTTCCGGAGCGTTTGCGTGGAGAGTTGGCTGGCTTTGATATTGTTTCTGAGGATGGTAAGGTTTTTGTACAAAAAGATAAGCGGATAACGGCAAAACACGTACGTGATCTACAACAGGCTAACCTTACAAAAATTTCGGTGCCTGAAGAGTTTTTGTTAGGAAAGATTCTGGCTGAGGACATTGTAGATAAGGAAACGGGAGAAGTCATTGCCACAGCCAATAGCGAAATTAATGAAACTTTACTTGAACGAATTAAGCAGACTCAAAATAAAAATAGTGAAATTAGCACTCTTTTTGTAAATGATCTCAATTACGGGCCTTACATTTCACAAACACTGAGGATTGATGAAAGTGCTGATCAAATGTCTGCTCAAATTGCTATTTACAGGATGATGCGGCCTGGTGAACCTCCGACTGAAGAGGCTGTGCTGGCCTTGTTCAATGGCCTTTTCTATTCTCCGGAGCGTTATGATTTATCTGTCGTCGGGCGAATGAAATTCAATCGGCGGGTAGGGCGCGAAGAACTAACAGGCTCTACGACTTTATCAAATGAAGATATTACTGACGTCATTAAAATACTGGTTGAATTGCGAAATGGCAGAGGTGAAATTGATGATATTGACCATTTGGGCAATCGTCGTGTTCGTTCGGTAGGTGAATTAGCGGAAAATCAATTTAGAGCGGGCTTGGCACGTGTTGAGAAAGCGGTTAAGGAGCGTTTGAGCCAGGCTGAATCAGAAAATTTGATGCCGCACGACTTTATCAATGCTAAGCCGGTATCTTCTGCTATACGTGAGTTTTTTGGATCGAGCCAATTGTCGCAATTTATGGATCAGACTAATCCATTGTCCGAAATTACGCATAAAAGACGTATATCAGCATTGGGGCCTGGTGGGTTGACGCGTGAACGCGCCGGTTTTGAGGTGCGCGATGTGCATCCAACGCATTATGGACGTGTGTGTCCGATCGAAACGCCGGAAGGACCCAATATTGGTTTGATTAATTCACTGGCACTTTATGCCAGAACCAATGAATATGGATTCATAGAAACCCCATACCGCATGGTTAAAGATGCTCGGGTAACTGAAGAGGTTGTATACCTCTCAGCGATCGAGGAAAGTCAATATGTGATCGCGCAGGCTAATGCAAATTTTGATCAGGCCGGGGTTTTCACTGCTGAGGTGGTTTCTTGTCGCCATAAAAATGAGTTTACCCTGGCATCCAGAGATCAGATTGAGTATGTTGATATTGCGCCAGCTCAGATTGTTTCTGTGGCGGCCTCACTGATTCCTTTCCTGGAGCATGATGATGCCAATCGTGCGTTGATGGGATCAAACATGCAACGACAAGCAGTGCCGTGTTTACGTGCTGAAAAACCTTTAGTAGGCACAGGAGTTGAACGAGTGGTTGCCGTACATTCAGGAACTGCGGTCAAGGCATTACGAGGCGGTGTGGTGGATTATGTGGATGCCGGTCGTATAGTGATTCGCGTGCATGACGCAGAAACGCGTGCTGGAGAAGCTGGAGTCGATATTTATAATCTCACCAAATATACTCGTTCAAACCAGAATACCAATATCAATCAAAGGCCTATTGTAAAGATGGGTGATGTTCTTGCGCGTGATGATGTGATCGCGGACGGTGCATCAACTGACCTGGGTGAACTGGCTCTTGGTCAGAATATGTTGATAGCGTTTATGCCTTGGAATGGACTCAATTTTGAAGATTCTATTCTGATATCTGAGCGAGTTGTATCAGACGATAGATTTACTTCGATCCATATTGAGGAACTCACAGCCATCAGTCGCGATACAAAGCTTGGTACTGAAGAAATAACTGCGGATATACCAAACTTATCCGAGCGTCAACGTGCACGCCTCGATGAATCTGGAATAGTGTATATCGGCGCTGAAGTTGAGGCTGGGGATGTATTGGTGGGCAAGGTTACGCCTAAGAGTGAGACGCAGCTGACGCCCGAAGAGAAGCTGCTTCGAGCAATATTCGGAGAAAAGGCGTCGGATGTCAAGGATACCTCCTTGCATGTGCCAGCTGGTATTTCAGGAACGGTAATAGATGTACAGATTTTTACGCGTGAAGGAGTTGATCGAGATAAGCGTTCCAAGCAAATCATAGCAGATGAATTGGGGCGTTTTAAAAAAGATCTTGCGGATCAGATGCGTATTGTTGAGGCAGATGCTTCCCAGCGTGCAAAGCGATTACTTACAGGTAAAGTTGCTGCCGGAGGTCCCAAGAGGTTGGCAAAAAATTCAACTATCACCCAAGAATATCTTGAAAGCGTGGAGAGGCATTACTGGTTTGATATTCGTCTGGTTGATGAGAATGCAAGCCTTCAGCTGGAGCAGATTAAGGATAGTCTGGTTCAAAAAAGAAAGCTGTTTGATCTTGCCTTTGAAGAAAAACAGAGAAAGCTTTCCCAAGGAGATGAGTTACCACCCGGTGTACAGAAAATGGTGAAAGTTTATATTGCGGTGAAACGGAGGTTGCAATCCGGTGACAAGATGGCTGGCCGACATGGAAATAAGGGAGTCATTTCAAAGATTGTCCCCGTGGAAGATATGCCATATATGGCCGATGGTACTCCGGTTGATGTCGTGTTGAATCCATTGGGTGTTCCATCGCGTATGAATATTGGCCAGGTGCTTGAAGTGCATTTGGGTTGGGCCGCTAAAGAGCTTGGCAAGAAAATTAATGAGATTCTGGCCTCTCAACACGATGTGTCCGAGATTCGGGATTTTCTAAATAAAATCTATAGTGATAACGGAAAACAGGAAGATTTGGCTTCTCTGGATAATCAGGAGATACGCGAGTTAGCAAAAAACCTGTCGAATGGAGTTCCTTTTGCCACTCCTGTTTTTGATGGTGCTCATGAATCTGAGATCAAGCATATGCTGAAATTGGCAGGTTTGCCGGAATCTGGACAGACTACTCTCTACGATGGTCGGACAGGAGAGGCTTTTGATCGTTCTGTTACCGTAGGTTATATGCATGTACTGAAACTTCACCATCTGGTGGATGACAAGATGCATGCACGTTCGACAGGTCCTTACAGCCTTGTCACGCAACAGCCGTTGGGCGGCAAGGCTCAATTTGGAGGACAACGATTTGGCGAAATGGAAGTCTGGGCTTTGGAAGCATATGGCGCGGCTTATACGCTTCAGGAAATGCTGACTGTGAAGTCTGATGACGTCAGTGGGCGGACTAAAGTCTATGAAAGTATTGTCAAAGGAGATCATAAAATTGATGCAGGCATGCCAGAGTCATTCAATGTACTGGTTAAGGAAATCAGATCTCTGGGACTGGATATCGATCTGGAGCAGCACTGATGTCTTTGTTGACTGATATTTGGTATGTGTTTATGTCGATTGAGTGTGGCGATTTTGTTTTGTAGAGGCTTATATTTAATTCCTCGAGATTCAGAGTTTCCTCGGCCCATTTCAGGTTTATACGTTGATTCACAGGAGTGACATGTGAAAGCATTGCTTGATTTATTCAAACAAGTTACACAAAAAGAAGAATTTGATTCCATAAAAATAGGCTTGGCTTCTCCTGAAAAAATCAGATCATGGTCATATGGAGAGGTGAAAAAGCCTGAAACCATAAATTATCGAACCTTCAAGCCAGAAAGAGATGGTTTGTTTTGCGCAAAAATTTTTGGTCCAGTTAAAGATTACGAATGTTTGTGTGGTAAATATAAGCGGCTTAAGCACCGGGGAGTGATATGTGAAAAATGTGGTGTGGAGGTTACGCTATCCAGGATCAGGCGAGAACGTATGGGCCATATCGAACTGGCTTCGCCTGTTGCTCATATATGGTTCTTAAAATCACTACCTTCCCGTTTGGGGCTTGTGCTCGATATAACGTTACGAGATATAGAGCGGGTTCTGTATTTTGAGGCCTACATCGTTACTGATCCAGGAATGACGCCTCTGACTCGCGGCCAGCTTCTGACCGAAGATGATTATCTGAATAAAACAGAAGAATTTGGAGACGATTTTAGCGCCGCGATGGGTGCGGAAGGTATTCGCACGCTATTGAGTAGCATGGATATTTCATCAGAAATAGAATCTTTACGTCTTGAGATTCAAACGACAGGTTCTGAAACAAAGATTAAAAAGGCCGCCAAGCGACTCAAGGTACTCGAGGCATTTAATAAGTCCGGCATGAAGCCGGAATGGATGATATTGACAGTATTGCCAGTCTTGCCTCCAGAGCTAAGACCATTGGTTCCATTGGATGGGGGACGTTTTGCGACTTCTGATCTGAATGACTTGTACAGGCGCGTTATAAATCGCAATAATCGTTTGAAGCGATTGCTGGAATTGAGAGCGCCGGAAATAATTATCCGTAATGAAAAACGTATGTTGCAGGAATCGGTGGATTCATTGCTTGATAACGGCCGCCGGGGTAAGGCGATGACGGGAGCAAACAAGCGGCCGTTAAAATCACTTGCGGATATGATCAAGGGTAAGGGCGGACGCTTCCGTCAGAATCTATTGGGTAAGCGTGTTGACTATTCTGGCCGATCTGTGATTGTGGTAGGGCCGCAACTCAAGCTTCATCAATGTGGTTTGCCGAAAAAAATGGCATTGGAGTTATTTAAGCCGTTTATTTTCAATAAACTGGAGATAATGGGGGTGGCGAGCACGATTAAGGCAGCCAAAAGGGAGGTCGAAAACGAAAACCCGATTGTTTGGGATATTCTTGAAGAAGTTATCCGTGAGCATCCGGTCATGCTCAACCGGGCGCCAACTTTACATCGACTCGGAATTCAGGCTTTTGAGCCCGTCCTAATTGAAGGAAAGGCGATTCAGTTGCATCCGCTTGTATGTGCCGCTTTCAATGCGGACTTTGACGGCGATCAGATGGCGGTGCATGTGCCTTTGTCGCTTGAAGCTCAAATGGAGTGCCGTACGTTGATGTTGTCAACGAATAACGTTCTTTCACCAGCTAACGGTGATCCAATCATTGTTCCTTCCCAAGATATTGTACTGGGTCTTTATTATATGACTCGTGAAAAGGTTGGTGCTCAAGGAGAAGGCATGATCTTTTCAGATGTCGCGGAAGTAATGCGTGCCTATGAGAGCAAAGCGGTGGAGTTGAATGCCAGAATCACTGTCAGAATCAAGGAAAGGAAAGAACCTTGTGCCCGTGATGAAGATCCGACTGAAACAATTACGCGTTTTGAAACCACCGTTGGCAGAGCGTTCATATCTGAAATTTTGCCAACTGGGCTTCCTTTTGCCTTGATCAACAAAGCGCTTAAGAAAAAGGAAATTTCCAAGCTTATAAATGCAAGCTTTCGTTTATGCGGTTTGCGGGAGACTGTTATATTTGCTGATAAGCTTATGTATTCTGGTTTTTCCTATGCAACTCGCGGGGGAATTTCCATATGTCTGGATGATCTTGTTACACCATCGCAGAAAAACGGCATTATTCAAGCGGCTGAAGAGGAAATACATGAAATAGCAAATCAATATATTTCCGGTTTGGTAACCCAGGGAGAGCGCTATAACAAAGTAGTTGATATTTGGGCTCGCGCGGGTGACCAGGTAGCCAAAGCAATGATGGATCAGCTGAGTGTCGAGCCGGTCAGAGATCAAAAGACGGGTGAAATCAGGACGGATGAAAATGGAAAGACAGTAACGCAGGAATCATTCAACTCAATTTATATGATGGCTGATTCGGGTGCCAGAGGTTCTGCCGCGCAGATCCGCCAGCTTTCCGGCATGCGTGGTCTCATGGCAAAGCCTGATGGTTCCATTATTGAGACTCCGATTACAGCTAATTTCCGTGAAGGACTCAATATCCTGCAGTATTTTATTTCAACACACGGTGCGAGAAAGGGATTGGCAGATACGGCACTTAAAACTGCTAACTCGGGGTATCTCACACGTAGATTGGTTGATGTGACTCAGGATCTAGTTATAACGGAAAATGACTGCCATACGGATGCCGGTGTTGTAATGAAGGCCTTGGTAGAAGGCGGTAATGTTGTCGAATCCTTGCGTGGACGTATTTTAGGACGGGTGGCAGCAACGGACGTCATCAATCCGGAAACCGGTGAGATTATTTGTTCGGCAGGTACATTGCTGGATGAAGATACTGCGGATGAAATTGAAGCTTGTGGTGTCGATGAGGTGAAAGTGAGGACACCACTTACCTGCGAAACTCGATACGGGCTATGTGCAAAATGTTATGGACGCGATCTGGGTCGGGGAACGCCGGTCAATGTGGGAGAAGCCGTAGGGGTAATTGCCGCCCAATCCATTGGTGAACCGGGTACGCAATTAACCATGCGCACCTTTCATATTGGTGGAGCAGCTTCAAGAGCTGTAGTTGCCAATCAGGCTGAGAGCAAGTCAAACGGAATTGTTCGTTACTCACATCATATTCGCTATGTAAAGAATGCACAGAACGAACTAATTGTAATTTCTCGTAGTGGCGAGATTCTGATCCAAGATGAAAACGGTCGTGAGCGTGAGCGACATAAAATTCCTTATGGCGCGACGCTGCATGTGCAGAATGATGAAACAATCAAGGCAGGACAGGTTTTGGCATCATGGGAACCCCATAAGCGCCCTATCATAACGGAATATGCCGGCAAGATTCGTTTTGAAAATATTGAAGAAGGCGTAACAGTTGTCAGGCAAATTGATGAAATAACCGGGATGGCAACGCTTGTGGTTATAGATCTTAAGCGAAGAAATGTTGCGCAGTCCAAGGGGTTACGGCCACTTGTTAAATTTTTGGATGAAAGTGACCGGGAAATTAACATTCCAGGAACTGACCAGCCTGTCAGCATCACATTTCACGTTGGCTCAATTATAACGGTACGAGATGGGCAGCAAGTTGGTATTGGTGAAGTTCTGGCTCGTATTCCTCAGGAGACATCGAAGACTCGTGATATTACTGGCGGTCTGCCTCGTGTGGCTGAATTATTTGAGGCGAGGGTGCCAAAAGATGCTGGTTTCCTTGCTGAAGCGACCGGCACGGTAGCTTTTGGGAAAGATACAAAAGGAAAACAGCGTCTTGTGATCACTGATCTTGATGGCGTTGCGCATGAATATCTAATTCCCAAGGATAAGCATGTGACTGCTCATGATGGTCAGGTGGTAAATAAGGGAGAGGTGATCGTTGATGGACCTATTGACCCTCATGATATTTTGCGGCTACAAGGTGTTGAGGCATTGGCGAAATATATCAGCGATGAGGTTCAGGATGTCTACCGCCTGCAAGGTGTAAGTATCAACGACAAACATATAGAGGTGATTGTCAGACAAATGCTGCGCCGTGTCCAAATAACAAATGCAGGGGATTCTGCTTTTATTCCAGGAGAGCAAGTTGAGCGTGCTGAAGTTCTTATTGAGAACGAGAAGCTCATTGCGGAAAACAAGATGCCAGCAACCTATGAATACGTGTTACTGGGAATAACTAAGGCATCTCTTTCGACAGATTCATTTATTTCTGCTGCTTCTTTCCAAGAAACAACCCGTGTTCTGACCGAAGCATCTATCATGGGTAAAAAAGATGATTTGCGGGGTCTGAAGGAGAATGTGATTGTAGGTAGGTTAATACCAGCTGGAACTGGTTTATCTTTTCATAACATTAGGAAGAAGCAGAGGTTATCAGAAAGTACCGTCTACTTGGATGCCAACTTGGCGGCAAATGAAATTGCCGAATGATAGATGCAGTTATAACGTTTATTTATTATGATTGTTAAAATTAGGTATTTTCAGAATTTTGGTTTCTGATTTCGCATTTTAAAATCTTGACTAAGTTTTGATGAGGAAGTAGTCTTGGCGGCTGAGTATTATGGCAGTGAGGATAACTGGTTACCTGAGAGGGCTTGAGGTAGCGGATTATTATTTTGATTACTGGGAATACCGACAGGTAGTGGAGGAGAGAGATGAGATTAGGGGAGTGGATAAAGGGGGTCATGCTGTGTGCGGGTATGATGTTATGTGGTTACACATATGCGGACATATCGACGGTACCGGACGAGACCTATGAAGCGCTGAAG
>NZ_QRCC01000023.1 GCF_009833125.1 Nitrosomonas sp. HPC101
TCTTGTTAACTCTAGGTGACATTGTAGTGGTCAACTAATTCCGGACACGGTTTTAAGTTTTTCTTCTGCCACTGTCGGAGCGAACCTGCCATTAAAGGAGTGGGGCCGCTGCTGATTGTAATACCCCATCAGATAACTGCCGATATCCTTCCGGGCAGCCAGCGAGACTGTGGTAACCCATTGACGGTACCCACTCTGTTTTCAAGCTGCGAAACAGCCGCTCCATCGGCGCGTTGACGCTCCTATGTCAAGTGGATCGCATCGAATCGAATCGTTTAGATCAGCAAGGATTAAAGGGTACAGTTCCCGGACAATGTATCGCTTCAAGCATCGGTGAATTTCCTTGTGGGACATGCCTTCTTTAGTCCGTCGCTCAACGTACACCCGCGTTCTCGAATCGCTTCGCATACGTACCATGGCAATGGTCCACAAGGCGTTGTTGGCCGCGCGATCTCCGCCCTTGTTCAAGCGGTGACGGACCGTTTTACCCGATGACGCTTGCAAGGGACTGGTCCCACACAGTGCTGCCATGGCAGCTTCATTTTTCAGGCGTTCGGGATTATCACCCGCAGCGGCCATAAGCACCGCTGCTGTCTGAGGTCCGACACCGAATCGTTCTCGAAGCCGTTTGGCATATTGACTTGTCAATTGTTCCAGCATCCTATCAAGCACCTTGAGTTCCTCCGCCAACGCCAGCCAACGCTTAGCCAGCAGTCGCAAGGTCGTTCTCAGTGTTTGCAACATGGAGGTGCTACCCAATGACCGCAGCCGTGCACAGTTAGCGACGCATTCCGCGGTTTTCGCTTTCAGAAGGCGTTCACGGATTTCCTGTGGAGCACTGACCAACAGCGCGCGCAACTGATTGATCGTCTGCGTCTTAGCCTTTACGGCGCTGCGCCGGGCGACAGAAGCCATCCGCATCGCTTCGGCAGCACCAGACTGCGCTTTGGGGATGGCTGACGCTCGGCCGGCAAGAACAGCCCGGGCAGCATTTTCCGCATCGACAGGATCGGATTTTCCCCGAGATCGGCGTGCAGCGCGATCCGGCCGATTGACTTCCACGACCTCAATCTTCTGGTCACGCAACAGACGTGTCAACCCAGCCCCATACGTGCCAGTTCCCTCTATACCGGCACGACGTAAGCAGCCCAATGACCTGGCCCAGCTCAGTAATTGAAGATATCCTGCCGCGTCGGTAAACACGGCCGCGTCCCGAGGAGTTCTCCTGTTTCGCTGATTACCGCTCTGACATGCGTATCCAGATGCGTGTCGACGCCCAGTATAATTTCGCGTTGTTGCATGCGTGCCTCCGTGGTAATAGTTGGTGCATAGCCAACCCCACTCGCAGGACAGGACACTCACGATGCAGCACAAGGCTCCTATCAGGTCACAAACGCTGGGCCCGGCAATGCTCGGGGAACGCCAAAACCGATCGACAGGTCAATGCAAAGGCAATTTAGCCAATCCCAGCACGGGTCAGATCGGAGCGACGTTCTAAACGTATTGTGGACTGAGTGTCCCAGCAGTTACCTCGGCGGCTCATGCTCCCAATAAAACCATCTGCTTTCAGCAGATTGCAGTATGCTTTGCTGGCATACTGCGACCCACGATCCGAATGTACAATC
>NZ_QRCC01000024.1 GCF_009833125.1 Nitrosomonas sp. HPC101
GTAATGTGGTTGGAAATCGATAGTCAAGTAGATGTATTATTCAGGCAGTGGACGGTATTCTAGTGTTTAACGTTATACGAGCAGATGTGATATTGGCGTAAATGTATTGGTATTCCACTGTGCTTCGATCTGCTACTCAAGGCAGGGCAACGTATTCTATGGAATTCAAACACTATTCCGAAGCTCCCAAAAATGTGGCTGAGGCAATTATCAGTAAAAAATAGAGCTATTAAATAAAAAGAGGTTGGCGTAATGGCGAAAAGTAAATTTGAGCGGGTAAAGCCGCATGTGAATGTAGGGACGATAGGTCACGTGGATCATGGTAAGACGACGTTAACGGCGGCGATCACGACGATACTGACCAGAAAATTTGGTGGAGAGGCCAAGTCGTACACTCAGATAGATTCGGCACCCGAAGAGCGGGCACGTGGCATTACCATTAGCACATCCCACGTTGAGTATGAAACGGATAAACGCCATTACGCGCACGTTGATTGCCCGGGTCACGCTGACTATGTGAAGAACATGATCACAGGCGCGGCGCAGATGGATGGTGCCATTCTGGTGGTGTCGGCAGCGGATGGGCCCATGCCGCAGACACGCGAGCATATTTTATTGGCACGGCAGGTAGGGGTACCTTATATCGTCGTCTTCATGAATAAGGCTGACATGGTGGACGATGCCGAGTTGCTTGAGCTTGTCGAGATGGAAATACGGGAACTGTTGTCCAAGTATGATTTTCCGGGAGATGATACGCCTATCATCGTTGGTTCGGCCTTGAAGGCGCTGGAGGGAGATCAAAGTGACATTGGCGAGGCGGCTATTCTGAAGCTGGCGGATGTTTTGGATTCATACATACCGGAGCCGCAAAGAGCGATTGATGGAGCCTTTATCATGCCTGTTGAAGACGTGTTTTCGATCTCCGGGCGTGGAACGGTTGTCACCGGACGTGTAGAACGTGGCGTGCTTAAGGTGGGTGATGAAATAGAAATTGTGGGGTTGAGGCCTACTATTAAAACAGTATGTACTGGTGTTGAGATGTTCCGGAAGCTGTTGGATCAGGGGCAGGCTGGGGACAACGTTGGTATTCTGTTGAGAGGTACCAAGCGCGAGGAAGTTGAGCGAGGTCAGGTCCTGGCTAAGCCGGGCAGCATACTGCCACACACCAAGTTTGCCGCAGAGATCTATGTGTTGAGTAAAGAAGAAGGAGGACGTCACACACCATTTTTTGCTGGATATCGCCCACAGTTTTATTTCAGAACGACTGATGTAACAGGCTCGATTGAACTGCCGGCAGGTGTCGAAATGGTGATGCCTGGCGACAATATATCAGTTAATGTTAATTTGATTGCACCAATTGCGATGACTGAAGGGTTGCGTTTTGCTATCCGTGAGGGGGGGCGTACCGTTGGCGCCGGCGTCGTCGCTAAAGTGATTGAATAAACCATAAGGCTACGGTTGGTAGCTGTCATTTAAAATGAG
>NZ_QRCC01000025.1 GCF_009833125.1 Nitrosomonas sp. HPC101
TCTCTAAATCAGTCACGAATTTTTGAATCAAAGGTTTTGACATTACTAGCTCAGGTTTGAACTCGCCGTTTTCGCTCCATGATCTAACAACATCTATAAATTGAACAGCCTCGAATTCTGGCCTATTTTTTTTCTGCCCCTTAAAGTTAATCTCGATTTCTTTGTTGATCGGAGAGTCAGTATCTTTAGCACTCTTACTTAGTTCGGTTATCAAAGCATCAATGTGTTCTGAAAGGTCGCGCTCGTTAATGTTTGGCACAAGAGAACACAAATATCTTTTTAATATACTGATATCTGAAAATAATACTGATTCTATGCAGTAGCCTGTGTGACTGTATGGAGTGTACCCTTTCGACTGCATTTTCTGTCTAAGCTTGTTATCAATGTCATTTGTTGAAAAATCACGATCAAATAAGACATGCCATGATTTACCTTTCAGAATTGAATTTAGAGTTCTTTTATTATATTCAATCTTTTGGAGGATGTTGTCTTTTCCTCTCAGCGGGAAAAAAACTACTTTTGTTACACATCCAATTGGATTGGTAACCTGTTTAATCTTAGAATTAAGCTTTTTGAGATACTCTTTGTCATCTTTGCCTTCAACGAATACTATTAGTTGAACCGCCCCGGGTTTTGAGGAGGCTTCAATATCTGAGAAGATGGAGCCATGAACAAATCAAAGAAATATTCCCCCGAAGTAAGAGCGCGCGCAGTCCGTCTGGTGCAGGAACACCGCAGTGAGTATCCCTCGCTGTGGTCGACGATTGAATCCATTGCGCCGAAGATCGGCTGTTCAGCCCACACATTGCTTGAATGGGTGCGCAAACACGAGACTGATACCGGCTTGCGAGACGGTGTGACCAGCGAAGAGCGCGACCGCATCAAAGCCCTGGAACGCGAAGTAAAGGAATTGCGCAAGGCGAATGAGATTCTGAAGCTGGCCAGTGCTTTTTTCGCTCAGGCGGAGCTCGACCGCAAACTCAAATCCTGAGATCGTTCATCGACCAGTACCGCGACGCCCATGGGGTCGAGCCGATCTGCAAGGTTTTGCAGGTCGCCCCATCAGGGTATCGGCGATATTCCGCGCAACAGCGTAATCCGGCTTTGCGCAGTGCCCGCGTCCTGCGTGATGATGAACTGCTGCCGCAAATACAGCGGGTCTGGCAGACCAACATGCAGGTCTATGGTGCCGACAAGGTCTGGCGTCAGCTTAAGCGTGAAGATGTCCAGGTGGCACGCTGTACGGTCGAACGGCTCATGAAACGGTTAGGGCTGAAAGGTGCCAGGCGTGGAAAGGTTGTGCGCACCACAGTTCCGGACAAGGCGCTGCCGTGTCCACTGGATCGGGTTAACCGGCAATTCAAGGCAGATCGTCCGAACCAGTTGTGGGTGTCAGACTTCACCTATGTCTCGACCTGGCAAGGCTGGCTGTATGTGGCTTTCGTCATCGATGTATTTGCCCGGCGCATTGTGGGCTGGCAGGTGAGCAGCTCCATGCGCACGGACTTTGTGCTGGATGCCCTGGAACAAGCGCTGTATGCCCGGCAACCGGGGCGGATGGATGCCTTGGTACACCATAGCGACAGAGGCTCGCAATATGTCTCCATTCGCTATACCGAGCGACTCGCCGAAGCCGGAATAGAACCCTCGGTCGGCAGCAAGGGCGACAGCTACGACAACGCGCTGGCAGAAACCATCAATGGGCTGTACAAAACAGAATTGATTCACAAGCGCGCCCCCTGGAAAACCAGGGAGGCCGTGGAGCTGGCAACGCTGGAATGGGTAGCCTGGTTCAACAACCAGCGGCTGCTGGAACCAATCGGTTACATCCCTCCCGCAGAAGCTGAGGTAAACTACTATAGGCAATTCGCCAGGGAAGCCATTCCGGTGGCTTGACTTTAACCAAACAGCCTCC
>NZ_QRCC01000026.1 GCF_009833125.1 Nitrosomonas sp. HPC101
GTACTGATGTCAAAGGCTGTGACAGCAGTGCCAGTAGCCGCGATATTTTGCGGAGTGAAGCTTGCATCAAAACCGGTAGTGAAGTCGAAGGTGCCGGTAACACCAGCTGGTGCAGCGTAGCTGATATCCAATTTACCCCCTGTAGTAGCATCAGCAGCAAGGCCATAGTCAGCTTCGGATACCACTAACACCTGTGAATACTGTAGTAATATTACGTCCATCAGCGGCAACTAAATCTACACCAGAACCATTATCAACAGCCCTTACTCCAGTCACGGCCGACTGGGCATTGATTTGTTCCACGGCATGGGCACGATTACTGACTGCATTGTTGGTGTTGGTGAGGCTAATAGCCGTGCCATTGATATCAATTGAATCTGCATCATTAGCAGAACCAGTGACGGCAGAAGTTTGACCTAATACCTTGGTCTCGTTGGCACGTACTGTCAGGCCGGAAATACCGGCATTGTTGAGTGCATTGGTGATGGCTTTGGCGTCATCAGCTACATCACCAAGGGTATAGACCTGGCCACCAACCGTTACAGCTTTGGGTGATACAGTATCATTGGCAGTGCCGATAGAAAAGCCAGTCTTGTTGAAACCCTGGTACTGACCCAGATCACTGGCACGAGCACTGGTGATTTGATCGACAGTGATGGTTTGGCCAGCATTAGCTCCTATCTGAAAATTCTGGGCTTTGAAAGAACCATCCAGCAGTTTAGTACCGTTGAAATCAGTTTGTGTTGCCACGCGATCGATTTCAGCAATCAATTGATTGACCTCGGACTGCATAGCAGCACGATCAGAAGCAGAATTAGTCGCGTTGGAGGATTGCACTGCTAGTTCACGGATACGCTGCAGGTTATTACCAATTTCACCGAGTGCGCCTTCGGCAGTTTGTGCCAGTGAAATACCATCGTTGGCGTTACGTGCCGCTTGGTTGAGGCCGCGGATTTGCGAGGTCATACGCTCGGAAATGGCCAGCCCGGCAGCATCATCCTTGGCGCTGTTGATGCGCAAACCGCTGGATAAACGCTGTAAGGCGGTACTGAGTGAACCTTGCGATACGTTCAGATTACGCTGTGAATTGAGTGACGCAACGTTGGTATTAATAACTTGTGGCATTTTTATTTCCCCTTCCGAGAAGTACTTTTTAAAGTATCGTGGCGCTCTTTCATAGC
>NZ_QRCC01000027.1 GCF_009833125.1 Nitrosomonas sp. HPC101
CTCCAGCCCACCACCTGTCGGGAGAACATATAGACCGCAACCGAAAGAGACAAGCAACGACTACGTCGGAATCGTCAAATGCAGATAATGACACAAACATAGACTTGATCCGGTCTGGCAACCGTAAATTGCCGATTCAATTGGTTCTCAAACACTGGCAACGGGTGATTGCTGTCCGTCGTCACCTTGTACTTCTTCCGGTGTTTCACTTGTATCCCGGCTTCTTGCATTAGTCTTCTCGCCTTCCAGCGACTAACCCGATAGTCCAAGGCATTTAGCGCTCGTTTCATCCTGCGACTGCCATAGGTGTAATCGCATGATTTTGCAATATTCTGCACAGCATTAAGTAGTTGCCTGTGGTGTAGATCATCCGGGCAATTGCAGCGGCGTTGTTCATAGTCATAGTAAGCACTGCGACTGACACCCAATAGCCGGCACATCAGGCCGACCGGGTAGGTCTTTTTCTTTTGGGTGATGAACGAATACTTCACTTCGTTTCTTTCGCGAAAAAGACCGCCGCCTCCTTTAGTATTTGCCGCTCAAGCTTTAATTGCTTGTTTTCTAGTTTAAGCCGCCGGATTTCTTCCTGCTCCGGTGTCAGTTTCCCATTACCGCGGAATGCCTGACCATTAGTATCCGCCTGGCTCTCCCTGATCCATCGCCCAAGCATGTTAGCCCTGATTTCCAGGCTTCTGGCAGCTTCTGCTATCGTTAATCCCTGATCCAGTACCAAGCTGATTGCATCCAGCTTGAATTCCTTTGTATAGTGTTTCCTAGGCTCCATTTCATCCTCCAATTAAGACTATTTTCTCTTAACTGGAGTGTCCGGGTCTATTAGACCATATCATCCGGTTCGGTTAGTCTTACCGACTATCGAATGTCCTTTTGAGGCGGCTGCCGCGATACCCTGTGGTTCCCATCGTGATGATGGGCCGATTAGCGGTTGACCAATTCTATCAAGGCATCGGGCTTGCGCGATCTCTTTTGGCCGACGCAGTTTACAAGGTTCGGCAACTCGATATCAGTGTGTTTGCATTGGTTGTAGTTGCAAAGGATGACGAGTTCGATGCGTCTACCGGCACCATGGCTTTGTGAAGCTGGAAAGCAGGGATGGCAACAACCGAACGCTTGTGCTCCCCTTCGCTGACACGTAGTCCCCCGAAAACTGCTGCAACGATTCTATTAGAATGATCAACCCAATGGACCAGTACATACAGGCGATTGTCGCATTGCTTGCGATTGCCAACCCACTTTCTGCAGTTCCTGTGTTCCTGCAAGCGGTCGATGGTCTCGACAGGACGCAGCGACGGAAATCCGCTTTGCTAGCGGCGATTTCTGTTTTCACCATCCTGTTCGCCGCCGCCGTCGCGGGGAACTGGATGCTAGACATTTTCGGTATTTCCATCTCCGCGTTTCGTTGTGGTGGCGGATTGGTGATCCTGCTGATGGGGCTGACGATGCTGCAAGGCCGTACTTCGAGTGTCCAGCAGGAGTCACTCACTCACAACGAACGTCGAAGCAAGATTTTTGTGCCCATCGCCATGCCGCTCGTTGCCGGACCCGGAGCGATCACCACCGTGATCACCATTGCGCTTGC
>NZ_QRCC01000028.1 GCF_009833125.1 Nitrosomonas sp. HPC101
CAAATACCCAGTTGTTCAAGGTAGCGCAAGGGAAGTGCTTGAGCCAGTGCCAGTGTTTTTGATAACCGCCATGGCCCGTGCGCCGACTTGCTCGTGTTCCATGCATTGCGGACACTTGCGCAGATTCCGATAGCCAGCCTGTCCCCATTGCTTCCAGAGATAGCAGCATCGCCCAGAGTCAGGGCTCATTTTACACTCGGACCGCGGCAGCCAATACGCCTCAGATACGTACCAGGCACTGCTGACCAAATACAGTATGCGCTGCAAGCATGAGCCGCAAAGGAAACTGTTGGGATACTCAGTTTAATATGGTATGGAATGCCTGGCTTGATCTGACCCGTGTTGGGATTGGCGAAGTGGTGCCTTTGCGTTGACCTGTCGATCTGGCCCAGGCATTCCCCGAGCGTTGCCGGGCCCAATACATGTGACCTAATAGGAGCCTTGAATTGCACCGTGAGTGTCCTGTCCGGTAAGTGGGGTTGGTAATGCGCCAATCCTGACTGAGGAGTATAAAATATGGACGGCACATTGATTCAGAATGAAGTTATTCTTGGCGTTGATACCCATTTAGATACACATGTTGGTGTAGTCATTAACCACCAGGGTAAAGTGATAGGTAAACGCACCTACAGAGCGCTTCTTCAGCAGCTTGAAGCGAGAATGGTTGACTGGTGTCCTCTATCAAACAAGAGAAGATGCCATTCAGGATGTGCAAGCCTATATGGTGTATTACAACTCACGCAGATTGCATACCACTTTGGGAAATATGACTCCGCAGGAGTTTGAAAAAAGTACTTAATAATGTGTCCAGGTTTACTTGACCAGAACACCTTGAGAAATGATCTCGCAATTCGAGCCAGAATTCTGCCCGCGAGATCTTTCGACTTATGCCCACGCTGTAAGCAGTGTAAGCCAGCGCTACCAGTGCAATAGCAGCACCGACTATCTCAAGAATATTCTTAGATGTTTAGTCCCACGGTGTGCTGGTTTTAACTGAATTTGTCGTGTTGGTAAGTGCTTTCGATGGTGCTTTCAAAAATTTCTGCGTCTGGATCAGCAGAC
>NZ_QRCC01000029.1 GCF_009833125.1 Nitrosomonas sp. HPC101
CTATAACGATCTCATCACGGGCACGGGCCACTGCAATATCACCGATATCGAAGTACAGTGCTGCTTCATCAATCGGCGCTTCGACAGCCAGTTGATACCGTACCGCAGGCCGCAAGTTTGCTCGTGCTGATCGTGGCAGGGTCAAGGACAGCTGCAAAACCTGCTCCGGGTGTAACAGAATGATTATGGAACGCCCCACAGCTGCATTCGGCCAGTCAGATACCTGTTCGGAGCTTTGCGCAGAGAGACAAGGTTCTTCGGTTGCATCGGTTACCAATAACAAAGGAATTTGTGAATTGGTGAACTGATGGGTAATTGGTTTTATCAGCCAGCCCATTTCAGTCAGCCACCACTGCCATGCGGTCCGAATTGTCGTAAGGAGATTGGGTAACAAACCGTGTCCATTACCTGTTGAGGGAGGCATATGATTTTTATTGAGCATATAAAATGGATACTTTTGTCGTCGATTGTTGACAATCTGAATCATTATTGCAAATAATATATGCGAAATACATCAATACAGTTTGTTTATATAACGTGTACGGAGTGTAGTTGCATCCTGTCATGATTGTTAGGAATTAGAAATTCATTTACCTGGAGTAATTAATGAGCACGCAGCAAACTACCAAGCGTACACCGGCAGCAGGTGTGGCATTTCGATTCCTTACGGTTATTACTCTGCTGGGGCTTTCGGTTTCGGTGTTCGCCGGATCTATCAGCTACACCTATGATGCATTGGGTCGAGTCAAGACCACTACTTACAATAATGGAGTAGTCGTCACCTATACCTACGATGCGGCAGGTAACCGTGTCAGCCAGGTCACCACTGGCGTTCCCTAATCTTCCTTGCGGCAGCCAGTCGCACGTTTCATCAGTTTCTTCACAGTACACAGCAGTTAGCAGTTGTTAAACGATCCGCAAAACGGATCACCTTATTATCCTGCGTCCCGAGGAAGTATCGTTGAGATAAACGAGCATCCGAGTTGCGCATATCTCCTCAGGAGTCTGATGATGTTTAAACGCAACAAAAGTGAGCATCGCAAAGGTGTGGGTGCAGGAATGAGTGTACTGTTAATGCTCCTGGCGGGGATTCTCCCGGGTGCAGTACTGGCTGCAGGTAACATCCAGTTCGGCCAGGGCGTGCCGGCAGTAGTGGAAGCACCTGCTGCAGATGCCCGCATAACCAATACAGCACAACCAAAAGCCAATCGTGGGGAGCGTACTGAATACGGCCC
>NZ_QRCC01000030.1 GCF_009833125.1 Nitrosomonas sp. HPC101
CAGCAACGTTAAAAAATGCACTTTATGACAGTTATATTCGTGCCATTCGCTGGTCTTCTAATCGCATTGGCAATTGCGGTGTTATTGGCTTTGTCACCAATGCCGGTTTTATTGAAGCCAATGCAGCAGATGGATTGCGCCAGTGTTTGGCTGAGGAATTCAGTAATTTATATATTTTTCACTTGCGTGGTAATGCAAGAACTTCTGGAGAACGTCGGCGTAAAGAAAAGGATAATGTATTTGGACAAGGTACTCGTACACCGATTGCCATCTCTATTCTGGTCAAGAACTCCGAATCTAAGAAGCAAGGCCGTATCTATTTCTATGATATTGGTGACTATCTGACGCGTGAACAGAAGCTGAAAACTATTGTTGACTTTGGGAGCATCGAAGGTATTACCAAGCAGAAAGGTTGGCAGGAAATTGAGCCCGATCAGTTTGGTGATTGGTTGAATCAGCGCGATCCAAATTTTGATACTTACATCAGCTTGGGTAACAAAAAGGATAAAACAGCGCAAGTGATTTTTGAGAATTACTCAAACGGCGTAAAGACAAATCGAGATGCATGGGTATATAACGCATCTCTTGGTGATCTTAGCAATACTACGGAAGGAATGGTTGCTTACTACAATAAATCAGTAGAAGCATACAAAAATCTTTGCCAATCGGTCGTAAAAGAAAACTGGCTGAATGTTGATAACTTCCTGGATTTTAGTACCAAAACCATAAGCTGGACGCTTGAATTGAAACAGGATCTGGCACGACACAATTTTCGTACTTATAGTTCAGAAGGTCTGCGACAGGCTTTATATCGACCTTTCACAAAAAGCTGGATATTTTTCGATAAGTATTTCAACAATAGCGTTTACCAAATACCTCGTATCTTCCCCACCAAAGACAGCGAAAATCTGGTGATTTCTGTTACTGGTAGAGGATCGACAAAAGAATTTTCCTCGCTAATAACAAATATTATTCCTGACCTTGAAATGATTTCTAAAGGACAGTGCTTCCCGCTTTATCTATACGAGAAAACAACATCAGATGCTTCTCCATTCAATGAAAAAGGTGAACCACAATACCAGCAGCG
>NZ_QRCC01000031.1 GCF_009833125.1 Nitrosomonas sp. HPC101
ATGTCTGCGAGCGATTGGATCATCTTGTCGACCGGTGGTGGGACCGGGCCGAAACAGCTGGCTGTCACGGTGACGTACAGGCCGCGCGCCACACGCATCAACCGTCCGCGCCTTGCCAAGCGAGCCAGCTCCCGCGACGCCTGATTGTCACTGACCATGCACCGCAGATCCAGACTTCTGATCAAAGCCCCCTCCGGCTGCGCTTCGAGCCATTGGCTGACGAATTCAGCTGGACTGGGCATGAGCAGCGACCGACTGGCTGGTTGATATCTGCAAGCACGACTCCTCGTAGGCCTCGATGTCGACCTGGCGGTAAGCCACCCGACCGCAGAGCTTCAGGAATTTTGGTCCGATCCCGACGCTGCGCCAGCGCTCCAGGGTGGCCTCGCTGATATTCCAGCGGGCGGCCAGTTGTTTTTGGTTGAGGTGAGCGACTTCCATCTTGGTCTCCTTCCGAATGAGTTGGCAGGAGTCCATGAAGGCGCTGTTCGGCCGACGAGCCAAGGGATTCTTCTGTGGATCTGAGTTATGCGTCGTCTGGCGACACTGGAGTGCCGAGCTCTACCGAGACGTCTACAACCAGCGATTGAACACGTCGCACCTGCTCGGCAGTGATAGGCTGCAACCGTTCGGGGTGCGCTGCGATGTCCCGCTCGAGGCAATCCAGAATGACGTTCTCGGGTGAGCTGATGATGGCAGTTTCCGCATCGTCTGCATCTTTCTTCATGCGCCTTCCCCTGGTACAGACTCAACCAATACATAGCTGGTGCTACGCCCACCTGCATCCGATTTCCGCAGCACGCCCCGCGCAAGCAAGTCGTTGATGTCGCGTAGCGCCGTGTCAGGCGAGCACTTGGCGATGGCCGCCCACTTGCTGCTGGTGAGCTTGCCTTCGAAGCCGTCGAGCAGCTTGTTCAGCAATTTCACCTGTCGCTCGTTCAGTGGCGTGGTCGCCCAGCGCTGCCAAAACCGCGTCTTGGTCAGCACGGCATCGAGTATGTGCTGTGCCTGGTCGACGGCACGATGCAGCGTGTCGAGGAACCACGCGAGCCACTCAGTGACATCCATCGACCGCTTCTGCGTCCGCTCCAGGATGTCGTAGTAGGCCTTACGTTCGCGCTGGATCTGCGCCGACAAACTGTAGAAGCGTTGCGGGCTGCCGTCGGCGCGTGCCAGCAGCAGATCGCCAATGGCCCGCGCGATACGGCCATTGCCATCGTCGAACGGATGCAGCGTGACGAACCACAGATGGC